>JBAYFL010000009.1:0-200694 GCA_041667205.1 Verrucomicrobiia bacterium | reverse complement strand
TACAGCCCGAAACACCGGGACTTACGCGGTTCCTACCGTCGTCTGGCGAAAAATGACCAGTTCTCGTTTGCCCCCAACCGCGCGAATCCGGTTTCGGGCGACCAGCCGTTCCAACGCTCCCAGATGCTGGTGGCACCGTGTTTGATGGAGAGAAGCCCCACGACGGGAACGTGTCGTTGTGGATGAGCCGGTAGGCGACGTCGTTGCAGGCGATCTTCGCCAGCGCCAGCATCAATAACATCAATCGTCAAGAGTCGTGAGTCGATCCCGACGCCTGCCTCTCAGTTCTTCTTAGGATGCAGTTTGTCCCAAGAATCATCTGGATCTTTCCCTGGGTCGAACCAGAAGGGTTTCGTTTGATTGCAGCAAACGATGAAACTCTTGCAAGCGTGGAATCTTGTTCTTCTATTGAACTCGTCGATTAGTTCATCGGTAGCCTTGAAGTAGCCATTGAGACCATGTTGGTTCAAGCAGACACACTGTTGTGGGCTTACGGGCAGGGTTATCTCGGTGGTCTTGGACGCCAGAGCGGGACCACGATACAACGGCGGACGTTTGTAATCTTCAGGATCAAACCAGATACATGGATTGTCGGAAGTGATGAAACCGATTGGATCGTTGGTTCCAAATACCGCCAAGTCGAGTTTGGATAACAACGGAATGGCCGATGCGATCATGGGCATCATCAACTGTTGCAGCGGCTCTCGATGAATTGATTTAACCTGTTCGTAATCGAGGCTGGCCGCAGATCGGGATGGAGGCGCACAAATTGAAGCAGCGCCCCGCTTTTGCGCAGGCGTTGCCGTCTTGGCCCACTCCATCATGTCCTCCATCATACGCAAAGGTTTCTCCCATTGTTTACGTTGATGTTCTCGCCACGAAGGTGTGCGCTCATGTGCTGCCGCAACAAAGGCGCATAGCCATAGTCGTTGTGCATCGTTAAGAGGTTGCCGACGAGAAACGGTATTTTCCCGGATTCGCACGAACTCGGTCTCTAGTTGCTGGAGGCCGTGCTCCAGAACGAGATCCCTCTCACCATCCGGCATGGCGATTGTGTAAATATCGGTTTCGTGAAAGATGTTCTCAGGCGACTTTCGTCTGGGGTTACCGCCATCCTTATCAAATACCCAAACGTAAGGCTCCTGCTTCGGTCCTTTGGGTGCAGAGGGGTCGCACCATGCTTTGAGATACGACGCAGGCACGAAATGCTGCTTCTTATGACTGCGAGGTTTCATCTCATGCTGGCTGCCAACCGATAGCTCTACGTTATCCACTTGCGATACAGACAGAGACAGCGCACAGCGCGCGGTGTGTAGGCCCACCAACGCCGTCCGACGATCCATTCCAGATCATCCTTAACAAGAGCATGACTTGCTGGAATGCCGGCATAGAATGCAGCCTCAAGGAACAGGAGGACGTTCTCTATGGTCGGATTAACTCCTTGGGGCTCGGCACCTACAGAGCGACCAAATTCTTCTGCCGAGGCCGAAGGACGACGAGCACGAAGAAGCCAACCCTGCGCCTGTTGCACGGCCTCTTGGGTTCGTTTCAGCCCGAAGGAGGAGATCCCCATCAACGCATCGCATGTCTTGCCCACCGTGCTGCATGGAGCCCCAGGAGCAGCCGCCCAGCCGCCATCCTTCCACTGCTGAGATAGCAGCCAGTCTTGGGCACGTTCAGCATGGGGATCCGTTGTTGGGAATCCCATGGCCGTCAGCGCTCGAATCGCCCATGCTGTCGCTCCGGTAGCAGGCCAACTCTGCCCGAAGGCGTCAGGCCACCCGCCGTCCGGGATCTGCGTTTGGAGCAAGTTTCTCGCAGTTGAATCCAGTTCCCAAGGTCGCTCCTCGTAGCCTGTTTCCTTCAAGGCCAGTAGGGCAACCGCGGTATCGATCGTTGTTGAGACATCGAGGTTCTGCTCCCAAGGTGAACGCCAGCCTCCACTACGATTACGATGGCCTATTAACCAGTGGTGCCCGCGGTGCAGCGACGCCCCGCTGTCCGCTTGGCCGCCCGCAGCTAGAGCGAGTAAGGAATTGGCCGTATCCCAACACGTAGCTTGGCCGACTTCGAAGAACGACCATCCGCCCGTTGGTAGAATTTCCATCTCCCGGATGAAGTGACAACCGTCCGCGATTGCCTGCTCGATTCGTCTTCGTAGACCACTCAACGGTTCGCCTGACGTCTTTTTCTTTAAGTCCCTAGCAATGCAAAGTGCCAGTTCCCTTGCAAGATCGTCTGGTGAGTGAAAACGGTAGACGGTGTGGCCCTGTGCTAAATCAGTGAGCTCCCTCTTCAAATCTCGAAGCTTATCGGCCGCCAACCCTGTCTCAACGCAGCGGGCTTTGACGGGCGCGTCGTCGTCAATGACAAAGATTAGGCAGGGGAGTCTCAGTTCCTTGGCCTTGCGGTATTCAAGCTCTGTGATGGATTTGCCAGTCTGGCTGTCGATCGAGCCGTAACGCATCCCGAAGATGCCCACGTAGATGTCAGATTTTTCGACCATTTCTAGCGAAGCCGTCTTGGGAGGGGGATGATCTGGCCCGATGATCTCCATGCCAAGGAACTGCACTCCCCACCCCTTACCCATGCTTTCGATAACACGCCGGCACGCTTCTCGATATTCTTTAAGATCTTCGTAAGTAGAACTGACGAACACCGTGGTTACTTTCTCAGCTTGCTGGCTCATGGCTTGACCTCCATTCTTCTCGCAGACTATTTCTCCGTCGTTCCAAACTTGTAACTTCCCGCCTCCACCTCCAGCACGGCCCGGTCGCCGTCCATTCGCAGGAACCTCACGCCGGAGGCTTTCGACAGCGGCTTGCCGCTCTCGGTGATGGCGTCGGCACTCTTGGCGGGCACGAAGACGGTGGCGGTGGTGTTCGCGGGGATGGTGACGTTGAGGGTGAGTTTGTCGCCGTTCTTCTTCCATGCGGTCTCGATGCGGCCGCGGATGCTGTCGTAGCGCACGTCGGCGCTGGTGAGCTTGCCGCCGGGCGTCGGGGCGATGACGATCTTCTTGTAGGCGGGAGCATCGTTGCGGATGCCGCCGATGTTCTCGACCATCCACTGATAGACCGCGCCGAAGCTGTAGTGGGCGAAGCTGTTCATGCCGGGATCGCCGAAGCCGGTCTCGGGCGTCCAGCCGTTCCAACGCTCCCAGATGCTGGTGGCGCCGTGTTTGATGGAGAAGCCCCACGACGGGAACGTGTCGTTGTGGATGAGCCGGTAGGCGACGTCGTTGCGGCCGATCTTCGCCAGCGCCAGCATCAGGTCCTTGGTGCCGATGAAGCCGGTGGAGAGATGGTTGTCGCGCGCCTCGATGTTCTCGACGAGATACTTCGCCGCCAGCTTCGCCTTCTCGCCGTCCACGAGGCCGACCACGAGCGCGAGCACGTAGCAGGTCTGCGTGTCACCTTTGATGCGGCCGTCCCCGGCGACGTAGGCTTTGTTGAACGCGGCTTTGATCTGGTTGAACAGGTCGCGGTATTTGCCGGCGTCGTTGGTCTTGCCGAGCACCTCGGCGGCGCGCGAGAGCAGCTTCGTGCTGTAGGCGAAGTAGGCGGTGTAGATGATGTCCTTCGGCGTGTCGGCGTTGATGCTCAGCCAGTCGCCGAAGCAATGATACTTCGCCGGCGGCAGCAGCTCCGGCGTGCTGCGGTTCTTGCAGAACTCGATGAACCGGCACATCGCGGCGTAGTTCCGCTCCAGCACGCGCCGGTCGCCATAGACCTCGTAGATGGTCCACGGGCAGATGACGCCCGCCTCCTGCCACGCGGGGCCGCCGTCGGGGCCGGCGACTTTCACGGGCGCGACCATCGGGAACTGGCCGTCCTCGCGCTGGCTGTCCTGGCAGAGGTCCACGAGCCACTTGTTGAAGAACGCCTGCACGTCGGTGTTGAGCGTGGCGGTGCGGACATAAACCTGCGCGTCGCCGGTCCAGCCGAGCCGCTCGTCGCGCTGCGGGCAATCGGTCGGGATGTCTATGAAGTTCATCCGCTGCGTCCAGTAGATGTTGCTGTGGAGCTGGTTCAACATCTTGTCGGAGCAGACGAACTTGCCCGTGACCGGTGTGTCGCTGCTGAGCGCAAGGCCCACGACCGTGTCGGGCGCGGGCTTCTGCTTCAGGCCGGTGATCTCGACGTATTGGAAGCCGTGGAACGTAAACCGCGGCGTCCAGACCTCCGTGCCGCCGCCGCGGCAGATGTAGGTGTCGGTGCAGCGCGCGCTGCGGAGGTTCGTCGTGTAGATCGTGCCGTCGGGGTTGAGCCGCTCGGCGAATCGCAACACGATCTTCTGGCCCGGCGCGCCCTTGACCTTGAGCCGCGCGACACCGGCGAAGTTCTGGCCCATGTTGAGCACATAAACGCCCTTCTTCGGCTCCGTGATCTTCTTCGCCTTCAACTCCGCGAAAACGACCACCGGCGGCCCCGGATGCGCCTCGACCTTCGGCTGCACCTCGCTGCTGCCGACCACGACCAGTTCCCACTTGCCGTCATCGAAGCCCGGCGCGTCCCAACCGTCCATCGCGAGCCGCGCGTCGTAGGTCTCGCCCATCAGGAAATCGCTTTCGAGCAACGGGCCGGTGGCCGCCTTCCAGTTCGGCCCCGTGCCGACGACCGCCGTCGTGCCGTCCGCGAACTCGATGTTCAACTGCGCGCGCACGCGCGGCAGCTTACCGTAGTGGTCGCGATTGTTGCCGTAGCCGACGTAACCGCTGAACCAGCCGTCGGCCAGCACCGCGCCGAGCGCGTTGTCGCCGGCGCGCACGAGCTTCGTCACATCGTAGGCGCGGTAATAGACGCGTTTGGCGTATTCGGTCCAGCCGGGATTGAACCAGTCATCGCTGACGCGCTTGCCGTTGAGATGCACGTCGAAGATGCCCAGCCCCGTCGCGTAAAGCGTCGCGCGCGTCACAGGCTTGTCGGTGCGGAAACCTGTCCGCAGGAACGGCACCGGCGGCAGCGTCACCGACAGGAGCTTCGCCTTGCCCCACGGCTGCATCCCGTAATCGCCAAGCACGCGTGCGGCGGGCCACTTTGCGATATCCAAGTCGCGCTTGTGCCAGTTCGCGCCGGGCGAGGCCGCAGTCTTCCATGAGCCGTCGGTGACGTGCGTGATCTTCTTCCCGTCGGCGGTGGTGATGACGATTTTGGCAAGCAGTCCCGCCGGCCCGTCGGTGGCGTTCCAGACTTCCGCGCGCAGGCTGTTGTCGCCGCCGTGGAGGCGTTGCGTTACATCGGTCGCCTTCGCGCGCTGCCAAGCCGTGCCACTGCTGACCAGATTCGAGTTGATCACGAACTTGTAGTTGTCATCCGAAATCGCCAGCAGTTCCGCCTTGGCGATCTTGATGTCGGTCGGGAGCGCGAGCGTGCTGACAAACAGCCTGTGGCCAGCTTTGGCGTTCAGCGGTTTGTCGGACGCCTGCCAGATCCACTTCGCACTCTCCAGCGGCGCGTCCGGCAGGTCAGTGTTCAAACGCGCCTTGTCGAAGCCGATCCACTCCGCCTTCCAATCCTCCGCGTTCAGCAACCCCATCGTCCACAGTGCCGGCGCGCTCCATTCCGACGCGACGCCGTGGCGGTCCCACACCTTCACCTTCCAAAAGCACCTCTGTCCCGACACGAGCGGCTTGCCGCCATAAATTACGCCCGTCGTCTCATCGCTCGCCACCTTCCCGCTGTCCCACAGGTCGCCGGTCTTTTCCGCCAACGCCACCTCGCTGCTCGCGACGAACACCCGATACGCCGTCTGTAGTTGCCCGCGTTCCGACGATTCCACAATCCAACTCAGCCGTGGCGCCGTCTCGCCGATGCCGAGCGGGTTGACGCGGTATTCGCAACGAAGCTGATTGGGCGCAAGACCGGAATTAACCGGCGCGGATGAACCTTGCCGTTGTGTCGTCGAGCATCCGCTCGAAACGAGAGCGCACGCCAGCGCAGTCACGATGAGGAATGATTCAGTTTTCATAGTCGTTGGTTTCTTGTGAAGATTAAGTTGGCAGGAATCAAGAGGCTTTGTGCTCCATCCAGAACGGCGTGGCAATGAACCACAACGCCGTGCCGGCGAGCATCCACACCTGCGTCTGCGCGAGGTCGAGCTTGTCCGCGAAGAACAGGCACGCCGGCGCAAGCGTCACAGCCAGTGCCAGCCACGAAAGGATTTCAGCGATGCGTTTCATGGTTGCGTCCTCTTCTGAAACACATGGCTCAAGGCCACGTAAAGGATCGCCGCCACGAACCAGCCGGGGAGGCTGACGAAGTAGATTTGCACGCCGGCGAATTGCACCAGCGCGGTGCAGACGGCCATCGTCAGTAACCAGGCAAGGCCGGCGGCCCAGTTGACCGAGCGGCCGGTGGCTTCGGCGAAGTTGCTCCGCAGGCCCAGACGCGGCAACACCCAGAAGTCCACGAAGATCACCGCGCCCATCGGCATCAGGATCATTCCCCAGAGCGCGACGAAATCGAGCAGCTTCATCGTCACCAGCGGGAAGACCGCGGTGACGCTCGCCACGAGACCGGTCAGCAGCGTGACGCGGAAGCGCGAAGACGACGGCACGAGCGATTGGAACGCGAGGCCGGCGCGGTAGAGTGTCGGATTGGCGGTGGTCCAGCCGGCGGCAATGACGCAGAGCAGGCCAGCAATGCCGCACGCGCGATAGGCCAGCGGGCCGGGCAGCACGGCAGTGTTGGTTGGGTCTTGGTGCAGTTGCAGCGCGTAGAGGATGGAGGCGGCAATCCATGCCATGAAGTGGCCGATGAACATCCCGGCGGCGGACGCGATGCCATACCACGACTTCCTCGCGTAGCGGAACAGCGACAAGTCGGCCATGCCGATGTGCCACGCCATGTTGCAGAACCACGCGAAGAACATGACGTGCCAGAAGGTAAACTTTACCTGGCCCGGCATCGGGTCACCACCCTTCCAGATCACCGTCTGCGCGACGTGCCAGAAGTCGCCGAACGAGGTCAGGCCGAGTTCGCGCAGGCCGATGATGCCGAACGCGACGAACACGGCGATCATCCACGGCACAGCCATGTTGGCGAATTCCGCGACGAACTTGTAACCGTAGGCCGCCACGAACGAGAAAAGCGTGCCCGTGACAAGCACCGCGACGACCCAGCCGAGGCTGTTGGGCATCAGGTCGCCAAAGCCGGGCATGGGGAACTTGAACCAGACGCCAAGCGCGGTGGCCGAGACGGTGATCATCGCGCCGGCAAGGAACGTGAACATGACGCCGTTCGCGACGTTGTAGAGGGTAACGAGCTTGCGGCCGCAAATCTTCTCGAGCTGGAAGTAGAGCGTGAGCCGCACGCGCGTGGCGATGGGCGCGGTGAAGAGTGTCCAGCTCAGCACGGCGAGCAGATTGCCGACAAGGAGACCGACGATGAGATCGAACGCGCTGACACCCGCTGCTAGGAACAGCGGCCCGATCATCAACTCCGTGCCCGCCACATGCTCCCCCGCGAACTGGCCGACGTAGCTTTTCAGGCCGAGCAGCGCCCGATCCGGCACGCGCTCGCGCTCGAATTCCTCGACCGGGTCGTGAGAGTGCGGCTGATCGCTCATCGCGGTGAGCGGGCAAAGCTACTTCAACGACCCGCTGTAGCCGGAGATGACTGCCGACAGCAGCAGCAGCACGAGACCCGCCGTAAGCAGCGTGCGCGTGCGCTTGCTGGTGCCTTTCCATTCGCCGATGAAGATGCCGATGAGCGTGCTGAACATGATCGCCGAGGCCATCAGCAACGCCCAGCCGACGTAGGCGGTCTTGCCCATCGCCGGCTCGCCGGTCTTGAAGCAGATGAACTGCGAGCACCAGATCGCGCCCGCGATGGCCGCGAACAGGAAGTTGCCGGCCAGCGGCGCGCCGGACTTGAAGTAGTCGCCGGTGGTCTTGTTCTTCACGTTCAGGAAGAGGCACCAAAGGAAGTTGATGGTGAACCCGCCGAGGAGCACCACGACCAACACCGGCATCCCGCTCCACGTCGTCGTCGTGACCGGCGCGGTGGTCTCGGCGAGCTTCTGCATCGTCGGGCCACCCACGAGGCCCCAACCCATGCCGGAGCTCATCAGGCCGGAGAAACACGCTGCGAGAATGCCTTTCTTGAAATCGTATTCTGCAACGGCTTTCTTCTTCTCCTCCTCGGGCAGTTCCTTCTCCTTCGACATGCCGGCCATGCCGACCATCACGATGCCAGCCAGCGACACCAGCACACCGACAAACGACGCGATGCCCGCGCCCGGCTCGAACAACTGGCCGAACTCACCTTTGAGCATCTTCGGGAACAACGTGCCCGCTGCCGAGCAGATGCCGCAGCCAAGCGCAAGGCCGAGGCCGACGCCGAGGTAGCGGATCATGAGGCCCCACGTCAGGCCGCCGACGCCCCACATCGCGCCGCAGGCGTAGCAATACCAGAACTCACCGCTGGGCGCAGCGCCGAGCACTTTGCAGACGTTCGGCGACGTGCTGAACGCGAGCGCCCACGGCACAATCACCAAGCCCGCCACGGCATAAACGGCCCAGTAGCTTTCCCACGCCCAGTTCGCGACCTTCTTGAACGGCAGGTAGAACACCGCGCCCGCCAGGCCGCCGAGCGCGAAGATAAGGACGCCGAGCATCGGATTGGTTGCTGCTTCCGCTGGATTCATAATGACTCCTTGAACGAAATGACTCTTTGGGACCACTGAAAACACGGAATACACAGCAATCCTTCCGTGTCTTCAGTGTATTCCGTGGTTCAGAAACTCTTCCTACTTCCGCTTCGACAACACGCTCTTCTCGTATTGCTTCACTTCAGCGAGCCAGGCTTCGCCGACGGGGACGCCGTTCTTGGCGCAGTAGTAATCCCACACCGCACTAAACGGTAGCGTCTTGGCTTCCTCGAACCACGCCAGCCGGCTCGTGTAGTCGCCGCTCTCCTCGGCCACCTGCAACTTCGCGGTCGGCTCCAGCATCGCCTGCAAGAGCGCCTTGAGCATGTTGCGCGTGCCGATGACCCACGCCGCGATGCGGTTGATGCTCGCGTCGAAGTAATCGAGACCGATGTGCGTGTCGTCGAGGTAATCGCCGCGCACCAACTCCTGCGCGAGCGCCTGGAGGTCGTCGTTGAGAATGACAACGTGGTCGCTGTCCCAACGGACACCGCGGCTGACGTGGAGCAGGATTTCCGGCATGAACTGAAACACCGCGCTGATCTTGTCCGTGATCGTCTCGGTCGGGTGATAGTGGCCGGTGTCGAGCGTGAAGAGCTTCTGCCGCGAGACGGCGTAGCCGAGATAATACTCATGCGAGCCAACCGTGTAGCTCTCGCAGCCGATGCCGAACAGCTTGCCCTCCACCGAGTCGAGATTGAGTTTCGGGTCCACCGGCACGCCGAAGATTTCGTCGAGCGACTGCGTGAGCCGCTTGCGCGGGCCGACGCGGTCCACAGGGATGTCCTTCATGCCGTCGGGAATCCAGAAGTTCGTGATGCACTTGTTGCCGAGCGCCTTGCCCATCGCCGCGCCGATCTTGCGGCAGGCGATGCCGTGGTCCACCCAGAACTTGCGGATGCCCTTGTCGGCGTGCGAGAGCGTGAAGTTGTCCGCCGCGTTCGGATGCGAGAAGAACGTCGGGTTGAAGTCCAGCCCGATGCCGAGCTTTTTCGCCCAATCAATCCATCCCTTGAAATGCTTCGGCTCAATTTCGTTGCGGTCCACCTTCTTGCCGCCAAACTCGCCGTAGAACGCGTGGAGGTTGAAACGGTGCTTGCCGGGAATCAGCGAGAGCGCCTTCTCCGCGTCGGCGCGCAATTCCGCAGGCGTGCGGGCCTTGCCGGGATAGTTGCCCGTCGCGGCGAGACCACCGCCGAGTCCGGTGCCGAGCTTCTCAAATCCGCCCACGTCGTCGCCCTGCCAGCAGTGCAGC
Organism: Verrucomicrobiia bacterium; assembly: GCA_041667205.1. GTDB lineage: Bacteria > Verrucomicrobiota > Verrucomicrobiia > CAIQCK01 > CAIQCK01 > CAIQCK01. The sequence continues at coordinate 190,787 of JBAYFL010000009.1, read as the reverse complement.
GAGACCGGGACCGACGCGAGCCAGCGGAGGGCTTTATCGGCGTCCACGCCCACCTCAGTGTAACGCTCGGCGGCCAATTGGTAACTCTTCTCGATGTTCTTCATGGTGTTCCTCGTGATTCCTTGGTTGATAACGTTCTGAAATCGTGGGCGCGAACTCTACCGCAACCGCGGCAGGCCGTCCACTGCATTGAACCGACTTATCCAACGAACACTTGCCGCGCGAACCGCGACCGCTTACGCGCCGAACTTGGCAAACATCTTCGCGTTGGCCTGCATGTGGCGGATGAGATACTTCGTCTCCATGATGCCGAGTGAGCCGCTGTTCGCGCACTTCTCGGTGAGCCGCTCCAGTCCATCGCTGCCACTGATGGCGCTATTGATCAGCACCGGCTGCGGATGCCAGGAGTGACCCTTCACTGCGCACGGCGTGGAGTGGTCGCCAGTGACGGCGAGCACGTCGAATTTCGCCGCGAGCAACATCGGCAACGCGGCGTCGAGTTCCTCGATGGCCTTGACCTTCGCCGGGAAGTTGCCGTCCTCGCCGTAGGCGTCGGTGGGTTTGTAGTGGATGAAGACGTAGTTGAACCCGGCCTTGGCCTTGATGGCGAGGTCGAACTCTTCCTTGATGTCGTGCGCGCCCTCGATCTTCGTCATGCCGACGAGCTGGGCGAGGCCCTTATACATCGGGTAGATGGCGACGCAGGCGGCCTTGAGCGCGTAACGCTCCTCGAACGTCGGAATGGCGGGCTGATGGGCGATGCCGCGCATGAGGAACCCGTTGGCGGGCTTGCGACCCTTGAGGATCGGCAGCGCCAGCTTGTAAAACTCCGCGATCAACTTGGCGACTTTCTTCTGGCCGGCGGAACTTCCAGCGGGCTTAGCGGTGGCGATGGCCATGCCCTCGTGACCGGGATCGGTATCGGTGAGCGGGCCTTCGAGTCCCTTGCCACGGAACACGACGACGAAGCGGTGGCCCTTGCCTGCCTGAATGATCACCTGCGTGTCGCCGATCTTCTTGATCTTGCTGCTGAGCAACGCGCATTGCTCCTCTGTGATCTCCGTGGCCACGCGGCCAGCGCGGCGGTCGGTAACGATGCCCTTGGCGTCGAGCGTGCAAAAGTTCGCGCGGGCGCAAACGTCCCCGTGCTTGAGATCCATGCCGAGGCCGAGCGCCTCGATGACGCCGCGGCCGACTTCAAACTCCAGCGGGTCGTAACCAAACAAACCGAGGTGGCCCGGGCCGCTGCCGGGCGTGATGCCGGGCGCGACAGGCGTAAGCCGGCCGAGCGCGCTGCGTTTGGCGAGCGCGTCGAGGTTCGGCGTGTGCGCGGCCTCCAGCGGCGTCTTCCAGCCGTTGGCTTCGACGGCGATGTCGCCGACGCCGTCCAGCACGAGCAAGCAAATGGTCTTGTCCGAAGGTTCCTGCAACTTGGCGTAAACTTGGTCTAGATTCATGGGCCGCGATATTGCTGAAACTTGGCGGGCGCGTCAAAGGGGAAAATGTTCTCTTCCGCCGTCACTACCGCCGCCACTATTGCCTCGTTGCGCTGTCTGGTGTAATCTACGCGCAGTTTCGGACGTCACAAGATAGGCATCATTCAACGGAGGCAAAAGGACTGTTATGAAGAAATTGCTATGGATCGTTGTGTTGTTCGCCCTTGCGTTGGCATTCCCCGTTTCAAACTTTTTCATTACCCGGAAGCCGGACCCCACGTTGCGGACGCACGTCAAGGATGCGCGGCACGAAAAGGTGGTTTCGATCTTCGAGCAGAAGTGCATTGATTGCCATTCCGACAAGGCAACGCTGCCGCTCTACGCCAAGCTGCCAATCGCCTCCTCCATCATCGCCGACGACATCAAGCGCGGCACGGAGGATCTCAACGTGCCCCAGGATTGTTTCGGCCCGACGCCCGTCTCCGAGGCGGTGCTGGCGAAAATCCAAAGGGTGATGGAAGACGGCTCAATGCCGCCGGCTGACTATCGCTTGATGCACTGGGGCAGCGGTCTGAATGGAGATGACAAGACCGCGTTGATGGGGTGGATTCGCAATGCCCGCGCCGCAGCCAACGGCGCGACTGACGGAAACCACCCGCTCTTTGCCAGCCCGATCCTGCCGCTGGTCGCGCCGAAAGGTTTGAACCCCGACAAGGTAACGCTCGGCCGAAAACTCTACCATGACACACGCCTTTCCGGCGACAATACCCTCTCCTGCGCCTCCTGCCACGATTTGAAGAAGGGCGGAACCGACCAAGCGCAGTTCTCCACCGGCATCAAAGGCCAGAAAGGCGGCATCAATGCGCCAACTGTCTTCAATGCCACCCATGCCTTCGTCCAGTTTTGGGACGGCCGCGCCGCCAACCTCCAAGAACAAGCTGCAGGCCCCGTTGCCAACCCCGTCGAGATGGGCGCCAAATGGGAGGATGTGCCGGCAAAGCTGAAGGGGGACAAGGAGTATGTGGACGCCTTTGCCAAGCTCTATCCCGAAGGCATCACCAAAGCCAGCATCACCGACGCCATCGCAACATTTGAAATGTCGCTTGTCACTGTCAACTCGCGGTTCGACCAGTTCCTGCTCGGCAAAGCCGACGCGCTGACGGCAGATGAACAGGATGGCTACCGGCTCTTTCTCGCCGACGGCTGCTACAAATGCCACGTCGGCCAGGCCATGGGCGGCGAATCGTTCGAGAGATTCGGACGCCACGGCGATTATTGCGCCGAGCGCGGCAATCCCACGCCCGCCGATGACGGCCGGTTCAGCGTCACCAAGAAGGAATCCGACCGCAACAAGTTCAAGGTGCCGACCCTGCGCAACATCGCCCTCACCTTCCCCTATCTCCATGACGGCTCCACCAGCGACCTGAATAAAGTCGTCAAGCTGATGGACAAGTATCAACTGCACGCAGACATCCCCGACCGCGAGGTGGAACTGGTCGTCAAGTTCCTCAAGACCCTCACCGGCGAGCTCGACGGCAAGCCGTTGCAGTGACCAGCCACTCCAAAAGCCCAAGTTTGGCAGAGAACTAAGTCGGCACTATAGGTGGTGGCGGAATGGCCCGAGTTGCGAAACCGCACTTGATAGGCCGCGTAGATTTATGGTAGTTTTGCCGGTGGGAAATCAGGTGAGATGAATGATCGGGTCTATTACTGTTGGTGTAAGTGGGCAGAATTGCCACAGCGCTGGGCGAGCGTCGGTGCGGCGCGCAAGGTGTGACGAGTTGCATCAATGAAACCCAAGTTTCGGCAAAAACTGCTGGGAAGACTGAACTGGCTCGACACTGAGCGGGTGCAAGATTACTTCGGCCAGCTTGCGAGCGAGAAAGGTTTCTTCGAGGCGGTGTTCAATTCACTGGCCGAAGGCGTTATTGTCACCAACGCCGAAGGCCGCATCTCTTACCTCAACCAAGCCGCGACGGAATTGCTCGGCGTGCCACAGGAGACAGCGCTTGGCCTGTTGCTGCGGCGCTACCTGCCCGACCTGAAATGGGACGTGGCGGGCAGCGGCCAGCCGCGCGTCTTCAGCCGCGAAATTGAAGTGTTCTACCCGCAGCAACGCTATCTGCATCTCCACGCGGTGCCGTTGACCGCCGCGGGCGGCGGCGCGGTGCTCATCCTGCGTGACGTGACCGCTGCGCGCCAGCAGACTGCCGACGCCATCGCCAGCGAGCGCAACGCGGCCGTGTCGCTCCTAGCCGCGGGCGTTGCTCACGAGATCGGCAATCCGCTCAACTCGCTGAACATCCACCTGCAACTGCTCGATCGCGAACTACGCCACCTGCCCGCCGAGAAGCGCGCGACGTTGAAGGAATCCGTGCGCGTGGCCAAGGTGGAGGTGGCACGGTTGGACAAGATCATCTCGGACTTCCTGCGCGCCGCCCGCCCTGCCCCGCCGCGCATGGAGTTGGAATCTTTGAACACCATTGTGGAAGAAACGCTCCAATTCATGGGCGCCGAGATTCAGGATGCCGGCATCACCGCCGAGGCCAATCTCAGCCGTGGTCTGCCCCGCATCTGGCTCGACCACGACCAGATGAAGCAGGTCTTCATCAATCTCATCAAGAACGCGGTGCAAGCCATGATGCCTGGCGGTAAACTGACCGTAGCCACGGAGCGCACGGAGGAGAGTGTTATCGTCAGCATCAGCGACACCGGCGCGGGCATTCCGCCGAATCTCATCGGGAGGATTTTTGAGCCTTATGAGAGCACCAAGCAGGGCGGCTCCGGCCTTGGCCTGATGATTGTGCGCCGCATCGTCCAGCAACACGGCGGGGCGATTGACGTGGACAGTGCCGTCGGCAAAGGCACCGTGTTCCGCCTCCGCCTGCCAACGCGGGAGAAGCGCGCGCGCGCGCTGGCCGCCTCGCCAGGGCCGGCGGTCAAGCAACTGGAAGCACCCGTGGGGAGTTGATTTATGGAAACCGAAAATCCAACCGGAAAACCGAGCGTGCTGGTCGTGGACGACGAAAAGCACACGCGCGAGGGCCTGCGCCGGGCACTGGAGCAGGACTATGCCATCACCATCGCCGAGGATGGCGCGTCGGCGATGCGGCTGCTGGAGGGCGAGAATTTCGACATCGTCCTGACCGACCTGCGGATGCCGGACTTCGACGGCCTGCAACTGGTGCAACGCGCGCAGTCAGTCGCGCGCCCGCCGGTTTGCATCGTCATGACGGCCTATGGCACCGTCGAGAACGCCGTCGAGGCAATGCGCCGCGGCGCACACGATTACCTGACGAAGCCGATTGACCTCGACCGGCTGGAACTGGTGCTCGCGCGGGCGCTCAAGAGCCGTCGGCTGGAGGCGGAGAACGTCACGCTGCGCCAGCAACTCGACAAGCGTTACGGCATGGAGAACATCATCGGCCAGTCCACGCCGATGGTGGAGGTGCTCGACACGGTCCGCCAGGTCGCGCCGAGCCGCGCAACGGTGTTGATTCAAGGCGAGAGCGGCACCGGCAAGGAACTGATCGCACGCGCCGTTCACCAGCTCAGCCCGCGCCGCAACGGGCCGTTCCTGGCGGTGCATTGCGCGGCGTTGTCGCAGGGCCTGCTGGAGAGCGAACTTTTCGGCCACGAGAAAGGCGCGTTCACCGGCGCGCTGGAGCGGCGGCTCGGGCGCTTCGAGGAAGCCGACGGCGGAACGATTTTCCTCGACGAAATCGGCGAGATTGACCCGTCGGTGCAGGTGAAGATTCTGCGCGTGCTCGGCGAGCGGAAGTTTGAGCGCGTCGGCAGCAGCAAGACCCTGTCAGTGGACGTGCGGCTCGTGGCCGCCACCAACCGCAACCTGGAAGAGCTGGTCAAGGCTGGAAAGTTCCGCGACGACCTGTTCTATCGCCTGCAAGTCGTCACCATCACCCTGCCGCCGTTACGCCAGCGCGCCGAAGATGTGGTGCTGCTGGCGAACGCTTTCTTGCGCGAGTATGCGCGCGAGAACAACAAGATCATTTCCGAGATTACGCCGGAGGCGATGAATGCCATGCAGCTTTATCCCTGGCCTGGCAACGTCCGCGAACTGCGCACCGGCATCGAGCGGGCGGTGGTGCTGGCCCGCGGCGACAAGATCACCGTGCGCGACCTGCCGCCTGCCGTGAGCGCGATGGTGCAGACCGCGCACGAACAGGGCACCGTGCCGCCGGAGCAACTGGCCAAGAGCAGCCTGACGCTGGACGAAGTAGAGCGGCTGATGATCATCAACGCCCTGAAAGCCACCGAGGGCAACCGCAGTGAGTCCGCGCGCCGGCTCGGCATCAGCCGACGCACCTTGCATCGAAAGCTGCACGACTATAAGCTGGAAGACCTGTGAGCAATCCAGAAGAACAGAGACTGCGACCGATACAGGCCGCGATTCAGGACACGGTTCATTCGCTGGACATCGGCATCGGCCAGCGCGTGCTGCGCGGCGTATTGCTGACAGTAGCGCTGGGCACGATGCTGTTGCTTTACGCGGGCAACCAGTTCTGCGGGCTGCGCTACCCGGAGGCGATGGACCAGGCCCAGCTCGGCCGCAATCTCCTGCGCGGCGACGGTTACACAACACAGCTCATCCGGCCGTTGAGCATGTGGCAGCAGTTGAACTGCCCGCGCTGGCGCAACGCGATGTTGGAAAAGCATCCAGACCTGATGAATCCGCCGGCCTATCCGATACTGATTGGCACCCTGTTTTACATGGTGCAGAAAGGTGCCATGTGGCCCGGCGATGGACCGCCGCCTTCATGGAAATGGGGGGAGCCTCAGACGCTGCGGCAACGTGTATTTGAAGTGATGCGCTGGCCTTACTGGACTTGGACCCTGGGCGGAATCGCCATTGCATGGCTCTTGCTCGTGGTTGTGCCAAGGGGGTTGAGGATGAAGCTTCGCAAGGGCGAACTACCGTGGCACGGCGTCGGCATTCTGTTCTGCCTGATGCTGTTCGCCTTGTTCTGGGTGCCGACAACCTCGTTCAAGGTCGAGCCTGAACAGGCAAGCATCAACTTTGGCCCGGACCGGTGGATTGTTTACGGCCTCGGCATCCCGCTGACGTTGATCAACGGTTGTCTCACCTATCTCATCGCGCGCCGGCTATTCGACCGCCGCGTAGGCGTCACGGCCGCCGCGTTGTTTGCCCTCTCAGAAACTATCTGCCAATACACCATCTCCGGCCTGAATGTGACGTTCGCGATGATGTGGCTGGGTCTGGCAACACTTGCGCTGGTGGTCGCAAACGATTTGCGCTCGCAGCAGCGCCGGCCTGTGGTCGCACTGATGCTGACACTGCTTGCTGGCGCCATTATCGGCGCGGCGTTCCTGGTCAAATACTCCGCTGGTTGGCTGCTCCTACCCGCATGCATCCTGGCCTTGCGGATGTGGGGTCTGGCGCGCGGTGGCTGGGTGGCTCTCGGAATGCTCGCGATGTTCCTGACCCTCACAACGCCGTGGATGGCGCGGAACTACTGGATGTGCAACAACCCTTTCGGTCTGGCAGCGACCGGCATCTACGAAAAGGTCCCCTCTCTCCTCCGCGAAAACCTGCAACGGTCGTTGGAGCCAAACTTCGGAGCGGCGACGCTGAAGATGATCGCCATGAAAACCGCTTCCAACGCGAGGGATATCTGGACGGATAGCCCGTGGACCAGCGGCGGTGGCGTCATCATGGCGTTCTTCGCGGCGACGCTCTTCTACCGGTTCCGCCGCCCTTCGGTCAACCGCTTCAAGTGGTTTGCCGTCGGCAGCGCCGGCGTTTTCTTTCTTGTCACCTGCGTCCTCGGCCTGCAACCACGTCCGCCGAACTGCCTCGCCCAAGAGGGCAACCTGCTCGTGCTGGTAATACCGCTCATCACGATGTATGGCACGGCGCTCTTCTTTACCATGCTGGATCGGCTCCAGATTTTCGTGCCTCTCTGGCGCGGCTGCGTCGTCGGCTTGTTCGTCGCGGCGACCGCATTACCCGCCGGCTTGCGTTTGATCGGCCAACCAGCGGATCGTTACGCCTACCCGCCGTATTACCCGCCGAAGATCGCCGAGGCCGCTGCTTATCTCGACGCAAAGGAATTCATGGCGAGCGACCAACCGTGGGCCGTGGCATGGTATGGCAACCGCCGCTGCCTCTGGCTCCCCATGCATCGGAAGCAGTTCTACGACATCAACGACCTGCACGAGCATGTCGCGGCGCTGCTGTTGACGCCAATCACGCTGAACCGCCGGTTCCTGTCGGAGGTCATCTATGACGAATGGTGGCCGTGGGCCGACGTGCTGAGGTTTCTGAAGGTGCCCAGGGATTTCCCGCTCAAGGAGGCCATTCCGCCTGAGAGGTTTGAGGGCGTCAACATGCTCTTCTTCTGCGACCGCAAACGCTGGACCGACGCAGTGCCCGGCAAGTAGCTGACTCAGATGCCGCGCTCGGTCACGATGCTGTTCGCTTTGTCGAGAACGACCACCTTCGGCTTCCAGTCGCGTGCCAGCTTCGGCTCCACCTCGATGAAGCTCATGATCGTGAGGCGGTCACCGGTCTTGCCGAGATGGGCGGTGGCGCCGTTGAGGACGATCTGACGCTTGCCGCGCTCGCCGGGGATGGCGTAGGTCTCGAAGCGCGCGCCGTTGGCCATGTTGCTGGCCAAGATGCGTTCGTAGGGCACCAACCCGACTTTCTCCATCAACTCTAAGTCAATCGTCAGGCTGCCTTCGTAATCCGCGCTCGAGCCGCTCACGGTGGCGCGATGAATCTTAGATTTGAGCAAAGTCACTAACATGGCTGCAAACATTGTATTGAGAGCGCGACGTTTTCAACTAGAATGTCGTGCCACTGCCCGAATGTATTCTCGCATGAAACACCAGTGCGTCGTTCCTATCGTCTGTCGGTTCCTCGCGTCATCTGCGACACCGACTTCAAGAAGATCGCAGCCAAATAGCGACATCACCTCATTTCTGGATTGCCTGTCGCGCACTGATTGGCTTATCTATCCGCGCGCTAGGAACCGAAACATTAACCGCTGACACACGAGAAACCCAGACTATGGCTACTGCTGCATTCCCGGACGTCTCCGCCATCAAGTTCGAGGGGCCGATCTCGAAAAACCCGCTCGCCTTCAAGCACTACAACCCCACCGAGAAGGTTGACGGCAAGACGATGCGCGATCACCTGCGCTTCGGCGTCGCTTACTGGCACACGATGCGCGGCACCGGCGGCGACCCGTTCGGCCCCGGCACTGCGCTGCGACCCTGGGACGATGGCACCAACTCCGTCGCCAACGCCATCAAGCGCGCGCACGTCGCGTTCGAGTTCATCGAGAAGCTTGGCGCGCCGTTCTACTGCTTCCACGACCGCGATGTCGCCCCCGAAGGCGCCACGCTGCAAGAGTCGAACAAGAACCTCAACGCCGTCGTGCGGGTCCTCAAAGAGGAACAGAAGTGCACCGGCATCAAGCTCCTCTGGGGAACTGCGAACCTCTTCTCCAATCCCCGCTTCGTCCACGGCGCGGGCACCAGTTGCAACGCCGACGTGTTCGCCTTTGCCGCCGCGCAGGTGAAGAAGGCGATGGAAGTGACGCACGAGCTTGGCGGCCAGGGCTACGTCTTCTGGGGCGGCCGTGAAGGTTACTCGACGCTGCTGAACACCGACATGAAACGCGAGCTTGACCACCTCGCGAAGCTTCTGCACATGGCGGTGGACTACAAGAAGGCGATCGGTTTCAAGGGTCAGTTTTACATTGAGCCGAAGCCGAAGGAACCGACGAAGCACCAATACGACTCCGACGCCGCCGCTTGCCTGAACTTCCTACGGCAATACGACCTGCTCCCGCACTTCAAGCTGAACATCGAGACCAACCACGCCACGCTCGCCGGGCACACCGTGCAGCACGATCTGGAGACCGCCGCCGCCGCGGGCGCGCTCGGCTCGGTTGACGCCAACGTCGGCGACCCGATGCTCGGCTGGGACACCGACCAGTTCCCCACCGACATCTACCTCACGACACAGATCATGCTCGTCGTGCTGAAGATGGGCGGCTTCACCACAGGTGGCCTGAACTTCGACGCCAAGGTCCGCCGCGAGAGCTTCGAGCCTGTGGACCTTTTCCATGCGCACATCGGCGGCATGGACGCCTTTGCGCGCGGTCTGAAGATCGCCAACGCCATCCGCAAGGACGGCCGGCTCGCGGGTTTCGTCAAGCAACGCTACGCCTCGTGGGACAGCGGCATCGGCGCGAAGATCGAGGCCGGCAGCGTCGGCTTCAAGGAACTGGAAGCCTACATCCTCAAGAAAGGCGAGGCCGCGCCGTGCACCAGCGGTCGGCAGGAGTATCTCGAAAATCTGATCAACGAATTCATCTGAGCGAACAACAACTCGAAAGGAATCATCACCATGTCACAGAAACCTCTCAATGTCGGTCTCGTCGGCGGCGGCAAGGGCGCGTTCATCGTCCAGCCCCACCAGAAAGCCATTCACTTTGACGGCACGCGCCGCGTCACGGCCGCCGCGCTCTTCCCCGACCCCAAGGTCGCGCTCGAAGAAGCCGCCAACTGGCCCTACCCCATCAAGGGCTACGGCTCCTACGACGAGATGATCGCCGCCAACGCCACGCTCCCGGCGGACCAGAAGCTCGATTACATCCTCATCGTCACGCCGAACTTCGTCCACTTCGACCCGGCGATGAAAGCGATGAAGGCGGGCATCGCGGTCTTCTGCGAAAAGCCGCTTTGCATGAACCTCAAGGAAGCCGAGGAACTCGTCGCCACCTCCCGCCAGCTCAACGTCCCCTTCTGCGTCGCGCACACCTACCTCGGCCACTGGACCAGCCGCCTCGCGCGCCACATCGTTCGCAGTGGTCTGCTCGGCGACGTGCGTTGGGTGGACAGCTATTACATCCAGGGCTGGCTCGCGACGAAGCTCGAAGCCACCGGCCAGATGCAGGCCGCGTGGCGCACGAACCCGAAGCTCGCGGGCGGCTCCGGCTGCGGCGGCGACATCGGCACGCACGCGCTGATGCAGCTCCGCTACGTCACCGGCCTGAACGTCACTGACGTCGCGGCACATCTGGAGATGTTCGTCGAAGGCCGGCCGATTGACGACCACTTCACCATCTACTGCAAGCTCAGCAACGGCGGCAAAGCCCTCGTCCGCGCCTCGCAGATTTGCATCGGCAAAAAGAACGACCTCGGCATCCTCGTCGCCGGCACCAAAGGCACGCTCAGTTGGCGTCAGGAGGACCCGGAGGCGATCACCATCTGCCTGCCAAACCAACCCGACCGCGTCTATTATCGCGGCGCGGTCACGCCGGGCGACGGCTTCCTGCCGAAGGACATGCCCGCCGACCTGATGGCCGAGCCAACGATCCCCAGCGGCCACCCGGAGGCGTTCCACGACGCCTTCGCGCGTCTGCACCGCTGCTTCGAGGCCGACGTGCGCGCATGGAAAGCCGGCAAGCCCTTCAAGTGCGACGGCGCGAAGTATGCCAACGTCGAAGACGGCTGGATGGGTCTCGCGTTCATCGAGACGTGCATCAAGAGCAACGCCGCCAAGAGCGTCTGGACGCCGATGCCGAAGAGCATCTAACAAAGTTGTTGTCGAGCAGAGGGGCGGCCTCGTGCCGCCCCTCTGTTTTTTTCCACCATGCAACGCCCCACTGGCCTCTACTTCGTCGCGGCGTGGTTTTGTTTAGCATTTCTCCATCTGCTACTAATCTTTAGCGGGATGCACTATAGTTTGAATCTGTGGCATGTCCCTACGGCGGTTTTCCGGTTCCTAATTGTTGCGGGGCTGATATTAGGCGTATGGCTGGTTGTCGGGCTTGTTCGGTTGAAATCAACTTGCCGACGGGTTTGCGTCGCGATCTTCTATTGTTCGACGATCTTGTTCGGCAGCCTCTTGGTGATGGTCGTGCTGTCAGTAGAACCAAGCAGCTATTTCAAACACAGTGCACCGGTCTTTCTTGTGCTCGATCTATTATTATTCGCGAGCATGCTCATCCCAATCATTCTGAACATTCTCTCCATCCGTTATCTTTCGCGCCGCAGCTTCCGTGAGTTTGCGCGGCAGTTCGTTGAGGAGCGGGAGAAGCTGGAGCGGCCACGCGCGCCATCGAACTGACAACGATCACCATGAAACGCCCTCTCTCCCTCTACTTCGTCGCGGCATTGTGTTTCGTCGCGGCTTACTTGGGAATATCCAGCGTGATTTCCGAAGTGATTTACCGCTTAGTGCCGATTGACATTAGAGAGAAGTGGCAATTCTGGACCCTGTTTGTTGTGCCGTTGGCAATGGCTATGTGGCCGGTTGTCGGACTTCTCAAACTGAAACCGATCCAGCGATGGATTTGCGTGGCGTTCTTAGTTTACCTGACAACCCTCTTCGGTTGTTGCTTGGTGTTGACTGTGCAGTTCATATCAGAGTGGTTCAGTCTTAAGCATCTCGAAAGCCACGACATAATGCCGCTGGTGGCCTATCCAGCGCTCATCGTGATCGAATTCATCGCGATAGTAGTTAGCATCCTCTGCATCCGGTATCTGTCGCGGCGCAGCTTCGGTGAGTTTGCCCGGCAGTTCGTTGAGGAGCGGGAGAAGCAGAAGACCTGCGCGACAAAGAGCGGCTGAACGGCATCAGCGGAGCACTTCCACCCGCATTGTCAGGCTCGCGCGCAGCGAGTTGCTCGGTCAACTGAGGCATTTCCAGCCTGCATTTCGCTTTCAATCATTTCATTTTCTCTGACGGCGATTGCGTTTCATGTTTTGCCAGTTTCAATTTGCCATCTGCTGATTTCATTTCGCTGTTCTAACTTTGCATATCACTTCACTTCACTTTTACTTCAATATTTGTCCATTGCATCCTGCATTGATTCATTTTCCACGTGCAAATATGCATTCGCTTCTTTCTAGCATTCGATTGCTATTTCATTACTTTCATTTTCAAATACCAACGATGCAATTGATGCGCACTTGATTGCGATTGGCATTTTGCGTTTTGAAAACGCTAATTGATTATTTGAAATTATTATTTTGCTTAACCAACCCAATTCTGGCAGAAAACGCGAGTGTCGGCGCGGTTCGGAACCGTCGCCATGAGCCAAACACGAGAACAGGAGGAACCGAATCATGGCCAGAATCAAGAAGAATGTCCGAGGGTGGACTGTCAATCAGAAGGTGACCGCCGGCAAGGAACGCCTTGGCGCGTTGACCAATAGCGATGCCTTTCCGAACGCCGGCACTTGGCTGCCGCCGTTTCAAGCGGCGCATGACGATCTCACGGCGGCCCATGAGAATGCCGCCGTCAAGCGTGCCGACTATCGCGCCGCGGTGGCCCGCGTGAAAGCAGCCGAGAAGCGATGGGATCAGGAGTATGGCTTTCTGGCGGCGCGCGTGGAGATTGATAGCCAAGGCAGCGAGAGCAAGATCGTCAGCACGGGCTTCAAGCTGCGCGGCGCGCGCACCGTGGCGCATCTGCCGCTTGCGCCGGAGGGGTTTCACGCGACGATGGGCGACCGGCCGGGGCGGATTGACCTGACGTGGGACGGCATGCTCAACGCGCGCAGTTACGTGGTGGAGATGTGCACCGACCCAGACTCGCCGGAGAACTGGAAGCAATTGCTGCTGGTGGCGAAATCCTCCTGCACGATCAAGGAGCTGGCGAGCGGGACGAAGTATTGGTTTCGCGTGGCCGCCCTCGGCACCGCCGGCCAAGGCCCTTGGAGCGGTCCCGTGCAGAAGATGGCGCCGTGAACCGCTGACCGTCCCCTGCCCTTTCCGTCGCCGGCATAAAGCAAGCGAGGGAGCGGCTTTTTCCTGCCGCTCCCTCGCTCCTTACAGCCCCACTTTCCAAAATGCTTCCGCGGCGCCGTCGCGTCAATGATGCGTGGCCACGGCGGCGAATATGCCGATAATCATCGCCCCGACGCCGATCACGACGCCGATGATCAAGAGCACGGTGCCGATGATGCCGCAGATGCGGCCGGCGGTGGTGTTGCTGCGGCCGCTGGGGTCCATCGTGCCCGCGTCCATTTCCTTGAGGTCGCCGTTGCCCATGATCCATGCAGCGATGCCCAGCGGCGCACAAAGCACGAGGCTGAGGATGCCCAGGACCAGGATAAGAGTTGCCCGATGAGGTTTCATAGGAGTGATTCCGTTGTGCGTTTCTACTGCGCCACTGTTACCACTGCAAGCACCGAATGGCTGCGCTACGTGCAAGAATCCGCTTGTTCCGGCTCGCCGGACAATCGAGCGCGGCCCAACCGCCCGCCCGTGGCTATCTCCACCACGAGGCCACGCCATCCGATCCGGCCGTGTCAATCAGCAGCCACAAACTGGTCGTCACAGCGACGTTCGCGACGGCGACCGACATGGCGATGATCCCGCAGAGGCGGCCGGCATTTGTGCGTGGCCGGCCTTTGCGATCCATCCTCCCCACGTGCATCTTGTGCAGATCCATCCTCCCCATCCAACAGGCGACGTAACCCAACACAAAAGCGACGACACTCACCTCCATCGCGTGCAGAAACACACTCCCACTGCCAGCCGGCTTTATCGGATTGCAGAAGACTTTCACGCCCAGCGCGGACAATACGAGACTGGCGACCATCAGAGCCAGGCTCAGAAGGCCAATCATCAAAACCAGGTTTCCGCGATGACGTTTCATCGTAAATGACCCGGCTGTTTTACTGTGACATTGCTCTCGCGACAAGTTTCGAGTGAAGAGACTTTTCGCGTTCGCCCCTGCACGACGGTTTTCAGCGGCATCCCGCGCTTCACCGACCACTGCCATTCCTTCTCGCGCCGAAGTATTGCATTGCCGTCACCACAGCCAGCACACCCAGCGTCTGCGCCACCACCAACACCGCGACCCACGGCGGCGCCCACAACAACAACACCGCCCCAAAACCCAACACCAAGGTCAGCAAATAGAGCACCGTCACCGCCGCCACCGGTGACAAGCCCAGCCGCACAAAGCGATGCGAAATGTGGTTCGTGTCCCCGATATACACCGGCACGCCCTGCCGCCATCGCTGCCACATCACCGCCACCAAATCGAACAGCGGCAACGCCAGCACGATCAGCGGGATGAGCACCGGCAGCAGCGTCGGACTCGGATTGCGGTGCTGGTAGTAGCTCGGCAACAATGCCAACGCTCCAAGAAGAAAGCCCACGAGGTGGCTGCCGCCATCACCCAGGAAGATTCTCGCGCGAGGAAAATTCCACGGCAGAAATCCCAGCAACGCACCCGCCAGCGCCGCGGCCAGCGTGGCCGCCAGCGGTTGGCCGTGTGCCATCGCGATGCCGCCGAAGATCAACGCACAAATCGCGCCGACGCCGGAGCAGAGACCGTCCATGTTGTCCATGAAGTTCAGCGCGTTCATCACCGTCACCAGCCACAGCACCGTCAGCAACCATTGGAGCGCCGGCACAGGAATGAAAAGTGTCATGCGTAAACCGCTCGCGGCCGCCACCAGCGCGATCAGCAACTGTCCCATAAGCTTCGGCGCGGCTTTCAAATCCCGCCGGTCATCCACCAAGCCCAGCGCCAGCGCCAGCGCCGCGCCGCCAAGAATGCCCGCCAGATGCCGTCCGTCTTCCGCCAGCTCAGCCGGCCCTGCCGCCAGCACGCCAAGCGCCACCGCAGCGAACACCGCCACGCCACCAAGCAGCGGCATCGGTTCCGCGTGAATCTTGCGATAACCCGGATCGTCGAGGAAACCGAGCCAGCGCGACGCAAGCCGTGCCAGCGGCGTCAGCGCGAACGCGGCAACGGCAGCGATGATGAGGGTTAGCCAAGGTTGCATTTTGAAATCAGCGAACGATACAGCTCGTCGAGGCGGCACACCATTGTTGCAACCGCGAACTCCTCCAGCACACGCGCCTGTCCGCGCCGGCCCATGCTAGAGGCCAGCGCCGGATCACGCAACAACCGACGCACCCGCTCCACCAACGCAGCACCGTCACCCGGAGGAATCAGGAATCCAGTCTCGCCGTCAACCACAACTTCCGGTGTGCCGTCCAACGCGTGCGCCACCACAGGCTTGCCCGCAGCAAGCGCCTGCACCACGGCGCGCGGCAAACCTTCGCGTAGCGAGAGGTGGACGAGCACGTCCATGTTTGCAATCCACCGTGGCACATCCGCCGGTGCCACAAGACCCGCAAAGTGAACACGACCGCGCAAATCCGGTCCCGCAGCCCACGCCTCCAGTTTCGTCCGCCACGGACCGTCCCCGACGATCAGAAACTTCGCCTCTGGCAGCGCGCACGCCATCTCGAAGAAGCTTTCCCATCCCTTCAGTTCAAACAATCGCGCCATCTGGCCAACGATCGGGCCGTCACCAATTTTGGATCGGAGCTTTGCATCAAGCAGGGCGCGGGCGAAGGCGTCCACGTCAAAACCACTGTGAATGGTCACGTAATCCTCCGCGCAACCAATGCCCGCGTCGAGATAGAGCCGGCTCATCGCATCAGCGACCGACACGAAGCGCGTCGTCACAAGGCCAGCGACGCGCTCGGCAAACTGAAGTGCGGCGTTCGCCATTGTTCCCTGAAACGGTCCAAACGACGGTCCGTGGATGGTATGAACAATGGCGGGCACACCGGCAACGCGCGCCGCAAGCCGACCAAGAAACCCCGCCTTGCCGCTGTGCGTGTGGACGATGTCGTAACGCCCTTGCCGCAGCAGCCAAACCAGCTCAACAAACGCCCGCGCGTCATGAATCGGATTGATCGAGCGGCGCAGCGCCTTCACCCAAACCGGCTCGACACCGGTCCGCCGAGCTTGTTCAACCAATGAACCTTCCGCGCCGGCTTCAGCCCCGCTGACGAGGTCCACGCACTCATAGCCCGGCAGCCGCCGCAAGCCCACAACGCTGGCGAGGGTGTTCTCTTGCGCCCCGCCAACGATGAGCCGCGTGATGATATGACAAACGCGCATTTTCCGCATGGTAGCGGCGGGCGCTGGTTTCGTATAGCAGGAACGCGCGGTGCCATTATACTCTGCGTCACGCCATGAAGATCATCTATTCACCCGAATGCGCCGGCTACAACTCGCCCGGCCATCCGGAATCCCCTCGGCGTGTGCTCGGCTGCGCGGATCTGTTACGCCAGAATCCACGACACGAGTTCGTCGCGGCACAGCCGTGCGAAGAGGCGGACATTTTGCGCGTGCATACGCCGCGGCTGCTGGAGGAGGTCCGCCGCGCCGAGTCCAACGACCCCGACACGCCGGCCATTGCGGGAATTCTCGATCACGCGCGATGCTCCGCCGGAGCGGCAATTCAAGCAGCCGCGTTGGCATGGCGCGGCACGCCGGCGTTCTCTCTGATGCGCCCGCCGGGACATCACGCGTGCCGCGACCGCGTGATGGGATTCTGTTATTTCAACAACGTCGCCATCGCGCTGTCACGTTTGCTGGCGGAACCGGGCGGGCCGCGGCGAGTGGCGATTGTTGACTTTGACTGTCACCACTGCAACGGCACGGAGGATATCTTTCACGGCGTGAAGGAAGTGCTCTGCGTCTCGCTGCACCAAAGCCCGTGTTATCCTGGCACCGGTCTGCGGTCTGAGGGTAATGTGTTGAACCACGCTCTCCCGCCGGGAACAGATGCCACGCAATATCTGGAGGTCTTTTCGCGCGCGTTGGAGGATGTGCGCGCGTTCAAACCGGAGTTGGTCGCCGTTGAAGCCGGCTTCGACGCCTACAAACGCGATCCGATCACAGAGATGCGACTGGAAATCGAAACCTTTGG
This sequence comes from Verrucomicrobiia bacterium, assembly GCA_041667205.1. Lineage (GTDB taxonomy): Bacteria > Verrucomicrobiota > Verrucomicrobiia > CAIQCK01 > CAIQCK01 > CAIQCK01. Next base: position 173,599 of record JBAYFL010000009.1, on the reverse strand, counting down.
CGAGATCGGGCGACGGCTGGCGGCGCTGCGACTGCCGATGTTCGCGCTGCTGGAAGGCGGCTACTCGTCCCAGTTGCCCAAGTGCGTCGCCGCGTTTCTGGACGGCTGGGAACTCAGTGGCAAAGCGTAGGCCGTCCCCGCTTCCGCGCTGCCCAAAGATGTAATGATTTTTCGCGCCGCGCGTGGTAAAGTTTCTACCGTAAAGGAAATTCGTTGGAAGATGGTTTAATCAAAGCCTCAAAGACCGAAGGAGAACACCATGAAGAAATGGCTTGCCGTCACGATAATCGCACTTGTCTCAACTCTGAGCTTCGCCGCCGACGGTTGGGTGGCCGGTGAATTGAAGGAAGCATCGGCACAACTCGACCAACGGCAGTTCGCGCAGGCGTTCGAAATCTGCCACAACCTGCTTCTCATCCATCAGGCCGCGCCTCTCAGCCGGAATGCATCAGACGAGGCAAGGTTTCTTCTTGGCACCGCGGGCCGCCGGGTCAAGGCTGGCAATCCGAAGGTGTTCAGTGATGAGTTTCTCGCCCGCGCCAAGCGCCTGAACTTCGTTCAGGTCGGCTGCGCATGGATGCCCGCCGAAGCCAAGGCACAGTTGTCGGCTAATACCGCCACAAAGCTGGATAAACAGGCACAGGCAAAGCTCTGCTCCCAATGCAAAGGCGCTTGTGTAACGGACTGCCCCAACTGTCAGGACGGCAAGGCCAAGTGCGTGGCATGCAACGGCACCGGACGTGCCACCGGCGGCGGCACGTTCGCGCGCACCCAGTGCCCGGTCTGTAGTGGCAAGGGCAGCTCTGAGTGCACATTTTGCCGCGGCAGTGGTTTCATAGCGTGTCCGAAGTGCGGCGGCGCCGGTCTTTGCGACTGACAGCACGCATCCCCGACCCTAGAAACCGAACGGCCCCAGTCTTTCGACTGAGGCCGTGGTGCGCCGCCGGGGGGAAGCGGCGCGCAGACCGGCGGGGAGCCGGCCCGCTTAAAATTGTTTCCTAAAGAACCCAGTTGCCTTCTCCCAGCAACCGGCGCATTCTAGCCATTGGTGCAAATCTGTCAAGAGTTTGAAATAGGTTTTTTGCGCTGCGCTTCCTTCACAACGGGCTAGAGACTCCACCCCTTCCGATACTCGCAGCGGACGTATTTGTTCGCTTCGGGCACGTTTGTTACCTTCATGTTCGCCGCGTCCCACTCAATGCGCGCGTCCGTGCGCTTGGCGATATTCCCCAACAGACAGGTCTCAGTCAGTGGACCGGAATACTCGAACTTCGCGCCGGCTTTCTTGCCGCTCTTGATGGCGTCCACCCAATCCTGCTCGTGAACGCCTTGGATGCGTGCCAGCGATTTCGCCGGCCGTTTGTAGGCTTGCATCGCCGTTTCCGGAATCAACCGGGGACTGTTGCCATAGACGCCGCACATGAGCGTGCCCTTGCTGCCCTTGATCAACGCGCCGCCTTCCTTCGGCATCTCGCGGCCATCCTTGAGTTCTTCCGGACACGGCGGCCGCGTGCCCTCATACCACGTCAGTTTCACCGGCGGCAATTTCCCGCGGGCAGGGAACTTGAACGTCACGATCGCGGAAATCGGATGCGTCTCCGGGTTGAGATCACTGGAGGTCGCCTCGATGCTCGTCGGCGCACCGAGCTTCAGCGCCGTCACTATCGGATCAAGTGTGTGCGCCCCGCGGTCGCCCATCATCCCGTTGCCGAAATCCCACCAGCAGCGCCACACGGCGGGATGATACGCCGGATGATACGACCGCACCGGCGCGGGACCGAGCCACAGGTCCCAGTTCAGCTTCTCCGGCAATGACGGCGTGTCCGTCGGCCGCGCAGCGCCCCACTTGGAACTCCACCCCGCGTGGCCCCACGGGTAATACGTCAGCGAACACCACGCGTCCACTTCGCGCACTTCACCGAGTGCGCCATCCCAAATCCACTCGCAGATCAATTTGATGCCTTCCATCGAATGTCCTTGGATGCCCATCTGCGTGCAGACCTTTGACTCGGCTGAGAACTTTGCCAGCATCCGCGCTTCATAGACATCGTGGCAGAGCGGCTTCTGGCAATAGACGTGTTTGCCAGCCTTCATTGCGGCCATCGAAATGACCGCGTGCGTGTGGTCAGGCGTGGCGATCATCACCGCATCAATGTCCTTCTGTTTCTCCAGCATCTCGCGGTAATCGGTCCAAACCCTTGCGTTCGGGTAGCGCTCGATTGTCTTGGCCGCGTGGTTCAAGTCCACGTCGCACAGCGCGACGATGCTCTCCTTTTCGAGGTTGCGCAGGTTGCTCTTGCCCATGCCGCCGACACCGATGCCGGCCACGTTGAGCTTCTCATTCGGCGACAACTGCCGCACGCCGGCCAGCAGCCGGCCGGGCAGGATGGTGAATGTCGCCGTTGCGGCCGTGGTGTGAAGGAAAGCGCGACGCGTGAGAAGTGTTTTCATAACTATTGAACCGTTAATGTCAGGTGGAAGCCACTGCAATGGATTATCCATACTCCCGCAGGCGGACGCGCGGCAAGGATTAACATTGGTTTGCGACTTCCATCGATTTACGGTGTTCAAACTGTTCATTGTTCAAAAAAACAACACGTCAGCTTATCTCAATGCAAACACAGAACGCTTCGATGTTTCTCTCGCTGTTGATCCTCCCTCTTGTTTGGCAGAGCAGCCCCGCTGCTGCCGGCGATTGGACGCGATGGGGACGCGATAACTCTTGCAACATGGTTTCCGATGAGAAGAACCTGCCGGACTGGTTTGTGCCCGGAGTAAAATCATCTCCGCCACCGGCCACAAACATAACGACTACGGCGACCGGCACGGCCACCAAACCGCCCGTGCCCGCTGACAACAAGTTCGGCAGTGGCATCAAGAATCCCGACGCCAACCTCGCCGGCCCGCAGTGGGGCACGTCGCCAAAGGTGCCAGAGGTTGACCTCAGCACCACCAAGAACGTGCGCTGGATCGCGCGTATGGCGACGCACTGCTATGGCAGTCCCGTCGTTACTGGCGGCAAGGTGTTCGTTGGCACCAACAGCGACACACGCTACGACGACCGTCACTCGACCAAGGGCGGCGGCGCGGAACTCTGCTTCGACGCGGCTACTGGCAAACTGCTCTGGCAGTTGCTCATCCCGGCCGCTGGCGTCGTCAAGAAAGACCCGCTGTTCAATTACGACTGTCTCAACCTAGGCGTCTGCTCCACCGCCGTCGTAGAAGGTAACCGCCTCTACTTCTGCTCCAATCGCGACGAAGTGCTCTGCATGGACATCAAAGGCCAAGCAAAAGGCAACGACGGGCCTTTTAGGAAGGAAGCCGAGTTCATGGCAACCGAAGGAGAGAAGCCGGTCACGCCGCTCTGCCCCACCGATGGCGACATCATCTGGCGAGTGGACATGCTCACACACCCCGACGTGGAATGCTGGCCGCAGGACGCCAACGATTGCTCCATCCTCATCGTCGGCGATTACCTCTACGTCTGTCCGTCCAACGGCGTGAACCGGACCCACAAGGTCATCCCGCGCCCGAACTGCCCGTCGCTCATCGTGATAGAGAAAAAGACCGGCAAGATCATCGCCCGCGATGACGCGAAGGTCGGTCCGAAGATACTCCACGGCGAGTGGTGTTCGCCTTCGTCCGCCGTCGTCAACGGCCGCCAAATGATCTTCTTCGGTGCCGGCGACGGCTGCTGCTATGCGTTCGACGCCAAGCCGGAACCGCCCGCGCCCGGCGAGAAACTCGGCCGTCTGAAGACCGTCTGGAAGTTCGACCTCAATGCCGCCGCACATCGTGAGGGCAAATACCGCAACAAGACCGGCCCCAGCGAGTGCATCGCCACGCCCGTCTTCTACAAGAACCGCATCTACGCCTCCGTTGGCCAAGACCCGAAGCACGGCCGCGGACGCGGCGAGTTGGTATGCATTGACGCCACCAAGACCGGCGACATCACCGAGTCGGGCAAGGTCTGGCTCTTCGACGAGATTGACCGCAGTCTCTCCACCGTCGCCATCGCGGACGGCCTGCTCTTCACTGCCGACAACAGCGGCCGCATCTTCTGTCTCGACCCTGACACCGGCAAGCAACACTGGATGCATGACATGCAGACGCCAATCTGCTGCTCGCCCGTCATCGCCAACGGCAAGATGTATATCGGCACCGACGACGGCGACTTCCTCATCTTTGCCGCCAGCAAGGAGAAGAAGATCATCAACACCATCAATCTCGGCTCCGGCATCGTCGCGACGCCCGCCATCGCCAATGGCACCATTTACATCGCGACGCAGAGCCACCTCTACGCGGTGCAGAAGAAGTAGCGCGACAGGTTTTCTGGTGCCATTTGCCGGCTCACCGCATAGAATGCGCGCATGAAGCGCATCCTCTTCGCGATCACTCTCGGCGTTGCCTCGGCGTGTCTGGCGGCGGAAACCGTTCCCCTTACCTCTCTCGACCTCGCCAACCTGCACTTCGAGGGCTGGAGCAAGCCAAAGGTGGACAAAGCCTTCAACGGCAAGCCACTCTCCATCGCCGGCCAAAAGTTCCAGAACGGCATCGGCACGCGCGCGCTCAGCACGCTCTGGTTGGAACTCGACGGCCGAGCACAGAAGTTTCTCGCCTCCGTCGGCGTGGACGACGGCGCACCGAACGAAACCGCTTCCGCCTGCTTCATCATCATTGGTGACGGCAAGAAGCTCTGGACCTCCGGCGCAATGAAGCGTGGCGAGGCGGCGAAAGCCGTGGACCTCAACCTCAAAGGCGTTCGCTCGCTGCTGCTGAAGGTGGATCACGTCGGCGAGAGCAACAACTTCGATCACGCCGACTGGGCCGAGCCGCGGTTCATCGTCGCCGGCGCGAAGCCCCGCACCGTCAACGCCCCCGCGGAGAAGAAAGTCATCCTCACGCCGAAGCCCCCCCGCGCGCCGCGCATCAACAGCCCCAAGGTCTATGGTTGCCGCCCCGATCATCCCTTCATCTACCGCATTCCGACCACTGGCGAGCGGCCCATCCAGTTCGCTGCCGATGGTTTGCCGTCGCGCCTCCGTCTCAACGCCGAGACCGGTATCATCACCGGCAATGCCCCCGCCCGCGGCGAGCATACCGTGACATTCCACGCCAAGAACCGCCACGGCTCCGTCACGCGCGCGTTCAAGATCGTCAGCGGCGACACGCTCGCCCTCACGCCGCCGATGGGCTGGAACCACTGGTATGCCCACTACAACCGCGTCACCGACGTCATGATGCGCGAGGCCGCCGATGTGATGGTGCGCACCGGCATGGCCGACGTGGGCTACAGTTTCGTGAACATTGACGACTGCTGGATGAACGCACCGAGCGCGGATCTCCGGAGACCGCCCGACCCGCTCCGCGTCGGCCCGTTCCGCGACGCCGCCGGGAACATCCTCCCCAACAAACACTTCCCCAACATGCGCGCCCTCACCGACTACATCCACGCCAAGGGCCTCAAAGCCGGCATCTACACCTCCCCCGGGCCGCTCACCTGCGGCGGCTACTGCGGCGCCTACCAGCACGAGGAACAGGACGCGCGGCTCTTCGCCGAGTGGGGCTTTGATTTCCTGAAATACGATTGGTGCTCCTACAGCAAGGTCGCCGCCGCCGACAAGAGCCTCGACATGATGAAGAAGCCCTACATTCTCATGGGCGGCATCCTCAAGCGCCTCCCGCGCGACGTCGTCTTCAACCTCTGCCAATACGGCATGGGTGACGTCTGGGAATGGGGCGCGGAAATCGGCGGCCATTGCTGGCGCACCGCGGGCGACCTCGGCGCGGAGCTGAACCGCATCTTCGCCGTCGCCCTCAAGAACGCCGAACACCGCGCATGGTCCAAGCCCGGCGCGTGGAACGACCCCGACTACATCCAGATCGGCTACGTCGGCGACGCGCGCGGCGAAGGAATGCCCAAACCCTGCCCCCTCACGCCCACCGAGCAGTATTCCTTCATGTCCCTCTGGAGCCTCATGGCCGCCCCGCTCTTCTACAGCGGCGACATGAGCCAGCTCGACCCCTTCACCCTCAACGTTCTCTGCAACCCCGAAGTCATCGAGGTCAACCAGGACCCGCTCGGCGACAGCGCCGCCGTCGTCAAGCTCACCGACGACACCTTCCTCATGGTCAAGCGCATGGAAGACGGCTCCCGCGCCGTCGGCCTCTGCAACCGCGGCGAACTGCCCGCCACCATCACCGCCAAGTGGAGCGACCTCGGCCTCACCGGCAAGAAGACCGTCCGCGACCTCTGGCGTCAGCGCGACCTCGGCAAGTTCGACGGACAGTTCAAAGCCACCGTCCCCCGGCACGGCGTCGTCCTCGTCCGCGTGCGGTAGCTGGAGAACGCGCGCACCTTATACGTAGGATGCACGCACCCTATAGGATGCGCGCGCAACCATAGGTAGGACGCGAGAACACGATAGGTAGGGTGCACACACCTTATACGTCGGACGCACACACCCTATAGGGTGCGTGCAATCCCCGACAACTCGCCGAGCACCGCCCCGACACGTCCCCAGCGCCCGAAGTCACTGTTTTTCAGTGGATTACGGTCTGAAACCAACGTCCTGATATGCCAGCTTCACCTTTCGGGCCATAACTGGCTAAGAAGAGCCAACCCTCAACCAGGAGCTGCCGAGATACGCCCACATTCAACCCCAATGAACCCGCCACCGACTCCGGCATGGAAGTTCTAGGGGTGGGTGGTAGCGCCGCTAGGGTTGGGTGGTGCCAACGCCCCGATACACCCCCGCAGCCCCCCCCCTCCTCCTCCGCCGGTCGCTTAGCGGGGCCACCAGTTAATCTCGCACTTCGGCAGATGTTTCCGAAGCGCATCCATTCCCGCTTTCGTCACCTGCCTGCCGTTGAGCCAAAGCTCCTTCAACTGCGTCAGCGGTTTCAGATGCTCCAACCCCGCGTCGCTGACCTGCGTGCGGGAGAGAGCAAGCCACTCCAACTGCGTCAGCGTCTTCAGATGCTCCAGCCCCGCGTTGCTGACCTTCGTGCCGATGAGGAAAAGCGACTTCAACTGCGTCAGCGGTTTCAGATGCTCCAACCCCGCGTCGCTAACCTTCGTGCCGGAGAGGAAAAGCGACTTCAACTGCGTCCGCGTCTTCAGACGCTCCAGCCCCGCGTCACTGACCTTCGTGCCGGTGAGGTCAAGCGATTTCAACTGGGACAGCGGCTTCAGATGCTCCAGCCCCGCGTCGCTAACCTTCGTGTAGGCGAGGTTAAGCGACATCAACTGCGTCAACGGCTTCAGATGCTCCAGCCCCGCATCGCTGACCTGCGTGCTCTCAAGATCAAGCAATTTCAACTGGGACAGCGGCGTCAGATGCTCCAGCCCCGCGTCGCCGACCTGCGTGCGGGAGAGGTCAAGCCACTCCAACTGCGTCAGCGGCTTGAGGGCAGCAAGGTCTTCATCGCGGATTTCCGAGTTCCTCAAGGCCAAGTCGGTGACCTTTGCGGGGTCCTTGCCCTTGAGTCTCTCGGCTATGACCGGAGGCAACGCCGGCGCGGGGTTGGGTTCGGCGGCGGCAAGGGTCGTGGTCAAGCAGCCGATGACGAGAAGGACTGGGAGATTGGAGATGACGGAGAGAGGCTCTCGGCTCATGGGCGTGGAGTGTAGCACCCGACGGCTTGGGACTGCAACGCACGAGCTGCTCCATCACTCCGCACCGTCCCAACCCCAGCCGTGTCGTCAGCCGCCGCCCGAACCTCAGAGCGACCATCCAGCGCGATACTCGCGGCGGATGAACTGGTTGGCCTCTTCGAGGTTGGTGAAGCGCAGGTTGGCGGAGTCCCACGCGAGGCGATGCAGGGTCAGCTTCTCGCGGAGCTGGACGCGCAACGGGGCATTGCCGAACAGCACGGCCTCCGCCAGCGCGTCCGAGCCGCTCCAAGCCCACTTCCCCACTCAGCGCGCCACGCCGCAACAAACCCGGAACCCGCAATTGGCCGCCGACTCCCCCGCCTGGCGGGACTCACGAAACGCACAACGGGGCAGACCGGGGCCGCCTCCGAACGCACCTCCCCTTATCACTCGCAGGGAATCATGACCGGTCCAAAGTTCCTCATGCGCACCCTTGGTATCGAAGTCGTCCAGACACCATTCCCAGACATTGCCTAGCATGTCCGCCAGCCCGAATCCGTTCCGGCCCTGCGCGCCGCGGTAATCCACCGGCGTTATGGCCGGCTGCTCCCGCCGCGTCCGGCTCCAGTTGAGCCGGCCCTCGCCCTCCTCCTGCGCGTCGCCCCACCAGAACTTCGTCTGTTTGCCGGCGCGGCACGCGTATTCCCACTCCGCCTCCGTCGGCAGCCGAAACTTGCAACCGGCCGGTAACTTCCCCTTGCTCTTCTCCCGTTCGTTCAACCACGCGCAGAACGCCACGGCGTCGTTCCAACTGACGCAGCACACCGGCTCGTTGTCCTTCGGCGGGTCGGCGAAATGCGGATCCTTCCAACTCGCGCCCTCCACGCGCCGCCACGTGTGCTCATCACTCGGCGCCCAGCATGGCCCGTCTTTCTCCGCCTCCGTCACATACTTGGTCGCCACCACGAACTGTTTCCACTGCCCCACCGTCACCTCCGTCCGTCCGAGCCAGAACGGCTGGCGGATAACAGTCTTACGCGGCTCTTCGCCTTCGCCTTGCAGCGACATTGGATTTGGACGACCGCCCGTCATACCCGCCGCCCACTCCCGTTCCTCGCGCGTGCTGCCCAGCATGAACTCGCCCTCCGCGATGGGAACCAACTCCATGCCGATGGAGGTCAGCAGCGGTTGACCGGCTTTCACAAGCGCAATGGTCGCAGGCGTCACAACAACAGCCTTTGCTTCGGGTTTTGCAGAAGCTTCGGCAGGAGGCGCGGGACGCGGAACGTCGGGTGTGGCAGGTGAAGCGACGACAGCCACGGCGGCGTTGGCCTGGGGAGTCGCCGCCATTGGGACGACGGCGGGTGTGGCAGGCTTTGTCGCTTCCGCAGGAACCGCCTCTTTCGGCGCCAGCTCTGCTGCACGCGGGGCCGGCCGCACGCTCAATGCTCCGCGCTCCGACGCTTCAGGCTCGGCCTTCCACGGAGCCCACACAAACACACCGGCAGTAATCGCGGCCGCCGCGAGCGCCACGACGCCGTAAGTCAACGGCGTCTGCGTCCTCTTCACTCGCGGACGCAGCGTCGGCGCGGCTTTAGGCTGGGTCAGCAACTTGTGGACGCGACGAAGTTCCGTGATCAGTTCGTCATAGTTCTGGTGGCGTCCGCTCGGATGCTTCGCCAGCATCTTTTCGATCAACTTCGCCAGCTCCACCGGGCAGTCCGGCAACTGCATCCGAAGGTTCGGCGGCGGCTCGGTCAAGTGCTGGACGACGACGCTGGCGAACGCGCCTTCATAGACATGCCTGTCGCACAGCATCCGGTAGAGCGTGCAGCCGAGGCTGTAGATGTCGCTGCGGAAATCAATGTCGCGCTCGCCACGCGCCTGCTCCGGACTCATGTAGTAAGCGGTGCCGATCATGCCGCCCGTCTCCGTCAGGCTCTTGCCGGCTTGCATGTCGCCCGCGCAACGGGCCAGACCCAGATCGCCGAGTTTCACGTCACCTTGGCTGGAAAGGAAGATGTTGCTGGGCTTGATGTCACGGTGGATCAGCCGCGCCTTGTTCCACGCACACTCCAGGCCCTGCGCCACATGCACCGCAATGGCCACGGCCTCGTCGGGAGTGATGCGGCCCTGGCGCTTAAGGCGGCTCTGCACCGACTCGCCCTCGACGTATTCCATGGCGAAGTAATGGAGCCGCTCGCCGGTTTCGAGGTTGAGATGAGAGCCAGCCTCGTAAACCGAGACGATGTTGGTGTGGGTGATCGAGGCCATGATCATCCCCTCGCGCTTAAACCGCTCAATGAAGCCCTCATCGGCCGCGAACAACGGCGAGAGAACCTTCACCGCCGCCGGACGGTCCAGAGAATACTGGCGCGCCTTATAGACGACGCCCATCGCGCCGCGACCAATCTCGGAAAGAATCTCGTAGTCGCCGATTCGCTGACCAATGAGTTCGCGCATGATGCTTTCTCCCGTCGCTGACCTTCCCTGACGGCTTCAGTTCTTATCCAAACCGGAAGAAACATGCAAGCGCAGCAATACCAGCGCACGCCGCGAAACCGACCACTCAGACCTCAGAGCGTCCAACCGGCGCGATACTCGCGGCGGATGAACTGGTTGGCCTCGTCCATGTTGGTGAAGCGCAGGTTGGCGGAGTCCCACTGGAGGCAATGCAGGGTCAGCTTCTGGCGGAGTTCAACGCGCAAGGGGACGTTGCCGAGCAGCACGGCCTCCGCCAGCGGGCCGGCCCAGTCGAAGTTTGCGCCGGACTTCTTGCCTGTCTTGCACGCCTCAATCCAGTCGGCGGCGTGGCCTTTGACGCGCGGGATGGTTTGCGGCGTCTTGTGGAAGTCGTGACGGCGGGATTCGGGGTAGATGTAGCTGCCGAGCATGATGCCGGCATCGCCGATGAGCAGCCGGCCGTTGGTGCCCATCTCGATACCGTCCGGCACGCCGTCGAACCGCGCCGGGCGCAGGCCGCCGTCATACCACACCAGTTTCAACGGCGGCATCTCCACCGCGCCCGCGCTCTTGCCGCTGAGGCCGGCCACGTGCGGGTTGTGCTTCTGGATCTCCGCGCTGCGGGCGGGGAAATGATAGGTGACGATAGAGCCGAGCGGGTAAGTCTCCTTGTTCACGCGCGTGGACACGGCCTCGACGCTCGTGGGCGCGCCGAGCTTGAGCGCGCGGAAGACCGGGTCCATCGCATGGCAGCCGATGTCGCCGAGCGCGCCGGTGCCAAAGTCCCACCACCCGCGCCATTTGAACGGCAGGTAGGCGGGATTGTAAGGCCGCTCCGGCGCCGGGCCGAGCCAAAGGTCCCAATCGAGCGTCTCCGGCACCGGCGGCGTCTCCTTGGGCCGCTCCACACCCTGTGGCCAATACTCGTGCATAAGACCGCGCGACGGGCGGTCGGTCCAGATGTGCGCCTCGCGCACCTTGCCGATGGCGCCGGCCCAGATCAACTCGCAGAGCCGGCGCGTCTCCTCCGAGCCTGCGCCTTGGTTGCCCATCTGCGTCGCCACCTTCGCCTTGCGCGCCGCCTCGGCCACCTGACGCGCCTCCCAGACCGAATGTGTGAGCGGCTTCTCGCAATAGACGTGTTTGCCGCGCCGCAACCCCTCCATCGAGGCAAAGGCGTGATGATGGTCCGGCGTGCCAACGACGATGGCGTCAATCTCCTTCATCTCGTCGAGCATCTTCCGATAATCCTTGAACACCTTTGCCTTCGGATACTTCTTGAACGTGTGCGCCGCGTGAGCCGCGTTCACGTCGCAAAGCGCAACAATGTTCTCGCCCGGACTCTGCTCATCAATGCTCCGAAGGTCGGTGGAACCCTGTCCGCCGATGCCAATGCCGGCGATGTTGAGCTTATTGTTCGGCGTCGTCTGGCCGCGCACGCCCGGCAGGATGGAGAACGCCGCAGCTGTGGTCGCACCGGTGAGGAAACGGCGGCGGGTGATGTAGGAAGATTCTCGTTTCATAAAGCTGTCTCTTGTCTGCTAACACGCTGTGCCTCGCGGCACATCAGCACGTTGGATACGCAGTCTATCGTCCCTTGTCGGAATCGAAAGTCAAAAACACACAGACTTCATCACCGTAGAATGGCTTCTACTCGAAAAACATGAACGTAAATGGTGCAGCAAGCAACCCGATGAGGTTAAGCATCCACGCCAACACCAGGACAAATCCCCATTCCCGTTTGACTGTGCCCAAGATGGCAAAACCAATGCCGGCCAAGCTCGTCAGGTTGCAGCAGAAGCCGAAGACGGCTATGACTTTCTCTACGTGTTGCAGTGTGGCATCAAATACTTCACCTGACACAGACCCGCGAGGCATGGCTAGAACAAAATACACCACCGCAAAAACCATAAATGACCACGCAATTCCGGCCAAACAAAGCGAATACCACGCTTTTTTCTTCGGGGCAGAGGCAGAACCCTCATTCGTCTGACAATCCGATGGATGCTGTTGACCCACTTGAGTTCCCTTTGTCGTGCTATGGCGTCGCTGTCAACTTTCACTCCCACTCACACAGCGTCTCGATATACGCGGGCGAGCCGTCGCGGAGCCAGCCATCGAGCTGGGCTGCGTCTTTAAGCTGTTGGCCGCGCATCCGTGGGACGACGACGAACTTGCAGGACACGTCGGGCAGCCATGTCATGTCGCCCCAGAGTTTCTCGAACTGCGCGACCGGGAAAACGTCTTCCTGACCGTGGCCCCAGCGCTTCTTCACGTCCTTCAATGTGATGTAGGTCGGGATGCGCGCGCTGACCTTGCGAATCGCCGCCGAGACAGCCGCCTCGTTCGTCAGGTCGTCTCGGGTCAGACCAAAGGCGTTCAGCAATTGCTGCACGTCTATCCACGTCGTCAGCGTGTTGTAGTAGGAGAGCGCAAACTCCGCCTCCTCGCGCGGCATCGCCAAACCCTCAACGAGCCGCACGTGGCCGCCCACACGCGCGAGGCCGCCGCCACGATCATGCACGTGACGCGTGATGACCTCGAACGTCAGGCACGCGCCGAGAGACATGTTCAGGCCGACCATCGCCGGGTCGAGATCAGCGCCGAGCGTGTCAATGTTGTGTAGCATCAGGTATTTCAGGCGCGGGTAGTCACGCAGCAGTTGCGCCAGCAGACCGTTGCGCAACATGTTCGACACCTCGAACCAATGACCCACTGGATGGAGACACTGCATCGGCAGGTTGTCGGTGTAATCGCTCCCCTCGCCCGCTTGCTGCGCCCAGCCGATGAGCGCGGCGTGCAGGCTCTCGCGCACCTTCTGCGCCTGTTCATCGAGCAACTGCTGCGGCATTTCCTCCCACGCGAAGCGCAGGTCGCGCGCCATCGGAATCATCCGCAGGCCCACCGAGCGGCCCGGCGACAGGAACGCCTTTACGCCAGAACCGGACGCGATGCCTTTGCCCGGCGAGGCCAGGTATTCCTCGATCGGCTCGTGCGTCAAGTAGCTCGTTGTGACAACGTGCGGGATCACGCCGCCGTGCAGGCGGCTGATGCGCCGGCTCTTGGCAAAATGCAGCTCCATGAATGTCCGGTGCTTGCCGGCAAACCGCGCGAATGGATTCAGTGCCTTCACGACACCCGCGCCCTGTGTCCAACGGCTACCTGCGCCCGCCGCCAGCGACACGACGCCCACCTCCCCTGCTCTGAGCGCCTCGATGCCATGCTCGCGATACGCTTCGAGAGAGCGCCCCTCTGTCGCGTTGAAAACGTCTTCTCGCCGCACATCTTCAATCGTTGTGTTGGCGGGAAGGCGGTTTTGCGCCAAGCCGATGCGTCCGCTCTTAAGATCGGCCCGAATCTGCTCGTGCTGCGCGCTGTCGAAACCGAACCGCTCCAACAGTTCCACCAACGTCGCCCCGCCGCGTCGCGACGTGTCGCGCTTGATCTGCGGCAACAGCCGGTCAAAGAGCGTCCGCGTCATGCCACCAAGCTCTGGCCGCGTCCGGCACGCCACGCCAAACCGCTGAAGTTCCGCGCGCCGCATCGGCGAGAGCGTCCGTTGCTCCATCCGCAGCCATTGCGGCATGTGCAGCGCGTAGTAGCCCATCGGCATCAGCGCCTCATCGCGGCTCAGCACATCCGCGAACGTGCCGCGCGGATTGATACCGAAGTCATATACAACCGGGTCCATTGCGAACGGGAGCGCGTGTTGCAGCTCGCCCTTCGTTGTCAGCATGACCTCCTGCAACCGGTCCTGCGCCTGCCGCTTGATCTCCGGCGCAACGATGAAGCCCATGCCGCCGCCCGACATGCCGCCGAGCATCCAGAAGCCCCAGAAGTCCTTGCCGAACGCCGCCTTCGCCCGCTCGATGAGCGTCTCGGTGTAGAAGTTGCTCGCCCACGGAATAATCGCCTGGATTGGCCCGAAGAAGTTCCGCGTGGTCGTCGCCCCGATGCGGCTGACCGCCTCGCGCGGGTTGCCGCCGCCCCGCAACGCGGCAACGATGTCATCGAGCACGCCCATCGCCTGCTTGCGCCCCTGCCACTCAGCTTCGGAACGGAGGAGGTATTTCTCCGTCACCATCTCCAGAATCGGCCCGACGTTCTGCGCCATGCCGCCGTGGACGAGGATGAGGCTGTTGCAGAGCTGCTCCCGCACTGCCGGCGGCGCGTCGCGCTCATCGAGAATCTTGTGCGACGGCAGCAACCGCCCACGGCTGACGCCAAACTCCGGGTCGCCTTCGCCCGCGAGCACGCCCTGAATCAGCTTCATGCCGGGCCATACACCACCCGAGTCCTGCCATCCGCCGCCTGAGCCGGCGAGCCATTCGCCCAGAATGGCGCGCGCCGCGACGAGCCGGCGCTCGGATTCCTGAAGCTGGCCCGTCAGCGACTTCGCCTGGCCGGTCGCTCTCATGCAGACGGAGATGAGACACGCTAGCAAGTTTGTGGAAACGGCCAGGCGCGAACCTTTCGGGATGTCGTTGACGCTGCTGACCAGTTCGATGCCGAGGCCCGGCCCCACCAGTCGCGTGAGCAGATCGGTAAGACTCTGGCCGGAGCCTTCGATGCCCGGCGGCAGGATACCCGACGCAATGATCGCCGCCTTGAGCAGGCCGAGGTAATCCTTTGCGAAGTCGAACACGTCGCGCAGCTCCGTTATTTCCGCCGTCGCGCCGAGGTCCACGCTCGTCAGTCGCAGCACCGGCTCGTCAATGACGCGAAAGTAACTCTCCACCGGCGGCCGGGGCTCCGCGTCGCGCCCGCGCACAGCGAGGTCAATGGAGACGTTGAGCACGCGCGCACCCTCAGGAAAATCCATGCCGAGGAAAAAGATGTCGCTCCACGCGCTGTGCGAGAGGTCCATGCGCACCGGCGTCCGCTCGCGCAAAATAGGAAAGCCTCTTTCCCCATCCATGCCGCCGGACGCCGCGCTTCGGCTGAGCAACTCCGGCCGCACGCGCAACGGCTGGTCTGAGGGATGGCCCATGCGGAACATCCATTGGTTGCCGCGCACCGTGCGCACGCTGCGCCGCACCTGATCCGCCAGCGTCTGGAAGCCGAGGCTGTGATACGCCTCCGCCAGCGCGCTGCTCACGGTCTCGTTCGGCCCCTGCTCTCGCTGCGCGCGCAGGAAGGAACTGATCGCCTCCTCGAACCGCCGCTGTAACAGGTGCTCGTAGCCGACGAACGGCACCAACCCGCTCGGCTTCATCCCCGGCTTCGTCAGCAGATGGAAGCGATGGATCGCGTAGAGGAAGAACAGCGCGCGCACCCGCTCGTAAAGGTTATCGCTGGAGCGGCGGAAGGCATCGAGCGCGTCGCATTCAGTCAGAAGCTCCGCCAGCGTCGCCCGCCGACAGAAGGCGTCGAGTGATTGATCGCGAACCGCCGGGTCAGCGGAGGTGATGATCTTCGTGAGTTCAGACATGGAGGTGCCGTTTGGTTTCGTCACAGATCGCGGCCCGTAGCAAGCAGTTCGACCAGTTGCGCGAGCACCTCGGCGCGATCCTTGCCGGCCAGCGCCAACGCGAGCTGTGCCACAAGCAAGCCGTATTGGACACCGATGTCGTAGCGCCGACCTTTCAATTCATACGCCAGATAACGTCCGGCTTCGGCCAGTTCGGCCAATGCCGGCGAAAGGTGGACATTCGGCGCATCACTCTTGATCTGTCGCTCTAGAATTCCCATCACCGCAGGAGTGAGAACATGGATGCCGAAAAAGCAAAGGTAATAGCCCGCGCGCAGACCCGGCACGATCAGGCTCTGCTCGGCTTCGGTGGGTGTCGGCTTCTCCAGGACGTGTTCGATGGTGTAAAGACGAGGCTTTACCGGCACGCGCTTGCCACCGACGGTGCCGTAGTTGGTCAGCATCGTCTCGCGCGTCGCTTGCACCGCTGAGACAGCACATTGTTCCGCCTCCGCGATCTCGACGAGCTGCCGGGCGCATGGCTTGCCCTGCTCATCGCGGCTCAGGTAGAGATGGTCGCCGACGAGATGCAGGAACGGGTCGTTGCCGACGAACTCGCGTGCGCAGAACACTGCGTGCCCGTAGCCTCGTGCCGCGGCCTGCTCGACGAAACGCAGTCGCCGCGCATGTTCACCGGCAGCCGTCGTGTAGGCATCGCGGTCACCCGGATGAATGACGACGCAAACCTCCTCGATGCCCGCATTCAACGCCTCCTCGACGATGATCCGCAGCGCGGTCTTCTGGACACGGTCACGATCCACCAACGTCTGCAGGGGCAAGCCGCGTTGATTCCGGCCAGCGGCGGTGACAACAGCTTTCTTGATCTTCATAGGCTTCCGAATCCTTGACGACGACGGCGCGGATTCTGGACCAGAGGCCGCGCAAAATCAAAACCGATTAGTCGAGCGACACCACGTCCTCACCTTGCGAGCGCACGTCCACGACCCGCTGGCCGTCCACGAGCACCTGGTAACTGACGCCTTCCTTCGCCCGAATGCGCGCCTTGGCGCTGCGAATCGTCACCGGGAACGGTGCGACCACCCTGTGACCCTCAGCAGCGGCGACGGCGAGCGCATCCAGTTTTCCTTCCAACGCGAGCCGCAGGCTAACAACCGCACACGGGTTGATGTTCCACGGCCGTCGCGTTTGCGTCGCGAGTTCGAATGAATCCGGCACACAACCGGCAAACTCGCCGTCGGGATACTGCATCTGCTCAGCGGCGATGAGAACACCCTCGGCCAGGTGCCGCCAGTTGAGCGTCTTGTCGTAAGGCACGAGCATCGTCAGCGCGTAGGCGTAATCGTAGCCGCACCATTGCACCGGCAGGCCAATCCAATTTGGCGCTCGCCAGTTTGTTGCGCCCAAGACCGGCGTCGTCGCGTAGAGCATCACTGGCTGGCAGCTCCACTGATAGACGAATGGCAGCCCCGTGATCGCCCACTTCCGCGCGAGGTCGAGATACTCGCGTTTGCCGGTCAGTTCGTAGCCGCGCACGTAGGCGTGGACCAGATGTGCCGAACCGAGAATATCCGGCGTATGGAGCGCGCACTCCCAAGTCTGCGCGCCGCGCGGCGTGCGGAACCGTTTCATGAACTCGAGAGTCTTCACGCCCGCGTCCAACGCTACCTTGTCGCCCGTGGCGCGCGCATGCTCCAACAACGTGACAGCGTGTTGGGCACAGTAGCCGCTGGCCGTGTCCTCAAAGTGGCCGCGCTGGTATTTGCCGTTGTAGCGGAACGAGCCGTCCGCTTTCTGGGCGCCGATGATGCCGCGAACCTGCGATGACTTCACCGTCAGCCATTCCTTCGCGCGGCCGGTAACAAAGTAGATCGCTTCGTTGCGAACATGGGAACCGCCCATCACCAACTTCGGAAGTTGCGGCGCTTCGCCGGTAAGCCGCCAGATTGTTGAGGCGCAGTCGGCGAATGGATGACGCTGCCAATGTGGCTCGGCGCAGTGTCCCCAACCCGCCTCCGTCTTCAGCGGCGGGCCGGTCAGTGCTTTCAACGAAAGCACCGTCTGAGCTTCACGACTGCGCAGCGGCTTTGGCAGTGCCGGCAGGCCGCGCTCCTTTACCGCCCACAAGATCGAATCCTCGAGCGGCGCTGGCTTTCGCACCAGAATCGTCGCTTCAATCTTCTTTCCCCGTAACGCAGCGCGGTGGCCCTCTACGCCATCGAGGAAGTTCGGCGTGGCGAAGACCGGCTGCAGCGACATGTCCCGCCACGTCATCGCCACTGACGCCCGGTCCGTGACAAACGCCATCAGCGGCATCGTGACCTTCAGCGGATCGGGCGCGAAACGGATGTGCTCTTCCGTCTCGATATCGAGCGTTGATGACGATTTCTCCCCTTTGCCGAGATACTCCAGCCCGGCAAACACGCCCTGTTTTAACGACCCCAGCGCACGCAACACCGGCCCTTCGCATACCGTGTCGCTCTGGACGGCAATTGAGATTTCCTCGCCGCTCAGCGAGAGAGTGACGCCGACGCCATCGGCGGCAAAGCGCAGCGAGCCGCTTTCGCCAACCAGCTTAAGCTTCGGCACAACACCGTCACTCCAAACGAGCGGCGCAATGAAGCCGACAAGTTTCCCGCCACACTCGACGCGCGCCCCCGAACCGTCGCGCGCAACCTTCAGCGTGATGTCGTGCGATGTGCGCGCAATCCAATCGCCAGCAGCTCCGGCGTCGGCAATAAAGATAGTCCGGCGAAGCGGCGGTAAACCATCGGACAGGACAGCGATTTCGCGCGCCTCAAATGGCGATCTTCCACCGGCGGTGAACGAGACCGTCTGCACTGCGTTACCCGCCATCGTGATTTGGCGCCCATCCACTGTGCAGCTAATCGCCTTGTCCGCGTGGTTCGTCAGAGAGAGAGCGATCTGACGCCCCTCGACACGCACTGATTGGATTTCGAGCGGATACAGGATTTCGCGAATGAGTTCAATCTTCTCCACCTCAATCGCGCCCGGCGTGCCACCCGGGTCAAGGCGCAACCGCGTGACCGTGCCGCGCGCGTCCAACCGCACGGTGTAATCATGCCATTGGCCGTCGTGGATAAGCTTGAACTGTTGGCTGTGTTCAGGATTGGTGTGCGGTGATTCGATCGTCGTCCAGAAGAACTCCCCGGAACCTCCGGTGGCGCACTTCACGCGAAGCCGCACCGCGAGCGGCCCTTCGATCCGAATCGGCCCGCTGATCAGATAAGGATCGTTGCCGCTGCTTTGAATCTTCAGCACGCCGTCAACCGCCGCGACTGTGCAGTGGTGCAGCGCGGTCCAGCCCGCCGCGCCGGCACGGAAGAGCCACTGGTGCAGCGGTTCCGTCCGAAGCAACTGCCGTGGATATGGGTTGATGTCCTGGGCCGTGCTGAGCGCAGTGCACACGCCAATGCCCAAGGTCACAAAGACCCAGCGACACCATTTAACCTTCCGAGTTCTGTTCATAATGGATACCTGTCAGCGGGCGGCGGGCGTGAGCCAGTTTGCTCAGCGGTCAAGCGACTTCAGGCTTTTCAACCGCTTCGCGACCTCCGCATTCTTCGGGTCCAATCGCGCCGCCTGCTGATAAAAATCACGCGCCACATGGAGGTGGCCCTCAATCTCGTTCAACAAAGCCAGATTGTGCGCGGCCAGGAAGTTGTAAGGATCAAGCGTGTAGCCATGCAGAAACGCGCGATTGGCTTCCTTGGTGCGATTGAGATTGTAATACACCACGCCCAAGTTGATCCATGCCAGCGCATACGCCGGCTGCAAGGCCACCGCGCGCTCAAATTCCTTGATTGCCTCGCCGGGATTGCGCGCGGTCAGCAACGCGTTGCCCCGCCGTAACGCGCGGTCGGCCTCATCCAGCGGAATCGCGTCCGATCCAATGGTCCCGGGCATCGGCGCGAGCTTCTGCTGCACCAAGGTAATGTAGGTGCCCGGCTGGCCCGGCTGCCAGAGCGCCAAAGCCGTGGCTGCGGCGGCCAGCGCAACTGCACAAAGCCCAGCAAGGGCTGTGGGTAACGCTGCCGTCTGAAAGCCTGCTCTCGCGTCTCGAATGTTCCCTTGCGATGCCATGATCCTAATCGTGATAACCTTTATGCAGTCCCTGTGCCTCGGTCGCCGCGACAACTGGAGCGTTCACAGCGTCCTGATATCACTTCGTGCTCTGCTTGCCGCGCCAGGCGAAGAACACCATCAACAGGCCGAACACCAGCAGCACGCAGCCCCAGCCAAAGTTGATGTTGATGCCGAGCGACAGTTTGTTGGCGTCCGGCCCGGCCAGCAAGCCTTGGAGCGCAAGCAGCGCGCCCACGACGGTGAACATGAGGCCGATCGGCCAGCGAATATCGAGTCCCATAAACCGGTTCCTTTCTTACCAAAAGATGATGTTGAGGATGACGCAACCGACCAGCAACACGCAGCCGAGGAAAGCCGGCCGCCCATACCACGCCTGCGAATGGTCCACGACCTTCGGCGTCAGCGAATAGACCAACCCTTTGAGTTCCTCGTCCGTCTTCGTCCGCTGCGTCGCCAGCGAGATGCCCAATGTCAGCACGAAGCACGCGATGAAGGCGAAGGCTGCCAGCCAGAAATTCTGCGCCATCTCGCTGGGGAACGTTGAAACCACGGCGAGGTAGCCGCCTTTCATGCCGTTGATGACGCGGCCAGCAGCGTCCACATTGCTGCTCGTCGTCGTCAGCGCGTGGAACACCGCCGAGCCGCCAATGCCACCAAACAGACCCAGGAACGCGCCGGTGCCGGTGGCGCGCTTCCAGAACATGCCAAGCAGGAACGTGGCGAACAGCGGAGCGTTCACGAAACCGAAGACGAGCTGGATGATGTCCATCGCGTTGTTATACATCGCCGCGAAGTAGGCCGCGCCGATGCTCAACAAGATGCCAACGACAGTGGTCACCTTGCCCGCCCAAAAGTAATGCTTATCGCTCTTGTCCGGCATGAAATACGCCTGATACAAGTCGTAGGTCCAGACGGTGTTGAACGCGGTGACGTTGCCGGCCATGCCCGACATGAACGACGCGAGCAACGCCGTGAGCGCGAGACCGAGCAGGCCCGGCGGGCAATACTTCTTCACCAGCGAAAGAATGACACCGTCGTAATCGTATTCGGCGATGCTGTTGTAGATGCCGTTCTGGATTTTTTCGTCAGCCAGTTTGGTCTTCGCATTATCGGCAACCAGCGCAGCGACCTTCTCGCCGCTCACTTTGACGCCCAGTGCTTCGGCGACGGCCGTGACCGCGGCTGCGGACTCCGTCGGATTCGCTTTCTTCACCACTTCGACGGCCTTCGTGTAGTTCTCCTGCGAAACAATCGGTGGCGGGATGCGGTAGTCCTTGTCGGGCATCGAGGTCAACGCGACGGCGATCATGCCGGGCACGATGACAAGAAACGGGAAGAGCATCTTCGGCACCGCGGCGACGAGTGGGGTGTTGCGGGCGGCGGTCATGTTCTTCGCGGCCATCGCGCGCTGGACGACGAGGAAGTTGGTGCACCAGTAGCCGAAGCTCAGGACGAAGCCGAGGCCAAAGACCATCGCGAACCAGTCCACGCCCATCGGATTGTTCTGCGGGCCGGCGAGTAACGGCTGCCATGCGCTCGTCCAGGCGTTGGCGGCGTAGTGCGTGCTTCCTTCCTTCAGGTTCAGCGCAGCGGGATTGGTGGCGACGGTTTGCAGCGACTGGTTCATCGCGCTCCAGCCGCCAACATCTTTGAGTCCGAGATACACGACCGGCGCGAAACCGAGGACGATCATGAAGAACTGCAACACCTCCGTGTAAATCGCCGAGGTCAGCCCGCCCTTCAGAACGTATAGCAGCACGACGCCGGAGCATATCCACAGCGCCATGTGATAGTTCCAGCCGAGGAGCTGGTTCAGCAACTTCGCCAGCGCGTTCATCGAGATGCCGGAGGCAAAGATGGTCATCACCGCGAACGCCACCGAGTTCAGCGCGCGCACGCGCTCGTCGAAGCGCATCTTCAGATACTCCGGCACCGAGCGCGCCTTGGAGCCGTAGTAAAACGGCATCATGAACACCGCTAGGAAGATCATCGCGGGGATCGCGCCGACCCAATAGAAGTGGCTCGTGGCGATGCCGTATTTGGCGCCACTGGCCGCCATGCCAACGAGTTCCAACGCGCCGAGGTTGGCGGAGATGAACGCCAGACCGGTCACCCACGTCGGGATGGAACGCGCGGACGTGAGGAAGTCCGACGACGTCTTCATGTAGCGCGCAAGCGTCCAGCCGATGCCAAGGATGGCGGCCACATAGATTGCCATGATGGCATAATCAATTCCGCCAAGTTGAATGTGTGACATGCGTTCCTTTCTGTCGATGAAAACGAGTGGCCCAAAAACTAGGAGAAACCCCGGCGTGGAACAATCCTTTTCCGCAAACCTCTTTCGCGAACCCATGAGTTTTTTCTTCCATCCGCCCGCCATCGCTGGTAAATACATCCCCGAAGTTCAGCATCCCGGAACACGGTTTGATGCCGTGGCGGTCCCGCCGCTGTAATCGGGGACGCCGGTCACTGGGCGAAAAGCCAGCCACTGTCCGAAAAGGACGGGAAGGCAGTGACCGAGCGGTTGATCCGAAAGCCAGAAGACCTGCTGTTACGGCCGAAACAAAATGGAATCTGATGGAAAAAGGTTCCGATGGACCCGCGTGGTCTGTCGGAGCCTTTTTGTTTCAGTGGAACAACGAAAGGAACGCACGATGAAGAAAGTAGCGAAGAAACAACTGAAGAACGTGATCGCCCGCCGGAAGTGCTGCCAAGCCGAAGGCACGGGCCTGTCGCACTACATCCTGATGGACAAGAAGTCCAAGTAATGAAGAACGACAGAATTCCCAAGGCTGTTGACAAAGCGGCTCCATCCCGGGGCCGCTTTGTCAACACGGGCAACGGTCCCACAATTCAGCCCGTCGAGATCGGCCACGCGACCCATGTCGCGCTGGTGGATCCCGACACCGCGTTTTGGTCGCTGGTCCGCCGCGACCAGCTTGGCGACGCGTTGAACGACAGTCCCCTGCTCCGCGCCTACAGGAAGAAGTCCAAGACGTTCGCCGAGGAGATGCGGATGCTTCGTTTCGGCCTGAAACCTTCCGCCGTCTATTTCAATCCGACCGCCCGCTGCAACCTCAACTGCACCTACTGTTACATCCCGGAACCGATGCGCCGCAGCGGTCCGCAGATGACCACCGCACAGTTGCTCGACGCGCTCGCGCGGTTGAAGGCCTATTTCAAGACCACCGTTCCCAAGGGCCGTCTGCCGCAGATCGTTTTCCACGGCTCCGAGCCGCTCCTGGCCCGCGAAGCCGTCTTCGCCGGCATCGAGAAGTTCGGCAAAGACTTCCGCTTCGGCGTTCAGACCAACGCCACGTTCCTCGACGACAGCGCGATTGAGTTCCTGACGTCTCGCGGCGTCGGCATCGGCCTCTCGCTCGACGGCCATGAAGCCTCCATCGCCAACCGCACGCGCAAGACATGGGAAGGTCGCGGCGCGTTCGAACACGTCACCCGCGCGATGGACAAACTGCGCGGCTACCACGGCTACAACGTCATCTGCACCGTCACGACGGAGAACATGCGGCATCTCGTCAAGATCGTGGACTTCTTCCACAAGCAGGAGGTGCCGGCGTGCATGTTGAACATCCTCCGCTGCACCCTGCCCTCCTCGCGCAAGGTGAAACCCCGCGACGCCGACGCCGCCAAATACTTCACCGCCGCGCTCGACCGGACCTACGAACTTTACAAGCGCACGGGCCGCAAGCTCATCGTCGCCAACTTCGCCAACATCCTCGTCGGCATCATCGCGCCCACCGCGCGCCGGCTCATGTGCGACATCTCTCCCTGCGGCGGCGGCCGTTGCTTCTTCGCCGTCGCGCCGAACGGCGATCTCTTCCCGTGCAGCGAGTTCATTGGCCTGCCCCAATTCAAGGGCGGCAACCTCTTCAAGGACTCCATCCCGCAGGTGCTTACCACCGAACCGTTCGCGATGGTCACCGGCCGGAAGGTGGAAGACATCGAGCCGTGCGACCGTTGCGCCATCCGCCATTTCTGTGGCTCCCCCTGCCCCGCCGAAGCCCACGAGATGAACGGCGGCATGAAACAGCTCGGCGCGTTCTGCGAGTTCTACGAGGAGCAGGTCCGTTACGCCCTCCGCCTCATCGCCGATGGCAAGGACTCCGCCTTCCTCTGGGACGGCTGGGACAAGGGCACGAAGACCGCGTTCGACGCCAGCACGATCTGACAGCGCGCGCGTTGTAGAGTCGGCCGTCTCGGCCGACCGCCTTTTCGTCTGCGCAATCCAGTAAACCACTTCAGCGTTGCGGCCGAGACGGCCGCCACTACAACGCTTCGCGCGGCGGCTCCCGGTCGCCCCGCCTTGCTAAGCCTCCCATGTGGGGCGATAATACCACTGTCGGTTTGGAGTGTTTTGCGCAGCAGTGCGAACGTAATGAATTGAACCTTACTTGCTGGCCTCATTCCATCCACGTCACCGGATGCACACCCATGAAAACATTCATCAGCCGCCTGCTCATGTCTCTCCTCCTTGTCCTGCCGCTGTTGGCTGAAGGCCAGGCCAGCGGAGGTCGAATCTACGCGTTTCCCAACGGCTCACAGCCGAAATACGAAATCCGTGGAAACCTGATCTATGCCTACCCCAGCGGCGCGCAGGCCAGCTATGAGATCAAAGGGAGTATCATTTACGACTACCCCAACGGCAACCAGCCCAAGTATGACATCCGTGGAAAGTATATCTACGAATACTCGAAATCATCGCAGCCTGTTTACGAGATAAGGTAGCAACCATCCCGCCCGCCGCAGCGAAGAGAATCCCGTTGGGACTGTGCAAATAACCATCCCCCTTCACCGCACAACCGCCCGCACGAGGCTGCCGCTACAGTCGGCGATGCGCGCCTCCGGCCAGAGACTCGTTACACTGGCCCCGAGGAACCTTACGTTCTGCCATAAACTCTTCATTCTACGCCCGTTCCTCGACGTCCCCTCCCTACTCTTCCAAAACCTTCAGTGGCGGGACATCTAGTATTATTTCCGAGAAGCCAATTGAGTAAGCATCCAATCCAATGCCGCCTGCGCATCAGCAATCACTTTGGCATAACTGCTGAACTGCGTCCTCTTGCCTGTGTATTCCTCACATAACGACGGGTCGGTCGTTCCGCCTATGACAACAATATCAACGGACAATTGAAGCCGCGACTTTAACCAATCTGCATATTTCTTTGCCTGCGTCTCGTCGTCACGCCCCACTTCATAGTCTGGGCGCTTGAACTCGACTAAGAGCCGGCTTTGAAAACCGTCTTGAGATAGCAACAAATCCGGTCGAGTTCGGTTGCTTGCATCAGGTGTCACTTTCTTCCCACACTCTTGAGCTATCGTTTCCAATTGCTGATTGCTGGACATCAAGCTGTATTGCGGACCGAAGACCCAGAGATTCTTCTCAATCGCTTTGTGCATTTGCTTTTCAAGCGTGCCCGGGTTGCGAGCTAGCAAATCCAAAGACTTCAGAAAATCGAGACGACTCTTAGCTTGCCGCCCCATAAACGCCAAGTCGCAGAGACCAAACTCCAAAAGGGCATCCGCCAAGTGCATAACATCGGCACGGTCAGTGTCGTGAAGCTCATTGCATACAGTCCAATACTCGTCGTGCTCCAATGCATCCAACACCAAGTCCACGAGCGTGCTGATGCGCTCCTCCTTTTCCCCTTCTTGATACGCACGCGAAATGAGGCGGTTCATCCTTTGTTCGATGATGCCTCGCCTATGTTCCGGAACATTCAGCAAGCGACGCTCCATTTGCTGTTTCCATCGTCCCTTCGCAAGATTTACCTCACGCGTGTGCGTCTGGGTGAGACTGCCCTCAAACTGTTTGCTCAGTTCATTGACGAGATGCTCAAAGGACTTATCGCTCTCGATTACGTCACCACCAGCGGCTGTTAATTCAATAGTGTCTGGAGGCACATTAACTTCACCCACGATTCTGCGGCGCAGGCGGTCGGACAACTCATCTTTATTTTCCAGACCGAAAAAGTGTGCTTTGCCGATCGTCTTTCCGCCTTGTCGCAGAACAACACCCGCTTGCTTTGCCGGTAATGGTTTGTCGGCGACTGTATAAGTTGCTTTTGCTGTCTGGCCGTTGGGCAGTTTTACGTCACACTCAAATTTTGAGCCCGGCACATCAAAAGCGAATACGCGCTCTCCATTGACAAAAATAGCGAAGTCGGTTTCGCGTCCGTAGTCTTGGGCCAAAACTTGTTTCAACCGATCTGGCTGTGGAAGGTTTAGGTTTGCGTTCAGCTTTGACAACACGATCTTTGTCCCGCTCTTTGATGAGCTGGCTGTCTGCGTTGAAAAAGGGAGCTGAACTTGCTCCAAGTCCTTAGTTGCATGCAGCAATTGTTCCTTGTCCACGGTGATACTGGTCATGGTGCCAAACGCCGTGGTTTCCAAATCCATTCGCGAAGCCAAGATCAAACCGGCAAATTTCCCGACACCGCGTCTGCCCTTAACCAAACGTTGTTTGTTAGGTGTCTTTTCGCCTTTCCTGGTCCATCGCGGGTTGGCGATGTTGAGATATTCATTGCGCACTTCGGTTGGCTTCATCCCGCTGCCGTTGTCTTCCAAAGTAATTGGATCATCAGATAGAATTATTGGCAGCGTGACGCGAACTTCAGTCGCCTCTGCGTCCCAAGCATTATCAATCAGTTCCTTCAGCGCGTATTCACTGCTGCGGTAGCTTTCCCCAAGAATCGAAGCAAGCCGTGGATCAACTCTGAAGTTTGCCGTTGTGCTCATTTTGTTCGTCCGGTGAAGCCGTTGGCATAGTCCCAGCTGTTGGTGAATATCGTGGTGCGGAGTGTATGGCGGGAGTCCGCGAGGGGCAAGAGGGAAGCTGCCATCTGCCCTCGCGTTCCCAGCTTGACCTTGTGGCCGGCTTGGCTGATTCTCCGCGCACCGAAAAACAATCAATGCAGTCGAACAAATCTATGAAACACATTTTGATCCTGACACTCGCTCTCGGCTTGGTCGCAGGTTGCGGCGTGAAAGAAGAACCGGCGGTTGCGGAAAAGAAATCCGATGCGGCGCCCGACACAAAGCTCGCCACCGGCGGCGATTTCCTCGCGGAGAACGCCAAGAAGGAAGGCGTGAAGACGACGGCCAGCGGCCTGCAATACAAGGTGATCAAGTCCGGCACGGGCGCGACGCCGAAGCTGACGGACGGGGTGAAGGTTCATTACCACGGCACGTTGACCAACGGGACGGTCTTTGACAGTTCGGTGGAGCGCGGTGAACCGATCTCGTTTCCGGTCAGCGGCGTGATCGCGGGATGGACCGAGGCGCTGCAACTGATGAAGGTGGGCGACAAGTGGAAGTTGTTCATCCCAGCCAAGCTGGCCTACGGCGAGCAAAGCCCCAGCCCGCAGATTCCGCCGAACAGCATCCTGCTCTTCGAAGTGGAACTGCTCGGCATCGAGAAGTGATCGGGACGGAGAATGCCCTGCCGGCGGACAAGCTGTCCGGGGCGGCTGACTCCGCTGATTTTCCGCGCATCAAACAACATCCATATCAATCTGACAACACTATGAAACCAGCATCCATCCTGGCCGCCGAAGCCTTCCTCGTGGAGAACGCCAAAAAGGAAGGCGTGAAGACCACCGCCAGCGGTCTGCAATACAAGGTCATCAAGTCCGGCACGGGCGCGACGCCAAAACCGACGGATACGGTGAAGGTGCATTACCACGGCACGTTGACGAACGGGACGGTCTTTGACAGTTCGGTCGAGCGCGGCCAATCCATCTCGTTCCCGGTCAATCGCGTGATCAAGGGATGGGTGGAGGCATTGCAGTTGATGAAGGTGGGCGACAAGTGGACGTTGTTCATCCCGGCCAATCTGGCCTACGGCGAGCGAAGCCCCAGCCCGGATATCCCCGCGAACAGCCCGTTGATCTTCGAGGTGGAATTGCTCGGCATTGAGAAGTGATCGGGACGGAGATGGAACCAAACCGGCTTGAGTTTCCCACGATTTGACGTTATTAAATTGTCATGAGCAGAACCACCGAGGAAATCATCCGGGTTTGCGAAGCCCTGCCGGCGGACAAGCAGTCCGAGGTGGTTGACTTCGCCCGGTTTCTCCTCGCCCGTCAGGATGATGAAGCGTGGGAGCGCCGGCTTGCCTATCCGCAGTCGCGACCGAAGCTGGACAGTTTCCTTCGCGAATCCGCCGCCGAGGGTGACGAACCTCTCGACCCGAAGCGCCTGTGAACTCGCGCACGCGGCCGAGTTTCTGGCGGGCTTATGCGGGGTTGAACGAAACCAACCGCAAGGCTGCGCGTCGTGCTTACGCGCTCTTCGCGCAAAACCCCGACCACCCTTCGCTCCGTTTCAAGAAACTCGGCGGTTACGACCACGTCTGGTCTGTCCGCATCAACGAGCAATACCGCGCCATCGGCGAACGTCACGGCGACAGCATCACCTGGGTCTGGGTAGGCACACATAACGAGTTCGATAATCTTTTCGGTTGAGTGTTTGTTGCCTCCAAATGAGCACTGAGAATTCCCAGCCGCCATCGCCTCGTCCGCCTTCGCGCGATCCTTTGCACGGGGTGACGCTGGAGAGCATCATCAAGCAACTGGTGGCGTGGTATGGTTGGGGCAGGATGGCGGATCGCATCCCGATCCGCTGTTTCATGTTCGAGCCGACCGTGAATTCCAGCCTCAAGTTTCTGCGGAAGAATCCCTGGGCGCGCCAGAAGGTGGAGGAAATGTTCGTCGCAGGAGAAATGAAGCGGCGCCGGGAAGCGGCTAAGGCATCTAATGAGCGAAAACATAACGGAAACTAAAACCGCCCCGTTGTTGAATTGGCTGCTGCGGGGTTTTCCCGACACGCCAAAGACCCGCGCCAAGCAATGGATCGCCGCAGGACGGGTCAGCGTGAACGGCGTCATCATCCGCAAACCGCATCAGGTCATCCCGGATCCGGGCGAAACGCTGGAACTGGGCGGCCGCCGCGCCAGCACGTTGGACTGCGGTTCCGGGTGGCAGATTCATCCGCGCGTTTCGCTGCTCTTTCTGGACACCGCGCTCGCCATCGTCAACAAAGGGCCGGGCCTCATCTCCGTGCCCGCGCCGAACTGCGATATCTCCGCGCTAAGCATTCTCGCCGACTTTCTGGTGGGGAAACTAAGAGCGCAGGACCGCGGCGTCGCGGGAAGAACATTGCCGCCTGCCTATCGCAAGCTGGAACCCCTGCCCGTTCACCGCCTCGACCAGCATACGAGCGGCGTTTTTTGCATTGCGACAAGTCCCCCCGCCCGCCACCACCTCATTGAGCAGCTCAAGGCTCACACGATGAAGCGGGAATACGTGGCCTTTGTGGAGGGACGCGCGCGCGCACCCGAAGGCACCTGGGGGCAATGGCTAAAGTTGAGCGAGGACGAACTGCGCCAGCAGGTCCTGTCCGAAACGGTGGCTAAAGCTCCCGACTCCGGGGCGCAGGAAGCCATCACGCACTACAAAGTCATCGCCGAGTATCCGCTCCGCGGCGGCAAAGGGTTCGTCACGAAGCTACGGCTACGGCTGGAGACCGGCCGGAAGCATCAAATCCGGGTGCAAGCCGCCTTCGCCGGACTCCCGTTGATCGGTGACCGGATGTATAACCCGGCCTATCGCGGACGGGAGGGCGCAAGGACGCCCATTGAATTCCCCCGGCAGGCGTTGCACGCCGAAGTCCTCAGTCTTGAACACCCGGCCCATCCCGGCAAACGCATGAGTTGGACCGCGGAACTGCCGAAGGATCTTCGGCAGTTGGAGATGGCGTTGCGGTCGCGACAGTTTTGAACCGCAGTTGTTCAAAGCGGAAACGGTTTTAACACGGACGAAACTGTAGCGGCGGTCTCCGACCGCCGACTGTTATCTCGCGGAGAATTTCGGCGGTCAGAGACCGCCGCTACAGCGCCAATCTCGGTTTCGAGCCAAGTCTTAGTGCCACTCCTGCAACTCGATGATATTCCCCTCCGGGTCGCAGACGTAGATCACCGTCAGCTTCCCCTCGCCGGGAACATCAAGAGTCACAAGCTGGGCGTAGTCTTTGCCGCCCCACTTCTGAATCTCTTTCCGCTTCGCCTCGATGTCCGGCACCTCAAACGCCAGATGCGAGAAGCCCACTCGCATCAGTGACGGCGGCTGTGCGGAGTCGTTCTTCTTGAATTGGAAGATTTCAAGCGTGGGACCGTTCTCATCGTGACCGGGCAGGCGCAGATGACGACCCTGAACGCCGTTGTCTTTTACGCCTGTAAGCGCATCCAGCTCCGGACCTTTTCGGTCGCGCTCGCCGCCAACAGGAACGCAGCCAAACACCTCGCAATAAAACCTCACCATCCTCCGCCAGTCGTTGACAACGAGGCTGGTGTGCGCATAACGAATGGTTGAGGTCGTAGGCTTGGGTGCGGCTTTAGACACTATGATTTACACCTCGAACTTTCTTGATGTAGTCCGCAATCACCTGTTCTTGACGCAGACGATACTCAGCATCGCGCGCCCGGATGTCAGCGTCCGCAAAGAAATGCCATACCTCGTGTGGAAACTCCAAAGTTGGAAAGCGCTCCACCAAACTGCGCTGCACTCTCCCGGCATCTTGATACCACGCAGCAACATCGCTCTTGTTGCCAAGCGGCACTTTCATTAAGCGGTCCAACTCCACGGCAAGGAATTGAGAACCTTCATCCATGTTGCGCCGTAAACTCTTTCGTCACGCTTTCAGCACGCCTTGCAGATGCTTGAGCGAACGCTCCGCCTGCTCGACGGTGCCGCACTCGACGGAGAAGACGAGGTCGCGTTTCAGCGGCCGGCAAATCTTTGCGATCTTCGCCCAGTCAATCACGCCGTCGCCGCACGCGCAGCCAACGGCCGTGCCCGCTACCTTGCCGCGCTCGGCGTCGCTCTGGGATACACTGATGTCCTTGGCGTGGAGATGAACCAGCTTATCCTTTACCGCCTTCAGGAATTCATACGGGTCTTCGCCGGCGAGGTAGGAGTTGCCCGTGTCGAAGTTCACCCGCAGCCACGGCGATTCGTTCAATTCCAGGATGCGCAACATGCTCTTCGCGTGCGCCGTGTAAGGCCCGTGCGGCTCCACGCCCAGATAAACACCGTTGTCCTCGCAGCACTCCATGATCGGGCGGAGGTTCATCTTCATCACCTCATAGGCTTCCTTCGCCCTCATCCATTTCGGCGGGAACATTGTCTCGCAGATTTGCACCACCGGCACGGTATCGAACAAACCGCGGTCGGCCAGCGCACGGGCATACATGATGCCCTTGCGGGCATACTCAACGCCGATGCGCGTGTCAAGCAGGTCGGAGTGGGAACTGACGCCGGAAATCTTCAGCTTTTGCTCGCGGCAAAAGTCCTTGAAGTATTCCGGGTCGGTGTCGAGCGATTGGAGGTGGCAATAGCCGGCGTTGCTAAGCAGGCAGCAGCCCATCAGAAAGCACGGCTCGATGTAGCGGTAGCCGAGTTCCGCCGCTTTCTTCGCGCCCCACTCGAACGACTTGTCCGCGTGCCGCACAAACTCCATGTTGATGCCGATTTTGATCTTCGCCATAAGGTTTTCCGGTTGATGTTTGTTTACTTACTTGCGTTGCGCAAAGTCAACCACCGCTGGTAAAGCTTTTCGATGCCGGCTGCGCCAAGCTTGCCGTCGCACACGGCCACGCCGTAGCACAAATCCAGTTCCGCGCCGCACTTCAGCTCCATCGGCTCCTTCCACAAATTCAACGTCGCCGAGAGATAGGCGAACGGCTTGCCCATCGTGAACATCCGCGCCGGATGACGCGAGTTCTTCGGGTCGTCGAACATTGCAATCGTGACCGGCTTGCCATCCGCGGGCGCGCTGTAGGCGCACCACTTCGCACTCACGAGCCGCTCGTCGCCGCGAACCGTCTCGCCCGGCTGTCCGCTGGCGTTGGTAAACTCGCCAACCTTGTCCATCATTTGCAGGAACCGCGCGCCAAGACCGAAGTAATGATGACCCGTCAGGATCACAACCTCGCGGTTCGGCCCGGTTGCGAGCCGGCTCCGCCACGTTAACAGCGTCGCACCGCCCTCCTGCGTGTCGTGCAGGAATATCCGGCGCTGCTCACACAAGATCACCGTCCCGTTGGTCGCGACGCAATCAAGCCGCTGCGCGAACCGCGCGCCGCCCGCCGCCGTTGCCGGTCCGTCGAGCGAGGTGGAAAGTTGCCTGCCGTTCACAGGCCTTTCGCCCCAGAAGTCCACCTTGTCGGCCTCAATGGCGAACATTAGCGCATGGTGATGCTTGTGGTCGTGCGGTGAGTCGCGCAACACCTGAACGCCGCCCGGCGTCCACATCTGCGAGACGTAAGGCTTGAACGGCACCGAAGCGAAGCGGTATTCGAGCACCGGTTTCGTGCCGCGGCTGAACTTGATCGTGGTGGTGTCCTTCGAGACAGCGAGCGGCTCGGCGGCCACACTGCCACCAGCGAAAGCGCAGACTGCCGCCAATGCCGCTGCGAGCCAGGATATCGGTTTCATGACGCAGAAGAACCGCTCGTTCAGCGCACGGCTCACGCGGGCAGCGTCCGACCGGGCATGGCGACCGGATAGTTGCCCTTCTCGTCCGGCACCACCGGCGGCTTAGCGTCCATCGTAAAGTTCTCCAACCCCGGCGCGAGCTCCGTCGTGCAGGCCAGCATGTCGTCCCACTTGATCAACTGCCCGGACTCACACGCCATGCGTCCCATGATGCCAACCAGCGTAGCCTTCACACAACGATCCGCTTCGTTATACGGCTTGTCGTTGCGGATGGCGTCGAAGAACAAATCGTGCTCCACCTGATAGTGATTGCACGGCTCGCCTTTGTATTCCCAAATCTGGTTCGTCTGATTGTGGTCCTTGAAAATACGCGGCTGCGAAATCCCCTCGCCGAGGACCGCCGAGCCTTTCGCGCCCTGAATGATGTCGCCAAAGAAACCCCAGCACTTCGCCTGATGCCGCCCTTGCGCGAAGAGCCGCGTGCCGTCCGGGAACGTGTATTCCGCGCCGTAGTGATCGAAAAGCTGGTCCGCGTCCGTGCGCACCTGCCGGCCGCCCATGCCTTGGCAGGAAACCGGCCACGCGTCTTTGACCCAGCAGCAAATGTCGAGGTTGTGGATCAGCCAGTCCAGAAGGAACGTGCCGTTGAGCCACGTGAAGGCGCTGTAGTTTGAAATCTGGTGCCCCATCTCCGTAACGCCGGGCTTGCGCGGGTGATAACCGACCGGCCCGTGCTCACGATACGCCCACGCCGTGATCACCTCGCCGATCATGCCTTTGTGGATATTCTCCACCGCCTCCTCCAGCGGCTTGTAGTGGCGGCTCATCAAACCGCCCGCCACCTTGAGATTCTTCCTCGTGGCTTCCTCACCGGCCTTCTTGATCCGCAACGCGCCCGGCACATCCGCACCGAACGACTTCTCCATGAACACATGCACGCCCTTCTCGACAGCATACTGCACGTGCAACGGCCGGAACGCCGGCGGCGTCGTCAGCAGCACAACGCCACCCTTGCCGACGGTGTCAATCGCTTTCTTGTAGGCGTCGAAACCGATGAACCGCCGGTCGGGCGGCACGTCCACGCTCACGTCGTGTTTCGTGGAAAGGGTCTTAAAGCTGGTGTTGAGCCGGTGCTCAAACACATCGGCCATCGCGCAGAGCATCTTCGTGCCATTAGTGGCCAACGCCTGCGCCGCGGCGCCCGTGCCGCGCCCACCGCAACCGACGAGCGCGATCTTGATCGTGTCGCTGCTTTCTGCGTAGCCGGGCCGCGCCAGCGCAGCGCCTGCGACGACGGTGGCGGAGGTCTTGAGGAATTGGCGGCGGGAAGTGAGGAAGGTGAAGTGTTGGGAGTTCTTGTCCTGGTTCATGGCCGTTCCGGTTGTTAGGTTTTCCATGTCGCGCTGTCGCCGCATCAGGCGGCTACAGCCTTCGCGTCTTTGTGCGTCAACTCTATCGAAATGGCCAGCGCAAATCTTGCACAATCGCACGCTGGCGAATTTTGCAAAAATAACCACCGCCCACTTCAGCCGGTCTTACTTGGCTTTCCTGCCGTCGAACTTCCACTCCGCCACAATACCTCCGGCGTTGTCTTTCAGCCGCAACCACTCGACGCGAATCTCGCCGGGCGCGGCGCACGGGTCGAGGCGGACGTGCTTGATGGCTTGCTGGACGGGCAGCTTGAGAGTGTAGTCGTGCCACTGGCCGTCGTGGTTCACGTCGAAGAACACGGAGCGGACGCGCGCGAACTGCGGCTGCGGAGCCACAGACCACAGGAGATGGCCCTTGCCTTTGCTGTCGGACTTCATCCGCAGTTCCAGCGTGAACGGCCCCTTCCCCGCCGGGACATCGCCGGTATAGACAAACGCATCGCCGCCGGTGGACGTGATTGCGAGAAGGTTGTCCATAATCATCGCGTCGGCGTCCTTACTGACGATCCAGCCCTCAGCGGGCCGAGCGCCGGGCGGCAACGGCCGATAGTTTGGATTCGGTTTTGGCACGACGGCGTGGCTATCGGCGAGGAACTTGCCGAGCAACGCGTTCAACTCCTTCGCCTTTTCCGGCATCTTCGCGGCGAGGTCGTTGGTTTCGCCAACATCGTCGGCGAGGTTATAGAGTTCCAGCCGATCGCTCTGGTCGTCGTTGTCGCAAAAGTTGCGGATGAGTTTCCAATCGCCTTTGCGGACGTAGGCCGACGGGACGGTGCTAACGACGGGAACGTAGTGCGGAAAATGACAGAAGATCGCCTCGCGGCTGAGCGCCCGCCCGCGCAACGCCGGCACGAAGCTGATGCCATCGAACGTCTGTCCCTCACGTGGCTTCAGCCCGGCCATCTCCAACAGCGTCGGGTAGAAGTCCACGCTCTGAATGATCGCATCGCTCTTCGCCCCCGCGCGCGCCACGCCCGGCCAGACGACGACACACGGCTCGCGCGTGCCACCTTCATAGATGGTGGCCTTGCCGCCGCGCAACGGCGCGTTGCTGGTGATCGGGATGCTGCCAAACTCCGGCCGCAACGGCGTCCGCTTGCTTTCGTTCGCGGCGGGGAAAGTCACGCCGCCGTTATCGGAGAAGAAGACGATGATCGTGTTTTCCGCCAGCCCCAGCTCATCGAGCGTCTTGAGCAACGTGCCGACGGCGGCGTCGAGACTCTCCACCATCGCCGCGTAGAGGGGGTTGTGCTGCGGGTTCTTTGGATCAACAAGTTTGAGATACTTCTCAATCAACTTCTGCTTCGCGTCCCACGGCGAGTGGACGGAGAACGCCCAATAGTTCAGGAAGAACCGGCGGTCCTTGTTTGCGCGCAGGAACTTCACCGCCTCCGCAGCCATGCGATCCTCGATGTGCTCGCCGGGCTGGCCTTGGAAGTTGAGCTGCGGCGGCCACTTCCACGGCGCAATGTAGCCGCCCGCCGGGCCGGGACCGGAAGTGTGCGGCACGTCCACATCGAAACCCTGATGAAGCGGATCATACGGCTCCGGGCCAAGGTGCCATTTGCCAAAGTGTCCGGTGACATAGCCCGCAGCCTTGAGCGCCTCGGCCAGCGTGAAGTAATCCTGCTTCAACCGTGTGGCGCTGACGGCCTGCAACGCACGGCTGGCTCGCGGACCGCTGGGCACGAGCTTCTCCTCAAACAGTTCCTCTTGCACATGGCACGACGGCGTCGTGATGCCGATGCGTGCGGGCCAAAGACCGGTCATGATACTGGAGCGCGTCGGCGAACAAAGCGGACTGGCAGCGTAAGCCTGCGTGAACATCATGCCCCGCGCGGCCAGCCGTTCAATGTTCGGTGTCTGGTAAAGCTTGCTGCCATAGAGCGACGTGTCGCGCCAACCAAGGTCGTCGGCGAGGATGAAAACAACATTCGGCTGCCGTGGACCGTCTGCGAACGCGCCAACAGCCATAGCGACCAACAGGATCGAAACAAGATGGTGTTTCATTCAAGTCTCCTACTTCAATAACTCCAGTTCTCCTTCCGGGATCCGCACGACCATGTGCGGGCCGGTCTTGACCCGTGGGAGCTTGCCCCAACGTGCCGCCACATCCTTCCATCGCTGCAAACGCGCCGGATCGAGCAACGGGTCGGCCCGCTTCTCACGCCAGCTTTGCATCACCGCTTCAAGTTTCTTTCGCGCGTCGGCGTGCGCAGGGTCGTCCGCAAGGTTCTTGTTTTCATCGGGGTCGTTCTGTAGATCAAATAACTCCACCGTCGGCTGGTCTGCGACGGTCACGAGGTTCAACACCAGTTTGTAGCGCCGGTCGCGCACGGTGCGCTGGCCGCGGAAGATCTGCGGTTCGTGGAAGTTCATCTCCGTGAACAGGAACTCGCGCCAATCCTTGCACGGGTCGCCCCGCAGCAACGGCTGGAGCTGAGCGCCAACGAGATTGTCGGGCGCCTTAACGCCGCAAGCCGCCAGCACCGTCGGCATCAGGTCCAACAACGAGACGGTTTCGGCGCGGACCTGGCCAGCCTTGGCGCCTCCAGGCCAGCGCATAAGCATCGGCACCCGGACGCCGGTTTCGTAACAAGTGGTTTTGCCGCGCGGCACGACCGTGCCGTTGTCACCGACGAAAATGACCATCGTATTGTCGGCTAAACCCGCTGCTTTCAATTCGTCGAGCAATAGGCCCATGCCGGCATCAATCCGCATCACCGTATTCAGCAGTCGTGCCGTGGCCATGGGGTTCTTCGATGCGTCTGCCGCGTTAAGCGCCAACGGCTCCTTGATATCGGCGGTGGTTAGCGGTTTCTCCGGCAGGCCGGCGACCTGGTCTGTCTCCTTGTTCAGCGGGCCGTGCGGGTCGAAGTAGTTTACGTAGTAAAAGAACGGTTGACCCAACTTCTTCGCCGAAGCGAAGAACTCGCGGCTCTGCTCCGCCACCCAGCGCACATTGCGCGTCGGCAGCGGGGCCGTCTTCTCCTTGGGCATCCAATCGAACGGGAAATCAGCCGCCGGCTCGACGTGAAGCTTGCCGATGATGCCCGTGCGGTAGCCCGCCGCCTTCAGCAGCGCCGGCATCGTTGGCTGTCCGGGTTGCATGCGAAAGCCAAGATGCGCAAGGCCAATCTGGCCGTTCTGGTGCGGCCAGCGTCCCGTGAGCAAGGCCGCGCGCGACGAACTGCACGACGACTGCGCGACATAGGCGTTCTGGAACCGCACGCCCCTCGCCGCCAGCGCATCGAGTTTCGGCGTGGCGATGCGCTTCTCGCCGTAGCATGAGAGCAGCAGACCGAGGTCATCGGCGGTGACGAGGAGGATGTTGGGCTTCTTCGCGTTGGCCGCGAGCAGTCCACTGCCAGAGAAGCAAAGGAACATGGCCGAAAGCAAGATCAGGAAGGCTATGTATCGTTTCATTGGATCACCGTTGGGTTGTTTTCTGACGACGACCGCTTCCACGCACTGGTGCGGTCGGGAAAATCCGTGAACGCACCGTCCACGCCAGCTTCGACGAAGAAGATGCGGCAGAGTTCTTCGAATGACGAGACATACTTGGGCAGTTCATCGACTCGCAAAGTGTAAGGATGCACGACGAGCTTCAGGGCGTGGGCGTTTTTTACCACGTCAGTGATCTGGAGCACGCCGTTCGTCCTGCCGGTCACGACATGGCTCAACGCCGGACCGATGCCGTCGGCCACCTTCGCCACTTCTTCCAATCCCTGACGGGTTTGGAGGTGACTGTTGTCCGTTGGAGGTTCGGGTTTGCCGTCGGCTCCCTCGCGCGCGCTGTATCTCCCGAAGAGTTGCAAGAGCTTGCCTTGGTAGCCGAGCTCGCGGCGGATGCGCTTTACTTCGTCGAACTCGAAGCACTGGACCCACACGTTGTCGGCCTTGGTTTTGTAGCCGTAGCGGTCGAGGACCTGAAGAACGATCCTGCTGATGTCCCGCCCCTGTTGGCGATGCCAACCCGGCGCTTTGATCTCCGGGTAGATGCCAACGTTCCTGCCGGTGCTCTTGTTCAGCCCTTGGATAAACTGCAACTCCTCCTCCAGCGTGGGAATCTGGAACGACGACTGCCAGAGTGGGAATCGGCCCTTGAAGACCGGCTGGCCAGTCTTCGGGTTGAACCGCTCGGTTACTCGAAGCTGTTTGAGTTCCGCCAGCGTGAAATCAATCGCGTAGTAACGTCCGTTCTTGCGTTTGCGGCCGGGAAAACGCCGCGCCACGTCGGTGACTGTGTCTATCTGCACGTCGTGCAACACAACCGGCACGCCATCTTTGCTCAGCACGACATCCTGTTCGAGATAGTCAGCACCCATTGCGTGGGCGCCGGCTTTCGCTTCCAGCGTGTGCTCTGGCAAATAACCGCTCGCGCCGCGATGAGCGATGATGACCGGTCGCGGGCCAGCGCCCGCAAGCGCAGCGCTTTCCGAAACGCGCGGCAATACCGGCGTCATCCCCTTTTCGTTGTCCTCGCGAGCAATAAACACACGTCCTTTGTGCCCGACGCCTTTGATTGGCGTGCTCTGACCAATGAGAAAGCGCCCGTCCGGCAAGCCGACGATGCCCATCGACGCGTC
Source organism: Verrucomicrobiia bacterium (assembly GCA_041667205.1). Lineage (GTDB taxonomy): Bacteria > Verrucomicrobiota > Verrucomicrobiia > CAIQCK01 > CAIQCK01 > CAIQCK01. Next base: position 135,473 of record JBAYFL010000009.1, on the reverse strand, counting down.
GAAGTCCCATTTGCCCGTGAGCCGGAACGCCGTGTTCGCGCGCAACAACATACGCGGGTTGCCGTAGCAGCCAAACCACCACGAGCCATTCGCCCATGCGGCCGTCTGGATGCCCATCAACGTGTAACCGCTGTCGAACACGTGACGTTTGCGGAACCTGAACCGCTCGTCGTATTCGTAGAGGTAATTTCGGTCCACGCTCGGCGGTAGGCCGCCGACCACGATGAACCGGCTATCACGATACGCGATGCCGCCCGCGCCGTGCACGACCTCGCGCACCGGATGCCGCGCCAATTCAGTGAGACTGTCTCCGTCAAAGACATAGACCCACGAATCCGCGCTGCCCGTCGGCTTGTTGAACTCGCCGAGGTTTACCGCTACAAAAACCTTTCCGTCATGGAAACACAGGTCGCCGTAATGACGGACCGCCGGCAGTCGCTTGAGCACACGCCCCTGTAGATCGGTCTTCACCAACGCGTCGGTCCAACTCCAATAAATCACGCCGCGCCCGTCCGTGCAGATGCCTTGGAGATGACACCTATAACCTCCCTCGCACGCCGCATCCCGAAACGCCCGGCCCGCCTTGTGCGCAAGCAGCCGGCGCGGATGGTCGGTATAGATCCGCTCGACGCCCATCGCGAGGAACTGTTCCCACGCAGCCGGGTCGTTGACGGTCCACACGCCGACGCCGAGGCCCGCCTGTTTGAGTTGAGCAACTTTCTGCGGTGTGACGGCGCGCTCGTTCAGCACCAGCGTCTCGAAACCGTGCTGCTTCGCAGTGCGAATGTCCGCCGCGATGTCTGATTCGCCGCGGTCCCAGAACACAGGAATCGTGGGCGCGAGTCGCTTTGCTTCGGCCATGTAGTTCACGTTGCCATCGTTGAACCCCACCCATGCTTCCGCGCCGAGATGCCGCACCACCGCCACCACTTCGGCCACACAATTCGTCTTCGGCTGAATGGACGCGCGTGTCTGATGCTGCGCCATCACAAGCCGCAGCACATCTTCCATCAGCGGCATCCGCTGCGGCGGGCATTGCGCCAGCGACTTCCCGTGCCGTCGCCGGAAATCCGCCGCCACGTCCACCTTCCGCAACTGTTCGTAAGTGGACTCTGGCACGACGAGACTCCGGCTGCCGACACGCCACGTGATCCGGTCGTGGCTCACCACCAACTTGCCGTCCCGAGTGCGATGCACGTCAAGTTCGATCCAGTCTGCTCCTGCCGCGATGCCACTCTGGAACGCCGCCAGCGTATTCTCAGGACAGTCTCCCGAATTTCCGCGATGCGCCATGACACCGTTATCCAGGAACCTGCCCTTCCCAACTGCTCTCAATTCCGCCGCGTGAAGCGACATGCTGAGAGCAGAGGCAATAAAGATCACCAAAGTGAACCAGTGTTTCTTCATTGAACCAATCCTCTCACGGCCGGCTGCGCCCCGCGTCGCGCAGTTTCTCAAACAGCGCCTGCAACTCCTTGACCTTGTCCGGATGCTCTGCCGCGATGTTTTTCTTCTCGCTAGGGTCGTCGGTGAGGTTGACTAGAAACGGTGGGATGGCGGCTTTGCCCTTGCCCTTCCCTACCCTCGCAGTCTTGCCGGCGTCCTTGTAGCTCTCCCGCGCACCGCCGGCTTGGATGAGCTTCCACGTGCTTTGCCGGATGGCGAACGGCCCTTTCGTGCCGCCAACGTGCGCGACGAAGTTCTCGCGGCCCGCCTTGTTGTGCGGCTGGCCGAGCAGCGCGGGCAGGACGTTAAAGCTGTCCAGCGCGGCATCGGAGGCCAGCGTCTGGCCGGTCAGCGCCGCGAACGTCGCCAGCATGTCGAGGTGCGCCATCAGTTCGCCGCACTCGCTGCCGGCTTTGATCTTGCCCGGCCAGCGGGCGATGAACGGCACGCGATGGCCGCCCTCGAACAAGCTGCCCTTGTAGCCGCGCAACGCGCCGTTGCACGGATGCTCGAAGTTGCCGACGTCCTCGTAGCCGTCGTCCATCACGCCACCGTTGTCGCTGGTGAAGACCACGAGCGTGTTGTCGGCCAGCTTCAGCCGGTCCAGCGTCGCGAGCACCTCGCCGATGGCCACGTCGAGTTCCACGATCGCGTCGCCGCGGGTGCCGCACTGGCTCTTGCCGTGGTGGCACGGATTCGGCACGCGCGGCACGTGGATGTTGTGCGTGGCGAAGTAGAGGAAGAACGGTTTGTCCTTGCTGCGTTCGATGAACCCGCACGCTTTCTGCCGGAACGTGTCGGCGATCTCCTCGTCCTTCCAACGCGCCGCTTTGCCGCCACTCATCCAGCCGATGCGGCCGACGCCGCTGACGATGGTGTTGTCGTGGCCGTGCGTGGCCTTGAGCTTCAGCAGTTCAGGGTTTTCCCTGCCGGTCGGGTCGTTGCCGATCTTCTCCTTGTAACTGACCTTGATCGGGTCATGCACGTCGAGGCCGACGACACGGCGGTTTTCGATGAACACCGTCGGCACACGGTCGCCCGTCGCGGGAAAGAAAAACGCGTAGTCGAAGCCGACCTCTAGCGGGCCGGGCTTGATGTCGCCGTTCCAGTCCGGGCCACCGTCGGGACCGAGGCCAAGGTGCCACTTGCCAACAAGGCCGGTGGTGTAACCGGCCTGCTTCAGCATCGAGGGCAGCGTCACCGAGCCGGGCTGGATGGTGATGGCCGCGTCGCCCGGCGCGATGGCCGAGCCTTCCGGCTGCCGCCACGAATACTTCCCCGTGAGCAACGCCCGCCGCGTCGGCGTGCAGGTGGACGCGGGCGAATGCGCGTCGCTGAACCGCCGCCCGTCGCGCGCAAGCCGGTCGAGGTTCGGCGTCTGCACCATCTTCGCCCCGTAGCAGGAGAGGTCGCCGTAGCCGATATCGTCAGCGAGGATGAGGACAATGTTGGGCTTTGCCTGATCGCCGGCCGTTACCGACAAACCACCGTAGGAGGCGAACGCACAAAGAACAGCAAGCACGTGATTCATCATATATCTCCGAACGTTTGTTCCCTTCTGTCAACTCGATCACACTACATCAACGCTGAAACACAGTCTTGCCGCCAACCATCGTCCGCAGCACCTTGATCTCGCGCAGTTCCTTGATCGGACAAGCCAGATAGTCGCGATCTATCACGACGAGGTCAGCGAGCTTGCCCAGTTCAAGCGAGCCGAGCTTGTCTTCGTCGAAACTCAACCATGCGGCCCAGAGCGTCACCGCCCGCAGTGCGTCGAGCCGCGAGAGCTTCTGCGCTGCGCCATAGACGTTGCCGCGGTCGCTCTGCCGCGCTATGGCGATCCAGAGCATCAGCGCGGGATTGAACGAGTTCATCGCGTGGTCGGGGTCGAAGCCGATCATGTGGTCGCTGTTCACCGCCACCGGCACGCCCGCGCGCGCCCACTCGCCCAAGCCGATAAAGCGCTCCGCCCACGGCTTCCCGTAAACCTCCGCCATCGCCTCGGCGTCGCGGTAATAGAGATAGCCTTGCGTGTCCACGCCAACGCCGAGTTCCTTCGCCCTCCGCGCGATGGCCGGCGTCGGAAAGTAAGTGTGCAGCAGGTTGAACCGCCGCTGCTTGATGCTCGGATCGGTCGCGGCCACCGCCGCGATGGCGTCGAGCACCGCTTCCGTGCCGCCGTCGCCGGTAACATGCACACTCATCGGCCAGCCGAGGCGGTTGACCGTCGCAAACACCGTCTTCAGATCCTCCGGCTTCAGAAACATCTCGCCGCGATAATTCGGGTCTGTGAGCCGGTAGAACCGCATGCGCCGCTCGCCGTAAGGCTCAGTCAACCGCGTTGTGCCCCAGTGGATGCCGCCGTCGAGCGTCGTCTTCATGCTGACGGCGCGGACCCAGTCATCGCCTTCGCCCGGCTTGAAACCGAGCGCCTTCACGTATTTCTCGACACCCTCGGCCGTGCGTGCGGAGAAGCGGAACGTTCCCCGCATCCGCGTCGTGAGGCGGCCTTGCTCGCGAAGTTCCCTATACATGCGGACACCCTCGTGGTCTGTCGCGCGCTCGAAAATCGTAGTGATGCCGACTTCATTGTAGCAGCGCAGAAGCTTGGCCAGCGCCGCCAGCGTCTGTTCGCGCGTCACTGTCGGCCGCGGCATGAGCTTGCGAAGCGACTGATTTCCGCCACGGATAAGAGCAGGCCGGCCTTGTTCGTCCCGCACAATCTCGCCGTCAGGCAGTTTGCTGTCGGCGGCCACGATACCGAGCGCACGAAAGCCGGCGCTGTTTAGCGCGTGCTTCATCGCCGATGTGTAGAGCACCGGATGCTCCGTCGTCGCCGCGTCCAGTTCCGACGGCGTGGGATGGCGGCGTTCCTTCAGTCGCGTGATCTCGTTCCGCGGCACTTCGATCCACTGGCCGGCGGGCAGTTCCTTCGCTCGCCGCCGAATCCAATCCTGAATCTCCGCGATGCTCGACAACTCCGCGTAGGTCTCCGTCACCGACGCCCGCGCCGCGCCGATGGCGTGGACGTGCGACTCCACAAAGCCTGGCAGCACCGTCTTGCCGTCCAGCTTGATGACCTCCGTGCGGTCGCCCGCGAGCTTGAGCACCTCCGCGCTCGACCCGACCGCTATGATCCGCCCATCGCGGATCGCCAGCGCCTCGGCCACACGCTCCTGCGCGTCAAGCGTGACAATCCTGCCGCCGACCAAGATTGTGTCGGCAGCCGACACACGAGAACTCGCCGCATGCGAGAACAGTAAGGCACCACAGAAACCCGCCATCACCAAGCGCTGACGATGTCGTTTCATAACTGGGTCCTTTGTCGTTACTTTCGCAGCACCTCGACGTAGAAAGCGCCGCACAACTCTCGACCTTGCGCGTCGTAAAACCATGTCTGCAATTGCGTCTTTCCCGTCTTCAGGCGCGTCTCGAACACGGCCTCCTTGTCCAACGCGCTCACCGGCGTCGTGGCGTCGAAGCCACCGATGCGCAGCCGCGCCTTGGCGATGGGCAAAGCCTTGCCTGCGGGAAACGAGCCGTCCACGCCCTTGTAAGCCGGCACGCTGCCCGCCAGCCGTGCATCCGCCTCACGCGGCCAGCGCCACAAACTGATGCGATAGACGCCGTCGCGCGTGACGCGGAGGTTCCACGGACCGTTCATCACCGGCTGTGGCCGACCGCCGGGCAGCGAACCTTCCTTCACCAACGTCTCGCCCGCCAGCCGCACGTCGAACGGCTGGGAGCAAGGCGTCAACTGAGGCGCGAGCCAATCCATCGAAGTCAGGCAGGTGGGGTTCTCACTATCCGAGCCAACATCGAGTGTTTCGAACTTGCGCAGTCCCGATTGCACAGCGGCCCACCACTTCTCGTAGTGAGCACGCATCGCCTTCACCAGCTCCGGATGTTGGGCAGCCACGTCGCTCTTCTGTGCCGGATCGCTCTTGATGTCGTAGAGCTTCTCGCCCTTGACCAAGCGCCAGTTGCCACGAAGCACAGCCGAGTCCCACTTCGCCGGATCGCTCTGCGTCAGGCCGCTGTATTGCACCACCAGCGTCCGCTCCGCGAGCGCCGACGGCTCCTTCCTACGCAACACCGGCACGAGACTGAGACCATCGAAGCCTCGGTAGCTCGCCACTCCGTGGCGGGAATCTTTTATCTTCGATCCCGCGACAGAGTCGTGGGCTACGTTTACCTCACACAACTCCAACAACGTCGGCAGCATGTCCTGCACCTGCGCCAACTCCGCCACGTCTCCGGCGGGCCGCAGTCCACCGGCAGGCCAGCGGAAGAAACACGGCACCCGATGACCGCCGTCGTAGAGGCTGGCCTTCGCGCCACGCATCCCGGCGTTGAATACCGAGATGCCGCCCGTGCCACCGTTGTCGGTCATGAAGACGAGGATGGTGTTCTCGCGCAGGCCGGCCTCGCGCAGCATCGCTTCGAGCCGGCCAATGTTCTCGTCGAGGTTGGCGATCATGCCGAAGAATCCGGCGACATCGGGCGAAAGGTGCTTGTAGGGCCGCTTGTATTTGTCGGCGACGTAAAACGGCCCGTGCGGCGCGTTCGGCGCGAGATAGCAGAGGAACGGCTTGCCCTCGGCGGCGCACGACTTCATCCACCGCTGCGCCTCGGCGAAAAACACGTCCGTGCAGTAGCCATTGAACTGCCCCACGCGACCGTTGTGGCGGAAGAAGTCGTCGAAGTAATCGTTGTCCCAATGATCCGGTGTGGAGGTAATGCCCCAGCCAAGATGATAGACCGCCTCGTGAAATCCGCGGTCGTTGGGCCGGTGCGGGTAGTTATCGCCGAGGTGCCACTTGCCAAACAACCCGGTTTGGTATCCGCCCGCTGCGAACAACTCCGCCATCGTCGGCACCTCGCGCCGCACAAACGTCCGCCCGGAGCAGACGCAACTTGCGCCATTGGCCAGCGCATCGCGGCCGGTCATGAGTTGCCCGCGCGTCGGCGTGCACATCGGCGAGGAGTGGAAGTCCGTGAACCGGATGCTCTCGTCATGGAGCCGGTCGAGGTGCGGCGTTTTGAGCACCGGATTGTCGTGACAGGAAAAGTCGCCGTAGCCCTGGTCGTCCGTCAGGATGACGATGACGTTCGGCTTTGCCGTCGCGGCATGACACGCGCCGGCAGCGAGCGCGGCGCACAGGAACAGGCAAGCCAGTTTCACTTCGCCTCCGCGGTCTTGCCTCGTTTGCCCTTCTTGCCACCTTTGGTTGCTCCGGCTCGCCACGAATTGGCGGCGGGGTCCATCTCCTTGAGCATCGCCTCGTCGGGGCCACCGCCGAATTGTTTCCAGTATTGCTCCTTGAACGGATTGATCTTTGGGCCGGTCGCGTTCTCATTGACGAGCTGCGGTTGAACCGAGTTCCACCACTTCTCGTAGGCCGCATCAAGTTCCTTGATCACATCGGGCTGATGCGCGGCCACGTCGGCCGTCTCGCCGATGTCAGCCTTCACGTCAAAAAGCTGCCAGTTCTTCTCGCCACCCTTGCCGGCGGAGACGAGATGCCAGCGGGTGTTGCGGACGCTGCACACGGAGTATTTGCCGGTGGCGGGCGCGGCTCCCTTTGGCCAGCGGCCGAGATGCGTAAAGAGAACACGATCAGGCCACACCGCGCTGGCGTCCTTCAGAAGCGGCACGAGGCTGCGGCCCTCGACCTGCGCCTTCACGTCGTCGCTGAGTTTCGCGCCCACGATCTCGGCGATGGTCGGGAAGAAGTCAATGTGCGCGCAGAGCTTGTCCACCGTGGCGGGCTTGAACGTGCCGGGCCAGCGCCAGAACGAGGAGGCGCGCGTGCCGCCGAGCCATGCGGTGCCTTTCTGGCCGCGCATCCCGGCGTTGAACACCTTGCAGCCGCCGGTGCCGCCGTTGTCGTTCATGAAGACGACGAGCGTGTCGCGCTCGATGCCCCACTCGGCCAGCTTCGCGAGCAGCTTGCCAACGTTGTCGTCAATGTTGGCGATCATGCCGAAGAACTTCGCGGCGCTCTCCGGCACCTTGCCGGCGTATCGCGCCTCATCCTCCGGCCGGACCTGAAGCGGCGCGTGCGGTGCGTTGGTCGGGATATAGGCGTAGAACGGCTTTCTGCCCTTCACCGACGCGATCCACTTCGCCGCCTGTCCAAAGAACACGTCGGTGCAATAGCCGTTTGTCTTCTCGAACTTGCCGTTGTGCTTGATGGCCGGGCTGAAATACATGTTGCCCGGCGCGTCACCGCAACTGCCCGGATAGGTGTTCCCGATGCCGCCGCCGCCATGAATGAAGACCTCGTCGAAGCCACGCCGGTCTGGCTGATACTCATCCTCGTCGCCGAGGTGCCACTTGCCGAAGATGCCGGTGGTGTAACCCGCCGACTTGAGCACCTGCGCGAGTGTCGTTGCTTTCAATGTCATCCGCTCGCGTTCGAGGATGGTATGCGTGATGCCGTTGCGAAACTCGTGCCGGCCGGTCAGCAGCGCCGAGCGCGTCGGCGAACAGGTTGGACTGACGTGGAAGTCGCTAAACCGCACGCCTTCATTGTGGAGCCGGTCGAGGTTCGGCGTCTTGAGCACCGGGTTGCCGTTCGCCGACACGTCGCCGTAGCCCTGGTCGTCGGTGAGGATGAAGATGATGTTCGGCTTCGAGGAGAACGCAGTCTCGCCACCGCAGACACCGGCGAATACCACAGCCAGCGCCACAAACGCCATTGTTTGAAGTCGGAGTTTCATTGTTAAGCCTTGGTTGCCGTCTCGCAATTACTTGACGACCTTCCGCTTTCCCTGCTTCTTCGCCGGGGGCTGCGCTTTGTCGGTCTTCCGTATTTCCACCTCCACGGTATTCTTCTGCGGAGCACCGGGCGTGCTGCGGCCGTCGGCGACGTATTTCTCCAACAACTTCGTCAGCCGCCCGACCACGTCGGGACGTTTGTCCGCCAAGTTCACCTTCTCGCCGACGTCACCAGCCATGTCGTAGAGTTGCACCTGCGGCAACCCCTGCTGAACCGCCTGCGGGTCGCGCGGCGTGCTCCAGCCGCCGGAACCGGGGCAGAGTTCCAGTTTCCACCGGCCCTCACGAATGGAGAACTTCCCGCTGATGGAGTGATGCACCGCCGTTTCGCGCCAACCTGTCGAGCGCGTGCCGATCATCGCGGTATACAAGTCCGTTGGCGTGCCCTGCAGCGCCATCATCATGCTCACGCTGTCCTCGCCCGCGTTGTCGGGCAGCTTTACGCCGAGAATCGCCGCGCACGTGGCCATCAGGTCAGTGAGACAGACGAGTTGTTCGCTCGAAGTGCCGGGCTGGACTTTCCCGGGCCAGCGCGCGATGAACGGGATGCGGTGGCCGCCGTCCCAGATGTCCGCCTTGTGGCCGCGGAACTGGTAGCTGGGGTTGTGCCCCTTCTCGAGCAACGCGGAAAAATCCGCCTGTGGCGAGCAGCCGTTGTCGCTGGTGAAGATGAGCAGCGTATTCTCTGTGAGACCGTTCTTTTCCAACGCCTCCATCACCGCACCGAGCGTTGCGTCCGTCTGCATCACGAAATCAGCATAGGGATTCAGACCGCTCTTGCCCTGCCACTCTTTTGTCGGCGCGATCGGCGTGTGCGGCGCGTTCAGCGGCAGGTAAAGGAAGAACGGTTTGCACGCCTTCGCGTCAGCCGCGCGCACACCGATGATCTCCACCGCCTTGCGCGTGAAGGCCGGCAGGACGTGCTCGACCTCAAACTCCGGCGTGGCGGGACCTTTGCGGCAGCGGCTCTTCTCTCGACCAGGCATCAACGGCCAGTCTTTGTCCACCGTCGGCACGACGGTGACGCGGTCGTTCTCGATGAACGTATAGGGCACCATGTCGAGCGAGGCGCTGATGCCATAGTAGTAGTCGAAGCCAACGCTGTTCGGGCCGTTGGTGACCGGCTTGGAGTAGTCCACGTTCCAGACCTGCTCGGCTTTCTCGATGTTCAGTTCCGAGACATCCTTGCCTTCCTTCTTCACCCAATCCATGCCGAGGTGCCACTTGCCGACGCACGCGGTGTAGTAGCCGCTCTTCTTGAGCAGCGCAGGCACCGTGAGCCGGCCCGGCTCAATGAGCCGCGGCGAGAGGCCGCCAAGGACGCCGGTCTGAAGCCGCGAGCGCCAGTTGTAGCGGCCGGTCATGACGCCGTAGCGCGTCGGCGAGCAAACCGACGAACTGCTGTGCGCGTCGGTGAAGATCATGCCTTGCGACGCCAGCTTGTCGGCGTGCGGCGTGGCGATCTTGCCCTTGGGGTTGAGACAATGCAGGTCGCCGTAGCCGAGGTCATCGCAAAGGACATAGACGATGTTCGGCTTCGGCGCGGCGGCGTTAGCGGTGGAGGCAGTGAAGAGCGCGGCCCAGGCGAGGCACGCGCACAGGATGATGGCGGCTCTTGTCTTCATGGTGACCGGATTCTGTCAGGAACCGGCCCGCGAAGAAACAACTTCTTTACGCCAGCACGCAGAACCGCATCTTCAGACCTGCGCCCCGCCGCCTCAACCCGCTTCAGAACGCGTCACGATGTCCAGACGCTTCGGATGAATGCACAGGATGCCCGTGCCGGTGGGCGCCGCGAAATCGCAGCCTTCGGCGGGAGGCGCGAGACATTCCACATGAGTCCCTTTTCCGTAACGTCGGGCGCGGCAGCTCTTCGATCCTGGAAAAGTCCCCACCGCCGGCAATCCCACCCTGCTCTTGCCACGTCCTGCGGTTGAGTCAGCCGCCTGCGTTACGCCCAATGCCGGCAGTCCCACCCTGCTTTTACCTCGTGCCGGGTTCGTGCCAGCCATCGGCGTTACTCCCACCGCCGGCAACCCTACCCGGCTCTTTCCACGTCCTGGATTTGTCTCAGCCATCTCGTTTAGCTCCTGACACGTCCTTGTCCAGCCGCGCACCACATCTTGCAGCTCGGTTGTTTACTACCACACCGCCAGATGCAAACACCAGCCTTTCGTTTTCGTTGCGCCCTGCTCATCGTTGGCGTCACATGCCCCCTTCGCGTCTTCGCCCCTTTGCTTAATGAGGTTGTCTCGATTCCATGGACAGGAGGAGCGAGAGCATAGGGTTATTTGCTCTGCCCCACACTTAGAAAGGCAGTTTGTGCTTTTTTGCGCCGGGACGGTGCTTCTTCTCAAGTCCGGAGGCTAAGGCCGCGAGTCTCTTCGATCGCTGCTCAATTAGCTCAAGAAGAGCGTGCTCGATTATCTCGAACGCGGCTAGAACGTCGTTTTGAATCACGCCCCCATCATGACTACCCGTATTGCCCAACCACTTGAGGGCCATAAGTTGATTACCAATAATCAGGTCGGCCTCGCGAAACAACTCAATGCGCTGATGAAGGTTGAGCTTCACAAACTTGCCTTTGTCGGTCTTGCGACGTTCTCGAATTCGCAAATGACTCATTAGAGCCTCCAATGCAACGCGAATGTGGTTTGCAGCCCCTGACGGGTCAGACCAGAATAATGCGAAAGCTACGCGCAACTCAGAAGCTACTTTAGGCGGACAATTCCCAGGTATTTCGATAATGTCAGGCATTGGCGAACAGAATCGCGGGGAACAATATTCTGCATGAAATGATCCCGCACCCTCATCATCGTAATCTGTCTCGATTCCTCCGTCTCCAGCTACCGCAACTTCTTCACCACAAGCTGAATTGTCGCACTTGACCCAAGCTGTGAAGGAAAAGGTGATCCAATCCGGATCCCACTCCTCATGATTCCTTGCGCGCTTCGACCAGACGGTTTCCTGATAGATCAAGGATCCAGGCACAAGTCTGAATGTGCCCTCTCGGCAAGAAGAACATGGCCATGGAGGCGAAGATTTTTTGCTTATCGTTTGCGTCCAGAGCAATCTATTCATAAAACCTCAGCCAATACGAAAACGCTAAATCGCGGCGGAACGCTTCCACTAAATCCCAAACCCGTCGCGGTAATGTTTGCGGATGAGGGCGTCGGCTTCGGGGCAATTCTTGGCGCGCATCTTGGCGGTGTCCCATTCGATCCGCTTCTGAAGGCGCGTGGCGAGGTTGCCCACGAGCAGCGCCTCGGTGTAGGGACCGGAGTAGGCAAAGCCGGCCTTGGCGTTCTGGGGCTTGCGGGCTTTGCAGGCCTCGACCCATTCGGCGCGATGGCCGACGGAGCGCGGGAGGGTCTTGGGCGGACGCTTGAAGTCCTGCATCCGGCTCTCCGGCAGCAACCGCGGCGCGCCGCACCAGCCGCCGCAGAGCATGGAGCCTTTGTCGCCGATGAAGAGGATGCCGTTGTCGTCCAGCTCGCGGCCGGCTTCGAGGTCGGCGGGGCGGGCGGGTTTCTTGCCGCCGTCATACCAGTAGAGCTTGAGGGCGGGACGCCGGCTCTTGGCGGCAAACTCGTAGGTGATGATCTGCCACAAGGGATAAGATTCCTTCTTGAGCGGGCTGCTCTGGCATTCGGCGGCGACGGGCGCGCCGAGGTCGAGGGCGAAGAAGGCAGGATCCATGTTGTGGATGGCCATGTCGCCCATTGCGCCGGTGCCGAAGTCGAACCAGCCGCGCCAGGTCCTCGGAAGGTAACAGGGATGATACGGCCGCTCCGGGGCTGCGCCGAGCCAGAGGTTCCAGTCGAGCTTCTCGGGAACGGGCGGCGTGTCGGTGGGGCGGTCGAGGTCTTGCGTCCAGAACTTGCCGGGACGGTCGCTCCAGCAATGGACTTCCTTGACGGTGCCGATGGCGCCGGCATGAATCCATTCGTAGGTGAGGCGCAGGCCCTCGCTGGCGTGGCCGTTGTTGCCCATCTGGGTGACGAGGCCGGTCTTCCTGGCCATGCGGGTCATGACGCGCGCCTCCTCGATGGAGTGGGCCATCGGTTTCTCGACATAGACGTGTTTGCCGGCGCGCAACGCCGCCATGGTGATGGGCGCGTGCATGTGGTCGGGCGTGCCGATGACGACAGCGTCCACGCTCTTGAGCTTCTCCAGCATGACACGGTAGTCGGTGAAGCGCTCGGCGTTGGGAAAGGTCTTGGCGGTGCGCTCGGCGTATTTCCAATCCACGTCGCAGAGGGCGACGATGTTCTGGCTGGAGACGGCCGGGTCGCGCAACACTCCCCCACCCTGCCCGCCGATGCCGATGCCCGCGACGTTGAGCTTCTCGCTCGGCGGGATGACGCCCCGGCCGAGGACGGAGCGCGGCACGATCTGGAAGGCGAAGGTCGCGACCGTCGCGCAGCGGAGGAAGCTGCGGCGGGAGATGGAGGAAGCGGTGTGGATGGGGGAGTGGTTCTGGTTGTTCATGATGGCGAAGTTTGAGGAAGCATTAGCGGAGCGGCGGGCGGATTCAATCACTTAGTAGCCCGCCACTCCGTGGCGGGAATAATCATGATGTCCCGCGACGGAGTCGCGGGCTACCAAATCGCCAGCGGGTTCTGCCGAGTCTTCAGGGGAAACGTCACGCGCTGGCCGTTGAGCCGGTGCGACTCGAAGACGGCGCAGATCATTTCCACGACCACGCGGCCATCGTGAGCGCTGCAAAGCGGCTGGCGGTTATCGCGCATCGCGGCGATGAGATCACGCGCGCCAAACAGATTCCGGCTTCCCGTGTCCTTCACCTCGGCCAGCGGCTCCGGTTTCCCAAGGCCGGCGGAGCTGATCGGCACCCAGGTGCGCGGCCCGCCCGGCAGGAACGGACTGTCTGCCAGAAGCTGCACCAACGGCTCCTTGTCCGAGCGCACGTCCACGATTCCCTTCGTGCCGATGAGCTGCAAACCAAACCCCGCGCCCTTCTCCCCTGCGCCTTGAACCGAATCAAAGAACAACGGCACGCCCCGCTCCATCTCGAAGCGCGCATGGACTTCGTTGCCCGCCAGCAGCCCGACTCCCTCATCGCCATCCTTCACGTCGCCGCGCACAACCGGCCGCCCGCCCTGCAAGAGCGTCGCCGAACAAGCGAGCGGTTTGCCTCCGAAATAGGTCGCGAGATTCAACACATGCGATCCCAACACCCACAAGTCGAGCGCGCCGCCACGCGAGTCTTCCTTTCCACGGGCGCGCATCTCCAGCAACCGCCCGATGCCACCCTCCTTCACCAGTCGCTCCACCACCGGCAACACCGGGTGATAGCGCCCCACATGCGCCAACGCCATCTTCACCTGTCGCCGCTCGCACGCCGCCACGATTTCATCCGCCTCCGCCGGCGTGCGGCAGAACGGCTTCTCGCTGTAGATGCCGCGCGCACCCGACTCGACCGCCGCGAGCGCCATGTCGCGATGCTCGTCAACGTATCGCGGCGCAATCGCCACGATATCCGGCTTCGTCTCCGAGAGCATGGCGCGGTAGTCGGCGAAACCCTTGGCGAGCTTGAGCTTCTTCACCGCCGCCGCCAGTCCCTTCTCATCGGCGTCCGCAACGGCAACAATCTCCGTTTCCGGCAGCCGCAGCCACATCGTGTCCAGCCCGTGCCCGTAGTTGCCCCGCCCCGTGTGCCCGATGACGACGACGCGGAGTTTGCGCGCCGGCTCGGCCGCGCCGGACGCAAGCGCAACACCGGAAGCAATCGAGGCAGCAAGAAATTCACGACGGTTCATAGCAGGAGTCTCCTTTGCATCGGCCCGATTCTACTTTCCGCCACCAAGCCATTCGAGGTTAAAGCGGGCGAAGTGGATTTCATCCCAATAGTGCGTGCTGCCTTTCGGCCCGCGCTCGTAAACCAAACCGATCGTCCCATCATCGAGCACGCCGATGTCGGAATAGGATGACGGATGCGGCCAGACGGTCCGGCCCGCGTTCCACGTTGCGCCTTCGTTCACACTCACGCGGACGGTGAGGTTGGTGCGACCGTAGGGATGCTCTTCCCGGCGGAGATTCGACGCCGGGCTGGAGAACAAGAGCCGACTCTTGTCGTAGCGCTCAACCGCACCGTGGCAGCGCGGTGTAATGAGTTCCTCCGCTCGGCGGAGAGATCCCCACGTCTCGCCGCCATCGCGGCTGACGGCTACGCGATGGCGGAGGTTGGCCGGCGAGTCTTCGGAGCTTTCATCGCGACTGATGAACATCACGTCGCTGTTGGCTTGCTCAACCAACTGGCATTCGCTCGTGTTCACGCCCACCGTGCCGCCGAGTTTCCACGTCGCACCGTGGTCGTCGCTGTAAAAGCTGTGCGCGAAGCTGCGCAGCCGCCCTTTGCCAGCGTCCTCGCGATGACGCGCCGGCACGATGAGGCGGCCAGCCTTAGCGCCGGAGCGAAGTTGGATCATCGCATTACCCGGCCCGACACCGTAGCGTTGATGCCACCCTCGCGCCCACACAGCCGCGTGGCTCTTGCTGGACGGACTGGCACGTTCGGGTTTCGCTGAAACGATTTTCTCCCATTCGGGCCTGATGACTTGCTCTTGAATCGAAACCGGCCCCTGCCATGTCTCGCCACTGTTCGTGCTGGTCATGCAAGCAAACTGTTTCTTGTCGCGCACAAAGAAGAGCCAAAACTTCTTCGTGTCGCGGTCGAGGCCGACCGTAATGTCGGCGCAGACGCGCTCGCCGTCGTCGAGAACGACCTGTTCCGCGCTCCAAGTGTGGCCCTTGTCATGGCTGCGTTTGAGGACAATGTCGGTGTTGCCAACGTCTCCCGGCCCGTCGTTGCGTTTCTCGGCGAAGATGAGCAGCTCGCCGTTCGGTGCTTGGAGGATCGCCGGGATGCGGTAGTTCGGCTTGTTCTTCGGCGCGACGGGAAAAACGCACGTGGTTTCAAATAGTGGCTCGGCGGCATTCAGACTACCCATTAACGCCAAGAACAAAGCCAGTGTGCAGACCACAGAGACTACAGAGTGAAACCTCTGACCACTGAAGCCGAAGGCTCTGGGACTGCTGCAATCCTTTGCAGCTCTGGCGGCCACCACGCCAGCGGACACAAAGCGGTGAAGGATCACCGCAGTCCCAGAGCCTTCGGCTTCAATTCGCCGCGCCGCTCGAAACCAGTCCGTCAATCGCTCAGCGATCCTCATCGGCCCAGTCCGTGTCTGAGGATGAAGGCAAGCATCGCCTCCGACTCAAAGAAAGCCGGGTCGTGCTGATGGCCTTTGCCGGGGACGACAGTCAGTTCCATCGGCCCGCCGAGCGCGCGGTAGCGGTCATAGATGACCTGGCTGTTCTTCTCCAGCGGCACCACTTTGTCAGCGTCGCCGTGGATGTGAAGAACCGGAATCTTCGCCTTCGCAATCGGCGCGAGCCTTTCGATGGGATTGTGCCGCGCGAGTTGGGCGTCGAGTTCAGCCTCGCTCAGGTGATACTCCGGCGCGGCGCGCTTGAGGCCGGGATAGCTGCGGAGGTCGCCGACAGGAAAGATGCCGGCGATACACCAGACCCAATCGGGATGGTCGGCGGCGAAGTTGTAGTGATTCAACCCTCCGCGACTCTGGGCAAGCAGGCACGCCTTCGACGAGAGACCGTAGGCTTTCGTGACATGCCGATAGAACGCGGTAAACTGCTCGCGGCTCTTCGGATTGGCGAACGTCTCGCCGACGTAGATACCGGTGACGTAGAAGCCGTTCGTCAGCAACCGCGATAACAGCCAAGTGTTGACCGTGCTCGGATGATGGCCAATGGTCGGCGCATACCAAACCCACGGCTTCGCGCCGCCGGGCGCGGGCTTGAACGGATGGATCACGAACGCCGCGCAGCCGCCGACCTCGAAGCTGTCCCGCTGGGCGCCGTAGTTGCTGCGCTGGTCGAGCGCGGGCACGTCCTTGCCGTCCGTGAGCCATTCGAGGTTGAAGCGAGCGAGTGTGAGATAGGCGTAGCTCGTGGGCTTCCTCCTCTCGGCGTCGGCCTCGCGCCCGCGTTCGTAGAAGCAAAGGATCGCGCCGTCGGCCAACACAGCAAGGTCGCTGTAGGCGCTGTAGCCGGGTTCGAGAGCTTTGTTCACCGGCCATGTCTTGCACTCGTCGTAGCTGAGTTTGATCGAGAGGTTCCGGCGGTCGCGGCTGACGCCTTCCTTGGCCTTGCCGTCGCGGCGATCAAGGTTGTGCGGGTTGGCGAAGATGATCCGGTTCTTGTCGTTGTCGGGCTTGCGGCTGAAACGGACGATGCTCCCCATGCAGATCGGTTCGAGCAACTGGTCGTTGAAGACCGGCCTAGTCCAGCCGGTTGCGCCATCCTTGCTGTTGGTCTGGATGCGCCGGTGAGCGTCGGACTCGCTGCGGGCGTTGAGAAGCACGTTGCCATTCGTGAGTTGCACCACGACGGTCTCGTTCGGATAGCGATACGGTGCCTTGTCAGGAATGGCGATCTCGCCGCGCCGCCAGGTCTTCCCGTGGTCGTTGCTGTAGATCGTCGCGCTCACCGACGGTCGGTGCGCGTGGTTGCCCGTGCCGAGCGACATCCAAATCGGGACGACCAAGCGGCCCTTATAGGGTCCGTGCGTCAGTTGAATTCCGTGGTCAGGGCCGGTGGCAATCACTTTCCAATCGTAATCCTTGCGGAACTTCTCGAACGTCGCCGTGATCTCGACCGGCTTCGACCACGTCGCGCCCTCGTCGTCGCTGCGCATGTAGAAGCAACGGCAGTATTCGAGGCAGTAAAGGAAATGCACCGCGCCCGTCTCGCGGTCGGCGATGGCGACGGGATTATTGGCTGTGTTGTCGCCAGGCTTGTCGAGCTTCTGTGCGGCGGCAACGGGATTAACCGGCAGTTCACCCTCGACGTGGACGATGCGATGGCGCGGCAACCAAGTCCTGCCGCCGTCGGTGCTGCGGCGCATCATTGTGTCAATCGGCCCCCAGTCGCCCTTGGCGTTCTTGCGTGCCTCGCACCAAGCGAGCACGGTGCCTTTCTTCGTCACAACGATGCCGGGGATGCGGTAGAGCGCGTAGTCGTCCTTGCCGGACTCGAACAGGTTAATCTTCTCAACGAATGGCTGCGCCGCTCCAATGGACGCAGCGAGCAGCGGGACCAGCGCGGCGATGGCACAAAGAAACAACCAGCGGCAAAGAGAATTGATTTTCATAATGGTCGCAATTACTGGAAACGATACCATGCCGACTCAACCAGGATGAACTGCGAAACATGGAGCCGGTCGTAGCAAGAGTGTTCGTCCTCAGCACGGCAGCGAATGCCGTTGCCATGAGCCAATTCGACGTCGGCATATGATTTTTCTTCTTTAGGATCCGAGCAACTGTTTCACGACAACCATCGTTGCGGCCTGCCGCTGCTCCACGAACTCCATTGCGCGTTTCACTTTCGTCAGCGCGCCAAGATAGTCGTCGTGTATGGTGAACAGTATCTCCGCCATTTTTGCCGCAGACGTGGAATCGAACTCCAGCAACCATTCCGGCAGGCCAATGTCCTTGAACATCCAACATTTCGGGCTGTGAAACTCCGAATAGGTGTGGATGACCGGTGTGCCGTTGGCCAGTGCAATGATGAGCGAGTGCGGCTCGTGGCAGACGGCCGTGTGGGCACGCGCGAAGACCGAAGCGGCTTCGTCAGAGTTCCAGAAGGTGTCGAGGTTCACGACGTGCTTGCGGATGTCCGCCGGCAACGGGTCATGGATGAGGCGCTTGTTGTGCTCCATCTCCTTCTTCACTTCGGGTGCGATGAGCACTTTGTAGCCGGTTCGTTTCACCCAGCGCGTGATGAGGTCGCGATACACGGCAGCGCGTCGCTCGTCGTCGGCGATTTGTTCCGGCGTGGGATGCAGCGGGTTGAGCTTGGGCGTCCGCGTGTCGTCCACGCCGGGCAGCTTGGCGGTGTTGGTGCGAAGCTGGATGGTGATGAACTTACGGTCTTCCAACCCAAGCTTCTTCATCGTGGCAAGCCCGCGCTCCTCGTCGCGCACGTCAATGCCGAAGCAACCATCGGGGCCGAACTCCAGCACAGGCGGTTTTACGCTAGCGTTCCGAAGGATGTCGAGCGTCTTGGTTTCCCGGCAGTAGATGAACGCGGCGCCGTTGAGCAACGCGATCCGTTCGGCCGCGCCCTTGCCCTCGACCATGCTGGCAAAGTAGGACTGGCCGTAAAGGCCGTAGGGTTTGCCAAGCTTCCGGCAGAACTCCATAAAACTCGTGTCCTGGCCCATGCCGGAGTTTCGAATGAACAGGTCACAGCGGCGGATGGCCCCGCGCAATTTCTCGTCCCGCTCGCCTTTGCCTGCAAGGCTGCCTTGCAGGAACTCCACCTTGGGGAAACGGCGGCGCAGCATGGCGGCGACGCGTTCGTCGAGTTTCATCGCCCACACGACGACGCACACATCCGGCAGATGCTGCTCGATGATCCGCAGCGTCCCCGGCGTGTGGCCGATGTCGCCAATATTGACGGTGTCCCAAGCGGACTGGAGCAGGATGGTTTTCGGCTTCGTGGGCGCGGCAAAAGCGGAAGTGCCGAGCGCGGTGGTGACGGCTGCAATGAACTGGCGTCGTGTGGTCATCGTAGTGGTGGCAATTTTGCGCCGTAGTAGACGGCGCAGTGGCGGTTATCGTCGAAGGCGAAGTGGAGCCATTGCTTGTCCTTGCTGACGAAACCGTCGGGGTAATTCATTGCGCCTCTCGGACCGTCGCACGACTCCGGCACGAGCACGCGGCGGTAAGGCCATGTCTTCATGCCGTCGAAGCTGATCCAAAGCGCCATCGGGCTGCGGTGTTTCGGATTCGGATTGTGCAGCAGTGCAACGTTGTCGCCACCGAGCGGATAGAGCGTCGCTTTCGATCCGGGATTCGGGATGTCGGTCTTCGCGGCGAATTCAGGCCACGTGCGACCGCCGTCCTTGGACTCCGCGTAGTAAAGCACACCGCCGAGCCGGTCGCCGCGGATGATCATCGCAATCCGTCCGTCGCTCAGCTCGACGATGTTGTTCTCGGCCCAACCGTGATAATGGTCGTTGTCGGTGAGGCGGATGTTGCCGTGTTCTGTCCAGGTCTTGCCGCCGTCGCCGCTCATGAGCACACCGTTGCGTGGGTTGCTGACGTAGTGAGCCAGCGTCTTGTGCCACGGCTTTTCCTCCGGCGGCGGTGGCGGCGTGCCGGCCAGCGGGCCGAGGTAATGCTGGAACGGAATCAGGATGCGCCCATCGCGCGTGACGATGTGGTTACGAATAAAGGTGAAGTTCGCCAGCCGACCGGGCATCGGCTGCGGCTTGCTCCACGTGCGGCAACAATCGTCGCTGAACATCATCCACGACTTCCAGTCGCGTCCCCACGTCTGCGAATGCGTCGAGAAGAACAGCGTGCAGCGGTTGCCACGCACCATCAGTTCCGTCGGGCCTTGGCCGCTGGTCTTGCCTTCGCGCAGAAAGCCGATGTCCACGGGTTGCAGCGGCGACCATGTCTTGCCGCCGTCGGTGCTGCGCGTCAGGCCGGTGTAGTTCTTCGGCGATGGCTCGAAGTCGTCGCCCGCGAGCATGAACAACGCCCACGAGCCGTCAGACAACTCCCGCAGCGTCGTGTCGCAAACGAGCTTGTCCGGCGTCTTGCCGTCGTAGGCGATAGTCCTGCGGTCCTGCTTGGCGTCCTCAACAGCTTGCTTCTCCCAATCCGCTGCGGAGGCGGCAAGACAAACAAGACAGGCTGTGACGGTCGCGATGAGACGGTTCAACGGAAGTTTGCGGTAGATGTTCATGGTTTTGGCTTGGCGACGTTGCATACCAACGTGTCCGACACGACACGTCGCCGACTCTGCCGGAAATAACTGCGGGTAGTAAAGCCCTTCGTGGCGGGCCGCGCGTTTTCTCCCTTGCAGAACGAAGCCGCGGCGTCATCATGAGCACGATGAAACTCTGCGCCGCCTTGATCGCCACGCTTGCGTCCAGTCTCATCGGCTTTGCCGCGGACAATAGCACCCCCAACGTCAACTCCGCCAGCAACGCCATGCGTTTCCTTGCCGTCGGCCAGTTCGACGAGGCAGTCGCGCAGCTCGACGCGCCTGAATTGCGTGCCCTGCCAGCGATCAAGACCCGCCAGCTTACCGCGCTCGCCGCAACGCCCTCCGCCCCCGTCACTCTATTCCTGCGCAACAACGTCGTTGTCGCAGGCGTCATCACCGCCGCCAGCCCCGCGGACTTGACCGTGACCAAGCTCGGCAACGTCACCGCCCGCGTGCCGTGGGGCGACCTCAAGCCCGCCTCGCTCTACGCCGTGCTGGTCAGCGCCGCCGACCCGCGCTCCGCCGACGAACAGCTTGGTCTCGGCATCCTCGCACGATCTCTCCGCCTCGACGCGCAGGCGCAGGCGCACTTCACCGCTGCGTTCGACCTCGACCCCATGCTCGCGCCACGCATCACCTTCTGGAGCGGCCGGCCGCTCAACGCCCGACAACAGGCCGTGCTCAACGCCGCCGCGCAAATGGCTGCGCTCTTCAAAGGCCGTGTCCGACCGCTGGCCGGCGGTCGTATCGAGATCAGCTATGATTTTTCCCGGCCCGAACAGCTCAGCGACTGGCGTGCCATTGGCGGCACCAGCAACGACTGGAAGGTTGCCAACGGCGCCCTCGCCACCACCGTGCTCGCTACCGACCCGATGCTGTGGCGTGCCGTCGTCACCGGCCCCGTCGAAGTCAGCGCCCGCCTCAACGTGCCCGAACAGGGCTACACTTCCATCGGCCTCGCTCAATGGGCCGACTCTGCACCACCCAACGGCCTGCGCAGCCAATCAGCAGCCATCAAGAGCGACCGCAAGTTCGCGCTGCGCAACGGCACGGAGTGGGCCGCCGAGCTTGACATCCTGCGGGCCACCGAACCGTTCGTCGTCAACATCGCCACCGAAACTCGCCAACTCCGCGCCCGCGTCAACGACGCCTCGCCCCTCACTACCCCGCTCGGCCTCACGCCGTCGCTCATCACCCTTCGCGGTGGGCTCGATACCAAAGCCGTCTTCGACGACATCCGCATCACCGCCACGCTCGACTCCGGCTGGCTCGCCACCGAACGATGGCTCCGCGGCAGCGCGCCACTGCCCAAGCCCGTGCGCATGGACAGCGCCAAGCCGTGGCAGGACAGCGGACTCGATTTGCAGCAAGGACGGCGCTACCGCGCCATCGCTCGCGGCGATTGGAATAGCTCGCCGCTTTTCGGCCCATCCACCGCCGACGGCTCCCCCTCGCTCGACAACGCCCTTGGCGCGTCGCTGCGCAACCAATCCCTCGTCGGCCGCGTTGGCGCGAGCGGCCGGCCCTTCCAGCTTGGCTGCGACATCATCTTCACCAGCCCCGGCTCCGGCCGCCTTTTCATGCAGGTTAACTCCGTCAGGCTCGACGGCTACAAAGGCGTGTTGGAAGTCTGGCTTCTGCCCGCGGACGGCGTTCCGACGAGATAGCCGCCGCCCGATATCGCCGCAACTCTCGCCACTTCCGGGGAGCAGAGCGTCGCGAGACATAACCTGTCGTTTACACGGCGCCACTCATCCACATAAGTGGCGTGAGCTTCCAAGCTCACGCAGCGGCCTCGCGTCAACCCCGCGGGCGAGTTTGGAAACTCGCCCCACTTATGTGCTCGCACGTCATGATTGATTTCTTTCTTGCGGCACCGCGTTTGATTTCGCGCTTGCTCCTTGTCGGCAAACCCATACGCTCGCCGCCGTGACTACTGCTGAAGCCGCCCCTCCCCGATCATCCGCGCTGCCGCTCTACGCCGGAACGATCTTCCTGAGCGCGTTCCTGCTTTTCCTCGTGCAGCCGATCATTGCCAAACAAATCCTGCCGTGGTTCGGCGGCTCGGCGGCGGTGTGGGCGACGTGCATGGTGTTTTTCCAAATGGCGCTGCTCGCGGGCTATGCCTACGCCGACTGGACGACTCGCCGGCTTGCGCCCCGGCGGCAGGCGATGCTCCACGTCGGCCTCCTCGCGGCGAGCCTGTTGTTGCTGCCGATCATCCCCAGCGCGGCGTGGAAGCCGACCGGCGCGGAGAATCCGAGTTGGCAAATCCTCGGCCTGCTTGCTGTCACGATCGGGCTGCCGTATCTGCTTCTTTCAACCACGACGCCGCTGGTGCAGGCGTGGTTTGCGCGGCGGCACCAACACGCGATGCCCTACCGGCTCTTCGCGCTCTCCAATCTCGCGTCGCTGCTGGCACTGCTGGCGTATCCGTTTACCATCGAGCCTTGGGTGAGCGCGCACATGCAGTCGTTCGTCTGGTCGGCTTGCTACGTGGTGTTCGCGGTGCTCTGCATCTGGGCCGCCGTGAGCGGCGCGCGCTCCGGCAGTGCAATGCCGGCTGCGCAAGCTGCGAACAATCCGCCCGCGGCCGTGAAGCCCAGCCTCGGCCTGCGGCTCGAATGGATGGCGCTAGCCGCGATGGGGTCGTTCATGCTGCTGGCGGTCACCAACCACCTCTGCCAAAACGTCGCCTCCGTGCCGTTTCTCTGGATCGCACCGCTCGCGATCTACCTGGCAAGCTTCATCTTCTGCTTCGACCATCCGCGCTGGTATCGGCGCATCGTGTTCCTGCCGCTGGTGGCCGTGGCGCTGCCGATGATGGCACACCACACCAGTTCTCTGGACCTGCGAGAGGTCGTGGCGATTTTCGCCGCCGGGCTGTTCATCTGCTGCATGTGCTGCCACGGCGAACTCGCGCGGAGCAAGCCGTCGCCGCAGTTCCTGACGACGTTCTACTTGATGATCAGCATCGGCGGCGCGCTCGGCGGGCTGCTGGTGGGATTTGCCGCGCCGTATCTGCTGCGAGGTTTCTTCGAGATCAGCATCGGCCTCGTGGCCTGCGCGGCGTTGATTGCATTCTCTGCGCGGCGCGTCGGTTGGTGGGCGCTGGCGCTCGGCGTGGCGGTGATCGGTTTGACGGCGAGCGAAGCCTCCAAGGCAGTGCAGGAACAGATTGCCGGCATGCGCGTGATGAAACGGAATTTTTACGGTGCCATTCGCACGAGTGATTCCTCCTCGCCACAATCGTTCCGGTCACTAACGCACGGCGAGATCCTGCACGGGGGACAGTTCCTCGACATGGACATGCGCTTCGCGGCCAACACCTACTTTGCACCGACGAGCGGCTTTGGGCGGCTGTTCACAAGCCTGCCGACCGCTCCACGCAAGGTTGGAGTGGTCGGACTCGGCGCAGGCTCGATCATCGCCTACGCGCGCAAGGGCGACGAGTTCCGGTTCTACGAGATCAACCCGCAGGTGATGGAACTGGCCCGCACGGAGTTCACGTTCCTGACAGAGGGGCCGGCGAAAACCGAGGTGGTGCTTGGCGATGGCCGGCTGAGTCTCGAACGCGAGCCGTCGCAGCAGTTTGACGTGCTGGCGCTCGATGCGTTCTCCGGCGACGCCATCCCGTTGCATTTGCTCACGCGCGAGGCGATGGCGATCTACCTCAAACACCTGAAGCCCGGCGGCGCGCTCATCTTCCAGGCGACCAACCGTTACGTGGACATCGCCCCCGTCGTCGCGACGCTGGCGGCAGAGGTCGGTCTGACCGCCGTGATGGTCACCGATGACGTGGACGCTGAAGACACTGATTCGGAAACGTGGTTCTACAACACCGACCAAATCATCGTCACCGCGAACAAGGCACTGCTGGCAGCTCCCCAAATCCGCGAGGGAGGCAAGGTGATCAAACCGCAACCCAATCTCTTCCTTTGGACGGACGACTACAACAACCTCTTCCGCGCGCTCAAACTACAGTAGTCATCACGCTCCGCGTGATGGCTCCAAAGACGATCCTCATGCGGAGCGTGAGGATTACTTTTCGCTCTTCTTCCATCCCAGCACCTGCCCTTCCTTCAGCAGCCGCTCGCGCAGCTTGGCGTAATCCACCTGCTGCACCGGCGCGCCGGCATCCAGCGCCATGCACGCGGCGGTCGCGGCGGATTGGCCGAGGATCATGAACACCGGTTCCATGCGGATGCTGCCGAACGCAATGTGCGAACTGGAGACGCACACGGGCACAAGAAGGTTGTCGGCTTGGCCGCGCTTCGGCACGAGCGAGCCGTAGGCGATCTCGTAGGGGCCTTTGGTGGAGACGCCGATGTCGCCCTCGTTCTGCACGTGGCCCTCGGGCATGATGTAACGCTGCACGTTGTGCGAGTCTATTGTGTAGCTGCCCATGCCGACCGACTCCGGCGTCGGGCGCTTCTTCGTCAGCTCGTTCTCGGTCATCACGTAGCTGCCGATCATCCGGCGCGCTTCGCGCACGTAGATCTGGTGCGACCAGCCGCCGTTGTCCTTGAACTCATCCTTCGGCAGGCCCCATCGGCGCATGGCGTCCTGCACGTCCTTCGGCACGCGCGGATCGTTGGCGATGAACCAGAGCCAGCCTTTCTGGTAGGTCTCGTGCTCGCGGAGAATCTCGCGCCGGCGCTCGTAGCTCGCGTCGGGGTAATCGTAGTTGCGGCCGATGTTGTCGGTGCTGAACGGCCCGTGGTTGTTCGTGTCGGTCTTGTGGTTCGGGATCGGGTCGAACTTCTCGAACGTCTCGCGCCAGCCCGCCGCGAAGACGCGCAACAACAGTTCGTATTGCTTCGCGTTGTAGCCCTTCGGCTTCGGGAAAGGGATGCGGTTGCGCGGATCGTCGGTAAGGCACATGCGGAAACAGTAGGCCTGCACGCGTTTGTCGCCCGCGCCGAACTCGCCCGGTGGCTCGATGCTGATGCGCGCTAGCACGCCGCTCTTCGGATCGCCCGGCACAATGTAGGGACTGATGGGAGTCTTCAGCGCGCCGAAATGATGCCGGTGATGCAGCACGCCGGTCTGCACACCGTTCCATTGCTCGCCATAAACGCTCTGCGCCTCGCGCCCGACGTGATAATCCACGCCCGCCGCGGCCATCAGGTCGCCCTCGTAGGTGGCGTCAATGAACATCCTCCCCGCGTAAGTCTTCCGGCCCAGCGTCGTGATCGAAACGATGCGCGCGCCGTCCTTCTTCACGCCCTTGGCGCGGTCGAGCCATTCGTTGCGGCGGACGGGAATCTTGAACTCGCGGATGTAATCCTCGAAGACCCGCTCGGCCACGTGCGGCTCAAAAATCCACATCGTCCGTTGCTCGCCGTCAATGGCGGGCGTCCCCTGCCCCTTGTTACCGTATTCCGCCTTCTTCTGCCATTTCCACGCCGCAGCCGTGTCGTAATGCTTCCAGACGCGATGATAGAAGTCGCGGGACAGACCGCCGATGACGGCCTTGTTGCCCGTGTCGGTGAACCCCAGCCCGCCGCTGGAGAGTCCGCCGAGATGTTTGTCCGGGCAGACGATGATGACCGACTTGCCCATCTTCTTCGCCTGCACCGCGGCAATCACGCCCGCCGACGTGCCACCATAGACGACGAGGTCATATTCGGCGGCACAAGTCGTGAAATGAACGAATGAGGTAAGAACCAGAAAGGCTAACCATCGAAAGATTCTCATGGCCTCCGGTTTTGCCCTTCCAAAACCTGTTTGTCCATGAGTAACCGCTCACGCAACTTCGCGTAGTCTACCTTCTGCGCCGTCGTGCCATCCTCAATAGCCATGCATGCTGCTGTCGCCGCGCTTTGGCTTGTGACCATGAACACCGGCTCCATGCGGATGCTGCTGAACGCGGTGTGGCTCGCGGAGAGTGCGAAGGTAACGAAAAGGTTCTCGCACTCGCTCGCGCGCGGCACGATGGCGCCGTAACCGATGGGATACGGCGGCGCGCCGTCACGGCCGGTGGCGGTCTTGCCTTCGCGGCAAACGACGCCGTCCTTGACGATGCGGCGGATTTCGTGCGTGTCGGTGCCGTAGGAACCGAGGCCGACGGAGTTCGGCGCTACCTGCCGGCCAAACGTGTGATGCTCGGTTATCACGAGATCGCTGACCATGCGTCGTGCCTCGCGCACGTAAATCTGGTGCGGCCAGCCTCCGTTGTCGGTAAACTCGTCCTTCGGCAAACCATACCGCTTCATTTCTTCACGCACCTTCGCCGGCACGCGCGGGTCGGTGGCGAGGAAGTGCAACAGGCCGCGGTGATAGTTCTCGTGCTCCTTCGCGATCTGCTCGCGGCGGGAGTAGCTGGCCTCCGGCCATTCCCAACTCGCGCCGGGCATATTGCCGCCGAAGGTGGCGGTGTTGAAGTCCCATTTCCCGTTTGGCAACGGATCGTGTTTCGAGAACCAGCGCAGGTCCATGTCGTCACCAATGGTGAGACAGGCAGCGATGAAGCGCGCCACGAGTTCGTAGCGCTTCGGATCGTAATCCGGCGGTGGCGCGATAGAAATACGGTTCGCCGTGTTGGTCGTCAGGCAAAGTCGGAAGCAATAAGCCTGCACGCCCGGCGCAGCCTCGCCAGGCTTGCCGCGTTTGCCCGCTTGCACGAGCGGCAACAGACCGCTTTTCGGATTGCCCGGCACGACGTAGGGATCGAGCGGCAGGTCGCGGTCCCACACGCCCTGGCCACCGGGCACGCGACCGGTCGGGCCGGGCTTCAAGTGATTCGTGCGCGGCTTGTATTTGTCGGCGTAGTGGATGCCGTTGTAGGTCTCGCCATACTTCGCGTTGCCCTCGCGCATCAGCGTGCAGCTCACGCCCGCCTTCGCCATCAGGTCGCCTTCGTAGGTGGCGTCAATGAACATCTTGGCTCGGAAGATAGTCCCGTCCTCGGTGCGGAGTTCCGTAATGCGTAATGCGTGATGCGTAACGGAGGCGAGACGGGCGTTGAAGTGCACCGTGACGCCAGCTTCCTTCGCCATCCCGTTGAAGACCTGCTCCGCCTTGTGCGGTTCGATGGCGTAGGCGCCGCCCGTGGCCGGGCCGCCGCCTTTGCTCGTGAACGGCTTGTCCCACGCGAGCTTGGCGCCCACCGTCGCCGCGAGCCGTGTGAAATACTCCCGCGAGATACCGCCAACCGAGCGTGGGTCGCCGATGTCCACCGCGCTCAGGCCGCCCGACGTCATCCCACCCAAATGCCGGCCCGACTCGGCAATGACGACCCGCTTGCCCATCCGCGCCGCCTGCACCGCGGCCGCGACGCCGCCTGATGTTCCGCCATAGACGCACACGTCCGCCTCAACGCGCTTCGGAGTTTCCGCCGCAACGCCAACATGCCCGCACGCGATTGCGGCGCAACAGCACAACAAGACATGGATACAGCGATTCATCAGCTAATGTCTGCTCCTCATTGGTTGCTCCGGTGTTGCCCAACTGTAAACGTGCGACCCGCTGGCGAAGTAGATACGCCCGCCAAGATAGTCCCCGCCACATGCAATCGGCACCGGTGAGGCGGCCAGCATGGTGATCGCGAACGTGGTCGCGTCGAGCTTGGCGATGCCTTTCGTAAACAGGATGTAGATTATGCCGCCCTTGCCCCGCACAAATGCGCGCGGGCCTTGGTGCGAAACACACGGTCCGAACTTCGCGCCGGTCTCTTCGTTGTGGACGAGCTTCCGCTTCGCCGGGTCGAACACGAAGAACCGCCGTTGATCTGCGAAGCCACACACCAAACCGTTCGGCGCGAGACAGAGGTCGGTGTAGCCCTGCGCGCCGGGAAACACCGGCGCGTGCCATTCCACCTTCTTCGTCGCCATGTCCATCAGGTAAAGCTCAGCTTCGGCGGCCTTCTTCTCGCCGCCTGTGCCCGCCGCCGTGGTTGTGCCGCCGAGCAGTTTACCGCCCGGCAATGCGACGAGGCTCATCGTCGAATGCTGCGGGAGGATGTCGGTGTGTTCCAGCAGCACGCGCGTCTTCGTCTCGCGGTCCCAGAACAACAACCCGCCACCGGTGTAGCCGTAGCCGGGCGTGCCGGCGAGCACGAGTGTCTTGCCGTCGGGATGCGCGAGCAGCTTGTGAGGGCGGTTGATGGTCGGCGCGCACTCGGCGAGCCAGAGCGGATTGCAGTTCTTGCCAGCCTTGACCGTCTTCGCCCAATCGCACGCCGGGTTCCAATCGAGCAGAAACCCGTGGCCGTAGCCACCAAAGAAAAAGTGGTCGCCCTGCCGCGTCACGGTGTTGAACTGGCCGTATCCCTCGCGATTGATCCATGTGTCGCTCTTCGGGTTGAAGCTGAAGAAGTGCATCGGAAAAGCCGTGCCGCCACACACCGTCCCGTCCGGCGCAGCGGCCACGCCCATGGTGTGCGCGCCTTCGCTGGTGTAATCGAACTTCAGCGTCTTGGCTTGCTTCGTCTTCGGATCGGCCACGATCAGCAGGCGCTGCACAGTGCCGCAGCCTGTCAGATGTCTGCCGCTGGGAAACTCGCGATGACACAAGCCTTGGTCGCCCGTAATGATCGGCTTCAGCTTCAGTGTGTGTTTACCGATCATGCGCGTCTCGCCTTTGTAGAACTCAAACCAGCCATCCGTCACGTTGTCGGGCGCGTGGCCGTAAACCTTGCCGTCCGTCTCGCGATAGACCGGTGCGTGGCCCTTGCAACGTTCGCCCGCGGCAAAGAACAGCTTCGCCTTTGCGTTCTGCGGATCGTAGATGACGATCTGCCCGGCGGTGCTGCCAAGACCGACATAAACCCAACCCGCGTCATCCGTCGCCACGCTGCGCGGATACTGCGCCCAGTTCTCCTTGTTCAAGTAGCCGTGGTCCTTCAACTCGCGCGTCTGCGGGTTGAACGACACCAGCCCGCAGCTCGGGTAGGTGGCTGACCAGATCGTGCCGTCGTCGGCCTCGGTCATGCTCATCGCCATCTGCGGCTTCGTCCGCTGCCAGAATGTGAACGCGCGCTTCTTCGGATCGAACTCGGAGAAGTGACTGCCGAAGTGCGTGTAGTATTTGCCAGCCTGCGACAGGACTGACGCATACGGCCCGTCGTTCGCCCACGGATACGGTGTCGAAAACTGCTGGCTCTTGCCCGTCTCAGCATCAATCATCAGCAGCGCGTAGCCGCCGCGATGATCGTAGAGCCAGACAAGCATCACATCGCGCCCGTCGCCGTCGGCGGTGGCAACCATGCCGCGATGATTGCTCACCGGCGTGGCGACGCCGTGATCGAAGAAGCCCTTCCCCAAATCCTTCGTCGCGCCGAAGAGTGGCAACGTCCCCAAACAAAGGCACAGTGCCAGAGCAGGATGAAGTTTCATCATCGCCTTACTTCCTCGCTTCCCCGCAACGCGTGTTCTCCCACACTTTCACGTTATCAATCAGCATTGTGCCGCTCATCCCAATGAGGAAATACAGTCGCGCCTTCTTCTCATCGAACACGCTGCCCGTCGCGCGCAATGTCACACCATCAACCTGCGCCACGGCTTCGTTGCCGCAAATCTCAACGAGCACGGAATGCCACCGGCCGTCGGTCACGTCGGCGGCCTTCCGGTCGAGCATCTCCGTGCGGTAAAATTTCGGATCGGCGAGTTGCTCCTGGGTCGGAGGCGCGGGCTTGCGGCTTTCCTTGGCTGCTTTCGCTTTCTCGGCAGCTTGCGCCTGCTTCGACTCCAAACTCCCTCGGTCCTGCTGCAACGCGGCGAACTTATTGCCAAGCGCAACGCGCAACAGATGCGCCGTCCCGCCAAACTTGCTCTCGCCGTCCACCAGGAACAGCACCAGCCCCGGCTTCGCGAACTTCACGGAAAACTCGATTGTGAGACCGCGTCCCTCCACCGGCACGCAGATGGCCGGCCCGTGGCTGTCGTCGGGCGCGCAAACTCCCTGCAACGCGCCGTCCACGATGCAAAAACTCTTCGACCGTCCGCCCGGCTGCCACTTCGCCGGCAGCGTCACACTGTTGAACTTCTCTCTCAGCAGCAGCTTCCCCGGTTTCGACATCAAAGGCGAAGGCTCGCCGGCGGACACGGTTGACGCCGCAAACAACAGAACTCCAAATAAACAAGTGATGATTCTCATAAACCACAGAACCTTCTCACACCATTCCCCGCAGCAATCCCCCTCACCACAGCCAGACAGGCCGGGAACACCAGGAACGGCATGTTTGGAAAAATGCTGAACCTCCGTTTGTTCTTCTTGCGGCTTGCCATGACGAGTCCTTGTTGCGGTTGATGGCGCGAGCATACGCAAGCCTCCCGACGCGTCAACGCTTGGTTTCAACTTCGATAGCGGAGGCCCATCCGGGCATAAAGCGCGGCAGGAAGTTCAGCAACACCCCCTCGCCTGTCGCGTTCTATTTCGCATCGCGCTGCACAAACGCTCGATACGCCCGCATCATCTCGCGCGTTACCGGTCCCGGCTGCCCAAGGTGAACCCAGTGACTTCCAATCCGCGTCACTGGCAGAATCTCCGCCACGCTGCTGGTAAGAAACACTTCCTCGGCGTGAAACAAGTCGTTTTGATGCACCACGCGCTCCACCACCGGCAGTTTCTCGGCATGTGCCATCTCAAGCACCGTCGCGCGCGTGATGCCCGCCAATATCTCAGTCTGCAATGATGGCGTGATCAGTTCACGATCGCGCACGATGAACAAGTTGCCCGCCGAGCCTTCGGCAACGTGACCGTGGCTATCGAGCAGAATCGCATCATCCGCGTTCACAACATTCGCCTCGCGCCGCGCAAGGATTTGAACAATGTAATTCAGGCTCTTCAGGCCTTGCGTTGCCGACAGACGCTCGTTGGCCACGATGCAGTGAATCCCCGTTTCGTAGCGTTTTGCATCCGGCGCTGGCTGTGCCCAGCACGTCACCAGCACCATCGGGTCCTGCGCGTGCTTCCCAAGCAAACCGAATTCCGCCACCCCGCGCGTCACCACAATTCGAGCGATGCCACTCGCCACGTTGTTCTGCTTCACCAGTTCCCGCAACACCGTGGCAAAATCCGCCGCTTCCAGTGCCAGCGGAATCTCCAGCCTCTTCAGCCCGGACCGCAGTCGCTCGATGTGCCGGTCAAGGCGGAAAAACTTCCCGTCATAGCAACGCAGCGTCTCAAACAAGCCGTCGCCGTAGAGCAGCCCGCGGTCGAACGGCGAAATCGCCGCCTTCTCCTCCGGCACATACTCACCATTCCGATAAATCGTCTGGCTCATCCTTGTTGCCTCCGGCTCGCTGCACTCTTGTGTCCACTCTCGACTGCCATCGCCTCCGCGCGCGTCAACGCCTGCACCATTCCGCGCGCCTTGTGCAACGTCTCCTCGTATTCCAGCGCCGGCTCCGAGTCTGCCACGATGCCGCCGCCCGCGTGGAAATGCACCACCCCATCTTCATAAACCATCGTGCGAATCGCAATGTTGAAATCCGCGACGCCATTGAAACCGAGATAACCGATCGCGCCCGTATAGACGCCGCGCGCGCTCGGCTCCAGTTCGTCAATGATCTCCATCGCCCGGATCTTCGGCGCGCCGGTGATGCTGCCGCCGGGGAAACACGCGCGAATGGCGTCCACCGCCGTCACCCCATCCGCAAGCCGCCCCTCCACCGTCGAGACCAAATGCAACACCGTCGCGTAGCTCTCCAGCGTCACCAACTCCGGCACATGGACGCTGCCGAACTCGCACACGCGGCCAAGGTCGTTCCGCTCCAAGTCGGTGATCATCAACAACTCCGCCTGATCCTTCGCGCTCATCATCAACTCGCGCCCGGCCTTCTGGTCCGCCTGCTCGTTGCCCGTGCGCGGCCGTGTGCCCTTGATCGGTCGCGTCTGGATGCGCCGGCCGCGGATTTGCAGGAATCGCTCCGGCGACGACGACAGAATCTGTCCCTCGCCACAATCCAGATACGCCGCGAACGGCGCGGGGTTCTCCGTTCGCAGCGCGTGATAAAGCAACTCCGGCGACGCCGTCGTCCGCGCCCGAAACCGCTGGCTGAAGTTCACTTGGTAAGCGTCGCCCGCCGCGATGTAGTCCAGAATCCGCCTCACCGCCCGTTCATAGTCATCACGCGTCAGGTTCGACTCCAGCGTCGTCTCGCGCCCGTCGAACACCAGCGCCATCTGAGGCAACGCCGTCGCTACCGCCAGCTTTCGCTGCCATTCCTCTGCACGCCGTCGAGCACGATCCAAATCAGCGCGACCACTCTCATCAACGCCCGTGGAAATGATCGTCGCGCGTCCGGAGTCATGATCAAACACCAGCAAGCGGTCGTAAACGCCGAACCATGCATCCGGCAATGCCACATCATCCGCCACCCGTGCCGGCACCCGCTCCACGAATTGCCGCAAGCCGTAGCCGAAGCAGCCGATCAGCGCGCCGTGCGGCCATTCGCCGCCGTCACCCGCGCAAAACCGCCGCTCCAGTTCCCGCAACGCCGCGAATGGATTCTCCGACCGCCGGACTCGTGTCGTCTCACCGGCCATTTCGATCTGGTCGCCGCGCGCCGTGAACACCAGCACCGGATCACTCGCAACAATCGAGAGCCGGCCCTGCCGCGCATCCGGCAGCGCGCTATCCAGAAACGCCACGTGCCGCTCGCCTCGCAGCTTCCAGAACGCCTCGAAAGCCGAGCCGATGCCGGGACAAAGTTGGATGAACGGTTCCATTCGGGACGGCGCAGAGTTAAAGGGATTCGGTTGCGTTTGTCAGCAAAGTAGTCATCACGCTCCGCGTGCTGGTCTTCAGGACAATCCTCACGCGGAGCGTGAAGACTACTTTCGGGCGCAAAACGCTTGCTCTTGCGAAAAATCTCAGGTTCAAATGCACTCGTCATGAGGGCAATAGAGAACAAAGGTAGCCAGCAAACCGTTGCCGTAGAAAGGCGACGAAGGAATAACTCAAGATGAACTGGAGGTCGTTGTGTCTATTACTGCCCTTGCTATGGCTCACGAAGGAATGCTCCGGCGTGATGCTCATCGCTGGCGGCGACCCCTACACCTACAGTTTCACCTCCATGCAGGTGGAGTCCACCGGCTGGGATGGCTCCCTGAGCTTTGTTGGCTATAATCTTTCTTTCTCAGGTGATATTTTAACGCCAAGCGACTCCTACCAAATCGATTTCTACGGGACCAGTTCTTTTCAAGACCACTTCCTAAGCGACGCCACATCAGTCGTGATTGTGGATACACTGCCCGATTCAGCAAAATCTCAAGGGCTGAACTACTTTTCTTTCGGCACCGGCCCTACGCCTTGGTCTGATGGAGACGGAGCTATCCGACTGGCAATGTTAACCGGCAGCGTGAATATAGATAATATGAAGGTTACCGACCTCTCGAACGGAACCTTGCAGTCGAACACCATTCCAGAACCGTCCACATCTGCCTTGCTGGCGCTCGGCCTCGGCGGTCTCGCCTCGCGGCGCCGTCGGCATTGAACCCGCCGCCTACGCCTTGCGCGAGAGCATCTCGATCATCAACCTGATGCCGAACGCCGTCGCGCCTTTTTCGTGCTGCGGCTTCGCGTCGGAAACCCACGCGGGGCCGAGATGCAACGGCTCGACGGAGCCTCATCCCACCGTTGCGGAGTCACATATTACCGTTGGAAGAATCTTCGTTCGTGCATTTCGCGCGTTTCGTGGTTTCATAGCTCCGACTGGATTCAAACCATGCTTGTGCTCGGTATCGAAAGTTCCTGCGATGAAACGTCCGCCGCTGTTGTCAGCGACGGCGCGCGCATCCTTTCCAACGTCGTCGCCTCGCAGATCGCCCTGCATCGCCCCTACGGCGGCGTCGTGCCGGAACTGGCCTCGCGCCATCACCTCGAACTCATCAACACCGTCGTCACCGACGCGCTCCGCGAGGCCGGCGTCACGCTCGACCAGATCGAAGGCGTCGCCGCCACCTGCGGCCCTGGCCTGGCCAGTTCGCTGCTCATCGGGTTGACCTTCGGCAAGGCGCTCGCCCTTGCCCGCAACCTGCCGTTCATCGGCATCAACCACATGGAGGCGCACCTCATCTCGCCGTGGCTGTCCGCCGGGCGGGCACTCGAGCCGAACGTCTCCCTCATCGTCTCCGGCGGCCACACGATGCTCGTCCACGTCCGCGCCATCAGCGACCACACTGTTCTCGGTCAGACCACCGACGACGCCGCGGGCGAGGCGTTCGACAAGGTCGCCAAGCTCCTCGGCCTCGGCTATCCCGGCGGCCCTGAGGTGGAGAAGGCCGCGCGCGACGGCAATCCCGCCGCCATCCCCTTCCCTCGCGGCAAGCTCAACGATCCCGACTTCGATTTCAGCTTCAGCGGCATCAAGACCGCGGTGCTTTACTGGCTGAGGAAATGGGAGCAGAAGGAGATGGCAGATGGCAGACGGCAGATGGCAACGGATGGAAGTCCACCGCCAGCTTCCGACGCTCCACGCCCCACGCTCAACGCTCAGACGCTCCACGACCTCTGCGCCAGCTTCCAGCAAGCCGTCGTGGACGCGCTTGTCGGCAAGGCCATCGCCGCGGCGCTCGCCATGCGCGTCCGCTTCGTCACCGTCTCCGGCGGCGTCGCCTGTAACGGCGCGTTGCGCGACCAGCTCGCCGCCGCCTGTCGCCGCCACGGTTTCGAACTGCTCATGGCCGACCGCAAACTCTGCACCGACAACGCCGGCATGATCGCCGGCCTCGGCTGGCACAAGCTCAGTGCCGGCCTCCGCAGCCCCCTCGACCTCGACGCGCAGCCAAATCTGCGGCTGGGGTAATCAACCAACCGCTCACACCAGCCCGGAGAACGGCAGCAAGAACAGCAGCATGTCAGCCTGCATGAAAGCGCATTCGGTGATCTCCTCGCCGCGGTCGCGCATAGGCAGCAGGCCGGACTTGGTCCGTTTACTCAGGATGGTCTTCCACAACCGCGACGCCGTCTTCAGATTTCGTTCACCGCCGATGCGACGGAGGACGTTGAAGGTGATCACGTAGGTCCAGAGGTTGTATTTGGCGCTGGAGGTTTCGTTCTTCTCCCAGAGGAGGTTCCCGTTCGCATCCACACAGCCGCAGAGAAAACCGGTCGCGTCGTCAAAAGCCTTCTTCATCGCATCGAGCGACACGAAGGCAGCGATTCGCCTGCTTGTCGCGTCCAGATCATGCCCCGTGCCGGGCTGCATTGGGTCGCGCAGCAGATCGAGGATGTTCAGCAGGCACCAGAGCACCAGCGAAGTGTAGTTGATGGTCATGCCGCCCGTGCTCCGATACGGGAAGCAGCCGTTCTTCGATTGCAGCGTCAACGTGTGCAGCACGCTGCGCCGCGATCCCTCGTAGAAGATATTCAACGGCCGCTGAAAGACCTTCTCCGACGCCTTGAACGCCGCCATCAGCGTCTCGCCGGCGTGAAGGTTGGCGTTGAGGCAGTCATACGGCGAGCGTTCGTGGTGCGGAAATACACCCGACCCCGGCGGCCATTCGATGCCAAGCTGCCAAAGACCCGCGCGTTGCAGGCAATCGCTGTAAAGTTTCTTGGGAGGCAGGCCGAGCAACAGCGCGTGGCCCAGCCCGCGCGCCACAAAGGCCGTCTCGATCGTCGAGCATTCCTCCAGACCAGTGCGCTCCCAGTCGCTGGGCTTCTCGTTGTTCTGAATCTCGAAGTAACCGCCGCTGGGCCGTTGCCGTGACGCCAACCAGTCGAACGCCGCTTCCGCCCGGCATTTCATGTCCACATCGTTTCGCTTCCGCCCGACGAGCCACAACGCCAGCCCCGCGCTGCCCGCCGAGCGATGGTGATGGCTGCCGCCCGCGTGGTAGTTCAGCAACGGCCCGTGATACGCCTTCTCGCTCCAGAACGAGCCGTAGTATTCGCCCGGCTTGAAATCCTGCACGCGCAGCAGGTAGTCGAGGATGCTTTCGCACACCGCCCGGATTTCCTCGCCGTCCCGCGTCGCAGCGGCTGCGAACGTCCCAAGCAAGGCCGCGCCTGCAAGGCTGAGTGCGCTGCGGTTAACGAACTGCCGGCGGGTGAGCAATGCGTGATGGTGAGAATGAGCGTTCATCGTCTGGGAGACGCGGCCACGTCGTAGCAGAACAACAGCTCCTGGTCGCGCAGG
The DNA here is from genome assembly GCA_041667205.1 of Verrucomicrobiia bacterium. Taxonomy (GTDB): domain Bacteria; phylum Verrucomicrobiota; class Verrucomicrobiia; order CAIQCK01; family CAIQCK01; genus CAIQCK01. Next base: position 99,332 of record JBAYFL010000009.1, on the reverse strand, counting down.
AACAACCTACCGTTGGCGACGACGGGCGGGGTCCAGATCTTGCCGGCCGGTTTCCGCAACGCCGACTGCTGCGGGATCGTGAACCGGCCGCCCTCCTTCCAGCCGGCCGTGCTTGCCTCGATGAGCGCGACCACGCCGTCGTTCTCGCTGTAGCAGTAGAAGTGGCCGTCGGCACACGCCAGCGCGCCGGAACGCAGCTTCTGCCGCTCGGCCCAGACCGTCTCGCCCGATTTGAAGTCCTGGCAGGTCCAGCCGCGTCCCTCGCCAAACCCATAGACGTGATTGCCGAGCAGCACGACGCCGCCGTGATGGTTCGCGAGGTTCGTGTTGGACCAGACTTGCTCGGCTTTGAACTGCGCGCCCGCGCGCGTCACGCGGAGCAGCGTGCAACCGTTGCCGGCGCCGACAGTGACATAGATGAGATTGCCGAGGATGAACGGCGAGTTGACGACCTCCGTGGAATACGGTTTCTCCCGCTGCCAACTCCACAACAGTCTGCCCGTCTTCGCGTCCACGCCGAACAATCCCCTGTTGGTCAGCGCGACGTATTGCCGGACGCGGTCGAACTCCGCGAGCATCGGCGACGTGTAGGTCGCTTGGTCGGTCGCCTCGCTGCTGCGCCAGAGCACCGCGCCGGTCCGCTTGTTCAACGCGGCAAACGTCCCCTTCGGCCCGCCGGGCAGGCAGATCAATTGTTCGCCGTCCACCAACGGCGACCATGTGAAGCCCCAGCCGAGTTTCTTCGGCCCGCCGCCGATGGGATTGATCTCCGCCTCCAGTGCCGTCGGGAAATTCTTCTTCCAGAGCAACCGGCCGGTGAGCGCGTCCACGCAAACCAAATCGCCGGCGCCGCCGAGCGCGAACACGAGGCTGCCATCCACAGTGGGCATGGCGCTCGGGCCGGCGTGCCACTTGTTGCGTTCCCAATCAAACGTCTGCCCGATGGCGACCGCCCACGCCTCCGTGCCAGTCCTCAAATTCAACGCGATCAGATACTCCGTCCCCGCGCGACCGCCGGTGATGTAGAGTCGCTCGCCCACCACAGCCGGCCCCGTAAGACCAATGCCGCTGTTCTTGAACGTCCAGAGCAGCCGCGGCCCCGCGTCGGGCCATTTCTTCAGCAAGCCCGTTTCGCTGGAGAGATCGTTCCGCTGCGGCCCGCGATACTGCGTCCAATCGCCGGCAAAGGCGGGCTGTGACAGGAGAAGAGTCAGCGCAATCAACAATGTCGGCGTTTTCATGGCAGGTATAAGGATGGAAACTCAAGCTCGGTCAACGCAAACTCGCAGGCAGTGTAACGCGAGGCGTATGCAACGCAATGGAAAACCCAGCGCGAGTCTATGGCTTCCCCTGCTCCAGAACGCGCCCGGTGAACGGATCGTAGCGCAGCGTCTGCGTCACGGTCCGGGCGGGCTTGCACTCCTCGGTCAACTCCACCGTCGCGGTCATGATGCCGCGCCCGGCGTCGTCGCTGGAGGAGCATGTGGCGAGCTTGCGGCCACGCTGGATGACGCAGACTTTTTCAGCCGCGCCGGCTTGCTCGTCACCGATGAGCAGGTATTCGTCGGCGCCGGGTTTCTTGCGCAGGAGAATGCCACCTTCGGGGGTGATGATGCATTCGATGCCGAGGTTGCCCTTGAGGTCGGCCATGCGGCAGACATCGCCGGGACCGTAGTTGCCGGCGCGCTTGGAATCCTTCACGCCGAGTTCGGTGAAGCTGTTGCTCACGATGCGGGCGCGGTCGTCCATGTAGAAGTGCGTGACCTGCGAGCCGGGCGTGTAGCCGGGAACGTAGAGCATGATGTGGACGTGCGGCGGAAAGTCGTTGTGCGCACGGCCACAGGCAACCTCGAAGCTCAGCAACACAATGTTGCCGTCGAATGCGCGCGTGTCCTTCGGTCCCATGCCGCCCATGTGCCGCAACGCCTCACGCGCGGCCAACAGATAGTTGCTCACGGCCATCGCCTCGGTTGCGGGATAGGGCCGGCCGTTATACGGGCCGCAACCGCGCACGCGCCACTGCGCGTCGCAGTTCGCGCGCATCCGCCAGTTGTGGTAAAGGCCGATGGGCAATCCGCCGCCGATCGAATCGGGCAGGCTGTTGTTGATAAGCATGCCGTTGCTGCGGTCGGGCACGGTGTCGAACTCCACCCGGTCACCGCTGGCGGTGAACTTCACGTCGGTGTGGCCGACGGTGACGCGGGCGATCTTGACGCCGGGGCAGGTCATCGCGAGCCGCGGCACCGAGTTCGCCGTGTCAGCAGTGATCGTGAAGAACACCTCCCAATCGTTCTCGCCGCTCCAGGTGTCGCCTTTGCGCTCGCGCCAATGGTCGCCCTGGCTCAGCACGCTCAGCGTCGGCGGCGCCGTGCAGCGGGTCGGCTCGGATTTCACGGCTTTGACCGTCAGGTAAACCGGCTCTGCTGCGGCAAGAAGCGCCGGGGCAAGAACGAGCATGGAGAGAACTTGCATCTTCATTTCTTTGCTCCGATACACCACAGTGCGGCGTGGGTGCGGATGAATAGCTCGCCGTTGGATGCAACAATGGAGGAATTGCTACGCTCACCCAACGAGTTCACCGCCACCAACTCGAACTTCGGGCTGGCCTTGAAGATGAAACAGTCGCCGCCCTGTGTAATGGTGTAGCAGTTGCCACCCGCGAGCGTCACCGACGACCAGTTCTGGACGGTCTTGCCGTCGCCGCGCAGACGTTCCTCCCAGACTAAGCTGCCGGTCTTGAGGTCGAAGCACTCGGCCACGCCGGGATCGTTGTGGATGTAGATGTGGCCGTTGTGAATGACGCCGGAACCGATGCGTTGCTTGGTGCGCGGATGATGCCAGAGCCGGCGCGACGCCGTGATGTCGCCGCTGCCGCCGACGCGCACGGCGAGGCTCATGCCGCCGAAGCCGCCCATTGCAACGACCATGTCGCCGCTGTATATCGGCGAGGTATAGACGAGCGGGTTCAACCCGGCGCAGGACCAGAGTTCCTTGCCGGTCTTCGGGTCGTAAGCGGCGAGGCGACGCGGCCAACTCATCAACAACTGCTCCCTGCCCTCGACTCTCATGACGACGGGCGTCGTCCACGAGCCGACGTAGGTGGCGTTGCCTCCCTTGCCACCGCGCACGTCGGCCGGCGGCGGTTTGCCGTAGCCGGTTTCCTCGTCGTGCTGCCAGACGGTCTTGCCGGTCTTCTTGTCCACGGCGATGAGAAACGACCGCGCGCCGGGGCCGAAGTTCAGAAGACACAAATCGCCAAGGATCACCGGCGAACTCGCGTAGCCCCAGATGTGGCACTGCACGCCAAGGTCGCGGCTCCAGAGCTTCCGGCCGGCGAAGTCGTAACAGTGCAGTCCGTCGGAACCAAAGAACACAACCACGCGCTCGCCATCAGTGACAGGCGAACCGGAACAATACGGATTCGTCCCGTGCGTCGGGTCGTCGTCAAGCTTGGTGGTCACGCCTTGCTGCCAGAGCCGCTTCCCGTCGTTGCGGTTGAAGCACATCAGCGCGCGCTCCCTGCCGACGGGCTGTGTGAGGAAGACGCGGTCATTCCAGACGATGGGCGTGGAGTTACCCCGTTCCGGCAGCGCGACGCGCCACTTCACATTCTCCGTAGCACTCCATTTCACGGGCAGCGATTTCTCGTCGCTGACGCCGATGCCGAGCGGCCCGCGCCACGCCGGCCAGTTGGCAGCGAGCGCAGCGCTGGTTACAAACAAACTAGCCACGCAAGCGGTCGGCCATAAGGACAGATTCTTCTTCATTGAAAGCCCTACTTCTTTCGCCATGGCGGCGGGACGGAGTCAGCTTCATCGTCGCCGACCTGACAGGCTTGGAGACCGCTGGCTTGCGCGATGTAGAAAAGCCGGCCGTTGGAAACGATGCCGCCGACACATTCACGCGGCTCCAGCGGCGGGCCAGTAGAGGCGAGCTTGTTGCCGTCGGTCAGGTCAATCAGGTCCATGTTCGCGCCGAGGGCGAATGCGCCGGCGACGGTAAAGCGCGTGCAGGCGTAGCCGTAGTTGAAGCGGCTGATTATCTTGCCGGTCGCCTTGTCGAACACGTGGCCGTCGCGGTTGGAGGCGTTGCTGAAGATGAATTTGTCGCCGACGGTGATGACATTGACGGCGGAAAGAACCGGCTCGGACTGCCAGACAAGCGAGCCATCGCGCGCATCGAGACACCAGACATGGCGGTTCTTGGTCTGGCCGTGCGGCGCGTTATAGCCGCCGACATAGAGCCGCCCGTCCTTGCCGGAGATGGAGCAGCCCGCCGTGACGAAGTGGTTGGTGCTCTGCCAGCGGACCGCGCCGGTCTGCGGATCGAGCGCTGCCGTGACGCCGCGTGGACCGGGCTGGCCGTTGCGCTGCGCGGCGTAGCCGAAGAACGTCGAGTAATAGACCGTGCCATCCATCAAGCAGACACCGCAGTCGTTGCCGCCGCTACCGAGGTCCGAGAAGTCTTTCGTCCAGAGTTCCTTGCCCGTTTCCAAGTCCCACGCGCGCAGCAACGGCCGGTTGTCCTTCGGGTAATAGGGATTGTCGTGCGTGTAGATCCAGCTCATCACCTCCGCGCCGTCGGGTGACGGCTCCGGCGGGCCGCGGAAGACAAACGGCTTCGCCGTGCCCTGCGCTGCGTAACGTCCAGAGCCGAAGCCGTAGATGACGGCGTTGCCGCAAACCACCGGCGGTCCCTGCCGGCTCCAACTCGGCGAGCCAGTGAACGGCGCTTCCCAGCGAAGCTTCCCCGTCGTCGCGTCAAAGCAGCGCAGCCGCGATTGTTTCATGCCGGCCTGCGGCAACAGCAGCCGCTCGTTGGCATACAGCGGCGACGTGAACGACAGATAAACGTGCGGGAACCAAGTCCGCCACAGCAACCGCCCCGTCTCCTGCTCCACCGCCATCAGTTGCCCCTCGGCTGTGTGCGTATAAAGTCGACCGCCACCGCAAACCGGCACGTGCTTGAACGTCCCCTCGTAGCGCCGCACCCACTTCATGTGGAGCGGCGTCTTCAACCGCTGGTCGTTCGAGTTGCTGTTCGCGAGGTCGCCATAGTTGGTGAACCAATCATGCTCCGCACCGGCGCGCTTGCCCGACAGCGGACTGCGGATGCGATGCAGTCCCAAGTCCTTCGTCGGCAGCGGCGCTTTCCCGTCCGGGCCGAGCGCGTAGAGATAGCCACCCTCGCAGCCGAAAAAGACGCGTCCGTCAGCCACCGCCACCGACGCGCTGATCGGTCGTCTGAACGCCGTCGCAAACGACCATCCCCTACCCTTTCCGTCGAGCGGCACGACGTGCAACCGCCCGTCGAGTCCGCCATACACTGCCGAGTCCTTCAGCAACACTGGCGACGCGATGGCTCCGTCCGCACCGAGCACAGTGGGTTTCTTCTCGCCGGGTTTGTGCAAGCAGAACCCCAGCCCCTGCTCCGGTCGGCAGCGGAACACGTCCGTCCCGCGCAAGCTCACCGAGGAAAAGCTCAGAAGTCCCTGCAAATAGATTGCCGTCTCCGTGCCGTGGACGTGGTTGGTCTGCGGCTTGCCGTCCTTGAGCGAGATGATCTCCGTGCGGCCGGAGTTGTCGCGGCGATGCCACTGCACGTAAGCCGCGCCATCCTCGCCGAGCGACAGCCCAAAGACACCGGGATACTCGCCGCCGGCAAACGAGGGAATGTTCGTGAGACACTGCATCGCCGCGTGATCACCCGCGTCCTGCAACCACAACATCCGCCCGCCCGGAGCCGCCACCACGCGTCGCCCGTCCGCCACGATGTCCATCGGGCTACAAAACTGGTCGCGCCAGTTTACGCGCCCCTTCTTGTAAGCCAGCCAGTCGCTTGCGCTCCAGCGGTTGCCGGGAAACTTCAACACCTCGCTGACAAAATCCCACTTCCAGCAAAGCTTGCCGTCCGGCTCCACCGCATAGAACTGCGAGCCGAGCGTCGCGAAATAAACCCGCCCGCCGCTGACGACCGGCGCGCTGAAGATCGGCTCACCGCAGTCCATCTCGCGCACCACTTTCCCCGTCGCCGCGTCGAGCACGTAATAACACCCCGCCATCGTCCCGAAGTGCAGCCGCCCATTCACCAGTGCCGGCGATGAGACGTTGTTGCAGTTCGCCGCACCGCCGCGACTGGCGAATCGCCAGACAACCTCGAACGTCCGCGCATCAATACAGAACGCCGTCCCCGAAGCGTCCACAACATACACGCGCCCCGCGGCAACCACCGGCGACGTGAGCACCGCATCGCCCAGCGGCACCGTGCCGAGCAACCCCAGCGGCGTTTGGATCGCGCGCTCCGGCACGTTCCCGGAATGGCGGCTGTCGAACTTCGATTGAAGCCATTCCTCTCCGCCCGCCATCGGTCTCGCCGTCCCTACCGCGCAACCAATCACCAACGCCAAGAACAACCACCTACGCCTCATCTGTTTTGTGTGCATGGGGCATTTCCTTTCGGTTGTCCCCACATTACCACGAACCGGACGGCATCATCCACTCTGCACTTGTGTCGTCAACGCGCGCGTCACGCCCCGCGTGGTGACCACATTCAATCCGCCAAAATCGCAGTCGTCACTTTGTGTCAGGTTCCCAGAGGCGGTTTGCTCGTGCCTCGCGGAAACCTTGGTTGGTGGATTTGAGCCGCCAGAGTTCGAGTTTCTTGATCGTCGTGGGCGCGCCGACGGTGAATGCATGGAGGTCGCGTTTGCCGCGATAGTCCGCGTGCGAGGCGACGAGGGCTTGCCGGTCTTTGGCGAAAACTTCGACGAGGTATTTGTCCACGAAGATGCGCAGCTCCACGTCCTCGCCGGCGGGCAGGTCAGCGATGGAGAACGGCGCTTCGGTGGTGCCGACGCGGAGCGTGCCGGTTTCGGGACGGAACAGGATGGGGAGACCGCCGCCCTTGCCGTCGGGGAAGAGGGTGAAGCCAAAGAGCTTTCGCTCGGCTTGCTCGCGGGCGATGGTGATACGGATCTCGACGGCGTCGCTTGCGAGTGTGGCGATCTTCTTACCCGCGGGAACGGTGGTCGGGAGCACTGCCTTGGTGAGTTCGCTGACCTTGATGTCGCTGAGAGTCACGGGGGCGTGGCGGAGCGATTCGAGTTCGCGCAAAGGTTTGATGCGCAGGATGCCATCGGCAAGCAGGCTGAGTTCGCGCGGCAAGGATTGGATGGTGCGGTTGTCCATCTTGCCATCGGTCTTGCCAAGTGTGGCGAGCCAAGCCCACATGACGCGGCGGCCATCGGGCGTGAGCAAGCTTTCGGGAGCGAAGTAATCCACGCGCCATGACGAGGTGCCAAAGATGCTCTGCTCCTCCCTGCGCCAGTTCATGCGGCCGTGTTTCTGCGGGACGAACTGCTCGGCCTTCGCGTCCCAGTCACCGATGTAATAGCGGCAGCCGAGCGGATGGCTGATGCAGAGCAGCATCCATTTGTTGCCGATGGGAAAGAAGTTGCCGCACGAGATGTCCTCGCCGGCGGCCACATCGGGCAGGTCATGGCGCAGGAAATCGCCGACAAGCGTCCAGTTCTTCAGGTCTTTCGATTTGAAGAGCGGCGGTTTATCCCCGCCGGAGATGGCGTAGTAGGTATCGCCGATCAGGAAACAATCGGGATCCCAATGGCGAATCTTCGCCTCCGTGCCGTCGGCGTTCTTGACCTCGACGGGATAGGGCTTCTCCCACGCCAACAAACGCCGGTCCTTCGCAATCGCGATCTGGTTCCGGCTGGATGCCTGGCCGTGGTAGATGGCGGCGGGTTTGCCTTCCTTGGTGATGAAACCGGTGCCGCTGAACATGCCGTGGCCGGTGAACGACGGCTGGAGTTTCGTGGTCTGCCAAGTCCAGTGCAACATGTCCGGGCTGGTAACGTGGACGAAGGAGAATGACCGTTTGTCTTTCCACGGATGCGCGAGGATGTAGTGCAGATGATAGACGCCATCGAGGTAGAAGGCCGCGTTCGGGTCGCCCGGCAGACTCTCGCCACCGGGGTGCATGAGGTGGAAGTTCAGCGCGAGCGGATTGCCGGGGGGCTGCGATGCCGGATACGGCTTGTAGGTTTCCTTGAGCGGGCTGACGCGGATGTTGCGGAACGTGACCGCGCCGCCCTCGGCAAAGAACCGCAGGCGGTCGCTGGCGGGATTCCAAAACCGCGTGACGAGCGAGCGCCGGCCGGCGATCTCGGCGTCGAGGATGTCGTGGCGGACGATGATGTCCACGATGAACGGCTTGTCGAGGCCGCGCACGGCTTCGATTCCCGGCCCGCCGCCGGCCTTGCCGGAACTGCCAATCATCTTGGAGAAGCTGACACGGCTGCGCGACGGCTCGACCGTCAACTCGCATCCATCCGATCCATCGGCCCGCAGACTCACGCCGAAGGCCGACGCGCCCGGCTCCGGCGCGACTTCCATTTGCAGCCGGTAATCCTGAGGAATGCCGGGCAGTTCGACGATTTGCCGCTCCTTGGCTGCTGCCACGCGGACGGACTCGCGGAGCGGCAACGGCGCGCCGGTGTCGGGAATCATCTCGTTGACGAAGCGCGTGCCGAGGTCGCCGTCAGCGTCCTGCACCAGCTCGCGCAAGACTTCGTTGCCGCCCCAGCCGTCGTCGGGCAGGAAGCCGGCGTAGATGCGGCGGCCTTTGCCGAATTCGCCGGTCTTGGGCACGGCGAGGTTGTCGAGGCGGTGCGGCGTGTTTTGCGTCCACGGCCCGAACCAGCCCCGCGATTTCCAGACGCCGCTGCCGCAGATGTAGTAATGCCACGCGCCGAACTTGAAAACGTTCGGGCAGATGGCGAGATGCTTGTCCGCAGTGATGAACGTGCCGGGTTGTTCGGTCCACTTTTCCAGGTCAGGTGAAGTGAGGCGGACCTGCGTGTAGAGCGAGCCGGGAACTTTGAGGTAGTCGCCATCGCCCAGGACCAGTTCGCCGTTCTCGATGCGGGCGTTGCCGAAGAGCATCGCGTCGGGGAACGTGCCGCTCCGGTCGCGGAGACTGCCGCCCTCGAAGTCATACCACGCGACCGGTTTCGGCCCGGCGGGGGCGTCGGGCTTGAGCGCGGCAAGTTGGTCGGGCGAGAGCGCGGTGTCATAGACGCGCGCATCGAGGATGCGACCGCGGAAGAACGCCTTGCCCCCCGCCGTCGTGTGCCGCAACCCCATCAACAACGACGAGCCGGTCGGGAAGACGACGGGACTTTTGACGGGATAAGAAGCGTAGAGCGCGCCGTTGCGGTAGAGCGCGCCCTTCGCGCCGTCATAGGCGATGGCAATCTGCACGACGGCGTCGGGCTTCGCGGCTTCCTCGTCCCACGCGTTCTGGTTGCGAGGCGTGCGACGGTGATTCTCGCTGCCGGGCATCCAGCGATGGGGCGAGCACTCGCCGAAAACAACGCCATCGAACTGCGTCGCGTCGGGATGCTCGACGGTGAGGACACTGCCGCCACCTTGTTCCAGATCGGCGAGGCGCACCCAGGCGACGAGCGTCTTGTTGCGCAGGGGCTTGGTCTTCGCGCGCTGCTGCGACCCGGCTTTGATCAAGTGGAACAAGCCGTGTTCGGTCTGGAAGATTTCCACGTCGCCGCCCGGCAGGAACGGATGCGGGGAGGTCTTCGTAAAAGTCACGCCGTCCTTGCTAACGGCGCGCTGCACACCGCCGTGGTCGCCGTCGTAGTCGGGCGTCGGGTAGAACCAGTTGTGTTGCCCATTGTGGAAGACGACCGCGCCGGTGCCGTTCCACGCCTCCCACTGCTCGGTGATCGGGATTGTGACCGGATGATGCGTCCACGTTTTCAGGTCCTTCGTGGAGGCCTGCCAGATTTCGAGACCGCCGTGACCACCGTCCCACTTGCTGTGCATGTTGCGGCGGAGAATCAGATAGAAGAGGCGGAACGTGCCGGACTGCGCGTCCCAGTAGGGGATGCAATCGCCCGCTTTGCGGTTGTGGCCGCGCGGGCGGAAATACTGCATCGAGACACTCTCGTTGCCGAGGATGGCCAGCTCGCGCTTGCGGACGTGCTCCTTGCCGCCGGAGAGCGCGGCGATCTCGTCAGGCGAAAGCGGACGGTTCCAGACGGCGACATGGTCCACCAAGCCGCGGAAGCCAGTCTTGAGTTCGCCGTTCTCGTGTCCCGCGCCGATCAGGAACGGCATCGAACACGGACGTGTTTCGCCGACCGGGTATTCCTCGTCCACCAACACGCCGTCAATCCAGAGTTCGAGCTTCGGCCCCGTCATCGAGAGCACGATGTCGTGCCAGTCGCCCGGCCCGATGAGACCGGCGGGAAAGTTGACGCGCATCACGCCGTTGAGCACGTCCTGCTTCAACTGGTTCAGGGGTGTTGTGGCCGGTTGAAAATCCCGAATCCGTTTCACGCGCGCAGCGTTGGGTTCCTTCGCGCCCCACACCGCTTCGATGAGAGAAGAACCGGACACCGCACGCGGCCCGTCGCTCGCGGCGAACCACGATTCAACGGTCGGCACGGGAGAGACCACGTAGTTGCGATCTTCCATCGGTTTGGAGGCGAGATCCACGGCGCGGAGCGCCATGCTTACCGTCTTGTCGCTGCCGTAACTGCCAAGGATCGGATAACACCACGCGCCCTGCGGGTCGCGCATCCGGATCGCGATGGTCCACTGCTTCGGATTGATCTTGAGTTGTGCGTCATCCGCCAGCGCCAGATAACCGCCCTCGAACCGGGCGGCCTTGCCGTCTCCGCCGCGTGCCAGCGAGGCCGCGCGCTCGGCGCCTTCCAACTCCACGCCAAAAGTGACCTTGCCATGAGGCTGCAACGCGTGCGTTGCGCCGGCATCGGCCATGGACCAACAAACTGCGGCATCTTGAAAGGGCGCAGCCATGAGCTGGTTCACCAAAACAAGAAGCAGCGAGAGGAATATAAAAAGGTGTTTCATGATGTTGATCCTGTTGTGGCCCTGCGGCGCTACTCGATACCGAGTTCCTTCTGAATCTTCTCCAGCGAAATGCCCTTGGTTTCCGGCATCACCATCAGCACCCATGCGAGCTGGCCGACCATGCAGAGCATGTAGAACGCAAACGCCATCCAGCCCGCCGATGCCGCGATGATCGGGAACGTCCACGAAATGGCCGCGTTCATCGCCCAGTGCGTGAAGCTGCCGAGCGCCTGGCCGCGCGCGCGAACGCGGTTCGGGAAAATCTCGCTGATGAACACCCAGATCACCGCGCCTTGGCCGAAGCCGTGCGCCGCGATGAACACCAGCAAGCTCGCCAACAGCAGCTTGCCGTTGCCACCTGTGTAGAAGGCGCAGGCCGCGCCGCCGAGACCGAGGATGTAGCCGATGGAGCCGATGATCATCAACCGCCGCCGGCCAAAGTGATCAATGATGACCATCGCCACCACCGTAAACACCAGCATCGTGAAACCAACAATCGCCGACTGGAGCAGCGCCGACTGCGCGCCCGCGCCGGCCTTCTCGAAAATGTAGGCGCTGTAGTAGAGCACCGCGTTGATGCCGGAGAGTTGGTTGAACGCCGCAATCGCAACCGCCAGCAAAATCGGCTTGCGGTATTTCCGACAGTAGAACGGCTCGCGCAGGCTGTGATGTTCGAGATCGAGCGACGCCTGGATGTCGCGGATTTCCTCCTCCAGATTGCCCGAATCGGTGCCGCAGGACACGAGCACCCCGCGCGCTTCGTCGAGGCGGCCTTTGGCGACGAGCCAGCGCGGGCTTTGCGGGTTGAAGAACAGCAGCACGAAGAACACCGCCGCCGGGGCCGCCTGCACGCCATACATCCAGCGGTATTGCGCGTCGCCCAGCATCGCGCCGAAGAAATGGTTGATCGTCCAGTTCGACAGGTAGGCCAGCAGGATGCCGAACACGACGTTAAACTGCGTCACCGCCACCAACCGCCCGCGGATTCGGGCCGGCGAGATCTCCGCGATATACATCGGCGCCACCACCGACGCGCCGCCGACTGCCAGCCCGCCGACGAGACGGAAAATCATGAACGACCACCAATCCCAAGCCATCGCGCAACCGATGGCCGAGATGAAGTAGAGCACCGCCAGCACGAACAACACGCCGCGCCGTCCCATCGTGTCCGCAGGCCGGCCCACGGCAATCGAGCCGATGATGGTGCCGATCAACGCGCTCGCCACGGTGAAGCCGAGCATTCCCTCCGTCAGCTTGAACTGTTGTCGCAGCCAGTCCGTCGTGCCGGAAATGACGGCCGTGTCGAATCCAAACAACAACCCGCCCAGCGCCGCGACGATGGTCGCGCCAAGCAAGGCTGGTTTCACGCCGCTGCCGTTGGGTTGTTTCATGCGAGTGCTTTCAGAAACTGTCGTGGCGAGGCTCATAATCTGGGCCGGATGCTAGGCGAACCGCTCGTAACCGCACAAGCCAACATTTGCGCAGCGACACCGCCCATGCCAAGCGCGACGCGAAAACATTATTGCCATCGATTTCCGTTTCGTTAATCTGCGTCCCTGTCGCCTGCGATAGAGCAAGGCGCGCCCGGCGAAGTCAGCAACCAACAACTCGGCGACGCCATCGCGGACACGCCGCACAATCCGAGCAACATCGGCCCGTTCACCGGCAGTTTCAGCGATCTGACCACCCAAGCCGAGATGCAAGCCTTCGCCGCTTACGTCGAATCGCTCCGCACGGCATTAGTGCGTCAACGGCTCCCTTCGTTTTACATCACAAGTCAACGGTGGTCTAATTTGATGCCTCGCGACCGTGAGAGCGGAGCGTGGTCGAGGCTTGGAGGTTATACATGGCGCATCTCAGTGCACAGCAATACGAGTCTTGGGAGCAGCGAAGAGCAGACCTAATGGTTGAGTTGCTTCATGAGATGTCGAAATGCTTGGGTTATCCTTTCGACAAAGCAGCCATAGAGAGCGCGGCCTACTACCCAAAGGGCTACGGGGAAGCTGAGATTGAGAATTGGGCGATTCGAAAACTCTGGTTAGACGTTTTGCAGGGAAAGAAGCAACTTCCGATGAAGGCGGAGGTTTCCATCGTTGAACCGGTGCAGCTACCACCAAAGGACGTTCCGCCCACACAACAGCCCACGGCGGTTGCAACCACGTCGTCGGGGTCGGTTCCTAATTCTTGACTGATTCATTGCCGGCCATCGGCTGGTCACGGAGATGGGGATGCGTGACTTGTGAAACGTGATTCGTGAGGAGCGAGGAAGAGGCTCGCGGTCTTAGCACGGCTTTCCGCATTTCTCAATCTCACAACTTCGTGCCGCTGACTTTCGTCCACGGTGTGAACGCGCCCAGGGCGTGGTGCCGCACTTTGCGCTTCCAAATCTTGTTGCCGCAGAAGGCGAAGAGCGTGTCCTTGTCCTTGCCGCCGAAGCAGACGCCGGTCACGCGGGCGCGGTCGGGCACGGGAAGGATCACTTGCGTGGGACCGTCGTCGGCGCTGATCTGAACGCCGCTGCGGGTGGCGATGAATTGCCGGCCTTCGAGCGAGTAGCACACGCACTCCGCGCCCGCGTCGTCGTCCCAGTCGGCGACGTAGAGATGGAAGAACCGTTCCTTGTTCGCGAGCGTGCCGTCGGCGTTGATCTGGTAGCTATAGACCCACTTCGAGTGACCTTCGGCGACGGAGAGCAGCCATTGGTCGGGGCGATAGGCCATGCCCGTGGCGAACTTGATGCCGCTGTCCACGAGCTTCTTCTTGCCGTCCTTGATGAACCACACGGTGCCGCCGTTGTTCGGCTTCTTGTCGTCGTTCGTGGTGACGTAGAGCGAGCCATCGGGCTGCGCGAGAATCGAGTGGCCGAGGATGCCGTCCATCACAACGCTGCCCTTGCCCGCTGCGTCGTAGCGCATGAGTTTGCCGGACTTCTCTGAGATGGTGAACAGCGTGCCGTCCGCGCCGACGGTGACGCAGTGGGCCAGGCCCGCGTCCGCGACGAACTCGCTTACCTTTCCATCGAGATCAATGCGGTGAATCTTGTTGTTGGAAGTGTCGGCGAAAAACACCTCGCCGCTCGCATTGCACGCCGGGCCGCGCGTGCTCTTGAAACCTTCGGCCACCAGTTGCCAGCCCTCGCCGGGGATGATGATCTCCTGCGCACGCGGCGCGCTCGGACCAGCCTTCACGCGCTCGGGCCAGCCGCGCCAGAGATACGTCATCGCCTCCTGCCAGTGCTCTGCGTAGCCCTGGACGTGGCGGCCATCAATAATACGGAACTGGTAGTCGTAGCCGGAAAACTTCAGCGCCTTGTCCATCTCCTGATCGAGCAAGAACCAGTCGCCCGCACCGTTCTCCATGTCGCGCGTGGCCGTGGTGAGGAAGGCACGGATCGGCTTTGCCTCGAACTTGCGCACCATCGTCGGGAACTCGTGCCCGCCGCGGAACGCGACCCAACTCCCGCTCGCCGCATACACGCGGCTGAACGCCTCGGGCCGGTTCCATGCCGCCGTGAACGCCGCGATGCCGCCGCTGCTGCCGCCGGACATGCAGCGGTCGTTGCCGTCGGTCGAGAGATTCAGCCCGAATTCCTTCGCGACGAACGGCAGCAGTTCCTCGGTGAGAAACCGCACGTTGTTGTCGCTCACGCCGTCGTATTCGAAACAGCGGTTGCGTCGGCCGTGCGCGCCCTTCATCGGCGCGGGCAGCTCGCCGGGCCGCACGAACACGCCGACGGTAACCGGCATTTCCTTCGTTGCGATCATCGTTTCCATCAGCGTTTTCTCGCGCGGATTGAAGCCGTCGGTCTTCACATAGACGCAAGCGGGCTCCTTGCCGTCATATTGCGCAGGGATGAAAACCGTCACGTCGCGCACCGCGCCGGGGAAGACTTTACTCTCGGTGAATTTGAACTGCTTCGTGGTGCCGGGCAGGATGTCCTCCGGCTTGATCGCGGGCGGCTCGTATATCTTTGCGTCATCCGCCGCCTGCGCCGCCGCCACGCCGGTGCCCGCGAGCGGTTTGATGAACCACTGCAAATGCTGGTCGTTCGGCCTGCACGTCCAGAGATCAATCTTCGCGCCGGGATTCGGCTTGCCGCCGAGATGATCAAGGCCGAGCGTGGGCGCGTGTTTCGGCGTGAGGCTGTAACTGCCATTGTCGAGCTTTGTCAGCGCCCACAACTGCCACGGCTGCCCGGCGTCCTTCTCCAACACGATGGCCGTGCCTTGTTTCGCACCGCCCTTCGCCGCCGACAGCACGAGCGAGGGATCATGCGCGGGCTTGATCGTGAAGAATTGTTCGTCGCGCGGCGTGAGAGTCCATTTCTGGTTCGCGCCGCCCGCGGGTTTGTTGATCGAAACAATGGTGCTGTCCTCGCGGCCCGAGTCCACCGCTTCCAGCACCATAGCCTGCGCGCTCACGGGCACGATGCTGTAAACGCCCCAGTCCTCGGCAGCGTGTGTAGTTATGGATGCACCCAGTGCGAGCGCGATGACGAGTGGAGTCAGGCGATGAATGTTCATGAGGGTGATCCTATTGGCTTTCACTTGCCGGTGCGCACAAAGCGCCGACAGAAGTCGCGCACGGAGCGGGTGAAGGTCCACTCGGCGGTTTCCGGCACACAGCGCGACGGGGCTTGGATCCAACTCTCGATAACTAACTGGTCGGGTGCGCCTTGAACCATCGCATAGGAGTAGCCTTGGTGCATGATCGAGATATACCATGTGGACTCGTCGGCCAGTTTCATCCTGTCCAGCAACGGCTGACCGCTGGCCCAGTAGATCAGGCTGAAGGGCAGCTTCTTGCTGCGGCAGTATTGTTCCAGCTTCTTTACCTCACCCCAGCAGCCATGGTTTTGGACGATGAAGTTCGCCCAGTTCACGTCGAGCCGGTAGAAGTCGAGTCCGCGCACGCCCATCTCCGCCAGCTTCTTCTGGAGCGCCTCGATCCACCAGATATGATCGGCCACCGAGATGGAGGGATAGGTCTCGATGTCGCCGATCTGCACCTGCGGGAAATGCTTCCGCACCAGCGCGATGTAGTTGGCCGTCTCCTGCACCGCATAGTCGTCGGGCTTTTTGATGTGATGGCGGCAACAGAGCAGCGGCTCATCCATCGCGATGGCGTAGATCTTTCCGCCCAGTCGCTCCACGCGATCCCAGAGCGGTTTCTCGGCAGTGAACGTTTTCTCTCCGGTCAAGCCCCACGGCTTGATGGCACCAACCTCCATCGCGAACTTCAGCCCCCACTCGTTCATCTTCGCAAACCACGCCTTGAGTTCGTCATCGGTGAAATGCCGCTTGGTGTTCAGGTCGCTGCATCCGAGCACGTGAATCAGCGAGCGCGTCTCCTTCCAAGCTTCCGGCTGCTCGAACAGCTCGCGAAACGCGCGGCCGTTCTCCTGTCCGGGCGGCATCATCCAGACCTCGGGTTTCTCCTTCGTTCCCTGAGCCAGCACGACGGTCACAGTCACGCACAGGGTCACGACACGGGCAGACAATCGGACGATGGAGTTCAAGTGAGAGGTCATGTGTCTTTATTGGTTGATATCTTGGTTTAACGTCGCTGTAACACCTCAACAAACATCACGCCGACCTTTTGGTTGTTCGCGGCGAGGTAAGCTTCGAGCTGGCCGGGGCCGGCGAGCAGGAAAATGTTCTTGAAGAGAACCGTCTCCGCGCCTTCGCGAACCGGCTGCTCGATCTTCACGCTGCCGAGTTCGAAGTGTGTAGTCACCGGCTTCTGCATCGGTTTGAAGCGGAGCGTCACGTCGTAGCTGCCCGCCTTGGTCACGTTCACCAGCCAGTGACCGTTGAACTTTTTCTTCGCCGGGACGATGCCGCGCCAATCCTGACGCGTGAGCACGACCGGATTTTCGCGCGGCGTGCCCAGCGGGATGCGCAGCGGCGCGTAGTTGTCGGGCCGGGTGTTGCCTACGTCGTCGAACCACGCGTCGTAGCGGCGCTTGAGATCGGCAACAATATCCGGATGTTCCGCCGACACATCGCGTATTTCGAAGGGATCGGCGGCCATGTCGAAGAGTTCGAGTTTCAACTCGCCTGTGAAAGTCTCGGCGCCGAATCCCGTGCCATGCACCAGCTTCCAACGCTGCGTGCGCGCCGCGCAGTTGTGGTAGCGAACCGGCACATCGCCCCGGTGCATCTGGAAGAACAGCGTCCGGTCGGGCCAGTCGCCCGGTTCCCGCTTCCACAGCGGCACAAGACTGCGACCATCGAGCTTTAAGCCAATCGGCACCGGCACGCCGCAGACTTCGAGGATCGTCGGCATCAGGTCAATGTGTGCAGTGATGCGGCCCGAACAGACACCCGGCTGGAGCTTGCCCGGCCAATGCGCCAACAGCGGCGACTTGATGCCGCCTTCGTATGGCGAGGTCTTGTGATCGCGCAGGCCGGCGTTGTAGCCCCATGTCCACGGGCCGTTGTCGGTGAGAAAGAGGACGAGCGTGTTGTCCGTCAACTTCTCGCGGTCGAGCCAGGCGAAAAGCCGGCCGATGTTATCGTCAATGTTCTCGATCATCGCATACACGCGGGCGAGATCGTCGGCGTTAAGCTTGTCGCGCACCGGATGCCCGGGTGTTTTCGGGAAGCGGTCCGGCGTAATGGTTTGCTTCTTGTAGTATTCGAGCTTGTCGGGCGGCACATCGCGATAAGGGTCGTGCGGCGCGTTGGTAGGTAGATAGAGGAAGAACGGCCGGCCTTTGCGCGACTCGCGCTCAGCCCAACGAATGCCTTCGGTGAAATAGACATCCGTGCAGTAGCCTCTCGTGACCACCTGCCTGCCGTTGCGAAACAGAATTGGGTCAGTGTATTTTCCTTCGCCGCCAGGTGGGTCGCTGGGCTGGCTGATGCCGCCGCCACGAATCACCAATGCCTCCTCAAAACCCTTGTCCATCGCGCGCAACGGATACGTGTCGCCCAAATGCCACTTGCCGAAAATGCCCGTCGCGTAACCCGCCCGATGCAGCACCTCGGCCACCGTTACTTCGCCCGGGTCCATCATCGCCCGCCCCATGAATGTGTCTATGGCTCGCGTGCGAAAGTTGTAGCGGCCGGTCATCAAGCTGGCGCGCGTCGGCGTGCAGGCGGGACTGACGTAGAAGTTCTGTAGCCGCACACTGCGCGAGGCCATCGCGTCCAGCTGCGGCGTGCGCACGATGGGATTGCCAGCGAAACCCATGTCGCCGTAGCCCTGATCATCGGTCAGCACCAGGATCACGTTGGGTTGCTTGACCGCTGCCGCGCCGAGCACGACGCCCAACCACCACACCGCAAGGCAGCATACCGTCACAGTGTTCTTTCGGATCATCAGCGTCCTCCAATGACTTCCCGCTTGCTCTCCGTGCCCGCTTCGATGCCGGCGTCTATGAACTGGCCACCTTTGCCCTGACGACAGCAGCGAGAGAACACTCGGCTTGAAAGATCGCATGGCAGTAGTGTTCATCCTATATCTCTCAATTCACTTTGACGGCTTGAAAGTCAGAACCACCGAAGCCGCCTCTTTGGGGAGCGCCGTCAACTTGTCTCCGGCAATCTGCTTGCCGTTCAGGTTCACCGATTGAAGCTCGCGGCCGAAATGCTCCAAATGCACAACGATCTTGGACGCCGGCTCGCGGCGCGGCGGCATGATGTCCAGCGTCGCCGTCCGGCCATCGTCGCCCACGCGCAACGTGAGGCTCATCGGGCCGAAGATCGTCGGGATGTCTTTGAGGCGGTTCTTCGTGCCGGGTTTGGCCCACGCGCGCGGCATTCCTTCGAGCAGATGCAGTTCGTCGCCCCGCTCCAACACCATCAGGTGGCACGCGAGCCGGATAAACTCGGCGCTGGCCCAGTTGTGCGGCATGTCGCCGACGTAGCCGGGCTTGCCGCCAACCAGCCGCTGCTCCTCGCGCCAGCAGAGCAACGGGCTGGCGTGGTTGCCGAAGGCGTAAAGCGTCGCCGCGGCTTTGCGACCGTTGCCGAGCCAGAGCCAAGCGTGACCGTAGAACGAGCCGAAGTAGTTCCAAAGCCCTTCGCTGAGCCAGCCGGTGTCGAATACCAAACCCTCGCGCTCGCGTGCGGCAAGCATCGCCATGTTCCCGCGGACTAGTTCGTCGCCGTCCTCAAACACTCCGCCGGGATACAAGGCGTGTAGGAAACCCCACTGCGCCTTCTGCGGGAGCAACGTCGCAGGCGCTTTCATCACGATCGGCAGGCAGCGGTTCCCGTGGCCGTCGTCGCGCATGTCGCGCGCAGCGGCGCGACGGAACGCCACCATGTAATCGTCGTATTCCTTTTGCCACGAGGCAGCCTGGTCGTTCTTGCCGAGCCACCCGGCGGCCTGCACGGCGGCGCGCAGGCCGATCATCGTCCAGTAGATGTTGGTGTATTCATGCGCCGGCCCGCTCAGACCGCCGTCGCTGAAACCCTCCGGCATCAAGCCCGCGCCCGGCGAGTTCGGGTCCACCGAGGCTTGCTTGCGCAGGCTGCGGATATACTCGAAGCCGCGCTCAAGCTTCGGCCACATCGAGGCAAGCCACGCCTTGTCGCCGGTGAGCCGCGCGTGATGCGTCACGGCCCACAGCACGATGCCCGTCTCCTTCCAGTGGCCGTTGATCAGCATGAAACCGCCGTCGGGCTTCTGGAAACTCATCAGGTAATCAATCCCGCGCCGCGCCTCGGCCGCGCGACCCAGCAGCGTGGCGGCTTCGAGAATGAACGAGCCGTCCACGACCCACAGCCCGCGATAAGTCGTCGGGCCGACTTGAAATGCCGGCAGGCCGTCCTTGATTTCGCGCGCTTGGTAAATGTTACGGACGCACGAGTCCAGCAGTCCCTGCACAGCAGGATCGGCGACCTCGATGCGACCATAAGGCAGGTTCATCTTCTCCCAGAAAGCAACCGCGCGCTTCAACTCCGTGTTCGCGTCAAACGGCCCGGCCGCGCTCTTCGCCTGCGCGCCCTGCGGCACCACGACGAGCACCTCGGTCTCCCGGCTGGGGTCGAGTTTGCCCAACTCCCATGTGAGCGTCAGCGGTCGGGGCGCGGCGGGCAGATGATCGGCGTCCACGACAGCGAGAGCCGCGCCGCCAACTCCACCAGCGAGAATCTTAGTGCGTTCGGGCGCGGCGTCGGCTGGGAAAATCCAAAGGCTGCTCAGAACTGTGCTGGCGTCCTGCGCGCCCGGCGGCGATTTGATGGCGATGCTGAGCTTGCCGTCGCTGTCAGTGTCTTCGGCGGGAAACTCAAGCACGACCGGCGTGTTGCGCCCGAACTCCTTCACGAGATCGAGACTGCGGACCGTCTTGCCTTCGATCTGGATTTCGAGCGGGCGTTTTCCCGGCTCCGGATGCCAGCCTTCGATCAAGCCGAGCGCGACGACATACTTGTGCCCCTTCTCGGCAGCGAACTCAAACGTCAGCGGCGACCTGTGGCCCACCAACACGTGGCGGAAGCTCGTCGCACACGGCGTGTTCGGCTTCGCCCAATTCCGCGTCACGCTCACCGGATACTTGGAGCGGACGGCCGATTGAATCTGCTCGGCCTGCGCCGGCCTGCACGGACGTGAGAACCAACAGAACGTCTGGCCAGCATCGGTCACGAGGCGCGTGCGCGATTCGTCAAGTTTCAACGAAACAACCGCGCCGGCTTCGAGCCGGAGTTTCGCTGCCGCGGGAGCTTGGCCGGTATTCGCGACGGTGAGTCGCAGAAAGTCGCTGCGCTTCGCGCTCCACTCGTCCACCGACCCACCTTTCGGCGCGTTGGCCCACGCCACCTGCCGTAGTTCGAGCGTGCCTTGTTTGTGGCGCGTCGTCACCACCGGCACCCGCGCGCTCTGAAGCTGCTGGCACTTTGCGGTCGCCTCGCCCTTCGCATCCAACGCCGCCAACAGCCGCGTCCCGAACCGCCCGCCGCCAAGCGTGTAGTTTGCCGGCCCTGACCTGCCGTAGTCGTAGTAAAGCCCGCCGTCGCAACCGATGATGGTCTTGAACGGATCGTCTGGCAACCCGATGCACGTCTGCCACCGTTCCGGCTGATAACGAAAGTCCAGCACCTCCGGCTCCAGCTTGGCCGCGGCGCTTTCAACCGGATTGCTCTTTAGGACGAGAGTGGTTTCCGCAACAGACGAGCACGCACAGAAGGCAACGAAGGCAACGAAGGCGACTGTTTGGTCTGTCTTCATGCAGCGGTTCTTACACCGCGCCGCGATAAACCGCGATGACGTTTTCCGATGGCACGTCGGGCTGGAAGAGATGCGCGGGGCCGAGGATGTAGCCGCCGCCTTTGCCGAGCACTTCGCAGTAACGGCGCACCTCGGCCTCGACCTCGGCGGGCGTGGCTTTAGGCAGGAGATTCTGCATGTCAATGCCGCCGTGGAAACTCAGCCGATCGCCGAACTCGCGCTTGAGGCTCTCCGGCTGCATCTCGATGCACGTCGGCTGAATCGGATCGAGCACGTCCACACCACATTCAATCAACTCCGGGATGAACGGCCGGATCGTGCCGCAGCTATGGTAGAGCGCCTTTCCGCCAAGACTGTGAATCAACCCCGTCATCTCTTTCAGATACGGCGCGACGAACTCGCGGAACATCGCCGTTGAGATGAGCGGTCCGCGTTGCGTGCCGAGGTCGCTGATGACGAGATAGAGGTCAATCCGCCCGTTCGTAATCTCCGCCGCCCGCGTGTAGTCCTCCAGATAAAAGTCGGTGAACTTCCGTGAGAGAAAATGCGCCCACTCCGGCTGCTCAGCCATGTCCATGAACATGCCCTCCCAACCGCGCACGAGTGCCGGCCGCTGCCAAATGTCCGCGAAACCGTAAAGCAGCGCGTGGTTCTCGTAGCGCGCGCATTGGGCTTTGAGTTGCGAGCGGTCGAGACAGTCCGGCGTCGGCCACGGGAACGCCTCCAATTCCGCGAAGCTGTTCGCGCCCGCCAACGCGCCTTTGGCGTCCTCACGCATCGGTCCCCACGGCGTCTGGTTATAGACGTAGCGTTCGCCCCAGAAGTTCTGAAACACGCCGTCGCCCATCTCGCGCTCCGGCGGCGCAGGCGCCTCTAAGTGCCGCACGTCAACGCCCATCGCGTCGAGCAGCTTGTCCTTGTCGCTGTGACCGACGTGCGCAAACAACCGATTCATCGCCGGCAGCTCCGCCCAGAAGTCGCGCGGCGTGCGGTCCGGTTGCTTGTGCCGCAATGTTGCAAGAACTCGTTCTCGTGAAGTCATGGCATCTCGCAATTCAGTAGTCTCATCCTGCCGCTAGATTAGCCATCACACAATATTTGTCTTGGTTGCACGCGACACGGTTTATGCGGAATCCGACAGCGCGTCCAGCCTTGGCCTTCATAATCTTCTTTCTCTCGGAAAGAATCCGGCTAGAATCCGCCGCACGCGCTACTGGCGCTCAGCAAACTTATGAAGGAGACCACGATGAACGAGAACGAAGTCAGTCGCCGGCACATGCTCGGTGTTTTGGCGGCCGCGCCGGCCGTCATCGCCGCAACCACAGTCTTGGCCGCAACGGCCCAAAACTCTTCCCGCGGCAAAGTCCTCATGCCCATCGGCGACGCCACGGAAATGATGGACACCCTCTACCCGTTCTTCCGCATTCCCGAAGACGGCTTTCAACTCGTCGTCGCCGGTCCCGATGCGCGCCTGTATCACGGCGTGATGCACGAGGTGCCGCCCGACGCCTCCATCCCGTGGGACATCACGCGCGAGCAGCCGTCCTACCACATCAAGGCAGACATCGCGTTCCGCGACGTGAAACCGGAGGAATATGCTGCGATCTTCGTCTCTGGCGGACGCGCCCCCGAGTATTTGCGCTATGACAAAGACTTGATCCGCATTACGCGGCACTTTGGCGAAACGAAGAAGCCGATCGGATTCACGTGCCACGGCGTCGAGATCGTCAGCGCCGCCGGCGTGATCCGCGGACGCAAGGTCACGACCGTCGCAAAGTGCGCGCTCGACGCCGAACAAGGCGGCGCGAAATACGTGAACCAGCCCGTGGTGAAAGACGGCAACATCATCAGTTGCGGCACGTGGCACGACTACGCGCCGTTCTTCGCCGAGTTCATGAAGATGCTCAAGGCCCTGTAAACCATCACACCTGACAAATGCGGGCGCTATTTGGTTAGCGGCTCGGCCCGCAAATTGCGTGGTGCGCGGTCTGGTTGTCCATGCCGCAATGCGTCTAAAACTCTCTCTCGATAATTCATGGTTATACAGGGATCGCCCCTCTCACCTCTCAACCCTCGCTGTCGCTCCAACTGTATCAAGCGCACCGGTGAACCCCGGCCCGCCTGCGCTCACATAACCGTAGCTGGCACCTCTCGCGTCGGGCGTGACCCAGAACGAGTAGAGTGAGCCGTTCGTCAATGTGAAGCGCAACTTCACGTTCTTGCCGCTCGCTCGCGCGAGGCTCTCTGCGCCGCGCCATGTCACGCGCTGGCGGGTGCTGTCGCCGCGGATCGGAACGCATTTCTCGGCTGTGAACGGGCCGTAGTTCTTGTTTTCCAGAGTCAGCACTTCCACGCGCAGCTCGCCCTGCGGCGCGTCGAGGTTCACGAAGAGATGCTCTCCGCTGAACTTGATCGGGCGCGTCGTCAGCGTTGCGGGCTTCTTGCCAGCGTCCATCGAGGCAAAACCGTCGCGGCGCAGCGTCGCCATGCCGATGCTGCCGCCGGAATACATGCCGCGCTTTCCGCTCGGCGCGATGCCGGAGAACGCCATGTAGGGGAACCAGAGTTTGTCGTCCATCACGAGACAGACGCCCGCGGTGCCATGCACGTAGGCGCGGTCCCAATCGCCTTCCTTGCGCGTCCCGGCGATGAACGCGCGCCGGTCGGGACGGTGCCAATGAAAACCGTCGCGGCTGAAGCCGAGGCAGAGGTCGGTGATTTTGGGAAACTTGCCTTCGTCGCAGAGGCGGTTGTTCGGGCCGCGATGGATGTAGAACTCGCCGAGCATCAAGCTCTCGTAGGCGACGGCGTTGAGGCTGTAGAGCTGCGTCGGCTCGCCCGCGCCCGGATAGCGGCCTTCCGGCTCCGGCTTGTCGAGCCGGTCGGCGTTCGTCCAATACACGGCACGGCTCCAGTCGGCGCCCTTGAGAAAGTCCGCGCTCTCACTGTAGTAGCGGCAACGCCCGCGCGGGCCGCCCTGCTTGATGCTGAAGACCCAGACGTTGCGGAACGGATTGAAGAAGAACGAGCAGTAGTCGCCCGCCTTGCCCGTCGGCACGTGCTGCGACCACTCGCGGCCGTCCACCGAAGTCTTCAGCACGTGCGGGCCGCGGTCGGTCAGGAACTTGATCTGCTCCTCCGGCCGCTTCGCGTTGAGGTCGAGCCATGCGCAGTTGTCGTTGCCAGAGTCCACGCCGCGCGCCAGCAGCAGATTGCCGCCCGGCGGGAAGCCGAGGTCGGGCCGCGTCCAGTGCACCAAATCGCGGCTCGTGGCAAGCGCCAGCCCGCCGCGCCAACCGGCCGTGTAGAACATCTTGAAGACGCCGTCGCGCGGATCGAAGAACACGCCGCCGTGGCCCAGGTAACAGGTCGCCTCCTCGCCGCGCTCGCCCACCGATGACGCCGCCAGTTCCTCCTTGGTTTCGGCTTTGAAGACCGGATTCGCCGGGTGCTTCTGCGCCTGATGGAACGTTCGCTTCATGTCGGTCTTCTCGATGAGGAAATCGTCCACGAACAATTGCCGGCCGACATCAATCGGAATCTTCTTCGGCAAGTGATACCGCACTGGCATCGGGTCAGTGGAGGCGGGATCGAGATGGCGCGGCGGCCACTCGTAGGGAAGCTCGATGCCGTTGTAGAGAACCGGCTTGGGGCCGGTCGCTTTGTTCGCGAGCATTAGGAGCTTCGCGTCCTTGGAGACGATCTTGCCCGCCAGCACGTCCTCCTCGCGGAACTTCGCGAGCAGAATCTCCGCGTCGGAGTGGCGGTTCCAATCGTAGAGGATGTGGATGAGACCGTCCGGCGCTTGGAAGCCGTCGGGATACGAGACGGAGGAGCGTTCGTCCAGCAACAGCCCGCCTTTCCAAGTTTTGCCTTCGTCATCGGAGAGATACGCGGACATGTGCGATCGCTTCGTGAGCCGCTCGGTCGGCGGGCCGTTCTTCACGAGCAGGATTCTTCCCGACGCGAGCCGACGGAGGAAGAAACGCGAATTGACGTTCTTTACCGGCGCGGCAGGCTCCGGCTTGTTCCATGTCTTGCCGTTGTCGATTGAGAAGCATTCGTATGGGTTTCCGCCTGTCCGCGCCAGCATCCACAGTCGGCCATCCTGCAACTCGACGAACATGTGCTCATCGAAGTTCCAGTCAGGGAACTTCACGCTGCCGCGCGGCTTCCACGACTTGCCCTGGTCGGTCGAGACATAGACCCACGCGGTCTTGTCCGCCCACTTCGAGACCGGCAGCAGCCAGTCGCCATTCTTGAGGATGGTTGGCTTGTTCAGCGTGCAGCCTTCATCTGCGAAGCACACCGGCTTCGACCACACCGGCTTGTCCGCGTCGGGATTGTCGCACCGAATGAACCAATCGGCCCTCGGTCCTTTAACGCCGACGACCGCTTGATCGAAGAACAGCCACAGCCGGCCGAGCGGGTCGCTCCAGAGATTGCCAACGAGCGCCCCGCGCTGCCGCTTGCCGGTCGGGTCAAGTGCGCCAACGACGAGACGCGGCTTCGACCATGTGGCGCCGCCGTCATCGCTCGTGGCGAGGATGAAGTATCCGTCCGCCTTGTCGCCAGTGCCTGTCCAGCAGCCCCAGATGCGGCCCTTCGGCGTGCGATCCATGCCGATGATCATCGCGCCCGGCCTCGCGTCGTTCTGAAACTCTGGCCCCGGTTCCGTGATAATGACGGGCGGCTCGGTGCGGGCATCAACAGGCGCTTGAGGATCGAAGACTCTCGCCTCCGCGCCGTGGCCCAGGATGAGCAACACCATCTTATTGAAGCTCAACCGCTCGCCTGCCTTTACGTCTTTGCGGTAAAGGCTCACGCGGTTGATTTCCCCGGAAAATAATTGAACCTCCGGTGCCTCAACTTTCGTGAAGCCTGCTTGCTTTAACGCCGCCTCCTGGCTTGCGGCCTTTGGGCGCACGGTCGGTGTCAGCGCGTAAAGCGTGCCAGCTTTGGTGACAACCGCTTCGAGCTTCTCGATGCTCGTGCGCAGGAACGGCAGGCCGCGCACGACGTCAGGCATCTCCTGAATCACATACTGGCGGTCGGTAAAGAGCTTCACGCCCTTCTTCATCACCGCAGGCTCCTCCGGCGGCGGTGGCGGCAACGGCTTGCGTTTCTTGCCGGCTTGCGGTTCGAAGCGGCCCACGTCCTCAAGCTTGCCGAACATGATGCGCTCTTTGCGGCTCCCGTCCTTGTCGCCCTGCGTCACGCAGAGCCAGATGACGCCCTCGTGCTCGTGAAAGGTCGGGTATTGGAACGACTTTGGCGTCTCGAAGCGGTATTTGCGCTGCCACGTCTTGCCGTCGCGCGAGGTGTCCACGTTGAACACGCTGCGGCCAACGCCGTGGATGTATGTGCGCTCCTGCCAACCGAGATAATAGACGCCGCCAAACTTGTCGAACGTCGGCTTGGAGTTCGCTCCGTTGGGCACGATGGGCAACTCCTTGCCAACACTCCACATCTTGCCGTCCTTGCTCGTCGTGAAGTGATAGTTACCGCCGTCGTTGCGGCAGATTGCCATCCAGGTGCCGTCGGGCAGGCGATTGACAGCCGACTCGCTGAGTTGTTGCGACTGTGGCTCGTTGTAGTGACCGAGCACCTCGAAAGTGGCCAGATCGTCATGCACTAGAGCGAGAGCGTTCTGCTTGCCACCAAAGTTGTTCAACGCGACGTAGAGCTTGCCGTCGAACTTCTTGAAGGAATCGAAAATGAAGAACGAGCAGTCCACCGCGCGCTTCTTGAACCCCTGCGCCGCTGCGTCCGCATGGAAATACCGCGGCTGCATATCGAACGTGCCCGCCGCCGTCTTGAGCTTTGCCTTGTGGATCGTCGGCGCGAACTCGCCCGACTTCAGATCGAAGTCGCGATACCACATCTGCGACTGGCGTTTCCCCGGGCCTTCGCTTGTGAAGTAGCAGCGCAGCGTGCCTGCATCCTTGCGGATAATGCGCGGCACGAAGCACGCCCCAACCGGCAGCGTCTCATTTTCAAACCGCTGTTCGCCCTTCGCGAAATCAATCACCTTCTCCAACTTCGGCGTCTTGAGGTTCACGATGGACATAGTGGCGTAGATGAACGGCCAGTCCGCGCTTTCACCCGCCTTCACGTCGTTGGCCTCCGTCACGATGTAGGCGCGGTCGCCCACGCAAACGAACTCCGCGTCGTGCGCGCCCTTCACGCGCGGGGCCGAGGTGTTGACGAGCCGTTTCATCACTTCATCGCCAGCGAGCGCGGGGTCCCAGCCGAGCGGGACGAGGGGTGAATTGACTGCGACAGCCAACAGGAGAGAAAGGAGCGCGTTCATGACTGAGCAGCTAACCGCGTCAACACGCGGTTTGGCAATCGGATTCAAGCGCCCCACGTCCTCCTTGCGCGCGGCGGCACACCGTCACGCACGAAACAGAACATTTCAGGCCCGCCGGACGGTCAACCTTTCCCACGCCGCCGGTAATTGAGCGGCGTGGCCTTGAACATCCGCCGGAAGTCCCGGACAAAATGTGACGCGTTCCGGTAGCCGACGCGGCGCGCAATGGTCGCCACGGCGTCCGCGCTGGAGCGCAGCAGTTGCGCGGCTCGTTCCAAGCGCACCTGTTTCAAGTGGCGAAGCGGGGAGATTCCAAGCCTGCTGCGAAACAACCGCGCCATATGGCTCGCGCTGACGAAGCTAACGTGTTGTGCTACCCAAGCCACGTCGAGGTGACTGGTGAAATGCGTGGCGATGAACGACACCGCCCGCTGAACCGGGTCGAGGTCCTCAGCGCGCTGCCCCTTCGCCATCCTCAGCCGATACCAGCCGGCCTCCACGTGCTGATGCGTGGCCTGTTCCGCCACCCAATCATCTTCCGACTGCCACGCGTCGAGCAGCAGTTCATGCTCCCGATAAAGAGCCATCAAGTTCGGCCAGTAGGATCGCTTCACCCTGAGAATCCACTCATCCAACTCCGCCGCGACGATCTCCCAACTCTTCAGCAGTGGCTCCAAATTGGCAGCCGCCACGGCCGCCCGGTGGAATTGCTGATCGGCCGCGTGAAACGCCGCATAATCGCCGCGCAACGCATACCGCTTCAGCACGCCGATCTGACGTCGCAATTCGCCACCCACGCGCTCCCGCTCGTGACTCGCGCGCCAGCGCTGCACCGCAAACGCCTCAAGTGTCGAGCGCAGCCGGCAAAGATCGTGAAGGTGGGCGTGATCCTTCATGCAGATGTCATGGCGACTCCCTATTTCAGTGCTGGCTGCCACGGCACACCACCGCCGCGCTGTATCTGCTGGCGCAACGCCGCCGTCAGATCGCGAACGACGGCCTTCTCCTTCGCCGCGAGGTCGGTGGTTTCCTGCGGGTCGCGCTTGAGGTTGTAGAGTTCGAGCGGCGCGAACGGGCTGTCGAGCACCAGCTTCCACTCGCCGCGAATCAACGTCTCGATGGTCTTGCCGCAGTATTGGGGGCCGCCTTCGCGACGGCAGAAGTAGAGGTCGCGTTTCGCCTCCGGCTGCGTCTGACCGAGCAATGTTGACAGGAAACTCACGCCGTCAATATCCGCTGGCGGCTTGACACCGGCGGCTTCACAACTCGTTGCGAAGATGTCCATCGAAAGCGCGATGCGGTCTGTGCAACTGCCGGGCTTGACGCGGCCGGCCCAACGGACGATACCGGGCACGCGAAGACCGCCTTCATACATGTGCGTCTTGCCGCTGCGCCACGGACCGTTGTTCGCGCTTGTCAGGAGCGAGCCGCCGTTGTCGGAAATGAAAATGACGAGCGTGTTCTCGGCGAGCTTCAGCCGGTCGAGCGTGTCGAGCACCTTCCCGATACCGCTGTCCATGTGCTCAATGAGCGCGACCAGCTTCTGTCGCTTCGGGTCGCTTGCCGGCTCGCGCTGCTGCACTTTCGCGAGCCACTCTGGCGGCGGCTGAATCGGGTCATGCGGCGCATTGTAGGCGAGATAGAGGAAGAAGGGCTTCCGCGCCTTCGCCCGCTCATCAAGATAATCGCACGCCCACTCGGTAAAGAGGTCAGTAGCGTGGCCTTTCGGGTTTACGACCTCGCGGTTGCGGCGCATGAAGTTCTGTCTGTTCCGCAAGTGCGTCCAGTAGTCATCCATCATGTCACCGAGGAATCCGTGGAAGAAATCGAAACCCCGTTCCGTCGGCGTGTTGGGCGAGCCAATGCCGAGGTGCCATTTGCCGACGATGGCGCTGTGGTAGCCGACGCGCTTAAGCACCTGCGGCAGCAACGTCGCACGCGCGGAGAGGTGGCCCCACGAGTTCAGCGGCGATTCCTCGCGAATCACGCCTGGCACGCCGACACGGTCGGGGTGACAGCCGGTAAGCAGCGCCGCACGCGTGGGCGAGCAGACGCAGGAGTTGGCGTAAAAGTTCTGGAACGTCATTCCCTCGCGGCCGAGCCGGTCAATGCTCGGCGTGCGGATGTCTTTCGTCCCAAACGCCGAGTAATCACCGCGACCGAGATCGTCGGCAAGAATGACGAGGATGTTCGGCTTGCCGGTGGCTGCGACGCAGGCCGGTGTTTGATCAAGGACAAACCAAAACGAGAAGGCAAGCAAGGTGAAGAGTTTCATGGCTGGGAACCAGGTGATTCGTTGATTGCTAAAAACCTCAGTCTGCGAAACGCTTCGCCACAGGCGCAATAGTTCCGCTCTGACATGCCCATCACGCTGTATTCCTCGACGTAGCCGATGAAGCCGCCTTCGGGCGTGCCGAGCAGCCGGTGCAAGCGTTCTGCTTCCGCGTAAATTTCTTCCACGGTGCCGCTGATCGAGACGGTCTGGTAGCTGATCGGCATCATGAAACATTGCCGGCCCCGCAACCGCCGGCCAACCTCGGCGATGTCGTTCACGTTCGGTTGAGAGATGTTCAGCACATCCACACCAATCTCGCGGAAGTCCTCCATGATCGGCACAAACTCGCCGCAGCAGTGATACCACGTGTGCAGGCCCAGTTCGTGCGCGAGCGCAAACTGCCGGGCGTAGCGCGGCTTGAACAACTCCCGCCACAACGGTGACGAGATCATCATCCCCGATTGCGTCCCCCAATCATCGGCGAAATGAATCCCGTGGAACCCGTGCCGCGCTGCCATCCGCATTAGGTCGCACTCGAACTCCATGATCCGGTCCATCAGCGCCGCAAAGCCCTCCGGCTCCAGCAGGAAATCTTGCATCGCGTTCTCGAAGCCCCGCAGGAACGTATAGACCGTGAAGCCGCTCAAATCGAAGCTCGCGAGCCGATAGCGGTCGCCGCATTTCTCGAAAAACGCCGGCGCCGCGGACATCCGCTCCGCCTCGCGCAACGCCGGCACGCGGATATCCTCCGCGCGCCGCAGCTCGCGATAGACCGGCTCCACCGGATGGCCCATCGTGCCGTCGCCGGACTTCACCAGATGATAGCCCCACTCGTTCACCGACCAGTCCCACGCGTTGGCCGTGCCGTCGCCCGGCACGCCGAGCGCGAGGTGGTAGAGCAACACATCGCCCTCGGTCTGGTCGCGGTTCCAGAAGACGATCGGCACGCGGTCGGGCTGGCGAAACTCAATCGCGCGCCGGACCCGTTCTTTGCGGTCAATCTTCATCGTCAGCTTTTCGAGATTACCACTCTGCCTTGCCGCGTCGAGGCCGTATTGTGCCCATGCGACATCGCCTATGCCAGAGCCGACAACGACGAGCCGGCACACGACAGCTTTCTTCTAATTTCAGGCAGAACTTCTGCTGCTTGACATTCGCCAACTGCCACCTGTAATCTGCGCGCGTTTTTGGAGGACCAAAGCATGCGCACGGTAACGAACAACAACACGGGGCCATACGCGCTGCCCGCCGCTTAACCCGCGAAAATCGCTTCGGCAATGAAATCCTTGTGACAATGAAATGAATTTCAAATGCGAGAAAGAAAGGAAGAAGTTTAGATGAAGAAGAATGCACTGCGCAATGGGATGTTGATAATGATCGGAATCATTCTGGGCATTTGTGGGAGGCCGGGCGCGGCCTTCGGCCAGTCCGATTACACAACACCCTATGCCTTCACGATCTTGGCTGGCTCGGCAAGAAGTGAGGGCAGCGCCGACGGCACCGGCAGTGCCGCGCGGTTCTCGCATCCAGGTAGCGTGGCTGTGGACAGCGCCGGCAACGTGTATGTCGGAGATAGTTTTAACAACAATATCCGCAAGATCACGCCAGCGGGCGCGGTCAGCACCCTGGCCGGCTCGGCGGGGAATGCGGGCAGCGCCGATGGCACCGGCAGTGCCGCGCGGTTCTGGAATCCATATGGCGTGGCGGTGGACACCGTCGGCAACGTGTATGTCGTAGATAGCGAAAACAGCACCATTCGCAAGATCACGTCAGCGGGTGTGGTCAGCACGGTGGCCGGTTCGGCTGGAAGCACGGGCAGCACCGATGGCACGGGCAGCGCCGCGCGGTTCAAATACCCATTAGGTGTGGCGGTGGACGGCGCGGGCAACGTGTATGTTGCGGATAACCAGAACAGCACGATCCGCAAGATCACGCCAGCGGGTGTGGTCAGCACGCTGGCCGGCTCGGCGGGAAGTGTGGGCAGCGCCGATGGCACGGGCAACGCCGCGCGGTTCTATTGGCCGGTTGGCGTGGCGGTGGACAGCGTCGGCAACGTATATGTTGTGGATTGCATGAACCACACGATCCGCAAGATTACGTCGGCGGGCGTGGTCAGCACGGTGGCCGGTTCGGCTGGAAGCATGGGCAGCGCCGATGGCACGAGCAACGCCGCGCGGTTCAATTACCCGGCTGATGTGGCGGTGGACAGCGCCGGCAACTTGTATGTTGGGGATAACAATAACCACACCATCCGCAAGATCACGCCAGCGGGTGTGGTCAGCACGCTGGCCGGCTTGGCTGGAAATCCGGGCAGCGCCGATGGCACGGGCAGTGACGCGCGGTTCAGGAATCCAAAGGGTATGGCGGTGGACAGCGTCGGCAACGTGTATGTTGCAGATAACATGAACCACACCATCCGTATGGGTTGGTCGATCAACCATAAACCGGTCGCAGATGCCGGTGCGGACCAAACTGCCTACGAAGGCGACCCGGTCACGTTAGACGGCTCCGGCAGTCATGATCCCGATGGCCAATCGCTGACCTATCTGTGGGAGCAGGTTGCGGGTCCACCCGTTATCCTCAACCACAGCGATACGGTCAATCCGACCTTCACGGCCCCACCGGTGCCTCAAACAGGTTCCACGCTCACGTTTCAGCTCACGGTCAGCGACGGTCAACTGATTAGTGACGCACGCACCATGAACGTCACGGTCAAGAATGTGAACCATGCTCCAGCGGCCGATGCGGGCGATGACCAGAAGTTAAACGAACTGACGTTAGTGACGCTGGACGGGTCGGCGAGTTATGATGTGGACAGCGACTCCATAAGCTATAGCTGGCTCCAAACGGATGGCCCGACAGTTATTTTGTCGGACGCAACGGCTGCGAAGCCCTTCTTCGTCGCCCCGTTAGTGGGATCCGCGGGCGCAACGTTCACGTTTGAGCTCACAGTGGATGACGGTCTGGCTGCGGATACTGACAGCGTGACTGTGAAGATCGAGAACGCCAACCATCCTCCGACGGCTAACGCGGGGCCGGATCAAACGGTGAATGAAAACGGGACGGTGACGCTGGACGGTATAGGAAGCAACGATCCGGATGGCGATTCATTGACCTACTTGTGGGTGCAGACATCTGGTCCTGAGGTCTTGCTCTCTGACGCGAGCGCTGCGAAACCAACCTTCATCGCACCGAGTGTTGCACCGGGCGGAGTGGAGCTTGTTTTCGATCTCGTGGTCAGCGACGGGTTGGGCGGCACCGCCATTGACAGCGTGACCATCACGGTGTTGAACGTGATCGATCCTCCCGTTGCCGAGCTTGCGAGAGCCAACCCGGACAGTCTGTGGCCGCCAAACCACAAGATGGTGCCGGTGTCCATCGTCGGCGTCACCGATCCCAACAACAACAAAGTCACCATTACCATCCTCGCCGTGACGCAGGACGAGCCGGTCAACGGTTTGGGCGACGGCGATACCGGTCCTGACGCAATTATTCAGGGCGACAAAATGCTTCTGCGAGCGGAGCGATCCGGCGACGGCAACGGCCGTGTTTACCACATATCCTTTATTGCCGACGACGGCGACGGTGGCACTTGCGCAGGCACAGTCAAGGTGTCGGTGCCGCGTGATCGCCGCCAAGATGCCGTTGTGGATAACGGTCCACGATACAATTCGTCGCAGCCCTGAATATTAGACTGTCGTCAAGCGCAATTCTCAAGACACTCAAGTCAAGGCGATGCGTGGGTCCAGATGCCTGCGTGAGGTTCTGATCACTGATCAACAGCGCAGGGAAGTTTAACAGTTACTTCTACACGTCGTTTCTTGCACCGTGACGCTCCAACTGTCGAGTTCAGCAAGAACTGATTCTCTGTTTAATTGAGCCACCCGTAGTGACACTTGTAAAGGAGCAGATCCACATCGCGGCGGCTTTCTGTTTGATAAACGACGAACTTCAACCGTAGTCTGCTTGCGCTCCGGCAACACCAGAAACGGCCTGAAACTCGTCGCCCTGTTGTCCTAACGCGCGCCTTCTTCCTGTAACATCCAACCTTCGCGATGGGTTCGCTTGCCGTCGTTGTTAACGCGTATCCTGTCTAACGAGCCTGCCGACCTGCGGCATAGCTGTCGCAAACTCCACCTTCTCGCCCACCGTGCCGAGGTGACCACCCCAACCGATCCGGATCGCAGCCACGGCGGAAAGGTTCAGGCGCGCGTCATGACCTTTGGACCACCCGGCGAGTTGAAACTGGCTCAGGAGGACAAACGATTGGCAGCGTCCCGGCGCGCCTAGCGAACGGCCTGCGTGCGCGATGTAGTCGTTGCCTGTTTTGTCGTGCAGGATCACCAGCAACTCCGTCGCCGTCCCCTGCCCTTCCGGCACCCACGTGTCCAGCGCCAGCACTTCGCCGTCGCTGAGGTCCACCGGCTGCGGAAAGTTGAACGATAGAAACAGGTGCGTGTCCACCTGGCTCTTCGTCACCGTTCCGACGGCGTGCCATCGCGAGGAATCGCCCGTCAGCTCCGCTTGCACGAACTGGCCACCGCCGACCACGGGTTTTACGTCCGGCAACGGCCGCAGCGTCAGCCCCGGCAGACCGCCGCTTGTTATCGGCAACCGCCGCGCCGGCTTCGCTTCCGCGTAGCGCAGCAACACCGCGCCGTAGGGGTCGAGCCGCAGTTTCGCCCTGCCATCCGCAGCCAACGGCGTCGTCGCGCCCGTGGCGGGATCCCACTGCTCGCCCCGCCCCTGCCCAGTCACTCGGACATCACCCTCCCATGCCTCGCCGCTATCGTTAATCAGAAAGAAAACCTCATGTCCGTCAATCCGCCGATGTGTCGCATGAACTGGCCCGCGTGCACCGCCCGCGGACACATCCGGCTCCAACACGCCGTTCAGCACCAGCGGCAACAGCGCCTCCGATCCCGACGGCAAGAAGATGCCGGCTCCGCCCGCGCTGTTCGCCGCCACGCGCGCACTGCCGCCGTCGCCGAACATCTCCCGCGCCAGTTTCCGCACGCGCGCCGACGGAAACTCCGTGGCGCTGTTCGCCGGCAACGCGCCAACGGCGATCACCACGCCACCCTTCCGCCAGAAGCGCGCAAGGTTCTCCCACGCGGCCAGCGGCAGCGTATCGGCGCACGGCAACACCACCGCCCGCCAGCGCAGCTTGCCGTGGACCAGCGCGCCGTTTTCCGCCCTCGCCGTCGTGAGCGCGCGCGAGTCCACATAGGTGAAATCGCGGTTCGCGCCGTAAAGGCTGTCGCTCACCAGCCGGTAGGCGTGCTCGACACGCACCGTGGCGGGCGAGCCTCGCGCGCCCTGCGTCGCAGGCGTGAACTGCGGCCAGATGCTCTCGACCGGATAGAGCACGGCGATGTCGGCAACCTGGTAGCCGCCGGTGAGCATCGTGCAGCAGCGGCCAATCTGGAGGTTGAGCCGCTGCAATTGTTCATCGGAAAGATTCTGAAACGAGTAGTAGCTGGTGATGGTGTTGATGCCGCCGAAGATCAGGCGGTTGCACGTGCCGCGAATCTCGTCCTCGGTAACGACGCGGACGGGGCGCTTGTCGCCGGCTGGCCGGTAGCGTTGCGAGTGGTCGGAGGTTTCGCACATCGTCACCGTCCGGCCTTCGAGTTCCGCCACACTGCTGAGCAGGCGCGCGATATACCACGGCACCTGCGACGGCAAACTGGTCAGACAGTCAATGCTTGGCGCATCGAGCCGGCGCGCGCAACGGAAGAAATCGCCGTAGAGCGGCACGTGGGAGCTGATGCTCTCTTCCATCAACTGGTGCCCGCCGGAAGCAATGTTATGTCGGTGACACCATTGCTGGATTTGGCCAAAGTAATTCTCCGACACCAGGTCGCCGACGGTATTCCAGAAGTCATAGCGCGCCCGCCGCCCCTTGGCGCCCGCGTCCGCCACGAGCGCGGGCAGGACCGGCTCCAACACGTAGCCGCGACGCTTGCGGAACTCCACCGCGAGGTTCGGCGCCCACGGCAGCACGCGATAAGGCATCGGCCGCAGGAAAAGACTCATCAGCGACGGCTCGTCGGTGAACGTGGAAACAAACCAGCGGCCGAGGTCGTTGCCG
Source organism: Verrucomicrobiia bacterium (assembly GCA_041667205.1). GTDB lineage: Bacteria > Verrucomicrobiota > Verrucomicrobiia > CAIQCK01 > CAIQCK01 > CAIQCK01. The sequence goes on along the minus strand of JBAYFL010000009.1, from coordinate 63,564 downwards.
AGCCGAGCTGCATAACGGTCGTGTGTCACTTCAAGGAACCGCGCCGTCGGCTCCGGCATCAGCATGTTGATGTAGGGCGACTTGTCGCACAGGCTCAGTGCGGCATGCGTGCCTTCGTAAAGCCGGTCCTCCGTGATTGCCATCACGCGCCAGTGGCCCGCCGGAGCCTGCCATTGTAAGCGGCCGTCCTTCACCTGTCCCGACAGGTCCACCGGCTTGTTCATCGCGATGACACCGTCGCGCACCGGGAACGCCGCCGTCAGCACGCGTTTGCCCGGCGGCACATCGAGATTCACTGGCCCACCCTCGCTGCTCGCGTCGGCGATCAGCAACCCGCGCGCCTCATACTCCGGGTGGCCTCGCATCGTGATGCCGCCAGCCAGCCCCGATGGATAGCCGCGCTCGTCGTAGAGCCAGAGTGACATGCCCGCGCGCTTCGCCTCTGTGACGGCGCGAACGAACGCGCGCCAGTGGTCCTCGTTCTCCATGTAGTCGTGAAACGAGACGTTGCTGACGAAACCGCCGAAGCCTTGCCGGGCGAGCGTTTGCAACTGCGCGTCTTGCTCGGCGGGCTTGATCGGCAAGCTGTGGATGATTCTAATGATGCGCGACGCGGCCGGCGGGTTTGCGAACCGCTCTGCCAGCGGGCGGTCTGTTTGCGGAAGCTGCCCGGCACAGAAAGTCGAGGCGGCGAGTGCAACCATGCTTAGAGTCGTCAGCACCGGGAGGTTTATCATTCTCATGATCTGATGAATTCGGAAGATATTAGCAATCGGCAGTGAGATGGACGTCAACATCCATCCCCCCCGGGAATGTTCCTGTTTACTGGCAAGATCGGTTGACAATGTTCTTCTCGGCTAAAAAACTGTTTACCAAATGCTTTTGGCTGCTACGATGGCGAGCCTTGTGACGAAAACCATACGGAAGCGACAGGAGAACTCAATCATGAACAGACGCTCTTTCCTCAAAACCACCGCCGTTGCCGGAGCCGGATGGCTTCTACTGCCCAGCGGCGCCCGAGCGGGCAAGAACGCCCCTGGCAACAAACTCAACGTCGCCCTCATCGGCGTCTGGGGCCGCGGCCTCGCGCACTATGATTCGCTCAAGGACGAGAACGTCGTCGCCCTCTGCGACATTAACGAGACGCGCTTCGCCGATGCGCTCAAGAAGTTCCCCGGTGCCAAGACCTACGTGGACTGGCGGAAATGTCTCGAGCAAAAAAACCTCGATGCCGTTGTCATCTGCACGGCCGACCACACCCACGCGTTCATCGCCAACTGGGCGTTGAACCGCGACCTGCACTGCTACTGCGAGAAGCCGCTCGCCATCACCGTCGAGGAGGCGCGCGTCGTGCGTGCCAACTGGATGAAGAAGAAGAGCAAGCTCGCCACGCAGGTCGGCATGCAGCGCCACGCCAACCCCAATTTCAACCGCACCCGCGAGCTCATCCGCGGCGGCGCCGTTGGCAACCTGGAGGCGGCCTACGCCTGGGGCAACCGCCAGGTCGTGCCGGACGGCGGCGCCTACAGTCATCCGGACGAATACGACGACAAGACCGGCATCGTTTACTTCAAAGATAAGCCCGGCGTCCCCGCCGGCTACCTGCCCGATGCCGGCGAGCCGCCGAAGGGTTTGAACTACGACCTCTGGATCGGCCCGTCGCAGTTCCATCCCTATAACCCCGGCTACTTCGTCCGCCCAGCCGGCGCGAATTGCCTCTCATGGAACATGTTTTGGGACTTCGGTGCCGGCCAGATCGGCGACATGGGCAGCCACACGATGGACCTGCTCTGGAACTGCGTGGACGCCACGCTGCCGACCTCCGCGGAGGCCAAGGGCGATCCGCTCAACGCCGCCATCACCCCCATCAAATGCGCATCGCACTTCGAGCATCCCGCCAACGACTGGCGCGGCCCCGTCCGCATCGGCTGGTATCAAGGCCGCGTGATGCCCAAGTCGCCCGTCTCCTGGCTGGACCTCACCAAGATTGACCACGGCGCGATGTTCAAAGGCTCCAAGGGCGTCCTCGTCTGCGACTTCCAGAAGCGCCTGCTCATCCCCGTCGGCAACGCCGCGGACATGACCTACTACAAGCCGCCGACCGCGGAGACAGTGTTGCCGCCGCTCGGCCACTTCCAGAAACAGTGGATCGAGGCGTGCAAGAACCCCAGTCTCAAGACCGCGTGCGACTTCGAATACAGCGGCAACATGGTCGAGCAGTTGTTGCTCGGCCTCGTCGCCTACCGTGCCGGCAAGAAACTCCAGTATGACCCCGTCGCCGGCAAGGTCACCAACTGTCCCGAGGCAAACCAATACCTCGGCAAGAAGTATCGCGACGGCTGGACGCTCAACGGCTAGAGCGCGTCAGATTCCCAAGGTCAGGCAGGCGTCTCGCCCGTCATCAAACACGATGGCGCAAGCGGGACGCCTGTTTGCTATTCGAAGTCGTAAACGACGACCTTCGAGCAGTTCGGCTTGAAGACCTTCTCCACGAACTCGATGTGCAACGGATGCACCTGATAATCATCCTGCGCCTTCTTGTTCGAGAACTGGAGATTCAGCGCCACGGCGTAGGTCTGCTCCACCACCGCCCGGGGGCTTTTCACCATCCGCCCCACGTGGAAGCTCAGCGCGCCGGGAATCGGCTTCAGATATTTCTCCATGCCGGCGACCAATGCGTCGGCCGCCTGCGGTTTATTCGGATCGGTCCAGAAGATGACAACGTGTGAAAACATAGTGCCGTTTCAACTAGCCGCTCGTGGCGGCGAGAGCAAGCGAGAAAAGAGAGTGCGGTCTTCTTCCTGCATTGAATACAACCGGCTGCTCCGTATGATGTTGTCAGCTATCGAACCGAAGGAAAACATGATCCGTGCCATCTTCTTGGCCATAGTTGCAGTTCTTTATTTCGACAACGCAGAGTTGTTTGCCGCGATACAAAAAGAGATACCGCCCCCTGAAACGCAAGCGCAGCTTGTGAAACTCTGGAATGCTGCGGCCGAGAACATGAAGCTCTCCAGTTCTTTCTTCGCAGCGAAGGCAACGAACGGCATTTGTAAAGTAGATACAGAAGTTCGCCCAAGAGAATTCACTCCTCGGTCCCCGCAGATATTGATTGTCAAAGGCAGTTTTGTTGCCCCTGCGCCTGATGATTCAGGTTCAGTCTTACCAAAAGCTCCCAGAGCTACTCGATACGAAGTTGACCTTCAGTTGCAGGTTCGCGCGGATACGCTCCAAGTCCTAAGCGTGTTGAATGCGGCACTCTCACACAAGCACTACTCAGAAAAAGATGGAATGCACGCTCCTGCACTCAACCAGGATGCCGTCCTTAAACGCGTTGGCGAATACCTCAAAGTTTTCAAGTGGGACGTTCCTCCAGACTTCAAAGTGGAAAGCGTGAGGTTCAACAAGTATCACGGAACTTGGACCGTTACATGGAACCGTTTTACCGAACAATACCCTTGGGACGAGGAACCGGGGCAACGAATGGGCGTTGAGTTCGACCAGAAGGAGGGTTTGGTCGGAATTCATAATTCCTCATGTTTTCCTGCACCAAGAAGCCTCGAACTAAAAGTGACCAAAGAGCAAGCCATCGCCAAGGCCGCCGCATACGTGGAAACGGCCCAACATATCGCGTTTGTTTCCGGCTACGTTGCCACGGGTGTTGAATCCTGCGTTCTGAGAGTAGCCGCACCTCGATACAAGCTGCAGTTCTTCGGGAAGAGGATCAGTCGAGAAGAAGACATACCAAAAGAAACTCGCCTTTGCTGGGTAGTGCTTTTCAAACTCGAAAACCCCAAAACAAAGAACAATGAGTTCCAAATTGCTTTCAAGAAACCTGCGATCTACATCGATGCCGCAACCGGCGAATTATTTGGATTTAATTAGGATTTCTCTGGCAAGTGGCAATGGAGCTACGTTCCAGCATGGGGGTTTAAGCACAGCAACGGAGAGATGTTCGTCGGCTGGCGGCGGGAGATTGGATGGCTGAGTCATGCGCTTCGCTTCGGCTGCGCAGCATAGCCTTTGGCCATGATCGCCGCAATAAAATGAAGTCCGGTCAGGAATGCCTCGAGAATAGCCCGCCGTTTCACGGCACAGGCCGCTTTCTCGCACCGCTCCGCAGCTACGATGGTTTCGATGATGCGCCCCGCCGCAGCACCGCCACCAAGTAAGCCAGAACCGCGACATTGATCGCCAACACCGCCAGCTTCATTCCCGTCGCGTGCTTGACGATCTCGAAGATTTCAAACGGGATGAACGAAGCCGTGATGGTGGCCGTGAAATACTCGCCCCACCGCTTCTCCAGCCACAGGCCGATGCCCTCCATGAACAGCAGCGCGGCATATAAAAAGGAAATCACGCCCGCCGTCTCCAACGAGCGGTCCTGCACTGCGCCGAGCTTTTCGAGCGCCATGTGCAACGCCCGGTGGTGCGTGTGCATTTGCAGCAGGTGTGTCCATTCTTGAGCCTTCTGCCGCACGTCGTCGTTGAGCAACGCCAGCGCACCCAATCCCACCAGAATCATCAGCACGGCTTTGACGAACTTGAAGAACGCAATCGCTTCCAGCCACTTGTTGTGACGGCGGCGATGAGGCTCACTCATGATGTCGTTGGGTTTCAGCTTCGGCTTATCCTGACATTGCAAGTATGTCGGCCGGGACGGCCGACGCTACAACTCCTCAAAGTGGCAGCGTCACCCTCTGGCCGGTCTTCGCGGACTCGTAGATGGCAAGGATGATCTCGACGGACTTGCGCCCTTCCCTGCCGTCCACCAGCGGGCTGCCGCCGGTCTCGATGGCGTGGATGAAGTCTTGGAACTGTTTCTTGTGGCCGAGGTAGCTAATGGCCTTGGGATCGGCCGCGCCGCCGGTGCCGGACTTGTGCTGGGACATGAGCGAGGCGACGCGGTCGTCCACCGGCGTCGGGCCGGCGAACTTCCAGAAGAGGATGTCGTCCTGCTCAACGATGACGGTGCCTTTGTCGCCATGGATCTCGGTTTTCTTGAGCAGGCCGGGAAATGTGGAAGTGGTGCCCTCGATGGTGCCAAGCGCGCCGTTCTTGAACCGCACGGCCGCGACGGCGGTGTCCTCCACTTCGATCCGTTCGTGCGCGAGGAGGCCAGTCATGGCCATGACGCTCTCGACCTCGCCCATGAACCACTGGAGAAGGTCCACATTGTGGATGGACTGGTTCATCAACGCGCCGCCACCGTCTATCTTCCAAGTGCCGCGCCAGCCGCCGGCGTCGTAGTATTCCTGCGTTCGCCACCATTTGACGTAGGCGTCGCCGAGGGTGAGCCGACCGAACCATTGGCTCTCGATGGCTTGCTTCAGGAGCTGGTTGCACTCGCTCCAGCGCGACGGGAAGATGGTGGCGAGCTTGACGCCCGCGCTTGCGGCGGCGTTGATGATGGCGTCGCAACGTCCGAGAGTAATCTCCAGCGGCTTCTCAACAATGACGTGCTTGCCGGCCTTCGCGGCGGCGACGGCGGCATCCATGTGCAAGCCGCTCGGCGTGCAGATGGTGACGATGTCCATGTCGTGCGCGCAAAACTTGCCGAGATCGGTGAACCACGCGCACCCGTTGGCCTCGCCGAATCGCTTGGCGGCGGCCTCGCGCACGTCGGTAACGGCCACGAGTTTGGCGTTGGGGATGTCCTTGATGGCGGCGGCGTGGAACTCGGAGATCATGCCGCAGCCGACGATGCCGAAACGATAAGTCTTTGCCATGTTGATGTCTTGTATGACCGAACGAAGAATCCCGCCAGCCTTAGCGAGTCTCCTCCGGAGTCTTCCCGTTCAGCTTCGAGTTGCGGAAGCCGTAAGTCACATAAATAACCATGCCGATGGCCATCCAAATCAGCAGCCGCATCCAAGTGTCCAGCGGCAGGCCAACCATGAGCCAGACGCAGAAGAACACGCCCAGCGGGCACACCAGCCAGTAGACCGGCGTGCGAAACGGGCGCACGATCTTCGGATCGGTGAACCGCAGCACAAACACGCCGGCGCAGACGATCGCAAACGCCAGCAGAGTGCCAATGGAAACCAGTTCGCCCAGGATGTCTATGGGGAAGAAACCCGCAACCAACATGGCCACGACGCCGGTGAGAATCTGCGCCAGCCACGGCGTGCGGAAACGCGGATGCACCGCGCTAAACACCGGCGGCAGCAGGCCGTCCTTGGACATGGCGTAAAAAACTCGCGGCTGGCCAAGCAGCATCACCAGGATCACCGAGGAGAGGCCCGCGATAGCGCCGATCTTGATTACAGGCCCCATCCAGTTCGACACCGCCGGTCCAAGCGAATCCACCGCCACAGCGATCGGCGCGGGAACGTTGAGCCGCGTGTAGGAGACTACGCCCGTCAGCACCAGTGAAACCACGATGTAGATCACGGTGCAGATGGTCAGCGAAAGGAGGATGCCGATGGGCATGTCGCGTTGCGGGTTCTTGGCCTCCTGCGCCGCGGTGGAAACGGAATCAAAGCCGATGTAGGCGAAGAAGATAACGCCAGCCGCCCGCAGAATCCCGCCCCAACCGAAATGGCCCGGCGCGTCCGACGCCGGGATGAACGGATGCCAGTTCGCCGGGTTTATGTAGGCCACGCCGACGGCAATGAATGAGAGGATGACGAGGAGTTTGATCGCTACCACGAAGTTGTTGAACGAGGCGGATTCCTTGATGCCGATGACGAGCAGCACGGTGCAAGCAATGATGATGAGCACCGCCGGCAGGTTGAAGACCGCGGTGGCTTGGCTGAGCAAGGTGGGGTCGGTTCCAGCCGCCTTGATTTGCTCCAACAACGCATCACTGATTGGCGACCAGCCGGACTTCATTTTGCACGCCGCCGCCAACGTCGTGGGGACTTCGATGAGATGCGTGCCGGCAGCCGCCGATAGCACGGGCGGGATGTGAATGTTCAGGTCGTAGAGCAAGGACACGACGTAACCCGACCAGCCCACCGCGACAGTCGAGGCAGCAAACAGATACTCCAGGATCAAGTCCCAGCCGATGATCCAAGCGAACAACTCGCCCAGCGTGGCGTAGCCATACGTGTAAGCCGAGCCGGAGATCGGAATCATGGCTGCGAACTCGGCGTAGCACAAGCCGGCCAGCGCGCAGGCGATGCCGGCGAGGACAAAGGAAAGCACGATGGCCGGGCCGGCGTATTTCGCAGCGGCCTGGCCGGTGAGCACGAAGATGCCCGCGCCAATGACGGCGCCGATTCCTAACGTGGTGAGATTGAGCGGCCCCAGTGCACGACGGAGGCGATTGTCATGGGCGGCCTCATGTTGCAGCGAGGCCACACTTTTCCTTCGAAATAGCTTCATGCAGTGCCCGTCTCTTTACCCCGCCCCGCTCTATAGTGCAAGGAAAGGCTGCTGCATGAAGAACCGAAAGCTATGAGTTGAAAGTGGAGAACCGGCAGAACTTCACTTCCCGATCCCGACCACCTTTGGCTTGTTGCCCCTCGTCATGAACAGCACCATCTTGTGCTCGCCGAGCGAAATCTCCACGAACACGCGTGCAGCGGCTTCGTCCAGCCACTGCGCCATTCGCGGGTCGGCGGATTTTGGCTTGGCGATGGTCTTGACCTTGATCATCTCCGGTTTCAAGTCGGCCAACTTCTCGTTGGGCTTCATCGCGCCGATGCGCGACAACACCAATCGCTGCAACTGCTCGTTGGACCGAATAACCCCCTCTTTGCAGACGAACGGCACACGCGTCATGCCGTCAACCCGGTCCTTCTTGCCGTTCAGCACCGCCATGAACCACTCGCGCGCCGTGTCCTCAGCAGCGGTTTCCGCGGCGAGCGAAGGCGTGGCGGCGAGACAAGACGTTATGACTGCACAGAAAATGATTGTTATAGTTTTCATGACAGTGAATACCGCCATCATTGGCGAAGGTTACAGATGGCCGCTGGCCGCCGCCACTTGTTTTCCGCCATCGGATCGAGCAGAGTCCAGCGCAGCAAACTTCAACCATGAACAAACCAACTGTCGCCATCATTGGAGCGTCCACAAACAAGGAGAAGTTCGGCAACAAAGCTGTGCGTGCTTTCCTCCAGCAAGGCTACGACGTGTTCCCTGTCCATCCGACCGAGCAGGCCATCGAGGAGTTGAAGGTCTTCCGCTCCGTTCTAGACATCCCCTTCCCTCTCGACAAGGTCAGCCTCTATGTGCCGCCCGCCATCGGCATGAAGCTCGTGGATGAGATCGCCAGGAAGGGCTGCAAGGAACTCTGGCTCAATCCTGGCGCGGATTCGCCGGAACTTTACGAGAAGGCGCAGTCACTCGGCCTCAACCCCATCATCGCCTGTTCCATCGTCGGCGTCGGCGTCAATCCGCACAACTTGTGAGGAACAACCTCGCTACTGCGGCGCAAACTTCCGCTGCGCGTCCTTGACGATGGCTGCGATGTCCAGCTTCGGCACGTCGCGACGCCCGGTAGCACGCGCTGCCTCGACATCCTCCATCGTCCAGACACCGGGAATGCCCGCGCTGCACTTCGGGCAACGACCATTCCGCAGTTCATTTCTCACAACCGTGAAACCGACGCGCTCGATGAGCAGTGCGTTACAGCCTGGACAGCGCGTATTTTCCCAATCACCCACGTCGCCGGGCCGGTTGCCGGCATAGACGTAGTGCAGCCCTTCCTCGCGGCCGATCTCCGCCGCGCGCACCACCTGCCGCGCGCTCGTCTCGTGCCGATCCTGCATCTGGTAGTCGCTGTGAAACGACGTGACGTGCCACGGGATATCCGGCGAGACGCTGCGAATGAACCTCGCCATGTCGCGCAGCTCGGCCTCGCTGTCGTTGAACCGCGGCACCAGCAACGTCACCACTTCCACCCAAAACCCGCGCTCGTAGAGCATCCGGATCGTCGAGAGCACGGGTTCGAGCTTGCCGCCGAGGTCGTGATAGTTTCGTGGATTGAACGTCTTGAGGTCCACCTTGTAGAAATCCACCCACGGCCGCAAGTAGTCCACCACCTCCGGCGTGGCGTGGCCGTTGGAAACAAAGCTTGTTGCCAGCCCCGCCTCGCGCGCACGGCGAAAAATCTCCACCGACCATTCGCTCGTAATTAACGGCTCGTTGTAAGTGCTCGTCACCGACAAGGCTCCATGCCGGCGCGCGGCCTCGACGATCTGCTCGGCGCTGATCTCCACCACCTCGGCGCCCGCGCGTGGGTCGCGCAACGTTTGCGAGCTGACCCAGTTCTGGCAGAACTCGCAGCGGAAATCGCAACCGAGCATCCCGAAACTGCACGCCAACGACCCCGGTAGCGCATGATAGAATGGCTTCTTCTCGATCGGGTCCACCGCCAGCCCCGCCGTGTAACCCGCCGGCACCCGCAACTCGCCGGCTTCGTTGAAGCGCACCTGACAGATGCCCGCGTGGCCTTCAGCGATCAGGCAACGGTGCGCGCAGGCCACGCAGCGCACCTTCTTCTCCGACATCTTCTCACAAAGCGCGCCTTCGCGCGTCATCGCGCGCAGTCGCGATTCCAAGCCTGTCCCGCTACGTGTTCGTGTCGTTCTCACCGTGCGGTTTCAATATATCACGAACCGGTCCCGGATGCCGTCGTGGGGCACGGCGGACCTTCACGCATTCGGCAGGAACGCGCCGTAGTCCTTCAAGCGCCGCTGGAGGTCCTTCACATCCACGCGATGCACCGAGAGATTTTTGGCGCTCGCCATCGCTGCAGCCATGCCCGCCGCCTGACCAGTGATGAAGCAGCCGGGCATCACGCGGATCGAACCGTGCACCATCGCGTCCGCGCTCACGCAACGCCCCGCCACGAGCAGGTTCTCCACGCCGCGCGGCGTCAGGATGCGATAGGGAATGCCGTAGCTCTCACCTTTGCCATAGCGGAACGTCTCGTCGAACTCCTTGCGATGCTGCGCGTAAGTGTCCTTGCCGGGACGCAGCGGGTGGATGTCAATCGAGTAAGCATAGCGCCCGATCTCGTCGGGGAACGTCGCCCGCCGCTTGTAGTCCTCCAGACACAACACATAGTCGCCCGTGATCCGCCGCGTCTCGCGCACGCCGAGCAACGACCCGCTCGCCACCAGCCGCGTCTTCTCGAAACCCTTCAGATACTCCCGGTAATAGCGCTCAAACTCCTTGAGGCTCTTGCGCCCCGACACCAGCGCCTTCGTCAGCGACACCTCATCCGTCGCGTCCACGTCAAACGTATGGCCGATGTTGCCCGCGCCGAGCGTCTCGCCGAGTCGAAACATCCCCGTCAGATGCTCGTCCCGCACCGTGAACACCCCATCCGCAAACGCCTTCTCCAACATGTGCCCGTCCGGCTGCGGCACCTTCGGCCGGCTCTCCTGCCACGTCTTCCAATCAATATCACCCCACACACTGCAAAGCGTCCCCGGCATGAGTTGACCCCGCGCGCCGCCCTTCTCAAACGCCGCGCCCGCCCACGCCGCCAGATCGCCGTTGCCCGTCGCGTCCACATACACCTTCGCCCGCACCACAAACATCCCGCTCGGCGCAGCGCAGACCACATGCGAAATCCGCCCGCCCTCCGCCTCCACCCCGATCAAGCTCGTGTGAAACGTGAACGCCGCGCCCGACTCCCCCACCATCGCGTCATACACACGCTTCAGCGCCTCGATGTCATGCGCCGGCCCGCGCAAGCCCTTCTCCCTCGCCAGCCGCTCTACCACCCGCTTGCCGAAACCGCCCGCCAGAAAGTTGACCCCGTCCGTCACCTGCATGAACAACGGCACCCTGCCCGCCGTCCCCATCCCGCCCAGACACGAATGCGCCTCCGCCAGAAACACCCGCGCCCCCTGACTCCGCGCCGCCACCGCCGCCGCCGTTCCCGCCGGCCCGCCGCCCGCAACAAACACATCCACCTCATGCCGCACCGGCAACGTCCGCTGGAACACCACCGAGCCTTGGCCCGCCTGCGGCGACGCGCCCTCGCGTTTCGGTTCCGCCGCCGACGCCTTCACCGCGCCCACCGCCAACGCACCCGCAGCCAAACCCGTGGTCTTCATCCAATCCCGACGATTCAATCGTGTCTTCATGTCAGTCTCCGTTCATCGGCCAACATCGTTTCCAGTTTCAAACATCGTGCGCCGCAGGATAACAAAATCGCGGCTTCCCGTCGCGAGGTTTTGTTCAACCACGGAAAGCAGATGAACAGGGAAGGCTGGAAAACGGGAAGAACGGACTTGAACTTCGCGCTTTCGCGTCTTCGCTGTTCAACCAGAGAAATGCGGCGCAGCCTTGCTTTGACGAGCCAAACCGCGCAAACTCCCAACCGTCACACGTGGAGCTTATGTCAGTGTTCGACCAACTCAGTCGTGAAGCGGCCAAGCGCCAACTCGATTTCCTCGTCATCGGCGCACACGCGGTGATCTGTCATGGATTCGTGCGAGCCACGGACGACGCCGATATTCTTGTGCGCAAGGAGAACCGGCCCCAATGGGTGGAGATGCTGCGAGGCTTTGGCTACAAGGCGGTTCACGACGGCGGCAGCTTTCTACAGTTTGAGTCCACTGACGAGACATGCTGGGATTTGGACCTGATGCTTGTTCCGGCGGAGACGTTCGGGAAGATGTTCGCCGAAGCGAAGGTCGTCAAGCTGGGCGGAGTCTCCGTGCACATTCCAAGTCTGGAGCATTTGTTCGCGCTGAAGATCCACGCCCTCAAGCACGGCCGGGGCCTGCGCCGGCTGAAAGACATGGATGACGTCATCCGATTAGCTCTCGCCAATGGCGTGAATGTGCGGGCAGAATCCTTCCGGCAGTTGTTTGTGAAATACGGTGATCTGAAGGTCTATGAGCAAGTCCTCCAAGCATGTGGTTCGTGAAACCGCGGCGCTCTACCAGACGCGCTCCAAACCCGCACTGGACCTGGAGTTCCCTGACTGGAGCGGCCATGTCGAGCGGCCATCGAAGATGAGCGCTGATGAGATGCTACGCTATTGTGAATCCCTCTTGCCGCTCATGCGAAAGCACCCCGGCCGCAGGAAGCTGCGCTCGCTGACGCGGTGCGACGTTGAGTTCCGCTTGTAGCCTCCTGCGCGCCTCGCATCGCTTGCCGCTGCAACACAGCTTCATCGTCTCTAATGGAAGGTGGATCGCGACCTCAGGGCGTGATTCTTCCGCCGTGCACGGACCATCGCGTCTGGAGGCCAATCCACCTACTCTGCGGTGACATTGTCCTGCATCGCAGGCGGTCGGTGGATGGAACGCATGAGAACTGAGAGCCGCCTTGCCCCGCCGCCTCCCCGGCGGTATAAGCGGGGCCGACGGAATCCTGTTATGTCGAATGACTGGCCATTTGATCAAGCGCCCAACGTTGCAGCTATCACGACGCGGCAAGTCCTTGAGCAGAAGTTTCCAATTCTCTGCGTGACGCATTACACCGACGACCACTCGTGGGGATTTGTATGTGGCACGACAGACGCAGTCGAGAACGCCAGAATCATCGGCATGAGTGAGGCTCTTGAGATTGACCCGACGCTTCGAGAGATCGCTGACCTTCCTCCCGGATGGACAGCAAGACGAACGAAGGTCGGCAACATGTGGCAGAGAAGTCATGATAAAGAGGCTTAGTGATAGGACCGCGGCGTCCATTGCAGGACGGCAAGCGAAACGTGAAGTCTTTTCGTCCCAGAGAATCCTCATGCGCTATCTGATACTGCTCGCTCTCGTATGCTCGGCCGCGATGGCCGACTGGAATAAGGTGGAGTTCGGTGGCAAGACGCTGTGGCTGCATCCGAAGGCGCTGCCGCTGCCGACGACGTTGCTGGGGCCGTTCGCCAAGCGTGGCGACGGCGGCATCGTGGCGGCGGACGACAGCCGCGTGCTCATCAGCAAGGACAGTGGCAAGACGTGGCAGCCGCGCACGCTATTTGCGGACACCAAGAAGTTTGAGTGCCGCGGGGAGCGGACGTTGCTGCGGACGCGCGAGGGGGTGCTGGTGCTGGCGTTTCTGAATGTGAAAGAGGTGGCGCTCCGCTGGGACCAGAAGAACGGCGGGCCGCAGCCGGAGTGCCGCCTGCCAGTGTATGTGACGCGCAGTCTGGATGACGGCGAGACTTGGCAGGAGCCGCGAAAGGTTCAAGACGGTTGGTGCGGGGCGTTGCGGACGATGATCCAGTTGCGCAGCGGGCGGCTGGTGATGGGCTGTCAGGTGGCGGCGGCCAATCCCGGCCGGCACGTCTGCTTCAGCTATGTCTCCGACGATGAGGGCAAGACTTGGAAGAAGAGCAACGTAATTGATCTCGGCAAGTATGGCGGCTACGGCGACCACGGCGGCGGGATCGAGCCAACGCTGGCGCAACTGAAGGACGGGCGGCTTTGGATGCTCATCCGCACTTACGCGGGCTGTTTCACGGAGGCGTTCTCAACGGACGAGGGGCTGACGTGGCGCGACATCAAGCCGGGGCCGATCAAGGCAAGCGGGTCGCCGGGGCAGTTGCAGCGGCTCCAGAGCGGGCGGCTGGTGTTGTTCTGGAACCGCTACATTGACACGGCGAAGAAGACCGGCCGGCGCGAGCAGCTCTCGATGGCGTTCTCCGAGGACGACGACGGCCGTTCGTGGACGGAGCCGGTGGTGGTGGCTTATGACCCATTGCAGCCGGGCCACAAGGAGCAGGAGCATCGCCTCTCGTATCCGTATGTCTTCGAGCGCGTGCCGGGCGAGCTGTGGGTGACGACGATGCAAGGCCCGCTGCGGATCAAGTTGCAGGAGGATGATTTCCTGCCGCGCAAGCTCAGCGAGCAAACGTATCGCGTCCGCTGGATGGCGAAGGCGGGCATCAAGGTGGACGGCCGCGCCGACGAGCCGGAGTGGGCCAAGGCCGCCGTCGAGAAGCAGTTCATCTTCCCGTGGGATAAGACGCCCCCGCCGGCGACGGAGTTCCGCGCGCTGTGCGACGAGACGCATCTTTACTTCACGTTCCGCGTCCACGACGACGACATTGTGGTGCTGGAGAAGCTGCGCGACAAGCAGGACGCGATCTTCGAGGACCGCGCGGAGATGTATTTCGCGCCCGACAACTGGATGAAGGACTACTATTGCATCGAGGTGGACTCGCGCGGTCGTGCCTATGACTACCGCGGTGCCTACTACCGGCAGATCGATCCATCGTGGAGCTTCAAGGGGCTGGAGACGGCGGCCTCGCCGCTGCCGAACGGCTACGTCGTCGAAGGGCGCATCCCGCTGGCGAGCTTCGAAGCGATGGGCTTTCCACGGTTGCGCCCCGGCGTGAAGATTCGCTGCGGACTGTTCCGCGCGGAGTTCAGCCACGACCGCAGCGGGAAACCCGTGGTTCAACGCGCGAGCATCCACAATCGCGGCTGCCATATAGACAGCCCGCCGCCCATCCAGACATGGATGGCGTGGGTGGATCCGAAGACCGAGGAGCCGGACTTCCACGTCCCGACCTCGCTCGGCTGGTTGGAAATCGTGAAGTAACCCGCGACTAAGGCTTCGCCGCGCCGCGCGTGAACGTTCCTTTGCCGCTGACTTCGCGCAACTTGACCTCTTGGAACACCACGGTGCTCAAGCTGCATCCAAACCCGGGGAGGGTGTCGTCCTTGAATTTCCAGACGGGCCATGCGGTCATGTCGCTGTAGTCTGTGGCCCACTCGGCCACGAGCTTGTCGTCGAGGCAGCCGCGCAGGCCGTTCTTGCGCACCTCCACCACCACGGTGTATCGGCTCCCCATTTCCAGATGGGGAAAACGATGCGCCGTCGGACCGGCGGCAATCGCTTTGCCGCCGATGGCCTCGAAGCCGAGGCAGTGGTCGTTGGCGAATTTCTTCATGTAGAAAACGAACGATCGGCCCCTGGCTGTCAACCCGATGGCGACATCCGCGTTGCCGGACATTGGCGTGAAGCTGACGCGGTAGTCATACTCCTCCGGCGGACGGTAAGGCGGCTGAAGTTTTTGCGACATGCTCTTTATGTCGGTAGCCTTCAGCCCATCAGGGGCGGCCTCCCATTTGCCAGAGTTCACATCCTGCGAGAGGTCCACCAGCGGCAGCAGGTTGATGGCGTTCTGCCAAGCGGCGTCGGCGGTGGCGGGAGTATTGGAGTGCTGGAGAGTTGAAGTGCTGGGAGCGGCAGGCAGCGCGCTGATGGCGAAGATGCCGACGGTGAAACGACGGCGGGCATCCTGTTCTGAATGGCCTTTGGGCGGCGTTAGCGAACTGATCGAGAAGGTCAGAGAACGAAGCACCCGCTGGGGGTCTGCGGGGATTCGATGGGCGAGTATCTCCGCGAGCTTGCCGCCCGTCGGATGGGTGTCATGGGAAGTGACAGCGACACGGACTCCGTCAGGCAACGAAGCCCGACCGCCGGGAAACCAATCCAACAATGGAATGGAGGCGGTTGTCTCCAAGCCCGTTTCGTAGCGGAGGATGACACGCAGGGTTCCGTTACCCCAGCATGTGGCTTGCAGAACAACCAGTTCCGAGTAACGCCGGCGGTCTGCGGCGGTCAACTCAACAGTGGCAGGTTGCGGAAATCGGCCTTCCGGGCCGGAGATGAGAATGGCGTTTTTTGCCGGCGGCACCCGTATCTGAAAACATTCCGCCGGCGTGGCGTCGGGGATTTGCACACGCCCGTCGTCCGGAAGGCCCGGCTGAGGATAGCCCTTCTTACGCAGCCAACTCGCGCTCGCCAATGTCCCGCCATTGAAGGTGAGTTGATTTGCTGCCTTGCGGGACTCGGTGCTAATAACGTCGGCGTTGCAGGCGGCGGCGATGTCCACCGGCAGCCACGCGGATGCGGCGGCCGGCGCGCCCCGCGTGAGCGTGCCTTTGCCGGTAACTTCACGGACTTCGATGCGGTGAAAGAGCGTTTCACTACGGCTGGCTGCCACGCCCAGCCGTTTCGGGTTGCGCAACTGCCAATTACTATAGATGCCCATGTCGCTGTAGTCTGTCTTCCATTGGGTAATCAATTCGTCATTCAGAAAAGCTTTCAGGCCGTCGTTGCGCACCGCGACGACCATCGTGTAGAGACGTTTGTTCTCGATCCATGCGTCGCGTCGGACGCGCGTGGGATTGTCCGGGGAACCTCCCATCCGCCCGTTTATCATGCCAAACGCGCCAATGGTATTGCTGTCAAAGCCGACGCACCAAGCGAATGGACTCCCCGACTTGGTCAATATCTGCGTCACGCCCTCCTGGCCTGCCAATCGCGTAAAGGTGATGCGGAAATCATATTCCTCGGGTGGTTCATACGGGATTTCGAGCCGAGCAAACGGGGTGTTCCCGACGGCCAATTCTCCGTTCTGGAAGGTCCACGTGCCCGCCACCGCATCCTTCTGCGGGTCAATCACCGGCAGCAAGTTGATGGCGTTCCGCCAGTCGTCGGCCATCGACGCGCCGCGCGTAAGCTGGCCCTTGCCGGTAACTTCGCGAACTTCGATACGGTGAAAGATCACGCCGCGGTTGTAAGTGCTGAGGGCGAGGTTGCGGTTGTTGGGAAGCTTCCAGAGAGTTTCCAAACTCAAGCGGTTGAAGTCACCCGACCAACGCACATATTCCTCACCGTCAACCAGCGCCCGCAAACTGCCACGTCGCACCTCGACCCTTGAGGTGTATCGCTGGCCGGGTTTAAGCGTCAGGGGTTTGCTCACAACGGCTTCGTCGCGATCCTTGGAGAGCTTGCCGTCTAACAGGTCAAAGCCATAGATCGGCGGCGTCTGGCCGTAAGCGTTCAGCTTCCAAGCGAACGAACTGCCAGCCGCGACCAGATGCATGTTGATGTTTTTTCCGTCGCTTTGCGGAGTGCACTCGATTTCGAAATCGTATTCCTCCGGCGGCACATACGGCAGTCTCAGCACGCCGACGGCTTTTGGCCTCTCCAAAACCAACCTGTCGTCAGTGAGATTCCAGTCGCCCTCGATTGCATCCTTCTGTGGATCAATCTGTGGCAGCAGGTTAATGGCGTTCTGCCAACCAGCGTCGCCAGTCGCCGCTGCACCGCGCAACACGGTGGCTTCGCCGTCGAAAACGCGGAGTTGCCAAGAGCGAACTTCGTAGCTGTCCTTGTGGATGTAGATCGAGGTGATCGGCTGGCCGGGGAAGACGGGATGCGGTTCGCCGGTTTGGGCAACGCTCGTGGCATTGCCCTGCCAGTCCACCACCAGTTCGCCATCGAGCCGGATGGTGATTCTGTCCTGCTCGTCGTTCGGGCTGCGATCCAGCCGCACGACGACCTGTGCGCGCGGGCCGCGATTGGGCGGCCACGAATCACCGGCGCGGCAATTGATCATCTTGTTCTTGCTGTCGAAGTTCAGCGGGATGATGCGGCTGGCGTCGAGCGGTAGGTCCACGTGGAAGCGACCCGGCCCTGACAGTCGCTCAAACTCAACCTCGATCTCATAGCTGCGGGCATTGATTGCGACCGGCGGAGCGAGTTTGCCGGAGCCGCCGTCGCTGACGTAGGCGAGCGCGCCGCCACGCCATTCCCACGCGTTGCCTTTGGAGTGGCTGGCGCCGCGCTCCACCTTGATGCGGTCCTTGACAGGGTCAGTCAACGCGAGCAAGTCAATGGTCTGGCGCGGCTGCTGTGCGGCGGCCTGCTCCTGTTCGGGAGTGGATGTTGTCGCTTGCAACTGGCCGGCATCAACCTGCTGCCAGAACTTCGCCGCCGGCCCATTATTGACGCCCTTGAGGGTGGGGATGGCCCGCAGCACTGCCAAGTTTTGCGGCGAGCGTAGCACGTTGTTATTGCAAACGACGCCCGCAAGCGGCATCCCGCGCAAGGGCGAAAGATCCTCCACTTGAGTGCCGGCGAAACACAACCATGTGATCTTCCTGCCACGCAGCGGCGACAAATCACGAAGGGTTTTGCAGCCATGCAAGTGCAAACGGACCAGTGGCAGATTCGCCAGTGGCGCGATGTCGTTTACCGGAGTGCCGGCCATCTCAAGGTTGTTCAAAGGCATGCCAGCGAGCACCGAGAGATCGCTCACTTTTGTATGCTGAATGGAAAGCGTGCGGATCGGCATGCCATGCAGCGGCGACAGATCCTCCAGTCCCGTCCAGTCGGCCTTCAACTCCGTCAGCGAAAGCCCGCGCAACGGTGAGAAGTCGCAGAGCTTGGAAACCGCCTGGCTGCGCCCATTGCAGTCGAGCACACGCAGTCGTTTCAACGCCGCGACCGGCGAGATGTCCGTCACCCCACTTGACGGGAACGACAACTCCACCACCGCGTCGTTCTCAATCTTATGTTTTGCCATCGCCACATCAAACTGTGGGTTGATCTCCTTCAACCTCGCAACGACACGCGTGGCCTGCTGCTCCGCCGGCAGCGCGCCAACTTCCAGAATAAAGGCGTCGTCAACTTGTGCCGTCGTTGCGCGGCCCGCAAACCACCACACAGCACCCGCAATCGCCGCGATGGCAGCAACACCGGCGGCTGCGTAGAGCATCGCACGTTGGAGTCCAGGTTTCAGCCTGTTCGTCCTCAGCACGCTAATGCGTGAACTCCAACTGGTCCGCTTCGCCCTCGGAACGGACGTCGGCGTCTTTGCGACGGACGGCCTGGGCGTGGCAGACGCTGGCTTTGGCGTCGGCGTAGCTGCGGGTGTTTTGGCCGATCCGGTGGCAGTGACCGGTGCAGCAGCGGCAGCGGGCTTGAGCTTGTCGTGAACTTCCTGGAGTTGGGCGATCAGATCCTCGTAGCTCGCTGGACGGTCATTCCGGTTCTTCGTCAACATTCTGCCCACCGCCAACGCCAGCGGTATCGGACAGGTCGGCCAGACCTTGAAAATCGCCGGCGGTGGATCATTGACGTGCTTGGTGATGACCACCAGCGGATCGCTTCCACTGTAAGGCGGCCGTCCCGTCAGCATGTGGTAGAGCGTGCAGCCGAGACTGTAGATATCCGTCCTGAAATCTATATCGCTCAGACCGCGCGCTTGTTCCGGGCTGATGTAGTTCGGACTGCCCATCATCATGCCCGTCTGCGTCAGGCTCGTTGTCTCGCCGCCAACGGTTTTCGCAAGGCCGAGGTCGCCCACTTTCACCTCGCCGGCGTCAGAGAGGAAGATGTTCTCCGGCTTGATGTCGCGATGGATCAGCTTGGCTTTGTTCCAAGCGTATTGGAGGGCTTTGGCGACATAAACGGTAATGGCAATGGCCTCGCGCGGATCGAGTTTGCCGTGACTGTCAATGTGCTGGCGGAGCGTCTTGCCTTCGACAAACTCCATCGCGATGTAGTGGGTGCCGTCGGACTCTCCGGCAGTGAAGACCTGCACGATGTTCTCGTGGTTGAGGGCTGCCGCAGCGTTGGCCTCGCGCCGGAATCGGGAAACGAACATGGAATCGCTGCTGAGCTGCGTCGCCATGACCTTCAAGGCGACGAGGCGGTTCAGCGTTGGCTGGCGCGCTTTGAAAACCGAACCCATGCCGCCTTCGCCGAGTTTGGCAAGAATCTCGTAACCGGCAAATGTTTGGCCCGCGAGCGAACTCATGCACTGCTCCCTGTTCGGTGCGAATCATCCTCCAGTGGTCGCAATCGGTCAAGCACCGGCTGGCGGGCTGGCGCTCACGGCGGTCAAGCTGGCGTCGGAGAATGGCGCGGAAACTTAGTCGGATACGCGGACGGGGAGCGCGATTCGATGGGTCCAACGGTGCGAAGGTGCCGACGTGTCATCAGCCAGCGGTTTTCGCGCTCAATGTCCGGGGGCCGTGGTGCGTTTTACCAGTTGGCCGGTCTTCTCGACGATTGTCTCCTCGACGGCTTCGCTGAACGGGCCGGTGCGACCGAAATAGATCATGGCCTCGCCGCCTTCGTAACCACCCTCCTTCAACACCCGGACAGAAGGAATGTAGGCGAGAATATCATTGCAGTAACCCGCGACCCACGTGGTGTCCCAACCGTGTTGCGCTTTCAGCCGCAGCGAATAATCCACGACAACCTCGCCGCCAAGCGCGATGAGTTTTAGTTTGGAACCGAACTGCCAGACCTGGACCGGATAAGGGTAGCTGGCCGGCAGTTTGCCCTCCCGGTTGAGGATGTCGAGCAGGTGGCGGGCGTGATCACGGCGATAGATGTTCTTGTCTTTCAATCGAGTCTCAAGTTCCTCCCGGGTCGGCGGCGTTTGGAAAGCGACATCCACGCATTCAAAAGCGGTTTTCATGGGGCCGTTGAGCGGCGTCATCGGGCGGCCCAGCACTTCTTCGACCGCTGCGGCGAGAATCTGGCCGTATTTCATGGCAAGCTCCACGGTCCGGCGCGGCAGGGGATTGGTGTCTGCCCCACAGCCTTGCACGAAGAGGGCGGTCGCGCTGGGATGGGCCTTTTCGATTTCTTCCTGCGCGTAGCCCGGCCAGTCGCCATTGATCTGGAGATCACTGAGGCAGGTGGCGTGGCACGCATAACCCACCACCACGGCGCGCAGGGCCCCGGTAGGGTCGCTGACCTTCAGCACGGGAACGTCGTGGTCCACCGGCCCCGGCAGGGAACGGTTCGACACGCGCCGGCGATTCACGGCAAAGCCCGCCAACCCCTGCTTGAACTCCAACGTGGCCGGGGCAAGGTTCTGTAGCGAAGCGCCGACCACGCCCACAACTTTGTTGATCAACCCGTCGGTGTAACGGCGCACAACGTCGCGTTGCTCAGGCGTTAGTTTGTAAAGCGGCATCAGCGACAAGCCGGCCACCGGCCCGCTGTGTGTGTGGGAAATGTTCAGCAGCAGCCTGTCTCGCGTGATGCCGTATTGCTTCAGACATCGCCCGGCAATCACGTCTGCCATCTCCCGTTCAATGCCCACAAGGTCGAGCGTGACCAGCACAGAAGGCTTGCCGCTGTCGTCCTGCACGGCCAGCGCCTTCGCATACAAGTCCTGACGGACGCCCTCGGAGGGTTTGTCACGCGAAGCGTAGCCCGCCATCCAAATAGGCTCGCCCGGCGTGATTGTCACCCTGGCGACGCCGGCCTTCCACGCGCTCTGGGCGCCGGACGCCACGCCGCAAAGCCACGCCGCCAATCCGAGAAGAACGAAATGCTTGATGCTGGTTTTCATGCGTTTACACCGCGTGATCAACTCATGCCGCCGATATTCTGGATTTGCCGTAACTGTCGGCCATCAACATGCCATTGAGGACTTTTTGCGGAGTGATAATGCCAGCTTCGTGATGGATGCCTTCCGCAGGCGCGCAGGCTTTCTCTGCCGCTCTTATTAGTTTGTTCCGGTCGGGGTTCTTGACGCCGATATGAGCCAGAGTTGTTGGCAGACCGATCTTCTCGCAAAACCCATAAACCTCATCAATCTCCTCCGGCGCAGCATCGGTGAGAAAGAGTCCGGCCAACACGCCAAAGGCCACCTTCTCCCCATGGTAGAAAGAGTGCGTTTCATCCAAGGCCGTCAGGCCGTTGTGGATGGAGTGAGCCGATGCCAAACCCGAGCTTTCGAAACCAAGCCCGCTCAGGAGGATATTGGCCTCGATGATGTGGTCCAGCGCCGGTGTGACCAGATGCTGGTCGCAGGCGATCTTTGCACCCGCGCCATGGGCGAGCAATGTATCATAGCAGAGCCGGGCAAGCTGGACCGCAGCCAGCGTGCTGATCCCGCCGCATTCGTTGCGGGACTGCGTCTTCTTGCAAGACCTCCCTTCGAACCACGTGGACAGGGCGTCGCCCATGCCGGCCACAAGAAAGCGGCAGGGCGCCTGGGCAATAACATGGGTATCCACCAGCACAATCTGGGGATTCATTTTCTGATAGGAGACGGACTCAAAAACCCCACCTTCGGAATAAATGACAGCACAACCGCTGCAGGGAGCGTCGGTAGAGGCGATGGTCGGGACGACGATGACAGGTATGCCAGTCCGGTCTGCGGTGATTTTTGCCGTATCAATCACTTTGCCACCGCCCATGCCGATGAGGATGTCCACCTTTTCACGGCCGACCAGTTTCACAAGACGGTTCAATTCCTTTTCACAACATTCCCCATTGAAACGTGCGGCCGGGATCGAAGCCCCTTTCCACGTTTTCGCGTATTGAGGAAGAATGGTGTCCATTCCCGTCGGGGATGTCAGGATCAGCCCCCTTTTCCCCAACAAAGTCACCAGTTGTGGCAGCTCATTCAAAGCTCCCTCGCCCTGGATGTATTTTCCGGGAAACACTGCCTTTCGATACATTGTATATTCCTCCGTTGAGTTGTTCATCGGTTTGTTTACTTCTGTCATTTCGCCGCGACCCAGCTATACGGAACCGAGAAGCCGCGTTGCGTTGCTGTGGAAGATGTCGGCCCGTGTCTCGGCGTCGGCGATGCGCTCCAGCAGCGCGATCATCTTGCGGCCGAAGCAGCCGCCCTTCCATTTCGCGCCGTTGCCGTCGTGGCAGGGGCAATCGGTGGCGAAAAGCAGTTTCCTGCGGTGGCGGCGGACGAAGCCGGCGGTGAACTGCTCATCGCGCGAGAGCGCGAGATAGCCGGAACCGGCGGAGAGGTCGGCGGAGATGTTCTCGTAGTCGGCGAGCAGACGGTCGATGAGGCCGCCGGGCTTCACGGGGCCTTTGGGATAGAGCGAAACCTCCGGCGGTGGCGCGTCCGCGCTGATGTGGCTCCACCACGACTGCGCGTGACCGATGAACTTCACACGCCGAAACCGCTTCAGCATCGCCTCCAAGTGCTGCTCGATGCCCTGGTTGAACCCTTTGGGGCCATCTTGAAAATGGAAAGTGCAGGGCCAGCCGAACTCCGAGATGACCTCCAACATACGCGTGATGCGGGAGTCGTTCAGCGGCAGGTGTTGCTTCTGCTCGCCGTAGCCGCGACAACCAGCGGCTGCGTAGGCGCGGATGCGCCGCTCGAAGTCGTCACGCCGCAGGTCCACATGGCAGAAGGGGATCACGCGCTGCGGGTATCGCCGGTGCGCGTCCAACACCTCATCGGTCGTCAGCAGCAAACCGCTGGCGATGTCCTCCAACGGCAGCAGCACAGCCTTCTCACAGCCAAGCCCTTCGATGTGCGCGATCGTGGCCGGCAGGTCGCGGTCGAAATGTTTGATGTGGAGATGAAAATCAATCGCCGCTGTCTTCGCGATCGGCTTTTCGGCGGCGACGGCCGCGCTGTTCGGGGCGCGGTCCAGCGCGACCATCGCTGCTGTCGTGGTCATGAGAAACTGCCGGCGATCCATTTTTGTTTTCATGCATCACTCATGGCTATGGGTGGGGTTTTCGCCGAGCTAGTCTCCTTTCACGAGCAGGGGCTTGATGCGAATGTTGCGAAAGGTGACGCCGCCGGCTCCCTGCAAAATGACGGGACCGGACTTGGTCACGTCATCCGCGAAAGAACTGCTGGATTCGTTCAAATCGCGACCGTCAATCACTTTCTTGCCGTTGAGAATGACCGTCACGGTGCTGCCGACGAGTTTCACGTAGAGCGCCTGCCAGGTGTCGGGCGGCTTGCTCGCATTCTTGGTGGGCGCAAGCAGCTCGTAAACGCTGCCGCTGCTGGTGACGGAAGGCGGCTTGTATGCATCGTCCAAAATCACAATCCTATAATGTCCGCGCAAGGACACACCGCTCCATCCACGCCGGGAGATTTTGTATTCGCAGTAAAACTCGAAGTTGTCGAACTTCTCTTTCGTCACGAGATCGTCGCTGGGCGGCGTGTTAATCATTGAGCTGCGCCGGACGCGCCAGCCGTTCGGCCTGGTAGCTGTGCGCTGTTTCCAGCCGGTCATATCCTTGCCGTTGAACAACGACTTGAAGTCGGGCGCCGCCTTCACCGCGCTCAGGACAACCGAAGGAGGCGCCGTGGCCAAATTGGCGCGCTTCCAAAACGTCGCCGCCGGCAGGTCGTTGATCCTGGCGAGCGTTCGGATGTCGCGCAGAACGGGGCCGTCGCGCACCATCATGAAATCGCAGCGCAGCTCACGCAGCGGCGCGCCTTTCAGCGGAGTAAGATCGGCGACCTTGCTGTTCTGGCACCACAACACCGCGAGCGGCATTCCGTTCAACGCGGAGATGTCTTCGACCGGCGTGTCGTTGATGCCAAGCGTGGCCAGGCGCATGGCGCTGAGCGGCGTGAGGTCTTTCACGAGCGTCCCACCGCAAGTCAGTCCGGTCAGCGGCATGTCTTTCAGCGGCGACAGGTCCTGAAGTTGCGGGTTACCGTGGCAGGACAGCCACGTCAGCGTCATGCCGCTCAGCGCCGACAAATCAGCCAGCGCGCCCTGCTCGCCAGGCTTCAATGGAGCAAGCACCAGTCGCTGGAGGCCCTTCAGCGTTTTGATCGGCGTCATATCCGTCACGCCCACTGTCGGGACCAGCGTGCCAGTCGTCGAAATCGTCAACTCAGCCACGGCGTTGTTCTCGATCTTGTAGCTCCCCTTGCCGCTGAAACCGGGATTGAGTTCCTGGAGTCTCGCGATAACGCGCCGAATCTGATCCTGCGGCGACAGCGCGGCGACTGCGGCGGCAAACGCCTCATCAGTCATCGCTGATTCGGTGGAAGCGGTGCTCGACGGCATATCGAGCACAATCTCCTTGCTCCCGACCCTGGCCAGCGTCGCGCGGGGAGCCATTGGAGCATCGGTCAGTGAAGGTATTTCGGGCACTTTCGCGGCCGTGGTTGTTGCGGGAGCCGGCGGCGGTTCTGGCGGAGAGAGGGGCGTCGCCTTTGGCTTCGGCGCAGGCGGCATCGGCTTGGACATTGGCGGCGTGTAGGTCGTCGTCGTGTCCGGCCTGGTGGTGGCGCGCGCGACATCGCGTCGCGACGGTGATGTTCGCGCCAACGGCGCCACGCGCGAGGAAGAATAATCAAATCGCTGTTCTTCCTGCGGCGGAGACTGGACCGCCGGCTTCTTCCAAGGCGCCCAGACGAGCATGCCTCCCAGCAAAACGACTGCGGCGATTCCAGCACCAATGAAGATCGGCTTCCGGTTCCACACCACCGGCGCCACCCCGGTTTCGGCTTCGTCCGCGTCCGCCCCATCCTTGAGCGCAGCGGATTTGACGGACGCTGTTTTCTCCGGCGCAGGCGGCGGGACGACTTTGACCTTCTTGAACTCCTCGCGCACTTTCACCAGTTCAGCGAGCAGATCCTCGTAGTTCAGAGGCCGGGCGCGGCGCGATTTGGCGAGCATCTTATCCATCAGCCGGGCAAGCGTGGCAGGACAACTCGGCCACGCCTTGAGAACCGCCGGCGTTGGACCGCTGTTGTGCTTCGCTATGATCGCCGCTGGATTCTCGCCGTCGTAGGGCGTCCTGCCTGTGAGCATGTGATAAAGCAGGCACCCGAGGCCGTAGATGTCCGCACGACAGTCGAGTTCCTTCACACCGCGCGCTTGCTCTGGACTCATGTAGTGCGGCGAACCCACCGCGGGGCCTTTCCGATCCGCCGCGGCGCTTTCCGACTCCATGATTTTCGCCAGGCCGAAATCGCCGATCTTTACCGTGCCAGCGTCGGTGAGGATGATGTTGTCGGGCGTGATGGCGCGGTGCGTCAGCCCGGCCGTGTTCCAAGCGTGCTGGAGCGCCTGCGCCACATAAAACGTGATGGCGAGGGCCTCGCGCGGCTGTAGTTGGCCGCGCCGCTCCATCCGTTGGCGCAACGTCCGGCCCTCGACGAACTCGCCGGTAATGTAACAGGCGCCGTCTGCCTCACCCGCGCCGTAAATCTCCACGATGTTTCCGTGGCTCAGCCGAGTGACGGCGGTCGTCTCGCGTTTGAATCGCTCGACGAAACCGGCCTCCCGGCTGAAACGCTGCGCCAGCACCTTGAGCGCGACGACACGTTTCGTCGCCGTCTCGCGCGCCCGGTAATCCACACCGATATCGTTCTGGCCAAGCTTGGCCAGGAGCGTGTAGCCGGCAACCGCGCGGTTTTCAATTTTGGTCTGGCTGGCGGGCCGCTGTTGGGTTACCCGCTTGACTTCGTCGCGCACCTCCAACAGTTCCTTGATCAGGTCATCGTAGCTGCGGTGCCGGTCGCGCGGCTCTTTGGCCATCATTCTCCCCAACAACCGCTCCAGCGAAGCCGGGCACGCCGGCCACGCTTTGGCAATGTCCGGCGGCTGCTCTTTGGCATGTTTCGCCAACAGCATCTTCGCGTCACCACCTTCGAAGGGCGGTTTGCCGGTCAGCATGTGGTGGAGCACGCAACCGAGGCTGTAGATGTCGGCGCGGAAATCAATCTCGCCTGCCGCCCGCGCCTGTTCCGGACTGGTGTAGTGCGGCAGTCTTGACGCCGCCACGGCCGCCGGCTTTGCAATGCCGAAACCATCCAGTTTCACATCGCCGGCCTTCCGCAAGAAGATGTTTTCCGGTCGGACGTCGAGATGGGCGAGGCTCACCTTGCTCCATGCGTAGAGCAGCGCGCGCACTACATAAAACGCGATGGCCAGGGCTTCGCGCGGTTCCAACCGTCCGCGCCGAGCGAGCCGCTCACTTAGCGCGTCGCCCTCGGCAAACTCCGTGGCCACGTAGTGGACACCTTGGTGTTCGCCGACGCAATAAACCTGCATGAGGTTCGGGTGGCCGAGGTCCGCAGCAGCCGTTGCCTCGCGCTTGAAACGCTTGAGGAACTCCGCATCACCCGCAAGGCGCGGTTCGAGAAGTCTGAGCACGACGACCCGGTCGGGCTTCGACTGGCGGACCTTATAGATAGCACCCAAGTCGTTGTCGCCAAGTTTAGTGATGACCTCGTAACCAGCGAATGGTTTGCCTTCGAGATTGGTCATGGCCGGGATTATCGTTGATTAGTTACTGTGCTGTGCGGCCGCTCTTGATCGTCTTGAGCGTTGGAATGGACTTCAGGATTACTTGATTTGCTGTGCTGTTCGCTACGGCTGCGTCACACGACAGTATTTCAAGCGGCGAATCGCGCAACGGCGACAGATCACTCACCTGAGCGCCGTCACACATCAAAGACTTCAGCGGCGCGCCGCGCAACGGGGACAGGTCCCGAATAGGAACGCCCTGACAGTTTAGCGTGTCCACGGGCGCGCCTTTGAGCGGCGACAGGTCAGTAACGAGGGTGTAGTTGATGCCAAAGTGACCCAGCGGCATTCCGCGCACCGGAGACAGATCGCGCACGTCGCAGCCGGGCACGCGCAGCTCCCTCAAAGACAAACCGCGCAGAGGCGTCAGGTCACTAAGCTTGGATCGCTGCTTGCCGTTGGTGGAGGCGAGACACACGAACCGCCGCAGCTTGGTCAACGCGCGCACCGGCGAAATGTCAGTCACATTCAACGCCGAAAACTCCAACTCGGTAACGTCGCTCCCTTCGATCTTGTGCTTCTCTTTGCCATCGAAGTCGGGATTGAGTTCCTTCAGCTTCGCCACCACGCGCGCGACCTGTTGCTCTGCTGGCAGCGCAGCGACTTCGCGGATGAAGGCGTCATCCGCGCCAAAGCGTGTAAACTCGCCCTTGCCAGCGACTTCCCGCATTTCGATGGCACTGAAAACGGCTTCGCAGTCGTGGGAACTCACGCCGAACATTGGACGGGTGATTTTATTCTCCGAGAAAACCCTGTTTTCATGTTGCGTCACGTCCTCCCAGTTTCCTTCCCAACGGAACACTTCCTCCCCATCCAAGGTGGCAACCATGCCTTCGTCGCGCACTTGGATGAGCACAGTCTTCTCCTGCCCCTTGGGCAGCCACGAGGGCCGCTCTCTCCGGGTTTCATTGTGGGGGGCCGGTTTCCCTTTCACACTTGTAAGTCCTGCGACCTTGACGCCCTTGGCCACCAGCGAGTCATTGGTGTTGAAGTGGTCAAACAGCACCATTCCTCCCGTGATACCCTTACGAAAGAGGAAGAAGATGGCAACGTCCCGCCCATCGCCACGTGTGACGCGGAAGCGGAGATCATAGTTGCCGCCCTTATAATCCACGGGCAGTTCGCAGAGGGACCAAGCGGTGCGCTTAGTGCAGTAAAGCCTGCCGTTTTCCACCTTCCAACCGCCAGCGATGCCATCGCGCTTGGGATCAATAAGTGGGATGAGGTTCTTCCATTCGGCAAGCGGCAGCACTGTTCCTGTGCCCGCTTCTTTGCCGGACACATCTACTCCGCAGCACACTCGAAAGCCGTATTCGAAATTGGCCGTGCCCGCGGGCTGCCCCTCGCGCGTGGCACATCGGTAGAGTTGCGCCATGCCACGAAACGCACCCCCTTTGAGGACATGCAGGGGCGAGTCATCTGTGTAAAGCTCCGCATGGGGGCCTGCGGGATCGAGGTTGTCGAGACACCACTCCCATGCGTTGCCCGCCATGTCAGCCAAACCAAACCCGTTGCGGCCGCGCTCGCCAAAGGAACCCACAGGCGTTAACGCATCGTCCGTGCTGTCGGGTTTGCACCAGTTCAGCCGGCCGCCAGCATCTTCCTTGGAATCGCCCCACCAAAACCTGGTGCTCTGCTTTCCGCCGCGGCAGGCGTATTCCCATTCCACCTCGGCAGGCAATCGCAACACGTATCCGGCCGGCAGGCGTCCTGCGGCTCGCTCGCGTTCCGTCAGCCACTTGCAAAACGCCATGGCATCGTCCCAACTGATGCACACAACGGGATGGTTGTCCTGGACCGGCGTGCCGAACCCCACGTTGCGCCAACTGGCGCCGCGCACCATCTGAATGCTGTGGTCATCTCTTCCATGAGCCACGGCGGCGCCTTTCTTCTCGGCTGTGCTTCGATAACCGGTGGCATCGGCGAACTGGCGCCATTGCCCGACAGTCACCTCCATGCGGCCCATCCAGAAACCACTGCGAATCGTCGCTTGCTGCGGCGCCTGCTCACCTTCAAATTTCAACCGCCTGACGGCGACGCCCAACACGCCAACATTTCCGGGTTTGACCGCCCACTCGCGCTCCTCCTTGGTGCTGCCGAGCATGAACTCGCCGGGCGGGATATAGACCATCTCCGCGCCGACAGCATTGGTAAAGACCGAGCCGAGTTGCTTCAATGCGGTGGCGGCGGAAGCGGTCATGGCACTTGCAGTGGTTCCCACCGGCTTGATGCTGATGTTGCGGAAACGCACGGGACTGTTGTAAGCCTGCAAACGGATCGGTCCGGGCGCGGCGCTCTCCTCGTCGCCTTTGCCGGTGCTTCGGGGAATCTCGACGTTGTCGTGAATGAGCCGGCCGTTGTGCATGACGCTGACGCGGGCGTTGGCGGTTTTGGCTCCAGCGGCGTCGAAGCGCGCGGCGTGGAAGGTGATGTCAAACTCCTGCCATTCGTCCGCCGGCTTGCTGGCGTTCTCGGTCGGCGCTTTGAGCTTGAACATGGAGCCGCAAGAAGTATCCGTCGCCGGCTTGCCGAACGATTCCAGAATCTGCAACTCGTAACGGCCCTGGATATAGATGCCGCTGTTACCCTGCTTGCGATCCTGAGGGCAGGCGAACTCGACGTGCAACTCGAAGTCCTGGAACTTCTCCCGCGTATCGAGATCGGTGGCGCCGGCCACCAACGCGCCGTCCTCCACCCGCCAATCGCACGGTCCGCCGTCACTTTTCTGCCACGCAGACGTGTCACGGCCGTCAAAGAGCGCGCCGAACTTCGCCGGCACGCCGGCGGCTTCGCGAGCAGCGGCGGTCTCCGTCAGGAACACGCTGGATTTCGCCGGCGTTGCAGCGGTTTCCACTGGGAGCGCGGCTGCCTGCTCACTGGCGTTTTGTCCTTCGCCCGTTTTCCACGGCGACCAGAGTAGCAGACCGCCAAGCGCCACCACCGCTACGGCTCCAGCCGCGACATAGATGCCATTCCGGCTCTTCGGCTTTCCTGACGGCCGGGCGGCGACGGTCTTCTCCACCGCCGACGGCGCGGAGCTTCTTGCCACCTTTGCGCCAGTGGCTGGCGTCGCGCTCTTCGGCTGCGGCGCTGCGGGTGTCACCGCCACTGCCCGCGCGGGTTCCATGTTCTTGATTTTCTCGTGGACTGCCAGCAGGTCGTCAACCAACTGCTCATAGCTCTGAGGCCGCGCGTTGCGGTCCTTGGCCAGCATCTTGCCTACCAACATCCCCAGTGGCATTGGGCACGCCGGCCACGTCTTGAAAATCGCTGGCGGCGGATCGTTGACGTGTTTCATCATGACCGCCATCGAACTGTCGCCGCTGTAGGGTGTCTTACCCGTCAACATGTGGTAGAGAGTGCAGCCCAAGCTGTAGATGTCCGTGCGGAAATCCACGTCCTTCAGCCCCGTGGCCTGCTCCGGGCTGATGTAGTGTGGCGACCCCATCGCCGCGCCCGTCTGTGTCAACTCGGTAGTTTCGCCGCCGACGCTCTTGGCCAGACCAAGGTCGCCGACCTTCACCTCGCCGGAATCGGATAGGAAGACGTTGTCGGGCTTGATGTCGCGGTGGATGAGATGAGCTTTGTTCCATGCATACTGGAGGGCTTGGGCAACATAGACGGTGATGGCGATGGCCTCGCGCGACTCGATGCGTCCGAGTCGGTGCAGGCGTTTTTGGAGCGACTCGCCCTCGACGAACTCCATCGCGATGAAATGCATGCCGTCGGCCTCGCCGGCGGTATAGACCTGAACCATGTTGGGATGGTTGAGGTTGGCGGCGGCGGAAGCCTCGCGGACGAAACGGGCGACGAAGCTGGGATCGGCGCCGAGATGGGGTGACATCACCTTGAGAGCGACGAGGCGGTTGAGCAACGGCTGGCGGGCCTTATAGACGGCTCCCATGCCACCTTCGCCGAGCTTGCTGAGAACCTCGTATCCCGCGAATGTTTGACCCTCAAGATTAGTCAAGGCCAGCTCCTTATGCCGCGCAGTCTAACGCCGCAAACGACACGGTCAAGCACGGGCTAGCAATCAAACAAACATACCAAGAACGATTTATCGTGATGACATCCGGCTGGAGTTTGTTCCACGAAACGGTTGAAATATCCGACGTGGACGCTATTGAAATTCAGAAACATCTGGAGGCGGCGGAAGGCTACGCCGCACTCGGCATGCACGACGACGCACTGACCGAGGTGGATGCGTTGCTGGCGCAGCGGCCCGACTGCGTGGACGGCATCAGCGCGAAGGCGTTTGTCTTGCTCAGCGCGCGCCGCTACGCCGACGCGGAGTTGTGGCTGGAGAAGCTGCTCGCCGTCAGACCGAAGAACGTGGACGGATGGATTCACCTCGCGTATTGCCGGCGGCGGACGAAATCGCTGGAGGCGGCCATTGAGACGCTGGAGAGCGCGCGGCGTTTGCGCGACGATTATCCACTGGCCAACTATAACATGGCCTGTTACCGCGCCGTGCAAGGCCGTCACGAAGAGGCGTTGCGCCTGTTGGACAAAGCCATCCGTAAGGACGCGGCGTATCGCCGGCTCGCCTGCGAGGAGGAAGATTTCAATAGCATGCGACACCTGCCGGGTTTCCTGTCGCTGGTCGGCCAATCGTAGCCGGAGTGTTCCCCCAATTTCGACACGCCAACATCACAACCGCGTTTTCTCTATTGGCAGCCGGTGTCTGCCCCGGTAGGCTGACGGACAATGACCATCGCATTAGGCTACGTCTTTCTCTTGTCGTGGGCGCTGTGGATCGGGGCAATCGTGTTTTTTCTTTTCGTAGTCGCGCCGACGGCGTTCCGGACATTGGAGGTGGAACACGCCGGCAAGTTCATTCGCACCGTGTTCCCACGTTACTATCTGGTGGGGCTGGTGTGCGGCCTGTTCGGTCTGATGAGCGGCGGGTTGCTGATCGCCATGCGATTCTGGCCGTGGAAAAGCGGCTCGACGGTGCTGATGTTGGTGTTTGGGATGATGGTGGTGGTGCTCTGGGCGCGGCAGCGACTCGTGCCGCGCATGAACTTGTTGCGCGATGAGGCGCACGAAGCTCGCGAGACGGATGACGAAGACGCGCGCGCGGAAGTGCTGTCGCGCTGGCAGCGACTGCACCGGCTGAGCGTGCGGCTGAACCTGCTGGTGCTACTGCTGGGGCTGGCCACGGGCTGGGCGTGGCTCAATTGCTGGCTGGTGCTGCCGGGGCGTTACTAGATTCGCCCGATCCCGCCGCGAGCCGGGGGACGCAAGGCGGCCCGATTTCTGATTTCAAATCCACGTAGCGTTCGATCTTCTCAATGCGGACGTGATGCCGATGGCCGCCGATTTCGAAGTCAGCCTCGTCGCCGGCCTTCTTGTTCAGCAGCGCCTGCGCAAGCGTGGTCTGGTAACTGATGATGCCGCGGTCCACGTCGCTGTCCCACGCGCCAAGGATAGCGTAACGGACCGACTTGTTCTCCGTGAGGTCGGCAAGCGTAACGGCGGTGCCAATACCGACCGCATCGGTCTTGGCGTCGGCAAAGTCTGTGCCGCGCGAATTGGCCAGCATAAGCTCCAGTTCGCCCTTGCGAGCCATGAGAACCTTCTGTGTTTCCTTGGCCGCCTTGAACTCAAAGTTCTCGCGCAGATCGCCGTAACTGCGGGCAATGGCGATGTCGCGGGTATTGGCCGGCATCCGCTTGGTGATCAGCTCGTCATATTCCCTTTTCCGCTGCTCCAGGCTCTCCCACGAAACAGTGATCGTCTGCTGGCGCGCCTCAACGCCGCCGGTCAGCAACGTCTGAATCTGCGGATGGACCTTGATGACCCGCGCGAGCAACGAACGGCGATCCATTTCACTGACGGCCGGATGCGACATGAGCTTGCGGGCGATGTCACGCACGTCTTCGATGTCCGTCTCGCGCAACAGCTCGGCCAGCAACGCGTGGTCGTTGACAAGCCATTCCAACAGCAGGTTCTTCTTGCGGCCGGTGTCAGCATGCTCGCGCTGGATGGCATGCAGGATGGCGGATGCCAGGCGGACGTTGAGCAGCGGCCCGACCGTTTCCGCAAAGGTCTGCTGGTTGCGGCTGCGGCAAATCCACAGCAACAGCTCGCCGGTGGCGGATTGCTCGCGAACGACTCGATCCAGAAACGCCCCCACCGCGTCGGTCTGGCCCTCATTGGTCAAGAACTCGATGATGTCGCCGACGAGTTTGGCGTCGGCGCTCAGAAGAATCTGGCGCAGCGCGTCATGCCATGTGTCCGGATAGGCGCTGCGCAGATGCGGCAGCAGCCGCTTCTGCTTCGCAGAAGGCAACGATTGCAGCAGTTCGCCCAGATGGCGAACGTTTCGGACGACTTCGTGAATCTGCTCCACGGTGTGCGGCGTCTGGTGACCGCAAAGCCCAGCCAGCTCGTCGCGGACCCAGATTGCTTCGAGCGTGATGGCCGGATCGCGATGCGGAACAGCCTTGATCTCATCGCTGAGCGCATGAATGACCGGCCCGAGCACCGCCGGCACATCGGGAAGCTGGCCGGCGAGCCGCAGCAATTGTTCAGCCGCCTGGAGCTTCTGTTTGAGGTTGGCAGCAGCGGCAAACGACCTGAGCAACTCCTCCTCCGGACGCTGCGGTTTGTCGCGCAGGACGAATGGCTCGGTCTTCTTTGCAGAAACGCCGAAGTGCGGGTCCTTTTTCATCGCCCGCTTGACGCCGTCCCACCACTTCTTCCAATCCGCCGCAGCCACGACCTCCGGGCACAACGCCGCGGCGATCGGCTCTGCCAACGCCTGACCACCGAAACTGCCCAGCACGACGCGCATCAATTGCAGCGGCTCTTCAGCGGCGAGCCGCTTGAGCGCGTCGAGATTGGTCACCTTCTGGACGAGAATGTGCTCGGCGGGCAGAATCTCCAGCGATTCAGCAGCATAGCGTGCCTCCATCGAGTGGCCAGGCCTGCCTTTGAAGTCTATCTGGAACTTGCCCATGATGTTGTCGAAGCTGGTGACCTTGCCGAAGCCCCAACTGCGATGGATGCAGTAAGTGCCTGCGCCGAGCTTCTTCAGCGCGTTTAGGTGGCGGGCTTCGGCCTTGCCGTCGTCGAGTAATGCTTGGATTTGGTCGTCAGTCATGTTGAAAAGTGGTAGAAGCTATCGCGTGACTTCAACCAATCCAAGAGAAATTGTGTTCGATCTGTTGTGCAGGTGGGAACGTGGCGGCAGTCCCGCCGACGATCTGCTCCATGTGGGACTGCATCAGTCCACATTACCGGCGCGCGACCGCGCGCTGGTGACGGAGCTGTTCTACGGCTGCCTCCGCCAACGCGCGGCGCTCGACTGGCTGATCGCGCAGAAAGCGGAGCGCATGCCGAAGCCGGAGATCGCCGTGCTGGCGCGCCTCGGCTTGTATCAACTCTTCTTCCTCGACCGCGTGCCGGCGCACGCCGCGGTCAACTCAACGGTGGAATTGGCGAAGCGGACGTCGTCGGCACGCCTGGGCGGTTTCCTCAACGGGCTGCTACGAAATGCTCACCGCGAACGCCCGGCACTGGCGTCGGCGCTCCAGCAGCAACCGCTGGCGGTTCGATGCTCGCATCCGGAATGGCTGGTGACGCGATGGCTCGCTCGCTACGGCGAAGCGGACACACGCGCGCTGCTCGACTGGAACAACCGCCCGCCAAAACTCTTTGCTCGCGTGAACACACTACGAACCAGCGCCGAAGCGTTGCTGGCAAAGTGGCGCGAGGCGGGCGTCGAAGCCGAACTCGCGGGCGGAGCATCGCGCTCAGTGCCGATGATTGAGGTTCGGGCGGCGGAGTCGGCAGAACGGCTCCCGGGGTTCGCCGAAGGCGAGTTTTATATCCAAGATCCGAGCACGCTGCTCGCGGTCGAATTGATGGGCGCGCAACCGGGCGAGCGCGTGTTGGACGCCTGCGCCGCGCCGGGCGGCAAGGCAACCTGCCTGGCGCAGTTGATGCAGGATCGGGGCGAGATCGTCGCCGAGGACACCTCAGCGGATCGGTTGAAACAAGTCGTGGCGAATTGCTCGCGCTTGGGCGTCGCCTGCGTCACCGTCCAGCAAACGCGCCCCGCCAGTTCGGCCGAAACCTGGTTTGCGCGCGTGTTGGTGGACGTGCCCTGCTCCAACACCGGCGTGCTGCGCCGTCGCGTGGATGCGCGTTGGCGGTTGCGCGCCGAGGACATTGCGCGGCTGGCGGCGGAGCAACTCACACTGCTGCAAACATCGGCGCGACGAGTCGGGCGTGGCGGCGCGCTGGTCTATAGCACGTGCAGCCTCGAACCGGAAGAGAACCGCGGCGTCGTGGAGGCGTTCTTAAAGTCCAACACGGAATTTGCGCTGGACCGCTGTGTCGAAACTTTTCCGCCGCGCGACGCGGTGGATGGATCGTTTGCCGCAAAGATGGTTCGCAGCGCGGCCTGACACAGCGGTGCGGGTGCGCTCTACGGCGCCGCCTGCGCGGCGGCGGGCAAGGCTTTCACCGCCGGTGCGAACGGCCCGCTGGACGGAGCGTTGCCGCTGGCGGGCGGATGGCGGGCGTGCCGCTTGCGCAAGTCTTCGCGCTCCTGCGGGCTGAGTTGCTTCCAGCGTCGAAAGTTCTCTTGCAGCTTTTCTTTTTCCTCCGGCGACATGCTCTGCCACTGCTGGAGCCGTTGTTTCAACTGCTCCCGCTGCTCGGGCGGCATTTTGGAAAACTTTTGATAGTTCTTGTTCAGCAGCTTGCGCACCTCCGGGGACAGGTTGCGAAGCTGCTGCCATCGCTCCAACATCTTCTGGCGCTCGGCAGGCGACATCTTCGCCATCTTTTCGCGCAGCCGCGGCGGCAGGTTCTTCGGCAACTGAATGTCCCCGCCAGGAGCATTTGTTAAAACCGGTTCAGCACATGTCCTACTGGGCGCGAGACAAACCAAGCCGCCAAGAGCCAGCGCGAGGATGAGAATCCTTGAACTCATCAGCTATTCCATAGCGCGTTTAACATCTCTTCAATCGGGTCGCGCTCTGGCTGTGGCGCGATCCGGTCGAGTTCGGCAATGATGTCGAAGTCCTTGAGCAGGTCCAGGTGCTGCACCACTGGCAGATTCGCCGCCAACTCCTGGCTGACAGCCTGATCAGCATCGTGTTGCACCTTCATCCAAACACCCGTGCCTGCCGCCAAGAGCATGATCGCCGCCATCGCGGGGGCAACCCAACGCCACAATACCGGGAAGAACCAGACGCGCGCAGGCGCCTCGTTCTCCACGCGGTCAATCTGATTCATGACGCGAGCAACGAAGTTCGATGAAGGCTCGATCTCCGGCACCGATGCGAACGCAGTCCACGCAACCTCGTAATCGCGCCAAGCGGCGCCACAACCGGGGCAGTCCACCAGATGTCGGCGCACCTGCGCGCTCACCGGAGCGTCCAAACGGCCGTCCAGCAAGTGGTCAAATTCAGCTTGGCATTGTGTGCAGTTCATTTCCAAAAACCTCATCGTAGTAACACCTCGATCGTTCCAAGGTTGCACAATATTTTTCACGGTCGCAAGTAAGGCTTGAGTTGGTCGCGCAGCATGGCGCGCGCGCGGTGGATGACGGATTTCGTCGCCGACAACGAGCAACGCATCACCTTGGCGATCTCCTCGTAAGGCATGTTCTGGTGGCGCAGCAACAACATCGCGGTGCGCTGCGCCTCCGGCAATGCCGCCAACGCGGTGTCCACTCGCTTCCGCAATTCAGCCGCCAACGCCTCCTCGCTCGGCGGCTTCGCCTGTTGGTCGGGTATTTGCCACGGCGATTCACTGCCATCTGCCGCGTCTTTCACCGGCTTGTCGAGAGAGTCCGCCGGATGACGCGCGCGACGGCGGACTTCGTTGAGACAGGTGTTGCGCACAATGGTGAAAAGCCAGGTCGAGAACTTCGCCGTCGGCATGTAACGGCCGCGAGACTTCCACACCTGCACGAAGACATTCTGCGCGAGATCCTCCGCCTCCGCGAGATCCCCGACACTGCGAAAGATCGTGTTGATGACCGGCCGCTGGTATTTGACGACCAGCGCCTCAAACGCAGCGCGGTTGCCACGGCGGACCTGCAACATCAGTTCAGTATCGGGATCAAAAGGCATGCAAATGCTTTGACACGGCGGCCATGCAGAGAGTTCATCGCGCAAACGGCCTACATCGCCTCATGGCGTCTCACGTCGGGCGAAGCCTAGCACAGGAGAGGAATCGGACAAAAAGTTTTTCACATCCAAGTCGTCGAGTGACATCCGGACGGTGACAGCACCGTTCACGTCCGTGCGCAACACCCGCGCGCCGTGGGCCTCAATGCGGCTGAGCATGGCCGGCAGCGCGGGCGTGCGCGTGGCGGCCTCGCCGCAACTGATGATGACCCATTGCGGGGCCACGGCGTCCAGAAGCCCGTCGGTGCAGGAGTCCTCGCGGCTGTGCAGGCCCTTGATCAGGATGTCGCTGCGCACATCCACCTTCGCCGCCAGCAGTTCGCGCTCGACCGTCGCGCCAATATCCGACGCCAGCAACACCCGGTGCGAGCCGCAGCGCAACTGCAGCACCAGTGAGGCGTTGTCGCCCAGCAGAGGCAACGGGCCGGCGCGGGGATAGATCACCCGCAACTCGGCGCTCTCGCCCAACGGCAGCGTCGCCGGCTCGATGAGCCGCAACGCACGGAAACCCGGCAGTGAACCGCCCGCCACGCGTGTCCAACGGCTCTGGCCATTGTCGAAGATCCGCCTGGGTTGAAATCCATCGAGCACCATACCGACAGCGCCGATGTGGTTGGCGTCGGCATGAGTCAGGATCAGCGTCTCCACCGAGTCGCAGCCCTGCGCGCGAAGGAATGGTTTGAGGATAAAGTGCGCGGACTTCGCTGGGCCGCAATCAATGAGCGTGTCGTGTTTCTCGCCGGGCAAATCCACAAATGCCGCCGCGCCGTCGCCAACACTGAGAACGGTCAGCGTGACAGTCGGCTCGCCGTTGCGGGCGGCCAGACCAATGGCAAGCGCGCACAACGCCGCCACGCCAAGCCACGCAAACCTCTGCGTGAACTTCCTCATCCCGGCCCATAGAAACAGCGCCATCGCGCCATAGAACGCCGCTGACAACCAGACTGGCGGCGTCTTGACATAGATGAACGCCATCGGCAACCGCTCGAACCAGCGGCTCGCACTGAGCATTAATTCCATGAACGCGTAGTTGGCGTTGTTGAGCACGCCCGCAAGCGGTTGCCAAAGAATATCCAACAGAAACGACGCAAAGCCTGTCGTGATCGTCAGCGTGCTCAGCGGCACGATCACGAGGTTGGAGAGGAAGTTGACGGCCGTGAACAGGTGAAAGTAGTGCGCGATGAGCGGCATCGTTCCAATACACGCCGCCACGGAGACGGCAAGAGAAACTGTCACGGCGCGAACAGCGGCATACCAAACGCGGCGCCACCGTGGCAGCAGGCTCGTCGGCAAATACGGGTCGCAAACAAGCACATCGGCAAGCCAGCCTGGAAGTCGCGACAAGACTGCGGCAGACTCCACCCCTGAATCGGCGCGACGGAAAAGAGTTCGGACAAGGAATCCGGGCCCGGGAACAAACAACGCCAAAGCAAGGACGGCGGCATAGGACAGTTGAAAGCCCGCCTCGAACAACTGCATCGGATCGCACAACAGGATGATGATGGCTGACGCAGCAAGGCTGTTCAGCACGTCGGTGGGCCGAGGCAGACTCCAGCCAATGATCACGACGGCCGCCATCAAGAACGACCGCATCGCCGACGCCGGCGCGCCGGTCGCAATGGTATAGAACAACAGCAACGGTAAAGCGATCAGCGCGCAACCAAGCCGGCCAATACCGAAGAAGCGCAGCAGGCTGACTAGAATACCCGCAATCACCGCAACGTGCAGGCCGCTGACGGCAAACACGTGCAGCGTGCCAGTGCGCATAAACGGCTCCGAAAGCTCACTGGTGAGACCAGGACGAAAACCAACCAACATCGCGCGCAACAAGCCAACGACGACCGGTTCGTCTCCAACGCGGTTTGCCTCCAGCCCGCGTGCCGCGCTGTCGAGAAAACGGCGTTGCATCCACATGCCACACTCCATCCACCAAGACGTGTTGTGACTGAGCACAGTCACGGCGGTCGCGCTGTGGATGCGCGCCTCGTAGAACACGCCGCGCCGCGCCAGATAAGCACAGTAGTTGAAATGTCCCGGATTGGCCGGCGCCACCGGCCAGCTTAGAAGACCACGGAACTCGATCACGTCGCCGTAGCGCAGCCGGTCGTCGTCGGGCGGCTGGCTCAGCCACACCACAACGTCGCCCGTCGCCGCTTGCCAACCGTTGCCGCAATCGAGCGTGCTGACCCGAACGGTGAAAAAGTCCCGCTCCTGTTCGCCGCGCGTGCGCCGGCACACAGAACGCACTGGTTCCACCGTGATGGTCCCGCGGGCGACCACATTTTGAGGACGGTCGCCGAGCAGACGCAAGAGATGGCCAGGCTGCGGATAGCTGTTCGCCAGCCGGTGCGCGAGCAACCCTCCCAACAGAATCATCGCGAATACCACAACCAGTCCTGCTCGATGGCGAAGGAAGAACGCCGATGCAACGAGGGCCATTGAGAACAAGAACCAGGAAGCGACGAGAGGCAATGACATCCACTCGCCGAGCGTCACGCCAAGACAAAATACCACGACAATGCCCACCAGTGGGCGCTTCATGGTGGAGAAACTAGAGAAGTCGCCCGTCTCAGGCAAGCCCGGAGTCCGACGTTGCAAAGGCGCGCGGCGACGAATATGGTGAATTCAACTTGTTGAACACATTTGCGGAGAGTGACACATGGAAAATGTTTTGATCATCGGCACCGGTTGCGCGGGATTGACGGCGGCTCTTTACACGGCGAGGGCGAACCTGTCGCCGCTGGTGCTCGCGGGTGCGGCGCCGGGCGGACTGTTGACCACGACGAGCATCGTCGAGAACTTCCCCGGCTTCCCCGACGGCATTGACGGGACGGAGTTTGTGATGCGGCTTCAGAAACAAGCCGAGAAGTTCGGCGCGCGCATCAGCTACGACACGGCCGAGAATGTGGATTTGTCGCAACGGCCGTTTCGCGTGACGGGCGGTGATGGCGTCATCGAGACCAAAACCATCATCGTCGCCACCGGCGCGAGCCACCGGCATGTTGGGCTGGAGAGCGAGCGGTTGCTGGAGCGGAAAGGCGTGACCTACTGCGCAACGTGCGACGGAGCGCTGCCGATGTTTCGGAACAAGCCGCTGGTGGTTGTGGGCGGCGGCGATTCGGCATTGGAGGAGGCAAATTATCTGACGCGATTTGGCTCGCGCGTCTATGTGATTCATCGCCGCGACGCGTTGCGCGGCTCGAAGATCATGCAAGAGCGGGCGTTCAAGAACCCAAAGATCGAGTTTGTGTGGAATTCAGTTGTCGCGGACATCCTTGACGTGAAACAAGACCGCGTGACGGGCGTGGTGCTGAAAGACGTGAAAACGGGCCAGACGCGCCCGTTGGAGTGTGCCGGCGTTTTCATCGCGATCGGTCACGCGCCCAACACACATCTGTTCACCGGCCTGCTGGATATGGACCCGGACGCCTATCTCATCTGCAAGCAAGGCACGGTGACAAACGTGCCAGGCGTTTTCGGAGCGGGCGATTGCGTGGACAAGGTTTACCGCCAGGCGATCACTGCGGCGGGTTCGGGATGCGCAGCAGCAATTGACTGCGAACGGTATCTTGCGAGCCTGGAGTCGTAAACGTTTCCACTCCAGTAAAACACAAGAGGCGACTCGTATGAGTCGCCTCTTGCATAAATAATTTTCCAGGCAGCAGGTCAGCGCGTCGGCTGCGAAGCGGATGTGGCTGCTGGCACTGTGACGTTGCCCTCGGCGGCCAGATAGCCCCACGGATACTCCTGATCCATCACCGGCTTGAAGTCGTTGATGGGGAACGGGAACGTGAGGAACTCGTAGGTGCTGCAAAGGTATCGGGCACAGGTCATGCCGAGACCCTTGGCAAAGCCCACGGTTGCCGCCATACCGGGGCCATCGTTCACCGCAGACTGATACATCTGGTTCGGCAACTCCAGCCAACCAAATGCAAGGCCGACAATGCCGCGGGTGAACTTTGCGCCTGCGGTTTGGTTGTCAACAGTGGGAGGGGCATCAGCCGCGAAGAGACTGGCTGCGCCGAGGCTGATGGCTCCAGCCAGCGCCAACATTTTGAAGGTCAAGGGCATCTTTTTCATGGCATTCCGTTGAATGGTTTTCGGTTGATCTTTGTTGTCTGCGACTAACGCACAGGCGCGGCGGTCGTGGCAGGAACCGTGACCTCGCCTTCGCCGGTGAAGTAACCCCAAGGATAGTCAGGCTTGAGGATCGAGTTATACTCGTCCGGTGCCGGGATCGGGAACGTGACCAAATCCCACACGCCGACCAGCGTGCGGACAACGACCATGCCGATGCCCTTGCCAAACCCAACGGTGGCACCCATCACCCATCCGTTCTTCGTGCCTTCATCGTAAATATTACCGGGCAGTTCCAGCCAACCCAAAGCGCACGAGGCAATGCCGCGCCCAAACTTGGTGGCAGCATCTTGTGCTTGCGTGGTGCTCGGCAAAGTAGCTGCCATCACGCCAAGACCCAGAACAACCGCGAATCCAATACTCTTCAGCTTCATGTTTTTGTTTCCTCCGTGTATCAACTGTCTGCGAAAGCCTAACCAAACCCGTCAACAAGTCAAGCTTGCTGCGTCAGGTCGTTGTGAAACAGCCTATTTCTTGGGCGCTGCCGCGGCTTTGTCAGAGCCGCAGAAATATCCCCAAGGGTATTCCGGATCAATCACAGGTTCGTATCCTGGCTGAATGTCAAAGGGGAACGTAAACAACTCGTAAACACCAGCCATGCCTCGAAACGGCATCATGACAAGACCTTTGACAAAACCTTTGGTCAGGCCCAACAAAACACCCTCTTGGTTGCTGACGTCCACCATGTTGCCGGGCAGCTCAAAAAAGAAAAACACCATTCCTGACGCACCGCGCAATGCCTTGTCACCCATGTCGTAGGCCTGCGCCGGAGTGGCCATGGACATTGTCAGAACTGCAATACTGCACACAATGCTCCAACCCAGTTTTCTCGATGCCTTCATAGTTGACCTCCGAAGCTGGCTCGAACAATACCGGCCTCATCGTCAACCGTCAAGCACGCACCAGCGCTGCGCGACACCCACCCTGCCCCGCCCCATACCAGCCGGGCGCGCACGATTACTTCAGCCGGGCGAACGTCTTTTGCAGGCCCGCCAGCGGGGTGATGTTGCCGCTGGCGGCGCGGGCTGTATCAATCAGTTGCTGCTCGCGGTCATTCTTCGCAGGCTTGTTGACCTGATAGAAGACGCCGAAAACACCCGGGAACGGCAACGTCGCCAGCCTGTAAGCGGCTGCTTCGTCGCTCGGGTCGTGCCGCTTCTCATCCTCCGGCGTGCCGTCGTGTTTTTTTTCTTCGATGATTGTGAACTGTCCACCCTTGCGAGGATTGGCCGCGTCGAACGCGCCGGGATAGAACTCTACGCACTCGCTCAAGCACTCGATGACCGAAAAACCGCGGTGATCCATGGCGCGCTCCATCATCTGCAACACGTGCTGCGCGTTGCTGTGGCTGGTGCGGGCGACAAACGTCGCGCCGGCAGCGATCAGCTTTTTCATCGGGTTCGTCGGCGGATCAACCGCGCCGGTCGGGTCGGTCTTGCTCTTGAAACCGATCGGCGATGTCGGCGAAGTCTGCTTCTTGGTCAGTCCATAGACGTTGTTGTCCATGACCACCAAGGTCATGTGAACGTTCTTTCGAGCTGAGTGCTCCAGGTGGTTGCCGCCGATGGAATACGCGTCGCCATCACCGCTGAACGCGAACACGTGCAGATCCGGCCGGCTCAGCGACAATCCGCTGGCAAGCGCCACGACCCGGCCGTGGATGAAGTGAACGCCGTGCGCCCGCACAAAGTAAGGGAAGCGGCTGGAGCAGCCGATGCCGGCAAGGGAAGTGATTTTCTCGCGCGCGACTTGGCGGTGTTCGCAGAGGCGGAAATACAGGTCCAACACCGTGAAGTCACCGCAGCCGGGACACCACGTCGGTCGGTCACTCTTGAGGTCTACCTTTTTATAGGGCGCCGGCTGGCCGGGCTGGGCCGGAGCAGCGACGACCGCCGCACCGGAGGGAGGATTGCTTGTTGTTTCGTTCATGACACCTTGGATTCTT
The DNA here is from genome assembly GCA_041667205.1 of Verrucomicrobiia bacterium. Classification (GTDB taxonomy): domain Bacteria; phylum Verrucomicrobiota; class Verrucomicrobiia; order CAIQCK01; family CAIQCK01; genus CAIQCK01. Next base: position 20,605 of record JBAYFL010000009.1, on the reverse strand, counting down.
GAAGCTGACAAATCGGATTCGCCGTCATTCGTCTAGCGGGCCTGCGCGTGAACCGCTTCGAGGATTTCGCGGACCTTGAAGCTCAGCCCGTCGGTCTTGTTAATGCCTCCGATGCGCGGGTTGCAGTAGCAACCTCGGAGGACAGCGGCGAGCTGGCCGAAGCCGTAGAGGCCGCTGTCGTTGTTTTCGACCACTAAAATGCGCTTGAACCGGTCGAACACCTTGTCGAGGCCGGATGGCAGTGGATTCAGGTAACGGATGCAAAGTGCCGACAACGGCTCGCCAGCGGCAATGGATTTCTCCACCGCTTCGTGAGTCGGACCGTAGGCGGAACCCCAGCTCACCAGCAGCGTATCACCCTCTGCCGGGCCAAACACCTCCGGCGTCGGCAGCTTCGCCGCGAGGTTCTGCAGCTTGCGACGGCGTTTGGCAGTCATCACTGTGTGGAACCTTGCGTCCTCGCCGGGGTGTCCTGCCTCGTTATGTTCCAAGCCGGTAAGAATCGGATAATTGTGATTGCCGATGGGCGTGCCCGGCGGCGCGTGATGTGGAACGCCCTCCGGCGTGTCTTCGTAAGGCTTGAAGTCCGCGCCGCGCGGCGTGAAATCAATCGGCATCTCCCGCACGATGTTCTTCAAGTCCGGTTCTTCAAACGCTTCCACGCGGAAACCGATGGCCTGGTCGCTCAGGACTATCACCGGGCAGCTATACTTGCGGGCGAGGTCAACCGCTTCGATGCTCGAATAGAACGCATCTTCAACATTGCGCGGCGCGATAACGATGCGCGGACAATCGCCGTGACCGCCGAAGATCGCGATGTTCAAATCGCTCTGTTCCATCTTCGTTGGCAAGCCGGTGGATGGCCCGCCGCGCTGCACGTCAATCACCACCAACGGGATTTCCGCCATCACCGCCCAGCCGATCGCCTCAGCCTTCAACGCCAACCCCGGACCGCTCGTGCCGGTCACCGCCACGCGACCGCCGTAGCTGGCGCCAATCGCCGCGCATACCGCCGAAATCTCATCCTCTGCCTGTAGGAAGATGCCGCCGTATTTTGGCAGCTCCGCCCGCATGATCTCCATGATCGAACTCCACGGCGTGATCGGATAAGCTGCACCAAACCGCACGCCCGCGGCGATCAACCCGTAGGCCATCGCCTGATTGCCAGTCATCACCACCAACGGCCGGCCGGTGCGCTGTTCGTTCGGGATAAACCGGAAATTCTGTCCAAGTTTCCCGATGTCATAACCGTAGCCAGCCCGGAACGCATTGAACGTCGCCTCCATCGTCCCCGCGTCGCGCTTGGCGCCCCAGTCCTTGAGCATCGCCTCCAGCTTCGGCGTGTTCAGGTCAAACATTCGCGCAATGAGGCCGAGCAGGAACATGTTCTTGCCCTTGTCGCGTCCCTTGCCCCCAACCGCCTCAATGGTCAACGTAGTCATCGGCACGCCGACGTAGGTAAACCGCTTGTCATCGAGGTTCGGCTTCACCTGATCCGGGTCGTAGATCAGCACACCGCCATTGCGCAGCACCCCGACGTGCTGCTCGTAGGAATGCTGGTAAAACGCCACAAGCACATCCGCCTCGTCGCCCACCGACAACACCTCGTCCGAACCAATCCGCACTTGGTAGATGGACGGTCCGCCGCTGATCGTCGCCGGAATGGTCATGTAGCTCATGACCTCCTGCGCGCTGCGGCCACTGAACCGCGCCAGCAACTCGCCCACTGTCTGAATCCCGTCCTGCGAATTGCCCGCAATGCGGATCACCGCGTCCTTGATGGGAACCACTTTTGCCGTGACCGCCGCGCCGCTGTTTGAATCGCTCATATTACTCATGAAGAAAACTCGTTCGCCTGAACCTCGTGCATCGAACATCTCACTTCCGCCTCTCGCAACCCAAGACGCCAAGTTGGAAGCAAAAGCGGCCAAACAGAACCACACCGACCCCACTCTGTCAACCCCTCGAACCCATCATTTTCTCGGCGAAGCAATGCGCAGGATCGGGCTATGCGAAATCAAATAGTCAACTAAGGTTAACGCGATGACTGCACGACACTCGGTGTGTCTGCACCCCGAGTCTCAGTTCTTAGGTTCCGCCTTCACATATAACTCTCTCGGAGCCGTTTGATAATACCTGAACATCGCTGGACAAATCCAACCCTCCATTGGCGGGTCGTCTGTCTTGTAGTAGTTACCATTCATGTCCCCACGCAGCCATGTCAGTTTCTTCTGGTAATCAGGAAAAGGCTGAGCTGAGAACAACAAACGAAAGCCATTGGTCGCTTCGGGGATGTCTCGCACCAGCATATCAATCATCTTCGGAACACCAGCAACAAATGGCTCCCGCACCAACCCAGCGCGAGGGTCATCAAACACCCAAGTGCTGGCGTAACGATAGGGAACAATGACCATCAGTGCGTTCGCAGGTAGCGAACCTTGGTGCTGAAAGAACAGTCCGCTCGCCCACGCTAGAGCAAGGCCTAAGAGAGCAGCTACGCCAACGATGGCAGCAACTCGACGATAGTTTATGCGCATATCCATGATAGTAGAATGCAGTCGAGTCAGTTAACCATGTTCAACACTTCTGTGTGAGAACATTAGTCCCGCTTGCTCCTCTTCTACATCGCCTTCCTGATCAACTTCAGCAACTCGTCGTAAGCCTCCACCGACTTGAACTGCGGGAACTGCTTCTTCACATTCGCCGGCGCGTGGAACAGAAACCCCACGTGCGCCTCAATCAACATCAGCGTGTCATTGAACGAATCGCCAACCGAGATCACGTTGTAGTTCAGCAGCTTCAGCGCGGCCACCGTCCGCTGCTTCTGCTCCGGAATGCGCAGCGCGTAGTCCACGATCCGATCATTCTCCACCACCAGCCGGTGGCAGAGCAGCGTCGGCCACTCCAGTTGCCGCATCAACGGCTGCGCAAATTGCTCGAACGTGTCCGAGAGGATCAGCACCTGCGCCTGCGACCGCAGCTCCCGCATAAACTCCAGCGCCCCCTCCAACGGCCGCAGCGTCCCGATCACCGCTTGGATGTCCGAGAGCTTCAACCCGTGCCGGTCGAGGATCGCCAGCCGCCCGCGCATGAGCTTGTCGTAATCCGGCTCATCCCGCGTCGTCCGGCGCAACTCCGCAATGCCGGTCTTCTCGGCCACGGCGATCCAGATTTCCGGCGTCAACACGCCTTCCATGTCCAACGTCACAATTGACTGCTTCACCCCGCCATAATTTCAGGAATTTCTATTCGTGTCTAGTCTCTCCCTATTCCCTCGACTCAAAGACGGCCGAGTTCTAGACTTCGAGTCAGGAAGCAAATGGGCAGCGGAACGAGATTTTTTATCGGAAGAACTATTGCCTGTGCCGTTGCGGGGCTTCTCTGCGCCGCCAGCATTTTCCTGTTGATCTTCGCTCACAACCACCGGCGTGACTTCTATCAATGGAAGCAAGCAAGACCAATTGACATCCCGGTTGATTTGTCCAAGCCAGGACAATTCACCGGCGGTTTTGCCCAGACCTGTCATATTTCACACGGTGAAGCCATTTGCCTCGCCGTGCCAACTGACGTCGTTGCAAAAACGACGTGGACTAATCTTCTTTCGAATCTCCGCTTCGTCTCTCAGATACAAGACCGGAACGGTAAGGAAGAATTGAAGGAGGAATTCACAGGAGAACCGTTCGGTCGCGACCATCTCATTGATGGAGATTTTGTTCTGCTAATGTTCCGTCCGTTTGCAGACGGAACTTACCAAATGGCGCTGACGGTGACACAAGGCGCGCCTGCATTGCACGGCGTTCCGCAACGTTTGGTCGCCCGCTACATGCTTTGCGGCATGGAGTTGATGCCAGCCATCATCGCAAAGATGATGGGAATAGGCGGCCTTATAATCGCAGCAGCCATCGTCGTGATCACGGTATGGAGGGCCAAGAGGAAGCAGAAGACTGGCGCGCAACACATTCCGGCTGGCCATACGCCGCCCAGTCCCTACGGATACGTCCCCGTATGGCAATCCAAACCGCCTGCTGAAACTCCAAGGCAGACAGGCAGCGAGAACGAGAAGAATTAAGTCGCTCCTTGCACGACCATCACACCGCTGCGAGCACCTCGGCGGCGTGGCCTTTCGGTTTCACCATGCGGAAGATTTTCTTCAAGTGCCCGTCGGGGCCGATGACGAAGGTGGTGCGTAACGTGCCCATGAATTCGCGACCCATGAACTTCTTCTTACCCCAGACGCCGTAGGCTTCGTGGATCTTCTTGTCCGTATCGGCCAACAACACGAAGTTGAGCTGCTGTTTTTCGATAAACCCAGCGTGGCTCTTGAGATCGTCGGTGGAGACGCCGAGGATCACGGCACCAGCCCTGCGGAACTCCGCGAGACTGTCGCGAAACTCGCACGCCTCGATGGTGCAGCCGGGGGTGTTGTCGCGCGGGTAGAAATAGAGCACCACCGTCTGCCCGGCAAGGTCCTTCAACGTATAGGTCTTGCCATCGCTGCCGGACGCCGAGAATGCCGGCGCCTTGTCGCCTTCCTTCAGTTCGCTCATTTCAAGTCCTCCAGTTTCTGCGCCAGTTCGACGATGAACTCGGACGGGTCGTCGGGGGTGATGACAAAGTTCCGAAACCACCCGCTCTTCCGGCGCAGGGTTACAGAATTCCATAATTTGAAGTTTGTCCAGTGCTCGTTCCAGAACGCGCCGCCGCGATGGACTTCCTCGATGTCGTCGAGCCGAATGCGCCGCACGCAGCAGCCAAGCATGAGCACCTTCACAGCCTCACCGGTGATGCGGTAGCTGAGTGTGGCGACCGCGTAAAGCAGACTCCCGACCAAAGCGATGTCGGCCCCGATGATGAGACAGGTTTGACAGTCGAGAGGTTTCATTTCTCCGTCCCGATCCTCGGGCAGAGCTTGGCCAGTTCGCAATGCTCGCAATCCGGCCCCCGGGCGTAGCAACGCCGCCGGCCATGCCAGATGAGCCAATGAGAGAACATCGTCCATTGCTCGCGCGGCACCAACTTCATCAGGTCGGCCTCGATCTTCTCCGGTGTTCTCTGCTTCGTCAGCCCGATGCGTTGCGAGAGCCGGATGACGTGCGTGTCCACGACCACGCCTTCGCTCTTGCCGAACGCGTTGCCGAGAATGACGTTCGCGGTCTTGCGGCCGACACCGTGGAGCGCCGTGAGCGCCTCCATCGTGTCCGGCACAAGGCCGGTGTGTTTCGCGACGATATCCTTGCACGCCGTCTGAATCGCCTTCGCCTTGTTGCGGAAGAAGCCGGTGCTCTGGATCATCCGCTCCAGTTCCGCCGGAGGCGCGGTGGCATAGTCGGCGGCGGTCTTGAAGCGTGCGAACAGCGCGGGTGTGACCATGTTCACGCGCTTGTCGGTGCATTGCGCCGAGAGGATGGTGGCGATGAGCAGTTCGAGCGGCGTGGTATAGTTCAGTTCGCAATGCGCATCTGGGTAGGTCTTGCGCAGCGCGCCGATGAGCTTGGAAATGGGCGAAGCCTTGGTTGCCATGACGGAGGAATTAGCCACAAAGAGGCATAAAAGGCACGAAAAAGTCTGCACTGAGGTTGGAGTGCCGGCTTGAGGTGACTGCCCGGCTCTTATATCGTGCGCCGCATGAAGATATCCGGTTCTCGCCGCACACTCCTGACAACGTTTTGGCTTTCGTTGGTTCTCGCGGCCTTTGGGCAGCAAACCGGGCAGCCGCTCTTTCGATTTGGCATTGTGGCGGACGTGCAATACGCCGACAAACCGGCTGTAGGGAAACGCCACTACAACGAGTCGGCAGACAAACTGCGTGCGTGTGTGGCCGACTTCAACCGGCAGGAGTTGGCTTTCGTCGCCAACCTCGGCGACAGCATTGACGGCGACGGCGAGAAGTCGGTGGCGGACATGGCATTGATCGCCGGCATCTTCCGTCAACTAACCGGCCCCGTCCGGCACGTGATCGGCAACCACTGCCTCAACGTGCCGCGGCCGGCGCTGCTGAAGGAGCTTGGGTTGAAGTCGCCTTATTACAAGTTCTCGCACGAACGCTGGCGTTTTCTCGTGCTGGACGGCATGGACGTAAGCTTGAAATCGCCCGAAGGCTCGAAGCAGGCAAAGGAGGCGAAGATCTGGCTGGAGAAGAACTCCAAGTTGAGCAAATACGCCGGGGCACTTGGCGAGGAACAGATGACGTGGCTGCGCGAGCAGCTTGCAGACGCAGCACGGCAGGAGCAGCGCGTGATTGTGTTCTGCCATCATCCGATCCTCGCCGCTGCCAGCAGTCCGGGGGCAATCCTTTGGAACGCCGCAGAAGTTGAGGCTGCACTGGTTCGATCGCGCCGCGTCGTCGCGTGGATCAACGGTCACGACCACAAGGGCGGCTACGCGTTTGCCAACGGCATCCATCACCTGACCGTTCACGGCATGATCGAGTCGCCAACGGGCAGCAACAGCTACGCAATCGCATCGGTGTTTGCGACGCGAATCGCCGTCGATGGAAAAGGGACAACGCCGTCGCGAGTGCTGGAAATCAAACCTTAGCGCGAGCGGTTATCGGTTCTACTTCGTCTTGACGATGGCTTGCGTGCCTTCGTCCCCGCAACCCATGTCCACCAAGCGCTGAAAGTCACGCCGGGCGAGCTGCGTGATGGGCAGGTCGAGGCCGAGTTGGGCGGCGGCTTCGAGGGCGATGCGGAGATCTTTGTTCTGGAGACCAGCTTTGAAACCGGGACGGAAATCACCGGCGATGGCGCGCGGGGCGAGGTTGGTCAACATCCACGAGCCGGCCGCGCCACTGGCGACGATCTGGCGGGTCTTTTCGGGGTCGAGGCCGGCGGCTTTGGCGAGCGCGAGAGCCTCGGCCATCGCACAGAGATGGATCGCGCCAAGAATCTGATTGATGGCTTTGGTCATCTGCCCGGCACCGTTCGGGCCGACATGGAGGATAGTCTTGCCGAGCCGCTGGAGCAACGGCAACACGCGCTGGAACACTTCCTCCTCACCGCCGACCATGATGGCAAGCGCGGCTTCGACGGCACCCTTCTCGCCACCGGTGACAGGCGCGTCGAGAAAGTGGACGTCCTTTCCTTCCAGGAGCGCAGCGATTCTGGTCGCAGTGGCCGGCGCGACAGTGGAGTTATCCACGACGATGCTGCCGGGGCGTGCGCCATCAATCACGCCAACCGGTTCGTCAGCGCCACCGAGGATAACGGCTTCGAGATCGGGCGAGTCGGTGACGTTGGTAAAGATAATGTCGCTGGCTTCAGCAACGGCCCGCGGCGAATCGGCGACGCGCACGCCGGTGGTGGCAAGCAGTTCGGCCTTGGCGCGAGTGCGGTTGAAGACAGTGAGCGGATAGCCGGCGCTCAGGAGATGGCCGGCCATCGGGCGGCCCATGATGCCGAGGCCGATGTAGCCGACGCGGGGGAGAGATGAGTTGGTGTTGGTTGATTTCATGGCAGGGAAAATGGATACCCACTAAACATCTGAAATGACGCTAAAGGCGGATGCAGTGAACAGGAAAGACGGAAAGACGCGAAACGGAAGTTCGTGTCGGCCTCGTCTCATGCTGGTTCTCAATGCTCCAGCCGCTTGGCTGCCGGCGTTCTCTGGCCGGCCGGCCAATCTGCTTACTTCTTGCCGGGCGGCGGGGGCGGCGGCAGTTTGGCGAGCGCGTCCTTGGCCTTGGGAGCGTGGGGATCGTTGGGAAATCCTTTCAGACAGCCTTCGTAAGCTCTGCGCGCATCTTCAGGGCGGTTGAGTTTTTCCGCCGCCAGGCCAGACATGTAGAGCGCTTCGGCAACGATATCATCGAAGGTGAGATAGAGGTCGGCGCACCTGGCGAAGTTGGAGTAGGCGGCTTCGTAATCCGCGGCGGCTTGGTCGGGCGATTTGGCGGCGCGTCCCATGAGGCTGTGGCCCATGCCAAGCACAGCGCGGGCGCGGGCTCTGCTAACGCCACGGGTGGTGTCCACGTATTCTTTGTATTTGGCAAGGGATTCCGTGAACTTGGCTTCTTGAAGGAGAATGTCCGCCATGCCGAGCTGGGCATCCGCTTTCTTCTTGCAGTTGGCAAGGGCGCGCTCCTCCATGCTGAGTTTGTCGGGCTTGCGCTTGCCTTGGACAAGTGCGTCGAGAACATCGGTGAACATGGAGAACTGTTTGCGGGCGGTGGCGGAATCCTTCTTCATGAAGCTCGCGTAGCCGATGCCGTATTGCGCCTCGGCCCACGCGGGCCACTCACCGGTTCTCTTGGAGACATCGGCCATCTTCTGGTAGATGCCAACAGCTTCTGCATACTTGGCGTTGTCCATCAGGGCCTTCGCATAGGCTTCATAGGAAATCGCGTCGAGCGGCACGTCCGGGCCTTCCTTGACAGCGCGTTCAAAGGTGACCAGAGCGCGCTTGGGGTCGCCGGTGGCATTTTGCAGGTTGCCGAGGGCGAAGAGGGCGTTGACCTTGAGGACCGTGTTCTTGCCGGCGGGACCGGCGAGCAAGCCGTTGTAATATTTCTCCACACCGGCTCCGTCAATGATCTTCGCGCGCAGCTTGCTGGTCAGCAGTTCGAGAATGCCACTGGTGGCGGTCGTGGCGACCGGAGTTTCGGCGAAGTTCGCCATAGTCTGCTCATAGGCGGTGAGGGCTTTCGCAACAGCCTCATCCCACAATTTGGCTTTGTCGGGCGTCATGAGTGCGCGGGAACGGCCCAGCGCGCCCGCCGCGGCCGCCCAAGTCTGGCCGACGCGCAACGAAGCTTCCGAGGCAACGCCGCTGGTGGGGAAGTTCTTGGCAACGATCTCAAACTCGGCCGCCGCTTCCACGTTCTTGTTCTGGACCTGGTAGTTGTAGCCGACCCAGAAGTGGGCGTCGGCCTGGAGCGGCGAGTCTTTGAACTTCTGGCTCAACTCCTGAAAAGCCTTGGTCATCAGGTCGAACTCCTTGGCCTGAAAGTAGGCCATGCCGATCCGATACTGCGCCATCGGGGCCGTTTGCGGATCGTTCGGCGCACGGTTGATGACCTCTTTGTAGGCGCCGACGGCATTCTTGAGTGATTCCTTGGCGCCCGCTGCGTCATTCTTTTCGAGCGAGATCTGGACTTTGCCAGCGTAAGCCTCGCCAAGTTGCAGGAGCGCGGACGGCAACATCGGGGACGTGGCAAACCGCTCCTTGAACTGAGTCAATTCCGTGACCGCCTCGTCGAAACGCTTCAAAGCAACCAGCGTCGCGCCGACCTGCAGGTTGGCGTCGTCTATGAACTCCTCGTCCGGATATTTCTCGCGCACTTCCTTGAACGTCTTCAGGGCGTCATCGAGCTTGTTCACCTGGCGATACACCTGCGCCAAGCGATGAGTGATCTGGCCACTGAACTTGCCCTTGCCAGCATAGGTTTTTTTATACTCCAGAATCTGCTCCAAGGCCTTCTCAGCCTCTCCCTTGTTGACGAGGATGGAGCTTTTCGTGACGATCGCCTCCTCGGCCGCGGATGTCTTGGGATAATCCGCCAGCACGCGGTCGCACATCGCCAGCGCGTCGTCGGGACGCTCCTTCATCCAGTAAAGCTTGGCCAGCAGGATACCGTTGTCCTGGGCGATGGTGTCTTTCGGGAACTCCTGCTGGAACTGGTCGTAGAACTTCCGCGCCTCTTCCACGTTTTGAAGACCCATCTGAACGCGGAAGTTGGTGTCGACGGTAAACTTCTTGTCCTCCTTGGTCGCTTCAGCCGGCAAACTGACCAACAGGTGACGGCAAAGGATGTCAGCCTCCATCCAAAGCTCCTGCGCCATGTAGCAGACGGCGGTGCCAAGCCATGAAGAGATGTAGAGGTCAGGGTTTCGCTTGATGGACTCCAGCTTGCCCACTTCCTGTTGCAGGTATTCCTTGAACTTCACCACTGCGGGCGCGTTGATACCGCCAGCCGTCCTGTATTGCGCAACAAGTTTGGAGTAGTAATCGTTGAGTTGGTTCACCTTCGCCTGCTGACTCTGGATGATCTCGACCTTCGGGCGGACCTGGCGATAGAAGAAGATCGCGTCCGCGTAGAGCTTCTGGTCATACCACATCTGCGCCGCGCTGATCGCCGCTTCGCTGGCCACCGCCATGTCGGCGCCGGGCCGCATGAGTTGAATGAACAGGGTCTTCGATTGCTCCAGCGTCTTGGCCCCGTCGTCCTTCTGGCCCGACTTGATTTGCGTCGCAGCTTTCGCCGCGAGGATTCTAGCGCGGAGGAAGTGCGACGCCGGAAGCTGCATGCTCTTCGGAAACTGCTGCTGGAAGGTGTCCACGTCCTTGATCGCGTCGTCATGCATACCGCGGAACATCTTCGCGGCGGCGCGGCCAAACATGGCCTCATCGCGGGCCTCGCTCTTGGTGTATGTCTTGAGGAAGTCGTCGAACGTGGCGATGGACTTGTCCAGGTCGGCATTCTTGGCCTTCGGATCCTTTTGCGTCTCCGCCTGCCGCCCGAACGCCTGTGCCATCATCAACGTCGAGGCCTCGCGGATTGCCGGGTTGGGGAACGTGGGAGCCGAGAGCCGCGTCAGAATTTTGATCGCCTCGCCGCTGTTGCCTTTGAGGAAGTGCGCGTAGGCGAGCTTGTATTGGGCCTCGTTGGCGCGCACCGAGGCGGTGCGTGTCGTGGCGAACTCCGTCATCACCTTGATGGCGGTGTCGAAGTCGCCTTTCCCCAGGGCTTCTTCGCCCCGGGCAAACAGTGCTTCGTCGGACTCCGCCGCCAGCGCGCCCGGCATCGAGCCGAGCAACGCCGCCAGCAACAAGCCCAACCACACGCCGCACCGCATCCTTCGCGGTGACGGCCCCACGGCGAGGAAAGCTCTCCTCATAGGGTGCCTTTCGCTGATTATTTCTTTTCTGCCGCTGAAGCGTCTTTTTCCGCCAATGCAGCCTTGCGACTCAACTTGACCCGGCCTTTTTCGTCCACACCGATACACTTTACCCAGATCTCATCGCCCATCTTGCAAACATCTTCCACCTGCCGGACGCGGAAGTCTGCCAGTTCGGAAATATGAACCAAGCCATCCTTGCCAGGCAACACCTCGACGAACGCGCCGAATTCCTTGATCGTAACGACCTTGCCGCGATAAATCTTGCCAACTTCGATTTCCGCAGCCATGCCTTCGATGATTTCCTTGGCGCGCGCCATGCCGTCCGGATTCGTCGAGAAGACGAATACGCTGCCATCGTCCTCGATGTCAATCTTGCAGCCGGTTTCCTCGGTGATCTTCTTGATCGTCTTGCCGCCGGGGCCGATGAGCAAGCCGATCTTGTCGGGCGGAATCCGCAGGGTTTCCATCCGCGGCGCGTATTTGCTCAACTCCGGCCGAGGCGCGGCGAGCGTCTGTGCCATGAGGTCGAGAATCTGGAGCCGCGCGACCTTCGCTTGCGCAAATGCCTGCCGCGTCAGTTCAAGCGTCAGACCCTGAATCTTCAGGTCCACCTGGAAACCTGTAATGCCCTGCCGCGTGCCAGCGACCTTGAAGTCCATATCGCCGAAGTGGTCTTCCGAACCGAGGATGTCGGTGATCAACACGCCCTTCTGGCGGTTCTCCGGCTCGGTGATCAAACCAATCGAAATGCCTGCGACGGGCGCCTTGATCGGCACGCCCGCGTCCATCAACGCCATGCAGCCGGCGCAGACAGTCGCCATTGAGGTCGAGCCGTTGGAGGACATGATCTCGCTCGTGATGCGCGTCGTGTAGGGCCACTTCTCCGACGACGGCAACACCATCTCCAACGAACGCTCCGCCAGCGCGCCGTGGCCGATCTCGCGGCGGCCGGGGCCGGCAATGCGGCCGGTTTCGCCGGTGGAGAACGGCGGGAAGTTGTAGTGAAGCATGAACCGCTTCTCCGGCGAGCCGCCGGTATAGGTGTCCAGCTCTTGGGTGTCCGCCAGCGAACCGAGCGTGACAATTGCCAGCGCCTGCGTCTCGCCACGAGCAAAGAGCGCCGAGCCATGCGGACGCGGCAGCACAGACACCTCCGAACTGATCTTCCTCAACTGGTCGAGCGCGCGACCGTCCGGACGGCGGCTGTTGGCCAACACATATTTGCGGATTTGCTCATACTGGATCGCGTCAAAGGCCATCTTGACGATGCCTTCCTCGACCTTCGGGTCCTCGGCTTGCGCGGCGGCGAGCAGTTCCTGATAAACGGCGGCCACGGCGGCGATGCGCGCCTGTTTGCCCTGAGTCGCCAGCGCGGCCATGATCTTCGGCCCGGCCACAGTGTTGGTCTTGGCTTGCAGGGCCGCCGGCACGAGACGGAGCGGGACCTGACGCTTGGTGACGCCGATCTGCTGCGCGAGCTGCTTCTGCGCGGTCACGATCTGCTTCACGAAACCTTGGGCAAAATCAACTGCCGACATCACTTCGTCTTCCGAAAGCTCCTGCGCGCAACCTTCGATCATCACCATGTCGGTTTCGTTGCCGACATAGATGAGATCAAGATCGCTGTCGAGCATCTGCGAATGGGTCGGATTGACAACGAACTGCTTGTTGATGCGGCCGACGCGGACGGCACCGAGCGGGCCGTTCCACGGTATGTCGCTGAGAGTCAACGCCGCGCTGGCGCCGTTGATGGCCAAAATGTCGGAGTCGTTCTCCAAATCGGCCGACAAGAGGATGGACATCACCTGCACTTCGCAGAAGTAGCCTACGGGGAAAAGCGGCCGGATGGGGCGGTCAATCATGCGGGCAGTGAGGATTTCCTTCTCGGTGGGGCGGCCTTCGCGCTTGAAGTAGCCGCCGGGGAACTTGCCCGAGGCGCTGGCTTTCTCGCGATAGTCCACCTGTAGCGGGAAGAAATCCTGCCCGACTTTGGGCTTGTTGGCCGCCACCGTCGCCACGAAGACGACGGTTTCGCCAAGTTGAACGGTCACCGCGCCGTCCGCCTGAAGGGCGAGCTTGCCGGTTTCCAGAATGAGGTCGTTATTGCCGATGTTGATACGAATGGATTGTTGCATGGTTCCTGTAGTGCAGGCCCACCCCGCTTCACCGGAAGAGCTTCAAAGAGAGCAGCGACCCCTGTTCTGCGCTCTTTGAAACCTTCCCGTCGTGCGGGCAGGCTGCTTGGGTTGTTGTCGTTTCTGTTAGATTCCAAGCCCTCGCCCCGGCGGAAGTGCGCGAGGCGAGGGCTGAGGAGTGAATTACTTGCGGAGTTTGAGCTTCTTGATGATCTGGTGATAGCGGCCATTGTCGGTCTGGTTCAAATAATCCAGCAAACGACGGCGCTTGCCCACCATCATCAAGAGACCCCGGCGCGAGCTATGGTCCTTCTGGTTGTCCTTAAGATGCCCGGTCAGCTCGTTGATCCGCTCGGTCAGGAGCGCGATCTGGACGTCAGCCGAACCGGTATCTCGCTCGTGAAGCCGGAACTCCTTGGTTATGTCTGTCTTCTTTATTGTGTCCATAAACTGCAAAAGCCGTAGTGCTTAGCGCATCCGGCGTAACCGAAAACGCACGCGCATCATACAGATCACCCCCCTGCCTGTAAAGGGCGATTTCGCTCTTTCTGCAATCTTTCCCACAGAACCACCGCACGGCTATCCGCGCAACCGTGCGATCACCGCGCTCGCAAATTCCGCTGTGCCAAGCGAGCCGCCGAGGTCGCGCGTTTTCTGGCCGTCGGCAAGCGCGCGGTCGTAGCCGGTCTTGATCCGCTTTGCCACCTGTTCGCAAACCTCGTCGCCGCGCGTGTCGCCAAGGTAATTGAGCATCATCACCGCCGACATCAGCAAAGCCAGCGGGTTGGCAATGCCCTTGCCCGCGATGTCCGGTGCCGAACCGTGCACTGCCTCGAACACCGCATCCTGATCGCCGATGTTCGCGCCTGGCACCACGCCCAAGCCACCCACGAAGCCGGCACAAAGGTCGCTCACCACGTCGCCATAGAGATTCTCCAGCAGCAGCACGTCAAACTGCGTCGGATCCTGGACCATCTTCATACAGCCGGCGTCTATGATCAGTTCCTGATACGGAAACGCGGCAAACTCCTTTTCATGCACCTGCTCCGCGCAGCGAATGAACATGCCGTCGGTCAACTTCATGATGTTCGCCTTATGGAACACCGTCACCTTCCGCCGCTGGCGCTGTTGCGCGTAGTGGAACGCCCAGCGCGCGATGCGCGTGCAGGCCGTCTCCGTCGCCACCTTCATGCTCGTGACCACACCCGCCGTCACCTCGTTCTCAATCCCGCTGTAAAGCCCCTCGGTGTTCTCTCGGACGATCACAAGGTCCACGTTGCTGAACCGCGTCGGCACGCCGTCAAGGCTGCGCACCGGACGGACGGCGGCGTAGAGGTTCAGTTTCTTGCGAAGCTGGACGTTGATGGAACTGAACCCCTTGCCCACCGGCGTCGTGCAGGGGCCTTTGATCGCAATATGATGCTCGCGGATGGCTTCTAGCGTCTCCACAGGCAACACGTCCTTGCCGTGCGCCAGCGCCGTCAAGCCGGCTTCGTGCTGCACCCATTCAACCGGTGCCTCGGCCGCGGCCAGAATCTGTTTCACTGCCTCCGTCACTTCCGGCCCGATGCCGTCGCCGGGAATCAAGACCACGCGATAAGATTTCATGCTGCGAACTGTAGCGGATGATACGCGGGTGTGCAAATCGCAGAGGCTCGCGCGCCTCTTGACCACATTCACTTTTTGACACCCCTCCCCGCACTGGGCTAGCATCCACACGCGACAGGAGAATACGTCATGGCCCTCATTAATTGTCCGGAATGCGCGAAACAGGTTTCCACCGCAGCACGGAGCTGCCCGTCGTGCGGCTTCCCCATTGCGACGCAAGCGCCGAAAGAACCGCCACCCAACTCCGACGTGCTGCTGGCGGAAGTGCGGCCATCGTGGTGGCAGTTCTTCTGGCACCTTGTGTTTTTCTGGCTGATCCTGCCGCCGATCATCGCGTGGTGGTGTCGCGCGTCGGTCGTCCTGCGGGTTTACGGCGGGCGCATCACCATCGAGCGCGGCATTTTCTCCAAGAGTTACCGTGAGTTTCTCGCCAAGGACATCCGCGCAATGGACATTGACCAGGGCCTGCTCGCGCGGCTGGTGGACATCGGCGACCTGACAATCTCAACGGCGGCAACTGTGGACGCGGCCGAACGGATTCAAGGCATCCCGCAGCCAAAACAAATTCGCGAGATGATTATCTCGCAGAGGCAGGGCCAGTAACCGGCGTAACATCTACTTCCTGCCGTAGCGCCAAAACACTCTGCAACTGCCGCAATCTCTCGGCACCCCCAAAACAACGGCGCACTTGGTGTCTTGATGTTCCCAGCACGGCTTCTCTGGATGCGTCCGCGCGTCGCATTTCTCGCAAACAAACCGGCCACATCCCATGATATCCCAGCACGGCTCCTTGCCCTCCCAGAAGCTATGCGTCGTGTCCATCATCGAGAGCAGGCCACTTTTACCCGCTGATTAAACTCGTTACAGCACGTAGCGCCTCATCGAGTTTCCCGGGATTCTTGCCGCCCGCCTGTGCCATGTCCGGCCGACCGCCGCCGCCGCCGCCGCAGATCTTCGCCAGTTCGCCTACGATCTTGCCGGCGTGCTTACCGCGCTTGACCAGATCGGGCGTCACAAGACAGACCAACGACACTTTGCCTTCGGCGACCGCGCCCAAAACCGCTATCCCGCTGGCAAGCACCGGCTTCATCGCTTCGGCAACCGCGCGCAACACATCGGCGGTTTGCTCGCCGAGGTTTCCGATGACAACGCTGATGTCTCCAATCTTCTGCGCCTTCGCCACCAACTCCGCCGCCATCGCCGGCGCTTGTTTCTGAATCTCCGCCTGCCGCAGCTTGGCCTGCTCTTTCTCCAACTCCCGCTGTTTCGCCAAGTCGGCCTCGCGCAGTCGTTGCTCTTGCTGCTGCTCGATGAACTCCAACGCGAACTGCGCCACCGCAGCCTCGACGCGACGGATGCCGGCGGCAATCGCCGACTCGCGCATGATCTTGAAGATGCGAATGTCCCCCGTGTTCTTCGTGTGCGTGCCGCCACAAAGTTCGACCGAGAAGCCATCGAACTTGCCCTGCTCGCCACCAACCTGCACGACCCGCACCTTGTCGCCGTATTTCTCGCCGAAGAACTGCATGATCTTCGGGTTGCTCTTGATCTCGGCGTAGGGCATCTCGACCGAATACACCGGCGCGTTCTCCCGGATCCGTTCATTAACTAGCCGCTCAATGTCGGCGATCTGCGGGTCGCTGAGTTTCTCCGGGTGATTGAAGTCGAACCGCATCCGCTCCGCCGCCACCATCGAACCGCGTTGCCGCGCATCCTTGCTGACGACCTCGTGCAGCGCCCAATGGAACAAATGCGTCACCGTGTGATGCCGCTGGATGTTCGCCCGCCGCGCAGCGTCCACCGCCACGCGCACCGCCTCGCCAACCTCCGGCGCGCGACCGTCGGCGAGCTTCAGTCGGTGAATGTGGACTTCGCCTTGCAGTTGGGTGTCACGCACTACAAGCGTGCCGACCTCCGTCCTGTCGTGGCCGGGCACGTGAACCAAACCCGTGTCGCCAACCTGGCCGCCCATCTCGGCGTAGAACGGCGTGCGGTCGAGGATGACATCCAGTTCCGCCGCCGTCGCGCCGGGCGCGACCGCTTCGACCACCGCCTCTGCTTCGAGGCTGTCGTAGCCGAGGAACTTCGTCGGTTTCACCTGCAAGCCTTCGCCCGCGATCGCGACGACCGTCTTCTTCTTCTCGTGGTCCTCTCTCGCGCGCTGGCGCTGCTCTTCCATCAGCTTCTCAAAACCTTCCACGTCCACGGTCAAGCCGCGTTCACGCGCCATCAGTTCAGTCAGGTCGAGCGGGAAGCCGTAGGTGTCGTAGAGTTCCATCGCTACCTCGCTCGAAACGTAATCGTGTGCTTGCTCAAGGTGAATTTGAACGTGGCGGCATAGATCACGCCAAAGCGCATCGGATAACTGGTAGCTAAGGTTCGGATTCTTGCCGACAATTTGCGCAACGGAATCGACTGTTGATGGCTTTAACTTAATCAACTCATCGAGTTTTCCGTTGCTGAGGATAGCTCCGTTCGTTAAGCCAAGGCCAGTGCACCGATACTTGTTAAACATGTATCGACGTGTTTCGAGTCGCTTCCGGAAATCCCCATCTGATTTAGCAGTCGTCGTTGAAACATGTTCCTCAAAAACTTGGATCCCGCGATCAAGAGTCCTGTTAAATCCCTCTTCCTCGCCACGCAGGATTTTCTCGATGGCGGCACGCTTTCTTCGGACTTCAGGGAACACGTCGCCCATCGTCTGCGCGAGCACCGCGACGAGTTTGAAAAAGAACGGTTCGTGGAAACCGAGGAAGCGGCCGTAGCGGACAGCGCGGCGGAGGATGCGGCGCAGGACATAGCCGCGCCCCTCATTGCTCGGCGCGATGCCGTCGGCAATGCCGAAACTCAGGCAGCGGATGTGGTCGGCGATGACCCGGAAGGCGATATCAATCTTCTCCTGTTCGGTGGAGGGCGACTGGCCTGCCTTCGGCAGCGTCGAGCCGTAGCGTTTGCCGCTGAGTTGCTCCAGCGCGTTGAAAATCGGCCGGAAGACATCAGTCTCGTAGTTGGAGATGATGCCGCTGAAGTCAGTAAAGTTCTTCGTGCACTGGATGATCGAGCAGACACGCTCGAAGCCCGCGCCGGTGTCCACGTTCTTGGCGGGCAACGGCCCGAAGGTGCCGTCGGGATTGGCGTTGAACTGCATGAAGACGAGGTTCCAAATCTCAATGCACTGCGGCGTGCCTTTGTTCACCAGCAAGCCGCGCGTATCGCCCTTCGGCGTGAGATCCACGTGCAGTTCCGAACACGGGCCGCACGGGCCGGTGTCGCCCATCATCCAGAAGTTGTCCTTCTTGTTGCCGAAGACGATGTGGACGTTCGGATCGAGTCCGGCGGCGGTGAAGATGCGTGCCCAGTAGTCATAGGCTTCCTGGTCGAACTCGCTGGGATCGCCGGGGCCGGGTTTATAGACAGTCGCGTAAAGGCGCTCCTTCGGAAAACCCCACCACTCCTTCGACGTGACCAACTCCCACGCCCAAGCGATGGCTTCCTTCTTGAAGTAGTCGCCGAAACTCCAGTTGCCGAGCATCTCGAAGAACGTGTGATGGTAGGTGTCGAGTCCGACGTCTTCGAGGTCGTTGTGCTTGCCGCCGGCGCGAATGCACTTTTGCGTGTCGGCGGCGCGCTGCGGCTTGTAAGGGCATGACGTTTGTCCGAGGAAGATCGGCACGAACTGGTTCATGCCGGCGTTGGTGAAGAGCAGGTTCGGCGCGTCGGGCAGCAACGACGACGACGGCACGATGGTGTGTCCCTGGCGCTTGAAGTAATCCAGGAACTGCTGGCGGATTTCAGAACTCGTCATAACAAGAAGACATTAAGAGTTAAAAATGAAAAGTGAAGAGTTGGCGGAAGTTTTGTCTTCCTGAACTCTTAACTCTTAACTTCACTCTTCACTTCAGCGGCAGGTTCCTCCGGCGGCAACGCCTTCGCTTTGACAGCGGCGGCGATCTTTTCGGCGACCGCCGGATTTTGTTTCAGGAAGTCCTTCGCCGACTCGCGGCCCTGGCCGATCATTTCACCGGCGAACTGCAGCCATGAGCCTTTCTTCTCGACGACGCCGAAGTTGACGGCCACGTCGAGAAGGCTGCCCTCTTTCGAGATGCCTTCGTTATACATGACGTCGAACTCGCACTCGGCGAACGGCGGGGCGCATTTGTTTTTGACGACCTTGATCTTGCAGTGGTTGCCGATGGCGCGCCCCTCAGCGTCCTTGATCTGCTGCTGGCGACGGATGTCAATGCGCACGCTGGCGTAAAACTTCAGCGCCTTTCCGCCGGGCGTCGTCTCCGGGCTTCCGAACATGACGCCGATCTTTTCGCGGAGCTGGTTGGTAAAGATGATGCAGGTATTGGCCTTGGCCACAATCGAGGTGAGCTTGCGCATCGCCTGGCTCATCAGGCGGGCTTGGACGCCGACGCTGGCGTCGCCCATCTGGCCTTCCAGTTCGGCCTTCGGCACGAGCGCGGCCACGGAGTCAATCGCGATGACATCGAGCGCGTTGGAACGAACGAGCGTCTCGACAATCTGGAGCGCCTCCTCGCCACTGTCGGGCTGGCTGACAAGCAGGTCGTCGAGCTTTACACCGAGATTGCGGGCGTAGTTCGGGTCAATCGCGTGCTCGGCGTCAACAAACGCCGCCAAGCCGCCGTTCTTCTGTGCTTGGGCGATGATTTGAAGCACGAGCGTCGTCTTGCCCGACATTTCCGGGCCGTAAATTTCGACGATGCGCCCGCGCGGCACGCCGCCGATGCCCAGCGCCATATCAATCGCGATCGAACCGGTCGAAATGACGCCAATTTTGACGCGCGCTCGCTCGTCGCCGAGCCGCATGATGCTGCCTTCGCCATAGGTTTTGGCGATGTGGGCGATGGCAGCTTCGAGTTGCTTGACCTGCGCGGGCGTCTTGGTCGAAGTTTCGGCGGCGGTCTTCTCAACTTGTTCAGTCTTCTCAGTCTTCTCAACGGTTTTGGTCGGCGGCATGGACGTTCTCCTTTTTTGAATCTGTGCGGTATTTCGGCAGAGCCGGATGCAAAAGTCAATGACGGCGAAGAAGGCAAAGTTTTCTCCAAAGCCCGCCTCTCTGCTCTAGACTCCCGCCCCCTCTTCCGCTACGGTAGCCGCGCGCGTTGAGCGGAGGGGTGTCCGAGTGGTTTAAGGAGCACGCCTGGAAAGCGTGTGGGGTGTAAAAGCCCTCGAGGGTTCGAATCCCTCCCCCTCCGCCATTACCGCTCTGCTGCGAACAGGTCCGAAAGCGCGCAAAACGCTCGCCAGAGCGGCCCACTAGTGGTAGAAATTTCGCCCATGAAGATTAAACTGACGGTGGAGATTTCTCTTGTGTTTATGGCAGTGGCCGTCGTGGGAACCTGGCAGGGTTGGTTGAAATGGCCTGAAGGGGCGTTGATCAGCGCTGCTTTATGTGTCATCACAGCATTGGCCGTCGTGCGCAGGATGATTACGACCGAGAAGCCAAAGGCGTAACATTGCGCCCAGCGTGTCAGCAGGAACACACAGGCAGCCGGGGTAGTTCTCCCTGGCTCTTTGCGGTTTCAACAAGACACAACAACGGAGGAGACTACATAGCGCCAATGGCTGCGGTTGCCTGAGACGAGCAGCGGAGAAACAAGAACGGTCAACGTCACACAACACGCTCGTTTGTGCGGCGCGACAATGTTAGTATCTGCATCCATGAAACTCAGACTCATGGTGGAAATCGCCCTGATGTGTCTGGCGGTCATCATCCTCGGAACATGGCAAGGCTGGCTGAAATGGCCCGAAGGAGCCTTGATGACCGCAGCGTTGTGTCTGGTCACGTCCATAGGCGTCCTGCGCAGACTCAGAAAGCAAGACGCGCCGTAGAACCCGGCGACAAATCCAATTACGACCCGCCGACGGTTCTTTAGAAAGCTCTGAACAATTAGCCTTTGGGCAAAGGGGCGATGGTTGTGCGCAGTTTTTCCTCAAACGGCGATCAGGAGTTTGGAAACGACGGCTTGCCCGTCCTTCGTGCCTAGCTCGGCGGTT
>JBAYFL010000008.1:0-217242 GCA_041667205.1 Verrucomicrobiia bacterium | reverse complement strand
TGCCGACGGCGGCGGAGGGCGGGTGGTGGTCGCTGGCGACGCTGGCGTTGGTGGCGTTTCTGCTGTGGCACGCGGTGCGGGAGTATCAGCGCGAGGGCGCGGTGATCTCGGCGGGCGTGCGGCGGTTGCTGACGGCGCTGCGGCTCGCCGCGCTCGCCGTGGCGCTGGCGATTCTGTTCCAACCGACGCTCGTGATTGATCGCAGCGAGCGGTTGAAGAGCACGGCATGGCTGTTGGTGGACGATTCGCTGAGCATGGGAATTGAAGAACTCGGAACGCGGAACGCGAATCGCGGAGCGGTGGGCACAGTCACGCGGCTTGACCAAGTCAAATCATTCTTAACTCTTAACTCTTCACTCTTAACTCTTGCCTCTTCTCATCAACTGCGGCTGGCGGCGTTCTCGGACGGCTGGCGAGAGCTGGCGACGAATGATTTTGCCGGCTTGAAGCCACAGGGCGCGGCTACGTCGCTGGCGAACGGGCTGCGGCAAACCATCGAGAACTCGCGCGGCCAGCCGGTGGCGGCGGTGGTGCTCGTCAGCGACGGACAAGCCACCGATGGCGAGACGATGGCGGCGGCGCAGTTTGCCGCCCAGCGCGGCGTGCCGGTGTTCGCGGTCGGCGTCGGCAATCCGAAAGCCCCGCGGAACATCGAGGTTGCGTCGCTCACCGCAAACCCGGTGTTGTTCAAGGACGACGAGGCGGTGTTCACAGTGCGGGTGCTGGCGAAGGAGCTGGCGGGAACAACGGCGAAGGTGACGCTGCGAGAGAATCCCAACACTCCAACACTCCAGCACTCCAACACTCCTTCTTCCACCAGTCGCGTTGTCGCCGAGCAAGCAATCAAGCTCCCGCCGAACAACCAGCCGCTCGACGTGACGCTCCGCGCGCAGCCGCAACAGCTCGGCACGTTCACCTACGCGGCGAGCATCGAACCGCTGGCGGATGAACTGACCGACCGCGACAATAGCGCGTCGTTTATCGCGCGCGTCATCGCCCAAAAGCCCCGCGTGCTCTTCATCGCCGGCAACGCGGGCAAGGAATACCGCTACCTCAAGAACCACCTGACGCGCGACACGACGCTCTCGGTAAGTTGCTGGCTCCAGAGCGCCGACGCGGCGTTCAACCAGGAAGGCGACGCGCCGCTGACGACGCTACCGAAGACGGAGCAGGAGTTGTTCGGCTACGACGTGATCGTCATGCTCGATCCCGATCCGCGCGAGTTCGACGCGGCGTGGGCGAAATTGCTGGCCCGGTTCGTCGGCGACCACGGTGGCGGGTTGGCGTTCATCGCGTCGAACAAGTTTACGACGGGTTTTCTGATGGCAAGCGAGCTACGACCGGTCGCGGACCTGCTGCCGGTGCAGATCGAGCGCGAGCAACTCACCGTGGCCGAGGCGCTCAGCCGCGTGAACCAGCAGGACTGGCCGTGGCTGGTGACGGCGGCGGGATTTGAGAACCCTGTCTTCCAACTCGACGCCGACCCGGAGCGTAACCGCCGCATCTGGGCGGCGATGCCGGGCTTCTACTGGGCGCAGCCGGTGCGCGCGCTCAAGCCGGGCGCGACGGCGCTGGCGGTGCACAGTGATCCGCGCCGACAGACGCGGCAGGGGCCGCAGCCAATCGTGGCGACGCAGTTCTACGGGCCGGGCCGCGTGCTGTTCGTGGCGAGCGATTCGACATGGCGCTGGCGGTTCGGTGGCGCGCGCGCGTTCGAGCAGTTCTGGAGCCAGGCGGTGCGCTATCTGACGCAAGGCCGGCTGCTCGGCGGAATGAAACGGCTCGTGCTCACGACCGACCACGACGAATACTCGCTCGGCCAGCGGATCACGGTGCGGGCGAAGGCGCTTGACGCGGGCTACAAGCCGGCGGCGATGGATCTTTTCGAGGCGCAAGTGAAAACGGCGTCAACAGCCGTGCGTGCGCTGCGGCTCGATCCCATCGCGGGCGCGGCTGGCGAGTTTGAAGGCTCGCTGGTGGCGGAGCAGCTCGGCTTGTGCGAGATCACCGCCACCGTTCCCGGCAGCACCGCGCGCGATGCGATGGCGCTCAAGACGGTGCGCGTGGCGCTGCCGCGGCTGGAGTTCAAGGACACGCGCATGAACGAGCCGCTGCTGCGGCAGATCGCGGCGACCACCGGCGGCGAGTTCCTGACGCTCGACCGGATCGGGGAACTGCCAAAGCTTTTGCCGAAACGCGAGCAACTGCTGGTCAACGAGCAAACGCAGGACATCTGGGACACGCCGCTGGCGCTGTGCGTGTTCTGCGGGCTGCTGTTCACGGAATGGGCGATAAGGAAATGGAAGAATCTGGCGTGATAATTTCAGATTTTGGATTTTGGATTTTGGATTCATGAACCAACGGATTCATCAACTGCTCGGCACGCTGCGCTTGTTGCTCCGACTGCATCTTGCGCTGGGCGGGCTGGCGCGCGTTGGCGCGGCGGCCGTGGTGGTCGCGGCGACGACGTGGTTGCTGGACTGGTGGCTGCGGTTGGACTTCGGTCCGCGTGGCATCGTCGGCACAGCGGCGGTGGCACTCATCGGCATGGCGGCGTGGCGTCACCTGCTGCGACCGTTGAGCCGGCGGCTTGGGAACGCGGAACTCGCATTGACATTGGAGCGGGCATTTCCGCAGTTCGGCGACCGGTTGCTGACGGCGGTTGAGCAGTGCGGGGTGCGGAATGCGGAATGCGGAATGGCGGAGGTGACATCCCCGGCGTTGCTGGAACACGTCGCGGCGGAGGCAGCGGAGATTGCGGAGGGCGTGCGACCGTCGCAGGCGCTTGACGGTGGCCGGCTCATGCGGTGCCTCGCGCTCGGCACCGGTGCGCTGCTGGTGATCGCGATGGTGGCGGCGTTCTTCCCGCGGGAACTGGAGGTGTGGTGGCAGCGCGACGTGTTGCTGCGAAACGTGGAGTGGCCGCGCGCGACGACGCTGGAAATCACCGGTTTTTCCAATGGCACCGCGCGGGTCGTGCGCGGCGCGCCGTTCAACATCATGGTGACCGCGTCGGGCCGGCAGATTCCGGAAACCGTGAAGCTGGTGCTGGACTACGAGCACGCCGGCCGGTTCCGCGAGGTGCTCACGCGCTCCGGCAGCGGAAAGTTTTCAAAACGGTTTGAGTCGGTCGTCGAGGGTTTCCGGTTTCGCGCTTTCGGCGGCGACGGCACGACAGGCGAACTGCGCGTCGAGGTGGTGGACCCGCCGATGCTGCGCAACGTGCGGATGCGGCTCGTCTATCCGGCCTACACGCGCCAGTCGCCGCGCGAGACCGGGCCGAGCGACGGCGCGGTCGAGGCGGTCGTCGGCACGCGGCTCGAACTGCGTGCGACGAGCACGAGGCCGTTGCGCGTAGCGGAAGTTCAAAGTTCAAAGTTCAAAGTTCAAAGTTCGGAAATGGCGCAGCTGGGTGCGGCGGCGAGCGTGCGTGTGGAGAGTGGGACGAATGTCGTGGCGCAATTCGTGGTCAACGAAAGTGGGCCGGTGCGTATCGGATTGGAGGACGTTGAGGGGTTGCGCGCGGAACGGGCGCTCACGTTAATGCTCGACGCGCAGCCGGACCGGCCGCCGCTGGCGCGGCTGACGCTGAGCGGCATCGGCGACAAGATCACGCCCGTGGCGACGCTCCCGCTGGCGGCGGAGGCGCGCGACGACTTCGGTGTGGCGGCGCTAAGCCTCGCGACATCCACCAACAACACAACTTGGCAGAGCCAACCGCTTGCCGGCGCGGCGCTGGGCAATGCCGAGGTTCGGTTGGAGACGCGGCTGCCGGTGGAGCCGTTACGAGTCGCTGAAGGCTCGGTGTTGAACCTCCGCGTCGAGGCGGCGGACGCGGCGACACCGGCGGGGCGCGGCCAGAGCCAGTCGCTGGCGCTGCGCGTGGTGAGCGCGGCGGAATTGATGGCGGACCTGAACCGCCGCCAGAAGGAATACCGCGCCGAGTTCGAACGGCTGACGCGCAAGCATCGCGAGGCGCTCGACGCGCTGCAGGTGATCCGCCAGCGCGCAACGGCGGGCAAGCAGCCGGACTTGGTGCAGCTCTCGCCGCTCGTGGCCGACGAGCGCGAGGTCGGTAACGGTTGCCAGACGATGTCAGAGTTGTTCCGGCGGATTCTCGACGAGATGCAGAACAACCGCGTCAGCACGTCCGCCGAGCAGGAACGGCTGCGCGCGCGCGTCGTGGAGCCACTGGCCGATGTGAGCCGACTGTTGCTCGAATCGGTGGTGGCGCAACTCAGCACGGCGACGCCGAACTTGAGCGCGGCGCAGGAGCAAGCGCAAGCCGCTTACGAACGGATGCGGGCGATTCTGGCCGAGATGATGCGCGGCGAGACGCTCTCCGACGCCATCGCGGCGCTGCGGGAGATACTGAAAGAGCAAAGCCAGCTTAACGAGGCGACACGCAAAGCGCTGGAGGAGGAGTTGCAACGCCTGCTAAAGTCGCCGTGACCGTGCCATGCGGAGAACAATTCATCTGACACTGCTCGCGTTCGCGGTTGCCATCTTTTTGCTACGCACGGCGGAGGCAGCGGAGCCGACGGCTGCGCCGATCACGTGCATCCTCGGTGCGTTCGACGATGAACTGACGCCGCTCTATCGAGTGATCACCGGGCCGAAGGAGGAAGTGCTTCACGGCATCCACTTCGCCGTCGGCAAACTGAAAGGGCGCAACGTGGTCGTTTGCCGCAGCGGTATCGGCAAGGTCAACGCCGCGATGGTCACGGCCTTGCTGGTCCAGCATTACCGGCCGAGTGAACTGATCTTCTGCGGCATCGCCGGCGGCATCAACCCCGATCTCCGCCCCGGCGACATCGTCATCGCGGCGAAAACCGCCCATCATGATTTCGGCAACCTCACAACGGAAGGCATGGAGGTGCGCGGCACGAAAAGTCCGATGACGTGGCTGCGCAATCCAGTGTTTCTGGAGCCGGACGCGCGGCTGTTGGCGCTGGCGGAATCGGCCGGCAAGCGCCTCAAACTCGGTGACATCGAAACGAGCGAAGGCAAGCGGCAACCGCGCATTATCAAGGGCGTGGTCGTGACGGGCGACGTCTTCGTGGCGTCGCCGGCAAAGAAGGCCGAGCTGCGCAAGGCGCTCGGCGCTGACGCAGTGGAGATGGAGGGCGCGGCGGTGGCGCAAGTCTGCCGGGATCTGCGCGTGCCGTGGCTGATCGTCCGCAGCATCAGCGACGGCGCGGACCACAACGCGCTTCAGGACGTGGACTCATTCACCGCACTTGCGGCGCAGAACTCCGCGCACCTCGTCATGGACATCGTCGGGCAACTGGCGGCCCAACCCGCGGCGAAAAAAGCCGGGAAGTGATCTGACGAGCGTTTGCTCGAATGCTCAGCCGAGCTTGTATTGCTTGGCGGCTTTCGCGCCGAGTTGCTCCACGACGAGCTTCCGCAGGTCAATAGTCGAACCGATCGTCGCGCCGGTGGCAAGCTTCTCACCGTCAACCAGGCTTTTCTCGGCAGCCTCCAACACGAGCGTTGTATAGAAACCGAGCGTAATCGGGCTGTTCATCGCTTCGCGGTCGGCGGCAGACACCTTGCCGTTGCGCGACGCGAGAATCTGCTGATAGAGGCGGCCGGGGCTGCCGATGCCGTAGCCGGTCACGCTGTTGTCCTTGTCGAAGTTCTTGAAGAGCGGGTTGACCTCGAAAATGCCGTCGGGATGGAACTCGCGCAGGCCGGGCTGGTCCAAGCCGAGGTCCATCATCCCGTCGGAACAGATGATACGGCTGGACTGCACGGTGTTGGACCACGCGGAGTTGGGCAACGCCCAGCCGGTGAGGATGTGAGCGATGGCGCCGGTGTCGAACAGTATCTCCGTGTCCACGAGATCGTAGCCCTTCACCGCGATCGGCTTCAGCGACGGCAGCTTCTGCGAATAGCCGACAGCGCGCACCTGCACGGGCGTGAGGTTGACGATCTTCATCAACGCGTCCGCCATGTGCACCGTGAGGAACGACGCCGGCGTGTTCTTCTCGGCAAAGTCAGGCGACGCAAAGAAGCGCGGCGAGTGGTTCGGGTCGGCGATGCTGAGCTTGTCGAGCATGTAGAACACCGCCGCCTGAAACTGCCCGTAGCGGCCACTCTGGAAACGAGCCTCGGCTTCCTTGATGCGCGGATCCTCGCGCTTGTGGAAATCCACGCCGAGGAAGCGTCCGGTCTTCTTCACCGTTTCGATCATCGCATGCGCATCCTTCAGCGTCGCGGCGGTCGGCTTCGGCACCACAACATCGAGGCCCGCGTTCAATGCTGCCACCGTTGGCGCGCAATGCAGGTGGTCCGGCGTGTTGATCTGCACTGCGTCGAGTTCGGTCTTCGCGAGCAGTTCCTTGTAGTCGGTGAAACGGCGGTTGGCCGGCAGGCCCGCGAGGTCGCCGAACCAGTTTCGGTATTGCTCGTTTGGATCAGCGACGGCACAGATTTCCAGCAGCGGCGTGTAGCTGCTGCGGAAGTAGAGGTATTGGTAGATTTCGCGGACGACGGAGCCCGCACCGATGATGCCGAGACGGAGTTTGGTTTTCATGAGTATTGTTCTGTCAAATGGTGCCGGTTTGCTTCAAGAGGAACACCGCCAAGAATTCCACTGCGGCGCGCGCCTCGTCCAGCGAGAGTTGCTCTTGGTCGGAGTGCGCGTGAGCCAACGTGCCGGGGCCGAACGTCAGCACAGGCATCCCCGGATATTCGGTGGCGAAGAGCCGCGCGTCGCACGACACCGTCCAGCCAAGGATCGGCTCGTCTTTCCAGATACCGGTTTCCTTTGCAGCGCTGATGGCGTTGCGCATCGAGGGCGAGTCGGGATCGCCGTCGAACGCGACGTTGTGGAGCTTCTCATAGGTGACTCTCACGACGTCTTCGCCACGCTCCGAGCTGCCGAGCCGCCGCAGATAAGTCTCCGCGCCGCGCTGGGCTGCACAGCGCATGCGGTCCATGACTTCGTTGATGTTGTGAGTCGGAACGAAGCCTTGGCCACCTTCAAGCACCAGCGCGTCGCCGTAAGGCTTGCCGCCGAGCTCCAACCGCATCGGACCGCCGGCGACGGCTTCAATCCTCAACCGCGACTGCGCAAGGCTGCGGACCAAGTGCGCCATCTTGGTGATCGCGCCGTCGCGGTCGCGGATCGCGCCCATGTGGCCGGTCGCGCCATGCACGTTCACGTCGAAACCATTGCCGTCGCAAACGAAATCATAATGGACCGGCACCATCGGTTTGCCGGTCGAGGTCTCGATCACCTTGCTCTTGTCGCCGTAGAGACCGGTGTAGCCAGCCAGTCCTAATTCGATGCAATCGCGCACGAGCAGTTTGGTTTTTTCGGTCGGCGCGGTGTCGAATCGAATTGCAAAGTTCACCTCGCCGCAGATACGGCTTGGATGCTCGCCAAAGGAGCCGATGATGCCGTGGCAGGTTTGCACCGGCCGCTGCGGGAAGAGCGGATGGCGGCTTTCGGCGCGGATAGCCGCTCCTTCCTTCTCCATCTCCTCATTCACGAATGCAGCCATCTCGAAAAGCGACGCGCCCTCGACCTTCTTCAAGTCGGCGCGATACCAGACCGCGCCACGGTTGGCTGGGTGGAGTTTGAGGCTGGTGATCTCCAGCACGATCATGCTGTCGTAGAGCTTCTTCAGCTCCCGGTCCAACGCCAACGAGAGAGAGCCGTTGCCGCCGGTTTCCTCCTCGACGACGGTCATCATGACGACGTTCTTTTGCCACTTCAGACCGGCCTTGGCCATGACTTCGGAAAGAACCTTCAGCGCCGCGACCGCGCAGATGGTCGGCCCCTTGTCATCGGCCGAGCCGCGGCCGTGGACCAGCTTGCCCTCAGCGCGTGGTGGGAAATACGGCGCGACGACATCCACGTGGCTGTTTACCGCCACCGATTGCCCGTCACCGCCGCCAGCACCGGGAATGATGTAGAGCAGGTTGCCGCGGCCAGCGTAGGTTTCCTCCGGTGTCAGACCGGCTGGACGTTGCGGCGTTTTGGTGAAGTGGAGGAGCGAGTAGTTCGGGTGCGACTTGATCGCTGGGTTGACCGGTCGCCGTTCGATGCGCGCGCCGGCAAAACCGATGTCCTTCAGCTCGCGCTCAAGGATACGGAAGCAGCCTGCTTCCGCTTCGCGCATGACCGACACGTCCGGGTTTGGCGTCGTATTGAACCGGCAGATCTCGACGATAAGGTTCTTCAGGTAACGCTCAAATTCCGGCGTGCGCGTGCGGGCAAAGATTTCCTTGAGGATGGGGTTCTTGGCCGTTGGCGCAGAAGCTTTCTTCGGTTGTTTGCGAGACTTCGTTTTCTTGACTGGCATGTAAGCATCCTTTTCCTGACCACGGTGGTCGAAAATAGTAGCGCAAACTATCAGGCAGCGATGCGATGTTCAAGAGCGCGAAAGATCGCCTGCCTTATCGTCGTGACGCCACTGCTGCCGCCAAACATCAATCACGCTTGATTCAGACACCGCTCGCCAAAGTGGTGTCGAGCCATCGCATCTCCGAGAAGCTACCCTCCGGCTCTCGACCTTTGCTCTACTTTGTCGCCTGCGGCGCCTCGCCAGCCTCCACGCGCTTCCAAAACTCCTTTGCCGGCAAGTTGTTGATTTGCACCAGCGTCTTGATGGAGCGCAGGATTTTCGCGTCGCGATCGGAAACGAAGTCACAGGCGAGTTCTTCGAGCGGCATGCCTTTGATAGGCGAGAGATCGGTTACTTGGTTCTTGTAGCAGCGCAACAAGTTTAGCCGCATGTTCTTCAACGGCGAGAGATCGGTGACTTTCGTCTTAGCAAGAGACAGTCTCGTCAGCGGCATGCCCTTGAGCGGGGACAGATCGCTGATTGGGGTGTCATTGAAAGACATGCTTGTCAAAGGCATTCCCTTCAGCGGCGAGAGGTCGTTGACTTGGACACCATTCATGGTCAGATACTTCAACGACATACCATTCAACGGTGACAGATCGGCGACTCGTGCCCACATAATGCTCAGCGATGTCAGACGCATACCTTTCAAAGGCGAGAGATCATCTACCTGACTGAAGCCGCATAACAATTCCGTCAGTTGCATTCCTTTCAAGGGCGATAAATCCGCGAGCTTCGATCGTTGGCTGGTCCCCACGCCTTCACACTTGAGTTTGGCAAGATCCTTGAACTGAGCGATGGGTGAGATGTCCGTCACACCCATCGCAGAGAATTCCAGTTCCGTAACCTTTCGCGCGTCGGCTTTGTAATCCACCTTGCCGTCGAACTCCGGGTTGAGTTCCTTCATCTTTTCTACGAACCGGCGGATTTGTTCCTTGGCGGAGATCGCTCCGGTTGGCGTTGTTGTTGCAGGCATGGTCTTCTGGCCGGCCGACGTCGTTATCGGCCTTTCCGCCCTGCCGCCTGTTGCAGACGATGGTTCCACGCCACAGCTGACGCGAAAGCCATGATAGCAACGTGCTGTAGCCGCACCATCTGGCGCGCGATACCCACAGCGAACGCTGCCATGACTCCCAACAGAGCTACCTCCTCTCACGGGGTGCGACGAGTTATCCGCTGTGTATATCTGCTCATGCGGACCTGCTGGATCAAATCCGTCCATGCACCATTCGTCAACATTGCCCAACATGTCCGCCAATCCAAAACGGTTTCGCCCACGCGCCCCGAAATAGTCAACTGGTGAAACCCAAGGAAAAGGATCTGCATCACCCGCCCCGTTTTGCCGACTCTCGCGTCCCACTTCGGTGTCACCCCACCAGAACTTAGTCTGCTTGCCGGCACGGCACGCATATTCCCATTCCGCTTCTGTTGGCAGCCGAATCTTGTATCCCGCTGGCAGTCTTCCCACTTTCTGCTCTTCCGTAGTCAACCACTCGCAAAACGCCACCGCATCGTTCCAACTGATGTAGCTGACGGGGTGATTTTCTTTGAGAACGATGCCAAAATTCGTATTCGTCCAACACAACCCTTTCACCTTCTCCGTGGTCAATATGCTCTGCCTGTCCCCTGCGCTTCGCGGTCCGTTTGCTTCCCCGACGTTTTCCGCATCGGTTTGGTAGTTCGCGGTGTTGGCAAATTGCCTCCATTGTCCGACTGTTACTTCTGTTCTACCCAACCAGAACCCATTCTTGATCGTGGCCTTCTTCGGCTCCCCCGTTTCCCACTTTGACAAGTTTCCACCTCCACCATTCCGTGGCAAGGCCGCCCATTCCCGTTCTTCTTTCGTGCTGCCCAGCATGAACTCACCCGGCGGAATCCAGACCAACTCCAAGCTTATGCCGGTCACATACGGCTGGTTGGGCTGCGCATGGCCGACGGTAGGTGTCAATTTGGCAGACCCAGTTGCTTGACCGGGCGCTGGTGTTGTTGTTCTTGATGTTGTTGCACCGGCTGAGGGCTGGCGGCTCACACTGGCTCCTTTTATCGGCCCGATTCGCATCCAAAACGCGCCAGCGGCAACATCGTTGATCTTCGCGAGCGTTTTGATGCCGCGCAGAATGGCTGCGTCGCGATCGGGGCTGAAGTTGCAGCGCAGTTCCTGCAACGGCATGGTCTGCAACGGCGAGAGGTCAGTCACCTGGGTGTTATTGCACCAGAGCACCGTCAGTGGCATGCCTTCCAGCGGGCCAAGCTCTGTCACCGTCGTGTCGTTGAAGCTCAGCACGGTCAGCTTCATGCCGGTCAGCGGCGAGAGATCGCCCACCTGCGTGCCGCCGCAACTCAGCACGGTCAGCGGCATGCCCTTGAGCGGCGACAAATCGTTGATCGGGTTGTTGTGACACCACAGCCATGTCAGCGGCAGACCTTTGAGCGCCGAGAGGTCTGATAGCGCGCCTTTTTGGTTCGCCGCCCACGGCGTGACGACCAGTTTCTTCAGCCACTTCAGCGCCCTCACCGGCGTAATGTCTGTCACTCCTACGGTCGAGATTGACAATTCCGTCACCGCGCCGCTCTCGATTTTGTGCGTCTCCTTGCCGTCGAAGTTCGGATTGAGTTCCTTGAGCTTCGCGACGACCCGGGCGACTTTCTGATCGGCCGGTAGCCCGGCGATGGACTTGAAGAAAGCGTCTTCGGATGATTGAGGAACTGTGGCAGCGACGGATGCGACGGTGTTGGCGGCAGGCATTGCGGCCGTCACGACGTTCGTTGCCGGCTTCGCTACCAATTCCGCGTCCACCTTTTTCCAGAACTCGGCGGCAGGCAGCTTGTTGATTGTCTCCAGCGTCTTGATAGAGCGGAGAAGCGCCGCATCACGCTCAGGTTTGAAGTCACAATGGAAGGTTGCGAGTTTCATGCCCCGTATTGGGGACAAGTCGGTGACCTTCGTATCTGAGCACGAGAGATGAGTAAGCGGCATTCCAGTGATGGGTGTGAGATCGCTTACGGTCGTGTGGTAAAGGACGAAATAAGTAAGAGGCATGCCCTTGAGCGGCGTTAGGTCGCTGACCTTTGTCTCGCCCAAGGTCAGGATGTTCAACGCCATACCTTTGAGCGGTGACAAATCTTCGACCTGAGTGGCACTGCTAGACAGGTTTTTTAGTCGCACCATGCCCTTCAAAGGAGACAGGTCGCTGACGCGGGTTCCTTCGCAAGCTAAGACAACGAGCGGCATGTCTTTTAGCGCAGAAAGATCAGCGACTCGTGTGAAGGAACAATTCAGATCCGTTAGTCGCAAGTCACGGAGAGGCGACAAATCTTCGATTAACGAGGGCTTCTCTCTGGTTGCCTGAATAAACAAGTGTCGGAGTCCACTCAACGCCCGCACGGGAGAAATGTTCGTGACGCCGACGGATGAGAAAGTCAAATCGGTCACCTTTCCATCCTCAATCTTGTGCGTCTCCTTGCCATCGAAGCCGGGATTCAATTCTTTCAACTTCGCCATCACTCGCTTGACCTGTTCTTCGGCGGGCAGCGCGGCGACTTCTTTGATAAAGGCATCGTCAATAGATGATGGCTTTGCTACCGCGACAGCGTTCGGAAGCGCAGGCGTCCCGCCCGCCGTCGGTGAAGGAGACGCCGATGGAACACTGGTTTTCGCAGCGGCTGTTGGCGTTTCCGGCTTCTTCTGCTGTTCTTGCGCTTGTTCCGGCGGCTCGGCGGGCCGGACGCTCGCGTTCCCATCCGTCTTCCACGGCGCCCAAAGCAGCAAACCGGCAACAACCGCCGCCGCCACCGCCGCTGCGCCGTAAATCAACACGGGCGGTTTCTTCCTCACCGTGGCCGCCTGAAGCGATGAACTGAAGGGTGTGGATGGTTTCGGCCGGGCGAGTTGGTCGTGGACGCGAATCAGGTCGGCGATCAGTTCCGCGTAGCTCTGATGGCGGGCGCTGGGCTGCTTGGCCAGCATCTTGCTCAGCAGAATCACCAGCGGGCCGGGGCACGTCGGCAGCAATGTCAGGATCGCCGGTGGCGGTTCGGTGATGTGCTTGACCATCACCGACATGGGCGACTGTTCCCCGTCGGCTTCATACGGCGCTTTGCCGCTCAGCATGCGGTAGAGCGTGCAGCCCAGACTGTAGAGGTCGGAACGGAAGTCCATGTCCTTTTCGGCGCGCGCCTGCTCCGGGCTGCAGTAATACGGCGTGCCAACTGTGGTGCCAGATTGGGTCAGGCCAGCGCCTTTCGCTTCGGCGGCCACGCTCTTGGCGAGACCGAGGTCGCCGACTTTCACCGCGCCTTCTTTGGAAAGAAAGATGTTCGAAGGCTTGATGTCGCGGTGGATGAGCTTGGCCTTTTGCCATGCGTAGTCGAGCGCCTGGGCGACATAAACGCAGATGGCCAGCGCCTCCTGCGGATCCATCCGCCCCTCCCGCGCCAGCCGTTGGTCGAGCGACTCGCCCTCGACAAACTCCATGACGATGTAATGGGTGCCGTTGAACTCACCGGCGGTGTGGACCTGGACAATGTTGGGGTGGTTGAACTGCGCGGCTGCAGCAGCCTCATGTTTGAACCGCTCGATGAAATTGGCATTAGCAGCCTGAGAGGGCGCAACGATCTTAAGGGCAACGAACCGGTTCAGCACCGGCTGGCGCGCCTTGTAAACCGCACCCATCCCGCCTTCGCCGACCTTGGCGATAATCTCCAAGTCCGCGAATGTTCGCCCATTGAGATCCGGCATGACACTCCTCTTCCGGGCGGCAGCTTACTCCGCTACCATTCCCGGTCAAGGAGGGAATCGTCTACGCCGCGCCTTCGGATTTGCCTTCGGTCTTGAGCTTGTTCTTTGCGGCTTTGGCCTGCTCACTCTTCGGCCAGGTCTTGATGAGGAACTCGAAGACCTGCTGGCTGAACTGCCGCTCGTGGCCGAGCGCGCTTTCGGCAAAGTGGAAGCCGATGTAGAAGATGTCTTCCGGCTCCAGCAGTTTCTTGTCCTTGGCAAGGCAGTCGAACAATTTGAACGACGGGTCGCGCAGCAGCGCGGTAAAGCCGCGCAGGCACGGGTCCTCGCCGCGGCGGCCGGGCGACAGATCCTTCGGGGATGTTTTCAGCCCGCTAAAGCTGAGTTGGTAGCGTGCCGTCGCGTTAAAGAACTCTGTGTTTGCGAGCAGTCGCAGCGACTGCACGGCGGCGGCGAACTTCTTGCGCTGGCGGAGATCCTCGCCGGCTTCAGCAATCTGGGCGTTGAAACCGGTGGCGTCCACGTTGCGGAGCAGCCAGGTGTAGGCTGGCACACGCGGGTCGTTTTTCTCCAGCAGATCGAGGCAGCGCGCTGCGAGCTTCTTCTTCGCGTCCTTCGCAAAACGCTCGGCGTGCGGCTTCAGCAGCTTGGCGACGTTCCACGCATCGTCGGCGGTTGCAACCTTGCCGAGTTTCTCCAGCAACGGCTGCGTGGCGTCTTCAATCCGACAAAGCGCCTTCGCGGCGATGTCGCGCACTTCCTGGTCGGCGTCGCTGAGCCAGTCAAGCATCGAGCTGACGATCTTCTTGCCCGTCTGATGGCCGAGCTTGCGCACGGCGAAGCGGCGGACTTCGGCGTTGTCGCTTTTGGCGAGCTTTTCCAAGTCACCGACGACGCTGGATGGAAACTCCAGCGGCGCGAGCAACGCGGTGGCCGGACTGACGACATTTTCGCGATCCTCTTCTTTGAGCAGCGGCAGGACCTTCTTGATCATTGCGTCCACGCCCGCGCCATCCCTGCTGAGGTTGGCGAGCGCCTGCAACGCGTTGCGACGGACAAACGCCACCTGTTTCGGGCCGATATAATCCAACAGCAGCGAACGCGCCGCCGGATTGCCGAGACTGCCGAGCAGGATCAGGCAGGAGGTGGTGGCACGCATGTCTTTCTTTACGCGCGGCGTTTTCAGGAAGCTCGCGATTTGTTTGAACAGATCCTTCCGTTCTTCCTCGCTGGCGTCGCTGATGTGGCGGCGGATGGCGCCGCAGATGGCCTTGACCATCTCGAAGTCGGGATCGAACAAGCCGGTTAGCAGGAACCGCGTTGCGCCGTCGCTGTGGAGCCGCGCAAAGACATCCATCAGCGCGAGCTTCTGGACCGTGGTGGCCTTCGCCCAGACTTTTTCCAGCTCGGCCTCGATGTCCATCTTGAGCTGCGCGAGTGCCTTGCCGGCGGCGTCGCGTAGCGCGGGCGGGGCGTTGAGCAGCATCGGCAGCAGATATGGGAACGCCGTCTTGTGGCGCGTGCGGCCGAGGGCGGAAACCAGCTCACGGGTGAGTGTGTCGTCGGCGTGGCCGAGCGCGGAGCCGAGCGCGCGCACGACATCGGCGTCGGGGGGCGCGAGTTCGCCGAACACGATGGCGGCCGCAAGGCGGCGATTGGGAACTTCGCTGCCAAGCAGCGCGGCGATGGTTTGAAGTTGCTTGTCCATTGTTTCGATAGGCTTCACCAACCAGGCTATGGCGTCGAGGAAAAATGTTGGCCACCGAGGACGGCGTCGCTGACGCGGATGCGGCCGTTTTCCAAAGCAAACAGAATCAGGTCGGCCAAAGCGCCATTTTCCAGCACACGCGGCGGGAGGCCGAGCAGTTGCGCCGGATGTTCGGCAGCCATCCTGATGGCGTCGGCGAGCGACACACCGGCCCACGCGATGACGTTGGCAACACAGTTCTCCAGCGTTGTCGCCGCGCCAAACAGGTAGGGAGTGCCGGGCAAGCAGATCAGGCCGTTGGGCTTGGCTTCCACTTCCACGCGGCCATAACGATAGACTCCCGGCGGCATGCCGGCGGGCGGCACGGCGTCGGTGACGAGAATGGAGCGCTCGATGCCTTTCGCACGGATGAAGTTTTTCACCACGTAAGGCGGCAGATGATGACCGTCGGCGATGAACGCCGCGTTCAAGCGGTCTTCGGCAAGTTGGACCTGGATGTAATTGGCATGGCGCGGCAGGATGGCGTGGCTGCCGTTGCCGAGATGGGTGGCCACCGTCGCCCCGGCGGCAACCGCGTCGGCGATCTGCTGCTCGTTGGCGGCGGTGTGGCCAATCCCAACCACGACGCCAGAGGTGACGGCTTGTTCGATGAAGCGCGTCATGCCCGGCAGCTCCGGCGCGACGGTGACGAGCTTGATGCGCCCGTCCGCGGCCTCCTGGAACCGCTGGAATTCTTCCCACGATGGCAGCCGGACTGCGTTGATGTAATGGCCGCCACGCGGACCGTCCTCGGCGGAAATATACGGGCCTTCGAGATGAAAGCCCGGAATTGCGCGCGCCAACTCCGGCCGTTCTTTCCGCGCGCGAGAGACAGCGCGAAAACACGCGGCCATGCGGTCATGCGCTTCGCTAACGATCGTGACGAGGTATTGCGTGGTGCCGTGGCGAAGCTGCTCGCGCGTAGCGCGGGCCAGATCGTCGGCGGTGAGAGCCGGGTTCTGGAAATCCACGCCGGCGAAGCCGTTGATGTGGATGTCGAACAAACCGGGCGCGATGAAGAGCTTGTCGCCGCCAAGGTCCGGCGCGCAGGCCGAGTCCAGCGGCACAACATCGGCGATGACACCGTCGGCGTCGTTGACCCGAACGTCCATGACTTGGCCGGTGACAATGTGTTTGCCTCGAATCAGCATGGCGGTTCCTGAGATGCAGCGCACAGCATAGAAAGTTACGGCAGCGATTTCCAAACTTTCTTTTTCGCCAACAGCCGGTATTCTCCAGCGCATGGTTCCAAGATTCTGCGCCGCACTGTTGCTGAGCCTCTGCGCGCTGCTGACTGGTTGCGAGAGGCCTATGCCGGCGCCGGTGACGCGCGTCGCGATGATCGTGAAGGCGAAAGGCGACGCTTACTTCGACGCGTGCGCCCTCGGCGGACGCAAGGCGGCGAAGGAACTCGGTGTGCAGTTTTTCTACGAAGCGCCCGTGGACGGCTCGGTGGAGGAACAAATCGAAGCGGTGGACGGCTTGGTTACGCGCCGGATGGACGCCATCGTGATCGCGCCGCACGAGGCGATGGCGTTGGCACCCGCCCTCAAGCGCGCGCGAGAAAACGGCGTCCACGTGATCACGTTTGACACCGACGCGGACGAGAAGCGCAGCGGGCGCGAATGGTTCGTGAAACCTGTGGGCGACGCGGCGGTGGGACGCGGATTGGTGGAAAGCATGGTTTCATCGGTCGGCGCGAAGGCGCGGACAGCGATCATCGCCAGCGTTAGTATCGCGGCGCGGCAGCAACAATGGCTTCGGGCCATGCGGGAGCAAATCGCCAAGGTTTGCCCGACGATGCAGATTGTGGAGATCAGGCGATGCGAGGATGCCAACGCGGCCTTCACCGCCACACAGGAGGTGTTGCAGAAGAATCCTGACATCACGGGCATCTTCGCGCTGACACCCGAACTGCTGGTCAGCGCAGCCCAGGTGGTGAAGGCTGGCAACCGGAAGCGATTCGTCACGGGCGTGGGCCTGCCCAACAGTGCGCGCGCGTTCGTGAAGGCCGGCATCGTGCCGGCGTTCGTGATGTGGGATCCGACGGAACTCGGTTGTCTCACGGTGCAGGTGGCGGTGCAGGCCGTCAAGGGCCGGTTGCGGGACGACAGCACCAAGCTTGACATCACCAACACCGAAGTGGTCAACGGCATCGCCCGCGCGAAGACAATCAAGAAAACGATCACGAACCGCGAAATCCTGCTCGGCGAACCGATGATCGTCACGGCAACGACGGTGGACCAATTCGATTTCTAAAGCGGCTGCCTCAATCACTGAGCGGCTGGCGCGTCGCGAACGCTCCTTGAATCAGCCGCACTTCGCCTGCTGTTCCTTCCTCGTCCATATAAACCTCGACAACATCGAATCGCACCGGGATGCGCGGGTTGCCAAGCAGTCGCAGGTATTCGCGAGCGCAACTGGCGAGGTGCCGTCGCTTCTCGCGATTCACGGCGTCCGCTGCCGCGCCAAACCGGTCGCTGCCGCGCGTCTTCACCTCTACAAACGCCAGCACCGCGCCGTCGCGCGCCACGAGGTCAATCTCGCCGTGTTTGCCGTGGAATCGGCGCGTGAGGATCTTGTAGCCGCGCTGGCGCAGATAGCGCGCCGCCGCGTCTTCGCCGCGCTCGCCTTTGACGAGATGAGCCGGCGCAGCAGAAGCAGTGGAGTTTCGGAAGCGCTGCCACCAACCAAGCATGGCCGGAGGATGCCGCGCAGGGCTTCGCGAATCGAGCAGATTCAGTGGACAGCGCGGAGCCTGCTGTTGCTCATGGCAGGACCTTTCGCTCAAGACCGCCGGTCGCCGGCGGGCTTTTCCAAAGCGTGGCGATACATCCGTGACATGCTGGTGCAGGTGTCCAACGATGACTTGCCGTCGTCGTTCTGCCAGACTTCCTCGTAGCACGGCTTGGTAGGAAGGCGCTTGAGCCGCGTTTCCTTCAGGATGGTTCCGTCCGGTTTACAGAGCAGTTCCAGATTCAGCGGCTTCTTTTGCCGGTTCAGCCGGTCGGACAGGATGACCAGAATCTTTCGCGTCTTGTTCTTTGTGTTCTTCGCCATAGGTCTATTGAGTTGTTTCAGGCTGATTATTGAAAACCTTCGCGTTATTGCGATGGTTCATTTGGGCGGGTTCGTTTCCAAAAACACCGTCTTGCGGTCGCCGGACGAGAACGAAACCAGCGTCTTGAGCGGCTCGGAACCGGTGTTGGTCAGCTTGTGCTTGACGCCAACGGGAATGCAGAGGGTCGTGCCAGGCTTCCGATCAATCGTCTGGCCTTCGGAACTGTGCGTGCCGCAGCCGGAGATCACGTAGAGCACCTCTTCGCAGTTTGGATGGAAATGGAGCGGGTTGCCGTGGCCGGGCAGGATGGTGGCGAGGCCGATCGTTTGCTGTGCGCCGGGCGCAATCTTCTCGTTGCACACCCACCTCAGCGTGCCCCACGGGAATTCCTGCGCCGGGATCTGCTCGGCGTGGGTGGCGTAAACCACCGGTTTCGCCGGCGTCTTTTCATCGCCAGAGACACTTGCAATCCACAAACCCGACATCACCATAGCCAGAAGAATTGTCTTCATCGTCCGCATTGCAGCACGTTCAACGGCGGCTGGCAAGCGCGCCCTTGCCGACACGATGGTGGCGATTGACAGCCAATGCAGAGCGGCTAGGGTTGGCCGGAATGACCAGTCAGACGCAGAGCCTGTTTTAGCTAGTGAAAACTGAAACCTTCAAAGTCAGCGGCATGACGTGCGCCGGTTGCGCGGCGAACGTCGAGAAGGCGTTGCGTTCCGTCGCAGGCGTCGCCGAGGTCAGCGTCAGCGCCGCTACTGGCAAGGCAATCTGCAAGTTCGACCCGCAAGAGGCAACGGTGAACGCGCTGACCGCCGCTGTCAAGAAAGCCGGCTACGGCATCGAGAAACCGGCCGGCCCTGCGTCCGCGCTGCCGTGGTGGCGCGCGCCGTGGCTGCCGGTGGCCGCGGTCATCGCGCTCATCATTGCCGGCTGGACGCTCCAACTGGACGC
The DNA here is from genome assembly GCA_041667205.1 of Verrucomicrobiia bacterium. GTDB lineage: Bacteria > Verrucomicrobiota > Verrucomicrobiia > CAIQCK01 > CAIQCK01 > CAIQCK01. The sequence goes on along the minus strand of JBAYFL010000008.1, from coordinate 198,379 downwards.
GTTGCTCATCGCCGCCACGGTGCTGGCGGTGTATCCGATCGTCTGGACCGCGCTGAAGACGCTGGCCCGCTGCCAGATCAACGCCGATGTGCTCGTGGCCACTGGCGTGATCGCCTCCGCATCCATTGGCCAGTTCCTCGCCGCGGCGGAGGTCGCGCTTATCATGCGGCTGGGCGAACTGTTGGAGAACTTCACCATTGAGCGCGCCCGCCGCTCCATCGGCAGCCTGATGGAACACATGCCGGTGATTGCCCGCGTCCGACGTGAATCACGCGAGGAGGAAGTCCCAGTCGAGCTTGTGCAGGTCGGCAACCTCTGCGTCGTGCGGCCCGGCGAGAAGATCCCCGTGGATGGCATCGTCGAGAGCGGGCAAAGCTCCGTCAACCAGGCCGCCGTCACCGGCGAGTCGGCGCCGGCAGACAAGAGCGCGGGCGACGAGGTTTTCAGCGGCACGCTCAACGTCTCCGGTGCGCTCATCGTCCGCGCCGCGCGCGTGGCGGCGGAATCCACGCTGGCACGCATCGCCGCGCTGGTGGAAGCGGCGCAGCAGCGTGAGGCACCGATCCAGCGCACGCTCGACCGTTGGGCGCGGTGGATGGTGCCACTGATGATCACGCTGTCGCTGCTAACGCTGGCGTTCACAGGCGATGTGACGCGTGCCATCACCGTGCTCATCGTCGCCTGCCCGTGCGCATTGGTGTTGGCGACGCCAACAGCTATCGTTGCCGCCATTGCTCGCGCCGCGCGCGAAGGCGTGCTCATCAAGGGCGGCCAATACCTCGAAGCCGCGGGTCGGCTCAAGGTGGTTGTGTTCGACAAAACCGGCACGCTGACTCGCGGCGAGCCGTCGGTGATTGACGTGAAACAGTTCTGCCCGGAGCACAGCTCGGCGGAGATGATCGCGCTGGCGGCGGTAGCGGAGAAAATGAGCCAGCATCCGTTTGGCCGTGCGGTGGTGGAACACGCCGACGATATGCAACTGGCGGTGCCGGACCCAACCGCGTTTGAGGCGCATCACGGCGAGGGCGTGTTGGCCCGGCACAATGGCCAGCGGATTCTCGTCGGCAAGCGTTCGTTGCTGGAGCGGCACGACGTGGCTCTCGACGCCAGCCAAGGCGAGCACCTCGCCGAGCACGAAGGGCACGGCCACACGACGCTGATGGTGGCCCACGACGGCAAGGTCTGCGGCACGATCTGCGTCAGCGACGAGCCTCGCGCACAGGCCAGCGATGCCGTGGCGGAATTGCGCCGACTCGGCATCGAGAAGATCGTCATGCTCACCGGCGACAACTCGCGCGTGGCCCACTCCGTCGCCACGCGGCTTGGCATCGCCGACGTGGAGGCCAACGTCATGCCGGAACGCAAGGCCGCGCACATCGAATCGCTGCGCCAGGCGCACGGCGCGGTGGCAATGGTGGGCGATGGCATCAACGACGCGCCCGCGCTCGCCACGGCGGATGTCGGCGTCGCGATGGGCGTCAGCGGCACGGACGCGGCACACGACGCGGCGGACATCGCACTGATCGCGGACGATCTGCGCAAGGTGGCGTTCGCCGTCGGTTTGAGCCGTCACACACTGCGAATCATCCGGCAGGGTCTGGTGTTTGCCTTACTGTTCAACGTCGCGATGATCAGCTCGGCCATGCACGGCGTTGTCAGCCTCATCGGCGGCGCCGTCGCCCACCAGATCAGCAGCCTCGTGGTCATCCTCAACGCGATGCGCCTGCTCGGTTACGGCAAAACGCGCCCACACCCTTGAGCGCGCGCCGGCTCAGGCTGCCATTTTCATGTCGTTGAGTTTCTCCAGCAACGATTCAACCATCGCCTGCTTCGCCTTTAGTCTTTCCCTGAACTCGCGCGTGCTCGTGTGTCTTGTTTCGATGAGCATCTCCCGGACGTGAGTGGATAGCAGTTGGACCAGCAGGTCGCGTTCTTTGTCGGAAAGTTCCAGCATCATAACGTCTCCTCGTGGAGTTTTAGAAATTCCTGTTTCCGCCGAAACTTAGACCGCGTGGCCGCCGGTGGCAAGGGCTGCGCTGTTTGACGCTGCCGAGCTGTTCTGTTAGCGTCGCGTCGTGGCCGAAACGCTGGTCGTCAACGAAATCTTCAAGAGCATCCAGGGCGAGAGCACCCGCGCTGGCCTGCCGTGCATATTCGTGCGCCTCTCCGGCTGCAACCTCCGCTGCTCCTGGTGCGACACCGCCTACGCCTTCACCGAAGGCGCGCGGATGACGCTCGACGAGATCGTGGACCGCGTCGCCGCGTTCGATTGCAACCTCGTCGAGCTGACCGGCGGCGAGCCGTTGATGCGCGCCAATTCGCTGTTGCTTATGACGCAGCTCGCCGACCGCGGCCACACCGTGCTGTTGGAAACCGGCGGCTCGCTCGACATCGGCCCGGTGGACCCGCGCGTCATCCGCATCATGGACCTGAAATGCCCCAGCAGCGGCGAGTGCGAGCAGAACCGATGGGAGAATATTCCGTTGCTGCGCGCCACCGACGAAGTGAAGTTCGTCATCGCCACACGCGAAGACTACGACTGGGCCAGACGGCAACTGGAACGCTGGCGTTTGCCGGCCATCTGCACGGTGTTATTCTCGTGGGCACATCCGCTTCCGCCGGAACAACGCGACCTGACGCTGAAACCCATGCCACCGAACCAGCATCCGATCACCATGCGCGAATTGGCCGAACAGACGCTTGCCGACAAGCTGCCGGTCCGTTTCCAACTCCAGATGCACAAATACGTCTGGGAGCCGACAGCGAGAGGAGTGTAGTGCTGCCTCTTCTCAAAACCCGCATCCCCGGCCCGCGCTCACGCGCCCTCGCCCGTCAGCTTCGCCGACACGAATGCCGCAACACGACATTTGTCAGCGCTGACTGGCCAATCTTCTGGGAGCGGGCACGCGGCTGCAACGTCTGGGACGCCGACGGCAACCGTTTCCTTGATCTCACCGCCGCATTCGGTGTCGCCAATGTCGGCCACAGTAATCCGCGCGTTACCACCGCCGCCCGCGCCCAACTCGACAAGCTCGTTCACGCCATGGGCGACGTGCATCCGAACGAGTTGAAGGTCCAGCTCGCATATGAACTGTCCGCGCTGACGTTTGGCCGCTGGCTCGGACAATCCAAAATCCAAAATCCAAAATCCAAAATCCTTTTGGCCAACTCCGGCTCCGAGGCCGTCGAAGCCGCGCTGAAGACCGCCATACTCGCCACCGGCAAGCCCGGCGTCATTGCCTTCACCGGCGCCTACCACGGGCTGACCTACGGCGCGCTCGACGCGACGGCGTGGAACTACTTCCGCGCGCCGTTCCATCCGCAACTGCCCGGCTTTACCGTTCACGTCGCGCCGACTGAATCGGCTGTGCGTGCGGCGTTCGATCAGAGCGTGCGCGGCATCGGTGCCGTCATCGTCGAGCCGATCCTCGGCCGCGGCGGCGTGGTTGTGCCTCCGCCCGATTTTTTACCGATGCTCCGCCGCGTTTGCGACGAGCATGGAGCGCTGCTCATTGCCGACGAAATCTTCACCGGCTTCTGCCGCACGGGCCGGTGGTTTGCTGTCGAGCATTGGGGCGTTGTGCCCGACCTCATCTGCGTCGGCAAAGCCATGAGCAACGGCTTCCCCATCGCCGCTTGCACTGGCCGCAGCGATGTGATGGACGCGTGGCCCGAAAGCACCGGCGAAGCTCTGCACACCAGCACGCACCTCGGTAACCCGCTCGGCTGCGCGATGGCGCTTGCCGCCATCAGCGAGATGAAACGGTTAAAACTCGACGAGCGCGCCTGCCGGCTGCAAGACCGCCTGCCCGGTCGCGGCCTCGGCTTGATGAAAGGTGTCGAGTTGCCGAACGCGGCCGCCTGCCAGCGTGCTGTCAAACGCCTGTTGCGCCGCGGCATCATTGCGCTCGGCGGCGGCGAGCGCGGCAACGTGCTCACGCTGACACCGCCGCTGACGATCTCGGAGGGAGAACTGGAGTTTGCGGCGGAAGAACTCGCTCGCGCTACGAAGTGACTGCTACTCCAGCAATCCCTGCAACTCCTCCATCGTCAGTCCTTGCGCAAAGGCTTCGTCGCTGGCGAGCGTGCTGGCGATCAGTTCCTTCTTCCGTTCCTGCAAGAGCACGATCTTCTCCTCAACGGAACCGCGCGCAATGAGCTTGTAGCTCGTGACGATGTTGGACTGGCCGATGCGGTGCGCGCGGCCGGTCGCCTGGTCTTCGACGGCGGGATTCCACCACGGATCGAAGTGAATCACCGTGTCCGCGCCGGTGAGATTCAGGCCGGTGCCACCGGCTTTCAGGCTGATGAGAAACACCGGAATGTCCGGCGATTCCTGAAACCGCTGCACCACGCCCGCACGGTCCACCGTGCTGCCGTCGAGATAACAATAACCGATGCCGCGTTCGTTCAACGCCGTCTCGATCAGTTTCAACAATCGCACGAATTGGCTGAACACCAGGACGCGATGCCCGCCGTCGCGTGCTTCCTCGATCAACTCCAAGCCCATCTCCAGTTTTGCCGACGGGTCGCTCCATTGCTTGTCGCTCGTTGCTGGCAGGAGGTCGAGATGGCAGCACACCTGCCGCAGCCGCATCAGGGCTGTCAGCACCGCGAGCCGCCGCTGAGCCTCGCCGCCTTTGCTGGAGAACTCGAAGACCTCGCGCCGGCTTTGTTCGAGAATCGCCTGATAGACGGCCTTCTGTTCGTCGGACATCTCGCAGAGCGTCACTTGCTCGATCTTCGCCGGCAGATCGCGCGCAACCTCGGCCTTGGTGCGGCGCAGCACGAACGGACGCAGCCGCTGCCGCAACCGCCGCAGCGCAGCCTCGTCGCCGCCCTTGGTGATCGGCGTCTCGTAGCGGTCGCGAAACTCCGTCGCCGGGCCGAGGTAGCCGGGCATCAGAAAATCGAAGATGCTCCAGAGATCGTAGAGCGAGTTTTCCATCGGCGTGCCGGTGAGCACGAACCGCCGCGCCGCTTGCAGCGACTTCGCCGCCTGCGCGTTCTGGCTGAAGCGGTTCTTGATGTGTTGCGCCTCGTCGAGCACGACGGTGTCGAACTCCATCGCCGCGTATTGCTCCAGGTCGCGCCGCAACAACGCGTAGCTCGTGATGACCAAGTCATGTTCGCCGATGGCCGCAAACGCCCCGTGCCGCTTCGGCCCGTGCAACAATAGCGTCCGCAACTCCGGCGTGAACCGCGCCGCTTCGGCCTGCCAGTTCGTAACGAGGCTGGTCGGGCAGATGACGAGCGATGGCTTGCGTTCAGCGTTCGCTGATTTGCGAAGCGAGAGATAGACGAGCGTCTGGATCGTTTTGCCGAGACCCATCTCGTCGGCGAGGATGCCCGCGAGACCGTTTTCGCCAAGGAAATGCAGCCAGTTGACGCCTGTCGCCTGATACGGCCGGAGCAGTTGGCGGAAGCGGTCGGGCAACGCCAGCTCGCGCATCGCTTCCAGACGCGGCGGCGGCTGCCAGTTCGAGCGCGGCGAGATCTTCCACGGTCCCTCGCGCAACGCCTCGTCCAGATAAGCGCCCATGCGGCGGTCCAGCTTCAACGCCCCGCCCGTCTGCTCGGCCTGACAGTCGTAGATGACCTCCTGCAGTTCCTCCACCGCCGCCGTTGGCACAAGCGCAATGCGGCCGTCGGCCAGGCGTTCGTGCGACACGCCGCGCTGCAACATCCGCTGCACATCCGCCAGCGACAACGCCGGCGCGCCCGCGGCGTTCTTGAACTGCACGTCCACCGCCAGCCAGTCCTCGCCCGACGACGTAACCGCCACTTCCGGCTCGATGACCTCGCAACGGCGCAGGAAGTTCCCCATCCGCTCGCCGAGCACCACATCCCATCGCGCGCGCCACTGGCGCAACTCATTGGCAAGGAAATGGCCGACGCGGTTCTCGCCGACGAGCGCGTAAAGCTCCGTCCATCGCTCGCTCGGCGCGAATCCCGTCACTAGCACCTGTTGCTGCGCGCGCTGTTCCGCCGCGAGGTCGCGTGTCCAGTAGCGCAGCAGATGGGACGCGTCGGGAAACCACTCGCGTTTCGGCTCCGCGCCCGTGCCCGGCTGGGCGTGAAGAGGAAATGCCTTGTCGTCGTAGGTCGCTTCGAGTTGCACCGTCAGCCCCATCAGCGCGCCATCCAGCGTGGCGCGGATGCGCGGCGCGCGCGGGGCAAACTGGAGCTTCGCGAACGCGTCGTTTGTCACCAGCTTGGCGTGCGATTCCAACGCCGGTAACTCGCGCTCGTAGAATCGCGCAAACTCCTCCCGCGACAACGTCACCTCACCATGCGCCAGCGCCTGATACGCCGGCGGCAGTGGATTGGATCGCTCCAACACCGCGCCATCGAACACCCACGCACCCAACGCCTCGCCTCTCCGCGTCGAAACCTCCGCGAGTCGCAGCTTCAGTTCACCCGACGGCTGCAAATCGAGGAACAACTCCGGCCGCTCCTCGCCACCGCGCACGTCGAGTCCCTGCTGCGTGCCTCGCGTCACGCGCGAGTGACCGGAGAGAGAGTTGAAGAACAAATCAAAATCGTTCGCGGCGAGTTGCCACAAGCCAGCCGCACCGCCGCTGATTTTCTCGGCTGCCGCAATGAATTGCTCGTCCGCGTCGCTGACGATGTAAGGCGCGGCGGGTTGGTGCGGCACGGCGTCGAGCGGCTTGAATTGCCCGCCGTTCACGCTGCCTTTCACGACCACTTGTATTGTGCCGGCGTGCCACGCCTTGGCCAAGTCCACCGGCAACGCCACCGCCAGTTCCAGCGTCTGGCTTTCGGCGGGCGCATCCTCGCGAGGCAGGCGTTTCAGCGGTGGCGCAGAGACCGCTGTTGTCTTCGTGGTTTGTTCCGCTTTCGTTGCGGCTGGAATCACCGGCGTCCTAGGGCGTGGCTTGTCGCGATTCAGGTAAGCGTGAACGAGCGCGACGACGTGCGAACAGATCGTGCCGTCGCGTTGCGCCTGCCGGCAACTACACAGGTTCTCGATGCCGAAGACCCCCGGCGCAATCTTCAGCCGCGCCCGCACCGTGGCGCCTCCCACGCGCACCGTGCCTTGCAGCAGCGGCGGGTTGAACTCCACGCCCAGCACGCATCCAGACTCCGCCAGCGAGCGGCCTTCCTTTGACGCGCGCCAGTCGCCGATGTCGCGCAGTAGTTCGGGCGTGATCTGCGGCTGATTGTTCGATTCGTTCGGCACGGCGCTGAATCATTGGCCGGAACCGCGGCGCTTGCAAGCCGCGCTTGATTCGGCGGCGAAGATGGCTAGACTCTGCCGCGCTAGAAACCAGACAAACTAATGATGTGAGGCTCCACCTCCGCTGTTTGCGGCCGAACCAGCGAATGAAAACCGCGAGGAAGACAACTTATCCGCCCGCCCCGAAGTCTCCGTCCGCCGGAGAACTTGACGCTCGTATTCTCGACTTTATCGCCCGCGGTGTCGAACGCCGCTCCACCGACGCCGAGTTTAACCAACTCGCGCTCGCACTCTTCCGCCACCAGTTCGCACTGAACCAGCCCTATTGCCGTTACTGTGAGTCGCTCGGTCGAAACCCGCGCAATGTCGCACATTGGGCGCAGATTCCCGCCGTGCCGACGACGGCGTTCAAGGACGCCGAACTGACGACGCTTCCGGCGAAGCAACGCACCGCTGTCTTCCACAGCAGCGGCACCACCGAACATCGCCCCAGCCGCCATTTCCACAGCCGCAAGACACTGGCGCTCTACGAGGCGGCACTGTGGCGGACGTTTGAGGCGAGAGTGACGGGTGGTAAGTGGCGGACGACGGAAAACTGTCAACTTGTCATCCTCACGCCCACACCCGCGGAAGCGCCGCACTCCTCGCTGGTCCACATGATGGAAACCGTCCGCCGCCGACTCAGCGCACCGACGTCCGTCTTTGTCGGTGCCGCCGCGCTTGAAGACGGCCGCGCCCTGGCTTCTGCCGTCCAATCCAAAATCAAAACTCAAAAATCAAAAACCCTTCTCCTCGGCACCGCCTTCGCCTTCGTCCACCTGCTCGACGCCATTGCCGCCGCGCCGCGTCGGGGACGCGGCCTACAGTTGCCGCGCGGCTCGCGCGTGATGGAAACCGGCGGTTACAAAGGCCGCACCCGCGAGGTGCCGCGCGAGGAACTGCACGCTCTCATTTCTACGAAGCTCGGCGTGCCTCGCTCGGCCCTCGTCAGCGAATACGGCATGTGTGAGCTGTCGTCGCAGTTCTACGCAGCCTCCCAAGCCGCAATGTTCCACGGTCCGCCTTGGACTCGCGTGCGGCTTATCAACCCCGAAACCGGCCGCGAGGCGCGTGAGGGCAAGCGTGGTCTCATCCGCGTCTTTGACCTCGCCAACCGCGCCTCCGTCATCGCGATCCAGACCGACGACATCGGCATTTGCCGCGGGGACGGCTTCGAATTGCTCTGCCGCGCACCCCAAGCGGAAGCGCGAGGATGCTCGCTCATGGTGCCGTCATGACAACGGGACAGGTGATCGCAGCAACAGCACGGCTTTGGTTGAAACGCGGCAGCCCGTGGATGGCTCGTGCCAAACGCGAACTCACCGCCTTTTCTCCGCAAATGGTCGAACTGGGCCTGCGCGAGCTGTTCGCGGACATTACGGCAAACGTCGAGGAACTGGAGCGGTGTGAAACCCCATGCCCCACGCTTCACGCTTCACGCTCCACGGTCTGCCACATCCTCTCCGGCAACCTGCCCAACCCCGGCGTGGTCAGCATCATCGTCGGCTTGCTCAGCGGCGCGCGTAACGTCGTCAAACCGGCCACGGGCGACCCGATGCCCGCGCTGTTCATGAAGTCGCTGGCGGTGGTGGACTCAAAGCTCGCCAAGCGCGTGATGCTGACTGCCGACCGCGAGCAGTATCGTCGCGTCGGCGTTGTCGTAGCTTACGGCAACGATGAGACGCTGGCAAAGTTGCGGCGGAATGTGGGAGGGGCCTCAGTGCCCCGACGCAACCGCAGGACAAAGCGAAGTCGGGGCGCTGAGGCCCCTCCCACATTCTTCGACTTCGGCCATCGCGTCAGCATCGGCGTCGTGGATTTCCTCCACTCCAAAATCCAAAATCCAAAATCCAAAATCACCACCGCGGCGGCCCGCGACGCCTCGATGTGGGACCAGCAGGGCTGCATGTCGCCGCAGTGCTTCTTCGTGCGCGGCGACGCGGCAGCGTTTGCAGAGGCGCTGGCGGAGGAAATGGAGGCGTTTGACTGTCGCCGGCCGCGCGCAGAGTTGTCGTTCGAGGATGCGGCGGCGATTGCACGGGCGCGGAACGAGTGGAGCTTCCGCGGACGCGTGTGGGCCAGCAAAGGCTCGACGCACTGGACAGTAGTGTTGGATGAGCGCGGCGGTTGGGTTCCGTCGCCGTTGAACCGATTCGTGTTTGTGCGGCCGATTTCGTTGCTCGCAAAACTCCGCCACTCCAAAATCCAAAATCCAAAATCCAAAATCTCAACGGTCGGCTTTGCTGGTTTTTCACCGAAAGAAGCTGTCGCGATGGCGCAGGCGGACCGGTATTGTTCGCTCGGCGAGATGCAGCGACCGTTGTTGCTATTAACCAATGGAAGCCGGCTGCGCGTCGGCGATTTGATGATATGAAGGTTGAATTGATCAAAGATTTCACGTTCGAGGCAGCCCACGCGCTGCCGAAAGCGCCGAAGGGCCACAAATGCGCCCGGCTGCACGGACATAGTTTCAGGATCGAGGTCCACGTTGCCGGCAAAGTTGACGAGAAGCGCGGCTGGCTGGTGGACTACGGCGACATCTCGAAGGCGTTCCGGCCGGTGTATGAGCAGCTTGACCACTATCACTTGAACGAGATTGCCGGCTTGGAGAACCCGACGAGTGAGATTTTGGCGCGGTGGATATGGCGGAAGCTGAAGCCTAGGCTGCCGAAGTTAAGCGCCATCGTCGTGCAGGAAACCTGCACGGCGCGGTGTGTGTATCGTGGCAAGTAGGCCGGGCACTCTTGTCTGGTCTTGTCCAACTCGATTTGAGATTATGCCCGCCAGACAAGAGTGTCTGGCCAACGATATGAGCGACGTCATCCTGCGGCTGGAGCAAGTGGAGAAGCATTTCGGCGCGACGGCCGCCGTCAACGGGGTCACGCTGGAAATCGCGCGCGGCGAGTTTTTCGCGCTGTTGGGACCGAGCGGTTGCGGCAAGACGACGCTGCTACGGCTGGTGGCGGGCTTCGAGCAGCCAGATGCAGGGCGTGTCATTCTCGACGGCACGGACGTGGCCGGCGTGCCGGCAAACGAGCGGGCAGTGAACACCGTCTTCCAGCACTACGCCTTGTTTCCTCACCTCACAGTCGCCGACAACGTTGCGTTCGGCCTCCGTTACCAATCAAAACTCCAAACTCCAAAATCCAAGATTGAGGAGATGTTGCGGCTCGTGCGCATGGATGGCTTGGGAGACCGCAAGCCCGATCAGCTCAGTGGCGGTCAGAAGCAGCGCGTGGCGTTGGCACGGGCACTGACCCTGCATCCGAAGGTGTTGTTGCTCGACGAACCGCTCGCGGCGCTCGATGTGAAGCTGCGCAAGGAGATGCAGGTGGAGCTTAAGGCGCTCCAGCGGCGCGTGGGCATCACGTTCATCTTCGTCACGCACGATCAGGAGGAAGCGTTGACGCTGGCCGACCGGGTGGCGGTGATGAATCTCGGCAAGATCGAGCAGGTCGGCACGACGGAAGAGGTTTTCGAGCGGCCGCGGACAAAGTTCGTCGCGGACTTCATGGGCGCGGTTAATTTCTTCGACGGCTTCGTGGTGCGGCCGGAGAAGATGCGGCTGCGGGTAACGGCCGCCGAGGACGCGGTCGTGGGGAGGGTCGAGAGCAAAGTCTATCAAGGCGAGACAACGCGGTGGCTAGTGCGCACGACGGACGGGAAGCTGCTCACGGTCGTCGAGCAGAACGACGGCGTGCCCGACGCGGTGTCGCGTCTGAAGTCCGGCGACCGCGTATGGGTGAAGTGGGAGAAACGCCACGAAGTGCCGCTGCAATGAAGCCGCAATCTACAATCCGTGCCCCGCGTTTCGCGTTTCTTCTCATTTCGCCGACATGGCTCGTGCTGGGATTGCTGTTTCTCGTGCCGCTGGCGATCATGCTCTGGCTGAGTTTACAACGCGCGGGGCTTTACGGAGTGATTGAACCGGGGCCAACGCTGGCGAACTATATCCGCAGCTTCGAGTCAGGCTACACCATCATTTACGCACGTTCGGTGTGGATCGCAGTGGCGACGACAGTGATCTGCCTGCTGGTGAGTTATCCGGTGGCCTACTACATCGCGTTGAAGGCGCGTCCGGAACGGAAGAACGTTTTGCTCGCGCTCGTGGTGATTCCGTTCTGGACGAGCTTTTTGGTGCGGACCTACGCGTGGATGTTTATCCTGCGCGACCAAGGCGTGATCAATTCGCTGCTGATGTCGTTGGGCGTCATTCATGAGCCATTGCCGCTGCTCTACACGCCGCTGGCGGTAATGATCGGGCAGGTTTATGCCGAGGTGCCGTTCATGGTGCTGCCGATTTACGCGTCGCTGGAGAAGCTCGACCGCTCTCTGCTGGAAGCGGCGCGTGATCTTGGGGCGAGCGCGGCGGCGGCGTTCTGGCGCGTGACGATGCCGCTGGCGATGCCGGGCACGGTCGCGGGCATCGTGCTGGTGTTCATCCCCAGCCTCGGCACGTTTATCACGCCCGACTTGCTTGGTGGCGCGAAGGGCATGCTGGTCGGCAATCTCATCCAGAACCAATTCGGCCCAGCGTTGAACAAACCGTTCGGCAGCGCGGTGGCGATGGCGTTGACGGCGTTCGTGCTGGCGTTGCTGTGGGCATATGCGGGCTGGGCGCGGCGACGAGGAGAGGAGGTGGCGCTGTGAAGCGTAGAGCGTGGAGCGTGGAGCGTGGAGCGCCAGTGTTGCGTGCCGTATCGTGGCTCGTTTATGCGTTTCTCTACGCGCCGATTGCGGTGCTGGTGGTGTTCTCGTTCAACTCGGAGCGACAGACGGCGGTTTGGAAACACTTCACGCTGGATTGGTATCGCGTGTTGTTCCGGGACGAACTGATCGGCCACGCGGTGGTGAACAGCTTGATCGTCGGTGTAATGGCGACGGTCGTGGCGACGGTGATCGGGACGATGGCAGGGCTGGCGATGGCGCGGCATGAGTTCCCCGGCAAACGCGCCACGCAATCGTTGCTCTATCTGCCAGTGATTGTGCCGGAGATCGTGGTGGGCGCGGCGCTGGTGAGCTTGTTCGGGTTCATCGCGATGCGATTGAGCCTGACGACGGTGGTGCTGGCGCACATCGCGTTTAGCATCAGCTATGTGGCGCTGGTGGTGCGAGCGCGGCTGACGGGATTTGACCAGTCGCTGGAGGAAGCGGCGATGGATCTCGGCGCGAACCGCTGGCAGACGTTCTGGCGCGTGACGCTGCCGCTCATCGCGCCGGGTGTGCTTGCGGGAGCGTTGCTGGTGTTCACGCTTTCCATTGATGACTACATCATCACGTCGTTTGTGGCGGGGCCGGGTGCGACGACACTGCCGTTGCAAATCTACTCGATGGTGAAGACTGGCGTGACGCCGGAGATCAACGCCGTGAGCACATTGCTGCTGGTGGTGACGATTGGCTTGATTGCGGCGGCACAGCGGCTAGAAACTTCGAAGCGATGAAACGATTCATTGCGCTTTGCGTGCTCCTGACACTGCTCGGCTGCGGTGGCAAGGACGATGGCAAACGGCTCAACGTCTATATCTGGACCAACTACATCACGCAGGAGCTGCTGAGCCAGTTCACGGCGCAGACGGGTATCAGGGTCAAATTCGACGTTTACGATTCGAACGAGGCGGTGCTGGAAAAGCTGGCATCGGGCGCGAGCGATTACGACATCGTGGTGCCGACGGATTACATGGTGCGCATCATGACGAAGCAGGGCCTGCTGGTGCCGCTTGACCACGCGAAGCTGACGAACCTCGCCAACATCACGTCGAAGTTTCGCGACCTGCCGTTCGACAAGGGCAACCGCCACAGTGTGCCGTATCTGTGGGGCACGACCGGGTTCGCCTACAACAAGGCGAAGGTGGGCGCGACGCTGGACAGTTGGGCGGCGGTGTTCGACGAGCGGTGGAAGGGGCGCGTGCTGATGCTCGACGACATGCGGGAGTGTTTCGGCGTCGCGCTGCGCATGTCCGGCCACTCGGCGAACTCGACCAATGCCACCGAGCTAGCCGTGGCGCGCGATCTGTTGGTAAGACAGAAACCTCTGGTGAAGACCTACAACTCGTCGGACTTCGCCGGCATCCTGCGCAGCGGCGACGTGTGGATCGCGCACGGCTACAACGGCGAGTTGGCCAAGGCGTGCGACGAGGACAAGAACCTCGCCTACGTAATCCCGAAGGAAGGCTGCACGGTGTGGGTGGACAACCTCTGCATCCCGAGGAGCGCGCGGCACATCGAAGCGGCGCACACGTTCATCAACTACATGCTGGAAGGGAAGAACATCGCGGCGGTGGTCAACGCGATGAGCTACGCCTGCGCGAACGACGCGGCGCGGCCATTCATCAAGCCCGCGATCCTCAGCGACCCCGCGCGCTATCCCGATGAGGCGACGTTGAAACGGTGCAATTTCCTCGGCGACCTCGGTGAAAGCCTACAACTCCGCGACCGCTACTGGACGGAGATCAAGGCAAAGTAGCTGGCAGTTGGGTGCCGATTCCCCTGGCCCGCCTGCCACGAGACGGGGTTGAGAAACGACAGCACGGCTTACTTCGGCTTGTTGCCGATGCAAAAGAGCGACTTCTTGCCGCGGATGTAGATGCGGCCGTCGGCAAACGCGGGCGATGAGAGCACTTCCTCGCCGAGTTCGGCGCGGGCCGCTTCCTTGTAGGTGTCGCCGGCTTGCAGAATGATGCACGAGCCTTTGTCGCAGAAGATATAGACCTTGCCGCCGGCGAGGGCGGGCGACGATTTGAAGCTGATGTTGTCCAGTTCCTTCTCCCAGAGTTTCTTGCCCTTCGTCGCCTCGAAGCAGGTGATCTGGCCGGTGGAAGTGGCGAGATAAACGCGCTGGCCGTCGCAGAGCGGACTGGAAACGTCCGGCAGGCCATCCTCGGCACTCCATACGACGTGCGTCTTGGTCACATCGCCCGCGCCGTCGGGTTTGATGGCAGCGAGTTTTTCACCTTCGATCGCTGTGAACACAAGACCCGCGCCAAAGACCGGCGAGGGTGTGACTTCGCCGGAGAGCGCCTCGACGCGCCAGATTTCCTTGCCGGTGGCGGGATCGTAGGCCATGACCCACGGTTTGGCGGTGGCGATGAACAACTCGCGCTGGCCGGTGTTGATGAGGATCGGCGACGACCACGAGCCGGGCACGGGTCGCGGCGCAGACTCCCACGCGGTGTTGCCCGTCGCGGTCTCAAGCGCCAGTATCTTCGACTTGCCATCCTTGCCGGTGCCCTGGTCAATTTGGATCAGCAACCTGTCGTGATAGGTCTCCAGCGACGACGCATGACCGTAGCTGTCATCGAACTTGCCGAGATTCCGCGCCCAGACGCGATTGCCTTTGTAGTCGAAAGCGGCAACGTCGGCGTTGGCGAAGATCGCATAGACTCGCCGGCCGTCGGTCGCCACCGTGGAAGGCGCGAAGCCGCCCTCATCCATCACCGAGGGAGCTTCGGGATCGGTGCCGGGAATGTCGCCGACCTGCTTTTGCCACAACAGCTTGCCGCTCGCCGTGTCGTAACAATAGACCTCGCGCTTCTTCTCCGTCGCACCGCAAAGGAACACGCGGTTGCCCCACAGCACGGGCGAATTCGGACCGATGATCGGCACGGGCACTTTCCACAAAATATTTTCACCGGTCTTGGCATTCCACGTCGTCGGGACGTTCGCGTAGGCTGAGATACCGGAGCCGCTCGGCCCGCGGAAACGCGGCCAGTTCTGTTTGAGTTCTTCCGGCGTCGGGAACGGCGTTGTCGGGGCTGGAGGTTCGGCGACTACGGCCTCTGTCGGCGAGGCGACCTTCGCGGTTTGCGCCGGGATGAGCGTCGTCGTCTCCGCAGCCAGCGCCCACGCCGCGGCGCCGAGCATCACGCCGAGCATCGCCACTCCCATTCGCGCCGTCGCGGCGGCGTGGTCTTCGGTTTCATGCGTGCGATCGAGCTTCTGCGTCTTTGGTAGTTTCCGCCGGTAGATGGCCGACTGGACGGCAAACAGAAACACCGATGCGCCCACAATCAGCAACCAGCCGCCGCGCTCGGCCAGCAAGACATGGCGCGAATGGTGCCGGCGCAGGTTGTGATCCAGCGCGCGGATTTGTTTTTTCAGCCCTTCGTCGGTGGGATTCTGCACCAGCGATGCCTTGAGTTGCTTAAGCTCCTGCGCAGTCAGTGGGTCGAAAGAGCGACTCTGGAGCTGGTTGATGAGCATCAGCACCGCGATGATGACGCAGAACGCTCCCGCGATGATGGCGGTGCGGACCTGCGCTTGCGGCCAGTGGCCTGCGGCGGTCGGCGTGGAATTCTTGGTTGCTGGCTGCATGATGTTCAACTCTTCTGTTCGCCTCGAATCGGTGTCAGCGGGATGACGTTCTTGCTTTGGATGCGTTTCACACGGACGATTTCTTTCGGGCAGTAAACGTAGCACCGGCCACACGAGACGCAGTCACCAGGATGGGGATCGTAAATGTCCTGCTTTCGCGGTTCGGAAACCGAGATCAATGTCACGCCGAATACCAAACCGACAAACGCGCCGAACCACACGCTGCCACCCGCAAATCTGCCGCGCACGCGCAGCGCCTCGGCGTAGAGTTCCTCCACCGGCTGGCCGGTCTGGCGAAACGCTTTGCTGGCGTCGGTTGGCTCCTTCACCTTGCCGGCGTCCTCGGCAGCGACTTGTTCGGCGAGACTGACGGTGGCGTGCATTCGCGAGAACGGCACGCCGAGCCGCCCACCGAGCCAGCCACCCAGCACGACGAGCAACGGCACCAGCGCCGCCAGCGCAATCAGCCGCCGCTTGCGCTTACGCGGGTCGGGATGCGGGTCCTTCAGGGTCGGGTCCGCGATGGCGCCATACGGACAGGCGGTGTCGCAAATCTGGCAGTGGATGCAATCCGTTGGCGAGAGCGTCACATTCCATTTCGAGTAACGCGACACCAGACTCAACAGCGCGCCATACGGACAGAGGAAACGGCAATACGGGCGGCCGATGAAAATACCGGCAATCAAGAACGCCGCGCCGAGTGCCAGCATCCCGAAACTGCCGGTGCGCCGATAGAGCGCGATGAATGGATCGTATTCGCAGATGATGAACGCGCTGCCGGTCGCTGCGAAAAGAATTCCCGCCCCGAGATAGACGAACGGTAACACGCCGAGCGCGTGTTCGAGCCACGGCGGCGTCTTTACCGGTTTCAGCAGTGTCAAATCCTGAATCGCGCCCATCGGACAGACCGCCGCGCAAAACGTCCGTCCGAAGAACAGCGTAAACACCAGCGGCAGCAGGAAGAACGCCACGGTCGTCAGCGGCACGACGTAGCTGCTGTTGAACAACGCCAGCGCCACATCCTGCACCGAGCCGATCGAGCAGACGCAGCCTTGCTGGTAAAAGCCGAAATAGAGCAGCGAGAACACCGACACCGCCAGCACGCCGTCGCGTGAGCGTTTTCTCAAGACCAAATGCGAGGTCAGCGCCAGTGCCGCCACCAGCACCGCCACGTCGAGGTAACTCAGCCATTGCGCCCGCGCCGCTGGCACGGTCGTCACGGGCATCTTGTAACCGGCATCGAATTCCGGCGGCGGGAACCGCTCAACGCCGAACGCGCTTGCAAGCGGCAAGCTTAGCAACGCCAGCCAGAGACAACTGCGAGCCAATCGCCTCATGCCTGATGCTCCCGGTCCTTCATCAGGTAAGGTTTGTCCGCCGGCACACGCTGGAATGCCTGCGGGGGACACGCGATGGCGATCGCGCATTCGTCGCAGTTCACGCAGCGGTCGTGGCGCACTTGCAGGAAGAACGAGCCGTTGCCGAACAGAACGCAGCCCTTCACGCACTTCGCGCAACCGATGCAAAGTGGCTCGTCTATGGTGTATTCGTAGTAGGGATCCTCCAGCGCGCGGCGCTTGATCGCGCCGGTTGGGCAAAGCTGGTTTTCGGCGCCGGTGTCGAGACTGATCGGCTCCGGCTCGAAGTAGCCGGTGCATAGCTTGCAGTAGCCGCACATTGGATAGACTTGCACGCACTTGACCGCCGACGGATGCATCACGCACTCGGTTGCACAGCGCGTGCAGCAGATGCACTTGTAGGGATCAATCTGCCACACCGTCCGCTTTGGCTGGCTGCGGCGGAAGAGCAACGTTGTGGCCGCGCCGAGCAGGAACAAGAACGCGCCGCGCACGGTGCCGTTGAAAAACTGGCGTCGCGAGGATTCCGGTTTGGTAATCGGTGCGCTCATGAACGTTTCGTCGTCGTTCTCACCTCAGTCGCCTGTGGCAGGGCGCACGTCGGCAGCGACGCGCAGCCGCGGCAAAGCTTGATCTTGGGACAGTTGGCTTGGTCTGGCGCCACCGTTCGCCGCGCCGCCAGCACACTGGCCACCGCCGCCAGCGCAGCCAGAATCGCGTAACGCAAACCGCTGCGCAGAAATTCGCGCCGATGCTGGATTTGCGGGAGAAGCAGTTTCATTTCTTTCGGGTGAAGACGCGGACTTCTCGTGTGAACGCGTCCGCCAGCAAGACGCGGCCTGTCGAGTCTACCGCCAGATCCATGCAGACGCCGCTCACCCCGGCCGTGTGAGGGTTCTCGATCTGCTTTGGGAAAAGTTCCGGCCCCGCAACGACGCCCTCGAAATCGCCCTTCGTGGAATACACCTTCACGCGCGGCAGACCTTTCTCGCTGGTCACGAACCGGCCATCAGGCAGGCGCGCGAAGTGAATCGGGTTGCAGCAGCCGCAGAATCCTTTCACGCCAAGACTCTCCTCGCCCCAGAAGCTCTGGAGATCGCCGTCGAACGTGTAGGCTTCGAGCCGGTGCCGTCCCGGATTCACAACCCAAAGCAGTCCGTCCGCACCGACGCTGAGGTCGAGATACGGACTCGGCACGATGAAGCCGGGGATGTGTTTGGCGGGGTCCTTCTTGCCGATGCGGCCGACCAGTTTGCCCGCGAGGTCGTAGCGCAACACCACGCGATTGCCGGCGTCGGCGACGAAGACATCCTTCACCGCCACCGCCACCGCCGTCAGCACCGCGTCGCTGCCCGCGCTCTTCCATCGCGCCTGCTGCGCACCGCGGCCATCGAGCATCTCGACGCGATCTTTCATCCCAACAAATATGTTTCCCGTCGCAGCCACCGCCAGACAACGCGGCCGGTCGCCCAACTCGAACTCGCTGACGCGCTCGCCGGCCTTGCTGAACACGCGAACCGCCTGATCGCCCGCGGCGTAAACCCAATCCTCCGGACCAATCGCGACGGCGCGCAACTCCTTGAAGCCCGTGGCGATTTTCGCCGCCTCGTTGTATTGGATCAACGCGGGATCGGTCTTGTAGAACTTCGACAAATCGTAGGTGAATTCGCTGCCGAGGCTGTGCCCGCCGCCGCCTTTGCCAACGACCGGCTTCTCCGCCTGCGCCGGGAATGACAACAATCCGCTCGCGCTCCCCAACCCGAACAACGACGCTCCGCCGACGCTCCGCCGCAAAAACTGGCGTCGCGTGGCCTTCTCCGCGCTGTTGGGCATTCCGTTCATCAAATACTGCTCAAAATCAACCGCTCGGTCGCCGCGAAACTTGCGTCATCGTCGCCCCGCTTGCAAGTCTAGGTTTATGAGACGATGCAGCGATGGTCCACCCCTTGACGACCTGCGTTGAACAGCACAAGATGTCAACGTCGTCACCGAGCAAATCAGATCAACACATGTCTGTCATCACCTTGACCTCAGATTTTGGCACGGGCGGCTGGTTCGCCGCGGCAATGAAAGGCGTCATCGCCGGCATCGCGCCGGACGCGCGCGTTGTGGACGTGACGCACGAGATCGCTGGGCAGGATATCCTTGCCGGCGCGTTCGTGCTCGCGCAGTGCTTCCGCAACTTCCCGCGCGACACCGTCCACGTCGCCGTCGTGGACCCCGGCGTCGGCTCGCCTAGGCGAGCCATTGCGGTGAAGTCGCAGGATTATTTCTTCCTCGCACCCGACAACGGAGTGCTGACGCTGGCCCTCGCCGCCGTGGACGACCGCGCCCCGCTTCAAATCCGCTCCGTCGAGAACGAGCGGCTTTTCAACCGGCCCGTCAGTCGCACGTTTCACGGCCGTGACATCTTCGCGCCCGTGGCCGCGCACCTTGCCAAGGGCATTGCGTTCCAGGAAGTCGGCCCGGTCATCGAAAGCATCGTGCGGCTGGAGACCGCCGAGCCGAAGGTGACCAAGAAAAGCATCGAAGGCCGCGTGATGTTCGTGGACCGTTTCGGCAACCTCGTCACCAACATCGCCGCCCACCACCTCGAACAGCTCCCCGGCGAGCCGAAATCGTTCCGCATCGGCTCCCGCTGGAACGGCGTCATCCGGAAGTTTGGCCGCTTCTACGCCGAAGCGCCGCGCGGTAAAGCCATCGCCGTCATCGGCTCCAGTAATTACGTCGAACTGTGCGTCAACCTCGGCAACGCGGCGAAGACATTTCGTGCGAAGGTGGGCGACACGGTCCGCGTCTCGTAGCGCCGGCATCCTTGCCGGCGGTCTTCGGGCCGCCGCACGCGGATTGAAAGAGGTTGCGGAAGGGGATGTCGGCTGGTAGTTTACGGCGGTAAGTCGGGGCAAAAAGAAGGCATAAGAAGTAGCGATGACGACGCGAGTGCGAAGCGGGATTCGGTGGCAAAGCGGCCAAGTGATGACCGAGTTTGTCCTGGTCGCCGGGGTGACGTTGTTGTTCTTCGGCATCCTCGCGATCTTCCTGAATTCCTACCTGGAGCATGAATATCGCGTGCTGAGTCTCCTGTCGTCGCAGTATCCGTAACACTCCGCGCCGGCACTGACGCCGGCCGGAATCAAAGCAGAAAACAAATCGCATAAAAGCGAACAAAGATGGTGAGAGTGAACATGAACAAGACTATCAAGTGGTTACCAACAAGGAAGTCCGGCCAGACGATGACGGAGTATATCGTCATTGTGGTGGTGGTGGCGCTGGCGGCGCTGGCGATCTTCGGCATCTTCAGCGACACGCTCCGGCAGAAACTGGCGGGCACGGTTTCGACATTCGATTCGGGCCAGAACGCGGCCGCTGCGCAGCAGGACGTGCAGCAGAACACCTCCGCCGACGTGCTGCGGAACCTCCAGTCCACAGGCATTCAGAGTGGCTCGGGTTCCTAGTTTGTCTTGTTTGATCTGGTCAAACCAAATCAAACCGGATCAGGCCGGAAAGCTCCGGTTTATCCGGCATCACGGCAGAGGAGCATGATACGGCGTCGGGACCATAGGCGGTTGCTGCGGCAAGGCGCGAGTCGGGCCGCTTGGGGGCAAGCCATGGTCGAGTCGGTTTTTGTAATCATGCTCCTCTGTCTCATTTTCTGGGGGTTCTTGCAGGCGGCGATTCTCTACAACCACGAGCGCGTGCTACAGTTCGCGTCGTTCGCTTCGGCACGATCGGCCACGGTTGGGTTCAATCAAGAGACCTATTTGCGCGCCTACCGGGCGGCGGCGATTCCGGCGGCGGGCACGATGTTGTCACCGGGCCAGAACATGTCGCAGACGGAGCAACTGGCCTTGGAGACCATCACCATTCCCCTCTACTTGAACCGCGCAGTAGGCGGGAACATGGACTACGCCTACTGGGACCAATACAACATGAGGGCGAACATTTCGGAGAACACAGCCACGCGCATGTTGTCGGAGCGTCATGATCAGGAACATCCCTTGGAGATGCCGATGGTGGGCGCTTTCTACCGCCTCAACCGCGGGACCAACGCCACGGTCGGCATGATGCAAAACACCCGGACAGATTTGGGATTGCACTACGAGCATTATCTGCAATGAAGATCGTCACGCCAACGTCAGGCAGGCCGCACCGCGTTCCCGGTCGCCGGGGCCAGACGCTGATTTTTATGATGATGATCATGATCATCCTGACGTTTGTGGCGTTCTCGGTGTATGACACGCAGCATGTTGTTGTGCAGCGGGTGCGCTCGCAGAACAGTAGCGATTCGGCGGCATTGATGGGCGCGCGGTGGCAACTCTCGTCGCTGAACGCCATCGGCGAGATCAACTTGATGAAGATCACGACGCAAATCGTGACCGAAGGCCCATCGCCATTTGGAGACACCGAAAACCAGCCCGCGATGTGGCAGCCGCTTTACTCTGCCTTGGACAAACTACAGGCAAGGATCTACTTGACCGGGCCAATGCTGGGCGTGCTCTACGCACAACAGGCGGCCAAGCTCAATGGCATGCACGCGGTGACTTCGTATGCCAACACGTTCTACGACCTGGCGCAGTCCATCGAGGCCAACCCAGACTATTTCGGAAACCGGTGGCTCGATCTCTTCGATGTCAATGAGCGGCAGCAGTTGCTGATGGATTACGCGGCGTTGTGCAGGGAGATCGCCGACCTAGGCGTCGCGGCGCTGCCAGCCAACGCTTGGGGTGATGACGGCGATCTGAATTGGAACGATGCGTCCCCTTACGCGCGCCAGTTTCTTGGCGAGCGCGCGTTCTATGGCGCTATTGCCGGCCAAGACTGGTGTTTTCTGAAACCGTTGATCTGGCCGCCGATCTACACCGACTGGACTTTCTGGGGACAAGTGCGCCGTGTTGTTTATAGCAGAGCAGATCCGTGCAGGTTCCTGAACCTGCGATTGAGTCCGCAATCAGACGCCATATTTTCGACTGCCACCAGGGATGCGCTCAACAATTATATCCAAGGCGCACTGGCCGGCCGCGGGCTGGAGCAAAACCCGAACTGGCCGGACTTCAGCACAACGAACTGGCCACAATTCCAGTATCCAGCGTTGGCCGATAGTTATGTGAATCTGAACTGGGCGGTCTATAACAGCGGTTGGAGCAGGCAGTGGGACGCGACGCTTGTGGCGCAGTTGCTGAGGAGCGACGTGAAGCCGCAATTTAACTACAGCAGCCAGAACGCCGACTCGGTCTGGGTATCGCAGGCATCGGCCAACGTGACGATGGCGGTGGCCAATCCCGACCAGACTTCATGGACAGCCGCCGGCCGGCAGACCGAATTGAGTCAGGCCCTGAACAACCTCTCTGCGCTCCGTGGAGCCAATTCCGTCTCCGGCAGAGGGATCGTGGCATCGGCGGCAGCGCGGGCTTTCGGCCAGATAGACAACACCACGCCGCCGACTCAATACCCAGTGGTGTTGCCGGTCTTCTCCAACGTGCGGTTGATTCCGCTGGTGTTTTCCTCCTCCGGCGGCGACTTCGACCCGGCCTGGCTCCAACATAAGTTTGAACACATTCCGCCCTATAGCCAGCAGGGGCTGACGGCACTGCAAGGCGGCTGTGTTTACTGCGACCAGTTGCGGGTGTGGGAAAACCCGGCGTTCCGGCAGATCGGCATCAACTGGTGGGCCAGCAATACCAACGCCAATCCTTGTCCGGGCGGCGGCGGCAACCAGGGCGGAATCATCGTGCATTGACGGGACAACATGAAACGACAACTGCAAACAGGCCAGGCGATGCTGGAGTTGCTCGTGGGAATCATTGCCATGATCGTGATTCTCGTGGGGATCATCACGTTTGGCGAAGGCGGCTACCACTGGCTCACTTCGATGACCGAAGCCGCGGGCACGGCTTGGGGGCAGGCCATTTCCGACAGCTCCGTCACCTTGGCGCAGGCTTCGGCGCCGCAGCAGGTCCTCCAAACCTGGGTCAACAATTCCGGCCAGACTCAGCGGATGCGGGAGTTGGGGTTGGACAACATGAACTACACCTTCCAGGACGTAGCGGTGTCGGGCGATGCATCGGCGTTCTATGCCACTGCCCGGCAGACCTTGAACGAGTCCGTCGCGGGCGGCACCTATATTGATTACCTAAACTACACCGCGCCCTATCTCCAAATCCAGCCGGTCTTCTCGCGGGCGTTCAACAACCAGACAACCACCAGCGGCTGGCTGATCGGCCAGAGCACGCACCGCTTCGCGCTCGGCCGGATTGACCGTCAGGACGGCAACGGCGTTGTGGAGTTTGGCAGCGCGTTGCAGTCCCTTGTTTACGGACGCGATTCGATCAACCTGCAAAGTCAGGTCTTCCTGCCGCCGATCACCAACGTGCAGTGAATCGAGCTTTCTGCAATACCGGCAACTGTAGCGGCGGTCTCCGACCGCCGGCGGTTGATGATAGAGGATTTCGGCGGTCGGAGACCGCCGCTACAGGCTCACGCAGGAACTTCAGCCGCCTTCGCCAAAAAATTTGCTTTCCCGCCGCGCTCGCAGCCGCCATGCTGGCGGCCGATGCCAACGCACGCGTTTTCCTCAGCGGCGAGGCCGCGCCATTGGCGGAGGTTTCCGAAGCCATCGGACTGAAACAGGTGTATCGCACCGAATACAAAATCAACGGCAGCGACGCGGTGCTGGAAATCTACGGCGGCGACCTGTCGCCGGGCGTGGTCGCCAACCGGCTGGAGAGCGGTCTGCGCGCGCGGCAGCTCAACGCTGCCATTCCCGGCAGCGACGACGGCGCGATGGGCATTCTGACCACGAAAGACGAGCTGACGCGCATGGTTGTCTCGCCGGCCGGCCCCGGCAAGGCGATGATCTTCGCCGTGCGGCAGAGGTGGGAGGACGTCGCCCGTTTCAATGCCACCACTGCGGGCGGCCAGGCACCCGACATCACGTTGCCAAATGTTCCGCCGTATCCCGGCGGGCGGCTGGTCTATCACATGGAAGACCAGAAAACCAAGACGACGGTGGCGGTTTATCGGGCTGCCGGCATGCCGGAGAACGCGCGCCAGTTTTACGCGCAAAGCCTGCCCTCCAACGGTTGGGAGCCGATGGGCGGCCGCGACGGCGGGCGCAGCGCGCCGGTGATGTATCGCCGCGGCGCGTTGAACTGCACGGTGAGCGCCCAGACCGATGAGAGAACCGGAGAACTGACTGTCACGTTATTGATTCGCCGCTCTTCGCTATGAAACAGAAAATCATCCTCCTCGCTGCGTTGTTGGCTGGTATCGCCGCCTTCGTCCTCTCAAAGCAAAACTTTGAGAACTTCAAAACCAAGTTCGAGGCCCAGTTCGCGCGGGTCCGCGTGATAGCTGCCGGACGCAACGTTCCGGTCGGCACCGTTCTCGCCAAGAACGACATCGGCATTGCGAACGTCTTTGCCCAGTCAATCACCGGACGCGCCGTTCTGCCCGATGACTATACCGAACTGATTGGCAAGAAAACGCGCGTGTTTCTCAATGACGGCCAGCCAATCCTCTGGAGCGACGTGGACATGCCCTACGGTGGTGTCGGCGGCATGTCGGGCATGATCAAGCTCGGCGAGCGCGCCGTGGCCATTCCGGTGGACAGCACCGCCGCCGTCAGTGGCCACGTGAAACCGAACGATCACGTGGACATCATCGGCACCTTTACATTCCCCGGCGCCACCAAAGGCGGCACGCCGGCCGCCGGCCAGCAGCTTTCCGACACTGTCACGCTCACCATCCTGCAGGACGTGACCGTGCTGGCCACGGGTCAGGTCATGAGCCGGCGTCCGTCGGAGATGCAAGGAAGCGCCGACCGGTTCGGCAGCCAGTATTCCTCCGTGACGGTGGGCGTGACGCCGCGCGAGGCGGAGATGCTGGTTTTTGCGCACCAGAAAGGCCGCCTCTCGCTCGCGTTGCGCAACCGCGAGGATGTCTCCGTCGAGCAGCAATTGGAGAACGTGGACTTTGTGAAACTGGAGAAGAACTTCAACGAACTGAACCGGATCCGCCAGCAACGGCTGCACCCGCAGTTGCTGTCGCCGTCATCGCCCGTGCCAGCGACGGCGGTGCCAAGGACAACGCCGTTGTCGACGCTGGGCCGCTGAAACCGCAACATCATTCCGAGCGATCGCCTGACATGCCGAAGACCACCGACCAACTCGACCTCGTCGTGGAAGTGACCGAGGACGGCCAGAAACGCAGGATTCGCCAGCGCCTGCATCCGGCCGAGTATTCCATTGGCAGCGATCCGGCCTGCGCCATCTGCGTCAGCAACAGCGGCATCTCCCGCCAGCATGCCCGGCTCCTTTACAATCCGGACAACATCCAGATCGAGGACCTTGGCAGCACCAACGGCACTTTCGTGGAAGGCGTTCGCATCAAGCGCCGCGTCCGCATCCACGTCGGCCAGCGCGTCATCATCGGGGCGTGCGTCATCTGGCTGGACTACCCGAAGGACGAAGCCGCGTCCGCGCAGCCCGTTGAAGAACCCGTTTCTTCGTCCAAACCACCTCCGCCGCGTCAGGAAGAGCCGCCGGCGGCTCCCGGCGATCCGGCGCGCGCTCTGATGCGGAAGTTCAAGGCGCAGATTCACACCGAGCTGCTCAAGCGGCTCGACCTGAAACGGCTTGTGGGCACCAACACAGCCGCGACGAAATCGTTACAGGAGAAAGTCCGCGCCACCGTCGCGTCCATCGTCAACGAGATTAAGGACCAGCTTCCGGCCTCGATCCCGCCGGCCCAGATTACGCGCGAGATCATCCAGGAAGCCATCGGCCTTGGCCCGCTGGATGACCTGCTGGATGACAACGATATCACCGAAATCATGGTCAACGGCCCCGACAAGATTTACGTGGAGCGTCGCGGCAAGATCCAACTGACCGAGCGCACGTTTGTGGACGACGCGCAGGTGCTGGCGATCATCGAACGCATCGTCGCGCCGATCGGCAAGCGCATTGATGAAAGCTCGCCCTACGTGGACGCGCGCCTGGCCGACGGCAGCCGCGTCAACGCCATCATCGCGCCGCTCTCGCTCAAAGGCCCGACCATCACCATCCGCAAGTTCGCCAAGACGCCGTTCACCGTGGCGGATTTGGTCCGGTTTGGCACGATGACCGATCAAGTCGCCGACTTCATGCGCATCTGTGTGTTGCTGCGCAAGAACATCATCATCTCCGGCGGCACCGGCTCCGGCAAGACCACGCTGCTGAACGTGCTTTCCAACTACCTGCCGAAGGACGAGCGCATCGTCACCATCGAGGACACCGCTGAGTTGCGGCTGAACCAGCCGCACGTTGTCAGCCTGGAGGCGCGCCCGGCAAACATCGAAGGCCGCGGTGCCGTCACCATCCGAGACCTCGTCCGCAACGCCTTGCGCATGAGGCCGGACCGCATCGTCGTTGGTGAGTGCCGCGGCGGCGAATCGCTCGACATGTTGCAGGCGATGAACACCGGCCACGACGGCTCGCTCACGACCGTCCACTCCAACTCGCCGCGCGACACCATCAGCCGCATGGAGACGATGGTGTTGATGGCCGGCATGGACCTGCCCAGCCGCGCCATTCGCGAGCAGATTGCCGCCGCCGTGGACATCATCTGCCACACCGACCGGCTCAGCGACGGCACGCGGCGCGTCACAAAAATCTCCGAGGTCACCGGCATGGAGAAGGACGTGATCGTGATGCAGGACATGTTCATCTTCAAACAAACCGGGCTGGATCCGAAGGGCAAGGTGCTCGGTTACTTCACTGCCACCGGCTCGGTGCCGACGTTCATAGACGAAGTGCGGATCCGCGGCCTGCAACTGGATCGCAGCGTCTTCACCCAACAGGCTGAGCCGATGCCATGAGTTTCTACGACCTCAGCGTCAGTTACCTGGTGCCGTTGCTGTATTTTCTGGCGGCGGCCGGCATCGTTTACGCGCTCGGCGAATGGATGACCGAGATGTCGAAGACGTATCGCGAGGTTTACGTCGAGGAAACCGGCCGGCATCTGGACGACATGTTCCTGTCGCTCAACGTGCAACAAGTGGTGACACTGGCGCAGATCACCGGCGTATCGTTTGCGCTGATCATGTTCGCGCTGGTGGGCAGCTTCGAGGACACGCTGCACCTCGTCGGCTCGGCGACGTTTGCGCTGATCTTCGGCGCGGTTGGTTTCATGATTCCGCGCTGGGTGATCCGGCGGATGCGGCAAAAGCGGCTGGAGTTGTTCAACGAGCAACTGGTGGAGGCGATGCAGACGATGAGCAACTCGCTGCGCGCCGGCTTCAGCGTGCTCCAGGCCTTCGACATGGTGGTGAAGGAAAACCGCCGGCCGATCAGCGAGGAGTTCGGCCTGTTCCTGCACCAGCACCGGCTCGGCGTGAAGTTCGAAGAGGCGATGGAGAGCCTCAGCAAGCGCGTCGGCAGCCAGGATCTCGACCTGATGATCACCGCCATCGAGATTTCGCGCCAGACCGGCGGCAACCTGACGGAGGTGTTCGATCAACTCGCCACCGTCATCCGGGAACGGATGCGGGTGGAGGGCAAGATTCGCTCGCTGACGGCCCAAGGCCGGTTGCAGGCGGTGATCGTCGGGTTGATGCCGCTGTTGCTGGCCTCGGCGATGTATTTCATCAGCCCGGCGATGATGACGGGTTTCCTTTTCTCCACGGTGGGCGTGATGATCATCGTGCTGGCGCTCGGTTTTGAAATTGTCGGCTACCTGATCATCCGCAAGATCGTGAACATTGATATTTGAAAAAAGAAGGCTGACACGGGCAGCTATTGCTGCATCCCGGCGAGCGCCTCTTGGACGAACTTGTAGTTGTAGGTGAAGCTCGAGTAGTCGGTGCGCACCAAGGCGTCGAAAGCGTTGCGATAACTGAGCAACAGCGACTGGAGCGGGCGGCTGCGCGTGGCGCTGTAGAATGTCTGGCATTTTTGGGTCACGGCCTGCAGCACCGGCCGGTTGTTGCTGACGATGTTGGCGAGTTGCTGATTGCGCTGGGACACCTGTTTGACGCGCATCGCGGCGGCCACTTGGTCAAGGACGCGGCCGTAGTTCTTGAGGATGATGTTGGTCTCGGAGCGAAAGACGAACTTGCCCTTGAGAAACCGGGTGATTTGTTCGTCGTTCTTGATGTCGTCAATCTGGGACTGCTGGAGATAGAACTGGTAGAGTTCCGGCTTGGTTTGTTTCAGATGGTCGAGATCAATCTGGCTCCACTCGTAGTGGCGGCTGCCAAATCGGGTCCGGAAGGTGAAGCCTTGCGTGTCGGTCGGCGACGTGGAAACGGTGCCTTCGATCTCCGGGCCTTCGCGGAGTTTGATTTTGACCGTGCTGGCGTTGGCCGCGTTGCCATGACTTTGTTGGACGTAGAACTTGTAAAGTTCAGGGTTGGATTGGCGCAGGTGGTTGATGTCAATCTGGCTCCAGTTGTAATGAGTTTCGCCAAATTTGGTTTTCAGCGTGAAGCCCTGGGTGTTGCTGATGCTGGTGCTGACGACGCCCTCCAGTTCGGATTTGTCTTTGAACTTGATGAGCACAGGCTTGTCGGTGGCTTGGACGACGCTTGCAGCGAAGCAGATGATGAGAAGAAGAAGTTTCATGACGCGCTCCGGTTTGTTTGACGGCACAGTTTAGGCCAGAGGCATCCGGAAGCGCAACAACGCAGAGACACAACTTTTTAACGAGCAGGATAACAAGCCAATGGACCCAGAGCGAATCGTGCCGCACGTCACCCAGATCACGCCGCAGGAGATCATCGCGCCGCTGATGTGGATGGTCTTTGCGTTTGCCGCGGCGTGGTATGTCGGGATGACGGCGAGCGAGGTGAAATACGTGCGGCTGGCCGACGGCCGGCAGCAGATGCGGCGGCTGCCGCTGCTGTTCCGGCTGCTGTTGCCTTTTGTGGCCAACGTCGCGCCGGTTTTCCGGCACAAGAAACTGGAGAAATACCGCGCCAAGCTCGACGGGCGGCTGATCTCCGCGGGTTATGAAGGGTTGTTGAGCGCCGAGGAGTTCATGTCTATCCAGCTCCTGCTGTTCATCGTGGCCGTTCCGATCAGCTTCGGTTTCAAGCCGGCGTTTGAGGGGTTGCCAGGCATCGGGCGTTTCTGGAACGTGGGGGTGATCCTGATGATCGGCTACAGCCTGATTTATCCGACAAGCTGGCTGAAACAGGCGCGCAACATCCGGCACCGCAGCATGCAGAAGGCGCTGCCTTACGTGCTCGACCTGATGACGCTTTCGGTTGAGGCCGGCCTCGATTTCATGACCGCCATCCGCAAGATCATCGAGCGGCGCGCGATGGATCCGCTCGGCGAGGAACTGCTGCGCGTGTTCCACGAGATCCAGGTTGGTAAGACACGCCGACAGGCGTTGCGCGACATGGGACTGCGGGCGGACCAGCCCGATCTCAGCTCTGTTGTCTCCGCGCTCGTCCAGGCCGACGAACTCGGCGTCAGCCTCGGCACCATCCTGCGGATCATGGCCGACCAGATGCGCATGAAACGGTTCCAACGCGCCGAGAAGCTCGCCTACGAAGCGCCGGTGAAAATGCTTGGCCCGCTGCTGCTGCTGATCTTCCCGGCGGTGATGCTGTTCCTGCTCGGCCCAATCCTCGCGCAGGCGTTCCGGAGCGCGTTCTGAGCCGCTGCGCCTCGACGCCGATGATTCTACGCAACACAACCCGGGGCACGACGCTGGCCGAGCGCGCCCGCCCCGCCATGACCATCTGGAGCCGCACGCGCGGCTTGATGTTTCAGCGATTCGAGGGGTTCGACGGCATGATGCTGCGGCCGGCCAACGCCATCCACATGTGCTTCATGCGGATGCCGATTGACGTGATATTCTTTGACAAGCGGCAGGTGATAGTGAAAATGGTGCCGAAGCTAGCTCCGTGGCGGTTGTTCTGCGCCGCGCGAGGCGCGGTCGGTGTGCTGGAACTGCCGGTGGGCGCCATTGCCCGCAGCCAGTCGCAACCGGGTGACCAGCTTGAATTTTTGGTAGTGTAGTTAAGAGAACGACGTAGCGGATGAAACTTCGCATCCTACAAGGCAGACGTCGCGGTCGGGAATACTCGGTCGGCAAAGACCCAGTGACCATCGGCCGCGCGCCGCAGTGCGACGTCATCATTCCCGACGACCAGCTTGTTTCCTCCGAGCACGCCGACGTGCGCATGGACGAGAACGGCCAGTTGGTCATCCGCGACCTCGAATCGGTCAATGGCACGGAGGTCAACGGCCAATCCATTGAAGAGAGCGTTCTCAAGCCCGGCGACGAGATTGCTATCGGCAGCACCATCTTCGAAGTCATCGAGGAAGCCGCTCGCCCCGCCCGCGAGAGCGAGCCGCCCAAACGCAGCCCGGCGACAGAGAAGCTTCCCGTCGTCACAAAGCCCACCGTGGAAGAAGTCGAGGAAGAAGAGGAAGAAGAGCGGCCCCGGAGAAAGAAGAAGGAGGAAGTTGAAGAGGCCGAGGAAGCCGGCCAAGAAGCTCCCGTCGAACTGACCTTCGGCGGCAAGCCCAAGCGCGTCGCGAAGAAACCCGCCGCTCCCATCGGCCGCCGCTTGATGTCGTTGGGGTTGACGGCGGTTCTCGCGATCGTGGCCATCGGCGGCGGGCTCTACGTCTGGAAGGAAGTCCAGCGCTCCATGCCGCAGGTGGTGTCAAGCATCGGCGGCGACACACGGCGGGCGGACCTGTTTTACGAGAAGGTCCAGGCAAGCACACACAATATCTTCCGGTTTGCGCTGCGGCTCAACGGCGACAAGGTGACGTTAAACGTGGACGATCTCAAGCAGCGCCGCCACGTTCAGCGCGAGAAGAAAGTGGGGGAGACCCTCCTCATCGAGTTGGTCCGCCAGATCGAGAATGGCGGGTTCGACAAACTGGAAAAACCCAAATACGGTGGGTTTCCAGCCGACCAGCAAGAAATGGCCGTCATCGAACTAACCCGGGGCACGCGCGTCAAACGGGTCGAGATTGAGAACACTATCGCCCCCGACGCGTTCGTCAACGCGCAGAAAACGTTGGAGGATTTCGCCCAGAACGAACTTGGCATCGCGGCAATCAACCGGTCTCGGGAGGAACTGATCAAGGAAGCGGACGATGCTCTTCTGCGTGGAAAACAGCTTTTTGATCAACGCGACGTGGCCGACGCGAACCTCTACAACGCCATCAAAGCCTTCCAACTTGTCCAGATTGACCTGGAAATCATAGAACCGAAGCCGGCCAACTACACGGCGGCGGTTCAGAGCGAGGCGACGGCCAAGGACATGCTCAAGGAGCGGATCAACAACCTGCGCTTCATCGCCGAGCAGGCCATCAAGCTCGGCGAATGGGCCAAGGCGCAAACCTGCCTGTCGGAAATCCTAGCGCGCGTCCCTGATCGCGAGGACGAGCGTTACAAGGAAGCCGACCGGAAACTGATTGGTGTGCAAGCACATCTGCCACGCCGATGAACCACCCGATTGCCATCGCACGATGCGGACTCAGCGCCCTGATGTTGGTGGTGTTGCTGGCCGCCACCGGTTGCTTTGAGCAGCCCGGCAGCCTGCTTGACCTGCGCACGTCGCCGTCCGGCGCGCGCATCGAACTGGACGGCGTTTACCAGGGCGACTCGCCCATCAAGCTCAAGGTGGCGCCCGGACAACATCTGGTCGTGGCGACGCGCGATGGTTTTCTGGAAACCCGCGGCAGCGTCAAAGTGCAGCCGGAGGGGACCACGCGGTTCGACATGTCATTGCGGCCGTTGTTCGGATTGATCCTCGCCGAGTCGTTCCCCAATGACGCCGAAGTGCTCGTGGACAACGTGTTCCGCGGCAAGACGCCGGTGCTGATGACCGATTTGCCCGCCGGTCAGCATCGCATCGTCATCAAGAAGGACGGCTACGAGTCCAAGGAAACCGTGCTGAACATTCAGAACGAGGGCGACCGCCAGCCGAAGCTGATTTCGCTGGAGCTGCGCTCACTGCTCACCGCCATCAAGATCATTTCCACGCCTGAGAAGGCCAAGGTTTACCTTGACGGCTCCTACGTGGGCGAATCGCCACAGAGCATTCAGAACGTCCTTGCCGGCAAACACCGGGTCCGCGTCGAACTCGATGGTTATGAACCGTTCGAGCAGGAAGCCGAAGTCAAGAGCATGAAGGAATTTACCGTCGACGCCCTGCTCAAGGAGAAATTTGGTCGCATCAAGGTGGACACCGATCCGACCGGCGGCGAGGTGTTTCTTAACAGCGAAGCGCGTGGCAAGGCCCCGGTCACCCTCGACCGGCTCCACGAAGGCGAATACGCCATCCGGATTACGAAACACGGCTTCGACCCCGTCGAAAGGAAGGTCACGCTGAAGAAAGGCGCGGATCTGGAACTGAAGATACCGTTTGCGAAACTCTTCGGCATCCTCCAAGTGACGACGATCCCGGCCGGCGTGCAGATATTTGTGGACAACGACCCGCGCGGCGTCACCCAAGCGCCGCCCAACCAGGCATATTCCAGCCCGTTGATCATCTCCAACGTGCCGCAAGGCCAACGCATCATAAAGTTCGTCAGACCTGGCTGCGCCGACGTGCAGGTAGTGGCCAGCATTCAGGATGGCCAGACCACGACGATCAGCAACGTCCAACTCAAGCGCCTTTTTATTCCCGACACGGTCATCGTCGTCAAAGACGGCCGCACCTTGCGCGGTTTGATCGGCCGCGTCGAGAACGACGGCACCGTTCATTTTGAAACAGCTCCCGGCATCTTCGTGGACGTCCTTCCCGACGACATCGTTTCGAAGAAACCAATTGCTCCCGCCGTCAAGTAGCACGAGATGGCCCGCCGCCGCCGGTTGCGCCGGCTCGTGCAATGGCTGCAAAAAGAAAGCCAAGCGTGGCGTAGCTGTCGGACCCGTGTTATCCTACCATCCAAGATGGAAGCTGGCCGTCTGGAGTCGTTCGCAAATAGCGCCGCCCGCAGCCAGCCCTGTGACACACATGGATTCAAAAGAAAATCTCGTCAAGCGCAAGAACGATGGTGCGGTGCGCACGATCAAGAAACAACTGATCGAGTTGTTGAGCCGCGACGAAGAACAGCTTTGCGCTGGCTGGATGCGCCGCCTGAACGAGGATGCGGTGCTGGCGAGCATCAACCTAGCTGAAGTGCCCCAGGAGCCGTTGAAGCTGTTATTGCGCGATGTTATCCGCATCATCGAAGGCAAGCTGCCCGCCCAACCGCCCGCTTCCCAATCCCTTTGCCGGCTAGGTCCGATGAGCGTCTGGAAACTGACGCTCTGTCAGGGCATCGAAGTGTTTCTGGTCGGCGAGAGTGTCGTGCGCCGCTGGGTGCATTCGCACCTCGAGGCGGCGCCGGAGGAGTGGTTCGACGTCTTCGAGCAACTGAACCGTGCCTTCCATCAGATAGTTCGCTACTATGTCCTCCGTTATTGCGACAGTTGCGTCCCCAACATCAAGGGCGAGGCGCAATCGCTTGCGCGAGTAAACCCGGCCCCTTCCCCTTCGGTCCCGCGCGACCCCCCCCGCGCAAAGGCGCCGCAGGCCTGATTAGCTCTCCTGCTGCTGCCGGCTCCAGCAAGAAATGGTGTTCTGATTCCGCCGTCTGGAACGCCACGAATTTCGCCTCACAAACGTGCTTCCCTTGCGCGAGCTGACACTCTATAGTCCGCGCGCTCGTTGGTTGCTGAAAGACTCTCGTCGGGCGCGAATGATGCGCCCGGATGGGTGGCTTTTGGTTTTCTCGCGGCTGTTCTTCCTCCAGAGGGAAAGAACAAAGTCGGTTCAACTATGTCGCATCCGATGATTATACAAGGCGGGATGGGCGTGGCAGTGTCCAACTGGACACTGGCGCGGACCGTTTCGCGTTTGGGACAGCTTGGTGTGGTTTCCGGAACCGCACCGGCCGTCATTTTGGCCCGGCGTCTTCAGATGGGCGATCCCAGCGGCCAGATGCGCCATACCTTGAAGCACTTTCCGTATCCTGACATTGCTGCGCGCGTGCTGGCTGAGTTCTTCATTCCCGGCGGGAAATCGTCCACAGCGCCGTTCAAGAACATCTCGATGCCACAGATCCGGCTTAGCGCTGATCTAATGGAATTGACGGTGGTGGGAAACTTCGTGGAAGTGTTTCTGGCCAAGGAAGGCCACAGTGGTTTGGTCGGCATCAATTTTTTGGAGAAGATCCAATTCCCCACGTTGCCTTCGCTGTTCGGCGCGATGCTGGCCGGTGTGGATTACGTGCTGATGGGCGCCGGCATACCGCGGGCCATTCCCGGTGCGCTCGACCGCTTGGCGAACGGCGAACCGGCTGAGATGAAGGTGGATGTCGAAGGCGCGCTGCCCGGCGAGGAATTCCTTTCCAAGTTTGATCCGCAAGCGTTCTGCGGCGGCACGGCGCCTCGTTTGAAACGGCCGCAATTCCTCGCCATCGTCGCGTCAGCCACGCTGGCGATGTCGCTGGCCAAGAAATCCAGCGGCCGTGTCAACGGTTTCATCGTCGAAGGCGAATCCGCCGGCGGCCACAATGCCCCCCCTCGCGGGCCGCTGCAGCTCAGTCCCACCGGCGAACCCGTCTATGGCCTGCGCGACGTGCCCGACCTCCAAAAGATCCGCGCGCTCGGCCTGCCGTTCTGGCTGGCCGGTTCGTATGCGAAGCCGGAGAAACTCGCCGAGGCGTTGCAGGCAGGCGCAGCAGGTATTCAGGTGGGAACCGCTTTCGCCTTTTGCGACGAGTCCGGCATCTGCCCCGAACTCAAGAAGAAAGTGGTCCAACAGTGTCTCGCCGGCAACGTCCGCGTTTTCACCGATCCGGTCGCTTCGCCGACGGGGTTTCCGTTCAAAGTGCTGCAGATGGAGAGCACGGTCTCGGACGCGGCGCGCTACGCGGCACGGGAACGCATTTGCGATTTGGGCTATCTCCGGCATGCCTACCGCAGGCCGGACGGGACCGTGGGATACCGCTGCCCTGCCGAGCCGGTGGAGGATTACGTGCGGAAAGGTGGAAAGATCAAGGACACGGAGGGCCGCAAGTGCATCTGCAACGGCTTGGTGGCCACTGCTGGTCTCGGACAAGTCATCTCCGGAGAAGAGACCGAACTGGAGTTGTTGACCACCGGCGACGAGATTGTGCAACTCACGCGACTCCTCAAGCCGGGCTGCGATTCCTACTCCGCCGTGGATGTTGTGCGCTACTTGCTCAGCCAGACGAAGTAGCCGCTGCTGCAAACTCTGGAACGCGCTGCAATGCTCCCCCGCCGCTTCGGATCACGCTACTTGTTTGGTTCCAGCGATTGGCTCCGCCCGCTTGTGGTTTCCCATAGATGGATGATGCGGGAGAGGGGGGGGGCACTGAACAGCCCCGTGTGAGCTTGCCGAGCATCAGTTGTTTGTTGCAACCGGCGGCGCAGTTGCTTTAGATAACCGCGACATCAGTTTTGGCAGAGATGCAGACCAATAATAAATCGTCGAGTGAAATGACAACGGTGCACACGCCGGCGCGCCCTATGGTGCATTTGCATCTGACGCGCCGCGTTTTCATCGTGCTGTTGTTGGCACTGATCGCCCCGTGGGTGTTGTTGGCTGCCGTGTGGTTGGCCAGGGATTTGTTTCTGCGAACCCAGACTTCCAAAGCTTCAGTCCAAGCCGCGAGTAGCGGCCGCGTGACGTATGCGGCGCCGGGACCGTGGGGCAGGCTCCGATGCACCCGGATCGCCATCGAGCCGCCCGCGGAGGCGATATTCGTCAAGCCGGAAGACGAGACGCCGCCGCGCTGGTGGTTTGTGGGTTTCACCTTGGACAAGGTGCGCGAACTGTTCACTGCGGTGGGCTTCAAGCCGGAGCAGGTTTCTTTTTTGATTGATCGGACGAGCGTGGATCCGGCGACGGGAACGCCGGTGACAAGCCCGCCGCCGGAGTTTGTGATGGAGATGCCAACGGAGACAAGGCGGCAGCTTTATCGCGCGTTGGCGGCGTTTCCGGAGAACCCGGCGCAGAGGTTTCTCGCCACGCTGCGACCAGAGTATGTGGACGAGCGTTTCGAGGACAGCGAACTGTCGCCTGCAATCATCGCGGACATCAAGCGCATGATGTATCCGCATGAGAACTTCCTGATGTTTGCAGACGCCGGTATCCTGTTGCCACGGCTAACCAACATGGTTGACAAGATCCACCTTCTCAAAACGCTCGCACGCAAGAACACACTGCTGGTGAACCTGGAGATTGATGATCACAGCGATGTGGACGCGCTGGTTGGCTACTGGGGTGTTGGAGGGCGCACCAAGGATATTGGTCCGCTGCTTGAATCACTGAAACGCACGCCGGGCGGCGCATCGGTGGATATCTCCCACCTGCTGCCCCGCTTTGTCCGTGAGCGCATCTACACGTTCCCTTACACGAGCAGTGCGCCAGTTGAACTGCGCCGGGATTGTCACTGGTCAAGCCTGAACTTCTTCAAGATGAAGCCGGATGACCGCTATGGCGACCCCGCCTTTGCCAGCGACACCATTCGCGACGAGTATTATGCCATTTCAACAGGCGAGCGTTTGGGTGACCTGATGCTACTGATCAATCCAAAGGGCGAGATAGTGCATTCGGCCGTTTACATAGCTGAGAAGATCGTCTTCACCAAGAACGGAGCGCTGGCGGCACATCCATGGATGTATATGAAGATGGAGGATCTGCTGGAACTTTACGAGGGAGCGCTTCAGGCGCAGGGGCCGCTACAGGTGTTGTATTATCGCAAGCGCGCCGAGTAGCCGGGCGGCGAAAACTTGCGCTGGCGGCGGTTTCGCGGTGTCCAGAGCTATGGAGTGCCCCGACAACCCGATAAGACCCGGTAACAACGCGCGGCGGTGACTCACTGACAAGTCGGGACGCCTCGGAAGCCTCACATTGATGGTTTTTGACCATTGCCGGGACCTTCGGAACAACCCGACTCGTTCCTATGCCATCCGGAACGCTGCCAGAACGCCGGATTACTCGGCAGGGTTTTGTTTTATCAGCGTTTCCCTCCCGGTGTTCACGAGGCGTCAATTGACTCTTGCCTGCTCGCGGTTTCCAATATAGCGGATGAGTGGGGATGGGGAACTGGACAACCCGCAAAAGACTGCGGATTGCCGGTTATCCGTTGCAACCGACGGTGTGGTCGTTTTAGATCGTCGCGACATCAGTTTTGGCAGAGATGCAGACCAATAATAAATCGTCGAGTGAAATGACAACGGTGCACACGCCGGCGCGACCGATGGTGCATTTGCACCTGACGCGCCGCGTTTTCGTTGTGCTGTTGCTGGCGATGATCGCCCCTTGGGTGTTGTTGGCTGCCGTGTGGTTGGCCAGGGATTTGTTTGTGCGAACTCAGGCTTCCAGAGCTTCAGTCCAGGTTGCGAGTGGTGGCCGCGTGACGTATGCGGCGCCGGGACCGTGGGGCAGGCTCCGATGCACCCGGATTGCCATCGAAGCGCCGGCGGAAGCGATCTTTATCCAGCCGGATGCTGAAGGGCCGCGCTGGTGCTTTGTCGGTTACACGATGGAGAGGTTGCGGGGTTTGTTTGCCGCCGTGGGTTTCAACCAGGAGCAAGTCTCTTTCTTGATTGATCGGACGAGCGTGAATCCGGCAACGGGGACGCCGGAAATCAAGCCCTCGCCGGAATTCGTGCTGGCGATGGCACCGGTGACAAGACAGCGGCTTTATCACGTGCTGGCGGCGTTTCCAGAGAACCCGGCGCAACAATTCGTCGCCACGATGCGGCGGGAGTATCTGGATGAGCGTTTCGAGGACTGCGGGTTGCCGGCGGACATCATCGCGGACATCAAGCGCATGATCTACCCGCTCCGGAACATCCTCTTGTTTGCAGACAGCGATGTCTTGTTGCCGCGGCTGACCAACATGGCTGACAAGATCCGTCTCATCAAGACGATCGGGCGCAAGAACACCCTGCTGGTGAATCTGGAGATTGACGCCAACAGCGATGTGGACGCGCTGGTTCGTTACTGGGGCATTGGCGGACGCGCCAAGGACATTGATCCGCTGCTCGAATCGCTGCGTCGCACGCCGGGCGGCGCGTCGGTGGATATCGCTCACTTGCTGCCCCGGTTTGTCCGCAAGCATGTTTATACGTTCCCCTACGGAAGCGGTTCCATCATTGAAACGCGCCGGGACTGCCATTGGACAAGCCTGAACTTTTTCAAGGCGAAACCGGATGACCGCTACGGGGATTCCGTCTTTGCCTGCGAGACTTTTGGCAAAGAGTATTATGCCATTTCAACAGGCGAACGGCTGGGTGACGTCCTGCTGCTGATAGATTCCAAGAACGATGTGGTGCATTCGGCCGTTTACATTGCCGATAACATCCTCTTCACCAAGAACGGAACGATGGCGACGCATCCATGGATGTTCATGAAGATGGACGACCTGCTGGAGCTTTACGAAGGGGCGTTTCAGACGGAGGGAGCCTTGCGGAAGGTGTATTACCGTAAGCGCGCCGAGTAGCCGGACGGCGAAAACTTGCGCTGGCGGCGGTTTCGCCCTGCGGCTAACATCGCGGCATGAAGACATTCGCCTCCACACTGACGATGTTCGTCCTTCTGGCCACCGCCACCGCTGCGGAACCTCCCAAACCCTTCGGCCCCGTGCCCAGTGAGCGGCAGCTCCGTTGGCACCAGTCGCAGTTCTACTGTTTCATCCACTTCACGGTGAACACCTTCACCGACAAAGAGTGGGGCTATGGCGACGAACCCGAAACCGTTTTCGCCCCGACCGCGTTCGATGCCAACCAGATCGCGCGAACCGCGAAAGAAGCCGGCATGCGTGGTTTGGTGCTCACCTGCAAACATCACGACGGCTTCTGCCTCTGGCCGTCGGCGTTCACGGAGCACTCCGTGAAGAAAAGCCCGTGGCGCGACGGCAAGGGCGACATGGTGAAGGAGATTTCCGCGGCGTGCCGGCGCCACGGTCTGAAGTTCGGCGTCTATCTCTCGCCGTGGGACCGTAACCACAAGGACTACGCCACGCCTGCCTACATCACCTACTACCGCAACCAACTCCGCGAGCTGCTGACCAACTATGGCGAGGTCTTCGAGATGTGGTTCGACGGCGCCAACGGCGGCGACGGCTACTACGGCGGCGCGCGGGAGAAGCGCAAGATAGACAACCGCACCTACTACGATTGGGACAACACCTGGAGGATCGTGCGTGAGTTGCAGCCATTCGCCTGCATGTTCAGCGACGGCGGCCCGGACGTGCGCTGGGTTGGCAACGAGCGTGGCTTCGCTGGCGAGACCTGCTGGGCGGCGATGACGCGCGAGGGGTTGCTGCCGGGCCATGCCGACCCGAAGCTGCTCAACGTCGGCCAGCGCGACGGCAAGGATTGGCTGCCGGCGGAGGTGGATGTCTCCATCCGGCCCGGCTGGTTCTACCACGAGAAGGAAGACGCGAAGGTGAAGACGCCGGAGCAACTCGTGAAGATTTACTTCGAGTCGGTCGGCCGTGGCGCGAACCTCATCCTCAACCTTCCGCCGGACCGGCGCGGCATCATCCACGAAAACGACGTGAGATCGCTGCGCGAGATGCGGCGTATTCTCGACAAAACCTTCGCCAAAGACCTCGCGCGCAGCGCGAAGCTGACGGCGAGCAACGTCCGCGGCAACGACAAGGCGTTCGGGCCGGCCAAGTTGGTGGACGGCAAGGCGGCGACCTATTGGAGCACCGACGACAACGTGACGACGCCAGAGCTGACGCTGGAGTGGAAGAAGCCCGTGACGTTCGATGTGGCGAAGATCGCCGAGGAGATCCAACTCGGCCAGCGCATCGAGGAGTTCGCGCTCGACCAGTGGAAGGACGGCGCATGGCAGGAGTTCGTCAAGGCCACGAGCGTTGGTCCGGAACGCCTGCTCCGCTTCGCGCCGGTGACGACCGCCAAGCTGCGCCTGCGCATCACCAAGTCGCCGGTCTGTCCGGCGATCTCGGAGTTTGGTTTGTTCAAGCAACCATAGCCGATGCAGTTCTCGATCATCACTCCAAGCTTCCGTAGCTCCGACTGGCTGAAGTTGTGCATCGCTTCGGTGGCCGACCAGGGCGTGGAGGTGGAGCACATCGTGCAGGATTCTTGTTCTGACGACGGCGCGCAGGACTGGTTGCCGCTTGATCCGCGCGTGAAGGCGTTCATTGAGAAGGACGCTGGCATGTATGACGCCATCAACCGGGGCTTGCGCCGGGCCAGGGGCGAGATCCTGGCTTACCTGAACGCCGACGAGCAGTATTTGCCCGGCGCGTTGGTGGCGGTGGAGAACTGCTTTCAGCAACATCCGGAAACGGAGGTTGTTCTTGGCGACGTGGTGGTGGTTGACCGCGACGGCGGTTATCTCCGGTCGCGTCAGGCCAGCGTGCCGCGCCGATACCACACATGGGTCAGCGACAACCTCTCGGTCAGCAGTTGCGGGATTTTTTTTCGCCGGTCGTTGATTGAGAAACGCGGTTTGTTTTTTGACGCGAGACTCCGATCGCTTGGCGACGTGGTCTGGATGCTCAAACTCATCGAGCAGCGAGTGCCGATGAAGTTGCTCGGCCAATTCACCTCTGTGTTCACCGAGACGGGACAGAATTTCGGGCAAGGCCCCCGCACAAAACAAGAGCGGGCCGGGCTTGTCGCTGCCGCTCCCGCCTGGGCGCGGTGCGCCTGGCCGCTGATTGTTCTTCATTACCGGCTGCGACGGCTGCTGGCGGGCCATTATTTTCAGAAGCCGTTCCGCTACTCGCTTTATACACTGGCAAGCCCGGCAGCCCGTGTCACAATGAACACAGCCTGACCTCGCGATGCAAAAGCCCGCCTATCTTACCATCAGCGTGGATGACGGTTGCCCTCTCGATTTGAAGGCGGCCGAACTCTTGGACCGACACGGTCTAAAGGCGACATTCTACATCCCCGCCACCAATCCCGAATACGAGGTCATGACGAAGGAACAGGTTCGGGAGCTTTCCCGGCGTTTTGAAATCGGCGGCCATACTTACAGTCACCTTTCGCTCACATTGAAGTCGGACGCAGAGGCTCGCGCCGACATTCTCGACGGCAAACACTGGCTTGAGGATGTGACAGGCTTGCCGGCTCACGCTTTCTGCTATCCTCAAGGCAAGTTTACGGCACGTATCGTGGAATGGGTGAAAGAGGCGGGATTCATCGGGGCCAGGACATGTTTCTTCAATCGCAGCGAAATGCCGCGTGATC
The DNA here is from genome assembly GCA_041667205.1 of Verrucomicrobiia bacterium. Lineage (GTDB taxonomy): Bacteria > Verrucomicrobiota > Verrucomicrobiia > CAIQCK01 > CAIQCK01 > CAIQCK01. Next base: position 157,267 of record JBAYFL010000008.1, on the reverse strand, counting down.
CTTATCGCTGTGGCGTGAGCACGCACACCCACAACCATTCCGCCTTGATCCAAATCCGTCACGCTTTGCTGGAGGGGAACTTCAAGGGAGTGGTGGATTTCTTCCGCGTGCATAAGGGTGAACGGGATTGGGAAAGACATTTCCAGCGCGCCGTCGCCACTGTCGAGCGTCACGGTGGCGTGGCCCACCTGTATTTCCACACTTGGGAAATTGACCAGCAGCGCGATTGGGACAAGCTGGCGAGAGTTCTGGAATACGCCGCGGGCCAGAAGCAACTCACACGGGTGACCAACGGGGAACTGTTCGCCCTGTGCCGCGCCCGGATGGCAGACACTGTCTGATGGTTTTACCGCCTGTCCTGCTTCGGCGTGTAAATGTGGGCGCTCTTGCCGTGGAAAACTTCGGCAGCTTCCATCACCGTCTCGGACATCGTCGGATGCGCGTGGATCGTCGCCTTCAGGTCGCCGGCTCGCGCGCCCATTTCCAATGCGAGCGTGCCCTCGGCGATCATTTCGCCTGCGCCGACTCCAACGATGCCGACGCCGAGGATGCGCTCGGTGCGCGGGTCGAGGACGAGTTTGGTGAGGCCCTCGTTGCGGCCGAGCGTCGTGGCACGTCCGGAGGCGATCCACGGGAACCGCGCGACAACGTGTGAGACGTTCTGGTTGAGCGCCTGCGTTTCCGTCAGGCCGGTCCAGGCGATTTCCGGATCAGTGAACACGACAGCTGGGATCGCCTGTGGCTCGAAGACGGTCGGTTTGCCGGCAATCGCGTCCACCGCCACGCGCGCCTCGTGCGTGGCTTTGTGCGCGAGCATCGGCTCACCAGCGACGTCGCCAATGGCGAAGATAGTGGGCTCAGCGGTGCGGCGTTGCGGGTCGATTTCGATGAAACCTTTCGCGTTCACCTTCACGCCGGTGTTTTCGAGGCCGAGGTCCTTTGAGTTCGGCTTGCGGCCGATGGCAACGAGCACCTTGTCAAAAACGCGCTCCGGGTTGGGCAGGTCGAGGCCGATCAGCTTCACATGCACGGCGTCGTCCTTGACTTCCATCTGTGCGACGCGCGTCTCGATCAGGATTTCTTCAAAAACTTCTTTGAGCCGCCGCTCCAGCGGTTCGGCTAGGTCGCGGTCCACGCCGGCGAGCAGGCTCTTCGCCATCTCAACGACGGTGACTTTGCTGCCGAGCGCAGCATAGACGGTGCCCAGTTCCAAGCCGATATAACCGCCGCCAACCACCAGCAGCGTTTTCGGAATATCGCTCAGCAAGAGCGCGCCGGTGGAATCCATCACGCGCGGCGAGCCGACGGGAAATCCCGGCACGACGGCCGGCTGCGATCCGGTCGCGACGATGGCATGGTCAAACTCGACCTGTTCCTGTGAGCCGTCCGGTTTCTCGACGACGATCGTCCGCGCGTTCAGGAATCGTCCGCGGCCCTGGATCGAATTCACCTGCCGCCGCCTCGACTGCGAGCCGAGGCCGCCGGTGAGCCGGCTCACGACGCGATCTTTCCACGCGCGGAGCTTGTCGAGGTCAATCTGCGGCTCGGCGAACGTCACGCCCCACTCGGCGACTTCGCGCGACTCGAACAGCACGCGAGCGATGTGCAGCAGCGTCTTCGACGGGATGCAGCCGCGGTAGAGGCAGACGCCGCCGGGCGAGATCGCCGGGTCCACCAGCGTCACTTGCATCCCGTATTCCGCCGCATGAAACGCGGCCGGATAACCGCCCGGCCCCGCACCGAGCACCACGACTCGTTTGTCTGACATGTCACTCATTGTCTAGCCTTCCATCGCCAGCAGCAAAGGTTTCTCCATCGCGTCCACGATCCAGTGCAGGAACCGTGCTCCGTCCGCGCCGTCCACGACGCGGTGGTCGAACGACAGCGACAGCGGCAGCGTCAGCCGCGGCCGGCAGAAGCCCTCCGCGTAAGAAGACTCCATCGCCGCACGGCCGACTCCGAGGATCGCCACCTCCGGCGCGTTGACGATCGGCGTGAAATACGTCGTGCCGAGTCCGCCAAGGTTGGTGATGGTGAATGTGCCGCCTTGCATGTCGTTGAGGCCGAGCTTGCCGGCGCGGGCTTTCTCGCTGAGTTGCGCCAGTTCGGCGGCGATCTGGAGGATGCTCTTCTTGTCGGCGTCGCGGATAACAGGCACCACGAGACCGCGTGGCGTGTCCACGGCGCAACCGATGTGGTAGTAGCGTTTGAGAATTGTTTCCTGCTTCGCCATGTCCACGCTGGCGTTGACGCGCGGGAAGGTCTTCAGCGCGGCGGCGGCGACCTTCAGCAGGATGGCGGTAATGGTGAGCTTACCGCCGCCGGCTTTGGCCTTCGTCTTGTATTGCTTGCGCAACTCTTCGGCGGCGGTGATGTCGGCGCGGTCGAAGATCGTGACGTGCGGAATCTCCGCCCAGCACCGCTCCATGTGCGCGGCGGTGGCGCGGCGGACCGCGTTCATCGGCTCGCGCGTGATCTCGCCGACCTTCGCGAAGTCCGGCAACGGCGCCGCGGCGGGACGCGCGATGGAGGGCGCAGGCACGGCGACCTGGCCGGCGGCGAGGTTGCGCGCATGATTTTTCACATCGTCCATCGAGATACGTCCAGCGGGGCCGCCACCTGGCACGGTGCGGATGTCCACGCCGATCTCGCGGGCGAACTGTCGCACGGACGGCGAGGCGAACACCGGCTCTTTGCCGGACGCGGCGGCGGTCGCTGGCGCGGCCTTCGGCGGTTCCGGCACGGCGGCTGCGGGCGCCTGTTTCTTTGGTTCAGCTGATTTGGCTGGCGCGGCAGCGGCGGCGGTGATGCCTTCCTCAACGGTGATGATTACCTGGCCGGGCTTGATCTTGTCGCCTTCCTTGACGCGGACCTCGACGATCTTACCGGCGATGGACGAGGGCACTTCGGCGCTGGCCTTCTCGCTCTCGATCTCGATGACGCCCTGGTCCTTCTTGATGACATCGCCGGGCTTCACCAGCACCGACACCACGTCGGCGGATTTGATGCCTTCGCCCAGTTCGGGAAGTTTGAATGCAGTTGCCATATCGGTTCCTCGGATCAAACGGTGACGGGACTTGGTTTGTCGGGATTGATGCCCAGTTCTTTGACCGCTTTCTGCGCCACGTCGCGTCTGATGTGGCCGTCGCGGGCCAGCGCGTGCAGCGCCGCCAGCGTCACGTAGCGCGTGTCCACCTCGAAGAAATCGCGCAGTGCGGCGCGGTCTTCGCTGCGGCCGAAGCCATCGGTGCCGAGCGCTACGAGCGGCCCCGGCAGCCAGCGCGCGATGGAATCGGGCAGCATCTTCACGTAGTCGGACGCAGCGACGAACACGTGCGGGCCGTCACCGAACATACTGGTGACGTAAGGCACGCGTGGCGTCTCCTGCGGATGAAGTAGGTTCCAGCGCTCGCACTCCAGTGCGTCGCGGTGGAGTTGCTTGTAGCTCGTGACCGACCAGACGTCGGCGGCGACGCCGTATTGTTCGGCGAGCGTTTTCTGCGCCTTGACGACTTCGTTGAGAATCGAGCCGCTGCCGAGCAGGTGCAGCTTTGGCTTGCCCTTCGACACGCTTCCGGCTTCGCGCAAGCGATACGCACCGCGCAGGATGCCGTCAGCCGCGCCGGCCGGCATCGGCGGGTGCGCGTAAGCTTCGTTGCCGACGGTGATGTAGTAGAAGACGTTCTCGTTGTTCTTATACATTCGCCGGATGCCGTCCTGGACGATCACGGCGATCTCGTAGTTGTAGGCGGGGTCGTAGGCGAGCAGGTTCGGCACCGGCTCGGCCAGCAAATGGCTGTGGCCGTCCTGGTGTTGCAGGCCCTCGCCCGCGAGCGTTGTGCGACCGGCGGTGCCGCCGATCAGGAAGCCGCGGCAGCGCATGTCGCCCGCAAGCCAGACCAGGTCGCCGACGCGCTGCATGCCGAACATCGAGTAGAAGATGAAGAACGGAATCGCCGGCACCCGGTAGGTCGAGTAAGCCGTGCCCGCCGCGACGAACGAGCAGAGCGAGCCGGCCTCGGTGATGCCTTCCTCGATGATCTGGCCGTCCTGCGCCTCCTTGTAGTAGAGGAAACTCGCCGCGTCCACCGGCTCGTAAAGCTGGCCGACGTGCGAGTAGATGCCGCACTCGCGGAAGAGCGCGTCCATGCCGAACGTGCGCGCCTCGTCCGGCACGATCGGCACGATGTGGCGGCCGAGTTCCTTGTCCTTGAGCAGCTTGCTGAGCAGCCGCACGAACGCCATCGTCGTGGAGGCCGCGCGCTCGCCAGTGCCCTTGACGAACTCCTCCAGCAACTTCTCCTTCGGCGGCTCGAAGTTGCACGTGATCGTCCGCCGCTGCGGCACAAAACCACCCAGCGCGCGGCGGCGGTCGAGCAGGTATTGCATCTCGGCGCTGTCGGGCGCGGGCTTGTAAAACGGCGCCTTCGCCACTTGGTCGTCCGAGATCGGAATCGCAAAGCGGTTGCGGAACTTCAGCAGTTCCTCGTCGTTGAGCTTCTTCTGCTGGTGCGTGATGTTGCGGCCCTCGCCGGCCTCGCCGAGACCGTAGCCCTTGATCGTGCGCGCGAGGATGCACGTCGGCGCGCCTTGCGTCTCAACGGCGTTCTTGTAGGCGGCGTAAACCTTGGCCGCGTCGTGGCCACCGAGCCGCATGTGCCAAAGGTCGTCGTCGGACATGTGCTCCACCATCTTCAGCAGGCGCTCGTCCGCGCCGTAGAAATGCTTGCGGATGTAAGCGCCGCCCTCGACGGAGTATTTCTGATACTCGCCGTCCACCACTTCGCCGCAACGCTGCACCAGCAGGCCGTCGCGGTCCTTGGCGAAGAGCGGGTCCCAGTCGCCGCCCCAGATGCACTTGATGGTGTTCCAGCCGGAGCCGCGGAAGTCCGCCTCCAGTTCCTGGATGATCTTCCCGTTGCCGCGCACCGGGCCGTCAAGGCGTTGGAGGTTGCAGTTGATGACAAAGATCAGGTTGTCGAGCTTCTCGCGCGACGCGAGCGAGATGGCGCCGAGCGTTTCCGGTTCGTCGCACTCACCGTCGCCGAGGAACGCCCAAACCTTCGCGCCTTTGGCCTCGCGCAGGCCACGGTCCTCGAGGTAGCGCATGAACCGCGCCTGATAGATCGCCTGCAACGGGCCGAGGCCCATCGAGACCGTTGGGAACTGCCAAAAATCCGGCATCAGCCACGGGTGTGGATACGACGAGAGACCGCCACCGGGCCGCAACTCGTGGCGGAAGTTCTCCAACTGCTTCTCCGTCAGCCGCCCTTCCATAAACGCGCGGGCGTAGATGCCCGGCGTGGTGTGGCCTTGGAAATAAATCAGGTCGCCGCCGCACTCGTGGTCGGGGCCGCGGAAGAAATGGTTGAAGCCGACCTCCAGCAGCGTCGCCGCCGACGCGTAACTGGAGATATGGCCGCCGATGCCGGCGCTCTCGCGGTTGGCGCGCACCACCATCGCCATCGCGTTCCAGCGGAGGATGCTCTTGATGCGCCGCTCGATATTGCGGCTGCCGGGATAGGGCGGTTGCACGCTGGCGGGGATGCTGTTGATGTAAGGCGTTTCCGAGGTGACGGGCAGCGTCACGCCGGCCTTCTGGGCGCGGATTTGCAGCGCGTGCAGCAACTGCCGCGTCCGCTCCGGCCCGCGCGCGGCCACCACATCGTCCAGCGCCTCCAGCCAGTCGCGCATCTCCAGCGCCTCGGCGGCGTTTTCGTTTGATAACGGGTCTTTCGTGTTGTCCATGTCGTTGCAGCCCCGGAAAAGAGCCAGGGTAAAATACGTCATTCCTCAATCCGAATGAAACGCTACTTAACAGCTTTATTGCCCCCCGCGCAAGTGCGTCCGGCAAAGACGGTTCTATCGCTTTGCGGTTGGTCCATCGCGGATGCTCTGACCCATTTACCTCTTCGCGCGTTTTTGCTTCAGCTTCTTGAAATGTTTGACCCAGGACTTGGGGGGTGACAAACACATGCCGTCTTCACGGACAAACACACAGACTTTCGGCATGCTGTTCTTGGCGCAAACCGCGGGTTGTGTGTGGCGGCAGCCAACTGTTTGCGTGACCCTGTCCTTTGAGTGCAGCGGCGCATGGGAAGCTTCGGCATTGTCTTGGGTCGGCATCAATTTGGTAATCTGGAATGCCATGGGTGAACTTAGCCCATTCTCCACAAGAGTCATAGCGCCCCCCGCGCGGGTGCCTCCGGCGAAAACGGTGTCATCGGGCTGTCGGTCGTGGAAAAGCGGAATCTGAATCTGGAAGCAACCTCAGCGCTCGGACCGCGTCGTTTCCGCCAATCGTCCCCGCCGTTGACCCCTCCGCCCGCTCTGCTACACTGCGCGGCATGGCACGCAAGAAATCCGAGGCCGTTCCAACTCCCGCTCCGCAACCCGCAACTGTAGCGGCGGTCTATGACCGCCGAGATTCCGAAACAAAAGACCGGCGCTCGCAGAGCGCCGCTACAGTCGCACGCACCTCCTCGCTGCTCGACACCCGCGTCATCTACTGCGGCGACAACCTCGAACAACTTCGCAAGCTCCCCGACGCCTGCGTGGACCTCATCTACATTGACCCGCCCTTCAACTCCAACCGCAACTACGAGGTCTTCTGGGGCGAGACCAAGGAGAAACGCGCCTTCGAGGACCGCCACGAATCCACCAAGGCCTACATCGAATACATGCGCCCCCGCTGCGTCGAGATGGCCCGCGTCCTCAAGAAATCCGGCTCCTTCTATTACCACTGCGACTGGCACGCCTCCCACTACGTCAAGGTCATGCTCGACCAAATCTTCGGCGAGAATAATTTCGTCAACGAAATCGTGTGGAAGCGCAGCGATGCGAAGAGCGACGTTGGGCAGGGCGCGAAACACTTCGGCCGCGTGCATGACAGCATCTTCTATTACGCAGGAGGCCAAGACTACACCTTCAACCCGAAGTTCAATCCGCTCCCTCAATCCACAATTGACTCATGGTATAAGCACGTCGAGGAAGGCACGGGCCGACGCTACAACAAGGCCGATGTCACAGGCCCCGGCGGCGCGGCGAAAGGCTGCCCGGTTTATGAGTGGAAGGGCGTCACACGCGCCTGGCGCTACAGCAAAGAGAACATGGAGCGGTTGGAGCGCGAGGGCCGGCTCACTTACAGCAAGACCGGAATGGTTTACCAGAAGCGTTACCTCGATGAGAGCAAGGGCGTCTCGCTTAGCAGTTGGTGGGATGACATAGACATGCTGCGCGGCATCAGCAGCGGTGGTGAGAGACTTGGTTATCCAACACAGAAGCCGCTCAAACTCCTCGAACGCATTCTCGAAGTCAGCAGCAACGAGAACGACATCGTGCTCGATGCGTTCTGCGGATGCGGCACGGCGCTGGTGGCGGCGCAGAAGTTGAAGCGGCAATGGATCGGCATAGACATCTCGCCGACGGCCTGCCGCGTCATGGCCAAGCGGTTGAAGGACAAGAGAGTGTGCGGGATGCCGGAGGATGAAGAGCTTTGGGCCATCGGGCGCGGCTTCATCGTCCGCGACCTGCCGTGGACGGAGGAGAAGCTGCGCGCCATTCCGCCGTTCGAGTTCGAGAACTGGGCGGTCATCGCGCTCGGCGGCCGGAAGAACAAGGCGCAGGTGGGCGACAAGGGCATTGATGGGCGCATCTTCCCCGTCACGGCGCTGGATAACGTCCACGAAGCCGGGGCGGATGAACTGGCGCTGGAAGAGCGATTCTATGCGATGCAGGTGAAGCAGAAGGACAAGACCGGCCGGCCGGACATAGACTCCTTCGAGACAGCCATGCGGCGGGCGAAGTGCGAGAAAGGTTTCTTCGTCTCCTTCGACTACTCCAGCGATGCGTTGCAAGAGATCGGCCGATTCTTCAAAGAAGAACACCGCATCATCATCCCGCTCACGGTGCGCGAGATTCTGGACGAGGAGATAGCGAGGAAGCTGGCGTGAGGAAGAAAGAGGGCTGACTATGCCGAAGAGCATCAAACTATATTGCAAGTTGTCGGCTCTTAATTGGGATGTGCTATCCGAGCTTCCAGCGAGGTTGGCAAAACTAGGGTTCGCTAGCTTTGACGGAGAGAAGATAATAATCTGGCAATACCCACACATTTTCGAATTCGACAATATCGGTAAAGCAGTTGAGCATGTTCACAAGACCAGATCGCCAAGAGCGTATTCGATACACATCTGGGAGAAATTCGAATCCGGAAAACCGCGACGCGAGCTCAGGATTGATCGCGGTAGCATTCTAGACCAACCAGAACATCTTTATCTTCAATTGGAGAATCACGGTGTTTCAGAAGATTTGACGAATCTCGGAAAGTTTCTGGGGCTGGAACCTGATGCTTACCAACCCCCGCGCATTCCGGAAAGGAAATGCTTCATTGCTCACCGCTTCGATGCTGAAGGTAACGCCTGTGCAGCCGAGTTGGAGAAGTTCCTGAAGCTCCTCGGTTTTGCTGTAAGCTCTGGCAAGGCGTTTTCGACAGACCCGATTTCCGAAAAGGTGAAGCAACGAGTCGCAGCATCTTCCATTGTGTTCGCGATCCTGACACCCGGAGAGGACCCGACGTGGTTGGTGCAAGAACAGGCTCTAGCCGCGTTTCAGGACAAGCCCCTTTTCATTCTCAAAGAAAGTAGATTTGCGAATACCCCCGGTCTATTGACTGGCCGTGAATACATTCCTTTCGAAACGCCCCAAATAACGACGACGTTTGTTCCAATTCTCGAAGGCTTACGAAACCTCGGTTTGGAGTTCTAAAGCTGACGGTGCGGGAGATTCTGGATGAGGAGATAGCGAGGAAGCTGGCGTGAGGGACGACCGGCGGTCATAGACCGCCGCTACAAGGTGAGGACGGCGGCGTGACCTGTAGCGGCGGTCTATGACCGCCGGTTGTTGTTGATGACGATTTCGGCGGTCATAGACCGCCGCTACAGGGTTCGGATTATTCCTTGTCCGGGCGCAGCACATGCACCTCGCCGGCATACGGCCACTCCTCGGCGCGCGTCACCAGATTCTTCCGCACTGGATTCTCCATCACATACGCACATTTCTCCGAATACGATTCCTCCGAGCGGATGACGTGATCAAAGAATCCTTTCTGCCAGTGCGGCGCGGGATGGCCCTGCTGACGCCAGTGTTTTGAGAGCGCGTTCTTTAGCGACTTCATCCAGTCCGAGAGCATGAGCGCGTCGGGCGCGAAGCTCGCGAACAGATGCAGGTGGTCGGGCATGAGCACGTAACGCCCGACAGCCACGCCGCGTTCGTAGGCGGCGCGGGCGAAGGCGAGAACGGCGTCGTGCGTGGCGGCGTCGGCCAGCAACGGTTGGCGCGCGTGCGTGCAAGCGGTGACGAAGTAGATTGGCTGGCGGATGTAGAGCCGGTCGAGTCGTTGGAGTCGTGGCGGTTGTTCCATAGCTGTAGCGGCGGTTCCTTTGTTCCTGTAGCGGCGGTCTATGACCGCCGATTTCATCATCATCATTCATTCGGCGGTCATAGACCGCCGCTACAGTTTCTTCACCTCGCCGCTGCTCCGAAGAAACTGTTGGCCCAATCACGGAAGGCGCGCATCTCGCTTTGCGTCGGCGGATCGCTGACGGTGAGCGAGAATGAGGAGATCGGCCTAGTTGCTGTGGAGCCGCACGTCCTTGATGCCGATGCGGGCGAATTCGTCGGCCAGGTCCAACTCCTCGGCGTTGAAGACGGCCACGTCCTTGACTTCGCGGCCATCCTTGAGCCGCAGATCAACTCGCTGGTAACCCATGCCGGATTCCGGCAGGCGCACAAGACGCGCGATCCATTTCTTGTCGAGTTTGATTCTCATGGCTACTCATCCCGTATCTTGTCGCGGCCAGTGACCGTTTTCGGCTGCGTGCCGTTGGCGAAGAGCACTTCGATGCCGCCGCCCGGTTGGTCGAAAGCCGGTTCGACCACGCCGCACTGCACAACAGTATCCTTGTGCGGCTCGATTGTAAACCGGTTGGAGGCTGGCCGGGGATCTGGCAAGGCATAACGGGCGACGGCTTCCTTGCCAGTCCTCACGTTCTGCGCGTCTTTCTCCGTCGTCCCATACGTGCCAAGCCGCAAGCTCCCATCGGGGAGAATACGCCGGTCATCCGCGAAGAAGGAAAACCGCTTGAACACTTCACCCTCCTTGGTCTGTTCCGGCAGCGTGTCCTTGGCCGGCCCGGTCTTGCGGCCATAGCTGGCGGCGGGTTCTCTGACGGCTTCCACCAATTGGCTGGCCGTTGTCCGCGGCAGAACGCGCAGCGATCTGATCTCGTCCTGCGAGCTTTTCGATTCCGCGAGCAAGCTCGCGAAGCTTGCGGTCTTCAGCATCGTGCGCGGCTCTTCTTCGAACAGGAGCAGTTCGGCGTTGTAAACCACGCCGCGCTTGGTCTTGAAATCCGCCGTCACGACCTCGACGATCTGATAACCCATGCCGGATTCCGGCTGTTCGAGCAGGGCGCGGGTGCGCATCGGTTCCATTCTCAGCATAGCTCTTGGCTCCTTCGGGTTTGGATTATCTCATCTCCGCTGCGTCTGAATCAACTCATTCAGCTTTGCAATCACGGTTGGCAGGTCGGCGGATTCCAGCGAGTGAAGAATGCAGAGTGAGTTAAGAATTCCATCGGCTCAGACGTTCCGGCGCAGCGCGAGAACGAGGGCGTTGTGACTGTCCAGGAGTTGTTGCATCTCGCTCTGCGTCGGCGGGTCGCTGATGGTGATGTAGAGTTGGCTGAAGCCGTCCACGTTGCGCGGCGTGCCGTTGATGGCGTCATTGAGTTGTTGCGAGGTGACTTCTCCCGGAGGACCAGCGGGGCCGGGCGCGCCGTCGCTTCCGGGCGATCCGGGTTCGCCTTGCGGCCCCTGCCCGCCCGGTGCGCCGGGCGAGCCGACGATGGTCAACAGCTTCCAGCGGCTGTCTTGATCCGGCGGCGGGCCGGCGACGCCGTCCTGAAATGAAACATAGACGTTGCCGTTGTAGGCCACGAGGTCGCCGCTGTTGTAGCCGCTCCACGATTCCCAATCGCCGCGCATGTTGAAGTTCGGTCCCGGTGGCCCCGCTGGCCCCGGTTCTCCGGCGGCTCCTTGGGGGCCGTTGGCGACGGAGAACGGCCCGTAGCTGCTGCCATCGCTCATGTCCACGACCACGCGACCGTCGCCGTTGTCGCGCACGTTGGTGACGCTGCGGCCGTCTGCGCCGGCTGGGCCTTGTTCTCCCTGCGGGCCGGGATCGCCTTGCAAGCCTTGCGGTCCCATTGCCACGGTGAACGGACCGAAGGTCTGGCCGTTGCTGAGCTGCACCATCGCGCGGCCATCACCGCTATCATAAACATTCACGATGGAGACGCCGTCGTTACCCGCTGGTCCTTGGTCGCCGGTTCCGCCCATTGGGCCGGGAGCGCCATCGTTTCCGCGTTCGCCTTGAATTCCCTGCGGTCCGCTTGCGACTGAGAACGGGCCGGACGTGGAGCCGTCGGTGAGGACGACGATGACACGCCCGTCGCCGTTGTCGTTTACGGCGGCGATGCCGCGTCCGTCCGCGCCGTCATTTCCATCTCTTCCGTCTTTGCCGGGAGGTCCGGGCTGGGCGGCGAGGGCGGCGACGCCGTTCCATTGTTCGCGGAGTTGAAAAGAGGTCAGTTTTTCACCGTGTTGCGGCCAATCTGGATTGTAGGGCATGGTTCCTTGGAGGGTAAGAAGTTGGGAGTTGGTAGATGGGAGATGGCAGTCAGGTGGCGGAAATGGTCAAAAATTAGCAGGGACGGCTGGTTTTTGGGTCGGAGAGGCTGAAAATGCGTAACTCATTGAAAATCTGACGGTTGGATGTGGTCATCCGGTGTCCGGGGGTCTTCATTCGGCTTCGGGACATCGTCATCCGGCTCCGGGACAAGGCCGTTCGGCGTCGGGAGGTCGTCATCCGCTGTCGGGACATCGCCATCCGCCGCCCGGCGGTGGTCGTCCGACATCCGGGAGTCTTCATCCGAGGTTCGGGGGTGGCCGTCCGGCGTCCGGCGGTGTTGTTCCGCTGTCGGGGAGTCTCCGTCCGGGGTCGGGGAGTCTTCATCCGCTGCCGGGACATGGCCGTCCGCTGTGCGGGTGTCGAGCTATGGCGTCCGCCGCTGGCCCGGACGGGCGCGGGGGCGCTCGTCCGGGCGGCGGGCGTTGGGGCCGGCGATGTCATGGCCGGGATTCGGCGTCAGGGTGTGGGCGGGTTCGGCTGGGCCGGCGGCGCGGGCGGTTGTTCGGGCGGGGTGTCGGGGCCGTAGAACTCGGTGCGGATGCGGCGAGCCTCGGCGACGAACTCGCTATTGGACTGGAAGAGGCCGATGGCGCCTTCAAGGGCTTTGTTGGCGTCGGCGAAGAGGGTGTCCTTGGCTTCGATCACGGCGGAGGTGGAGTCGCCGCGTTCGTTCTTCTTCTGCTCCTGAAGTCCCTTGGCTTCTTCGAGCGGGGTGGCCAGGGCGGTGAGTTCGGCGATCTTGGCGGTGGGGTCGAATTTCTTGGCATTGAGAGCGACGCTGTGATTGCCGAGGTAGGCGACGATGTCGCGCAGGAAGACGGCGACTTGCGACGCTGATTTCTTGTTCTGCACGCCGCCGCGCAGACGGCGGCCCTCGTCGGCTTCGGGGGTGTCCTTGCCGAGGAAGCCGATGGCGGTGTCGAGGGCTTTGCTGGCGTTGGTGTAGGCGGCCTGCGCCGCGGCGGTGGTCGCGGCGGTCTGCTGGGCCTGGACGGCCTTGGCGTGCTCCTGGGTCTCGTCGGTCGCTGGCAGCGCGTTGGCGCGCGTGTTGAGCGAGGCGATGATGTCGGTGGCGTCGTAACCCGCGCCGGCCAGTGCGGTCTGGAAGCGGGTGAAGAGGCTGGCGACACGTTTGGCGAACGCGGCGATTTTATTGACTGCGTAGTTCTTCATGCGGTGGGGGCTCCTTTGTGGTGGCGCCGGTGTGTCTATGTCGGCATAACAGAAGTCGGCATAGTCAACGTCGGCGTGCGCCATGGTTGTTCCTTTCAACTTCCATCCGCGCCGCACTCGCAGGCGCGAATGTCGGAGCGGAGAATAAGACAAAGCCCCGGCGCCGGGTAGTCGGGAACGCCCTGATTTTCACATCAGGAAATACCTGATGCCGGCGCGCCCGGGTTGGCCGGAAAAAGGGCACCGGGGCTAAAAACACCGCCATCGCAGTTGCGGATTGCGAAAAAATGGGTAGAGTTCGCGGCAAACACCAGAGCCGAAACAAGGAAGAAGAGTTTTTAACATCCGAGGAAGAACCATGGATAATGTTGCCAAGCTGGAAATTGACGGAAAAGTTCACTCGCTGCCGATCGTCGTCGGCTCGGAGAAGGAGCGGGGGATTGACATCAGCGCGCTGCGCCAGGCCACCGGCTGCATCACGCTGGACGAGAGCTACGGCAACACCGGATCGTGCCGGAGCGCCATCACGTTCATTGATGGCGAGAGGGGCATCCTGCGCTACCGCGGCATTCCCATCGAGGTGCTCGCGGAGAAATCGTCGTTTATTGAGACGGCTTTCCTGCTGATCTACGGCCATCTGCCGAACAACAAGGAACTGCGGCGGCTCTCTGACTTGCTGACGCAGCACGAGATGCTGCACGAGGACCTGAAGTTCCACTTCGAGGGTTTCCCCGCGCACGCGCATCCGATGGCGATCCTCTCGGCCATGATCAACGCAACGAGCTGCTTCGTGCCCGGCGTGCTGGACGCGTATGACCCGTTGGCGTTTGAACTTCAGGCGGCGCGGTTGATCTCAAAGGTGCGCACGATCGCAGCGTTCGCGTATCGCAAGTCGCGCGGGCTGCCGATCGTGTATCCGAAGCCGGCGTTCAAATACACGGCCAACTTCCTGCACATGATGTTCTCGGAGCCGTATGAGGAATACGATTTGAAGCCGGAGGTGGTGCGTGCGCTGGATTTGATTTTCCTGCTGCACGCCGACCATGAGCAGAACTGCTCGACCTCGACGGTGCGGATGATCGCGTCGAGCCAGGCCAACATCTTTGCCTGCGCGGCAGGCGGCGTTTGCGCATTGTGGGGGCCGCTGCACGGCGGCGCCAACCAGTCGGTCATCGAGATGCTGGAGAATATCCACCGCACCGGCGACGACGGCTCAAAGTTCATCGCCGCCGCCAAAGATAAGAAGAGCGGCAAGAAGCTCATGGGCTTCGGCCACCGTGTTTACAAGAACTACGACCCGCGCGCCAAGATCATCAAGGAGCAGTGCGACAAGATACTGCGGCTGCTCAAAATAGACGATCCGATGCTCGACATCGCCAAGAAGCTGGAGGAGGCGGCGCTGCACGACTCCTATTTCGTCGAGCGCAAACTCTACCCGAACGTGGACTTTTACAGCGGCATCATCATGCGCGCCATCGGCATCCCGCTGGAGATGTTCACGGTGATGTTTGCCATCGGCCGCATGCCGGGCTGGATTGCCAACTACAAGGAGGTCGTGGACCAGGTCGGCGGGCGCATCAGCCGGCCGCGGCAGATTTACACCGGGCCGACCGAGCAGCCTTACGTGCCAATGGATCAGCGGGGAAAGAAGTAAGGCGAAGTGCCTTTACTTCCGGTCGAAGAACGGATTCTTGCCCGTGACGCTCAGCGGGATGGCGAGCGCCTGCTTGACGCTTTCGCCGAAGAATTTCAGCTCGATGCAGGCGCGAGCGATGGAATACATCACGCGGTTGTCTATATGGAACTGCGCAGCCAACGCGGCGGCTGAACCAATGGCGATGCCGAGGTCCATGGAGTTGAAGGCGCACATGCCGTGTTGCGCCCGCAACTCGTCGCAAGTGGGATAACCGCACATGCCGCAGTTGAGTTCGGCGGGGTTGTTCGCGACCCCCACGACGAGGATTGCCGGTGAGTTGGCGATGCAGTTGGCGTCGCGCTCGCAGAACGGCCTGTTCTCGCGACGGGCGATCTCCTTCATCTTTTCCGCCACGATCTTCCTCACATCCGGGTCGTCAATGATGACGGTGGAGATATTGTCAATGCCGCGCGTCTTCGGCGCGGTGCGCGCCGCGGCGGCCATGTGTGCGACAGCGTTCAACGCGGCCCGTTTCTCGTAGTCGGCTGGGTTCATGTTGGCTCCTTACTTCTTGGCGGCGAGCAATTCGTTGACCTTGGCCATGACGGCGAAGGCGTCGGCGACGTAGAGCACGTCGGCCTTGCCGCGCGCCCAGCCACAGTTCGGGTTGAGGTCAATCGCGCGGCGCTCGTTGACGAAGCGCCAGCCGACCGTGTGCGGTTCCTCGCCGTGACAACAGGTGGAGAGGCCCTTCGGATGGCGCGGCGTGGAACCGGTCTGGCCGATCTGGTGCAGGTGCGACATGAACGGTAACACCGCCTGGCCTTCGCCGCTGAGGTCCACCAGCGACTTGCTGCTGCCAAGCGATGCCTGCGTCAGTCGCAGGAAACCGAGGATCAGTTTCTCCGCGTCGCCTGTGTGGGTCTTGCCGTCGGGTTGCGTCTTGGTCCAGCCGGCGCCGGCGACAAGCAGCAACTTGGCGTCGGGACGAATCGTCTGCTGGTCGGCTGCGGGCGCGCGGATGCCGGTGACGGTAGTTTGTTTGGAGGCATCGGTCAGGTTGACGGCGACGGCCTCGACGGTTGCGGAACCGGCGCCGCCTTTCCACGCTTCGTAACAGCCGGCTTCGAGCGCGATGACCCACGGTCGTTGCGTGCGCTGGAGGACCGCCTCCATGCGCTGGCGGTAATACCAGCGGTTGACCGAGACAACGCCGTTTGCGGCGGTGATGGCCGTGACGTGCGTGTCCGCGCGTCCGCCGAGGCGGTGCGCGACGCCGGCGAGCACACGATTCCATCGCGATGTGGCCGGAGCGATGACGATGGCCGCACCGGCCGCTTTGCAGATTGCTTCCGCTGCCGCCGCGTCGGTGGCGTAACGCGCCTGGCTGAAATCCGCGCCGGTCACGCCGAGGAACTTCGCCGCGCCGCACGACGCAATGCTGTTGGCCGCGGCCTGGACGTTTTCGCCGACGAGGCCGACGACGAGCGAGCCGCCGAGTTGTTTCGCGGCACCGAGCGCTTCGAGCGCCGGCTTGGCGAGCGAGCCGTCGGTTTCCGTGTGAGCAAGAACCAGAATCGTTTCCATGGTCGTTTCTTTCCTCGTTAATCCTTCGCAATCCACGCTGCGATCTCCTTGGCGATCTCCTCGGGCGGCACGTCCTTGACGATCTTCGTCTCGCGCTGCTGTTTCGGGAGCGTGACGCTGGCGAACTTGACGCCCTCGGCGGCGACCTTTGCCGGCTTGGCCCGCTGAAGCGCCGGCATGATCGTCCGCATGTTCGTCATGCCGACCTGCGGATTGTTCGGCGGCTCTGGCAGATTGCCGGTGGCCCAGCCGAGCACCGCGGGTGGAGCGGCGCATTTTGAAACCTGATGTTTGCCGCCTTCGATGCGTTCAAGGACTTCCAGCGACCCGTCGGTGGCAACGGTGAGTTTATCCACGCCTTGGAACTGGTTGGAGATGCCGAGACGCTCACCGACGATTTGCATCGTGGCGCCCGCACCGCGCGAGGCCGATTCCCAGCCGCCGAACACCAGCAGCCGTGACTTGTCGAGGCCGGGGATGGCGTTGATCGCGTCCGCCAGCGCTGCGGCGACATCAGCCGCTTCAGTGAACCCGCCGGACGGTCCATCGAGCGCGACGAGTTCGAACGGCACCTTTTGGGCGACGGTCATCATGACCTGCTGGAGCTTGGCCTTGGGGCCGAGGCTGGCCAGCCAAACCTTGCTGCCAGGCGCGCTCTTGGCCAGATGCGCCGCCTCGAACAGCGCGTGACCCGCCCACGGGTCCAGCACGGCCGGGAGCATCATTTCATTCTTTAGCGCCGGGCCGGTCGGGCCGGCCACCGGCTCCAACGTCTGCAACGGGTCCGGCACGATGCTTCCGCAAACGACAATTTGATACGCAGTGCTCATCTGTTTGGTTCCTCAAGTAATGACAACCATATCCTGAGTGCCTGAGTGTGTGATGACAATCAAGTTCTTATTGAAGCAGGTCTGGATAAGCGGGTCGTGGCGGCCGGGCGCAGGATTATTGTTGGGCTGGTTAAGGCAGCAAGCGAAGCCAAGTTAGGTTTGGGCGGCTGTTTCTTGCGCGAGGCTGGCTGGATTTCCTTATTGCCAGCGGCGGGGCTGCCTTGTAGTTTGCAGGCTGATTTCGGCTAACAAAACTCAGTTTCGGAGAACAAAATGATCGTTACGACAGCACAACTTTTCAAATGCGCTTACGGCAAATACGCCGTCGGCGCTTATAACATCAACAATTTGGAGCAGACCGTCGGCCTTTTCCGCGGCTGTCTCGACAGCAAGGCGGCGTTCATCATCCAGATCAGCCAGGGCGCCCGCAAATACACCGACAAGCGCTTCCTGGAGGCCATCATCCGTGCCGCCGACCAGATTTTCCCCGAGGCCATCTTCGCGGTGCATCTCGACCACGGCGACGAGGCGACCTGCTACGACTGCATTGATTCCGGTTTCTACAGCTCGGTGATGATTGACGCCAGCCACGAGTCGTTCGAGCAGAACATCGCGATCACCAAACGCGTCGCGGATCGTGCGCACGCGAAGGGGATTTCCGTCGAGGCCGAACTCGGCCAACTCGGCGGCGTTGAGGAGCATGTGGTCGGCACGGTGAAGCTCACTAACCCGGCGGAAGCGAAGGATTTCGTCACCCGCAGCGGTTGCGATTCGCTGGCGGTGGCGATCGGCACCAGCCACGGCGCGTTCAAGTTCAAGGCCGAAGCCGGCAAGAAACTGGGTCTGCATTTCGAGGTCGTGACCGAAATCAAGAAGCTGCTCCCCGGTTTCCCGATGGTGTTGCACGGAAGTTCCAGCGTGCCGAAGTCGGAGGTGGATCGCATCAACGCCGCCGGTGGCAAGATCAAGGACTCCAGCGGCGTGCCGGAAGAGGATCTGGCCCAGGCCGGCAAGATGGGCGTCTGCAAGGTGAACATTGACACCGATGGCCGCTTGGTCTGGACGCGCGTGCACCGTGAGTTGTTCCGCGACACGCCTGAGAAATTTGACCTACGTGATTTCGGCAAACCGTTCATCGCCGAATACGCCAAGATGATCGCTGGCAAGAACCAGATGCTCGGCTCCGCCGGCCATCTGGACGAAGTGCGTGCCGCGTTGAAGAAGGCGTAGTCCGGCGGTCGCGGGCCGCTTGGAAATTGCCGGCGATGACCGTGGTTCAACGCTGCTGGAGCAGCAGAAGGATGATATGAGCGCCTCTTTGGTCGCTGCAATTCTGATTCTCTGGCAGGCCATCGCGGGCTTTCTCCGCGGAGGAATTCGCGCCATCGCCAATCTGGCCGCCTTGGCGGGTGCAATCATGCTATCGCCGCAGTTGGGCAGCGTGCTCCAACCGCTGGTGGCAACCCACATCACGCAAAACCCCGTCTGGGAGCGCAGCGTGGCGACCGGCATTGCCGCGCTGGCGATCTGGCTGGTGATCTCCATCGCTGGCCGCATCGTCAACCGCATCGCCGGTGGCAAGGAAGGGGGCGCGTGGGGGTTTGGCTTCAACAAAAAGCTCGGCCTGCTCATCGGCTGTCTTCAAGGGCTGGTTGTGGCGTTCGTGTTTCTGTGGGTGATGTCGCTCCTGGGCTGCGTTGCATGGTTGTTCCAGCCGCTCGCCCCGCCCCCCGGTCGTTCCGTGCCGCAGGAGGGGACTTTTGCGGCATTTGCCACCGATGCCAGAAACGATTTGCGCGCCAGTCTGTTCGTCAAGGAGATGGAAGAGGCCATAGGGAAGTCGAAGCTGACCAGCTACGATCCGGTGCCGCCGAAGTTTTACAGTGCCGCCACGCTGCTCGGTGTGCTGGCCGATTCGCCGGATAAACGCAGTCGTTTTATGCAATATCCCGACACGCTTCGCCTGATGTCGTGCAAAGCCATTCGCGACGCGATGGACGATCCCCAAGCCAACAAGGTGGTTGAAAAAGGAGAGTCGTTGCTTCAACTGCTGTTCGTCCCCAAAGTCGTTGCCATCTTTAGAGACAAGGAAAGCCGCGATGCGATGGAGGCTTTCGACTGGGACCGCGCGCTGACGTTCGTCAACCTGCGTCCGGCCCGACGGTAAGCGCTCGCACGTTTAGTGGAATAACAACTCCACGCCTGTGGCGAACACGACGACGTAAACCACGCGCATAAACCATGTCGGCGACAGTTTGCGGTTGCACCAGACGCCGATCCACACACCCACGGGCACCACCGGCATCAGCCAGAGGCTCTGCTTGAAGGTCTCAAGCGTGCAGAGGCCCTGCCAGAAGAAGAACGGCATCTTGATCCAGTTGATCAGCGCAAACACCAGCACCGTCGTGCCGACGAAAAACTCCTTCGACAGCCGCTGTGGAATCAGGAACATCGCCACCACCGGCCCGGCCGCGTGCGCGATCGTCGTCGTCACGCCCGCCGCCAGCCCGAACAGCGCCCCGTGCCAGTGCTTCGGATGATACCGCTCGGGGTGCGCGTTGAGCGCGTCGCGCAGCCACTGGATACCGATGAACGCCACCGCCACGCCGCCGATGAACTGCCGCAGCCCGCGGTCGTCCAGCTTGCCGATCAACGTCAGCCCCACGACAATGCCCGCGAGCGCGCCCGGCATCAGCCAGAGCACGTTGCGCGAGTCCCACTTCTTCCAATAGTGATAGAGCGAGAACGCGTCGCCGGCCACCAGCAGCGGCAGCAGGATGCCCAGCGCCTCGCGCGCCGGAAACGCCAGCGCCGTCAACGGCGTGATCAACATCCCCAGCCCGCCGCCGAAGCCGGCCTTCGCAATGCCGATAAAGATGGCGGCGGCGATGCCGCAGGCCCATTGCCATGAAACGTCCGTCATCATAATTTCGCGGAAGCGAGTTTCGCCCATACGACACGGCATGCCTCACCGCGCGTCAACGGCTTCGATTCGCTGGCGGCTGATGCTGCAGGTTCGGGAGTTCGCGGTGCGGTGCGGTCGGGCGACGACAGCGTCCGCGTCTGAATGATGTTGACCATCGCGCGCAGCTCGGCGGCGGTGACGGGCTTGTCTGGATCGAACGCGCCGAACTGGTGCTTTTGCGTGAAACCAGCGTGTTTGCCGGCGTTGTAGCCGCCCGCCGCCGGCCATCGCGGCTCGACGCCGAGCGCCTTGAGGACGCCGTTGTCAAAGAGCGTCTCGATCTCGCGGAACGCCGGGTGCGACCACGGCACGTCGGTGAAGTGCGCGTTGCTGACGCTCGGCCAGAAGCCGAACGCATGGTAGAGCATCGCCGCCGCCTCGGCGCGCGTGAGCGGATCGTCCGGGTGGAAACACCGCTCGGCGTTTGCTCGCGCTGCGCCGCGGACGGCGAGCAGTTGGATCGCTTCGAAGTCGGCGCGGTCGGCGTCCACGTCCCAGAAGAACGCGAGCTTCACCTTCTGCTTCACCAGTTCGCGCTGGAGAGCGTCCACCGGCAGTGCGCGTGGAGGAATGCCGCTCTTGGCACTCATTGCGGCGGCGATGCCGGCAGCTTGGCCGAGGACGTTCCATGTCGGGTCCATGCGCACAGACGAGAAGGCGACGTGCGTTGCAGAAAGGCCCGCAGGCACCAGCAGGCCGTCCACGCGTTTCGGCACTATGGCGCCGTAGGGCACCTGAAACGCGGCGGCGACGTTGACGAGGAAGAAATCGCCGTCGCCCTTGTCGGGCTTGGTTATGTCAGTCTTGGGCCGCACGGGCTTGGCGTCAATCGGGTAATGGCCGATGCCGACGCTCGCCGTCTGCGGCGGCGGCTCCAAGCCGCGGCCGAGGATGAACGGGTTGACGTCGGCCTCGGTCATCGTGGCTTCGCCCTCGATGCGGCGTGCCTCGCGGATGAAGACCAGATACGGCACGTTGCCGTTGTCGGCAAACTCATCCTTCGGCAGGCCGAGGTGCGTGAGTTTTTTCTCGTGCTGGAGGTAGTAGAGATAAGCCAGCGCGTTGTTCTTATAGGTTTCGTAGAGCCGTTTGCGTTCCGCGCGAGTTCCCTCCGGCCAAACCCAGTTGATCTGCTGGAGTTCGTTGCCGACGGGGTTCACGTTCATCTCGGACTTCTTGTTCGGCATGCTCGGCTGGCCGCCGTAGGAGGCGTGTTTGAACTTCACTGGATCGTAGCCCGGCGGCGGCGTCTTCAGGATATGCGCGTCGCCGGCGTCGGCCGCGTAGTTCTGGATGCAGAGCCGCAGCCCATACGACGGCACCGCGCGGTCCTGCCGGCCGTTGGAACCGGGGAGAAACTCGCCGGTGTTGTTGAAGAAGAAAACCTGCCCCGCGTGCGGTTCCAGCGGCGAACGCGCCTCGCGCCCGACGCGATACGGCACACCCGCCCACGCCGCAACGTCCGCTTCGTGCGTGGCGTCCACGATCACCGGCGCGCGCAGCACAAGCCGCTCGCCTTTGTCGGTTCCGGTGACAACGCCGACGACACGATTGCCGTTCTTGAGAACTTCGGTGGCGAAGCGGCGGTAGAAAATCTTCAGCTTCGGGTGACGCGCTGCCATCGCTTTCCAGATGGCGTCAGCGACGTGCGGCTCCCAACGTCCTCCCAGCCGCGGCTCGTTGGCTTGGAAGGATCGCCCGTCCATGTGATTGGGTGCCTTCTTCCATGGCTTGAAGAACGGGTCTGCGTCCATCAGCGGCGCGTAATGTTTCGCCACCGCGCGTCGGAACTCTTCGAACACGCCGCTGAGCGACTCATACGAGTAACAGTCAATGTTCGAGATGCCGTTGGCGAGCATCCCGCCGAGCACCGGCGTGTCTTCAACCAGTGCGACACGCGCATCAAGCCGTGCCGCGCCCAGCGCCGCGCCAATGCCGCCGGAACTACCGCCGATGACGACGACATCAAACGTCTCATCACCGGGTGCGAGATTTGCCGCGAGCAGCAGCGCAGCTAGAGTGACGATCTTCAACGGGCATTTCGGTTTGTTCATGGCGGGTCATCCTGTTGTTGAAAGCCGGAGCATTCCCAACGCAGCGTGAAGCGGCAATGAAAAACTGAACGCCGCGCGCGAAAGCGAGCGTCCATTAAGTGGCGCGAGCTTCCAAGCTCGCGCACGGTTCTCATACGGGCAACGCCGGGCGAGCTTGGAAGCTCACCCCACTTACCAGCTTCGCCATCAGCACGGCCTACTTGGCTCGTGCCTTCGCGACGATCTCCAGCGCCGCTTTGCAGCGGTTGCGAATATCGTCCCACTTGCCCGCGGCGAGGTCTTCCTTCTTGGCGATCCACGTGCCGCCGACGGCGGCGACGATGTCCAGCTTCAGATAGGCTTCGAGATTGGCGGTGCTCACGCCGCCGGTGGGCATGAACTTCACGCCGGTGTGTTTATACGGAGCCGAGAACGCTTCAATCATCGCCACGCCGCCGAACGCGCCAGCGGGGAAAAACTTCAGCAGCTTGCAGCCGAGCGACAATGCTGCCTCGATGTCGCTGGGCGTGGCGATGCCGGGCACGAACGGCAACCCGATGGCCTGCGCCTGCTTGACGATCTGGGGATTCAGTCCCGGCGCGACGGCAAACGCGGCGCCGCTGGCCTTGGCGGCTTCGAGGTTGGCGGCGGTCAGCACCGTGCCCGCGCCGACGAGCAGTTGCGGACGCTCCTGCGAAATCTTGCGGATGACCTCCGCAGCCGCCGCCGTCCGAAACGTGATCTCGACGACGGGCAGACCGCCTTGCAACAGGACATCGGCCAGTGGAATGGCGGCTTCAACTTTTTCGATGGCGATGACCGGCACAATGCCAAGTTGGGCAACCTTGTTGAAAATAGTTTCAGGTGACATGACGTGAGTTTCTCTTGGTTGTTGGCGATTACTTCTTGGCCGTTCCCTCTTTCGGAAAACCGACCGATTGAGCGATGACGATCTTCTGTTCCGGCTTCAACTTCAGTGCCTCTGGCAAGCCACTCCGGTCAAGCTCATGCACGACGCAAGTCAGTCCCGCAGAGGCGCAGAAGAGGTAGATGTTCTGAACTATGAAGCCGGTGTCAATTGCGGCGTAGTGCTCCCTCTCTTCGGGTTTGGCTTTCTTCAACCGCGTCAGGTCGGCCACGAAAAGCAGCGCCACCGGTGCGACCTTCACAAATTCCTGCTTGCCCGTCCGCGCGCGGATGTCTCCGGCGGCGACCGGCACGAGGCGGTTGCCGGCGGCGTCATAGACATAGGTGCCGTCCGCCGTGGCAACGTAGATGTCTATCTCCTGTGAGTTCATCGCCGAGGGCGCGGTGCGATGCGCGTTCTCCGGGCGGTTGATGCCGAAGCCCGCCCAGAGCAGGTCGGAAAGGACTTGTGCGGACAGCTTGGCCGGGGTGAACTCGCGCGCCGTCTTCCGGTTCTTCAGCGCTTCCATCAACGGCATGCCGCCTTCCATGCGCGGCTTTGGCAGCGAGACGGGTTGGAGGTCTTGTGCCAAGCCGAGCGGCGCAGCAAGAAACAAGCCGGCGAGTAACGAAAGTGTTTTGGAGAGCATGGTCGTTTTCGTAACCGAAACGGCTGTCCAAGTCGAACGCATTTTGTCGGGACGTCTGCGGTCGCTTGTTAAGTGGCGTGAGCTTCCAAGCTCGCGCACGGTTCTCACATA
The DNA here is from genome assembly GCA_041667205.1 of Verrucomicrobiia bacterium. Taxonomy (GTDB): domain Bacteria; phylum Verrucomicrobiota; class Verrucomicrobiia; order CAIQCK01; family CAIQCK01; genus CAIQCK01. The sequence goes on along the minus strand of JBAYFL010000008.1, from coordinate 133,627 downwards.
GGCAACGGCGCGCGAGCTTGGAAGTTCACCCCACTTATCAGGCTCGCCAGACAAAGCAGTTTACGTGTTTCGCTTCACTTCTTTCTGTTTCCGTTCTTGTCCTGGTTGGCTACACTCGCCGGCCGTGAACACGACCGAAGCTGACCGCAAGGCGAGCCATAGCGTGTCTAGCTGAGCCATTCAGACAACATGCTCTTCCACACCTGGCCATTCCTGCTCTTCCTGCTGGTCGTGCTGCCGGTGCTCTTTGCGCTGGGAAAGACCCGGCTGTGGCCGCTGTGGATGCTCGCAGCTTCCTACTTCTTCTACGGCTGGTGGAATCCCTATTACCTCGGCGTCGTGCTTTACGTCACGGCGGTTGTGTATGCGTTGACGGCGCTGATGGACCGCTGTCCGCCCGACGGACGCAAACGCGGTGTCTGGCTGGCGATTGCCATCGTCTGCACGCTCGCGCCGTTGCTGTTCTTCAAGTATGCGCGCTTTGCAGTGGAGAATCTGAATTCGCTCATGGCGTGGCTCCACGTGCCGGCGACGCTGGCGGAGCCTTCGACGCTCATGCCGTTCGGTTTCGCCTATCTGCTGCCCATCGGCATCTCGTTCTTCACCTTCCAGTCGCTGAGCTACATCATTGATGTCTATCTCGGCAAGGTGGAGCGCGAGCGAAACTTTCTTCGGTTCGCGAACTTCGTCTGCTTCTTTCCCATCCTGATGTCGGGCCCAATCGAACGCGCGGGGCATTTGCTGCCGCAGTTCCGCCAGTTCCCAGCGGTGCGCCTGCGGAACTTCACCGACGGCGCGTCGCTCTTCCTCGTTGGCCTGTTCAAGAAGTTGGTGCTGGCCAACTACCTCGCGCTCTACGTGGACCGCGTCTATGAAAGCCCGCAGGCGTTCGGCGCACCAGCGTTGGTGTTGGCCACCGTCGCGTTTGCCTGGCAGCTTTATTTCGATTTCGGCGGCTACACCGACATGGCGCGCGGCGTCGCGAAGCTCATGGGGTTTGATCTGGTCTTGAACTTTAACCATCCGTATCTGGCAACCGGCCTCGGCGATTTCTGGCGGCGCTGGCACATCTCCCTTACGCGGTGGATTCTGGATTACATTTTTATGCCGCTTCAGATGCAATGGCGGGAGTGGCGAACGCTCGGCACGGCAGCGGCGCTGTTGATCACGTTCCTGGTCTCCGGCATCTGGCACGGCGCGGCGTGGACGTTTGTGATTTGGGGCGCGCTGCACGGCGTCGGTCTCGCGCTTACCTACGAACTGGAGCGGTCCACCTTCTACCGCAAGCGCGTGCCCAAGCCGGTCAAGCAAGTCTGCGTTTTTGCCTTCGTCTGCTTCACGTGGATTTTCTTCCGCGCGAACTCGCTCCCTGATGCCATGCTGATTGTCCGGCGCATTTTCACTGCGGCCTGGCAGGACCCGCAGATTCCGGCGTTGATGCTCGCAGCGGTGGCGCTGGTCTGGATCTACCAAGTCTTGGTCGAATCGAAGTTCCGCGGCGTTCTGCAAACCCGCTTCGTCCGCGTTGGGCTGGCGGTGCTCATGATGCTCGGCCTGTTCCTCTGCTCGTCGGGCGGCGGCGCGTTTATTTACTTCCAGTTCTGACATGGGAACCGAATCGCCAACTTCAAAACCAGCAGCCGCGCAGGAAGCGGAAGCGCCATTTAGTTCCAACGAAATGCGGCTCGACGCCCGCCAGTGGCTCATCGCTCTAGCGGTCGTGACGCTGGTGATCTTGTTGACGCCGCCGATTTGGGAACGCATCGAGCGATTCGACACCGGCCCTGATTACCGGATGCCCTACTCGCTCAGCAAAGATTACTGGCTCTATGGCCGCCGGCTGCGCCAGGTGTGCGACCCGAACCGCGTCATCGTGCTCGGCGATTCTGTCATCTGGGGCGAATATGTTTTGCGGGATGGCACGCTGCCGCATTTTCTGGATCGCGAAGCGGGAGAGCCGAATCGGTTCATTAACGCCGGCGCGAACGGTTTGTTCCCGCTCGCGTTGGAAGGGTTGATCGAACACTACAGCCAGTCGCTGCGCCACCAACGGGTGATCCTCCACTGGAACGCGCTCTGGATGACCAGTCCCAAAGCCGACCTCAGCGTGGACGAGGAGGAATCGTTCAATCATTCCCCGCTTGTGCCGCAGTTCTCGCCGCGCATTCCGTGCTACAAGGCCGATGCCAACGAGCGACTGAGCGCGCTGGTGGAGCAGCGATTCGGTTTCGTGGCGTGGGTGAGCCACTTGCAGAATGCTTATTTCGGGCAGAAAGGCATTTTGAACTGGACGATGGAGAACGACGGCGGCAATCCACCGCATTACCCGAATCTTTGGCGGAACCCGCTGTCGCAGATCAGGCGGGCCGTCCCGTCCGCTGCTCGCGACGACGCCAAGCGTGGCCCGAGAAGCCCGCGACACAAGCCGTGGTCTGCGAGCGGCGCGAGCAGAACCCGCTTCGAGTGGGTCACGTTGGACTCTTCGCTCCAGTGGCACGCCTTCCAGCGGCTCGTCGGGATTCTGCGTAAGCGCGGCAACGACGTGCTGGTTGTGCTGGGACCGTTCAATGAGCACTTGATGACCGACGAAAGCCTTCGCATCCACCGAAAACTCCGCAACGAAATCGCAGCGTGGCTGTCGCAGAACCATGTCCCACATCTCGTGCCAGAGTTGCTGCCCAGCGCGCTCTACGCCGATGCCAGCCATCCGCTGACCGAAGGCTACGAATTGTTGGCCAGGCGCATCTACGAGGATGAAACCTTTCGGAAGTGGTCCCGGAACAAATGAAACATCGCTTACAGTTCATCATCGTTCTTCTCAGCTTGTGTTGTCAGTGGGCTGTGCAAGGCGAAACGGCCGAGAGTGCCGCCAAGACAGGTTTCGTTTACAGCGGCATCTATTTCAAGCACGACACCGGCGCGGGACATCCCGAACGAGCCGAACGACTCGCCGCCATTGTATCGAAGCTGAAGAGCGACGGTTTGCTCGCCGAGCTTGTTCCGCTTCAGCCTGCGGCAGCTTCGCTGGAATGGATCACAACGGTTCACGCTCCGGAATACGTCGAACGTGTGAAACACGACTGCCGGACCGGCATCGGCTACGTGAACACGCCGGATGCGCCGGCTTCGACCAACTCCTACGATGTGGCTCTCATGGCTGCCGGCGGTCTGCTTTCTGCCGTGGACGCCGTGATGGAGGGAAAAGTCAGGAATGCCTTCTGTGCCGTGCGCCCCCCCGGCCATCACGCGCTCAGGAATCGCGCGATGGGTTTCTGTCTCTTCAACAACGTTGCCATCGCCGCCCGCTACATCCAGAAGAAACACAAGCTCGCCAGGGTGCTGATCGTGGACTGGGACGTGCATCACGGCAACGGCACCCAGGCAGCGTTCTATGACGACCCGACCGTCTTCTACTTCTCGGCTCACCTCTCACCCTTCTATCCCGGCACCGGCCACGCAAACGAAACAGGCGAGGGCAAGGGCGTCGGCTTCACGCTCAACGTGCCGCTGCGGACGGGTTGTGGCGACGCGGACTACAAGAAAGCGTTCGAGGAGAAACTCAAACCGGCGGCGGCCGGCTTCAAACCGGACTTCGTGCTGATCTCCGCCGGCTTCGACGCGGCCCAAGGCGATTCGCTGGGCCGGATGAATATCACGCCGGAAGGCTACGCCGAATTGACCCGCATCGTGAAAGGCATCGCGGAGAAATACTGCGGCGGCCGGCTCGTCTCGACGCTCGAAGGCGGCTACAACCTCGACGCGCTGGCCGCGTCGGTCGAGGCCCACTTGCGCGTGATGATGGAGTCGAAACCGTAGCACCCGCTCAGCCGAGTTTGCTTTCGATGCCCCGCAGCAGGTCGCCGACGTTCTTGAACGTCAGCAGCTCCCTTTGGTTGAAGCGGATGCCGAAGCCTTGTTCCACCGCCAGAATCAGGTTCACGTGGGAGAGCGAATCCCAGCCGTCCACGTCGTTGGCGGTCATCTCCGGCTGGATGTTGATCTCGTCGTTGTCGAACACCGTCCGAAAGATGCCGTTCAGTTTCTCGATGGTTGTCATAAGCCTGTCTCGCGTCTGTCAAATATCCAACGTGCTGACATCGCCCGCGTCCTGCCCCAAATAGCGCGCTTTCAGCACGCGGCGCATGATTTTGCCGCTCTTGTTCTTGGGAATATGCTCCAACACCCGGAACTCCTGCGGCGTGGCCGTGGTGGACACGCGGTTGGAAACGTGCAGGCGTAGTTTCAGTTCGAGGTCGCTGTTCCACTCGTAGCCTTTTCGCAGCGCCACGAACGCGACCACCTTCTCCCACAGCAAATCATCCGGCGCGCCGATCACGCCCGACTCGGCGACGCCCTCTACCTCCAGCAGCGCGCTCTCGACTTCAAACGGGCTGACCAAATGCCCCGCCGTATTAATGACGTCGTCACTTCGGCCCATGAACCAATAGTATCCCTCACTGTCGCGATAGGCCGTGTCGCCGGTCATATACCAGCCGTGCTTGAATTTCTGGCGATAGACGTCCTCGTGCTGGAAGTAGGAAACAAACATCGAATCCCATCCCGGTCGCAAACAGAGATTGCCCTGTTCGTTCTCCTGCAGGACTTCGCCGTTGTCCTTAACGATGGCGGCCTCGATACCGGCGAGCGGCTGGCCCATCGAACCCGGCTTGATCGGCAGGCCCGGCCGGTTCGTGATCATGATCGCGCCGGTTTCAGTTTGGAACCACGTGTCGTAGATGTCCTTGCCGAGCATCTTGCGGCCCCAACTGATCACTTCGGGATTGAGCGGCTCGCCGACGCTGCAAATGTGCCGCAGCTTGCCGAGATTGAATCGGGCGAACAGGGCCGGATCCTCGCGCATCAACATCCGCAGCGCCGTCGGCGCCGTATACCAAACCGTCACGCCGAACTGTTCCAGAATCTCAAACCACTTCGCAGCATCATACGCGCCGCCAAAATGCACCTGCGTGACGCCGAGGCTCCACGGGCCGATGATGCCGTAGGAAGTGCCGGTCACCCAGCCGTGGTCGGCCGTGCACCAGAGAATGTCGTCGGGGCGAAGGTCGAGCACTTCCGCTGCGGTCCGGTTTTGCAGCAGCACGCTGCGGTGGCGATGCAACGCACCCTTGGGTTTGCCGGTGGAACCGGAAGTGTAATGCAGCACCGACGGTGCCTCCGCGGGAGTCAGCGGCGTCTCAAATTGATCCGAGCACTCCCGCAAGAGCGCCGGCAGACTGAGGATGTCGGTGGCCTGATGCTCGACAGCGTCCACGACCAGGATGAACTTCAACTGGGGCAGCTTTTCGCGGATGCGAAGCAGTTTCTTCAGGTAGCTCTTGCGGGTTAGGATACCCTTTGCCTCCGCGTCGCCGAGCCGGTCCAGCAGCGCCTCCTCGCCGAAGTTGGAGAACAGCGTTCCCGTGATGAGTCGGCTCTTCAGCGCGCCGAGGAACGAAAAATAAACCTCCGGCATCTTGGGCAGGAAAATGAAGAAGACATCGCCCGGCGCAAACCCCAAGCTCTGCATCACATTGGCGAAGCGCGCGCTCTCCCGCTCCAGGTCGCCGAACGTGTATTCCGCCTGCTCGCCGTGTGCGCCGATCCAGCGCATGGCGGTCTTGTCGGCAAGGCCGCGGTCGCACTGCAGGCGCGTGCAGAGGTGGCCGATGTTGAATTGGCCGTCCGGCGTTGGAAGCAATCGTTCGCTTGTCATGGCTAATCCGTGAAACCGCCTTCGACGCCCATGCTGGTCCGCAGCACCTCCAGCGTGCGCCGCCGGAAGCCGCGGTCATTTCCAACTTCTGATGTCGTCTTCGTATGCCTTCGTCGTGCTCTTGCTGCCCGGATCTGATTGACCGGTGCCGGTGCGGGTGTCGGGACCGTCGGAGAAGAAGGCGTAACCTTCAGTGATAACTGTCTTGATCGAAGAATCATCCTTGAACGGCACGGAAACTTGGTTGTCGTTGGCTGTTGTGTCGGGCCATGACTGCAAGTTGGAGGGCCTGCTGTTTTGGAGAGGTCCCAGATAGTAACTTCCTTTCTTTCCGTTATCAAAACAGTAGGCGTAGGGCATCCACCATGGATCGTAAAGCGCCAACGGAGTTTGCTCGCCAAGGACGCGAACCGTCACGTCCTTCGACTGGATCTCCATGAGCCGAAGGGCACGCGGGTTGTCATTTGCTGCCTGACCAGTTGTTACTTTCTGCCCGGTCACGGGATTCACCAAGCCGTTGAACGTCAAAACGAGATCCTGATCATTGGCCGGTTCCGGCCACTTGCCATACTCGGTGTTGTAAGACTTGGCGGCGGTGCAAAGGCATTGAATCGCCGTCTTCGCCCTGGTCTTGTTGGCCGCGTCTTGGATTATGCGGATGGTCGGGAACAATAAACCCATCAGCACAATAATGATGCTGATAACCACCAGTAACTCCACCAAGGTAAAGCCGGTGCGCCTGTAGCCATGAGTGTTCAGACAACCTGATGGCGCGTCTGTTGGCTGTGGCATGAGTGAGGTTCTATGAATCTGCGGGAATCGAATCATGGCTTTACCTCTTTGAAGTGTCATCGCGCAAGTTCGCAGGTCGCCGAACAAAGTAACAGCCTACAACCTCGCCCTGGCAATGGCAATCTTGATGGCGACGCCCGGACCTTGCTCACTTTCGGCTGCGATGCAGAGTGCCGATGTGGTAGAAGTGGCGTGTGAAGAGGACGCGGCCCGAACCTCGGTTTGCCCTTGCGGCGTTTTGGTTTGTCGTTGCCTCGGTGCCATTGGAGGTCGAGGCTTCGATGCGCGAGCAGATCGAGGCGGATTGGCTTCGGCAGGCGGAAGCTTGGCAGGAGAAGACGACGCTCACGCGAGCCGACGCCGCCGGCGCGGTGGACGGGGTGAAGAATGGAAAATACGGCTTTCACACCGCGCACGAGCCGAATCCTTGGTGGCAGGTGGATATTGGCGAGTCGCAGCCGGTCGCGCGCATCGTCGTCTTCAACCGCCTCGATTACGCGCCGGGTCTGCACAACGCCGCCGCCCTCCGCATCCTCGCCTCCGACGACGGCAAACAGTGGCGGCAAATCCACGATCAGAAAGGCAAGCACTTCGGCGGCGTTTCCGGCGCGCCGCCGCTGGAGGTGAAGTTCGAGCAAGGCAAAGTGCGGGCGCGCTTCGTGCGACTCCAGATTCCCAGCGCCAAGCCGATCTTCTTCCATCTCGATGAGGTGGAGATCTACGGCTCGGCGCAGCCGGATCAAAACCTTGCGCTCCGCCGGCCCGCGACGCAGAGCAGTCTGAGCCGATGGTCGAAGAAAGCCGCGCCCCGCCCGCCTGACATGGTTGCGGCGAGCGGCCACTTCATCGAGCGCGGGCGAAGGCTGGCGGTGGAGCTTTCTCGCGCGGGCGTGAACGTCGCGGCGTTTGAGCGCGAGTTCGACGAGGCCGCCGGACAACTGCGCTTGCTCGGCGCAAACGCGTCGCCCGAAATGGCGCGACCGCTCTACGTCAAAGTCCGTTGGGCGCTGCGCCGGCTCGCGTTCCGCAATCCGCTGCTGAACTTCGACCGGCTGTTGGTCGTAAAACGTTTCTGTCAGGAGACGTATCCCGACGTTTGCCTCAACCACATGCCCTGGGTGTCGCGGCCCGGCGGCGACCTCTGTGTGCTCACGCTCGCCGGGCCGGAGGCTGCGCCGCAAGTGACGCCCATCCTCAACGACGCGCTTGGTCCTGGCCACGTCCACGGAGTGGATTTGAGTTGGGACGGCAAGCGCATCGTCTTCGGCTATGCGAAGGCGAAGAGCGACCAGCCACCCGACGGCTGGCTCGACCGCACCCAGAGCTATCGCCTGCGTCGCGCGGAGGAACCGATTCACATCTTTGAGATCGGCGTGGACGGCCACGGCCTGCGCCAGATCACGCGCGGCGAGTGGAGCGATCTCGACCCGACCTACGCGCCGAACAGCGACATTGTGTTCGTTTCGGAACGCTGCGGCACTTCGCTCCAATGCAACGAGTTCAACAAGGACGAGACGAGCTGCAACCTCTACGGCATGCGCCCTGACGGCTCCGGCATCCGCCGCCTGAGTGTAAGCAAGGACGGCGATTACCTGCCGCACACGCTCGACGACGGCACCATCGGTTACACACGCTGGGAATATCACGAGCGGAGCTGGGCGTTCATCCAATCACTCTGGACCGTCCGGCCCGACGGCACGCAGGCCGACGCGATCTTCAAGCAGCACTTCGTCAACCCGTGGGCGCTCGAAGACTTCCGCTCCATCCCCGGCACGCGAAACCAGAAGCTTGCCTGCGTTGCGGCGGGCCATCACACGCTCGCCGCCGGCCCGGTTGTCGTCATCACGCCGGGCCTCGGCATCAACGACCCGCGCGGCATCAACATCGTCACGCCGAACGTCGTCCCGCCCGAAGGCGGCATGGACGGCGTGCCCACGCCCGAAGGCGGCGTGCGCGATGCGGGCGGCTACTACATGCACCCGTGGCCGTTGTCGGAGAAAACGTTTTTGGCCGCCTACACCTACGGCACTGGTAAGACCGGTTTGGCCAGCGAAGTGGATCCGGCCGGTTACGCGGTCTATCTCATTGATGTCTTCGGCACCAAGGAACTCATCTATCGCGACCCGGCGATTTCGTGTTTCACACCGATGCCGCTGCGCGCGAGGCCGCGCCCGCCGGTGTTGCCCGATCTCACCGTTGTCGGCGAACGGTTCGCCACATGCGTGCTGAGCACCGCCGGCTACGGTTGCGACGGCATCGCCCCGGAGCGCATCCGCTACGTGCGCATCGCCGAGCCGATCGGCTGGCCTTACGACAACGAGCAAGGCGGCCAGCGTTACGGTGAGGACCACGGCTACGGCGGCCCCGGCGCGGAACGGAAGAACCTCGTGAGTTGGACGCCGATCCGCATCCTCGGCGACGTGCCGGTGGAGAAGGACGGCAGCGCGAAGTTCCGCGTGCCGGTGGACACGGCGGTCTATTTCCAACTGCTCGACGAAAACCGGATGGAACTGCGGCGCATGAGGTCGTTCATCAGCTTCCAGCCGGGCGAGCAGCGCGCTTGCACCGGCTGCCACGAGAGCAAGACCGTTGCGCCCGTGCCCGCGCGGCACACCGTCTCCATCGCCATGTCCCGCCCCGCGAGCAATCCACAACCGCCGCCGTGGGGCGACCGACCGGTGAGTTTCCTGCGCGACATCCAGCCCGTGCTCGACCGGCACTGCGCCGGCTGCCACAGCGGTTTGAAACCGGCGGGCGGCATTGATTTCTCCGGCGGTCTCATCACGCACGACCCCGCCATCGCCGGCTACGGCCACAACCGCGCCTATGAGACGATCCTCGCGAAAGGACTCGTCTCCATCTCCGCCGTGCGTGCGCAGGACGCGAGCATCACGCCGCCGCTGGCTTACGGTTCGCACAAGAGCAAGCTCATCACCTGTCTGACCGACACTGCCCATCGCGGCGCCGTGAAGCTGAGCGAGGACGACCGTCTGCGGCTGGTGATGTGGATTGACGCCAACGCGCCTTACCACGACCGCTTCGTCAACAAGCGCGCGGCCAAGCCGGCCTACGATCTCGCCGGTGACAGCGCGCTGATGAAGAACCTGACCGAACTACACGCTCGCCGCTGCGCCGCCTGCCACGAAGCCAAGACGGTGACGCGTCTGGACTGGATAAACCTTCACGCCCCGTCGCAGAGCCTGTTCTTGACCGCGCCGCTGGCCAAGGAAACAGGCGGTCGCGGCAAATGTCGCCAGCCGGTTTACGCGAACCAAACCGACGTCGACTACCGCGCCGCGCGCGCTCTCGTCGAAGTCGCCGTCAGCAAGGCGCTGGGGAATCCTCGCCGTGATCTGGCGTCGCTGGAACAGTAGTCTGGCAGGTCAGAGGCGCGCTGCCTGAATGGGAGCACTATTGATGGAGTTGTCCTGCGGGCCGGAAGCTACAGATATGGCCAGGCAGAACACTTGCACACTCCTTCACGCTTGCCACTCTTATCGGTCGTTTGAGAGACTGCCGCCGTGAATCCGCTCTCCCAATCTCCTTCCACAAGTGCGGGTGCACTTTCCCGTCGCGGCGCGCTCAAGCTCGCCGCGAGTGCGTTTGCTGCGCCGGCGTTGGCGATGACGGTCGCCACTGCTGCCTCCGCGAAGAACCCGCTCTGGAAAACCGCCGTCGGCTTGAACAGCTTCTCCTCCGGCGCGCGCAAATACGGGAAGGTTTATCCGATCTGGGAGGTGTTGGATTTCGTGGCGCGGCTCGGCTACGACGGCATCGAGTTGGTCGGCGGCTGGCCGATGGGCGACTACCCGAAGTCCGCCGAGACAGACCGCATCCGGGCGCTGCGGCGGTTCTACGACGCGTATGGCTTGCAGGTGTTCTCCATCCAAACCGGCGCCGCCGGCGCGTTTGCGCCGGACGAGGCGTCCCGCAAGAAATGGGTCGAGGAGTTCCGCGACTGCGTGAAGTTCTGCAAACAGGTCGGCTGCGACTGCATCGGCGTGTGGCCCGGCGGCGGCTTGCGCGGCCAGACGCTCGATGAGGCGTTGAAACGGCTCGCCAGCTCATTTCGCGAAGCCGCGCAGATCGCCGTTGACGCCGGCTTGATCATGGCCTTCGAGATCGAGCCGCCGTTCGTGTTCAACAAGGAGGAGCACCTCCAGCGCATCCTCGAACAGGCCAACCACCCCAAACTGAAAGTCATCTACGATCCGAGTCACTTCGACCTGATGAACGGCTCGACCGGCAAACCGCACGAGATGTTGCTGCGCGTCGGCGTGAAGAACATCGGCTACGTGCAGTTGACCGACACCGATGGCACATTGCGCGACGGCGGCACGTCGAAACATCTGCCCTGCGGCGACGGTCACGCCCATATCGCCGAGTCGCTCCGCGTGCTGCGCGAGGGCGGATTCCGCGGCTGGATGGACATGGACGGTTGGGAAACTCCCGATCCATACGATGCCTGCGTGAAGGCGAAGAAGATGATTGATGCCGCCGCCAAGTAAAAACCAAGGAAGAAGACAATGAACTGTTTGAATGTGAAAACCCTGCTGTGCGCTGGACTGCTGCTGGCCATCTTGGCCGACATACAGGCCCAAGATTCTCCCGCCCTCAAACAACTCCGCGAGACGCGCAAGCAACTCGCGCACAAGCAGCGGCACGTCATCTTCAACAACGACGGCTGCGACGCCCTCTACCTGCCGAAAGGCGAGAAACTCTCCGTCGAGAAGTTCCTCGACAAGCGCACGACGCCGTTGAAAGGCACGCAGGTTGATGCCATTGCCTATTGCACGATCAGCTCCGGGTTCAGCTTTTTCACGCACCGCACGAAGGTCGGCCAGGTGCTGACGCGGCAGCCCGGCGACTTCGGCATCAGGAATGAGATGCGGAACATCACGCAGGAGATGGCGGACATGGGCACGGACTGTTTGCAGGCCGTCGTCGGGTTCGCCCACAAGAACAAGATGGAGTGCTTCTGGTCCATGCGGATGAACGACACCCACGACGCCGAGTATCGGCCCGACAAGCCTTACCTGCTCTACCCGCCGCTCAAGGTGGAGCATCCCGACTGGCTCGTGGGCGACCCCGTGAAACGCTCGCGCTATGGCCGGTGGAGTTCGGTGGACTACGCGCGGCCGGAGATCCGCGACCTCGCGTTCCGGTTCATCGAAGAGGTCTGCCAGAATTACGACGTGGATGGAATCGAGTTGGATTTCTTCCGCCACCTTTGCTTCTTCAAGAGCACCGCTCACGGCAGTAAGGCCACCCAGGCCGAGCGCGATATGATGAGCGACCTGATGCGGCGCGTGCGCGCGATGACGGAGAAGGTCGGCTTGAAGCGTGGCCGGCCCATTCTCGTGATGGTGCGCGCGACCGATTCGGTGGACTTCAACCGCGACATGGGCCTCGACGTGGAGCGTTGGCTCCAGGACGGCCTGCTCGACCTGCTCGTCACGACTTGTTACTTCCGCCTGAATCCGTGGGAAACCAGCGTCGCGCTCGGCCACAAATACGGTGTGCCGGTCTATCCGTGCATCAGCGATTCGCGCGTCAAAGGCGAAGACCGCTTCCGTCGCGGGTCGGTGGAGAGCTATCGCGGCCAGGCGCTGGAGGCGTGGGCCGCTGGCGCGGACGGCATCCATCTCTTCAACCTTTTCGACGTATTCGGCGGACGCTCGCCGGTTTTCAAAGAGGTCGGCGACCCGAAGGCGTTGCGGACGATGAACAAGCTTTACTTCGTCACGGTGCGCGACGGCAAACCCGACTCGTGGCTGGCTGGCGGCTCGAAATACCGCAGCCTGCCCATCCTCACACCCGCCTATCCGAAGACCATCACAGCAAGCAAACCGCTGTCACTCGATCTCGCCGTTGGCGAAGACTTCGCCGCCGGGACCAAAGCTCAAACGACGCTGCACCTGCAAATGCCGGCACTGCGGAACGTCAGCGACGTGTGCGTGAAACTCAACGGCCACGAACTCAGCGCCGGCAAGCTGGCCAAGGATTGGCTCGATATCAACGTCAACCCCGTGTGGGTTAAGAAGGGTGCCAACAAGATCGAAATCGCTGTCAATCCGCAGCCAGCCGCCTCCGACGGGCAATGGACGGTTGTTTACGAGGCCGACAAGAAGCCCGCCAAACCGTGGACTCGCGACAGCGGCTCGCCGCGCACCGAAGAACGACTCGCAAAAGGCACGCTCACCATCGCCGACCGTGGCAACGTTGCCGGCGACTATCACTATTACCGCCACGCGTGGGGCGCCGACCCCGCCGGGAAATCTGTCGTCGAGACTCGCGTCAAAGTTGTCTCCGGCCTGAGCCGCGTCATCATCACCAATGGCGAAGCGCAGGAACGGCTGGAACTGCAGCCCGACCGCATCGAATTGTGGAGCCGTAAGACGATCCGCTACTCGATGGACACCACCAAGGACTTCCATGTCTATCGCATCGAGACCCAAGGCAAGGACATCAAGGTCTTTGTGGACGGCGAACTCCGTCTCAACGCGCCTGGTGCCTACGTCAAGACCGCCGCCAACCGCAACGAACTCTGCTTCGGTGCCTCCGATAGCACCAACGTCGGCGAAGCCTGCTGGGATTATGTCCGCGCCCGCGTGGACAGCCAGTCCTGCCAGGATATCGTGCTGCGGGTGGTTCATCCGAAGAAGTAGAAGAAGATGAGAACACATGCTCTGTTGTTCATTGTCTCCTGCCTCAGCCTGTTGCCGGCGGCGAGCTTCGCCAGCGAGTCCGAATCGCCTCCGCCGCCTTGGGAACAACTCCGCTCGGTGCCGATGAGCGGCGGCCTGCACGTATTCTGGAACGTCGGTGGCCGGGATCGCGCCTTCAACGAAGAGCAGGCCGTGCGACACGGATTCGAGTTGGTGGACCTGCTCGGCACCTACTCGGACTATCCCGGCAAACAGAAGGAGAACATCAACACGTTCCTCGCCACCAACCGGACCAATCCGTGGAACAAGCCGGAGTTCTTCGAGCGCATCGTCAAACGCAACATCGCGGCGTCTGGCGGCAAGGGCAGCATCTTCGTCCACGACATCGAGTTTCCGTTCGAGGAGGACATCGAAAGAGCGTGGGCCGACGATGCCGCCCGCGCCGCGTCCCGCGCGAAGAGCAAGGAGCGGTTTGCCGCCGCCTATTTCCGCGAGTGGGCGACGTGGTTTTCGCTGCCGTGTGATTGGGCCAAGAAGCGTTGGCCGCGCGAACCGGTCGGCATCTACGGCCCGCAACCGTTCCGGCGCGACTACTGGGGGCTGGCCGGTAAGTCGGCCAGCCAGATAGACGGCACCCACCGCACCGACGCCGAGCTATGGCGGCGCATTGACCGCCATGTGGATTTCTACATCGCCAGCGTCTATGTCTTCTACGACGACCCTGGCTCGGTCTACTACATGGCCTCGAACATCGAGGAAAACGTCCAACGCACGCGCCGCTACGGCAACAAACCGCTCTACGCCTACGAATGGTTGCGTTACCACGACAGTAACAAGAAACTCGCCGGCCAGGAACTCGCGCCCTATCTCGCTGAGGCGATGGCCGTGCTGCCGTTCTTCAGCGGCGCGCGCGGGCTGGTGGTTTGGGGTTGGGAACCGAAAGGGAAGGGCCAGTATTACCATTCACTGCCGTTGTTCATAAACAGCCTCGGCCGCGTTTCCGACCTGTCCGCGAAGATGGCCAAGGCCAGGCTGGTGGTTGACGAACCGGCCCACGTTCTGTGGAAGGAGAAACGTCCGCTCGTCCGAAAACTGCGTGTCGCAGCCGACGAATGGATCGTGATGGCGGTCAACCCGTGGCAGAACGAGTCGGAGAAGAAAAACATCAACATCCAATGCGGCATGAGGTCCATCGCGTTGACGCTTGATGGCCGTCACACGGACATCTTTCACGTCCAAGGCAACCGCGTGACGAAGCGGTAGAGCAGACAGCCTCTCTCAGCATTCGGAAGCTCAGCAGCGACCGCCTGGACGCTCCGCGCCACCGAAAACTTCCCGCCACCCCCGACGATGGCACATCATGTTTTCTTCGCCGGCAGCGTGAAGTAGAAGGTCGCGCCTTCGCCGAGCCGTGCTTCCGCCCAGACGCGGCCGCCGTGGCGCAGGATGATGCGCTGGACCAACGCCAGCCCCACGCCGGTGCCTTCGAAGTCTGTCTCGCCGTGCAGCCGTTGGAATACGCCAAAAAGTTTGTCCGCATACTGCATATCGAAACCGACGCCGTTGTCTTTCACGCAGTAAACCAGTTCGCCGTCGGCAATCCGTCCCGTGATTTCGATCTCGGCCGACGGTTTGGGGCGGGTGTATTTGATGGCGTTGGAGATGAGGTTGATCCAGACCTGCGGAATCAACGCCGGGTCGCCCATTGCCGGCGGCAGCCGATGCAGCTTGAACCGGATGTCACGGCCCGGCACGTGCGCCGCGCATTCGTTGAACGCGCGTCGGGCCACCACGGCCATGTCTATCTCCGCCTGTTGCATTATCTGCCGCCCGATGCGCGAGAATTCCAGCAGGTCGTCAATCAACTGGCCCATCCGCAAGGCCTCGGCGCAGACGATGCCGAGCGTGCGCCGGCCTTCCTGGTCAAGTTGCTTGGCGTGGTCCTGGGAGAGGATGCTGGCGAAGCCGTTGATGGCCCGCAGCGGCGCGCGCAGGTCGTGGGAGACCGAGTAGCAGAACGATTCGAGTTCCTGGTTGGAGGCTTCCAGTTGCGCGGTGCGGTCGCGCACGCGCTGTTCCAAGGTCTGGTTGAACTGGCGGATTTCCTCCTCGGCCTGCTTGCGCGCGGTGATGTCCTCGACGGTGCCTTCGTAGTGAAGGATCCTGCCGCTGGCATCCCGCACCACACGGGCGCTACCCGAGATCCAGATCAAGTGTCCGTCCTTGCGGCGCACATGGCTCTCAAACCCGGTCACCTTCCCCTGTTCTTCCAACAGTCGCTTGAACTCCGCGCGCCGGCCCGGATCCACATAGAGTTGATGAGCAACGTTGCGCATGTCCGCGATGAACTCCTCGGATGACGCGTAGCCGTGGATGGTTGCCATCGCGGGATTGGCACTGAGCAACCTTCCGTCGGGCGTGCTTTGGTAGATGCCTTCGACAGTATTCTCGAAAATGCTGCGGTATTTCCCCTCGGCCTCGCGCAGCGCCAGTTCCACTTGCTTGCGCTCGGTAATCACGTCGAACAGCGCCACGAAGTAGCCCTCTTGCGGGCGATACACCGAGACGGAGAACCACATCTTCAGCGACTCCACGTAGGTCTCGAACTTTTCCGGCGCGCCAGTTCGCGCCACCCGGCCGTAGACTTCGAGCAACTCCGGGTCTTTTTCCCGGATGCCGGGAATGACTTCGGACACTTTCCGGCCGACGACGTCCTTCAACCCGGTCAGGGTTTCAAAGGCGTTGTTAACGGCGACGTAAACGAAGTCCACCGGCCGGTCCTGCTCGTAGATCATCCGGCAGTAGGCGAAGCCGTTGAGCATGTTCTCGAACAAGGAGCGATAGCGCGCCTCGCTGGAGCGCAACGCCTCCTCGGAACGCCTGCGCTGGGTCACATCCCAGAGCAGGCATTGCACGCCGACAATCTGTCCGTCGCCACCGCGCAGCGGGGACTTGATGATATGGACATAGGATTCCTGGCCGTCGGCCTGCTGGTGGCGCTCGACGGCATCGAGGGTGTTGCCGGTCTCCATTACGCGCCGGCTATCGTTCCAATATCGCATGGCTTGGTCGGCTGGGAACAAATCGAAGTCGCTCTTGCCCACCAGGTCCTGCGGCACGCATCCCATCTGTTCGCAGCACCGGGCATTCGCAAACGTGATCCGTCCCGTGCGGTCCAGCCGGAAGATGGCCTGCGGCAGATGCTCGACCAGTGAATGGTAGAGGTGCTCGGATTCCCGCAACGCCGCCTCGGCCCGCCGGCGCTCGGTGATGTCGCGCGTGATCGCCAGATAGAATCGGGCGCCGTCAATCTCCACCACGCGGCTGCTGATCTCGACGTGGAAGGTGGAGCTGTCCTTGCGCCGATGGACCGTCTCAAAAATGGCGCTGCCCTGGGTTTGGACGGCCTCCATCTGCACGGTAAACCTGCCGCGTGATTCCTGCGCGCGCAGGTCGAAAACCTTCATCCGCCGCATCTCAGCCAGCGTGTAACCGTAGCTCTCCAGCGCGCGCTCGTTGGCCTCCACGATTTTCCAGTCGGCATCCGCCAGCACGACGATGTCGTTGGCGTGCCGCGTCAGCAAGGCGAGGCGGTCGGCGAGCGACTTGCGCTCGCGCTCCAAGGTTAGCTCGCGGCGCAAGGAGTCCGCCAGCCGTTGCCGCCACAGCAACATGACAATCAATGTCACGACCGCGACCAGCAGAATCAGAGTGAAGATCGTCGCCCAAGTCTGTTCCCGCAACGACGCGAAAATCTCCTCCTGGTCCACTTTCGAGTCCAGAATCCACGGCGAATCCGGGATCCGGCGAAACAAGGCCAGGACCGGCACGCCGCGATAATCAAGGTTCTCCACCAATTGCTCCTCCACGTTTCCGTGCAGGAAGGTCGCCGCCGAGAGATTGGGTTGGTCTATGGGAAAAGAGAGGTTCAGCGCCGTGTTCGTGCGGTGCCGGAGGTCGTTGAGGAACACAACCCTCTCGCCTTCGCGACGCAACAGCCCGGTTTCTGCCGTGGGGCTGGGTGTCGGCCAGGACCGGATGAGAGGATAGAGAAACACGCGCGGATCCAATTGCAGCAAGACGACAGCGATCGGTTGCGCCTCCGTGCCATCGCGCGCGTCGGGCGGCAGGACGCCGAACACAATATCCAGGTGCGGCTCGGCTGCCGGGCTGTCCCGATGCAGATCCACGAAGACAGGCTCCGGGGCTTGGAATGCCGCGGCGGCGTATTGCCGCGAGAGAGAACCCGCCTCTTTCGCGTCTCCCGGCAGCGCCAGACGCGCGTTCATGTCGCGGTCGAAGAGAAACAGCCGGGCGTTGAGGTTGACGGCCTTCAGCAGCGACAGCCAGCGCAAGAGTTCAGCCCCGGCCGTTTCCGACGCGGGGTTGTTGAGAAACGCCTGAACCTCCCGGCGGGCAAGTTCCGAATGGGCGAAGAAGCGGGCGTCGCGCAGCCGGTCCGCGCGCCAGATAACGATCTGCTCGGACTTGAGGCGGGCGATGGCGGCCAACTCGGCCTGCATCAACTCTCGCGCATGGGCAATTTGTTGCCGCAAGTGCATGGAGCCGGTCACTCCGATGGCCGCCATCAGCACGACAAACGCCACCAGCAGTTTGGCGCGGAAGCGTCGCGACTTGGCATCCACCCCGACCCACGATTCGCCCACGACGTGGCACAGCCACCGCTCGCCGTGCATCGTCAACGAAATGATTCCCACTGCCACAAGAACAAAGGCCAGCGCCGCTGACATGGCTAACGGCATCCGGTTGCCACTCGGCACCATGCGCACGCCGGACATGTAACCCAGGAAAACACCGCACACAATCAGCAGGATCGTCAAAGCCGATCCAGTCGCAAGGCGTTGGCGTCCTCGGCTTCTCCACTTTCCCGGCGGCTCCATCAAGCACGACAGCGCGACCGCCGTCAGGAGGTAGAGCACTGCTGCAAGCGGCGCCATCCGTCCCTCGGCAAAGCTGCTGGCCGTGTCGCCCATCCGTATCAGCCAAGGTTCAAGCGATAGATCAAGCCTTTGCAGCCGCACCCACAGTATCAACAGGCCCATGAAACCAATGGTGGCTGAGCTGGCAAAAACGATCAGACGCACCGGCCTTGACGCGGGCCATCCGGCTCGCAGAAAGAGCGTCGCGCTGAGCAGAACCATCAACCACGCCGTCAACGGTGCCATCACAAGGTATTCCGGCGCAGACACCGCGTAGGAGGGCGGGCCGAACATCCAAATGATGGCGCACGCCAACGCGATGCTGCCGCTGACAACCGCGCAGCAAAACGCGAGCCGGCGGGCGCTGGTGGTGGAGTGTGTTTCAGACTGCACAGTCACTTCCCCTCAACTCTGACCACGCCCCGCCAAAGCCAACCAGCGCGACGGCAATGACCATCGCGACAACCGTCAGCCACGACACGTCCTCTGAACGCCGCTTTATGTTCACACGAGAGATATACTCTAATAGGCGCAACCAACGTCTCGGGAACTGATGCCTCGCGCCCGCCAAGGTGAGTCGCAGCGTAGCAAACCAAACAACAAACGCAAGTGCCGACAGCGCGCTCCGCCCACTCCATGCCGCCCAACGTCGCCATACCGCGCCGTCACTTTCTCTTGGCCTCGCGCCAGGCGCTGCTCCAGACTGCGGCGGGAGGGGCGCAGCCGCGATAATGGTGTTCATTTGTGCCCCCCGCATCATTGACTGACACTTCGGATTGCACCCGTTTTCAGTTCACCATTTGAATGCCAGGAGGTTTTACTTTACCATAACCGCGAACCTAAACGGACAAACCAAAGCATCATCATGAACCGACGCCAATTCCTCACCATGGCCGGTCTCGGCACCGGTTACTCGCTCATCGTCCACGCCGATGGATTCTCCAGCGCCGCGCCGCCGTCGCGCGAGCAGATCAGCAACGCCTTCGACCGCGTCGCGCCACCGCAGGCGGGCGTGGGCCATTTTGCTGGCGAACCGCACATGATGCTGGTGGATCTGGTGTGTGACGTGTTCGTCGCGGGCGGCGGCATGTCGGGCGTGTGCGCGGCGGTCGCCGCGGCGCGCAACGGCGCGACCGTTGTGCTCGCGCAGGACCGTTCGAGGCTCGGCGGCAACGCCAGCAGCGAGGTGAAGATGCACATCGTCGGCGCCAACTGCCACAACGGCCGGCCCGGCTGGCGCGAGGGTGGGTTGATCGAGGAGTTCCGGCTCGACGACGCGGCGAACAACCCGCAGCGATCGTGGGAGCTTTGGGATTTGCTGCTCTACGACAAGGTGAAGAGCGAGCCGAACATCACGCTGCTGCTCGATAGCGTGCTGTTCGCAGCGGAGACGAAGGACGGCGCGATCCAGCAGGTGATGGTGCGTTGCGACAAGACCGAGCATCTCTACCGCATCAAGGCGAAGGTCTATCTCGACTGCACCGGCGACTGCCGGCTGGCGCTGGAGAGCGGCGCGGCGTTTCGCTGGGGCCGCGAGCAGCGGACGGAGTTCAACGAATCGATCGGCCTCGTCGCACCCGACCGCCAGACGCTCGGCAGCAGCATCCTGTTCACGTCGAGCGACTGCGGCCGGCCGGTGCCGTTCACGCCCCCGAAGTGGGCGCGCAAGGTGACGAAGGAACAGCTCCAGTTCCGCTCGGTGAAGGCGTGGGAATACGGTTACTGGTGGATCGAGTGGGGCGGTCAGCTCAACACGGTCCGCGACAACGAGCGCATCCGCTTCGAGCTGCTCTCGATCGTGCTGGGCGTGTGGGATTACATCAAGAACTCCGGTAATCATCCGACGAGCGCGACGTGGGGCATGGACTGGATCGGCATGGTGCCCGGCAAACGCGAGAGCCGGCGCATTCTTGGCGACCACATCCTGACGCAGGCCGATCTGGAGGGAAAGAACGGCGACTTTGCCGACGCCGTTGCCATCGGCGGTTGGCCGATGGATGATCATCCGCCGAGCGGCTTCGACATGCAGAACACGCATCCGTGCGTCCAGATCAGGACGGCGGAAGTTTTCAACATCCCGCTTCGCACGCTCTACAGCAAAACCGTCAGCAATCTGATGATGGCTGGCCGCAACATCAGCGCTACACACGTTGCGTTTACCTCGACGCGTGTGATGGCTACCTGTTCCGTCATGGGCCAGGCCGCCGGCACCGCGGCCGCGTTCTGCGCGCGCCATGGTCTCGCGCCTCGCCAGCTCGCGCAGGACAAGGCACGTGTGGGCGAGTTGCAGCAGGCGCTCCTGCGCGACGACCAGACCATCAAGAACGTTCGCAACAACGACCCGCAGGACCTCGCGCGCGCCGCGAGGGTCACAGTATCAGCGGAATACAGAACCTCGAAGGCCGCGAATGTCATCAATGGCCTCGTGCGCGACATGGAGCGCGAGTGGAAAAACCGCTGGGGCGCGCCGATGACGCCGGACGGTGCGTGGCTGGAGCTGGCGTGGGACAAACCGCAGACGATCAGCCGCATTCAGCTCACGTTCGACACCGGCTTCCACCGGCAACTGACGCTGACCTCGCAGGACAGCGCCAACAAAGGCATCATTCGCGCGCCGCAACCGGAGACAGTCCGTGACTACGAAATCACCGCCGTCGTGTCCGACAGCGACAAGCCGGTGTCGCTGGCGAAAGTCACCGGTAACTACCAACGCCTGAACCGTCACACGTTCAAACCGGTCAAGGTGAAATCCATCCGTCTGCGCATCACGGCGACCAACGGCGCCGAGGTGGCGAGCGTCTATGAGGTGCGGTGCTACGCGTGAGCTTTTCTGTGAAGAGCCAGCCAGTAATCGCGCTGACGCCGGACGTTCAGGAAAAACCCGGCGGCCGGATGAACGCGTATGTTCACAAGGAATATACCGACGCCGTCCTTGCGGCAGGCGGTTTGCCGATGGTGCTGCCACTGACGGATGACGAAGCGGTGCTGGAGGCGTTGCTGGTGCGCGTGGACGGACTGCTGCTGACCGGCGGCGGCGATATGGACCCGGCTTTCTTCGGCGGTGACACCGCGAATCCGACGTTGAAGAGCGTCAGCCGGCTGCGCGACCGGATGGAGTTGTTCCTGACGCGGCGCTTGCTGGACGAAGGCCGCCGGCCGGTGCTCGGCATTTGCCGCGGCTGCCAGGTGATGAACGTCGCCGCAGGCGGCACGCTGGTGCTGGACGTGCCGTCGGAAATCGGCGCGGCCGTGAATCACAGCGACCCGCGCCAGTTTGAACTGGTTCATGAGGTGAGCGTCGTGCCCGGCACGCGACTGCACGCGCTGGCAGGCGCGACGACCATCCGCGTCAACAGCAGTCATCATCAAGCGGTGAGAGATCTCGCGCCCGGTTTGCGCGTGTCGGCGCGTTCCGTTGGTGACGGCGTGGTGGAGGCGATGGAACTCAGCGGGCCGCAGTTTTTCCTTGGCGCGCAGTGGCATCCGGAGCGACTCCACGACCGGCACGAACCTTCCACCGCGCTCTTCCGCGCGCTGGTGGCCGCCGCGAGCTAAACCTTCTTCAAATACCCGTCAATCGTATGCGCTGCGCGCTTGCCGTCGCCCATGGCGAGAATGACGGTGGCCGCGCCGCGGACGATGTCGCCGCCGGCGAACACGCCGGGCAGGTTGGTCATGCCGTTGGCGTCGGCAGCGATGTTGCCGTTGCGGTTGAGTTTCAACTCCGGGCAGGTGGAGGTGAGCAGCGGGTTGGCTCGCGAACCGATGGCGACTACGACGACGTCGCACTCAATGACAAACTCGGAGCCGGGGATCGGCACCGGGCTGCGGCGGCCGGAGGCGTCAGGTTCGCCGAGTTGCATGCGGCGGCACTTCAGCCCGGTGACCCATCGCTGGTCGTTGCCGATAATCTCCACCGGCGCGACGAGGAACTCGAAGCGGATGCCTTCCTGCTCGGCGTGGTGGATCTCCTCGGCGCGCGCGGGCATTTCTTTCTTGGTGCGGCGGTAAACAATCATGGCTGCGCCGGCGCCGAGCCGGCGCGCGGTGCGCACGGCGTCCATGGCGACGTTGCCGCCACCGACGACGGCCACGCGTTTGCCGGCGATGACGGGTGTGTCGGCGCTGGGGAATTTGTAGGCGGCCATGAGGTTGACGCGCGTGAGGTATTCATTGGCGGAGTAAACGCCCTTGAGGTTTTCGCCGGGCACGTTCATGAACATCGGCAGGCCCGCGCCGTTGGCGATAAACACGGCATCGAAGCGCGCGCGCAATTCCTGCAGCGTGTAGGTGCGGCCGATGACGACGTTGCACTCGATCTTCACGCCGGCCTGCCGGAGCCGCTCGACTTCCAAGTGCACGATGTTCTTCGGCAGGCGAAACTCCGGGATGCCATAGACCAGCACGCCGCCGGGTTTGTGGAGCGCCTCGTAAACCGTCACCTCGTGGCCCAGCTTCACCAGTTCACCCGCAGCGGTGAGACCGGCTGGACCGGAGCCGATGACGGCGATTTTCTTGCCGGTGGACTGCGGCGACGGAGTGATGATCTGGTTTGCGTGGCGGTAGGCCCAATCGGCCACAAACCGTTCCAGGTGGCCGATGGCGACAGACATGCCTTTCAGGCCGCGGATGCACTCGATCTCGCACTGCGTTTCCTGCGGGCAAACGCGGCCGGTAATGGCAGGCAGGGCGTTGTCACCGAGCAGACTCCGCGCGGCGGCGGCGAGATCGCCGTCGGCGATGAACTGGACGAAGCGCGGGATGTTGACCATCACCGGGCAGCCGGCGACGCATCTGGGTTCCTTGCACAGGAGGCAACGCTGCGCCTCCAGCATGGCCAGTTGCTCTGTGAAGCCGAGATTGACCTCGCCAAAGCCGCCCGAACGCGCGGTGGCGTCATGCTCCGGCATGATCTGCCGTTCAATCTTCAGCCGTTCTTTGGTGGTAAGTTTGGCGCTCACGTTGAGGTTGTCGTGCTGTGTCAGACGGCTTTAGGTTTCTCCATGCCGATCCGGCACGACTCCTCATGCCGCGCCAAAGATTCCTGTTCCTGCGTCCGATAGGTGCCGAGCCGGTCCCACAGCAAATCGAAATCCACCAGATGGCCGTCAAATTCCGGCCCGTCCACGCAAGCGAACTTCGTTTCGTTGCCGACGCTCACGCGACAGCCACCGCACATGCCGGTGCCGTCCACCATCACCGGATTCAGTGAGACAATCGTGTGAACGCCAAGCGGTTTGGTGACGGCCACGACGGCGCGCATCATCGGCACGGGGCCGACGGCATAGACGCAATCAACACCGCCTGCCGCCAGCACGTCCTTTGCCGCGTCGGTGACGAAACCTTTCCGCCCGCAGCTGCCGTCGTCGGTGCAAACAACCACCTCGCCGAGCTTGCGCAGTTCTTCCTCGAAGATGACCCATTCCTTCGAGCGACCGCCAATGATACTGACCACCGCCACGCCTTGCCGGTGCAGTCCTTGCGCAATCGGATGAATGACCGCCGTGCCAACGCCACCGCCAATACAAAGCGCGCGGCCGGAGGCAATCAAATCGGTTGGGCGGCCGAGAGGGCCGGAGATATCCTGAATTGCATCGCCGGGATTGAGCGCCACCAGTTCGCGCGTGGTCTTGCCGACGGCTTGAATAACCAGTGCAATCGAGCCGGCGGCCGGGTCGGCGTCGGCGATGGTCAGGGGAATCCGCTCCGCGCCCTCGCCGCGCCGGACGATGACAAACTGGCCGGGCTGGCGGATTTCCGCAATGCGCCGCGCCATCACGTCCAACCGCGTGACGTTCGGACTTAACTGTTTTTTTGACAGGACTTGGTGCATATCCACGACTTCGGCATCTTTTCTGACAACGAGCGGCGAAACTTCGCACAACTCCTTGATTTCCACCAAAGGTTTTTTTGATGAAGGTGTTTTTGCGCCCCGCGCCGCCGCTTTCATCTTTGGTTGCCGGGTGTTAGAGCGCCCACGGCGCGCGCTGCGCGCGGGAGCGGAGCCGGTTGGCCTGTTCGTCACCGACGAACTCCTCTTTTGCAGGGTTCCACTTCAGCGACCGGCCCAGCTTGTAGGCGATGATGGCGAGATGACCCAGCGAAGCCGAGCGGTGGCCGATCTCCTCGTGCGAACTGGGCCGCGCACGCGTGCGGATACACTCGAACCAGTTCGAGTGGTGGTTGTTGCTCAGGTCGTCGTCGCGCGACTGGAGTTTCATCTCGGCGAAAAGGCTCTCTGGCTCACCCTCGATGGGACCGCCCGTGCTCATTGAGGTGATCCATCCGCGCTCGCCGACGAAGAGGCCGCCGAAATTGCCCGCGAGCCGCGCCGTGGTGGGGACGGCTTTGTAAACGTCCTTCACCATGCCCCAGTGGTCCACGTGGTGCAGCAGCGTGCCATTCGCGTAGCGGAACGTCAGCGTTGGAAACTCGCCACTACTTGGATGGATGATTTCCACTGGGCCGCTCGTCTCCATGCCAAGCGCATACTGAATTACGTCCGCCGCGTGCGACTGGTAACCGGTTGCCGCCACGACGCCAAACGCTTCCGAAAAAACCCACGGCACCACGCCAGGAATCGGATTGCGGTGATAGTGATGGTTGTAAGGCCGCCACGTTGCCGGCCCCACCCACAGGTCCCAGTCGAGTCCCTCCGGCACCGGTTCGGCGGGCAGCGCAGGATCGAGCGGCACATACGAAAGACCGAGTTCCGGGATGTGATACTGACCCCAGATGGTGAAGACCGATTTCACCTGGCCGAGTCCGCCCGCGCGGACGAACTCGCACACCTGCCGGATGCGCGGGATGGAACGGTATTGCGTCCCGGTCTGGAACACGCGCCCGAATCGCCGCACCGTCTCCACGAGTTGCCGGCTTTCCCGGATTGTCACCGACACCGGCTTCTCGCAATACACATCCTTGCCCGCCTCGGCCGCGTGAATCGAAATCGGCGTATGCCAATGGTCCGGCGTGGCAATCACCACGGCGTCAATGTCCGTCCGGGCCAGCAGTTCGCGATAGTCGTTAAAAGCCGCGCAGCCGCGATAGACGCCGCTGGCGCGTTCGGCGGCGTAAGCTTCCTCCGCCAAGCGCTTGCCCTCTTCGCGTCGCTCCCGGTCCACGTCGCAGACTGCCAGCACCTGCGCCTCCCGCCGACCCACCAGCAGGTTCAGATGTCCCCGGCCCATGCATCCGCGGCCGATCAAGCCTACATTGATGCGTCCGCTCGGTGCCAAGGTGCCGTTCGCGCCCCGCGCCGAAGCGGGAATGATCCACGGAGCTGCGACAGTTACCGACGCCATCGCCGCGCGGCCGAGGAACTGGCGGCGGGTGATCCGCTGAGTGCGTGTGTTCACAATGACCGGAGATATTCTCCGCCTTCGACGAAGAATTCAACTAGTTCAGCAGGGCGTGGAACGGGAATTTTCCGCTTGGCGCGCATTTGGCGACTGCTACGCTGCCGTCCTCGAACAGGAGATTCATTATGAACCACGCCTTTCTCCCGATACGCACACTCTGGCTCCTTGCGACACTCATGTTGAGTGGCGGATTCGGCCTCGCTGATAAACCCGCGCCGGTGCCAGATGCTTACAACATCCGCGACTTTGGCGCCGTCGGCGACGGCAAGGCGGATGACACCAAGGCCATCCAGGCCGCCATCGCTGCCGCGCTCAGTCCCACGGGCATCCACAAGCGCGTGGTCGCCCACAAGGGGAACAAGGATTATCCCGGCATGGCGCCGATCACCGTTCTCATCCCGCGCGGCACTTATCTCGTCAGCCAGCCGATCCATATCCAAATGGGATCCTATTCGTGGAACTCCGCGCTCGTCATCCAAGGCGAATACGCCCGCCTCCGCGCCAGCCAACCGATGGAGAGCGTCATGCATGTCAACATCGCCTCGCACGTGCTCATCTCCGGCCTCACGCTTGACGCCAACAAACAGGCGCAGCACGGGTTCACCGCGTTCAAGATCAGCGGCCGGCCCAACGCCATCCAGCGCGTTTGTGCCGAGAACGCGCTCTCCCACGGCTTCGTTCTGGAAAAATGCCAGGGCGGCAACTTCCGCGATTGTTCCGCTACCGCCAATGACGGCGACGGCTGGCAGATCGTGGACTGCAACGCTGGCGCCTACGATGGCTGCATGGCCATGCACAACAAAGGCAACGGCTTCACCATCGCCTCGAAGGACTTCTCCGCCGGCTGTTTCGTTTCCTCCTTCTGGTCGGAAGCGAACGGCGGCCACGGTGTCTTCATTTCGCCCAAGGTCGCTTCCACTGTCGTGCTGCGCGACGCGTGGATCGAGGGCAATAAACTCGACGGTGTGAGCATCGGCAGCACCGGCGCGCATCTGACCGCGCTCAACATCCTCGGCAACTTCCGCGAAGGCGATCCCGGCCAGACTGGCCACTCCGCCTGCGCTTCGATCCGGCTCACTCCCACGGCAGCGGGTTGTTACATTTCCGGCTGTCTCGTCCGCGGTGGTGGTGCCAAGGGCGGCAACATCCGCTGCGAAGGCGATCCCGCGAAACATCACGTCGCCGGTAACTTCCGCGGTTGGGGTGCGCGCAACATGGACCCGGTTACGGTTGACGTGGTGAAACCGGAGCCGGTCCGGCCCGCCGCGCCCAAACCAACGCGTGAGTAGCAGCGGAGGCGGCTACTTGATCTTCAAACTCACGTCGTTGAAGAACTCCACGCAACGCGTGATCTCCGGCAGCGAGTCGAGCCAGTTGTAGGAGTATTCGAGGCCAAACATCGTCGGCTGGACACCAAGCCGGTGCATCTCACGGAGGAACTCCTCCGTCTTGCCGCCGCCCGCGCCCCACGGCACGTCGTGGCCTTCGGCAGTCAGCTCGTTCAGATCGTGCATCTGGACGGTGATGAGGCGCTCCTTGAGCGTGTGCAACGCCTTCAGTGGATCAATGCCCGATCGCATCCAGTAGCCGAGGTCGGCACACGCGCCGAGCCGTTTGGTGCGGCCTTCGCACGCCTTGAGCACGCCCTCCGGCTGCCAGTATTGCGGCGAGCCTTTCCGGTCGTGGTTGTGGATGGCGACGTTGATGTCGTAGGCGTCGCAGAACTTCCCGATCGTGTCGAGTGCGTCCGGCGACGGCTCGGACATGAACGTCTCGATGCCGATCTTCCGGCCAAACTCGAACACGCGCCGGCAGCCCGCCTCGTCGCCGGGGATGTTGTGGATGTAATACGTCAGCAGCCGCACGCCGGCCGCGTCGAGCTTCAGCCGGATTTGCCGCAGTTCGTCGTCGGTGAGCTGCGGGTCGAAGTTCTTCGGAATCTCCTTGCTGACCTTCTGGAAGCTCAGCCCGCCCATGAACGGCAGGCCGAGTTGCGCGGTCTTCTCGATGGTCTCGAACATGGTGAACTTGTGGAACGTGTAAGCCTCGACGCCGAGACGCCAGCCAAGTTTTTCCTGCGCGCGAATCGCCGGCGTCAGTTTCGCGCTCGGAATCGTCGGGCACGGCAGGTCGCCCAGCACAAATTGCGTCGCCGCCAGATAAAACCGAAGCATCGTCGCGTCCCAGAAGACGTAGGGGTTGTGCGCAATGGTGCAGTAAAACGTCCGCCCGCGGCCGTAGTTCCGCGCCCAAGCGAGCGCGTAGTCGTTGTCGCTGCGCTCCATCTTCGTGCGTTTGCCGCCCTCGCTAAGGTCGGTCTTCGCCGTGTCTATGCTGAAGAGCACACGCAGGCGGTTCCGCGAATACGGCTCGTGGACGCGGAAGAACTCCGAGCGGTAATCGAAACCCTTGCCGCCGAACGGCGCGTTCAGCGGATGCTCTGGGTCGTCGAGCTTGATGAACACGCGCTCGGTGTTGGCGCGGTGGTTCGCGCCGCGTCCGCCGATCATGACGCCGAACTCCGGCCAATCCTCGACCGCGCCGGGCCAGCGCGTGAACGCTACCGACGTGCCGTGCACGCCCATCATCCCGCCGCCGGCATAAACGAATTCGACGAGGCTCTGCCGCAGCGCCACGTCCTCGAAAAGGTTGCCGACATTGTTGTTGAAGAAGACCGCATCGAACTGTCGCAGGCTCTCCGGCTTGAACACCGCCGGGTCGCGGCTCACCACCGTCTCAAACGCGCCCGTCTTCCGCCCCATCAGCTCGAACGCGAGATTCGCCGTGCGGCTGGAGGGATGCCCGCCGTAGCCGACGTTGTGGTCGAAAATCAAAAGCCGGCGCGGCTTTTGCGGCGTCGCGAACGCTTTCGCCGGAATTGCCGCCTCCACCTTCTGCCGTTCCGAGAGTTCCACCTCCGCCGCAAAGAGCGAAGGCATCGCGAGCATTCCCGTCACTGCCGCCGTGCCGCCGAGAAACTCGCGCCGTGTGATGTGGTGAGTGTGCATGTTCACAAGATGGTAGTGATGATCTCTGCTTATCTTCGCATCGTAGCGTCAACGCCGCCGACGGCAAGCGCAGAATAAGCTGACTTGTGCCGCCAGCGATTCCCGCTGCGGTTGGAATCCGCCTCGGATTTCGCGGCTGATCCGTTACAATAATCTCCGCCAATAAAATGCCCGACCAACCGTTATTACCAGCGAGCAACGTGGAGCAAACCGATGACGCGCTCTTTGAACGGTATCGCAATGGTGACGCGGCGGCCTTTGAGTTGTTGCTGGCGCGCCACCAGTCGGCGTTGTTTGGGTTTTTGATACGGATGGTCGGCGACCGTGCGCTGGCGGAAGACCTCTTCCAGGAAACCTGGATGCGGGTGGTGCGCGAGGCACGGCGCTACCGGGCCGAGCAGAAGTTCAGCCGATGGCTGTTCACCATCGCGAACCGGCTGGCGATTGACGAACTGCGGCGGCGCAAGCGCTGGCGGACGGTGTCGGTGGACGACGAGGAGACGACGGTGGAGTTGCCCGCAAACGGACCGAGCGCGGCGGACGAGACGGAGCGGCGCCGGACGCTGAGCCGAATCGAGGCGGCACTGGCGACGATGCAGCCGTCGCTGCGGCAGGTGTTCCTGCTGCGCGAGCACAGCGGCGTGAGTTTCAAAGAGATCGCCGCGATGACCGACGCGCCGCTCGGCACGGTGCTGTGGCGGATGTCGGCGGCGCTGAAACATTTGCGGAAGGAATTGGAAGCGGACGGAATAGACGGAGCAACGGAAAAGTGAACTGCGAACGAGCCAACGAAGTGATGATGCTCGACCTCTACGGTGAGGCCGCCGCGGCCGATGTCGCCGAGTTGAGAACGCATCTGGCCGGTTGCGACGCGTGCCGCCGCGCCGCGGAAGCGTCGCGTGAGGCGCTCGCGGAGTTTCGTCGCGAGGCAACGCCGCGGCCATCGCGGGAGACCGTCGAGGCAGTGATTGCAGTTGCTCAGCCCCGGCCGTTCCTTGGCGGCATCTTCGCGCAGTTGCGCCCCGCCTTGTGGCAGGCGGCGGCGGTGGTGGCGGTCGCGCTGACCGTGTCCGTCACCATCAAGTTCTGGCCGCAGTCGCCGGTCCAACTGGCTGCCGAAACTTCTTCAGCGGTGACTCAAACCGCCACCACCGAAACGTCGTGGGACACCGACAGCGCGGCGCTGTCGGAACACATCCGGCTGGCGCAGGCGGACGTGACCATCGGCTCCTCGCTGGACAACCGCATCTCCGGTTTGCGCGATGCGCTGAGCGATCTGCGCGCCGGTTCGAGCAGTTTTTAGGAGGCAAGAAATATGAAAGCACACTGGATACTGATTGCACTGATGAGCGCGGGCCTGGCATTGGCTCAAGAGCCGCCTACCCCACCACCGCAGAAGGATGAAGCGCGTCGCGAGCCGCCGCGCGAAGGCGATCGTGGCGACGTGCGTCCGCCATTACCGCCACGCGAGGGTGAACGCGGGAACGTGCGCCCGCCACTACCACCGCGTGAAGGGGAACGCGGCGATGTGCGCCGACCTCTGCCGCCACGCGAGGGAGAGCGAGTGGGGCCTGAAGGACGCAATGTGGATCGGCGTTTGCCGATGGCCAACAACGCGCCGATGGATTTCGAAGCGGCCCTCCGCCGCGAGGTCGGCCCGCATGCGGAAGCGTTCAAGGAATTCGCCGAGCCACTGAAGGAGCGGATCGAACAGGCGCGGCGGCTGTTCCAGGCGCGGCGGTTCGAGGAAGGCCGCGACATGATGCGCGGAATAGCGGCGCAAGCGCGCGAGATGCGCGAACTGAAACAGCGCGATCCGGAGCGTTTCAAACAACAGCAGCAGATGGCCGAGATGGAGCGGCGGTCGGTGGAACTGGGCCAGAAAATCCGCCGCGCCACGGATGAGGACGCAAAGAAATCGGCGACGACGGAGTTGAAGGAAACCCTCAGCAAGCTCTTCGACCTGCGCCAGCAGGAGCGCGAGAAGAGCCTCCAGCAACTGGAGCGCGAGGTGAAGGAGTTGCGCGAGTCGTTGGAGAAGCGCAAGGCCAAGCGCGACGAGATGATCCAGCGGCGGTTCGACCAACTCACGGGTCGGGCCGAGATGCTGGAGTGGTAGAAGACGCCGGAGTCCGTGGAGTCCGGGGTTGACCGGCGGCGGCGCGGGACTATCATCGCCGCTCGTCCAGATCAACCACTATGACTTCCGACCGCCTTGCCGCGATAGACATCGGCACTAACACGATCAAACTGCTTGTCGCCGTCGTCGAAGGCGGCGCGCTTACCGCGCTCCACGAGGACAGCCAGACAACGCGGCTGGGCGAAGGCGTGGCAGCAACGAAACGACTCACGCTGGAAGCCATCGAGCGCACGGCGGCTGGCTTGGCGGCATTCACCGGCAAGGCGCGTAAGATGGGCGTGACGAAGATTCTCGCCGTCGCGACCAGCGGCGCGCGCGAAGCCGAAAACACCAGCCAATTTCTTGCGCGCGTGCGGGAGATGGCTGGCCTCGATGTCGAAATCATCGGTGGCGAGCGCGAAGCAGAACTGATCTTCGCCGGCGTCAGCACCGACGCCGGCCTTCGCGACCAGCGGTTGCTGGTGATGGATGTCGGTGGCGGCAGCGCGGAGATCATCACCGGCCAAAGCGGTCGCATCGAACGGCGCGTGTCGGTCCACGCAGGCGCGGTGCGGTTGACGGAACGGTTTCTTCACAGCGATCCAGTCTCTCCGGCCGATTTGAACGCGATGCTCCAGCATGGACGGGAACTGTTGCAGTTGGAGTTGGCGAAGTGTTCGCTGGACGGCCGCGTCATGGTCGGCACGGGCGGCACGGTGACGACCGCGGCGGCCATTGACCAATCGCTCGCGCGGTTTTCCATCGAGAAGGTCAACCGTTACTCGTTGACGCGGCAGCGGCTGACTGAAATGCTGGAGCGCCTGCGCAGTTTACCGCTGGCCGAGCGGCGCAAAGTGTCTGGCCTGCCGCCGAAGCGCGCCGACATCATCGTTGCGGGGCTGGCGATGCATGTTGTGGCGATGGAACTCGCCGGCATCGAGCGGCTCACGGTCAGCACGCGGGGACTGCGATTCGGGGTGCTGGCGGAAATGTGCGGATTGCTCACGTGAAACACAGGCGATGGTCATGGTTTTTCCGCTGCGCGCTCGGCTTGTCGCTCCTACTGGGCGGTCTGGCGTGTCTTGCGGCGCGCGAGGTTCAGATCACGATTCTTCACACGACCGACCTGCACGGCCACATCCAGCCCGCAGATATCCTCTATCCGAAAGAGGAAATCGGCAACGACCTTGGCGGTCTGGCGCGGTGTGCGACGGCCATCAAACGCATCCGCGCCGAGACGCCGAACTGCCTGTTGGTGGACGACGGCGACACCATCCAGGGAACAGCGGCCAGTTTCATGAGCGGCGGCCTGATGATGATCCGCGCGCTGAACCATCTGCGCTACGACGCGTGGGTGCTGGGGAACCACGATTTCGATTGGGGCAGCGAGAAGCTCGCGCGTTGCGTCGAGGCGTCACAAGCGCCCGTCCTCGCCGCCAACGTCCGCTGCGACGCAAGCGTGCCGCCTGCCATCGCCGACAAGGTGCGGCCGTTCGTCGTCAAGGAAGTGGAAGGCGTGCGCGTGGCGATCGTCGGGCTGACCACACCGGGCATACCGAACTGGAGCCGGCCGCGGTTGATTCGTGGGATGACGTTCGCGCCATCCGTGGAGGCGCTGCAACGCGTGTTGCCGGAACTGAAACACCAGAAGCCCGACGTTATCGTGCTGGCGGCGCACCAAGGTCACCGCAACTCGGCGGATGATCACGCCAACGAAATCTTCTCCATCACATCCTGGTTTCCGGAGATCGCCGTCATCATCGGCGGCCACACCCATCGCGCGGTGCCGGAGTTGATGATGCGCGACATCCTCTACAGTCAGGCCGGACATTGGGGCTGCTCCCTCGGCCGGCTGGACCTGATTTACGACACCGACCAACGCAAGCTCACCAGCCGCAAATCACGCCTTATCAAGATGGACGGCAGTGTGCCGCAGGATTCCGAGATCCTCGCGCTCGCCAAATCGGACCTCGCCGCCGCCGAGCGCGCGTTGGCGCGTATCATTGGCACGGCTACGGCGGACTTTTCCATTGCAGGCGCGCCAGCTCGCGAGACGCCGGTGCACAACCTGCTTTGCGAGGCGATCCTCGACCGTTGTCGGCGCGCGGGTCATCCGGCGGACATCGTCATTCATGGCGTCCTCAATGAGCACGCAGGTTTGAGGAAAGGCACGGTCACCGTCGGCGACTGCTGGTCGCTGGTGCCATTCGAGAATTTTATCGGCGTCTTCGAAGTCACCCCACTGCAACTGCGGGAGATTTTGGAGGAAAGTGCCGCGCATTACTCGCGCGATCATTTCACCGGCGTTTACGGCATGAAGCTCGCGCTGCGGGTCACCGCGCCACGCGACCAGCGAGTCGTTTCCCTCGCCGACCGTGACGGCCAACCGTTCGCGCCCAACCGTCGGCTCCGCGTGGCAGTGAACAGCTTCGATCTCGCCAGCGCTGGCACGCGCAAGGCGCGTCTGCGCGCCATTGCCGACGCGCCGGAAGCGAAGCTGGTGGAAATGGACTATCCGGTGCGGCAGGCGTTGATTGACTTCATTGCGGCGGAAAAGGAAATCTCGCCGCGCCTTCACGGCTGGTGGCGCACTGGCGCGACGCGTTGACAACGGTGCGTCAACCCTCTGCTCGCACGAAGAAACTCACAAGTGTGTCGCCGTGGCGCTGTTGGCGGTTGAATCGCCACGCGGCCGGTGGTGTTAGCGTGTCCGAGCGGTAGTGCTCCAGGACCAGCCATCCGCCCGGCTCCGTCACAGCGGCCAGGTCGGCGTTGTCGAGAAGCTCCTGCGCCAACGATGACCGGCCGGGCGTTTTCGCGTAGGGAGGATCGGCGAGGACGAGTGTGAAGCGTGGCCCGCCGCCCAGCCGGCGCAGCGCGCGGTTGATGTCGGACTCGACAACCGTTGCTGTTTCTTCCAATCGTGCCGCCCCCAGATTCTTCTCGATGGCTGCGACGCAAGAGCGTGACCGGTCCACCAACGTTGCGCTTGCAGCGCCTCGGCTGAGCGCCTCGATGCCGAGCGCACCGCTGCCGGCGTAGAGATCGAGCACACACGCGCCGATGACAAGCTCGCCGAGGCTGGAGAAAACCGCGCCCTTCACCTTGTCGGGCGTGGGGCGCACGTCGCCCGCGCCGCGCGGCATGGCGAGCGGAATACTTCCAGCAAGACCGGCAATGATTCGCATGAGACCATTGTAATCACACCGCGCGCCGATACAATGCCTCAAACTGTGGCCAGCACTTGCATTATCTTCAATCCCACGGCTCGCGGCGAGCGCGCACAGGCGCGGCTGCGCCAATTGCGTGGGCTGGCAGGCGATGCAACATTCTTGCCGACAACGGAGGCTGGCCACGCGGTCGCGCTTGCGGAACAGGCAGCGCAAGAGGGCTGCGGCACGATGGTGGCAGCAGGTGGCGACGGCACGATCAACGAGGTGGTCAACGGTCTGATGCGCGTGCCGGCGGACGCGCGGCCCCGGCTGGGCGTGGTGCCGTTGGGCACGGCGAACGTTTACGCGCGTGAGCTGGGTTTGCCGTTGTCCGTGGATGCGGCGTGGCGGGTGATCGCGGCGGGCCACGAGCGGCGCGTGGACGTGGGCGTGGCGGCAGCAGGCGGGGAGCAACGATACTTCGCCCAACTGGCCGGCGCGGGTTTCGACGCGCTGGCGATCGCGGCGCTCGACATGCGGTTGAAGAAAAAGATCAACTGGCTTTCCTACGTCATCAGCGGGTTCCGCACCGTGGCGCGCGGCTTGCCGCGGTTGATGGTCACGGCTGGCGACCGGCGCTGCGAAGGCTGTTTCGTATTCATCGGCAACGGACGGTTCTACGGCGGGTCATATCGCATGTTCCCGGAAGCGCGGCTGGACGACGGGATGTTGGAGGTGTGCGTCTTCGAAGGCGGGCGCGTGCTCGACGTCTTGCGTTATTTACCCCGCGTGCTGGCCGCCTCGCATCCGAGGCTGGCGGACGTTCGTTACTTCAGGGCCAAACAGGTGCGTGTGGAGTCGCTGCAGCCGGTGCCGACGGAACTCGACGGCGAGTTGTGGAAGAACTGCCCGGCGGAGTTTTCCGTAGAGCTGGGTGCGTTGCGCGTGGTGGCGCCGTAATCCGGGACTAGTAGTTCGCAGAAGAATTGCGGATTACCATCACATTCTTACTGCGCTGGCTGAGCGCGGACCACACCTGGCGGCGGTCCGGCCGGCCGCACGATGCCGTAAATCCGGTCCATCGGCACCGAGGCGATGACCTCGACGCTGCCGTCGCTCAGATACTTCGGCTCGCTGATGTCCGAGCCTTGCAGCATGCTCTGGACGCTCGCGCGAATCTGGTCGTTCTGCGTCATGAAGTCTCTTACCGTCGTCTGCCCCTCGATCATCACGCCTTGGACCTTCTCCAGCAGATTGCGGCGCGCTTCCACTTCGGCGGCGCGCTCGGCGGAGAGCCGCGCGGCGGCGCCAGCTTCGCCCTCCTTGGGAACGCCGGTGCCTTTGGCGGAAACCACCGCGATCGGCATGGGCGCTGGCGGCGGCGCGAACGAACTGCCCGCGGGCGGCGCGCCGCGAAGCGTGTCACCGCGCGGAGCTCCCGCGCCGGTTTCGCGCAACACGCGCTCCGGGCTGAAGTCCATGATGCGCTCAAACTGATAGGTGCGGATCGGATGATCGAGGTGATGCGCGCCGGGATGCACGGCCCAGTCCTGCACTTCCGTCAGCCATCTGGTGACATCCTGGATGCTCACCTCAAGGTCCACTTCGCAGGTTTGATCCGGCAGGAAGCGCGTTGGGGAGACTTGGCGCGCGCCAACGAGCCGCGCTTCGAGTTGAGCATTGATGACGTCCGCTTGCGTAACGAAGTCGCGGACGGTGGTATTGGCGCTGATGCGCACGCCGCGAATGCGCTCGGCGAGCTTGCGCATGGCGTCGGCCTTGGCTGCGCGCTCTGCGAGCAAGCGACCCTGAACCGTGACGTTCTCCCAACCCGGCGGAACCTGTCTCGGCACGATGGCCGCCACGCCGCCATAGACGGGCGGGGCACCCGCGGGTTGACCACCCATCGCTGCGGCGCGCGTGGAACCCTGGCCCTGCGCCTTGATGACGACTTCCCTGTTCAGCGTGATCATGTTCTCGGTGACGTAAGTGCGGCCGCTGGGATAAGTCCGCTGGACCTGCTCGATGGCGGCACGGACCTGCTCCAGTGTCACCTGCACCTCCAGCCGGTAAAGCTCGCCGTCCCACGTCTCGGAGCCGGGCACGATGGTCGCACCGCGCAGTTCGTGCATCATCGCCGTGTTGATTTGGTCGTTTTGGGTGACGAAATCCCGGACCGTGCTGTTGCCGTCAATCCGGAGTCCCTTGATCTGCTCCAGCAGGTTGCGCTGGCCGTCGCGGAGCGCCGCGTTCTTGGCCAGCAGTTTCTCCTGGCCAAAATGGAATTGCTGCGACCATGCTGGCGCCACCGCCGCGCAAAGCAACGCTCCCACCGACCACGCGATCCAACGATGATTTGGTTTCATAGTTTCTCCTTTTCGACTTGCAGCTTATTCTCTTTCGGCTGCTTGTAAAGTTCCAGCCATTCCTTTTCAGAAATCTGTCGTTTCTGCGTCTCCACCTTCTGCGGCGGCTGAGGCGGCGGCGGTGGCGGCATGATCGCCGGCACCACCGGTGGATGTTCCACTGCCAACGTCATGTCCACCTCAACTCGCCCGTCGGAATAATAGCGCGTCTGCGTGATCTGTGCACCTTGAACATATCCCGACACGGTGAGGTAACGCGAGCCGTCGGCGACGATCTGCGAACCTTGGCCCAGCACGAGCGCCAGGTTGCGGTAGGCTGACACGACAGCGGCGCGCTCGGCCATCAGATGCAGTTGTGCGGGTGTCGCGTAGATGCGCGGAGGCAAGCCGACGCCCGTCACACGAATGAATCCATGGCCCGGCGTCGGCGTGTTCGGTTGAAACGCATACGGCGGCACGTTGGCGGCCATCGCCATGACGGCGCAGAGAAAAAGCGTCACGCCGCCCGCGACAGCAGCGCTCAGGTGTGCGCTTCGATTATTGGTCCAAATGCTCAAATTAGCCCTGCAAATTCACCGCTTTGACGGCGCGACAGCGGGGATATTCAACCGTGGTCGCGCTCAGAACGCCTTCGGCACCGCGGCGATGAGCTTCTGCGTATAGGCGTGCTGCGGCCGTTGGTAAATCTCGTCCGCACTGGCGGCCTCCACGATCTTGCCCTGTGTCATCACCAGCACCCGGTCGCTAATGTGCTCCACCACCGCCAGATCGTGCGCGATGAAAAGGTAGGTGAGCCTGAACTGCTCTTGGAGGTCTTGGAGCAGGTTGATGATCGCCGCCTGCACTGAGACGTCCAGCGCGCTCACCGGCTCGTCGCACACGATGAACTTCGGCTCCACCGCCAGCGCGCGGGCGATGCCGATGCGTTGGCGCTGGCCGCCGCTGAACTCGTGCGGATAGCGGTTCATGTGCTCCGGCTTCAAGCCGACGCGGCGCAGTAACTCAGCAATGCGGTCGCGGCGGGCGGCGCGGCTCATCTGCGGGAAGTGAATCGTCAACGCCTCGCCGACGATGGAGGCGATGGTCATGCGCGGGTTGAGCGAGCCGAACGGATCCTGAAAAACCATCTGCATCTGCTTCCGCAACGGCCGCAGTTCACTGTCGCCCATTCGCGTAATGTCTTGGCCGTCGAAAACAACCTGTCCGTCGGTCGGTTCCAGCAGGCGCAGGATGGCGCGGCCAATGGTCGTCTTGCCGCTGCCGCTCTCGCCAACGAGGCCGACGGTCTCACCAGCCTCGACGATGAAGCTCACGTCGTCCACGGCCTTCACCTCGCCGACCTTGTGGCGGATGACGCCGCCCATGATCGGGAAATAGACCTTCAGGTTTTTGACTTCGAGCAAGGCCATGACGGTTAACGCTTCAAAGCTGCCTCAATCTCGGCGTGGTTGATGGTTTTCAGCCGGTCCTTGTGCGCGCCGAGGCGCGGGATGCACTCCAGCAGCGCCTTCGTGTAAGGATGCTGCGGGTCGCGCAACACGCGCTGCGTCGGGCCATATTCCACAATCTTGCCGCGGAACATCACGGCGATGTTGTCGGCGATGTCGGCGACGATGCTGAAGTTGTGCGTGATGAGCATGATGGCCATGCCGAGCTTTTGCTTCAGCTCCTTCAGCAATTCCATGATCTGCGCCTGGATGGTCACGTCGAGCGCCGTCGTTGGCTCGTCGGCCACCAGCAGCGACGGGTTGCACGCCAGCGCCATCGCGATCATCACGCGCTGCTGCATGCCGCCGCTGAGCTGGTGCGGATAGTCGCTCATCCGCAGCCGCGCGTCGCGGATGCCCACGAGCGCCAAGAGCCGCTCGACCTCCGCGTCCACGATACCGATGTCCCTCCGGTGCAGTTCGAGGGCCTCGGCGACCTGTGAGCGGATGGTGAATACCGGGTTCAGTGACGTGCTCGGCTCCTGGAAGATGTAGCTGATCTGCGCCCCACGGACCTTGCGAAGTTCCTCGCCCGACATTTTCAACGTGTCGTGGCCCTTGAAGATGATTTCGCCACCGACGTAGCGTGCCGGCGGTGCCGGCACCAGTCGCGTCAATGCCATCGCCGTCACGCTCTTGCCGCTGCCGCTCTCGCCAACGACGGCGAGTGTCTCGCCGGCTTTCATCGAGAACGAGATGCCATCCACTGCGCGCACTTCGCCTTCGTCGGTGAAGAAACTGATTCGCAAGTTGCGGACGGACAGAAGTGTGTCGTTCGTGGTTTGCATCACGCTTTTGAACTCTCCGCTGTCTTCAATTTCGGATCGAGCGCGTCGCGCAGGGCGTCGCCAACGATGTTGAGGGCGAGCACCAGGAAGAACATCGCCGCGGTGGCGCCGCCGAGTTCCCACCAGACGCCGAGCCAGAGGCGCTGCTTGGCGTCGTTGATCATCACGCCCCAGCTCGGCTCGCCGGTGATGCCGACGCCGAGATAGCTCAGGATGACTTCGGTCAGGATAAAGCGCGGGAAGGCAAGCGTGAACACGATGATGATGATGTGCAGCACGTTCGGCGCGATGTGGCGCAGCATGACGGTGAGGTGGCCAGCGCCGAGCGCGCGGGCGGCGGCGACGTAGGCACGCTGCTTGTGCTTGAGGTATTCGCCGCGGATGAGCCGACAGAGACCGACCCACGCGACGAGGCCCATGCCGATGACGATGCCTTTCATGCCGCGGCCGACGACGTAGCTGATGGAGATGATCGAGAGGATGCTGGGAACCGAGTCCACGACCGAGTAGAGCCAGATGATGGTGTTGTCCACCCATCGTCCGAAGTAACCCGCGAGCGCGCCGAGCAGGAAACCAAGCGGGATGAGGATGGCGCTCGTGAGAAACGCGATCTCGAACGCAATGCGGACGCCTTGGATGAGTTGCGCGAGATTGTCACGTCCGGCGAAGTCGGTGCCGATCCAGTGGGCGGCGGATGGATGCGCGTTGCGGGCGGCGAAGTCGGCGACTTTGTAGGACGGGACGATGTCGCGCAGGCGAGCAAACCAATAAACCGATTCGGCGTAGAGGAAGACACCGACGTAGATGGCGACGATGCCGAGACAGATGACCGCCAGCCGGTTGCGGCGGAACTGCCGCCACGCGGTGCTCCAGAGTGTCTGGGGCTTCGCGGCGAGCGCGGCTGGGTTGGCGGCGGTGTCGGTCATTGCAGTCGGATGCGAGGGTCGGCCCAGGTGTAGCAGAGGTCGGTGATCAGGTTCGCGATGACGAAGATGACCGAGCCAATGAACACCATTGCGAACAGGACTGGTTCGTCGCCTGTGTAGATGGCGTCCACGGTCATGCGACCGAGGCCGGGGATGCCAAAGAAACTCTCCAGCATCAACGAGCCGGTGTAGAGGAACGGGATGGCGACGACGACGTTGGTCAGGATGGGAATGGCCGCGTTCTTCAGGACATGCTTGAAGAGCACTTGTTTGTGCGAGGCGCCCTTGGCGAACGCAGTGCGGACGTAGTCCTGATACATCTCATCCAGCATGATGGTGCGGTAGAACCGCAGGCTGCCGCCGATGCCGGCGATGACACCGATGGCCACCGGCAGCAGGATATAGTTGACGCCTTCGAATCCCCACACGGGGAACCAGCCAAGTTCGAAGGAGAAGAAGTATTGGCCGAGCATGATGTAAACGAGTCCGCTGATGCTCATGCCAATGATGGAGATGACGACGAACGTGCGGTCAATCCACGTGTTCCGGTAGAACGCGCATAGCAGCGCCAGCGCGATGGCAACCATGAGTTCGATGACAAAGATGGGCGTGGTGATGCAGAGCGACGGCACAACGCCGTCAGCCATCATGCGCGAGATGCGCTGGTTGCTCTGAAGCGATTTGCCGAAGTCGAGTTGGGCGAACTGCCGGACGATTTGCCAGAACTGCGAGTCGAATGCAGCGAGTGGGCTGCTGGTCTTGGCGACCTCCTGCCAGTTGAAGAACTTCGGCTTGTCGTAGCCGAACGTCTTCCGAATCTGTTCGATCTTTGCTGGCGTGGCGTTTTTTCCCGCCAACCGCACCGCCGGGTCGCCGCCGATGACGCGGTAAATCAGGAACACCAGCAACAGCACGCCCAGCGTGATCGGAATCACGGTCAAGAGGCGGCGGATGATGTAGGCGGTCATGGCGCGCTAGTGTGGACGAACCCTGTAAAACTTCACGTTAGGATACGGGAAATCGTGCGGTTTGAAGTTCTCCACCCAATCCCGCAACAGCGCGTAGGTCAAGCGGTGGAACATGAACGCGCCGGGGCAATCATCCACAATCATGTCCGCCATCTGTTTGTAGATTGCCGTCCGTTCAGGCGAATCCTGCATCGTCAGGATGCGCCGGTAGAGCTTGTCGAACTCCGGATTTTTGTAGTTGCAGTGGTTGACGCCGGGCGATTCGTTCGGGCCATACCAGAGCTGCAGGACGTTCTGCGCGTCGGGGTAGTCCATCACCCAGCCGGCGCTGAACATCTGCGTCTCCTTGCGCTCCAACTTGCGCCAGTGTTCGGGCTGAAGCGAGAAGTTGATGGTCATCTCGACGCCGATCTGGCGCACGAAGTTGACATACATCTCGCCCAACTGGCGCGTCTCCGCGTCGCCGGCGCCGCCCATGTCGAGCGAGAGGCGCAGGCGCTTGCCGGTGCGAGCGTCCTTGCCATCGGGATAACCGGCCTCGGCGAGCAGCTTGCGCGCGAGGTCGAGATTGAACCGCCACGGGTAAGGCTTGGCTGGGTCGTAGCCGGTCGTGCCGGGCGTGATCGGGCCAGCGGCGGGAATCATGCGGCCAGCGTAGGTTTCCTTGATTTGTTCCTGATTGAACGAGCAGGTGATCGCCTGCCGCAGTTTGCGATGGCGCACGGCCTCCTCCGGCGTCTTGCCGCCGCCGACGATGGGGTCTTCCCAGTTGAAGCCGAGGTAGAAGACATCCATCTGCGGCTCTTTGCGGAGCACGATGCCGCGCTTGACCATGTCGGGGGTCAGCTCAAGGTCCGTGTTGACGACTTTGTTGAAGTAATCCTTGCTGATGCCGACGCTGAAAATCTGGCCGCGCAGGAACATCTGCCACCACGTGTAATACTCGCGGACGTTGTAGAGGATGATGCGGTCAATGAACGGTAGCGGTTTGCCGGCGTCGGCGAGCAAGCCCTTTTCGCGGTCGCCCGGCGCGCCCTCGCTCGGATAAAGCTGGCCATGGAAAGTCGGGTTGCGCTCGAACTCCATGCGGTAGTTGCGCTGCCATCGCTTGAGCCGATACGGGCCGGTGCCGACGGGGTGGTTGAGGAAATCATCCCTGTAAAACTCCACCGCTTCGTGCGGCATGACGAAGGTGTATTGCATCGTCAGCACCCAGAGCAGTTGCGGATACGGTTCCTTGAGCCGGATGCGAAGCGTGTAACGGTCGGGCGCCTCGAAGCCGGGGACGGGGCGCGTGTAGTCGGTCGGCTTGCTGCGGTCCTCGCTGGCCTTGGTCCAATCGTCCACGCCGACGACGTGGCCGGCGAAGACCCACGAACCGGTGGAGAGGTTCTTTGCGTCCATCACACGCTTGAACGTGTAGATGAAATCCTCCGCGGTGATTTCGCGGCCGTTGCCGCCGGGGAAACACGGGTCGTCCTGGAAACGGACACCCTTCTTGAGCCGGAACGTGTAGGTCAGGCCGTCGGCGGAGATGTCCGGCAGCGATTCGGCGAGCACCGGCACGACACGGTAGGGCCGGTAGAGGTAATCGTATTCGACCAGTCCCTCGTAGATTTTGTAAACCGCCAGCGCGGTGTCCACGTCGCTGGCGCGAACGGGATCGAAGCCCTTGATGTCACCGCCTTCGGCGTAATAGACCATCTCGCCGGGCTTGCCGCCGGGCACAGCGGAGGAACCACAGCCAGTCGCGTAGAATGACAGTGCGCTGAGCAGCAATCCCAATCCGCATTGGATTGAGACTGCTGTTTTCAACGGGAACCCTGTTCGCGCCGCGCTATTTCTTCGCCGGCACGGGGGTGGTGGCGGATTTCTCAGCAGCCTTCTCAGCAGGCGCGGTGCTCTTGGCCGGAGCCGCCGTTTTCTCCGACGCGGGAGTCGCGGCGGTCTTCTCAGCGGTTTTCTGCGTGGCAATCGCCTTGTCCAACACGATGGAGGTTGGTTTCTGATGCGCGATCAGAATCGCCAGCAACACCGACGTGACGAACAGGATCGTGGCGCCCCAGATAGTGCCCTTGGTGAGCACGTTGCCGGTGCGCGCGCCGAAGAGCGTGTCGGTGGTGCCGCCGCCAAACGCCGCGCCGAGGCCGCCGTCGGCTTTCGATGGCTGCATCAGGATGATCAAAATCAGAAACACGCAGGTCAACGCCTGCACCGTCAGCAATAAACCAATTACAAACGTCATATCAGTTCCTCACGTTCTGGATCATCTCGACAAAGTCGCGCGCCTGCAAGCTCGCGCCGCCCACCAGCGCGCCGTCCACGTCGGGCTGGCCCATCAACTCGCGCGCGTTGGAAGGCTTCACGCTGCCGCCGTATTGGATGCGGATGCGCGCGGCGGTCTTGGCGTCGCTAAGCTGCGCCAGCAGCCGGCGGATCAGCGCGTGAACTTCCTGCGCCTGTTGCGCGGTGGCGGTCTTGCCGGTGCCGATGGCCCACACAGGCTCATAGGCAACCGTGACTTCGAGCAACTCATCCGGTTTCAGGCCGGCGAGGCTGTTAAGCACTTGGTCGGTCACGACGGCTTCCGTGCGATTGGACTCGCGCTCGGCGAGCATTTCGCCGACGCAGACGATCGGCTTCAGGCGCGCGGCGAGCGCGGCCTTGGTCTTCTTGTTTACCGTCTCGTTCGTCTCGCCAAAGAACTGCCGGCGCTCGCTGTGGCCGATGATGACGTAGGCGCAGAGCACGTCCTTGAGCATCGCGACATTCACCTCACCGGTGAACGCGCCGAATTTGTCCCAATACATGTCCTGGCCGCCGAGCTTGACGACGGTGCCGTCGAGCAACTGGCCCACCGGATGCAGCGCCGTGAACGGTGGGCAGACGGCGATGTCCACGTCGAGAACGTCGGCGAGGTCGCGCTTGAGCGCTTTCACGAGGTCGAGCGCCTCGGCGACCGTCTTGTTCATTTTCCAGTTGCCTGCGATGAAGAGTTTGCGTGCTTTGTCCATGGTCGTGATTGAATAAGGGGTAGGTTGTTTTTACTTGTCTGTCAACGCGGCGACGCCGGGCAGCTCGCGGCCTTCGAGGAACTCCAAGCTCGCGCCGCCGCCGGTGCTGATGAATGTCACCTTGTCGCCGACTTTGGCTTTCTTGACGGCCTTCACACTGTCGCCGCCGCCGATGATGCTCTTGGCGCCGGCTTGCGTCGCCGTGGCGACGGCCTTGGCGACTTCAAACGTGCCGGTCGCATACTCCGGCGTCTCGAAGATGCCCATCGGCCCGTTCCAAACGATGGTTTTGGATTGCGCGATCTCGGCGCTGTAACGCGCGATGGTCTTCGGCCCAATGTCCACGCCGCAGTAACCGACCTCAATCGTCGCGTCCATGCTCTGCTGCGGGTTCTTGAACTCGATCTTCGGCTTCTTCTGGCCGGGGACGGGCGTCTCGACCTTCTGCGCGATGACGTGGTCCGTCGGCAACAGGAACTTCACGCCGGTGGCATGCACCTTGGCGAGCGTTTCCTTGGCGATGCCGAGTTTGTCTTCCTCGACG
Source organism: Verrucomicrobiia bacterium (assembly GCA_041667205.1). Taxonomy (GTDB): domain Bacteria; phylum Verrucomicrobiota; class Verrucomicrobiia; order CAIQCK01; family CAIQCK01; genus CAIQCK01. The sequence goes on along the minus strand of JBAYFL010000008.1, from coordinate 89,781 downwards.
AGCGAGCTGCCGACCGCCACGCCCTGGGCTTTCAGGAACGTATAGGCCATCGCGCCGCCGATGATGAACGCGTCGGTCTTGCCCATCAGGTTGGTGATGACGCCAATCTTGTCGCTGACCTTCGCGCCGCCGAGGATGACGAGGCAAGGCCGGTCAGGGCTGGCCAGTTCCTCGCCGAGATATTTCAATTCCTTTTGCAGCAGGAAACCCGCCGCACAGGTCTTGATGAACTTGCAGACACCCGCCGTCGAGGCGTGAGCGCGGTGCGCCGTGCCGAACGCGTCATTGACGAAGACATCGGCAATGCTCGCCATCTGCTCGGCGAACTTCGGGTCGTTGTCCTCCTCCTCGGCGTGGAAACGGGTGTTTTCCAGCAGCAGAATCTCACCAGCCTTCATGGCGGCGACCTTCTTGCTGACCTCTTCGCCGACGCATTCGCTGGCGAACGCCACCGGCTGCTTGAGCATTTCCGCCAGCCGCACGGCAACCGGCTTGAGGCTCATGCTCTCGACGCGCTTGCCGTCGGGCCGGCCGAGGTGGCTGCAAAGGATGACGATGGCGCCGTGCTGGGTCAGAAAATTGATCGTCGGCAGCGTTTCCTTGATGCGCGTTTCGTCGGTAATTGCGCACTTCTCGTCGAGCGGGACGTTGTAGTCCGCACGCACCAGCACGCGCTTCCCGCGCAAGTCTTTCAGGTCAGCAATAGAAAGTTTGTTCATAAGATCCTGGCCGCAGCCGGCGACGCCACTCCAGAGCGTCTCCGCCTGCTGTTTCGTTACGTTTCCGGGCGCCCAATGGCTGCCGGACCCAATGTGCGCGCACCTGCGCGCCCGGTTTCTCCGGAATTGGAACGCGGGATAATATGGACGCCCCCCTATGCCGTCAACGCTAAAGCCTCGATTTTCCCGAACGCTTTGTTACACGCCCGTCGCAGACTTGACTCCGCGCTGTGCCGTGTTAGAAGCACCGGCTTCAACATGAGTGAACCTTGGCACCTTTGGCTCGACGGCACGCGTGATCCGGCCATGAACATGGCTCTGGACGAGGCATTGCTGCGCACTGCGCCCGAGCGCGGGCGGCCGTTGCTCCGCGTCTATGGCTGGAACGCGCCGGCGGTGAGCATCGGGCTGCTTCAGAAGTATTCGCCGGACCTCGCGCCGGGACGACCCGTGGTGCGACGGCCAACCGGCGGCGGGCTGGTGGACCATGCGCGGGACGCCACCTACACGGTTGTTGCGCCGCCGACACACTCGCTCTACGGCCTGCCGACACCGGAATGCTATCGGCTCCTCCACGGCGCGGTGACGGCGGCGTTGCAGCTCGCCGGGATCGCCGCCGAGCTCGCCCCGTGTTGCGGACCGAACGACCGCAACGTCTGCTTCGCCGGACCGGTGCAATACGACGTCGTCGTCGCGGGAGCAAAAGTCGCCGGCGCGGCGCAACGCCGGCTCAAGCGCGGACTGCTGCATCAAGGCTCCATCCTCCTACCGTCGTCCGCGACCGCTTCCGGTCGTCCGCCGGCGCTGGACGGCGCGTTGCGGCTTGGTTTCGAGCGCGAACTCGGCGCGGCGTTTGAGGAATTCCATCCGCCGCCGGCGTTATTTAACTTGGCAGAACAGCTCTGTTTGGAGAAGTATCGAACCCGTCAGTGGACGGAGCGATTTCTCACCTGAGCGCAACCTGAAAGAAACACGATGAAACCATTTGAAATCGGCCTTATGATCTGGGCCAACGAAGCTGAAGCCAAGATCAACACCATCAGAGCCTTCGGCCTCGGCGTCGGACAGGTCGGCGTCGTTGGGCGCGACATTGACAGTCCCGCCAAGCGCCGCGCGCTGATGAAGCAGCTCCAAGGCTCCGGCATCGAGTGGGTGACGCTCTTCGCCGCGTTCGACGGCGAGAGCTACGCCGACATCGCCGCCGTGCGCAACACCGTCGGCCTCGTGCCGCTGGACGTGCGCGCCGCGCGGTTCGAGATCGCCAGGAAAATCAGCGACTTCGGCTGCGAGGTGGGTATCAAGCGCTTTGCCTTCCACGTCGGCTGCGTGCCGGAGAATCCCGACGACCCGGACTACATGCCCATCGTGCGCATGTTGCGGCGGTTGGCCGACCATTGCCGCTTCAACGGCCAGCAGCTCTGCTTCGAGACCGGCCAGGAGAGCGCCGACTCGCTGCTGCGGCTCATCGCCGACACCAAGGAAACCAACGTCAAGGTCAACTTCGACCCGGCCAACATGGTCCTCTACGGTTCCGGCGATCCCATCGAGGCGCTCGGCAAACTCGCCCCGCATGTGGCCACCGTTCATTGCAAGGACGGCAAGTCGCCCGCCGCCCCGGGCAAGCTCGGCGTTGAGGTCCCGCTCGGCCAGGGCGAAGTCGGCTTCGAGCGCTTCATCGCCAAGCTCCGCGAGATCGGCTACGAGGGACCGCTCTGCATCGAACGCGAGATCGTCGGCGACCAACAAATTGCCGACGTGCGCCAGGGCATTGAGCTACTCCGACGCATCGTCGCCGCCCCCGTCGTCGTCCCACCCGCGCCTGCTCCGGTTGTGCCTCCTGCGCCGGCTCCCGTCGCGCCGCCGCCCGCCGAACCCGCTGCGGCCGTGCCCGCGCCGGAACCAGCGGTTGCGGCTGTGGAACCGCCGGCTGCGCTGGTTGAGACGCCGGTTGCTCCAACCGAACCGCCCGTGCCGCCGACCGTGTAATGTGGCCCGGCATCCGGCTGCGTGTCAGAGGCGTGTTGCCCAAAGCGTTCAATCGTCCCTACGGGACTCTGCTTGGGTTTGGATTGCGTTCCCGGCGTTGAAACGCCGGGCTATTGTCGCACCGTCCCTGACGGGACGAAGTTTGCACGAGTATTTTTCCCGGAGGGACATTCGAGAATAGCCCGCCAGTTTACTGGCGGGAACGGCGATCATAGAATCGAATGAGTCCCGGAGGGACGATTGAACGTCAGGGAACAGTTCGACTTAGCCGTAACGATGCAATCGGAACAGCCCCTCACCCCGACCCTCTCCCCGTCCGACGGGGAGAGGGAGACGTTTCGCTCACAGCTACGCGGCCCACTGAATAGTGCGCGTGCTCGCAATGGAGGAAAACAATTTCCTCTCCCCATCCGATGGGGAGAGGGCAAGGGTGAGGGGCCGCGGCGACTGGATGGATTCGACTTGGGCAACCCGCGCACTTAAGACCCGCTCTTGCGCGGGATGAGGCGGACGTTGCGGTAGTGGATCTCCTGCCCCTCGGCGGTGATGAGGATCTTCCCGGCGGCGGTTTCGCAACCGGTCGCGCGGTTGACGAGCTGGCCGTTGAGCTTCTGCGTCACCGTCCCGCCTTCCACCAACGCCTCGTGCAGGTTCCATTCGCCGGCGGGCTTTTCGAGGTCGGCCAGCCGCTTGAGGTTGCGGCACGTGCCGAAGAGCTTGTGCTCCATCGTCTTCATCCGCTCGGCCGGGCCGGAGAGCGCGTAGCCGCGGAGTCCCCAGAAATCGCCCGCCTGGCCCATGTTGAGCTGGAGTTCGAGACACTTCGGCCAGATGCAGTGCTCGCCCGTCATCCGCACGAGCACGCCGCCGTTGCTCTTGGCCGCGCCGCGCGGATAACGCCACTCCACCTTCAGCTCAAAGTCGCCGTAGTCCTTCTCCGTGTAGAGGTAGCCGCGCGGCAGGCCGGCGCAGACCAGCACGCCGTCGGCCTGCAAGCGCCACACCTCGGCGGTCTTCGTGCCGGCCTTCTCGTGGAACGAACGCCAGCCGGCGATCTCGCCGTCGGCGCCCTGCGAAACGAGGAGCGGGATTCCCTTGGCGTCGGGCACGTCCGCCGCAAACGCCGCGAGCGTGCCGGCCGCGAGACACAGGGCCAGCGTCGCGGTCAGTGACAGGCTGCTGATTCTTCGATGGAGAGAATGGGTGGAGTTCATGGTTGAGCGATGGATTTTCCAGTGGTTCGCCGTCGGCCGCATCGTAGCAGCACGCCCGCCCGCGCCAAGCGCAAAGTCTGCCGCTGCCACTCGCAAATTACGAAGTCGCCCTAGCGTGATTGACCCGCGTCCGCGCTTTGCCTACACTGAGCGGGCATGGGAAGGAACCTTCCGGAGACTCTGTTATGACATCCAAGGGATCTGAGAACCCGACAATTGGGACAGCCTATCAAATCGGCCAAGATGCAGTTGCTCTTTTCTTGAGTTTTCTACGAGGCACCAAATGGTTGCCCCGAAAACAAGAGCCTGATTTCCATTTGGACTGCGATGTAGAGACAGACGAAGGTGGCGAACCCAGCGGTCAACATTTTGGAGCCCAAGTTAAAGGAAAACTGGAAAAAGACGCTTCCAAGGTGGGTGCTGTTTCACACTCTTTTAAGACCAAACATCTCCGATATTACGTCAAGAAATGTAAGTTCCCGGTATTCGTGTTCCGTTTTTGACACGAATTCAGGGAAAGGCTATTGGCTGTTTGCCCAACAGTATGCGTGCGAGAGAATCGCAGAGAACAATTTGCAGCAGCAAAAAACCGTAACTCTGTGCTTCAATGAAGAAGACAACACCGAGAACATGGCGCGTTTCAAGTTGGCGTTCCATGCTGCGCTGCAATACGTCGAGGAATTGCACCCAGGCTCGATTGCTGCTGCGGTCAAGAAACAACAACAGCTGTTGAGCAAGAAAGACCCACGCTTTGACGTCTCGATATCCGTCGAGAAAGGTGTTCAAAAAGTAAATCTCAAACCCAAATCGCCCGTTTCTCTGAACCTCCAGCTCCGCGGAAAGAAGGAAGACTTCGAGAGGCTTGTGGAACGAGGTATGCCCACAGAATTCAAAGCAGGCCGTTTCGCTGTATCAGGCTCACCTCTCTTGGAAGAGATTGCTAAGGACCAGAACACAAATCTGGTTATTCGCTTCGGCCGTGAAGTCGCCGGCAGCGTTCGTTTTCATTCAAGGAACGGTGATGTCATTGCGGTGGTCGATGTTGATGGCAGGTTTCAATGTGGCACCCGGTTTGCGGCATTTAGGTCTTCTTGGCCTGCTTCCCCATTTAGGCTTCAGTTCACTGTTTCCATCGACGACGTGATGGCGGCACGCCCATTTAAGTTAGCCACAGGTTTTGACTTTCTTGTATGGCAGAACCACCCAGTTCTTCAATTGCCATACTACGATAGAACTCGCGATGTCGTAGCCTCATTATGCTCGGTAACGAATTCACGAATTGAAGTCTTCGTTATGGGAAATTCGATTTGCAGTGCAATTAGGGAGAATCCTGCTGCGGATGAGTGCCGAACGATTCTGAACATCTTCGAATGGTTGGAGAAATGTCGGTGGCTGGCATTGCATCTGAACGTCAACCCACGACTTCCTCTGTTGACAGAAATAACAGATGAGCAATGGGACAATGTTGAATTTCTATATCGGTTGCTGAAGGAGGGTGTATGGCGTCAGGATATAGCCGGTATCTCATTCACTATTAACGTCGACCAGAAAGACGTTCCTATGAAAGCAGAAGACAGCAAACCGTCCGAGTTACTAATGCTGGATACAAACCCAAGAATGATTGATTTCCTTGGAGTGCCAGTCGCAGCAGGTCGGTTGAAACAGGTTTTTACAGAAGTGCGCCTCGTCCAGATGACCGCTGAGGTAGACGGATCGAAGCTAACATTCCAAGCTGAGAAGTCTTCGACAAGGATGATTCAGGTCGCAGCCGCCAGTGATTTCAGCGAGGCTCCCGCCTCAATGCAACCGCCGGCATGAAATAGAAGCGCAGTGCTAGAGTATGTTTCAGCATCTCCCCATCGCCTGAATCAACTCCTTTAGCTTGTTCGCGACGCAGCCTCGCCTTGTGACCGCAGCCATTTCAGTTCTTCGGTGCAGTTGCCGCTTTGGCGGCCTGATTCTACCGGACGGCCTGAAAGAGCCTCGGCGGGAATTGCCCGCCGCTGAGGCTCGCTATTTTTTGGGGGGAGTGCCGCGGCTTACTGCGCGGTTTGGAGTCTGACGGCGCGGAGGTTGATGGCCTTCCACGTGGCCGGGTCCTTGGCGCAGACTGTGACGAGTTGTTCGCCGGGCTGGGTGATCTCGATCTGGCCGAGGCTGACGTTCTTAAAGTCGTCCCAAGCGGCGGTCTTGGGGGCCTTGGCGGCCAGGCGTTTGCCGGCCAGTTCGACGGCGAACTCCGCGCCGTCGTGGAGGGTGGCGTATTGGGCGCTGACCTTGAACTTGCCGGGGACGTCGAACTTCACCTTCCACGAGACCCATTCGCTGCTCTTGTCCCAGAAGCCGATGTGGGTGTGGACGCCCTTGGTTTCCTGTTTGATGCGGCTGCCGTGGAGGTCGGCATCGTCGGCGCGGAGGCTGAAGTTGCCCTTGTCGTCGGCGTGGATCGGTTCGAAGACCTGCTCGAACGGCACGGGCTTGAGGTCGGCGCCGGTGATCTTCAGGGTGACGGTGAGTTCGGAGACTTTCTGCGCGGGGAGCGTGACGACGAGGCCGTCGGCGGTTTGTTTCCGGCCGAGCTGCGCGTAGGAGCCGAGGAGGCTGACGCTGGTGATGTTGTTGCCGAGATCAACGGCAACAGTAGCAGTTGCTCCGCCGCCCGATGTGACTTGAACGCTCTGGCCGGCGGGTTTGGCGAGGGAGCGGATGGTGATGCGGCCGTCCTGCGGCCAGCCGAGGGCGGTGGCGTAGAGGGTGGCGCCCTGGGTGGTGAAGCGGATGTCCTTGGAGGAATACTTGAAGTCTTCCTTGAAGTGGCCGCCCTTGGCGCGGACGGGGCCTTCGCCATAGACGAGCCACGGCCGCGAGCCGAAGATGGCTTCGCCGTGGATGGCGGTCCAGTCGGCCATGTCCTTGAGCATCTGCTCGACCTCGGCGTCGAGGGAGCCGTCGGGGCGCTGGACGACGTTGAGGAGGAGGTTGCCGTTCTTGCTGACGTTGTCCACGAGCGTGTGGACGACCCAGCTCAGCGGGCGGAACTTCCAGTTGCGGTTGTAGAACCAGTCGCCGATGGAGGTGTCGGTCTGCCACGGGTAAGGCTCGATCTTCGGCATGATGCCGCGTTCGAGGTCCTCAACCCAGCGGCCGTCGGATTTTTGTTTGCAGTTGTAGATGACCTCGACCTTGCCTTTGTTGCACGCGGCGCTGCTGTTGTAGAGGTGGGCGATCATGCTGAGGCCAACGGCGTGATTGGTGCCGAACGCGACGCCGCCGTCGGTGTAGAGGAGGTCGGGGTGGTAGTTGTCCATCAGCTCCCGGATCGCGGCGGACCACTGCGCGTGCCACTTGGGGTTGTTGCTATACCAGCCCTTGTCGTCCGGCTCGGCGGGGAAATGGTAGAGGTCCCAGAACTTCGGGGTCGCGCCGTCGTAAGGCACGCCGGCCTTCGGCCCCTCCTTGTCCGCGCGATGGCTGCTCTGGAACCACGTGAAGCTCGCGCCGAGATGCTCCGAGACGCCGAAGCGCAGACCCTGTTTCTTTGCCGCCTTCTGCCAGTCGCCGACGACGTCGCGCTTGGGGCCCATGTTGGCGGCGTTCCACTTGTGGAGCTTGGATTTCCAGAGGAAGAAGTTGTCGTGATGCGTCCCCATGCTGACGAAATACTTCGCGCCGGCTTTCTTGTAGAGCGCCATCAGGCGGTCGGGGTTCCACTTCTCGGCCTTCCAGAGCGGGATGATGTCCTTGTAGCCAAACTCCGAGGGATGGCCGTAGTGCTCGAGGTGATACTTGTAATGCTTGTTGCCCGGCTCATACATGCCGCGCGCATACCAGTCGCCGTCCATCGGCACGGCCTGCGGTCCCCAATGCGCCCAGATGCCGAACTTCGCGTCGCGGAACCAGTCGGGGCACTCGTATTGCTTGAGCGAGTCGAGCGTCGGCTGGAACTTGTCCTGCGCGACGGCCGGCGCCGCTGTCGGTGCCGGGCCTGCCGCCGGGGCTGCTTTCGTGCCGTCTGCGGCTTGGTCAGCGCAACCGCCGCCAAACAAGGCGAAAGCAATCAATGTCAGTGTCGTTGCGATTTTGTTCATGGGTTTATTCTTCCAAAACGACGGCATCACTCCGTCACAGCCTTTTCCAACTGCCGCAAAATTCCGTCCGGCTCGGCCACGCCCATCTTCGTGATGGCGTCGGCGCGCGCCTGCGTGTCGGCGACGGCGTAGATGCGCAGCTCGTCGGCGTTGCCCGACGGGCGGACGTGCGCCACGTCGCCGTTGCTAAAATAAATGCGCACGCCGTCGGTGTAGTTGAGCCGCGCGATGCCGCCGAAGCCCGCCGCCGGCGCGAAGAACCTGCCGAGCGTCTCGCCAATGCCGAGCATCGTCTGCGCCAACGGCCCCACCGCCGGCAACTCACGCCGGTCCTCGTCGAGCAGCGTCACGCCGCCTTTCCCGAAAACGACTTCCTTGATCTTTCCATCCGCCGGTGAAAACTGCTCGACGATCCGCAGGCTGGTCGGACGCGGAAACTTCTTCAGCAGCGCCGCGCGGCTGAAACGTTTCGGCAACCGCTCGAACAGCGCGGTCATCGCCACGCCCTTCTCCACCATGCTGAAGAGCACGCCAAGAATCGGCAGCATCGCGTCGCGCGTCGGCAGCGCGCGCAGTAACTTGCCGCCGCGCCCGATGTCGGAGCCGGTCAGGAAACCGCCGTTGGCCTCCCAGCCGCAGACGGCCTTCCGGCCCTTGGCGCGCGCCTTCTCCATGCTGGCGACGACAAACGGCGAACCGATGCGCGTCTTCGGCTCGACGGAATCCTTTAGCGGCCCGCGATCAATCGCGTCGTTGCAACTGATCGGCACCACCACCGCGTCCGCGCCGAGGAACTCCGCCACGATCATGCCAACAAGGTCGCCACCGAAGAACTTCACGCGAGGCGAAAGCGCGCCCGGAGGTCGCGCTCCACCAGGCTCCACACCAAGGATCAGCGGCCGGTCGCTGTCGCCATCGGTGGAAACCACCGCGTCGAGCGGGCCGTGCTTCGCCGCAGCTTCGTCGGCCAGCGCCTGGATTTTGGCGAGTTGCTCCTCGTCAATGTTCTCCGTGTCAATCGGCACAAACGTCTCGCTGCGGCCGGCGGGAATCACCTCCGCGCCAAGCTGCCGCAGAATCTCCACCAGCATGTCGCGCCCCACCGCCGAGTGCTGGTAGGCTAGCAGCCGTTTGCCTTTCAAGCTGCGCCCCGCAAAGAACTCCGTGTAGCGGCGGATGTAGCTCGCGCGCCCGGCCGGGTCTTTCGGCGGCAACGGCTGGCTGCCCGATTTGAAAAGCCCCTGCTCGTTGAAGAGCGATTCGGCGAACGGCTGGTTGTAGAGCCACTCGCGGACCTGCTCGACGCGCGCGTTGATCGGTGCCTCGTCCTTCTTCAGCAATTCGCCGCGTGCGGTGTTGGTCTTGTAGCCGTTCCGCTCGAACGGAATGTGGCTGCCCGTGATCATCATGCTGCCCTTGCTGCGCTCGATGGCGTGGCACGCCAGCGCCGGCGTCGGAATCAAGCCGAGGTTTACCGGGCGCATCCGGGCGTCGCGGATGGCGCGCACGATGGCCTGCGCAATCTCGCCGCGGCCTTTCTCCTTCGGCACGAAGCGCGTGGAGCTGGGCCGCAGGTCACACGCGAAGAAAAACTCGTCACCGCGAACAATGCCGCCGTCAGCGCGCGGCAGCGACTGGAGGTATTCCAGTTCCGCGAAGGCGTTGATGTAGATTTCGAGTTGCGTCAGATGGACCACCTCGCCCCGGCGTCCGCTGGTGCCGAACTTCAGCACCTGCGGCTCGTAGGCGAGTCTGGCTTTGAGCGTGCTCATGTCGGCGGCGTTTTTCGGTTTCATCGCTTCTGGCGCGGAGTCTATCACCACACAGCCAGCATGAGCCAGCCTCCGCTGGGCGTGAATAGCCAGAATTGACCGTGAGATGACGATCCTTGACTTGGGTGGCACCTCAACGAATTGATTTGTTGTCTGCGCCGCGAGTCCGTTCTATTCTTCCACCCGCTGTCGTCGCTTGAAGAAAACACTGCGAATCAGAAGAACCAAATTACGAGTTAACAGTTACAAGTCATAGATTACGAATTACGGACGCCCATGCCACAATTCTCTCTCTTACCCGTCGCTGTTCCAAAAGTTTCCACACGTTTCCGCCGAATCCGGACGAAGATGCCGGTGCCGCAGTCGGTGCCGATTCTCGAAGAGATGCGCCGCTACGAGCCGCAGTCCATGCAGGGCATGCCGCCGGTGGTCTGGAAGAGCGGCGACGGCGCGATCGTGGAGGATTGGTGGGGCAACCGGTGGATTGACTGGTCCAGCGGCGTGCTCGTCACCAATGCCGGCCACGGCCGCAAGCCCATCGTGGACGCCGTCGTCAAGCAGGCGAAAAGCGGCCTCCTCCATAATTATCTCTTCCCGCACAAACTCCGCGGCAAGCTGGCGCGGATGCTTGTCGAGCGCGCGCCGGAGAAGATGGACAAGTGTTTCCTACTCTCCACCGGCAGCGAGGCCGTCGAGTGCGCCATCAAACTCTGCCGCACGCGCGGCCGGCTCACGGACCCGAAGAAGCTGATCATGGTCAGCTTCGCGCGAGGGTTTCACGGCCGCACGCTTGGCGCGCAGCAAGCTGGCGGCATTCCTGGCCTCAAGTCGTGGATCGGCAACCTCGATCCCGGTTTCGTGCAGGTCGAGTTCCCCGATGGGTTCCGCTGCAAGGACACGAGTTTCGAGTTCTTCGAGAAACAACTCACCAAGCTCGGCGTGGACCCACGGCTCGTCTGCGGCGTCATTATGGAGAGCTACCAGGGCGGCGGGGCGAGCTTCGCGCCGGTGGATTACATGCAGAAGCTCCGCGCGTGGTGCGACGAGCATGGCGCGTTGCTGGTGTGCGACGAGGTGCAGGCCGGTTTTGGGCGCACCGGGAAATACTGGGCGTTCCAGCACTACAACGTGCGGCCTGACCTGATCTGCTGTGGCAAAGGCATTAGCAGCTCGCTGCCGGTCGCCTGCCTGCTCGGCAACGGCGAGGTGCTGGACATGTATCCGCCCGGCTCGATGACATCGACGCACTCGGCCAACCCGATCTGCTGCGCCGCCGCCATCGCCAACCTCCAGCTCATTGACCGCGAGCGGCTCGTGCAGAACGCGAAGAAGATGGGCGACCGTCTCTTTGCCGGCCTCGCGAAGCTCCAGCAGGCGCATCCGACGCGCATCGCCGTCGTCCACGGCAAGGGCCTAGTCGCCGGCATGCAGTGCGTCAAGACGGGCAGTGAAGAACCCGACGGCGACCTCGCCTTCCGCGTCGTGGATCTCTGCTGCAAGAAGGGCCTGCTGATGTTCGCGCCGGTCGGCTTCGGCGGCGCGACGGTGAAGATCGCTCCGCCGCTGGTCATCAACGCCGCGCAACTCGACGAAAGCCTTGCGGTGCTGGCCGAGGCGTTTGCGGAAGCGGTGTGACGCGCTCAGCGAATCGTCCAAGCTGAAAGCTGACGGCTAATAGCTGAGAGCTTCCCACTAAGCCTTCGACTTCGCCGGCGCGTTTTTCTTGCGATACGGCGAATGCAGGTTGAAGTAGATGCCGCAGAACGGCCGTTCGTCCGGCGCATCGGGCGGTTCGCTGAGGATGATCGTGAGCTGGGGATCGAGCGCGATGCCGTGCTTGAGATCGGGGGCGCGGTTCTCATACACCTTGATGGCCTTGGTCATCAGCGAACGCACGCTATCCGTAAACTCGTCCGGCGTCTTGGCGATGCAGACGATGTATAGCTCGTAAGCCTTGACCGCTTCCCGAATCTCTTTGTTGAAATCGTCAACTTTCATTGTTGTTCCGGAAACGAGGTTGGAGTGTCGGCTTGCGGAAGTCAAGAGGTGGCAGATTTCAACGCAGAGGTGCAGAGGACGCGGAGCTTCGCAGAAGGCGTTGAAAGACTCTGCGTTAAGTTGCCGCGCTCGCTACTCACCCAGCCAGCGCGCCACGTCCTTAGCCCAGTAGGTGATGATGATGTCCGCGCCGGCGCGGCGGAAGGCGGTCATGATCTCCATCACCACGGCGCGCTCGTCGAGCCAGCCTTTGTCGGCGGCGGCCTTCACCATCGAGAACTCGCCGCTGACGTTATAGACGGCGGTCGGATAACCGAAGCGATCCTTCACGCGGCGCACGAGGTCGAGATAGGCCAGCGCGGGCTTCACCATCACGATGTCCGCGCCCTCGGCGATGTCGAGCGCCACCTCGCGCAACGCCTCGTCGCCGTTGGCGTAATCCATCTGGTAGGTGCGACGGTCGCCGAACTGCGGCGGGCTGTCGGCTGCCTCGCGGAACGGTCCGTAAAAGCCGCTCGCGAACTTCGCCGCGTAGCTCATGATCGGCGTGTTTGTGAAATCGCCCCGATCAAGCGCGCGGCGGATGGCGGCGACGCGGCCGTCCATCATGTCGCTCGGCGCAACGATGTCCGCGCCCGCCTCGGCGTGGCTCACCGCACTCTTCGCGAGCAACTCCAGCGTCGCGTCGTTGTCCACGTCCAACGCGCCGTCGCGGCGTTTGCAGACGATGCCGCAGTGGCCGTGGTTGGTGTATTCGCAGTTGCAGACATCGGTGATGACCAGCAGTTCCGGCACGGCGTTCTTCACCGCGCGCACGGCAGTCTGGACGATGCCGTGTTTGGCGTAAGCGCCGCTGGCCTTTGCGTCTTTCTTGTCGGGGAGGCCGAACAGCAGAATCGCCGGCACGCCGAGCTTCTGGATGGCGCGCGCCTCCTTCACCAGTTCGTCCACGGAAAACTGGAAGTTGCCGGGCATCGAGCTGATGGGCCGGCGCACGCCTTTGCCGCCGCGCACGAACAGCGGCATGACAAGGCCGTCGGTGGTCACATGGGTTTCGCGCACGAGCCGTCGCAGCGCGGGCGTGGTGCGCAGGCGACGCAGTCGCGCCGCTGGGAATTGGGGTATTCCAAGGTCGCTCATGGCAGTGAGACTACAGCAGAAAGGCGGAAACCGGAAGGCGGAAGACTATTTCGCTGAAGCGCGGACAACCAGGAGCGGGATCATGGAGCGGTGCCGCACCGCTTCGATGGTGCTGCCGTAGAAAATGTCCGCCAGCAGCCGGTGCCCATGCGTGGTCATCGCGATCAGGTCGCACTGCTCCTTTTCGGCGGTCTTGAGAATCTCGTTGGGCGGGTCGCCGAGGGCGAGGAAGGTCTCGACGTTCAGGCCCTGACTGCGCAACTGCTTCGCCGTCTCTTCGAGATAAGCGCGGTCGTCAATCATCTCCTGTGACTCGCGGAGCTGGAGCTTGTCGAAGTTGCGGGCGACCCAGCCGTCGGCGACGTGGACCAGCAGCAGCTTCGACTTGTGGAGTCTCGCCAGTTCGGCGATGTGCGGCAGCAGGCTCTTGTCGGCCTGACTGTTTTCCAATGCGACGAGGATTTTCTGATACATGGCGGCTCCTATTTGAACAGTGACGTCAGCAACGTGCTGATGCCGAAGTAGTCCACAAGAAACTTCACGTTGAGCGCGACGATGATGGCGGCGGTCAGCCACGCCAGCGCGCTGACCCACCGCGGGTTGGTGAACTCGCCCATCTTGGCGCGTTGGCTGGTGAACTTCACGAGCGGGATGACGGCGAACGAAAGCTGGAGGCTCAAGATGACCTGGCTGAGCACGAGCAGCTTGCCGGCGCCGGAGTCGCCGTAGATGGCGATGGCAATGATGGCCGGCGTGATCGCGATGGCGCGCGTGAGGAACCGTTGCAGCGCCGGCTTCATGCGGAAGTTGAGGAAGCCTTCCATCACGATCTGGCCCGCGAGTGTGCCGGTGAGCGTGGAGTTCTGGCCAGACGCGAGCAACGCCAGCGCGAAGAACGTGCTCGCGACGCCAACGCCGAGCACGGGCGAGAGCATCTGGTGGGCGTCCTTGATCTCGGTGATGTTGTGGTGGCCCGATTTGTGGAACGTGGCGGCGGCAACAATGAGGATGGCGGCGTTGACCAGCAGCGCGGTGGAGAGTGCGATGACGGAGTCCCAGACGGCGAAGCGGATGGCCTCGCGCTTGCCGTCGGGCGTCAGATCGTATTTGCGCGTCTGGATGATGGATGAGTGCAGGTAGAGATTGTGCGGCATCACCGTTGCGCCGAGGATGCCGATGGCCACGTAGAGCATCTCCGGGTTCTTGAGAATCTCGGCGCGGGGGATGAAGCCCTTGAGCACGGCGACCGCATCCGGCTTGCAGAACCAAATCTCCGCGATGAAGCAGGCGAGAATGGAGAGGATGAGCGTCACCACCAGCGCCTCGATCCAGCGGAAGCTCTTGTTTTGGAGGTAGAGGATGCCGAATACGTCCAGCGTGGTCAGGCACACGCCCCAGATGAGAGGTAGGCCGAAGAGCAGGTTCAGTGCGATGGCCGATCCGAGCACCTCGGCGAGGTCGCACGCGCAGATGGCAACCTCGCACAATGCCCAGAGCGTGATGGCGACCGGCTTCGAGTAGTGGTCGCGGCACGCCTGCGCGAGGTCGCGGCCGGTGACGATGCCGAGTTTGGCCGCGAGCGTCTGGAGCAGGATCGCCATCAGGTTCGACAGCAGGACAACCGACAGCAACGTGTAACCGAACGCCGAGCCGCCGGCGATGTCGGTGGCCCAGTTGCCCGGGTCCATGTAGCCGACCGCGACGAGATAGCCCGGCCCGGCGAACGCGAGCATCTTGCGGAAGAAACCCGCGCCGTGCGGCACGTGGATCGAGCGGTGGACTTCTGACAGGCTGTTCGAGGTGGATGCCTTGCGCCAGCCGGGTTCGGCAGCGGGTGCGGGCGGTTGATTGTTGGCGTTCGTTTCCACTCGGCTTTGGGTTGACGTGTCTGACAGAAACCCGCTGCGGTCGTTTTGTCAACCGGCAACCGGTGGCGGGGCGTCACGCTAATCACACCGGGCCACCATGCAACCGGGCGCGCTCCACGTCGAGAAAGTCTTTGCGTGCAAGTCCGGCCTGAGTATTCTGGCGGACGTTCAACTCAAAGCGGACGACAACATGACCGTGTTGGCCAGCCACTGGCTCGGCCACGAAGTCGAACAGGAAGTCGCATGTGCCGTGCCGCACTGAAAATCTGTAGCGGCGGTCTATGACCGCCGCGACAACGAAGGAAAAATGAAAGACAACAAAACCGTTCTGGCCGTCATGGCCCATCCCGACGACGTCGAGTTCCTCTGCGGCGGCACGCTGGCATTGCTGGCGAAGAAAGGCTACCGCATCCACATGGCCCACGTCGCCGCCGGCGATTGCGGCACGCTCGAATACGGCACCGACGACATCTCCCGCATCCGGTTTGAGGAAGCCCGCCGCGCCGCCGCCGTCATCGGCGCCACGCACCACTGCTGCGGCGCGCGCGACGCCCTCATCATGTATGACAAGCCCACGCTCCGCGCCGTCGTCGAACTGGTCCGGCGCGTGAACCCGTTCATGGTCTTCACCCACTCACCGGTTTGCTACATGGTGGATCACGAGGTCACTTCCCAGCTCGCGCGAACAGCCGCCTTCATCGCCGGCGCGCCGAACCTGCACACACTCATTACGCCGCCCGCCCGCCACACCGCCGCCGTCCCGTATCTCTACTACGCCGACGCGATCGAGATGAAAGACCACTTTGGCCGGCCTATCCAGGCCAGCTTCTACGTGAACATCACCCCCGTGATGAAGACCAAGGAGAAGATGGCCAAGTGCCACGCCAGCCAGCGCAACTGGCTGCGGGACCATCACGGAATGGACGAATACATCCTGAACATGCGGCGCTGGGGCACGGCCAACGGCCAGCGTTGCGGCGTGAAATTTGCCGAAGGTTTCCGCCAGCACCTCGGCCACGCTTATCCGCAGGACAACAAGCTCGGCGAGTTGCTCGGCGCGATTCCAGCGTGAAACTCGGCGCCCACATGTCCATTGCCGGCGGTGCGGACAAGGCCATCGAACGCGGCCGGCTCACCGGCTGCGAGACGATCCAGATTTTCACCCGCGGCAACATGCAGTGGCGCTCCCGGCCGCTGCGCGCGGAGGAAATCGCGGCGTTCAAGAAACTCCGCGCCGACACCGGCATCACGCCGGTCTTCGCGCACGACAGCTACCTCATCAACCTCAGTGCAAGCAACCCAGCAACGCTGCGCATGAGCATTGACGGCATGGTGGACGAAGTGCAACGCGCCGACGCGCTCGGCCTACCGTTCGTCGTGTCGCATCCCGGCGCACACATGGGCGCGGGCGAGGACGCCGGCCTCCGCCGCATCGCCGACAGCCTGAAAGAAGTGTTCCGGCAGACGCGCGGCTCGCTGGTAAAGGTTGCACTGGAGACGACCGCCGGCCAGGGCACCAATCTCGGCTATCGCTTCGAGCATCTCGCGGACATCATCAAACGCGTCGGCCCGGAGCGGCTTTCCGTCTGCGTGGACACCTGCCATCTGCTCGCCGCCGGCTACGACATCCGCACGCCGAAGAGTTTCGCTGTCGTCGCGAAGGAGTTCGGCCGCGTCATTGGCTGGAAGCTCCTCGCCGCCGTCCACCTCAACGATTCCAAGACGCCGCTCGGCTCGCGCGTGGATCGCCACGAGCACATCGGCAGAGGTTACGTCGGCAAGGAAGCATTCCGCCTCGTGCTCAACCACCCGCACTTCTCCAAAGTTCCCGGGGTGCTGGAGACGCCAAAAGGCGATTTCGAAAGCGAAAGTCCGCTGGACAAAGCCAACCTTCGGCTGCTCCGTTCGTTCCTAAAGCACCGCCGGTGAACCGGTTGAACCGTTGTTCCTTGTCGGATAGCTGTCTGACTTCAGCCCGCGCCATGCCCAACATGGCGTTGGCTTTCCCGTCGCTCCGCATGTAAAGTCGTCTAATGCCATTCAAATCACTCGGTTTATCAGACAAGCTCGTGCAGGGAATCCTTGCCACGGGCTACACGGCGCCTACCGCCATCCAATCGCAGGCCATTCCGACCGCGCTCCAGGGCAGGGACATCATCGGCTGCGCGCAGACCGGCACCGGCAAGACCGCCGCGTTCGTGCTGCCCATCCTCAACCGCCTCGCCGCTCACGAGGCCGCCGGCCATGCGAGCGCCGGCATCAAGGCGCTCGTGCTGACGCCAACGCGGGAGCTGGCGGGACAGGTCGAGGAGGCGGTGAAAACCTACGGCCGATTCATGCGGCTGCGCACGCTGGCCATCTACGGCGGCGTTGGCTACGGCCCGCAACTGCAGGCGCTGCAACGCGGCGTGGACTTTGTCGTGGCGACGCCGGGCCGGCTCATTGACCTGATGAACTCACGCCGCATTGATCTCTCGAAGGTCGAGGTGCTGGTGCTCGACGAGGCGGACCGGATGATGGACATGGGCTTCATTCCCGACGTGCGGAAGATCGTCGCCCAGATACCCAAGGAGCGTCAGACGCTGATGTTCTCGGCCACCATGTCCCGCGAAATCCGCGAGCTGACCGCCAGCATCCAGCGCCAGCCGCAAATAATCCAAATCGGCGAACAGCGCAATCCCGTGGCGACCGTCACACAACACATTTTCACCGTGCAGCGCGACCAGAAGATGGACCTGCTCATCCACATCATCGAGGAGCAGAATCTCGATTGTGTGCTGGTGTTCTCGCGGACCAAGCACGGCGCCGACCGCATTTCTCAAAAACTGGAACGGCGTGGCATCCGCTCGGCGGCGCTGCATTCCAACCGCACGCAAAGCCAGCGCCAGAAGGCGCTCGACGGATTCAAGCGCGGCCATTATCGCGTGCTCGTCGCAACGGACATCGCCGCACGCGGCATTGACGTGGAGGGCATCTCGCACGTCATCAACTTTGACACTCCGGTGTATGCCGAGGACTATATCCACCGCATCGGCCGCACCGGCCGCGCCATGGCGACGGGCGACGCGATCACGTTCGTGTCGCGCGACGAAGAGGATTATCTGCGCAGCATCGAGAAGTTCATCGGCAAACGCCTGGAGCGGAAGCGCCACCCGACGTTTGTGGCAGCGGCTCCGCAAGCATTCCAAAAACCGCAGCAGCCGGCGCACCCTCAGCAACCGCACGCGCTGAAGCCGGCGTATCACCAGCCTCACCAGCAGCATCTACCGAAGCCCGGCCCGCAGGCGACGCAGCAAGTGTCGCACGAAACGCGCGGCCCATCGCCTCGCCCGCAGCAGCCGGCGGGGCACAGCCCCCACCCCAAGCCGCGCCCCAAGCTGAGTTTCTGGCAGCGCCGCCGACAGCGTGGCGGGAACTGAGTCATAGCCGTTGGGGTAATTACAGGCTGAACGAGGCGCGCAGTGGGCCGGCTCTTACGAACGCCTTGTCATCCGTCACCGCAGCGGATTGATCACTTTCAATTCCAGAAACTGCAGGAAGTCGGTGTCGGCGGTGTAGATTTCCCGGACGCCATGCTCGCGCATAAGCACGGCGGTGCGCACGTCGAAGAAAAGGTTGCCGGCTGGATGGGTCAACACTGCCAGCACTTCCTCCAGGATTGTGAAGTGACTCTCACCGGCGACGAGCAAACGGAACCGCGGATTGTTCGTGAGCGGGCGTAGAAACCGGATCGCCTCGCGCCAGGTCAACGGCTCCGCAAAAACCTTCTGGTGCGTCGCCACGCGCAGGAACTCGTAGAGAATGCCATCGGTGAAATACCACTGCTCCGCCGAGGAACCCGCTCGCAGGAGGAACTGTCTGGCCGCTTCGTGTTCGGGCGCGTCACGGTTGACGGCATAGAGCAGGATGTTGGTGTCAATGACGCCAGCCATCAGGAATCCATCAGCGCTTCAAGCGCGTTGCGGTCGCTGAGATTCACCTTGGGGCGTCCCATGTGGAACGTCGGCAGTTCAAAGCTTGCAGCTTTGCGGGAACGACGGCGCTGCAAACCCTCGGCGAGAAGCTCGTTGACGACCTGGGACATCTGGCGATTCTCACGTTGCGCCAGATCCCGCACAGCCTTCATGCAACTGTCTTCGAGAATCAATGTGGTCCGCTTCATTACGCATACACACATACAGTCCACGCATACAGATGTCAACAGTGCCCTGCCGCCGCGCCGCCGTTTGATTTGCGCCGGGTTCCGGTTTAGGCTGGCGCGCATGAAGGCTCTGATTTTCGATCTCGACGGAACGTTGGTGGACACGGTTTACCCGCACGTGCTGGCATGGCAGTTGGCGTTTGCGGAAGCGGGCATGCCCATCGAAGGCTGGCGGCTGCACCGGCGCATGGGCATGAGCGGTGGGTTGTTCAAGCGCGCCGCCGCCCGCGAACTGGGCCGCAACCTCAGCGACGAGGAAGTCCGCACGCTCGATCGCCGTCACGCGGAACTGTTCAACCAGTTTCTGCCGACACCGCCACCGCTGCCGGGCGCCGTGGAACTACTGCGGTTCCTGCGCGAGAATAAAATCATCCACGGCATCGCCACTTCCAACCGCCGGCCGATGATGAATCCCGCCCTGGAAGTGCTCGGCATCGGCAACGAGACGGTCGTGGTGGAGCGCACCGACGTGGCGCGCGCGAAACCGGAGCCGGATTTGTTCATCGAATGCCAGCAACGGCTCGGCGTGCGTGCGGAGGAATGTTACGTGGTCGGCGACGCGGTGTGGGACCTCATGGGCGCACGCCGGGCGCAGATGCTCGGCATCGGCCTGCTGAGCGGCGGCTACGGCGAGGAGGAGTTGATCCGTGCCGGCGCGTTCCGCGTCTTTCGCGACGCGGCCGACCTCCAGAACTGGCTCGACGAACTGGGCCTGCTGCCCTGATCCGCATTCCTGCCGCAAGTCTGCGCCGCGCCCGGTGGATCGCGTTCTCCGAACGCGATTTCTTCCAGTGAGACATCGCCGGTGCGGCATCGCGTTCAGAGAACGCGATCCACCCCGCCCGCTGCGTTTATTGTTGCGGCGGTGGCCGTCGCTCTCCGCCTTCCTGCGGCGGACGCGGCGGTGCCGGCATCTCCACTTCTGCCTTGCCCTCCAGCTTCAGGGTCTTGGCGTCGTATTTGTAGAGCGTGTTGCCGCGCAGGATGAAGACATAATCCGCCGTCGCCGCCATCTGCGCCTGCATACCCATCATCGGCCGGAACTGCTGCTGGCCGCGCCCGCCGCCCGGCCCGGCTTCGCGGCCTTCGCCTTGAGGCGGTCGCGGCGGACGCTCGGCTTCCTGCGCATTGAGCCAGCCCGCCGCTGAAAGCGCCACGGCGCCGGCTACTATCCATCCAAACAAACGTTGTTGAATCATGTTTTCTATTCTCCGGTTAAGGTTCGCCAGTAGAACGCGCAGTCAGGAGGTTTATTGGTGAGGCCGGCAAACTTTGAGTTCTCGCTGGAGAAGAGAAAAGTTCGCAGGCACACTGGCCCCGTATGAAGCGTCGCACAACTTGTTTCGTGGAAATGATCCTGTGCTTGGCCGTCTGCGTGTGCTGCTACGCCGCCGAGCCATCAGTCGCCGGTGCGGGCAAATTCACGCTGACGGTGCTGGACATTCCCGACATCCATCGCGGCGCGGGCCTCGCGCTGGTGATGCAAACGCCGGCTGGGCGCACGTTTCTCTACGACACCGGCAACGGTTATCCCTCGGCGACCAACGCTTCGGGCTGGGCTTCCGACCACAACAGCGGACGCGACCTGATCGCTCCACTGCTGCGCGAGCGCGGCGTGAAGGAACTGGATGGCGTTGTTATCAGCCACGCGCACTACGACCACTTCGGCGGGTTCGTCTGGCTCGTAGACCATTTTCCAATCCGCAAGCTCTACGATACCGGCTACGAGATGCCGGGCCGGGCGAGCGGCGATTACAGCGGAGAACTGGGGCACTACGCGAAACTGCGGCAGCCGTTCAAGCAGCGGCCCGGCGCGCATCAGGTGGCGCGCGCCGGAGACAAGCTCGATTGGGACAAACAACTTGAGGTGGAAGTGCTCGCGCCGCCGAAGAAATTTTTTCACGAGCGCCACCCGGAGAACCGTCCGAAGAACGATCCGCCCGCCCACTATCTGCTCAACGCGAACGCGATGATCCTGCGCATCCAGCACGGCAAGGTGGTCTTCGTGCTCGGCGGCGACATCGAGGCCGAGGATCAGAAGCTCAGCCTTTTGCCATCGTTGCAGCCGGGCAGGCTCAAGTGCGATGTGCTCATCGCGCCGGGCCACGGTATCCACGCGACCCCGGAGTTCGCGGAGGCGACGCGGCCCAAGGTGGCGGTGGCGAGCCTGTTCGCGCGTTGGGCGAAAGGCATCCCCGCGTGGAAGGTTTATGGCGCGGTCGGCGCGAAGGTGTATGTCACCGGCGTCCACGGCAACGTCGAGTTCGTCTCCGATGGCGAGAGCTTCACGACGAAGGCGCAGCGGGAGCCAAAGTAGGACAGGCATCCCGCCTGTCCATCGTCCCCCATCAAAAGAGCGGCAGGGGGCTGCCGCAGTCCAAGACGCTGTCGCGTTGTTGAAAGCCCCTTGCACGAACGCGCGAGCGTCTTGGACTGGCCAGTCCTCTGGCGCTTTGGGTTGGCGCGTTCGGAATTGGAGGTCGGAAGATCTTTCCGCAAAGTTTTGTCTAAGAAAACGCCGGCTGGCGCGTTACTCTCGGTGACAGGCAGTGTTTCCTGACGACGGATCACGCATGAGCGCCGATTGCCAATCTGACAAGGCCGGGTGGGTTCACTCCATCCTCGAGCGCTACGAGGGGCCGCTCATCCGTTATGCGGCGCGAATCACCGGTGATCTGGAGCGCGCGCGGGATGTCGTCCAGGAGACGTTTCTCCGGCTGTGCGCGCAGGAGCGCGGGACCGTGGACGGTCACGAGGCGGAATGGCTCTTTACCGTCTGCCGCCATCGCGCGCTCGACGTGCAGCGAAAGGAGCGGCGCATGACATCGGCCGACGACGAGACAATTCAAGACTGCCCCAGCAGTGACCCGTCCCCCGCGACGTTGGCCGAGCGCGACGACGACCACACCCACGTCTTGCGCGCGCTCGGCTCGTTGCCGGCCAACCAGCAGGAGGTCATCCGCCTGAAGTTCCAGAACGGCCTCAGCTACGAGGAGATCAGCCGCATCACCAACCTGTCGGTGACCAACGTCGGCTTCCTGATTCACACCGGCCTGAAAGGGCTGCGTTACCGGCTCCGGGCCGAGTTCGACCTAAAGCCCAAGTTTTGAGAGGTTCCCATGAAGTTCCAACCTGACAATCCAGAACTGACCGCTTACGCGCTGGGCGAACTCGACGCCAGCGAAACCGCGGCGGTCGCGGCGGCGGTAGAAAACTCCGCCGACTGCCGGCAAGCGGTCGAGGAGACGCGGGAAACCGCCGGCTTGCTGACGAGCGCGCTCCAGACCGAAACCTGCCCGGCGCTCTCGACGGCCCAGCGCGACGCCATTAACACGTCGTTAACATCGGCTCCAAAAGCTCCCGCTAGGAGCAAGCCCGCGCCCGCGCAACCGTCGTTTCTGGCCGCTGTGTTTGCGTGGCGGCCGCAGTTCGCGACGGTCGCCCTGTGGGCCACGGCGTGTTTGGTGGCGGTGACCGGCTGGGCGCTGTGGCTCGAAGTGTTCTGCAAGACCGACCGCGATCGAAACGACAGTCGGGTAGCCGTAGTTACGGCGTTCACGGCACCGCTCAACCCGAAGTTAGCGACACCGCTGCCTTTGCCCCCCCCGCCGCCGGGTCGCCAGCAGGTGGTCAGTGCTTTGAAACCGATGGTGGTGGCGAAGTCTTTCGCACCGAGGCCAGCGATGGTAGCGACACCATTGCCGTCGGCAGCAGTGGTAACAGACCCCTTGGGGGCGGTAGTTCCAAACCCAGTCACTATCAACGGTGGGCATCAAGTTAATCGTCTATACGCTGGCAGAGCAGCCTCTTTTCTAGCGCGCTCTTCCAGTCGCAAAACCGTTGCTCTTCCCGCCATGCGTCTCAGTCAGTTTTCTGCCGGAAGCCGCTATCACGGTCAGTCTGAAACGGAATCCTACGCCTACCACGCCGACAACCCGTTCCTCGCCGTCGCGGAGCAGCCGCTCTCGACGTTCTCGATAGATGTGGACACGGCTTCGTATGCGAACGTCCGGCGGTTTCTGATGCAAGGCTCAGTGCCGCCGCGGGACGCGGTGCGCATCGAAGAGATGATCAATTACTTCACCTACGACTATGTGAAGCCGAAGGGCGGCGAGCCGTTCTCGGTGAACATCGAGGCGGCCGGCTGCCCGTGGAACGCCGGGCACCGGCTCGTGCGCATCGGCTTGAAGGGCCGGGAAGTTTCCGCCGCGAAGCGCCCGCCGTGCAACCTGGTGTTCTTGCTTGATGTTTCCGGCTCGATGGCCGACGCCAACAAACTCTCGCTGATTAAGCCGGCGATGCGGATGCTCGTCGAGCAGTTGACCGAGAACGACCGCGTTGGCATCGTCGTTTATAACCAGTCGGCGCGCGTGGTGTTGTCGTCCACCTCCGGCGACCGCAAGCAGGAGATCATTGACGCGATCGAGAGTCTCCAAGCCAACGGCTCCACCAACGGCGGCGACGGCATCCGGCTGGCCTACGACATGGCAACACGTCACTTCGTCGAGCGCGGCGTCAACCGCGTCATCCTCTGCACCGATGGCGATTTCAACGTCGGCACCACCGAGCTGGCCGAACTGACGCGGTTGATCGAGCAGAAGCGCCAGAGCGGCGTCTTCCTCAGCGTGCTCGGCTTCGGCGCGGGCAACCTCAAGGACGCGACGCTGGAACGGCTCGCCGACAAGGGCAACGGCCATTACACCTACATTGATACGTTCTTCGAAGCGCGCAAGGTGCTGGTTGAGCAGATGAACGCCACGCTCGTCACCATCGCGAAGGACGTGAAGATTCAGGTGGAGTTCAACCCGGCGAAGGTCGCCGGCTACCGGCTCATCGGCTACGAGGACCGGTTGCTGGCCAAGGAAGACTTCAACAACGACCACAAGGACGCGGGCGAAATCGGCGCGGGCCACACGGTCACGGCGCTCTACGAGATCGTGCCCGCCGGCCAGCCGCTGCCGGTGCCGGCGGTGGATCCGTTGAAATACCAGCCCGCTCCGAAACCGGCCGCGCCCGCCGCCGGCAGCGAAGAGTTGCTGACGGTTAAGCTGCGCTACAAACAACCTGACGGCGACAAGAGCGCACTGATCGAAGAAACGCTCACCGACGGCGGCAAGAGCTACGGCGCGGCGAGCCGCGATTTCAAGTTTGCCGCTGCGGTGGCCGCGTTCGGCATGGTGTTGCGCGACAGTCCGCACAAGGGCAACGCGACGCTGGCCGGCGTGCTCGAACTCGCCGAGGAAAGCCGCGGCCCGGACGCGTCGGGCTATCGGACGGAGTTCCTCAGCCTCGTGAAGAAGGCGCAGGCACTTGGCAAGAAGTAGCTTCGGCGCGTCGTCGGACCAGCGAAGTCTAAACCGGTGGCAACCTCAACCCGCCGCGCCGAACACCGCGTCATAGACCTGTTGTGCACGCTTTTTCCAATCCCAGACCTCGACGATCAGCGCGTGGGCGGCGTCAGCTTGCTGCTCATACAGGGCGCGGTCAGTCAGCAGATTCAGAATCAGGCTGGCAAACTGGTCGAGGTTTTGCGGCGCGGCTTTGAGCATGCCCTGGGGATAGTAGGTTTTGAGTGCCTCCAGATCAAAGCTCACCGCCGGCAACCGCCACGCCATGCCCTCGGCCGCCGCCATACCGCCGCTGTCGTAGGTGGCCGGATGAACCATAAGGCGGCTCTGCTTGAACACCTCAAACTTCGCCGCGCCGTCCAGGAATCCGAGGATCGTGATGTGGTCCTGCAATCCCAACGCGGTGATACGGGCCTCCATCTGCGGTTGCAACGACCCTAGGCCGATCATCGCTAGCCGTGCGTCCTTTTTCTGCGCCACGACTTTCCGCCAGATTTCCACCAGTTCCAGCACGCCCTTCTGAAAATGAAAGCGTCCGACGAAACACGCGTCGTATTTCCGCTGATCCACGGGCACCATGGCGGCCGATTGCAGGTAGCGCTCCGATTCGGTGATGTCCACACCGCCTTGGACCACGATCACTCTCGACGCCGGCCGGCGCGGCGTGACGAACCGCGGCATGTCGGGCTGTGAGGTGACGAACACGTAGTCGGCGTAGCGCTTGACCAGATGATAGGAGGGAATCTGCATCAACCAATAGAGCGCGCCCCGGAGCCAGTTCCTGCCTTTGTAAGGCGTATCGGTGCTGAAGGGCTGCGGCACAAACAGGTAATAACCGGCGATCCACTTCACTGCCGGCCCACGGCGCCATTTGATATACGCGCCCACCAAACAATCCGGATACGCATCCGAGACAGAGTAAACCGTGTCAGCCTCTGCGATGACGCTCCAGTTCGCCTTCACCGTCCGAAGACCGCGATACAACCGCCGCGCGAAATGCCGGAACAGCCCCGGCAACGTGTAAGCGTTGCGGCTGACGTTGCGGGTGTCCGACTGCAGAAACCGGAAACCGGAAATGTCTCGCGTGGCCGCCATCGAAAAGGCTTCTTCCGACCCGATCAGCGTCAACTCCAGCTTGCCGCGCCAGTGCCGCAGAAACTCCGTGAAAATTCGGTCGCCTCCGCTCAGCCCGGTGCCGATGCTGTTGTTGTCAAGAAAGACCACCTTCTTCACGGCCGACGCCCTTCCTGCGGCCGGGCCGCGGGCACTCTGGGTTGATGGACGATAGTCATGAGCGATTTCTGCGATGGCGCAACATCCGACACCGGCGGAAGTATAATCTCGAAATCCGAAGTTGAAAGCCATCGTTTTGCCGGAGGCGCATCCCGCAAAACATCCGCTTTGACATTGGCGGCGGGGCGATGTAAACAGCCCGCCAATGACCCACAAGAAAGCGCTTGGAAAAGGACTGGACGCGCTCATCCAGCGCGGGTTGTCCAAGACGGCAACCACACCAACAGCCGTGCCAATGACCATGCCGGTGCCCGTGCCCCCACCTGCGCCATCGGCAATTGCCGCGCCCGTCACGGTTGCAGCGCCGCCCGTTGCGCCATCGGCTCCGCCCGCGCCCCTTGCCCCGCCTGCGCCGTCCGCTGACGCCGTCGCGCAGGTCGAGATCGGCAAGATTCGCGCCAACCCGTTTCAGCCGCGCACGAAGTTCGAACACGAGGCGTTGGAAGAACTCGTCGCCTCCATCCGCGAGCACGGCATCGTCTCGCCCCTCATCGTCCGCCGTGCCGCCGACGGCCAGGGCTACGAACTCATCGCCGGCGAGCGCCGTCTCCGCGCCGCGCGCGAGGCCGGACTGGCCACCGTGCCGATCGTCGTCCGCACCGCTGACGACCGTGATTCGCTGGAGTTGGCGCTCATCGAAAACCTCCAGCGCCAGGACCTCAACCCCATCGAGGAATCGCACGGCTATCAGCAGTTGATGGAAAAGTTTGGACTGACGCAGGAGCAGGTGGCCCAGCAGGTCGGCAAGAACCGCGCCACCGTGGCGAATGCGTTGCGCCTGCTCGGCCTGCCGGAACAGGCGCAGGCCTGGGTCCGCGACGGCCAGCTTTCCGTCGGCCACGCCAAGGTCATCCTCGGCCTGACCATCACCGACGAAATGACCATCGTCGCCGAGCGCGTCTTGCGCGACGGCCTCAACGTCCGCGACACCGAGAGGTTGGTCGAGCGCATCAAGGCCACCACCGGCCGCCGCCAGCCGATCCGCCGCAAGCGCGGCGCCGACGCCGAGAAACCGCCGCACGTCCTCGCCATTGAGAACGGCATCTGCCGCAAGCTCGGCACCAAGGTCACCATCCATCCGCAAACGGTCGGCGGTTTCATCCGTGTCGAGTATTACAACGACGACGACCTTAGCCGTCTCGGCGGCATCCTCGGCGGGGAGCTGTGACCTGTCGCAGGCATCCCTGTCCCGCCGCGCCGCTGGTCCGTCGCCGTTCATAAAGGAGAACGCCAATGCCACGCAATGCTTTGTTCCTCACAACGCTGCTGCTGACAACCGCCGCGACGATAACAGCCGCCGCTGAGCCGACCGATTGGTTTCATCAGGCCAAGTGGGGTGTCATGACGCATTACCTCGGCGCGGCCCCCAGCAGCAAAGGCGGTGCGGAACTCACCGCCGAGGCTTGGAACGAGCAGGTCAACCGCTTCGACGTGCCCGGCTTGGTGGATCAGTTGGCCTCGACCGGCGCGCGGTATCTGCTCTTCACCATTGGCCAAAACTCCGGCCACTTCTGCGCGCCGAACGCCACCTATGACAAGCTCGTCGGCATCACACCGAGCAAGTGCTCGCGCCGCGATCTCGTGGCCGACGTGGCAGCGGCGCTGGCGGCCCGCGGCATCCGGCTGATGGTTTATCTGCCGAGCGGCGCGCCCGCGGCCGATCCCGTGGCGCGGCAAAAGCTCGGCTGGCTCTGGGGACGGACGGGCGGCTGGCAGTTGCCCGGCGAACCGGTGGGCGGCCGGCTGGCGGCTTTCCAACAACGATGGGAGTCGGTGATCCGCGAGTGGTCGCAGCGCTGGGGCAAGAGCGTCGCGGGGTGGTGGATTGACGGCTGTTATTTTCCCGACCAGATGTATCGCTTCGACGATGAGCCGAATTTCGCCAGCTTCGCGCGCGCGCTGAAGGCGGGCAACCCGGACGCTATCGTCGCGTTCAATCCCGGCGTGAAGGTGCCGGTTATCGTGTTCACGCGGCACGAGGATTACGCGGCGGGCGAGGTGAACCTGAAGGAGTTTGGCAAGGCGGTGGAGGCTTGTCCCGGCCGTTGGCTGGAGTGCGAAGGGCGGAAGGTGCAGTTCCAGATCCTCACGTATCTCGGCTCGACGTGGTGCCGCGGCGACCGGCCGCAGATGCCTGACGACGCGATCATCGCCACCACGCGCCAGCTCGCGGCGAAAGGCGGCGTCGTGACGTTCGACGTGCCAATCCAGAAAAGCGGCCTGATTCCCGCGCCGTTCGTCGAGCAACTCCGCGCCATCGGCCAAGCCATGAGGAAATGACGCCATGAGATTCAATACCCTGATTCCACTTCTTCCGCTCCTTGTTCTCGCCACCGCCGCCCACGCCGGCAAACTCACGCTCGTCGCAGGCTGCGACAGCGCGAACCTGCACGAGCCGTTCGGAGCGGCCCTCGATGCGAAGGGCAACATGTTCATCTGCGAGGAAAGCGGGCGCATCCTGAGGGTGGACGCGAAAGGCGTCGTCAAGACCATCGCCGGCGAGGGCGGGAAGGGTTTCTCAGGCAACGGCGGCCCCGCGGCGAAGGCGCAACTCCATTTCCCGCACAACCTCATCGTCGAGCCCAACGGCGACCTGCTCATCGCCGACACGCTGAACCACTGCGTCCGCAAGATTGACGCGAAGAGCGGCATCATCACCACCATTGCCGGCAACGGCGAGAAAGGCTTCAGCGGCGACGGCGGCCCCGCCGCGAAGGCGAAGTTCAACGGCACCTTCAGCATCGCGCTCGACCGCGCCGGCCGGCAGCTCTACATCTGCGACCTCGGCAACCGCCGCATCCGCGCGATGGACATGAAAACCGGCCTCGTCAAGACCGTCGCTGGCAACGGCCAGCGCGGCGTGCCCACCGACGGCGCCGACGCCGTGAGCAGCCCGCTCGCAGACCCGCGCGCAGTCTGCGTGGACTCGAAGGGAAACATCTACATCCTCGAACGCAGCGGCCACGCGCTACGCGTCGTGGACAAGGCCGGTAAAATCCGCACCGTGGCCGGCACGGGCAACAAAGGTTTCAGCGGCGACGGCAGCGACGCGCTCAAGGCCGAGATGAACGGCCCGAAGCATCTCTACCCCGACCTCCAGGACAACATCCTCATCGCCGACGCCGAGAACAACGTTGTCCGCAAATATATTCCCAAGACTCGCAAGCTGGTTCGCGTGGCCGGCACCGACAGGAAAGGCGCCGCGCTCGCCGCCGACCCGCTCAAGACCGAGTTAGCCCGCCCGCACGGCATCTATGTCCACACCGACGGCGTTCTCTACATTGTGGACAGCTACAACAGCCGCATCCTCAAAATCGCCCCATAAACCGCACGCGCCGGTTTTGTTCAAGAAAGGTCGAAACCACCGCGCGGCAGCGGTGTTTTCTCTGCCACCGTTGCGCATTTGAAAGGAGCGACCATGACCAGAGTAAAACCGTTTTTGAGCATCCTCAGCTTCGTTGGCCTTGTTTCGACCATCACCTTGCCCGATGGCATTTGCGCCGACGCTGGGGCATCTCCGAAGCCCAACGTCCTCATTCTCTACGCGGACGATCTCGGTTACGGCGAACTGGGCTGCTACGGGTTCAAGGAAGTGCCGACGCCGAACATTGATACCATCGCCGCCAACGGCATCCGGTTCACCAGCGGCTACGTCTCCGCGCCGCTCTGCTCGCCCTCGCGCGCGGGGCTGAATACCGGGCGCTATCAACAGCGCTTCGGCCATGAGAACAACAACATGGCGCCAGGTCGCGGCCTGCCGTTGACGGAGACGACGCTGGCCAACCGCATGAAGACGCTGGGCTACGCGACGTGCGCGATCGGGAAATGGCACCTCGGCAACGACGCGGAGCATCTGCCGATGAAGCGCGGCTTTGACGAATACTTTGGCGTCACCGGCAATCCCGGCTCCTATTTCACGCCGAAGGGTTTCATTGACTCCCGCGTCTCGCCAGAAGTGCAGAGTGTGAAGGACAAGGAGTTATACACCACCGACGCATTCGCTGCGCGGGCGTCGGAATGGATCGAGAAGCACAAGGACGCCCCGTGGTTTCTCTACCTGCCGTTCAATGCCGTCCACTCGCCGCATCAGGCGACGGACAAATATCTGAAACGCTTCGCACACATCAGCGACCCGAAGCGCCGCGACTTCGACGGCATGCTCTCGGCGATGGACGACGCCGTCGGCGTGGTGCTCGGCAAGCTGCGCGCGCTGAAGCTGGAGGAGAATACGCTCATCTTTTTCATCAGCGACAACGGCGCACCCGGCCATCGCGAGGGTAACGGCGTGTTGCGCGGCCACAAACACACCTGCTGGGAGGGCGGCACGCGCCTGCCGTGGATGATGCAATGGAAAGCCAAGTTGCCCGCCGGCAAGGTGGAGGATCGCGCCGTCATCCAACTCGACGTGATGCCGACCTGTGTGGCGGCGGCGGGCGGGACGGTTGATCCCGCGTGGAAACTCGACGGCGTCAACCTGCTGCCCCATCTGACCGGCGAAAACAAGGAGCGCCCGCACCAGACGCTGTGCTGGCGCATTGACGGCATGTGGTCCATCCGGCATGGCGATATGAAGCTTGTCCACGGCGACATGGATAACAACCCGCCGGAGTTGTTCGACCTCGCTACGGATATAGGCGAGAAGAACAACCTCGCCTCCAAGCAGCCGGAGAAGGTCAAGGAACTCAAGGCCATGTGGGACGACTGGAACACCCAGTTGGCGCCACCCTCAATGCCGAAAGACAAAGCGAAGAAGAAGGAAAAGAAGCGGGCGAAAAAGGGGCAGAAGCGATAACAACTCAACATCGGGAACAACATGAAACATCTCATCACTCTGATTGTCTGCGCACTGTTGCTGTCGCCGTTGGCCTCGCTGCAAGCGGCCGAAGACAAGCCCGCCAAACCGAACATCATTTTCATCCTCGCCGACGACTACGGTATTCCGGGCGTCGGGTGCTACGGTGGCGCGTTTAAGACGCCGAACCTCGACTCGCTCGCGGCGGGCGGCGTGAGATTCGAGCGATGTTACTCTGCGCCGCTGTGCGCGCCGTCGCGGGCGCTGTGCATGTTCGGCCGCTACGCTTTCCGCACCGGCGTGCTCGACAACGGCTGTGGAGCGGCGGCGAAGCCGGACAAAGAGGTTTGCATCGCCAAGACGCTCAAGCAAGCCGGCTACGCCACCGCGCTTGCGGGCAAGTGGAGCCATCTCTCATACCTCGAAACGGCCGAGGAAGGCCGCGCGTGGGGTTGGGATGAGTTCCTGCGATGGGACAAGTCCAGGGGCGAGCGCTACTGGAAGCCCGCGCTCAACAAGAACGGCCAGGTTGTGCCGGTGACCGACACGAGCTATGCGCCCGATATGTTTCACGAGTTCGTCGTGGACTTCATCAAGCGTCACCGCGACGGGCCGTTCTTCGTCTATTACCCGACGACGCTCATTCACGGACCGATTCTGGCGACGCCCGACAGCAAGGAAGGCAGCAAGGAGAAGGTCAAAGGCGCGCGAAAGAGCAAAGGCAAAGGCGATAATCCGCTCTACACCGACAACATCACTTACCTCGACAAGGTTGTCGGCAAGCTCGTTGCCACTCTTGACGAGATGAACCTGCGCGAGAAGACGCTCATTGTCTTCACCGGCGACAACGGCAGCGTCCCCGTCGGCACCATCAACGGCCGGCCCGTGGACGGCCGCAAGAGCCAAGTGAACGAAGGCGGCAGCCGCGTGCCGCTTATCGCCAACTGGAAAGGCGTGACGCCCGCCGGCCGTTTGCTGAAGGACCTTGTGGGCTTCAGCGACTTCTACGCGACATTTGCCGAAGTGGCCGGCGCGAAGATGCCGGAGAACCTCACGTTTGACAGTCGGAGTTTCGCGCCGCAGTTGCGCGGTGAGAAAGGCAAGCCGCGCGAGTGGACTTACGTGCAACTCGGCGCGAAGTGGTATGCCCGCAACGACGGTTGGAAGCTGACCGAGAGCGGCCAACTCTTCGACATGAAGGACGCGCCGTTCGCGCAGAAGCCGGTTTCCGCCGATTCACAAAATGCCGAAGCCAACGCCGCGCGCGCGCAATTGCAGGGCGTGCTCGACAAGCTCAATCCTGCGGCTGGCGCAACCAAGACGCGCAAGAAGGCCGACGGCGACAAGAAGCAGAGGAAACAACGCAAGAAAGCAAAGAAAGACGCAGCAACCACATAAGGAACACCCACCATGAAACGAACTCTCCAACTCATCCTTCCGTGTCTTCTGTGTGTTCCGTGGTCCACCAGCGCCGCTGATCCGCAGAAACCCAACATCCTTTTCATTCTCTCCGACGACTACGGCCTCGACGGCGTCAGTTGCTACGGTTCCGACCGGTTCAAGGGCAAGACGCCAAACCTCGACAAGCTCGCCGAGACCGGCGCGCGTTTCACGCAGTGTTACTCGACGCCGCTCTGCGGGCCGTCGCGCTGCACGATCAACACCGGCCGCTACGGTTTCCGCACCGGCGGCTCGACGAATCCAAGCGCCGGTCGGCCATCGTTCAAGGACGAACCATCGCTTGCTCGCACAATGAAGCAGGCTGGTTACGCCACGGGCATGACCGGCAAGTGGCGGCAGATGGGCGACACGCCGGGCGATTGGGGCTTCGACGAATGGCTTACTGACCCGACCGCGGGCGGATGGTATTGGAGGACGAGCTACACCAAGAACGGCCAACTCGTCGAGACCAAGCAGGACGTTTACTGCCCCGACGCGTGCATGGACTTCACGCTGGACTTTCTCCGGCGGCATCGCGAGCAGCCGTTCTACTTCTACTACCCGACGCATCTCATCCACGGCCCGATCCTGCGCACGCCAGACAGCAAGGGCGATGGCAAGAAGGATTTCTACGACGATAACGTCGCCTACCTCGACAAGCAGGTCGGCCAGCTCGTCGCGGAACTCGACAAGCTCGGCCTGCGCGAGAAGACGCTCATCGTGTTCACCGGCGACAACGGCACGGCGAAGTTCGGCGCCGACCGGTCCATCATCAACGGACGCAAGATTAATGGCCAGAAAGGCACCGTGCTCGAAGGCGGCAGCCGCGTGCCGCTCATCGCGAGTTGGAAAGGCACGATGCCCGCAGGCAAGGTCCTCAACGACCTCGTGGACTTCAGCGATTTCTTCGCGACGTTCGCCGAGCTTGGCGGCGCGAAGATGCCGGAAGGCGTGACGTTCGACAGCCGCAGCTTCGCGCCGCAGCTGCGCGGCGAGAAAGGCACACCGCGCGATTGGATCTTTGTCCAGCTTGGCGCGAAGTGGTATGTCCGCGAGCAAGGCTACAAGCTCACCCAAAGCGGCGAGTTGTTCGACATGAGCGACGCGCCGTTCGTGGAGAAGCCTGTCCCCGCCGACTCGGCCAGCGACGACACCAAGGCCGCCCGCGCGCGTCTGCAGGCCGTCCTCGACAAGCTCAGTCCCGCCAAAGGCAAAGTCGCCTCTGACGAGCCGAAGAAAGGCAAAGCCGGCAAGAAGCGCAAGCGCAAGCAGGCGTGAAGCAAACTCCACCTCAGCCGGGCGTGAGAGTTGTGGCACGGTGAAGGAATCGCAGGCTTGTATTTCCGTCGGTTCGGAGTAGAAAGCGCAGCAGCGCCGAACGGATTTTTCTTTGTGAAGAAGCTGATTTTCGTCTTCTGTCTGGCTGTGCCAACAATCATGGCACAGGATCCAACAACGGGCAGCGCTGTGCCCGAGTTTGCCGCGGAGTGGCGTGTCACCGGCATGATTCGCCAAGGAAGTTACGCCGAAGCGAGTTTGGAGAGAACCGGCGTGCGGGCGCGATTCGTGCGCAAAGGCGACCAGTTGCCCGGCGGCGTCACCGTGATGGAGGTGGATTACGGCAACCGCAGCGTGACGCTGGCCAAAGGAAATGAAACGGCCGTCATTCAGCCCGAAAACATCATGGCGGCTCCGCCTCCGCCCCCGAAAGCCATCGGTATGTCGCAACAGTCCACGAACAAAGGCGGCAAGCCGGGCCTGTGGCCCAATCCGCCGCAGAAGCCGACGGCGATGCGTGACGGCAACGGCCGTTGGCATATCGTGATGCCCAACGGTCATGCAGAGGACATGCACGCGTATGCGGAGAGATACGGCGGCGTGAAAGGGGCGACGGAATACATCAAGGGCCACTTGCAGACGCCGCACAGGCCTGAGCGTGAAGAATACCACCAGCAACAGTTGGAGGCCCTCAAGCAAATGCAATCGGCCGGCATAAGATGAGCCACCGGTCGCCATCGCTCATTGTGGTTGTTTGTTTCTCGGCCGCCCAAGCGGCGGCGGGAGCTTTTGCGAAAACTCTATGAAATCACAGCGCTTCATCCAATCCTGTGCCGTTGCCGTTTTGCTCGTCGTCAGCGTTGCTGTGGCCCGCGCCGCCGGGGAGCGCCCGAACATCATCGTCATTCTCGCCGATGATATGGGCTACGGCGACCTTGCTTGCTACGGGCATCCGAGCATCCGCACGCCGAACCTCGACCGCATGGTGGCGCAGGGCATGCGCTTCACCGACTTCTACGTCGCGGCGGAGGTCTGCACGCCGAGCCGGGCAGCGTTGATGACGGGCCGGCTGCCGATCCGCAGCGGCATGTGCAGCGACAAACGCCGCGTGCTCTTTCCCGACTCCAAGGGCGGCCTGCCTGCAAATGAACTGACCATCGCGCGGATGCTCAAGTCGCGCGGTTACGCCACCGGCTGCGTCGGCAAGTGGCACCTCGGCCATCATCCGCAATTCCTGCCCACCAGCCACGGCTTCGATTCCTACTTCGGCATTCCCTACTCCAACGACATGGATCGCGACGCGAGCGCCGGGCCAAAGGGGCGCGCGGCGTTTTTCGAGCCGAAGAGCGAGTATTGGAAACCGCCGTTCATGCGCGATGCTGTCGTTCTCGAACGCGGCCCCGACCAGACCCAACTCACGCCGCGTTACACCGCCGAGGCGTTGAAGTTCATCCGCGCCAACAAGGCGAAACCGTTCTTCCTCTACTTCGCCCATAACTTCCCGCATGTGCCGCTGTTCGCTTCGGAGAAATTCCACGGCAAGAGCCGGCGCGGGCTTTACGGCGACGTGGTGGAGGAACTCGACTGGAGCGTCGGCCAAGTGCTCGATACGTTGCGCGCCGAGGGGCTGGCGGAGAACACGCTGGTCTTTTTTACCAGCGACAACGGCCCGTGGCTGATCTTCGACACGCACGGCGGTTCCGCGGGCCTGTTGCGCGACGGCAAAGGCTCGACTTGGGAAGGCGGCATGCGCGAGCCGGGCATCGCGTGGTGGCCCGGCCGGATCAAGCCTGGCATCGTGAACCGCGAGCTGGCCAGTTCGCTCGACCTGCTGCCGACATTCGCCGCGCTCGCCGGCGCGACGCTCCCGCGCGATCTGTTTCTCGACGGCGTGGACATGTCGCCGCTGCTCTTCGGCGCCGGCCCATGCAAACGCGACACGATGTTTTACTATCGCGGCACGCAGCTTTTTGCCGTGCGCAAGGGGCCGTTCAAGGCGCACTTCATCACGCGCTCCGGCTACGACAAGGATCCGGTCGCGCAGCACAATCCGCCGCTGCTGTTCCACCTCGGCCGCGATCCGGGCGAGCGGTTCGACGTCGCCAAGGACCATCCCGGCGTGCTCGCCGACATCGCGAAGGAAGTGAAGCGCCACCGCGCCACCG
This sequence comes from Verrucomicrobiia bacterium, assembly GCA_041667205.1. Lineage (GTDB taxonomy): Bacteria > Verrucomicrobiota > Verrucomicrobiia > CAIQCK01 > CAIQCK01 > CAIQCK01. The sequence continues at coordinate 54,479 of JBAYFL010000008.1, read as the reverse complement.
TCACACCGGTGCAGTCACAGTTGGAAGACTCAAAGTGATGACGGAGTTTAAGTGCACGCGCTGCGGTGAATGCTGCCGGATTCCGGGACAGATTCATCTGACCGATGCCGACATCACGCGGTTGGCGGCGGTGTTGAAGCTCACCGAGCAAGAATTCATCCAGCGTTACACCGATCTGGCGCGCGACCGGCGTGATCTCGCCATCAAAGGCGATCCCGCGTCGCCGTGCCTGTTCCTGAACGGGAACGACTGCACCGTTTATGCCGCGAGACCGGAGCAGTGCGCGGGTTATCCGGTGAAATGGAACAACCCCGGCTGGGAGAAAATCTGCCGGCCAAAGCCGCAGCGAGCAGCGCACGGCGTGGATCGTAGGGAATGAAGGTTTTCAAAGTGCCGTGCAGCAGGCATAATCTGCCGCCGCGACGGAAGCCGTTCAGCGCTGCCACAACTCCAGAGGTGACGAGATGAACACGATCAAACAAGGAGAGTCCAACACCACTGAAACTTCCAATATCTGCCCTGCGTCAACGTGTGGCGGCTGTGCGCACGCGGGCTGCGCGGCGCGGATGAGCCGGCGGCGGTTTCTCGAAGCGACGGCGGCCGCGGGCGGCTGGTTAATGGGCGCCAGCAGTTTCGCGACGAGCGAAGCGGTCGCGTCGCTATCAGCGCCGAAGGTGAAGATTTACACGGTCTATCTCGGCGGCGCGGGCGCCTGGCCGAAGCCGGAGTTCGACGCGCCGGCGGAGAAGGCGAAGTTCGAGAAGTTCATCGCCAAGCTGATGCCGAAGTTTCCCGAAGTGGAACTGGTCGGTGGTGACTTGGTGGTCAGTGCGAAGGAAGCCGTGCCGAAAATCGCTGCGCGCGACGATGTGGCGGGCGTGTTGTGCATCCATCTTGGTATCCGTGGCGACCTCGCCGGCATCGTCAACTGCGGCAAGCCCGTCGTCGTCTTCAGCCAGCCTTACAGCGGACATCAGTGGATGTATGTCAGCCAGGCCCAGCGCGAGGGCAAACGCGTGGTATTGATGGCCTCGCGCGACTGGCGCGACCTTGCCACGGCCATCGCGCTTTTGAAGGCCGTTGGCCAGATGCGTCAGAGCAAACTCCTGCTCGCCTCGGCGAAGGCCGGCGCGCGTGCGAAGGACATTCGCGAGCGGATCGGGCCGGAGGTCGTGGATGTCACTACCGAGCAGTTGATCGCCGCGCACAAAGCGGTGGATGAACGGCTCGCCACCGAAATCGCCCGCAGCTTGTTCATCAAGCCCGCCAAGAAGATCGTCGAGCCGAGCAAGGCCGAGATCATCAAGTCGGCGAAGATGTATCTGGCGATGAAGCAACTCATGGCCGACGCCAAGGCGCAGGCGATCGCCGTCAACTGTCTCGGCGGCATCCCGATCCAGATTCTCGGCTACCCGTGCCTCGGCTTCGCGCAGTTGTGCGACGAGGGTTTCGTCGGCGCGTGCGAGGCCGACCTCGACAGCACGTTGACGATGCTGCTGTTCGCCTACGCGTTCGGCAAACCAGGCTTCATCACCGATCCGCTGTTCGACACCTCCCTGAACGCCGTCATCCACGCCCACTGCGTCTCGCCGACGCGGATGAACGGCCCTGGCACGCCGCGCGCGCCGTTCAACATCCGCACGCACCGCGACGACAACCGCGGCGCGTCGCTGGAGGTGGCCATGCGCGTGGGCCAGCCGATCACCTGCGCGAAGTTCATTGACGACGAGGCGATGCTGTTCAGCACCGGCAGGATCATCGAGGGCAAGCCGCGCCAGTTCGACGACCGCGGCTGCCGCACGCAGATTACCACCGCAGTTAACGGCGATGCGCAGAAGATGATGGTGAACTGGTGCGCCGACATGAAGAAGTATCGCGACATTCGCACGCTGCTGCATCGCGTTGTCTTCTACGGTGATCATACAAAAGCCGTCCACCAACTCGCCAGCCTGATGGGTTTCAAGATGGTTCCGGAGTGCTGAGATACGATCATGAAAAACCTCGCGCTCATCCTTGTGTTGTTCTGTGTCCTCTACAGCAGTGCCGCCGCGGACACGCCAATCCATAATCCGAACATCCTCATCATCCTCACCGATGACATGGGCTATGCCGACATCGGCTGCCACGGCTGCAAGGACATCCCGACGCCGAACATTGATTCGCTGGCGAAGCGCGGCGCGCGGTTCACCGACGCCCACGCCGCCGGCTCGTTTTGCACGCCGACGCGCGCAGCGTTGATGAGCGGTCGTTACCAGCAACGCTCCGGCAACGAAGACCTCGACGGCGTCACTGGCCCGCTGCCTCGCGCCGTCGTCACGCTCCCGCAACGGCTCAAGGCCGCCGGCTACGCGACCGGCATGACCGGCAAATGGCACCTCGGCACTACCGAGGGGTTCCGTCCGACCGAGCGCGGCTTCGACGAGTTCTTCGGCATCCTCGGCGGCGGCAGCCACAACCTGCCCGGCATCGTCCCTGGCAAGGGCAAGCGCGGCGGCCGGCTCATGGTCGTGCGCGGCGTCACGCCCGAGCCGGCGACGGAGTATTTGCAGGATGCGTGGGGTCGCGAAGCGGTGCGGTTCGTCGAGAAACATCGCGGCAAGAAGTGGTTCTTCTATCTCGCCTTCAACGCCGTCCACACACCGGTGCAGGCCACGGAGAAATACCTGCAACGCTTCGCCCACATCGAAGACAAACAACGTCGCGTCTATGCCGCCATGCTCAGCGCCGTGGACGACGCCGTCGGTGCGGTGCTCGCCAAGCTCAGGGAGACCGGCCAGCTCGACCGCACACTGATCTTTTTCCACAACGACAACGGCGGGCCGACCACGCGCAACGCCGTCAACGGCTCCCGCAACACACCGTTGCGCGGCTCGAAATGCGAGACTTTCGAAGGCGGCATCCGCGTGCCGTTGCTCGCGCAATGGCCCGGTGTGATCAAGCCCGGCACTGTCTATCGCCAGCCGGTCATTACGATGGACATTCACGCCACTGCGCTCGCCGCCGCCGGTGTTGGTGTCCCGCCTTCAGGCGGCTCCGAACCGGCTGAAGCCGGGACACCAACTCTCGACGGCGTTAACCTCCTGCCCTACCTCAGCGGCGAAAAGATCGGCGCGCCGCATGACACGCTCTTCTGGCGCTGTCGCACACGGAGCAACAACTTCGCCGCGCGCCAGGGCGATTGGAAGATGGTCTGGTCCACGGAAGGCAGCGAGCAGCCCGGCCCGAAGCAAACGCCCGCTCGCTACATGCTTTTCAACCTCGCCGAGGACCTCAGCGAGCAGCACGACCTCGCCGCGAAGCATCCCGACAAGCTCGCCGCGTTGCGCAAGCTTTGGGAAGACTGGAGCGCCAGCGTGGATGCCGACTGCCGCAAGCTCGGCGTCGAGCCGAAGCTGGAAGACCTGAGCCTCAAGCCCTCAGCGAAGCGTGCCGCGAAGAAAGGAGCCAAGTGAGAACCGCCATGAAACACCTCGCGTTCATTCCCGTGTTGCTCTGTGTCCTCTGCTGCAACTCCGCCGCCGCCGACACGCAGTCGAAACCCAACATCGTCTTTATCCTCGGCGACGATATGGGCATCGGCGACTTCGGTTGCTACAACGCTGGCTCGAAAACCCCGACGCCCGCCGTGGACCGACTCGCGCGCGAAGGCGTGCGCTTCACCGACGCGCACAGCGGCTCGGCGGTTTGTTCGCCAACGCGCTACGGCATTTTGACGGGCCGTTACGCGTGGCGCACGCGGCTGAAACGCGGCGTGCTTGTGCCCTATGACCCACCGCTCATTGAGGCTGGCCGGCTCACTGTGCCCTCGCTGTTGCGCCAGCACGGCTACGCCACCGCCTGCATCGGCAAGTGGCACCTCGGCTGGCAATGGCCGCGTCCCGACACGAACAAGCCGCCGGATTTCACCCAGCCCATCGCCGAAGGCCCGACCACACGCGGATTTGACTACTACTTCGGCACCGACGTGCCAAATTATCCGCCCTACTGCTTCATCGAGAACGACCGCACCGTCGGCCAGCCCACCGCGCAGAAGGCCGAGCAAAACCTTGATGGCCGGCCCGGCCCGATGCTGCCGGGTTGGAAGTTCGACGAAATTCTGCCGACGCTCGCCCGCCGCGCGACTGACTACATCGGCCAGCGCGCCGCCGCCGGCAAACCGTTTTTCCTCTACTTCACGCTCACCTCGCCGCACGAGCCCGTCGCCCCGTCGGCGCGGTTCCGCGGCAAGAGCGGCATATCGGCCATCGCCGACTTCATCATGGAAACCGATTGGGCCGTCGGCGAGGTGCTCGCCGCGCTCGACCGCCACAAGCTCGCCGGCAACACGCTCGTTTTCTTCGCCGCCGACAACGGCCATTCGCCCTACACGGACATGCAGTCGTTGATCAAGGCCGGCCACAAACCGAGCGGCCCGTTGCGCGGCTACAAGGGCGACATCTACGAGGGCGGCCATCGCGTGCCGCTGGTGGCGCGCTGGCCCGGAAAAACTCCCGCCGGCCGCGTCTGCGACGAAACCGTCTGTCACGGCGATCTCATGGCTACCGTCGCCGCGATTCTCAGCGCAAAGCTGCCCGATGACGTCGCCGAGGACAGCTTCAACATTCTGCCCGCGCTCCTCGGCGAGAAGCGTGACGCGCCTTTGCGGCTGTTCACCATCCATCACAGCGGCAACGGCATCTTTGCCATTCGCGAAGGGCCGTGGAAGCTCATCCCGCCGCAGACGTTGGCTGCGCCTCTGAGAGTCGCGCGAGCCGCGAAAGCCGCCAAAGCCAAAGCGGCGAAGCCGGGTGTCGTCAACATCCCGGGCCAGCTCTACAACCTCGACGACGATCTTGCCGAAACGAAGAACCTCTACGCCGAAAAGCCCGACCTCGTGAAGAAGATGTCGGCGTTGCTCAAACGAGCACAGGAGAAAGGAAGAAGTCGTCCATGAAGGCTTTCCAATTACTTACACTCTCTGCCGTGCTGCTCGCGCCATCGCTCTACGCGCGGGCCGCGGAGAAGCCGGACATCTTGTTCTTGATGCCCGACCAGATGCGCGGCGACTGCCTGTCGGCGCTCGGCCATCCGGTCGTGCGCACGCCGCAGTTGGACGAGCTTGCTCGGCAGGGAATACTCTTCCGGCGGGCGTATTCTACCGTGCCGTCGTGCATTCCCGCGCGCTACGCGTTGCTGACCGGCACTTCGCCGCAGGCCAGTGGAATCGTGGGCTACGGCGCCCGGCCGATTACGACGCCCACCCTGCCGGGCCTGCTGGCGGACGCCGGTTATGCCACCGTGCTGGTCGGCCGCAACATGCACCAGCAGTCTGCGAGCGGCACCTGCGGCTACCAGAAACAAGTCCTCGGTTCGACCTATGTGTCGGACGACGATTACGACACCGACTTGAAGAAAGCCGCGCAGGAATGCGGCGGCATTCGCAACGTGATCGCGAAACTGGGGCTGAACTGCAACCTCTGGCCCGCCGCGCCGTGGCCTCTCCCCGACGATCTGCACCCGACTGCGTGGATCGTCCGGCAATCCCGACAGGTCGTGAATGCCACGCCCGCCGCGAAGCCATTATTCCTGACCGCGTCGTTCTACGCGCCGCATCCGCCGTTGTTCCCGCCGAAGAAGTTTTTCGACGCGCTTCTGAAAAAGGAGCTGCCGCGCCCGGCGCACGGCGACTGGGTGGATTGGGCGGCGCTCTCGCCGACAGGCGACAAAGGCGGACATCGCGTGCGCTTGGAAGGCGAGCCGCTGCGGCGCGCGCAGGCCGGCTACTTCGGGTTGATCGAGCATCTCGACGAACAGTTCGGCCCGCTGATCGCCGATTTCAAGGCCCGCAGCGAGAAGGCCGGGCGCGCGTGGGTCATCGTGGTCTCCTCCGACCACGGCGAACTGCTCGGCGACCACGGTTATTTCCGCAAGTGCGAGCCGTATGAAGGCGCCGCCAACATCCCGTTCGTCATCTGCGGCTCGCCGTCGCTCGGCTTCAAGGCAGGCGGACGTTGCGACCAGCCGGTCTGTCTCGAAGACATTCTGCCGACTCTGGCGGAACTGGCGCACATCAACCGTCCGAAATCCGCCGACGGTGTCAGCCTCGTGTCGGTATTGCGCGGCACGGGACGCGTGACGCGCGACTGGCTGCATTTCGAACACGCGCCCTGCTACAGCAAAGCTCAGGCGTTTCACGCGCTTACCGACGGCCACTTCAAATACATCTGGCGTCCCACGGACTGCACGGAGCAGTTGTTCGACCTCGACCGCGATCCACGCGAGGAACGCGACCTCTCAAAGCTCCCCGCGGTGAAACAATGGCGTCAGCGTCTCATCCAGCGGCTGGCCGGAAGGCCGGAAGGTTTTTCCGATGGGCAACGTCTCGTTCCTGAACGCCCATATCCCGCCGTGCAGAAGAAATGACCATGAAACCACTCCGCATCTTCCTCGCCGCCCTGTTCCTAGCTTCGTCAGTGTCGCTCCACTCCGCAGAGCCAATCCAGAAGCCCAACATCGTCTTTATCCTCGCCGACGATCTTGGCTACGGCGACCTCGGCTGCTACGGCGCGACGAAGGTCAAGACGCCGGCCATTGATCGGCTCGCGCAACAAGGACGGCTCTTCACTGACGCACACTCGCCTTGCGCCGTTTGCACGCCGACGCGCTATGCGATCATCACGGGCCGCGAGTATTACCGCATCGGGCGCAGGTGGAACCGCGACTGCCTCGTCGAGCCGGAGCGAACGACCATCGCCTCGCTCTGCAAATCGGCGGGCTACGCCACGGCGCTTGTCGGCAAGTGGCACCTTGGCTACGGCGTAAAGCAACCGGATTGGAACGGCGACCTCAAGCCGGGGCCGCTGGAGTGCGGTTTCGATTCGTTCTTCGGCACCGCGATGACGCACAACGAGCCGCCGCAGGTGGTCGTGGACAACCATCGTGTCGTCGACCTCGACCCGAACGACCCGATCAAGATTCTGCCCGCGCAGCCGCCGAAGTTTCCGCACGGCGTCCTGCAAGGCGGCAAGTCCGCGCTGGTGAAGCACGACGAGCTTTGCGCGTTGCACACGGAGAAGGCGGTGAAGTTCATCGAGCGGAACAAGGAGCGGCCATTCTTCCTCTACTACGGCACGATGAACGTCCATGTGCCGGTCACGCCCGGCAAACGCTTCCAAGGCAGCAGCGGCATCGGCGCGTATGGCGACTACATCCAGGAACTCGACTGGGCCGTCGGCGAAGTGCTCGGCGCGCTCGACCGTCTCGGCCTCGCGGAGAAGACGCTCGTTTTCTTCACGAGCGACAACGGCGGCGTGTTGCATCGAGACGCCGTGAAAGCCGGCCATCTCGCGAACGGCGACCTGCTCGGCCAGAAGACCGATGTGTGGGAAGGAGGCCATCGCGTGCCGTTCATCGCACGCTGGCCCGGCTGCATCCCGGCGGGCACGCGCACGGGCGATTTCATCGCGCTGACCGACATGCTGGCGACGTTCGCCGCCGTGCTGGGACGCAACCTCGGCTCGGACGAGGGGCCGGACAGTTTCAACGCGTTGCCGGCGCTGCTCGACACACCGGGCCGCAAGCCGGTGCGGACGTTCGCAACATTCATCGGCACGGGTGGCCTCGCTATTCGTGAGGGCAAGTGGTTGCTCTTCCCAAAGCGTGGCTCCGGCGGTTTTTCGACTGATGAGAAAGGACCATGGATGCAGCCGTGGAAGATTGGCCGCAAGAACAGCGACTACACCGCCGCCGGCCAACTCAAGTCCGACGCGCCAGCGGGCCAACTCTACGACTTGGAGAAAGACCCGAACGAGACGACGAACCTCTACAACGAACATCCGGACATAGTGAAGCATCTCGACGAACTGCTGGCGAAGTTGAGAAAGAAGGGAAGCACCGCGCGGGGGTTGGCCGCCAACAATTGAAGAGAACCACGGAAGACACGGAACACACGGAAGGAAACATGCGCTCAAGACAATCTACTCGGCGTTCTCGCTCGCTTCTTCTTCTCCTTCTTCCGTGTCTTCTGTGGTTTGCCTCCGCCGCCGACGCGAAGCCGAACTTCGTCATCATCCTCGCCGACGACATGGGGTTCTCCGACCCGGGCTGCTACGGTGGCGAGATTGCCACGCCGAACCTCGACCGCCTCGCCGCGAACGGCCTGCGGTTCACGCAGTTCTACAACACGGCGCGTTGCTGGCCGACGCGCTCGTGCATCATGAGCGGTTACTACGCGCAACAAATCCGCATGGACCCGCCGCGCGGCCGGCTGCCGGCGTGGGCGCGGTTGCTGCCGCATTGCCTCAAGCCGCTCGGCTATCGCAGCTATCACGCCGGCAAGTGGCATGTGCTCGGCGCGCCGAAGCCGGTGGCGGATGGCGGCTTCGACCACTCCTACTGGTTCCAGGATTGGGATCGCTATTTCTCGCCGGTGCAACACTGGGTGGACGACGTGCAAGCACCGCCGGTGAAGCCGGACAGCGGCTACTACGCGACGACGGAGTTCGCCAACCGCTCCATCGGTTTTATGAAGGACCACGCGGCCAACCACGCCGCGCAGCCGTTTTTCCTCTACCTCGCATTCATCTCGCCTCACTTCCCGCTGCACGCGCCGCAGGAGGACATCGCGAAGTATCGCGACCGCTACCTCGAAGGCTGGGACGTGGTGCGCGAACGGCGGTGGCGCCGGTTGCGCGAGATGGGCATCGTCAACTGCGACCTGGCGCTGCGAGACGAGAAACTCTCGCCGCGCTATTTCAAGCCGGACCTGCTCGAAAAGGTCGGGCCGGGCGAAAGCCGTTACGCCGTCGCGTGGCAAAGCCTGACGGACGAGCAGCGGCGGTTTCAGGCGACGAAGATGGCCATCCATGCAGCGATGGTGGACCGGATGGATCGCGAGATCGGCCGCGTGGTGGAACAGCTCCGAACGATGGGCGCGCTGGAAAACACGGTCATCTTCTTCCTCTCCGATAACGGCGCGGACGCGACGTTGATGGTGCGCGGCGACGGCCACGACCGCGCGGCGGCGCCGGGATCGTGGCAGACGTTCCTCTGCGTCGGCCCCGGCTGGGCGAGCGCCAGCAACTCGCCGTTCCGACGCCAAAAGGTCTGGGTGAACGAGGGCGGCGTCTCGACGCCGCTGATCGTCCACTGGCCGAAGGGCATCAGCGCGCGCGACGAACTGCGGCGCGATGTTGGCCACGTGATTGACTTCGCGCCCACGCTGCTCGATCTGGCCGGAGGAAAAGCCGCGCTGCCTGCCGGCGCGCCGCCGTTGCCTGGAAAGAGCCTCGCGCCGGCATTCGCGCGCGACGGCGCGGTGACGCGCGAGTTCCTTTTCTTCAACCACGAGGGCAACCGCGCGCTGCGAATGGGTGACTGGAAGCTGGTCTCGGCGCGCGAGGATGAGGACACGTGGGAGTTGTTCGACCTGAGCACCGACCGCTGCGAGAGAAAGAACCTCGTGAAGGAACAGCCGGAGCGGGCGCAGGCGATGGAAGCGAAGTGGCAGGCGCTGGAGACGGAGTTTCGAAGACAGGCCGGGCCGGCGGAATCTAGCAAGGCTGGCAAAGCGAAATCCAAACGCTGAGAAGGAGAATGCGATGAACAAGCATGGTCATGATTCAAGCTGCGCGTGTGGCTGCCAACTGGACCGGCGGGAGTTTCTCGCCATCGCCAGCGCGGCGTTAGGCGGAATGGCGCTCGCTCCGATGATCGCCGACGCGGCGGAGAACGCGGCAGCGTCGCGGGCGGCGAAGCAGGGCGCGACGGTGCGCGTGGCGTTTCTCTATCCGCCATCGAAGACATTCAAGACAAAGACGGACGACTGGTGGAGCTGGCCGGGCAACGACTACGACGCCGAGGGCCGGCAGCGGCAATACGCAGCCGCGCTGCGGAAGATGGAACAGAAGCTCGGCCTGAAGCTCGTGATGGATGACTCGTCCATCGCTGACGATGCCGGCGCGCAGCGGCTGGCACAGGAACTGGAAACTCAGAAGCCGGACGGGTTGCTGCTGGTGATGTTCTACAACCGCAGCCTCGCGCACGCCGAGTTGTTGCTGAAGGCCGCCGACAAGCTCGGCATTCCCGCGATCTTCTACATCGGCCTCGGCGTGAAACACGGGTCGGTGACGGCGTATCGGCGGCCGGGCGTTTATTTCATCCAGTCGCTGGAGAACATGGACGCCATCGAGAGCAGCTTGCGGATGATCAACACAAAGAAGCTCATGGCGCAGAGCAAGCTGCTCAGCGTCACCGACGTGAAGAAGCCGGGTGAGATCGTCGAGACGTTCTTTGGCACGAAGATCAGCGTCATCCCGTTCGATCGCTACGCCGATGAGTTCGGCAAGGTCGCGCTCGGCGCGGAGGCGCGGCGCTTCATCGCGCGGTTCAGCGGCAGAGCGAAGGAGAAACGCGGCATCATGCGCGAGGCGCTGGAGAACGCCGCGCGGGCGCACTTGACGTTGAAGAAGCTGCTGGCCGAGGAGCGAGCCGACGGCGTGGCGATGACCTGCTTGCGGCGCGGGATGCTCAAGCCGTGCATGAGTTTCTCCGCGCTCAACAGCGCGTTGGTGCCGGCGATCTGCGAGAACGACATGCCCGCCGCCTACGGCCAACTGCTCGGCCAGTTGCTGCTCGGCCAGCCGGGCTTCCAGCACAACCCCTGCTATGACACCGAGCGCAACCACTACTACGCATCGCATTGCACTTGCGCGACGCGGATGCGCGGGCCGGCCGGGCCGGAGTTGCCGTATCTGCTGCGGCGGTTCGCGCACACGAACGAGGGAAGTTGCGCCATCCAAGTTTTCTGGAAGCCCGACGAGCCGGTGACGATGATCCATTACTATCCCGGCAAGGAACCGGCGCTCGACGTGTATGCCGGCCGCGTCGTAAAATCGCACGCAATGCCGCCGGCGGGCGGTTGCACCACCAATGTCGAGATCGCCATCACCGATCGCGAGGACGCCTGCATGGTCAAAGGCCACCACAACCTCCTCTTCAGCGGCGACCACGCGCGGAAGTTCCGCCTCTTCGCCCATCTCCACAAACTGAAGTTGGCCGAGACTGGTTTCAAAGGTCCGTGGCCGGTGTGAGACGGCCGTCATCCAGGCGAAGGGCCGGACGCCGGGAAGTTCACGGCAGGCTCCGCGTGTGCAATCAAAACTCCTGCATGATCCCGATCATGACCGTCAACCGATCCCGTTCCTTCCGACTCATCGTTAATGTCTCCATGTTGTGGCCGGAGTTGCTAACGCAACTCCGCCCCAAAGGGGACATTTCTAAAGAGTTATGATGGGGACATTCTCATGGAGTTCCGACAATCAAAACTCCTGCATGGACAAACCCGGCTGCCAAAACTACACTTCCGGCCAGTTGCGGTTGGATGCATTGACTGGATCGAGAAGTGAGGTTCAGAAAAATTGACAGGCGGCCGCGGTCCCGTGTGTGCGGCAACGGCTGCGGGATGACGGCGGCAATGGAGGCCGAATATGGAAACACCTGATCGCTTGGGGCAAGAGAAGCCAGCGGTGGATGCCGCGGCGATTGAGCGGTTGCGCGAGATCGGCGACGGCGATGTGGCGTTTCTGAAGGATGTGTTCTCCGCATTTGAAAGCGACACGGCCCAGCGGCTGGTGGCGATGCGCGAGACGCTCGCGGCGGGTGACTTCACCGGGCTAAAACGGGCGGCGCACACGATCAAGGGCAGCAGTCTGAACGTCGGTGCCAGCAACCTGACGGCAGTCTCTCTGCAACTGGAACAACTCGCCGGTTCTGGAAAACTGGAGGGAGCCGCCGAGTTGATCTGCCGGATCGAGGAAGAATTCAAGCGGGTCGCTGTTGAGCTGCACAACATCACGCAGGGATGACCCGATGAAGACGTTTTCCTTCCGCAAGCGCAGGAGCAACGACGGTCGTCAGTAGGAGAGAAACACCATGAGCACCAAGGCATACAACATTCTTCTAGTGGAAGATAACGCGGTGGACGCGCGCGTGATCACCGAGGCGTTGACCAAGGCCGGCGAGGGGGCTTTCGTGATCCAACGCGCCGAGCGTCTCAGCGAGGGGTTGGAGAAGTTGCGCACGCAGACGATTGACCTGGTGTTGCTGGATTTCATGCTTCCCGACAGCGAGGGCATGGCGACGTTCACGGCGGTGCGAAAAGAAGCGCCCAACGTGCCCGTCGTGGCGTTGACGGGTGTCAGCGACGAGGCCGTCGCCATCGAGGCGGTGCGGCAGGGCGCGCAGGATTTTCTGGTCAAAGGCCAGGTGCAACCCAAGACGCTGCACCGCACCCTGCACTATGCCATCGAGCGGCACAAGGTGCAGGCGGCCCAGTTGAAACAGGTCCAGGGGGCGAAGGCGGGGAAGACGATCGGCGTCATCGGCGCGCGCGGCGGCGTCGGCACCACCACCGTCGCGCTCAATGTTGCCGCCGCGCTCGCCAAGAAGCACAAGGAGGTCATCGCGGCGGAGTTGCTGGGTTCTTACAGCGCCTTCTACGACCCTTTCTTCTACAAGAAGAGCCGGGCGGCGTTGAGCGGCCTCAATACACTGATGAAGCTGGAGCCGGATAAAATCACCTCGCGGGAAGTCGAGCGGTGTTTGGTGAAACTGCCGTCAGGCCTGAGCCTGCTGTTGGGGCCACAACGCGCCGAGGACTTCAAGGAACTCGGTTCTGACATGGTCGACGCGTTGACGCGCGCGCTGGCCGGCTTGGGACAATACGTGATCTTGGATCTACAGAGCCATGCTTCCGCGGCATGTCAGGCGGCGGTGAAGCACTGCGACTTTGTGGTGGTGGTGATTGATCGCACTCCGACGTGTGTGGTGGCGGGTAAAGTGATGACAGACCTGCTCCAGCAACTGGGCGTGATTCCCGTCCGCATCGGCGTGGTGGTGGTCAACCGCCAGCCGCTGCCGATTTCGGTGGACGTCGCCGAGGTGCTGAGCACGATGGGTTGCCAACTGGTGGGCGTTGTGCCAACAGCCACCGACGCCTGCTCAGAGGCCAATCGGATGGGTATGCCCATGGTGTCCAGCGACCCGCAAGGCACTGCCAGCGGCGCGTTGATCGAGATCGCCGAACGACTGGCGACGGAACAAGTCCTCGGCAAATGACCAACCGCGGAGGATCTGAGCTTTCATCTCGCCTTTGATTTGGCGATGGCTTAGTTTTTCAGGCTGGCGGACAAACGATGGCGCTGCGCCGGTTGCGCGGCGCAAGAGCAAACTCAACTCGCAACAATGGATTTATGGCAGCCGTAATTCTCATCGCAGACGACGATAGCAGCACGTTGCGAACGCTCTCTCATGCCTTGGAGCGCGAAGGTTATGAAGTGCATACCGCCCAAGACGGCGCGGAAGCCCTGGAGAAATTGGAGGAACATGAGCCGGATCTGCTTATCCTCGACGTGGTGATGCCGCAATTGGACGGCCATGAAGTCTGCCGCCGTCTCAGGCGCAAACCGGAATTCGCCCACATGCCGGTGATCATCCTGACCGCCCAGAGTTCCCAGGAAGAGAAGATTCGCTTCCTTGATGCCGGGGCCGACGACTACCTGACCAAGCCTTTCCACGCGCCCGAACTGCTGGCGCGGATCAAGGTCTTGCTGCGCCGTGCCGGCGAGCGTCCGAGAGAGGGCCAGACGCAACGGATCGAGGGCAAGGTCATTGCAGCCTACTCGCTGCGCGGCGGCGTCGGCGTGTCCACCTTGGCGGCCAACATGGCAACGGGCCTGGCCCAGTTGTGGAGCCAGCCCACCGTGCTGGTGGACTTGGCGCATGTGGCTGGTCACAGCGCACTCATGCTCAATCTGACGGCACGCACCAGTTGGGACGAGATTTCTACGGTGCCGGCCGAGGAAATCGAAATTGACATGCTGAACAAGCTGCTGCTGCCGCACAGCAGCGGCGCGTTCGTGCTGCCGGCGCCGGGTCGCGCTGAGACAATGTCGGCGCTCAAGCCGGAGCAACTTTCGCGCATGTTGACCCTGCTGAGCCAGAACTATCATTACGTGGTGCTGGACCTGCCCGACGACATGCGCAACACCACCTTGGCAGGGTTGGACGCCGCGCAGGAGATCATGGCCATCATGGCACCCGACATGGCCTCCATCGCCACCATGAAGGCCATGCTGGAATTCTTCGATTTCCGGCACTATCCCCGCAACAACGTGCGCCTCGTGCTGAACCATCTTTTCAAGCGCAACGATCTGGAGCGGAGCCAGGTTGAGACTGCGCTGTCGCGACCGTTCGATCTGGAAATCCCCTTTGCTGCGGAGGCGGTGGAAGCCATCAACATGGGCGCGCCGCTGGTTGTCGGGGCGCCCCAACTTCCGGCGTCCATCGAACTGGAGAACTTTGCTTTCAACGCCAGCAAGGAAGAACACCGCAAACAGACTCCCGAAAAACCATCCAAGGCTTGGCAGCGAGTTTCGAGCCGCATCGGACAACAAGGAAAGAAGAGCCTGCGGCAGTTCTTCAAGCTCTCGTAAGCGCCCGTCGTCACACGAGCTTCAAACTCGCTACCGGACGGCGTAGAACGCCTCCCACAGTTTGCAAGCCCACGCCGCCAACAGCAGCGCCCCGCCCGCGATGCCGAGCGTGATCCACTGCCATCGCCGCAATTGCACCGGTGGCGAGCCGGTCGCCAGCGTCCAGCCAGCGCCGGCCATCATCGCCAGCATGGCCAAGAACGTCACCGCGCCGGCTGGTTGTTCGCGAAACGCCTCGGCGAACCGCCCGCGCGCGGCGTAGGCGAACGCGTGTGTAAAACCGCATGTCGCGCACGGCAGCGGGCGGCCGAGCATCCAGCCGGTGAACGTCTTGAACGAGCACGGTGGCAACCGCCAGCGGCCGTTGTCGCCCCAACCGTCCGCGCCCGGCGAAAAGGTCAGCACTGCGGCCAGGATCGCCGCGCCGCCGAGCAACAACACCAACGCCGGAAACTTCTGCTTGCACCACTGCATGGAGCTACGATACACACAGCGCGCCCCGGAAAAAATCGAATTCAGGAATCAGCATGGAACTGAAAAGCTATTTAGATGAACGCCTGCGGCTGGTGGATGCCGCGTTGGATCGCGCGCTGCCATCGGAACAAACGCGGCCCACCACGATCCACAAGGCGATGCGCTACTCCCTCCAAGCCGGCGGCAAGCGGCTGCGGCCGATCCTGGTGCTCGCCGCGTGCGAAGCGGTCGGCGGCAAGATCAAGAACGCGCTGCCGTCGGCCTGCGCCGTCGAGATGGTCCACACCTACTCGCTCATCCACGACGACCTGCCGGCGATGGACAACGACGATTTCCGCCGCGGCAAGCCGACGTCGCACAAAGTCTTTGGCGAAGGCATCGCCATCCTCGCCGGCGACGGCTTGCTGACGCAGGCGTTCGAGATTATCGCTCAGACCAAACCGCAGCCGCGCCATCCAACGGTGAGGTTCGTGCTGGAACTGGCGCGAGCCGGCGGCAGCCTGGAGCTGATCGCCGGACAGGTGGAAGACCTCGAAGGCGAGAACCGCGCGGTGAGCTTCGACGACCTTCGCTACATCCACGAGCGCAAGACGGCGGCGTTGATCCGCACCTGCGTCCGGCTCGGTGCGATGGCCGGCAACGCCACGACCGCGCAGCTCAAGGCGGTCACCGCCTACGGCCACGGCCTCGGCGTCGCTTTTCAGATCATTGACGACATCCTCGACTGCACCGCCACGACCGAGCAACTCGGCAAGACCGCCGGCAAGGACGCGAAGGCGAACAAAGCCACCTACCCGTCGCTGCTCGGCTTGGAGAAATCGCGCGCTGAAGCCGCGCGCTGGACGGCGTCCACGCTGAAAGCGGTCGCGCGTTTTGGAAAAGCCGGTGAGGCATTGCGTGCGCTGGCGGATTACCTGCTGAAACGCACCTACTGAACTACGGGCTTCTCTACCGGCCACACACGCCAAAGTGGGTTATGAGCACCGGAGCGCCCCGTCGTTCATTGGATGATATCTTCCATCAATTTTCGGGCGTCCCGATATTGACGAATGAAATAACGCGCCCGCGACGGTAACACTCCCACCTTGATCGTGTAGGCATGTTTCGGCATGGCTTTGAAGAGGTCCTCGTCGGTCCAGTCGTCGCCGGCGGCCAGCACGAATTCGGAGGGATGCTGCGCGAGAACATGTGCTGCTGCCCGTCCTTTGGAGACACCACCTTCCCGTATTTCCACCACTTTGCTTCCTCGCAGAACTTGCACGTCAGCGTTGGCGGTAAAGGAAATCAACTCGTCCATCAACTCGCCGGCCCGGACCTTGGCAAGGTCGGGGTCGGCCCTGCGGTAGTGCCAGACCGCCGAGAATTCCTTCTCCTCGATGAACGAACCTGGCAGACGGACCACATGCCTTTGCATCATGGCAAGGACGTTCTTGCGCCAAGCTGGATCAGGTCGTTTGAGCATCTGCCATGGACCGTTCGCTTCGCGCACCCATGCGCCATGTTCTGCGATCAAGGCGATTGGCAGCATTCCAAACCATTGCTCCAATGTCACTTTGTCGCGCCCGCTTACCAGGGCCACCGTCGTCTGCGGATGCTCGGCCAGCCGCGTGAGCAGTTCCACCAGTGATGAATCCGGCTTCGCCAATTGGGGCGCCCCGGTGAACGGCACCAGCGTGCCATCGTAGTCCGTGAACACGATGCGGGAAGAAGCGGCCTTGAATCGTTCGACAATCTGCTTGCGCGCCGAGGCGTTTAGGACCCGTGCGCGATAACGACCGCGCGC
Source organism: Verrucomicrobiia bacterium (assembly GCA_041667205.1). GTDB lineage: Bacteria > Verrucomicrobiota > Verrucomicrobiia > CAIQCK01 > CAIQCK01 > CAIQCK01. The sequence goes on along the minus strand of JBAYFL010000008.1, from coordinate 37,751 downwards.
CTCGCTCATGACGAGCTGTTGCCGGATGAAATCGTCCGCCCACTTGAAGACATCATACTCACGCAGTCGTTCCTGCATGATTTCAATACGCGAGCGCTGCTCATCGGCCGACATCGCCAGGGCTTCGGCGATCGCATGGGCGATCTCCTCCCGGTAGTTCGGGTTGATCAGGATCGCCTCGCCAAGCTCCTTTGAGGCACCCGCCAACTCGCTCAGAATCAACACGCCGCTTCCGTCGGTGCAGGACGCCACATACTCCTTGGCTATCAGGTTCATGCCATCGCGCAAGGGCGTCACCAAAGCGACATCACATACGCGATACAGACTGGCCAGATGGTCAAGATCCAGCGCTGCAAACTGGTAATGAATCGGCACCCAGCCGACAGCGCCGTATTTCCCGTTGATCCGGCCCACGATTTCGTCAATCCGTTGCTTCATCAGTTGATAGTTGTCCACACCGATGCGCGACGGCACAACGATGAGAACCAGCACAACCTGTTTATGCCATCGCGGGTTCTTTTCCAGGAACCGTTCAAATCCCTCCAGGCGATTCAAGATGCCCTTGGTGTAATCCAGCCTGTCCACGGAGAGAATCAGGCGGTATTGGCCAAGTGACTTCCGCAGTTCGTTTTGCGCGATGACCGCCCCATCCGAAAGCGCCGCGTCGTAATACTTCTGAACATCTATACCCATGGGAAACGTATCCACTTTGACCGGGCGATCTCCGGCCACAATGGTGCCTACGGCATGGTCGTGTCCCAGGAACCGGAGAACGGACTGCAAAAAATTCTGGGCGTAATCGTTGGTGTGAAATCCCACCAGATCGGCGCCCATCACCCCCTCCAGTATCTCCGTCCTCCAACTGTGGGGCAGTAACTGGTAAACCTCCCGCGGCGGGAATGGTATGTGGAGGAAGAAACCGATGGACAGGTCTTCCATGCGTTTCCGCAGCAACCTTGGCAGAAGCATCAACTGGTAATCATGCACCCAGACCATATCGTCCGGTTTGAGAACCTTTGAAAGCTGCTCGCAAAACGTCTCATTGACGGCCCGATAGGATTCCCAGAACGACTCTTCGTATGTCGCGTAAGTGGGAAAACAATGAAACAGCGGCCAGAGGGTCTTGTTGCAAAACCCGTGATAGAAACCGTCCATCGCAACCTCACTGACGAACACGGGAGCCGCGCCGAGTTCGAGCGCGCGTTTTTGAACATCGGGAGCCCTGTTTTCAGCTCCCGACCATCCCGGCCAACCGGCCCAGAGGCTTTCCTTGAATACCCTGCCTTCCCGTGGCGATGCCAGGTATGCCCCCAGCCCTGTCGCCACACCGCCCGGACTGGGCACATGTGTTAGAACGCCATCGTTCTCAGCGATCGTGAATGGAAGCCTGTTTGATACGATAACCAACCTCATGAAATCCTTTGTTTGGCTAGGCACCGTTCCGGGACTGCCGCCGGCGCACGGTGAAGACAGGGTGCGGCGCGTGATGGTCTGCCAAGCTTGTTGGCCACCATGATTGCAGCCGTCTCCATTTGTGTTCGTTGAACCGGCGGTGGAGGAACTGCGATGGAGATGTTGAGAAGCGGATAGAGGCAATAAGAGGCGTTTCCCTGCCGCCCAAGATGACGCCGATTGGTGTCAAATGGAAATCCTCCAAGCGCATCAAGTGTTGAATCATCGCCGTTGCCAGTTGTTGATGTCGTCGTTGTCTGCACCGGCGAAACAAAGCTTCATCTTGCCGCCGGCGGAAACTTGGGTGTCGAAAGGCTTGAATAGATAGTTGGGTATCTGACCATGATCCCGCCCGTTGTAGTGGACCACTGTTGTCATCTGATCGAGCCTCAGTTCTTTCTGGCGATCGAATGGCTTTTCCATATCTTTCCAGGTGGTGTTATCCGCGCCGTAGGAACACAAGTCGTAACTCTGCCGGTTCTGGCGCGGCACGTAGTTGCCGTCGGTGAACCTGTAGCTGTTTCCGTTGGCACTCTTGTAGTTCATCGGGTTACCCCACGCGTCAACGATCCGGTGATACTTGCAGGCAGACTGATCATACCGTGCATGGATCTTGGTCTCGCCCGCTATCACTTGGTCGCGCTTGAAATGAAGGTAGGGTTGCTTGGGATACTGCTGATGCGGCCCCCAATACTCCAACCAGAACCACAGGGCTTCGCAAGGCCAGACATACTGGTTGGCTATGAGCACATTGCTATCTGTTGTGCAGGTGAAATCCGGTGGATACCCGCCCTTGTCTGCATGGAACATCTCTATGGCCGTGGAAACCTGCGCAAGAGTGGCCAAGGTGCGCGATCTCAGTGCCCTTTGCTGAAGATATCCAGCGCCGGCAACCAGGATTCCGGACAGAACACCGATGATGGCAGTCACGGTCATCAACTCAACCAGGGTGAAACCGCGCCTGGGCATTTTGATGTGGCAGGGGATCGGCCTCATGTCTTGATTTCCCTTACTGCCGCCTGCTACGACGCCAACGCCAGATCTTCCGCCCGCCGACGGTCATGTTTCGAATTGCTGAGAGGCGGGTCGTTGCCGACTTCGCGGCCGCGGCTAAACAAGGTTACGCCGGCGGATTCGGAAATCGCTCGTAGGAATCCAACCGCTTGGTTGTCCTCTTTCCCGTCGTGGAGGACGAACAATGCGCGCGGCAGGCAGGACTTGGCGTTCAGCCAATCGTTCAACCATCCCGCTGCTCCAAAAAAGAACCGGGCGAGGTCATGCACGGAAACGATCACGATGTCAGTCAGACCGGCTTGGTTGAAGTCCAACAACTCTTTGATCCGCTCGGCGGGCTGATACGTAGCGTCGCATCGCACGCCCTGTCCCATGTCGTGGACGAGTTGGCTCCACAGTCTCTTGGCGCGCAACTCTGTCGGCAGGTCTTCGTGAACGATCACGCCGTGGCATTGCCCCTTCTCCTTCCAATCAGTGCTTTCAGATTTGGTTTTCATGACACTGCAATCTTGAGCCACCAAGCCGGCATGCGCCATTAGGCGGCCCCCTAAACCTTTCTAAGGAAAAACTCCTAGCAGCCTCTAGGGATGCGCGCGCGTTGCTCAACCCATGCGCGCCGCACGATGCGATTCAGCAACCCAACGAGGCGCGGTTTGGAACAGTTCGGCCGTGCTGCTCAATCGCAGTTTGGTTTTCAAACTCTCTTGTAGTGCGTTGAAGTTTTTGAGGCGCAGCACAAGCAACTCCGCGATGTGAGAGGACGAGTAACCATTGGCAATCAGCCTCAGCGCGTTCGTTTCAGTCTCCGTCAGTGTTTTCAGCAAGGCGACCTTCTCGGGCGGCCATTCGCCAAAGCCGGCTGTTGAAGATTTCGCGGCTGCCTTTTGGCCCGGCAGGGCTTCGCCGGCGGCCACACGGCGGATTGTTTCGATGAGCTTTTCGGTGGCCTCATGCTTCATGATGTAGGCTCGCGCGCCCGCGCGAATGGCCTGTTCGCCGTAAAGATGTTCCTCATGGACGGAGAGCACCAGCACAGGCAATTGCGGGTGTTGGTGGCACAGAGTTGTGATCAATTCCGAGGCGTCCCTGTTCCTCAGCGACCAGTCCACCACCGCAACATCGGGCTGGAGTTCCTTGGCCGCGGTGATCGCCTGGCTCTCGTCCTCCGCCTCGCCGCAAACCACAAGATCGGGTTCCACGTTGATCAAACCGGTCAATCCCATGCGAACGACCGCGTGGTCATCCACCAGCAACACCCGTTTCTTCGACGCTACGCCGGCAGTTTCTTTTGAAGCCATGACTTCCATCTTTCTAACTGCCAGACGCTACAGGCTGACACGCTCCCGGCACAATGAGGGGCGCGCCCGTTTCGGATTGGGGAATTTTCACTACCCATCCTAGGGAGGATCCCCTACCGCCCCAATCCGGCAGCGACGTCCGCGGTCAGATTTCGCCCATGTGCTGGGCCCAGCCAATGGCGCATTGGAGCAATTCGCTGCTGGAGGGAAGATTGAGCTTAAGCTTGATGTTGGCCCGGTGCGCCTCAACGGTCTTCACGCTGATGTGAAGATGTTTGGAGATTTGGCTGGAACCGTAGCCTTTGCCGATCCACATGAGCACTTCCATTTCACGGTCGCTCAGAACATCCAACGCCGAGCGCACCGGCCCCGCGGGATAGCCGGTAACCTTGTCCAGAATGCCCGCCGCAATCCGGTCGCTGATATAAACGTTGCCATCCAGCACGCTGCGGATGGCTTCCAGCACTTTCTCTGAAGCTTCGCGCTTCATGACGTAGCCGCGCGCGCCAGCGCGCAGGGCGCGCTCGGCGTAGATGGACTCATCATGCACGGAGAGCGCCAGTATTAGCAAACTGGGGAACTGCACCCTGAAGTCTTTGATCAGCTCCAACCCGTTTTGGTCTTTAAGTGAGATGTCCACCACCGCCAAGTCGGGCTTGGCGGCATCCATGACCGCCAAAGCGCCAGCCCGGTCTTCCGCTTCGCCACTGACCACGAGGTCGGGCTGATCGTTAATAAGTCGAGCGATGCCCTCCCGCAACAACGGATGGTCGTCAACAACCAAGATCCGTCTCTTGGCCTTGGTTTGCTTCTTGTGGCTCATGACGTCGCTTCGCGCGGACTGAACGCGTCTCTGGGCAACGTGCAGGACATTACGGTGCCACGCTCTTCACCGCGCCGCACGGCCAGTGTAGCACCGACGGCGCGGGCGCGGTAGTCCATAATCTCCAAACCCATGCCTTTGCGCTGCCGATGCTCTGGCAAACCGCAGCCGTCATCGCTTACCGTCAGCGCAATCGTGTTCTCATCGGCCTGAAGAGAGATTGTGATGTTCGAGGCTTTCGCATGGCGCATGGCATTTTGTGTTGCTTCCTGAGCAATGCGAAACAGGTGCGTGGCCGCCGTTCGATCTGGGATGGCCACCGCTTCGGGGCAGTTGAAATGGCAGGCGAGCTTGCTCAGGCTCTGCGTGCCAGCCGCCAGTTCCCGCAGGGCAATCATCAGACCCGTAGGCTCGTCCGGCACCGGGTGCAGACCGCGTGTCATACGACGCGCCTCCTCGATGCTGTTGTTGATCAATTCCGTGACACGCCCCGCTTCAGCCGCTTCGGCCATGGACTTGGCCACGAGCTTTTGCTGAAGACTGCGGTTGAGCAACGCGGTGCCCGTGAGCCGCTGGCACAGGCCGTCGTGCAAGTCCTGGCCGATCCGGCGTTGTTCGCGTTCGCTGATTTCCATGACCTCTTTCTCCAGTCGCTCCCGATGCGCAATGTCCGAGGTCAGAACGATCGTGCTCGCGGCCGCCACTAGAACGGCCAGCAAGCTGCCGAGGATGACGACCGTGATGGTGCGGCTGGCCAATGACTTTGCAAGCCGGTCGCGTTCATCAAGCAGCTTTCTCTCCTGATCTTCGATATCGTTAACGGCCTGGCGCACTTCGTCCATCAGTTTCTTGCCCGGCCCCGCCAGTTTGCCCGCCGCCTCGAGGCCTTCCAGCTTGCGTGTCTCGACGCTCTTCCTGAGCTTGGCGAGACGCTGCTCAACCAATCTTTCCAGGTTCACAATACCTTCTTTGATGGCGGGATCCATCGCCAGCGCGCGCAGTCGTTCGACACTGGTCTCGACGTCGGCGGCAAACCGGCGATAGAGACCGAGATAACTTTCATCTCCGGTGATAACGTAGCCACGTGCCTCGCTTTCGGCGTTCGCCAAATCGCCGAGGGTGGCCTCTAGCTTCGCGATGACCCGATGGGAACGGGTCACGATGTTGGCCGACTCGGCGAACTGGACGGTGCTGCGATAAGACACGGCGCCGATGGCCATCAAGATCAGCAGCGCCAACGCAAAGCCGATGGCTATTTTCCGGCTGAGGCCGATTTGAAGCTTCATTTGTCCTTTTCGTGGCGCTGCAAACGGTCCGGATGTCGGAAGACAACGCGCCACGGAGCGGTTGGTTTTTGCGATTCTTTGCGTCCGCGGGCGGCTTCACTGGCCCTGACTGCTTGCAGCTTGCGGTGATGACAGGCGCGAGGATAACGCGCCGATGGCAGAATGCAACTTCCAGTTCTTGCAGTTCTTGCAGGAGTTTCTGAGACCGGGCTGGCCGTGTCGCTACGTCGTCGGCTGCTGCTCGCCGCGGGCGGCGACGACTGCGCAGACTAGGTCGCCGGTGACGTTGAGCGTCGTGCGGCACATGTCGAGGAATCGGTCAATGCCGAGAATGATGGCACAAGATTGACGAAGCGAGACACAACGTGCGCTTGGTGCTATCCTCCGCTTCGACATGAACGCTCCGTTGCCCGCGGCCATCGTTGTTCGCGAACTGCTGCACGGTGGCGGTGTGCGTTACGAGTTGCCGCGGCGCTCCATCGGCCCGCTGCGGTTCATCGGCTTGGTGCCGCTCGGCTTTGGCGCGGGTTTCAGCTTGTTCGCGGTCATCTGGATGGTGCTGGCGTCGCTCGACGGCAACCTTTTTGGTTTCCTGTTCGCGCTCTTTGGCCTGCCGTTTTTCTTTGCCGGTATTCCGCCGATGGCGGTCGGTTTGTTTGTGCTCATCGGCCAGTGTGAGATCGAACTGCGCGACGGCGTGTTGCGCACGACGGAGCTAGCGGGACTGATTCGCTGGTCGCGCCGCCAGCCGGCGGATGCCATCAGGCAGTTCAACGTCCGCGTGACGGATCCGGCGACCGCGCCAAGTTTCCTCGGCAGCCTCGCGGCGCTGGATGCTGCTTGTGGCAAACCGAAGCCATTTCTTGTCGCGCTCGGTTATCCGCGCGAGTGGTTGCAGGCGCTCGGCGACGATCTGGCCTGCCGTTGCAACCTCGCTACGCCCGGGCGCGTCCTTGCACCGGGCAAGGTCACCGTTGAAACCGTCGTCGAGCCGATGCGCTACGGCGAAACGATTGCGGAGCAAAATGACCTGAACCAGCCGGCCGGCAGCAATGTGACGCTGGAGCCGCAGCCGGATGGTTTTGCGCTCACCGTGCCGCCCACCGGTATTTGGCGTGACAACAAGGCCCTCCTGATCTTCGGCGTGATCTGGTGGGCGGTCGTCGCAGCGATCACCGGGTTGCTCGTGCTGTTCTTTGCCGGTGTCGTCGGCGTTCTGGCTGTGGCATTCAGGTTGGGCCAGCGCCGGGCGACGATCCACGCGATGGCCGACCGGCTCCGTATTGCCCACGTTGGTTTCTTCCGCGCGCGCACACAGGAATGGGCGCGCGACGAACTTGCCGCAATCTGTGTCGGCCCCAGTGGGGTAAAAGTCAACGACCGGCCGGTGATGGAGCTACAGGTTCATCCGCGCGCCGGCCGGAAATTCGGTCTCCTCGCCGACCGCGATGTCGCCGAGCTGCAATGGATCGCCGCCGTCCTGCGCCAGGCACTCGGCGTGTCGTCTGCGCCTTCGCCTATGGCACTGGACGGCCTTCGTAGAACCGGCTGAGCGCGCGGACGCGGCGGACCTGGTAGGCGACGATAAATCCGATGATGGCCAGCGCCACCACGAAAATGGCGTGCCAGTTCCACTGGCCTTGCCCGTTGCCACGGCAGTAGTTGTCGAACACCAGTGCGCTGTAAACGAGCGCGGCCATGACCGTCGTAAACGCCACCAGCGGCACGCGAAACCACAGCCCCGACGCCACCACCAGCATTGGGTAGCCGACGATCAGCGGGCTGAGGAACGCATCGTCCACCTTCAGCACCGCCGTGAGCAGCAGCACGTCGGCGCCGGCCCAGACGAATCGCGCGATACCAGCCCGGCGTTCGTTCCGCAGGAACCATTGGCAGACGACCGACACCAGCATCCACACCGCCAGCGTTGTCATCACATTGACGTGCAGTTCCAGTGGGACGTTGTGGACGGCCGAGTATTTCACTTGGGCGACTACCGCGCAAATGGTGAGGCCGATCAGCCGCGACGCCAGCGCCGGCTCGCGCCGCGCCCAACGCCGCGCTTGGTGCCATGCGCCTTGCGGCCGCGCTTCCACCGTCTCGCCTTTTAGGAAACGCTCCAGGTCGTCGGCCAGCGCCGCCGCGGATGGATAACGTGCGTCGGGGGATTTTTCCAAGCAGCGCAGGCAGACCAGTTCCAGTTCGCGCGGCACGCGCGGGTTTACGTCGCGCAGCAGCGTCGGCTCGCTCTCGATCACCTGCACCAGCGTGTCGAGCGGCGACTCGGCGCGGAACGGCGGCCGGCCGGCGAGCAGTTCGTAGAGGATCGCGCCGAGGCTGTAAACATCGCTGCGTGGCCCGACCTCCGCCGTGCGCCCCGCCGCCTGCTCCGGCGGCATGTAGCTCGGCGTGCCGGCAATCACGCCGGACTGCGTGACCTGGCTCTGCGCGTCGAGCAGCTTCGCCAGACCGAAATCGGTGACGAACGGCTGGCCTTTCTCGTCGAGCAGGATATTCGACGGCTTCAAGTCGCGGTGGACGATGCCCTGCGAATGCAGGTGCTCCACGGCGCGCGCGACGGTGCAGACCAGTCGCGCGGCGTCCACGGGATCGAGCGGCCCGCGGCTCGCCAGCGCGGCGAGGTTGGAGCCGGCGACGTGCTCCATTGCGAAGAAGTGGCGGCCTTGGAACTCGCCGGCCTCGAAGACGCGGACGATGTTCGGGTGTTGCAGCCGCGCCGCTGCGCGCGATTCGGCCAGAAAACGGCGCACAACCTCCGGCGACGCGAGCTGGCCGGCAAGAATGATCTTCAGCGCCACGACGCGGTCGAGTCCCTTCTGCCGCGCCTTGTAAACGACGCCCATGCCACCGCGGCCGATTTCCCCCAGCAACTCGTAGCGGTCGAAGTCAGCAAGAGGTTTGGGTTGTGATTGTCGCGGCGGCTGTCCGTCGGAACTCGAATCAATCGTCTCGGCATGGGCGCTGGAAGGCGGCGGCGCGAGTTGGTCGAGCGCCTCAACACAATCAAGCATCGCCGCCAGTTCCGGATGCCGCGCGACGAACGACGCGCGATCTGGCTTGCGGCCCGCCTGCAACTCCGCGAGGTAACTGTCGAGCGCGGCGGCAAGGGCGTCGTCGTTGCCGTTCGGTTCAGCCGCCACGTTTCATCTCCTCATGCAATTTCTTCACCGCGCGCATCCAGAGCATCTGCGCGGCGGGGCGGGAGCGGTTCATGCGCTGCGCGACCTCCTCGAACGGCAGCCGCTCCAGGTTTCGCAGGATGATGATCTCCTGGTAATCCGGCTCCAGCCGCGTGAGCGCGTCGGCGATCTGAATCTCGCGCTCCAGCCGCATGATTTGTTGCGTCGGCGTTTCGCCGGTGTCGCGCGGCTCGAGGCCGGCGGCGAGCGACGAGTGATCTGGCAGTGGCGCGAGCGGAACTTCGAGCCGCTGCTGGCGTTTGTCGGTGCCGCGATAACGTCGGACGAAATCGGCGGCGTTGCGGGAGAGGATTTGCCGGAGCCACGCGAGCCACTCGGCCTCGGTCGTGCCGCGGAACTGCCGGAGGTCACGGTTCGCCTCCACGAGCGTTTCCTGCACGAGGTCGGAGGCGTCAGCCTTGGCGCGAAGCCAGCTCTCAACTTGCGCCCGCGCGACGACGGCGAGGTAGTTGCGGCAGCGCGCGAAAAGCTCGTTCGCCGCGCGCTCATCGCCGGTCCGCGCGCGCGCCAGCAGGTCTGTCACGGAGATGTCGTTCGTCGCTGCCATGACTCACCGCCACTGTGTTACATCAGGCGGTTCACTGCACCTGATCCAGTGGAACCAAAAGCATCATCGGAGTTCAAACCATGAATCACAACGAAAAACCTCACGGTTGTCGGACTAGTTCGAGGGCGCTGAGGTTTTTCACCGTGACGGCGTAGCCGGCGGGTGTTGTGAGTTGGTAGAGGAGCTTGCCGCTGTCCTTGCGCCAGCGCAGCGTCACCGGGCCGTCCGGCGTCGGGAGAACGCCTTCGCACCAGTCGAGCTTCAAGTCGCTGAACCGCAGCGCGACCGTCTTCTTCACCGTGTCCACGTCGTGCAGGCCGAGCACGTCGCGGTAGAGCACGTGGACGCCGCAGTGCGAGGCGAATCCGTGGTTGCAGCTTGCGTAGGCGCCGTCGTTCTCCCAGAGCGTGCCGGTGCGGTCGGCCATGTAGAGATGGTAGGCGAGCGACTCGTCGAGCAGTTGCTGGCAGAGGCCGTTGCGCGAGAGCAGTTCCAGCCGCAGCACGTTGCCGATGAACGCGTTCGCCGGATGCACGTCGGCGTGGGCCTTGGTCTGCTTGCGCTGCGGGCCGAAGTCGGTCACGAGCGTCCGCCAGAGCTTCGCGTGCGACTGCGGCGAGGCCACGTCGAAGAAGAAGGCGAAGTATTGGCAGACCTCCGTGCGGTTGCGCGTGACGGCGAGCTTGCCGTCCTTGCGCACGGCGTTGTCCACGAAGAACTCGCCGTCGAACGACTGCTTGCGAACCGTCTCGCGGATGCGCCCGGCCTCGCGCACCATGTCCTCGACGCCATACATCCGGCCGGCAGCGGCCATCGCGGCGGCGTAGAGCATGTTCGACGGATAGTTCACGTCCTGCACGAAGCTGTTGGCCTTGCTCCACTCGACGAAGACCCAGCTCGGCAGTTTCTCCAGCAGGCCGTCCTCGTTGCGGTATTGCTTGAAGAACTCGAACAACTTCAGCACACGCCCGCGCAACGCGTCCACGAGCGCGCGGTCGCCGCTGCGGGCAAGGTATTCGTCCAGTTCCACGACGAACCAGAGCGCCCAGTTCGGGATGAACTGGCCGTTGTAATGGTCGGCCGGATAGCACATCGGCAGCATCCCATCCGGCAGATGCACGAACTTCGCCGGCAACTGGAAGTTCTCCAGGAAGCATCGCTCGATCCGCGTGTCGCCGCAGAGGTCGAGCGCCACGCGCGCCGTGAAGAAGCTGTCGCAGAGCCAGCCCGCCCGCTCGCGCGACGGGCAATCCATGAAGATGTCGAGCGAGTTCTGGCGGAACGTCTCGCGCCCGGCCGCGAAGAGGCGGTTGAACCGCTCGTCGCTTGCCGCGAACTGCGCCTGGCCGACGCCCGCGGAGACAAACTCGCGCAGCCAGAGCCGCTCCACGGCGCAATCGCCGCCGAGCGACATGAGCTTCAGGTAACGCAGCGTGTAAGGCTCGAACGACTCCAGTTCGTAGCTGCCCGGCTCCAGTTCCCAGACAACGGCGTTGACGCAGCCCAGCCGTTTGAAGTCCACGTCGCCGTTGGAAAGAATCTCGTCGAAAGCGAGCACGAGCCGCGTCTTGCCGCGGCAGTTGACGCGCGCGCCGATGAAGCCGGTGAGGTTGCAGCCGAAGTCGGCGATCTCGTAGCCGTTCGCGCGCAGCGACAGCGACTGGCCGGGCGCATACGGCTGGTTGATCGGCGTGCTGCTGGCGTTGGCGACGGTTTGCAATTCCAGCGACGGAATCGTCTCCAACTCCTTTTCGAGATAACCGCCGAGCTTCGGCCCGATGCCGGTGAGCGAACGGTCCTTCCAAGGCTTCGCCACCGTCACGCCGGTCCGCAACTCGCCGCCCGACACGCGCCACGACGGCTGGCGCAGCACGTAGTCCGGCTGCGCGATCCGCCGCAGCAGCAACGCCTTCGCCGGCATCACCGCGCACTTCGCCGTTTCCACACGCGCCGCCGCATCCCGTCGCCAAGCATCACAGCTCGGCGCGAGGCGATAGACCTCCGTGAACGGCCGCTGAAAGCTATAACGCTGCACCTTCTGCACGCGCTCGCGCAGCACCGTCGCCTCAAACGCCCAGCCCGCGCCGCCGGTGCTCGCCAGCACCTTGCCGTCGGCGACCACCTCCGCTTGCAGGAACGACGGCTGGTCGAGCAGGTAGAAGCTGTTCACGTTGTAGCCGGCGACCTCGAGCGCAACGAGGTTCGCGCCGGGCTTGAGCCGGCTCGTGATGTCGAGTTCGTCCACGCGATAGAAGCCGTGCGCCGCGCGGGCCGGCCCGTGCGCGAGGAACTCGCCGTTCAGCCATACCCGATACAACGTCGAGCCTGTGGCGCGCAGCCACACGCGCCCCTTGGCCGGTGCTTGGAAGCTGGCGCGAAATCCGACGAACAGATTCTTCTCCGTCTCACGCCCCTTCGGCCAGATCGGTCTGGCCGCGACAAACGATGGCGCAGTTGCGTCGCCGACCGCAGCGGACAACGAGCATGATATGGACGTGGCCAGAGAGAAGACCAACACGAAGTATCGTAAGATGCCAAGCTTCATGCTTCATCGAATACCCGCCCGCCTTTGCCAAGTCAATCCGACGGAAGACAAGGGAGCGCGAAACAAGCCGGCCGGAAACGACAGGCAGATTAAGCTTGCCGTTTTTTCGTTTTCGTTAAGGCTAGCGCATGGCAACCTGCGGAACCCAATGAAGGCTTCATCCAAAGCCGGCGGAAGCGTTTTGCGAGAGACTCCTTCGTCTCGACCGAACCGGGCAGCCTTCAAGATTAAGAAGGGGTTTTCCAGACGCAAGCGAGCCGAGGAGGCAGTGCGCCGCACCGAAACCCACCTGGCCGCCGCGCAACGCATCGCGCACGTGGGCAGTTGGGAGGCGGAGTTGCGAAACCCGGATGACTTCTCGCAGAATTCGCTGTGGTGGTCGGATGAAACGTTCCGCATTTTCGGTTACGAGCCGGGCGCGGTGCAGGTGACACATGAATTGTTTGGCAACGCCATTGCGCCGGAAGATCGGGCCAGGGTGTGGGCCGAAGTCCAAACGGCGCTCCGCGAACATAAACGCTATGATGTTGAACACCGCATTCTGCGTCCCGACGGGGCGGGGCGCATCGTCCACGAACATGCCGAGTTCGTTTGTGATTCTGTGACGGGCCGGCCCACGCGGTTCATCGGCACGGTCCAGGACATCACCGAACGCAAGCAGGCGGAGGAACTGCTGAAGGAATCGTCCCGGGTTATCCAGGACCTCTACGACAACGCGCCGTGCGGCTATCACTCGCTGGACAAAGAGGGCGTCTTCATCCGGATCAATGACACCGAACTCAAGTGGATCGGGTATGAACGGGAGGAGGTCGTCGGGAAGATGAAACTGACCGACCTGCTCACGCCCGCGGGCTTGCAGGTTTACGAGCGGACATTTCCCGTGCTGAAGGAGCGCGGGTGGGTTAGCGACATCGAGACGGAGTTGATTCGGAAAGGCGGCACGGTGCTGCCGGTGTTGCTGAACTCGACGGCCATTCAGGATGACAAGGGCAACTTTGTGGCGAGCCGGACCACGCTGTTCAACATCACCGATCGCAAGCGGATTGAGGCGGCGTTGCGCGAGAGTGAGGAGAAGTTCCAACGAATCGCCGCGCACATTGAGGATGCGATCTACAGCGTGGATGCGCGGACGCACGAGTTTCGCTACCTCAGCCCGGCGTTTGAGAAGATGTTCGGATACACCTTGGAAGACATCCAGAACATGGGAGGGCGCGTCGTTTTCTTGTCACGGGTGATCTACAAGGGAAGATTTGACGAGCAGAAGAGACGGTTTGAGCAGTTGAAACTGCAGCCGGCGGACAGGGTCGCGATTCGTGACGAGGAATGGTGGCGCTGCAAAGACGGAACTCTGAAGTGCATCGAAGACCGCTGGATGCCGGTTTGTGAGGAGGGGCATCTGATGAGCACGGATGGTGTGTTGAGCGACGTCACCGAGCGCAAGCGGGTTGAGGAGGCGTTACGGACGAGCGAAGCGCGCCTGATTGAAGCCCAGCGCATCGGACACATCGGCAGTTGGGAGGCGGACCTCGTCACCAGCAAGCTGATCTGGACGGATGAGATCTATCGCATTTTCGAGGTGGACCACGGGGTTCCCGGTGCATTGTATGAGGTGTTTCGGAAGGCAGTCCACCCGGAAGACAGGGAAATGGTTCAACAGACCTTCGATGATTCGGTCAACAACAAGATCCCCTACGACATCACGCATCGTCTGCTCATGCCGGATGGTCGGGTGAAACATGTCCGCGAGCGGGCGGAAACCTTCTATGATTCACAAGGCCGGCCCATTCGATCCGCGGGCACCGTGCAGGACATTACCGAACAGAAGCGGGCGGAGGATGCGATCCGGGCTTCTCTCAAGGAGAAGACCGTCCTCTTGAAAGAGGTGCATCACCGCGTGAAGAATAACCTTCAAATCGTGATCAGCCTCCTGAACCTCCATGCCGTGCGCATCAAGAACCCGGAGGCGCTCGATGCCATGCAGGAAACCGCCAATCGCGTCCGCTCGATGGCCCTGCTGCATGAAACGCTTTACCTTTCGCAAAGCCTGGCGCGAGTGAACTTCGCCCACTACATCGAGGATGTATGCAGCCACCTCTTTCGCTCCTACGGGCCGAAGGCAGCGCATATCAAGCTGGAGCCACATTTGGAGAACGTAGCCATTGACTTGGACCAGACGGTCTCTTGCGGCCTGATCGTTAACGAACTGGTTTCCAACGCGCTGAAACACGCCTTTCCCGGCGGACGACCTGGGAAGATCGCGGTCGAATTGCAGGCGACACCGGAAGGCCATGTTGTTTTGAAGGTTGCTGATGACGGCGTGGGCTTGCCTCCGGGACAGGATATCCGCCAGACGAGCACTCTGGGTCATCAGTTGGTGTTCATGCTGGCGGAGAAGTTGCACGGCACGGTGGATGTGGGCCAGAATCAAGGGACTGTCTTTCGCATCGCGTTTCAGGCAAAATACGGAGAAGAACGTTTATGAATGAGCAAGCGCGAGTCCTGGTTGTTGAAGACGAGCCCATCGTGGCGGCCGACCTGAAGATGCGTCTGGAGATGCTGGGCTGCAAGGTGGTCGGCTCAGCGTCCAGTGGCGAGAAAGCCTTGACGCTGGCGGGACAAATGTTGCCCGACTTGGTGTTGATGGATATCCGGTTGGAAGGGGCGATGGACGGCATCGAGGCAGCGCAGCAGATGCGGCAGCGGTGGCATCTGGCGGTGGTGTATCTGACGGCCTACGCGGATGACACGACGGTGGAGCGGGCCAAGGTGACGGAGCCGTTCGGTTACATTCTCAAACCGTTCAAAGACCGCGAATTGAAGACGGTTATCGAAATGGCGCTCTACAAACATCAGACGGAGGAAGAAATCCGTCGGTTGAACGAGACGCTCGAACAGCGCGTCCTCGAACGCACGTCGGAATTGCAGACCGCGATGAAAGAGATCGAGTCGTTTTCCTACTCGGTCTCGCACGATTTGCGGGCGCCGCTGCGGGCGATGGACGGTTTCAGCAAGGCGCTGCTCGATGACTGGGGCGACAAGTTCGACCAGCAGGCGAAGGATTACCTTCAGCGCATCCGGGCGGCAGCCCAGCGCATGGGCCAGTTGATAGACGGCTTGCTGGCGCTCTCCCACACGTCGCGCAGGGAAATGCGCCGGGAGAAGGTCAGCCTGAGCGCGCTGGCGCAGACGGTCGTGGCGGAGCTTCGCGAGCGCGGGCCGAAACGCGAGGTCGAGTTTCGCTGCCCGGCCGGGCTGGAAGTCATTGGCGATGAACGTCTGCTGCGGGTGGCGTTGGAGAACCTGCTGGACAACGCATGGAAGTTCACGGGCAAGCAGGCCAGTGCCCGCGTCGAGTTTGGTGTCTCGCGTCAGGCGGAAGGCCCGACCGAGTATTTCGTCCGCGACAATGGCGCGGGTTTCGAGATGGCCTACGCGGACAAACTCTTCGGCGCGTTCCAGCGGTTGCACACCACCAGCGAGTTTCCCGGTTCGGGCATCGGCCTGGCCACGGTGCAACGCATCATTCACCGGCACGGCGGCAAGGTGCGGGCGGAGGGCGCGCTGGGTCAGGGCGCGACGTTTTTCTTTACCTTGCCTCCACCGGCATGACACATAGGAAGGAGTCAACAACATGAAAGGCACAACGATCCTTTTGGTCGAGGACACCGCTGACGACGAACAACTTGTCAAACGCGTGTTCACCAAGATCAACCTGATCAACAAGCTCGTGGTGGTGAGGGACGGGGCCGAGGCCTTGGACTATCTCTATGGCACCGGCGTCCACGCCAAACGCGACACGACCCAGATGCCTGCGGTCGTGTTTTTGGACCTGAAGCTGCCCAAGGTATCGGGGTTGGACGTGCTCCGCCGCATCCGCGCCGATGAGCGGACCCGGCTCCTGCCAGTCGTCATTCTTTCCTCGTCGCAGGAAGAGCAAGACCTGACCCAGAGCTACAGCTTGGGCGCGAACAGTTACGTTCGCAAACCGGTGGACTTCACCGAATTCACGGAAGCTGTCCAGCAACTGGGTTTTTACTGGCTGTTGCTGAACGAGTTGCCGTTGCCCAAATGGAAACAGTAGCTCATGGCGCCACATGGAGAGTCGTGGAAATGTTTCGAGTTGCAATGACGTGGCCATTCCGCCGGGTGATTGCGGATGTTGAGGAGGTTGGACTATGAGAAGCATCGCGATGCGGTTTCTCCTGCCGTTTGGCATCGTCGCCATCCTGTTCTCGATTTTTATTTTTCGCGAAACCTACGTGACGAGTCAGCATCACGCCAGCGACCGGGTTGGCCAGCAGGCAGCGATGGCGATGGAGTTCAACCTGGCCATCCGCGAATACGTTTCCGAGACAATGCACCCGGTCATCCAGAGGATTGTGGGCAATAAGGAATACATCCCCGAAATGATGTCGCCCATGTTCGTCTCGCAAAGCGTCTTCGAGAAAGTCCAGAAGAAGTTTCCCGGCTACATCGTTCGTTTTGTCTCCGACAATCCACGCAATCCGGTCAATCAGGCCACCCCGCAAGAACTGCAGGCCATTGATTTCTTCCGCCGAAACCCCACAGTCAGCCAGAAGACCGAACAGATTCAGATCAACGGCCAGCGCTATGTCGCGCAGTTCAAGGTTCGGCGGATGAAAGCGGAATGTATGCGCTGCCACGGCGACCCGAAGGACGCACCCGCCGCGTTGGTGAAGCAATATGGCGCGACGGCGGGCTTCCACCGGGAGGTCGGGGACGTGGCGGGACTGGATACGGTTGCGATCCCCGTTGAAACGGTGGCTTTGGCCATGGCTTCCGAGATGAGCTGGAAACAGATGGTCATGGCCACGTGGCTGGCCTTCCTGTTCGGGCTGATCATCATTGCGTTCCACCTCGTGGTGTCGCGGCGGTTGTCGCTGATGGCGCGGCACATCCGGGAAATCGCTGCCACGTCAGAGATTTCGCGGATGACGCCGCAGGAGATGGACGAGCGTGACGAGATTGACGTGCTCAGCGTCGCCTTCGACAAACTGTTTGAACAGTTGCGGACGATGCAAGCCTCGCTGGAACACCGTGTTCTGGAGCGCACCGCCGATTTGGCGCGGGCCAACGACGGACTGAAGCAAGAGATTACAGAACGCCAACGGGCTGAGGAAGCACTGCGGGAGTCGGAAGAGAAGTTCCGCAGTATCGTGGAATCTTCACCCGCGGCGATGCACTTCTACCGCCTTGAATCCGACTCGCGTTTGTTGCTCACCGGAACGAATCCGGCGGCCGGACGCATCATCGGCAGGGATCACCGGAATTTGGTCGGAGAAACAATCGAGGAAGTGTTCCCAAACCTCCGGGACACGGAGATCCTTGAAATCCACCGCAAAGTGGCCCGGGGTGAACTGGGACCGCAGGCTTTCGAAATGCCCTACAAGGACGAGCGCGTTTTCGGGTTCTACGACGTGCGCGTTTTCCGGACCGGCCCCGGCATCATCGCGTCCATTCTGGTGGACATCACCGAGCGCAAACAGGCGGAGCAAGAGTTGCGGGCCTACAGCCATCGTCTGGCGCTGGCCACTGAGGCCGCGGTGATGGGCGTTTGGGAATGGGATGTCATCTCCAACGCGGTCACATGGGACGACCGGATGTTCGAGATGTATGGCCTTCTCATGACAGAACCCATGACCTACCCGCGATGGGCGGAGATGATCCACGCGGAAGACGTGACCCAGGTCGAACGCCAGATGCGCCGGGCTGTCACAGAGAAGAAGGCGGGATACTTCAACTTTCGCATCATTCGCGCGAGCGACGGCACGGTCCGCCACATCCAGGCGGCCGCGAGTGTGATCGCCGACGAGAAAGGTCAGGTCACCAATGTCGTGGGCGTGAACTTCGACATTACCGGCCGCAAACTGGCGGAAGAGGAGATCCGCAAACTCAACACGGAACTGGAGCAACGCGTGGCGGATCGCACCATCCAGCTTGCCGTCGCCAACCAAGAGTTGGAAAGCTTCGCTTACTCGGTGTCGCACGACCTGACGGCGCCGTTGCGCGGCATTGACGGCTGGAGCTTGGCGTTGTTGGAGGACTACAGTGGGCGGCTGGACGAGCGTGCGCGCCAATACCTGAGCCGCATCCGTGCTGAAACACAACGCATGGGCCAGTTGATTGACGACCTGCTGAAGCTGTCCCGCGTGACTCGCGCCGAGATGCGGCCGAATCCCGTGGACCTTACCGGTCTGGCAGAGAGCATCGTCCTCCGGTTGCAGGAAGACTTGCCGCACCGGCAACTGGAGTTTGTGATCCAGCAGGGGCTGACGGGCCAGGGCGATGAGCGGTTGCTGAGGATCGCGCTGACCAACCTGCTGGGTAACGCCGTCAAGTTTACCAGCAAGCGGCCTGCGGCACGCATTGAGTTTGGGCTGACGTATGTGAAGGACCGCCCGGCCTATTTCGTGCGTGACAATGGCGCGGGTTTTGATATGGCTTTCGCCAAGAAACTGTTTGGCGCGTTTCAACGCATGCACAAAGCCTCGGAATTTCCGGGCACAGGCATTGGACTGGCCACCGTGCAGCGCATCATTCAGCGCCACGGAGGCCGGATATGGGCCGAGGCGCAGGTGAATCAGGGCACAACTTTCTACTTCACGCTGGATGAAACGTCATGAGTGATACGTCAGAAACCATCTTGCTTGTCGAAGATAATCCGAGCGATGTCGCTCTGACCCAGCGGGCGCTGCAACGGGCTTGCATCACCAGCAAACTCGTGGTGGTCGAGGATGGCCAGGAGGCGCTGGATTACCTGTTCGGAGGCGGCATGCACGCTGGGCGTGACGTGTCCCAACTGCCCGTCCTGATCTTGCTCGATCTCAAGCTGCCCAAAGTGGACGGCTTGGAGGTCTTGCGCCGGGTCCGCGCCAACAAGCGCACCCGCCGTCTGCTCGTGATCATCCTCACCTCCTCGAAGGAAGAACAGGATGTGGCGGCCGCCTACGATCTCGGCGTCAACAGCTACATCCGCAAACAGGTGGATTTTGTGCAGTTCGACGCCGCCATCAAACTGTTGGGCGCGTATTGGCAGGGCTTGAACGAGCCGCCGCCGAAAGTGAGGTCGCAATGACCAAGCCGCTCGGCCTCTTGATGATCGAAGACTCGGAGAGCGACGCGGACTTGGTGGTTCGCAAGTTGCAGAAGGCGGGCTACGAAGTTCGTTCGGAACGGGTCGAAGACGCTGCCGGGATGAAGACAGCACTGGTCAGGCAATCGTGGGACGTCATCATCTGCGACTATTCCCTGCCGCAGTTTGACGCTCCTTCCGCGCTCGCGTTGTTGCAAAAGGCCGAACTGGACATCCCGTTTCTGATTGTTTCCGGCGCCATTGGTGAAGACACCGCCGTGACGATGATGAAGGCGGGCGCGCACGACTATCTGATGAAGAGCAATCTGGCCCGCCTCGTGCCCGCCGTGGAGCGGGAAATACGGGAGGCGCAGATGCGGCGGGGACGCCGGGTGGCCGAAGGAGTCATCTCGCGACTGGCGGCCATCGTCGAGTCGTCGGAAGACGCCATCGTTGGCAAAACCCTTGACGGCGTTGTCGTGAATTGGAATCCGGGAGCGGAGAAGCTCTACGGTTACGCGGCGGCGGAGATCGTCGGATGTCCCCTTTCCGTTTTGGTCCCGGCGGACCGGCCCAACGAACTGCCGCAGATACTGGACAAGATCAAGCGCGGAGAGGTCGTCACCCACCTGGAGACCAAGCGACGGAAGAAGGACGGGAAAATCATTGACGTGTCCGTCACCATCTCGCCGATCAGGAATGCTGCGGGCGAGATCGTGGGCGCGTCCAGCATTGCGCGCGACATCACCGAGCGAAAGCGGGCGGAACACGACATCCTTCAAGCCAAAGAGGATTGGGAACGGACGTTCGACGCGGTGCCGGACCTTGTCGCGATCCTCGACAACGAGTATCGGATTGTTCGCGCCAACAGGTCCATGGCGGCCAAGTTGGGCCTGACGCTGAACAAATGCATCGGGCAGACGTGCCATTCGCTTGTCCATGGGGTGGACGATCCGCCGGAGTTCTGCCCGCACCGGCTATTGCTTGCGGATGGTCTTGAGCACTCCGCAGAAACTCATGAGAGTCGGCTGAGCGGTGATTTCCTCGAAACGGTTTCGCCCCTGCGCGATTCGGAAGGGAAACTCATCGGGAGCGTCCACATCGCCCGCGACATCACCGAGCGCAAGCAGCGAGAGCAGGCGCTCAGTCATTCCGTTTCGCTCCTGCAAGCCACCTTGGAATCCACAGCAGACGGGATTTTGGTGGTGGATCCCCAAGGGCGGATTGTGGATTTTAACGAGCGGTTCATCCGTATGTGGCGGGTTCCAAAGGATCTCATCCCTGAGTGGAGAAACCGCGATCTGATGACTGCCGGCCGCGATCAACAGGCGATCCAATTGATGTTGGGTCAACTGAAAGACCCGGAAGGCTTCATCGCCAAAGTGCAGAAGCTCTATGCCCATCCTGAGGTCACCGGGTTTGACGTGCTGGAATTCAAGGATGGCAGGGTTTTTGAACGCTATTCCCTGCCGCAATGCATCGAGGGCCGGCCGGTGGGACGGGTGTGGAGCTTCCGGGATGTGACCGGGCGCAAGCTGGCAGAGGAAGCGCTGCGGACCAGCGAAGAGCGATACCGTTTGCTCTTCAACAGCAGCTATGACGCGGTGTTTGTCGCCGAGGGACCGGGGGACAATGGATTGCCAGGCAGAATCATCGAAGTCAACGACGTGGCCTGCCAGCGCCTGGGCTACAGCCGCGAGGAGCTTGTCCAGAAGAACCTTTCCGACATTGACACTCCCGAATTTATTCCTCTCGTCCCTGCGATCATGGAGAAACTCAAGGAGAAGAAGCACGCCCTGTGGGAAGGAGTGCATGTTGCCAAGGACGGACGGAGAATCCCGGTCGAAATCAGCGCCGACATGTTCGAACTCAACGGCAAGCCAACCATTCTCTCCGACTGCCGGGACATCAGCGAGCGCAAGCACGCGGAAGAGAAGCTGCGCGAAAGCGAGGAACGCTTCCGCCAGATCTTCGAAGAAGGCCCGAGCGGCATGGCCATTGTGGGCGCGGATTTTCGCTATATCCAGGCCAACGCCGCGTTCTGCGAAATGTTGGGTTATACCGAGGAAGAACTTACCTCCTTTACCGCCAAGGATATTACCCATCCAGAGCACCTCAAACAGGACGTGGAATCTGTCGAGAAGCTCCTGCGTGGAGATATTCCGGTGTATCGCACAGAGGAGCGCTACATCCGGAAGGACAAGGAAATTGTGTGGTGCTCGGCTGTGGCCACGGTCATTCGTGACAAGCAAGGACGGGCGATGTATTACCTTGTGATGGTTCAGGACATCACAGAACGCAAGCGGGTGGAGGCAGGGCTGGCACAGGAACGAAGCCTTCTCAACAGCCTGATCACGACCATCCCCGACAACATTTACTTTAAGGACTTGGAGTGCCGCTTCGTGCGGATCAACGAGGCCATGAGCCGGTCGTTCGGCCTTCGCAATCCGAGCGAAGCCGTGGGCAAGACGGATGCCGATTTCTTCGCGCCAGAGCACGCGCGCGGGGCGCTTGAGGATGAACGCCGCGTGATAGCCCGGGGCGAGTCCATGGTGGGCAAGGAGGAAAAGGAAATCTGGCCGGACGGCCGTGTGACTTGGGTGTCCACCACCAAAGTGCCGTTGCGTGACAAGACGGGGAAAATTACCGGTCTCGTCGGCGTTTCACGCGACATCACCGCCCACAAACGGGCGGAGGAGGAGATTCGGGCCTCCCTCGAGGAGAAAACCGTTCTCCTCAAGGAAGTGCACCACCGCGTGAAGAACAACCTCCAGATCGTGATCAGCCTCCTGAGCCTCCAGTCAGTCCGCACCAAGAACACAGCGGCGCTCGACACTTTGCAAGAAACCGGTAATCGTGTCCGTTCCATGGCCCTGTTGCATGAAACGCTCTACCGGTCGCAGAACCTGGCGCACGTGAATTTCGCCAACTACATCGAGAATATTTGCAGCCATCTCTTCCGTTCCTACGGACCGAAGACCGCGCACATCAAGCTGGAGCCGCATCTGGAGGATGTTGCCATTGACCTGGACCGCGCGGTTTCGTGCGGCCTCATCATCAACGAACTGGTTTCCAACGCGCTCAAACACGGGTTTCCCGGCGGGCGGGCGGGGCGAATCGAAGTCGAGTTGCGGACGACGCCGCAGGAACAGATCGTTATGAGGGTTGCCGACGATGGCGTGGGCCTGCCGTCAGGGTTGGACGTTCACCAGACCGGAACCTTGGGTCATCAGTTGGTGTTCATGTTGGTGGAGAAGTTGCGTGGTGCTGTTGAGATTACACGAGACCATGGCGTTGCCTTTCACATTGCGTTTCAAGCCAAGCAGGGAGAGTAACATTTATGAATAGTCACCCCCGGATTCTAGTTGTTGAAGACGAGCCGATCGTGGCTGCCGACCTGAAAGTGCGTCTGGACCTGCTCGGCTGCCAGGTGGTCGGCTCGGCGCCCAGTGGCGAGAAGGCGCTGACGCTGGCCGGCCAACTGCTGCCTGACCTCGTGCTGATGGACATACGGCTGGAGGGCGCGATGGACGGCATCGAAGCCGCGCAGCAGGTCCGCCAGCGGTGGCACTTGCCGGTGGTGTATCTGACGGCTTACGCGGACGACACGACGTTGCAGCGCGCGAAGGTGACGGAGCCGTTCGGTTACATCCTCAAACCGTTCGAAGACCGCGAACTGAAGACGGTCATCGAGATGGCGCTCTACAAACATCAGGCGGAGGGGAAACTGCAAAAGTCCGAGGAGAAATTCTCCAAGGCGTTCCAAGCCAGCCCGACGATCATGACCATCGTCTCGCTCAAAGACCGGCGGTATATCGAGGTCAACAAGGCGTTCGAGCAATACACCGGCTACAGCCGCGACGAAGTGGTCGGGCAGACGACCTCGGAAATAGAGTTGTGGGCCAATCCGCAGGAACTGGAGCAGGCTTTCCGGAAACTCATCACTGAAGGAAGCTATCGCGATGTGGAAGCTCGCTTCCGCTCCAAGCGTGCCGAGCCGCACGTCGCGCGATTGTCGGCGGAAATGATCGAGTTTGGTGGAGAGCGATGCATCCTCACCGTGGCTGAGGACATCACGGAGCGCAAGCGGACGGAGGATGAGTTGAATCAGCACCGCGATCACCTCGAAGAAATGGTCAAGGAGCGCACCGCCGAACTGGAAGCGTTCTACAGGGCCATGATCGGACGCGAGGAGCGTGTGATCGAGTTGAAGGAGGAAGTGAACCGGCTTTGCGGTGAGTTGAACCGTCCGCCCACCTATCCTCCGGTCTGGCGGCGCGACAATCCCGCCGCCGGCGCGCCCAGCAGCCCCGGCAAGGTGTGACCCAGCGGAGACGCGATGCTTTCCAACGTTAACAATATGGATCGGCGGCTCGACGACCGCTCAAGCGACCCGGAGAAGTCCCGCCGGATCGCTTTGAGTATGATGCAGGACGCCGACACCCAGCGGCAGCGTGCCGAGAAAGCTCTGAAGAAGCTGGAGGAATCCATCCAGCAGCTCGAGGATGCCAAGCGCTCCGCCGAGGCGGCCAATCGCGCCAAGAGCGTGTTCCTGGCGAACATGTCGCACGAGAT
Source organism: Verrucomicrobiia bacterium (assembly GCA_041667205.1). Classification (GTDB taxonomy): domain Bacteria; phylum Verrucomicrobiota; class Verrucomicrobiia; order CAIQCK01; family CAIQCK01; genus CAIQCK01. The sequence continues at coordinate 13,897 of JBAYFL010000008.1, read as the reverse complement.
CCGCACGCCGATGAACGCCATCCTCGGCTTTTCGCAGTTGATGCAGCGCGATCCGGTCCTCACGCCGCAACAGCGGCAGCACCTCGACACCATCAACCGCAGCGGCGAGCACCTGCTGGCGCTCATCAACGACATCCTCGAAGTCTCCCGGATCGAAGCCGGTCGCACGACGTTGAACCCGACGACCTTCGACTTGCACGCGTTTCTGCACGACGTGGAGATGATGTTCCGCCTGCGGACCGACGACAAACAACTGTGCTTCTCCATCGAGCGCGTCGGCGAGGTGTCGCGTTACGTGGTCACCGATGAGAGCAAGCTGCGTCAGGTGATCATCAACCTCATGGGCAACGCCGTAAAATTCACCGATAAAGGTGGCATCACGCTGCGTGCGCAGACGCAGGCGATGGAAGGCAACGTCCTGCGCCTGAAAATCGAAGTCGAGGACACCGGGCCGGGCATCGCGCCGGAGGAAATGGAGCGGCTGTTCGACCCGTTCGAGCAGACCCGCGCCGGACGCCACGCCGGCAGCGGCACGGGCCTGGGTCTGGCCATCAGCCGGGAGTTCGTCCGGCTCATGGGCGGCGACATCACCGTGACCAGCCAGACCGGCAAAGGCAGCGTTTTTCGGTTCGATGTTGCCATTGCCAAAGGCGAATCGTCCGCGGTTGCGCAGAAGACTGAGCTGCGTCACGTGCTGAGGCTGGAGCCGGGTCAGCGCACATATCGAGTGCTCATTGCGGATGACGTTGAGGACAACCGCACTCTGCTCCGCACTCTGCTCAAAACCGTCGGGTTTGAAACGTCGGAAGCCACCGATGGCGAAGAGGCGCTGCGTCTATACGAGCAGTGGCGCCCCGACCTCATCCTCCTCGACCTGCGCATGCCGGTCGTGGACGGTTACGAAGTCATTCGCCGCATCCGTTCCCGCCCCGACGCCCCGCCGGTCAGGATCATCGTTGTTACCGCCAGCGCCTTCCAGGAGAGCCGCAACGCCATCCTCGCCGCCGGCGCCGACGATTTCATCATCAAACCCTACCGCGAGGGCCGGCTGCTGGAAACCATCCGGGAATTCCTCAGCGTGAAATATGTCTATGCCGGCGAAACCATCGCGCCCTCGCCCGCCAGCGCCACCACCAAGATCGAACGCACCGCGTTGGCGGCCCTGCCACGCGACCTGACGGACGCGATGCGCCGCGCCGCCATCAACGCCGACCTCGACCACCTGCTGGAACTCATCGCCCGCATTGAGCCGCGTGATCCCGCGCTCGCGCGGGCGTTGCGGCAGTTGATGGAACGGTTCGATTACAAACGGCTGCTGCATCTCCTGCAGCCGGAAGCGCCCTGACAAACCATGCAACCCACACCGACTCCTGCCGCCACCCCCAGCATCCTGGTCGTGGACGACACCCCGGAGAACCTGCAACTGCTCAACGGCATGCTCAAAGGCCGCGGCTACAAGGCCCGTCCCGTTCCCAGCGGCGAGATGGCCCTCCGGGCCGCCAAGAGCGACCCGCCTGACCTCATCCTCCTCGACATCAACATGCCGGAGATCAACGGCTACGAAGTCTGCAAGCGCCTCAAAGCCGATCCGCAGCTCGCCTCCATTCCCGTCATCTTCATCAGCGCCTTGAACGAGACCATGGACAAGGTCAAGGCGTTCGGCCTCGGCGGCGTGGACTACGTCACCAAGCCGTTCCAGTTCGAGGAAGTCCACGCCCGCGTCGAGACCCACCTCAAGCTCCGGCAGCTCCAGAAGGAACTCGAATGCCAGAACCGCCAACTCAAGGAAAACTACGAGCGCCTCCGCGAACTCGAAACCCTCCGCGACAACCTCGTTCACCTCGTCGTCCACGATCTGCGTTCGCCGCTGGCGATGATGGCGGGCTATGTGGATCTCATCAAAGTCAAGGTCGCCGCCAAGCTCAACGCGTCGGAAGTCGGCTACATTGACATCCTCGGCAAACACACCGCCAAGCTCCTCGACATGGTCACCACCCTGTTGGATGTCAGCCGCATGGAAGCCGGCGAGATGCCGCTGAACCGCCAGGCGTGCGACGTGGCCGCCATCGCCAAGGACGTCGTGGACACCTTCAGCATCCTCAAAGGCCAGCGCTGCCTCAGCATCGAGTCTCAGTCCGGCGCGCTCAGCGTCCATGCCGACAAAGACGTCCTCCAGCGGATCATCGCCAATCTCATTGGCAACGCCGTCAAGTTCACTCCCGACGGCGGACGGATCACCGTCACCATCAGCCGCAAGGACTCGATGGCGCGCGTGGCCGTGACCGACACCGGTCCCGGCATCCCGGCCGAGCATCATAAGAAGGTTTTCGAGAAGTTCGGCCAGGTGGACAAGGAAGCGCGCCGCCACTCCACCGGCCTGGGCCTGACCTTCTGCAAACTTGCCGTCGAAACCCACGGCGGCCAGATCGGCCTCGAGAGCGAAGTCGGCAAAGGCAGCACCTTCTGGTTCACCCTGCCGCCGGGTTGAGTTGGAGGCGAAACAACGACTCCGAGGGGTGTTTCTCGAACACGGAAATGCGCCACGAAATGAAAACTCTCGCGGCACGTGTGGCGCTGTGGTTGCTCGGCGGCATCTACATCGTTGCGGGCGCGCTGAAGATCGCCGATCCGATTGCGTTCGCCCGCGCCATCACCGACTACGATCTGCTGCCGGACGCGCTCGTGCCGACGGTGGCGGTGTTGTTGCCGTGGTGGGAGGTCGTCGCCGGCGTGCTGGCGGTCATCGGGCGGTGGCGCACCGGCGCGCTGGCGCTGATGGTGGGCATGTCGGTGGTTTTTCTGGCGGCGGGCGTGGTGACGCTGGCGCGCGGCTTGTCGCCGGAGTGCGGCTGTTTCGGGCCGCTCAGCGGACGGCTCGGCGTGACAACGCTGGTGGTGGAGATGGCGGTGCTGGCGATGAGCGTCTGGCTGCTACGCATGGAGACGCGCGAGCAGGCCGGTTGAGTGTTTCAGCCACCGCCTCGACCAGGAACCTTATAGCCTGTTTCTCGCCCGTTTCGTTGACATGCTGCGGCGGGGCCGATACATTGCGGCGGCTTACTTATGCTTGGCGCCTCGATACCAGATTTTACGCGGGATGATCCATGGCGAATTTTCCGCATCATGGCGGAGTTCGTGGACTCGTTTGAGTCCATGAGCAAAATAGGGCCGGCGGTGACGGTGTTCGGCTCGGCGCGCACGAAGCGCAATGATCCGATGTATCGCAAAGCCACGCAGACCGGACGGCTGTTGGTGGAGAGCGGCTTCGCGGTCATTACTGGCGGCGGGCCGGGCATCATGGAAGCGGCCAACAAAGGTGCGAGCGAAGCCGGCGGCGTTTCCGTGGGACTGAACATCCAGTTGCCGTCGGAACAGAAGCCGAACCCTTACATCAACCATCCGCTCGATTTCCGGTATTTCTTCACGCGCAAGGTCTGTTTCGTGAAATACGCCAACGCGTTCGTGCTTTTCCCCGGTGGTTTCGGCACGCTGGATGAGTATTTCGAGGCCATCACGCTGGTCCAGACGCATCGCATCGAGCGGTTTCCCGTCGTCATGATCGGGCGCGATTACTGGCGTGGCCTGCTCGACTGGATGCGGCAGACGATGCTGAAATCGAAGTGCATCTCGCCAGAGGACCTCGACATCTTCATCTGCGTGGACGAGCCGAAAGAGGCGGTCGAGCACATCCGGCATTGGCGTGCGCAGCACGACGCGGCAGAGCGAAAGAAAATGACATGATCGCCCGCTACCACGTCACGCGCCTCGACAACTCCCTGTTGGTCGCCACCGCCGAGATGCCCTCGATGCAAAGCGTTGCGCTCGGCGTCTGGGTTGCCGTCGGCGGCCGGCACGAACCGGCGCGGATTTGCGGCGTCAGCCATTTCATCGAGCACATGCTCTTCAAAGGCACGCGCCGCCGCAGCGCGAAGCAGATCAGCCAGGAGGTCGAGGGCATCGGCGGCTACCTCAACGCCTTCACCAGCGAGGAACACACCTGCTACTTCGCCAAGGCCAGCGCCGACAAACTCGACCTGCTCCTCGACGTATTGATGGACATCTATCTGGAGCCGCGGTTCGACGCGGCCGAACTGGAGAAGGAACGCGGTGTCATCAAGGAAGAAATCCAGATGTATCTGGACCGGCCGGACCAGCACGTGCACGAGATTCTGAACGAGACGCTCTGGCCGCGCCAGCCGTTGGGCAAGTCGCTGACCGGCACGCTCAAGACCATGGACGCCATCTCGCGCCGCGACCTGCTCGACTACAAGGCGCGGCACTACGTCGGCAACAACACGATCATTGCCGCCGCTGGCCCGCTGGAGCACGCGCGCTTGCTGGAGGCGGTGCGGCCGTTGGCGAAGCGCATCCGCCAAGGCCGGAGCAACCGGTTCCTGTCCGCGCGCATGGGCGGACGCGGCCCCGTCGTGCGGCTGATGACCAAGGAGACCGAGCAGAGCCACCTGGCGCTCGGCCTGCACAGCTTCTCCCGTTCCGACGACCGGCGCTATGCGCTGAAGCTGCTCAACGTGATCTTCGGCGAGAACATGAGCAGCCGGCTGTTCCAGGTGGTGCGCGAGCGGCACGGCCTGGCGTATTCCATCCAGAGTTCGCTCAACTACTTCGCCGACGCCGGCGCGATGATCGTCTCAGCCGGCCTCGACAACAAGCGGCTTACAAAGGCGCTGCGGCTGACAGTGCGCGAACTGGCCCGCGCCGCCGCCAAGCCGCCGTCAATCGGCGAGGTGCGTCGCGCCAAGGACTACGCCATCGGCCAGATGCGGCTCGCTCTGGAGAGCACGAGCAACCAAATGATGTGGGCCGGCGAACACCTGCTCGGCTTCCGGAAGATATTTGAACCGGACGAGGTGGTGAACCGCGTCCAACAAGTCACGGCGTCGGAAGTCCACGCCATCGCCCGCGATCTGTTTCGCGCGTCGCGCCTGCGCTTGGCCGTGATCGGCCCGACGAAGGACGCGAAGGGCATCGAGCGGGAACTAAAACAGTTGTAGCGCGGCAGAGCGGGGAAGTCTGGGGAACCTTGGCGTTCGTCCGGCCATAGCGGCGAATCGCGACGGACTTCGATTCAGCCTCGATCACTGAATTCAACCTCCGCCGTTGAATCGGCACGCTTCCAACTGACAATATCCCGCCTGTCCGGAAGATTCTCCCATCTGTGAGGAGGAATATACCACCTGCCCGAAAGAACATCACACCCGTTCGCGAGAATATCACATCTGATAGAAAGAATCTTCCACCTGTTTGACGGAATATCACACCTGTCCGAAAGAATATCCCATCTTGGAAGACGAATATCTCACCCTGTAGAAAGAACTTTCCACCCGGCAGGAAGAATATCGCACCTGTTCGAAAGAACCAACCATCCCGTAGAACGCTTGCCAAGGTCGTCGGAATATGTTGTAATCCTGCGGAAAATAGGGAAAAAGCCATGAATACGACCGCCACGACCGGACAAATACCCGTCATCCCATTGGGACGCCTCCTGACAGCCGTTTCGGACATGACGCGGTGGCGAATCCTCGACGAACTCCTCAAAGGCGAGGCCCTGCCGGTGCTCGAACTCTCCAACCGCCTCCATGTTCCGGCCACCAACATCGGCAAACACTGCGCCGTCCTGCTGGAGTTGGGCATGCTCCGGCGCGGCTATGGCAACTGCTACAGCATCCCCGCCTGCTTCCTCGTCCCCGGCCAGCGCGTCCTCGACTTCGGCGCCGTTCTCCTGCGGCTGGACCGGCTTGACGTGAAGTGAGGTCAAGACTGGATTGACCCTCAGGTCAAAACCTCACGCCTCCCGTCCCCGCGCCTCAGACGAAACTTATTGCTGACGTGCTTTCGATAGCCGCCACCGGTCTGAAACTCGTTAAGAATCATGAATTGAATCCGACGACCGGATACTAAGAACCCAAAACTACTTTTGGAAACCTACGTCGCCGCCTCATCTGTCGAATGGCCCAACAATTTCAGTCATTCTAATGGGAAATTCCCCACGGAGGTCTTATGCCCAGATTGGCAAACTTCGTTGTTGAACCTATTTGAGATTGGGTCAAGGAATACCTGATAGATTTTGAAGCGCTTTCCTTCCACATTTGTCATCAGTTGGGCGATCTCAATTCGTTCCTGTCCCATTCTCTGGAGTCTAATCGTTAATTCCATGAGAGGCATGCTTGGTCCGCCGGGTAGAATTGGAACGTCGTGATTGAATAACATGAAAACGGCTTTCCCTTGCGTGGGCATTTCAAAACCAGGACCGCGGTAGTCGATGCTTAGAACTTGCACGTTGGGGGTGAAGCCCACCACGGCCAACACTTCTCGACCTGAGACTTGCCCGATGTTGGTGACTTCTACGATAATCTTCATTGGCTCTGTATACTGTGCAGAAGGTGAGGAATACCGAATCAATCCAGACTTAGGAATTACACGTGGAGAGATGCATACCTCCATGTCCGGTTTCTTGGACAACTCACGCAAGTAAGTCTCATACTGAAGGGCACCGTAAACAACAGCAAGGACGGCGAAACTTACTCCGACAATAGTCGCGATGTTTGCAACAAGACTGATGGCTTGAGTCCTGGCATCCCGCTTCTGGCGGCAGCTAACCGCAAATGCGAACAAGGATGCCCCTGCGAGGAGGGGGATGACGATGATTAAGACGAGTGACATATTATCTCCGATTGTGCGCTGACTAGGTCGCTATTAAGCACATCTTCTTTGCCTGCGCGGCACTGTGGGCGTGGTTCTTTCGAATGGTTTCGAGGATGTGATCCATACTGCTGCGGATGAGCAGCAAAAGGGGTTGAGAAATTGTCGAAAGTGTCACGCGGGGAGAGATTCGCTTGCACCAACCACTAAAGCCTCGTTGTGACATCAGCACGGCCATGATAATTCCTTCGATTGCTTCGGCGGCAGTGTAGCGCGGGGCGATTGCGGCACAACAGAAAAGTCGCGGCGGTGTGTGGGCGCTGCGCCGCGCGGAACGAGTGCGGGAGGGCGGGCGGCGCTTTCGGGCTTGCTTGATGGGAGGGAGAGGCATTAACTACGCCCGGAACCACGCCAACGAGGTTACTATGGACAAAGTCTTCTTGGTCTATCTCATCTGCTTCGGGGTCGGTTTGCTTTTCACCATCGTCAGCGCCTTCATGGCGGACGTGTTTGGCGGGCACGATGCGGGCGCGGGCGGGCACGAAGCCCTTGGAGCCGAGGGCCATGCCGAGGCGGGCTTCGGCACGCACGACATGCCCGGTTTCTCGCCCGTCAGCCCCACCACGATCGCTTCGTTCATCACGGCGTTCGGCGGCATCGGGATGGTTCTCTCGAAGATCGAGGCGACCAGTTCGGTCTTGATCAGCGCGCCGGTGGCGGCGTTGGGCGGGTTTGCCATTGCAACGCTCGTGTTTTGGCTCTTCCGTGCGGTGTTCCGCCGGACGCAAAGCTCCAGCGAATCGAAGATCGCCCAAGTGATCGGCTTGACGGCCACGGTCGTCACGCCGATTGCCGCGAACGGCGTCGGTGAGATCGCCTACATTCACGGCGGCAGCCGTTACACCGCGCCGGCCCGCAGCGAAGGCGGCGCGGCGTTCGGCAACGGACAGACCGTGAAGATCATTCGCATCGTCGGCACGCAGTTTTACGTCGCCGCTTCTTGAACCGGATTTTCCACCGCCAACCCACTCATCGAAACAACGCTCAACTCAACGAAAGCCGAGAATATGATACCAACACTTGCCGCCATGCTGCCGGAAGGCGCGGGGTTTGCCGCCGTCGCCATCGTCGGGCTTGTCATCGTCATCTTTGTCTTCGGCACCGTCTGGGCCAGCCGCTACACGAAGGTCGGCCCGAATGAGGTGATGATCATCTCCGGCCGCAAGTATCGCGTGACGGACCCGGATGGCAAAATCAGTTCGCGCGGCTTCCGCATCGTCAAGGGCGGCGGCACGTTCATCATCCCGGTCATTGAGAAAGCCGACGTGCTCTCGCTGGAGTTGCTCACCATAGATGTGCAGACGCCGGAGGTTTACACGAGCAAGGGCGTGCCGGTGAAGGTGGACGGCGTGGCGCAGATCAAGGTCAAGGGCGACGACGTCTCCATCGCCACCGCCGCGGAGCAGTTCCTGAGCAAACGCACCGAGGACATCAAGAACATCGCGATGCAGACGCTAGAGGGTCACTTGCGCGCCATTCTCGGCACGATGACGGTGGAGGAAATCTACCAGAACCGCGACGCGTTTGCCTCGAAGGTGCAGGAGGTGGCCGCCGGCGACATGGCCAACATGGGCCTCGGCATCGTCAGCTTCACCATCCGCGACATTCGAGACACGCAGGGCTACCTCGACGCACTCGGCAAGCCGCGCATCGCGCAGGTCAAACGCGACGCCATCATCGCGCAGGCCGAAGCCGACCGGGACTCGATGATCCGTTCCGCGCAAGCCCAGCAGGCCGGCCAGGAGGCGAAGTTTGCCGCCGACACCAAGATCGCCGAGGCGCAGCGCGACTATCAATCCAACGTCGCCATGTATCAAGCCGCGGTGAACCAGAAGAAAGCCGAGGCCGACCTCGCCTACGATTTGCAGAAGTTCAAGACCGGCCAGTTGGTGAAGGCCGAGGAAGTGCAGGTCAGCATCATCGAGAAACAGAAGCAGATCGAGCTACAGCAGCAGGAAATCCAGCGCAAGCAGAAGGAACTCGAAGCGGTGGTGCAGAAGCCCGCCGACGCTGAGCGCTACAAAGTCGAGACGCTCGCCAATGCGCGGAAATTCCAGCTCGAAACCGAAGCCGCCGGCGCCGCGTCCGCCACGAAGGCGACCGGTTTCGCCAGCGCCGACGTCGTCAAGGCCACCGGTATCGCCGAGGCCGACGCGAACAAGGCGCGCGGCTTGGCCCAAGCCGACGTCATCGAAGCGCAAGGCAAGGCGACCGCCGAGGCGATGCGCTTCAAGGCGGAGTCGTTCAAGCAATACAACGAAGCCGCCGTCATCCAGATGATCGTCGAAATCCTCCCGGCCGTGGCCGGCAAGATCAGCGAGCCGCTGGCCAAGACCGAGAAGATGGTCATCATCAACGCCGGCAACGGCCCCGGCGGTGGCGCGAGCAAACTCACCAGCGACGTGACCACCATCATCAGCCAATTGCCGCCCGTGATCGAGAGCCTCACCGGCGTCAAGTTCGAGAAACTGCTGGAGCAGGTGCCGGCGCTGAGGAAAGCGATGGAGAAGGACGAGAGCGATAAGAAAGCGAGTTGAGCCGTCGCTGAGAACGCGCCGACGCCATGCGTCTCTTCGAAACCATCCTGGATGCCAACCACCGCGCCGCGGCCGGCGATAAGCGCGCCGGTGTGCATGTGGCGGACTTCGCAGAAGCGCTGCCGGTGGTGGCACTGACGTGCATTGACCCGCGGCTGAACCCGCTGATGCCGGAGGTGCTCGGCCTGCCGGAAGAACAGTTCATCTGGCTGCGCAACGCGGGCAACATCATCACCGGCTCGATGAGCAGCACGATCCGTTCGTTGGCGCTGGCTTGCGTGGTGAAAGGCGGGAAGGAAATCGCCGTCATCGGCCACACCGATTGCCGCGCCGGACAGACCACCGTGCTCCAACTCACCGAACGCTTCAACGCTCTCGGCGTGAACCGGTCAAAGTTGCCGGACAATCTCGTCGAGTTCTTCGGCGTCTTCGCCAGCGAGCGCCAGAACGTGATGAAGGCCGTGGATTTCGTCCGCCACAGCCCGATCATTGGGCCGAAGACTCCGGTGCATGGATTGCTGGTGGACATTCAATCGGGCCGACTGGAGTGGCTGGTGAACGGCTACCAGGTGCTCGACGCGGCCGCTGCGCAGTTCGCCGAAGCCATCAACGTGCAGAACTCGACGATGCAGACCGCCTTCGCATCGCCAGAGCCTGATGCCGGAGAGAAGAAGCCGTCCGAAACGAAGATTGGCGAAGCGGAGCCGGTCACGGGTTGGTCGGTGAAGGACGCCAAGGTCGTCGAGGTGCTCACTCTCGAATCGCCGCCGAAAGTCCGGTTGGTGGAAGAAAAGCCTCCCCACGCTCCCGCGCCGAAACGTCCGCCGGTGATTTCCCCATTCAGGAACAGACCGCGCCGCAACTTCTAGCGCGAGTCTGGTTCACTCCGTCTTCGCCGGCTGCGGCGGCTGCTTGATCTGCACCACCGGAAACGGGAAGTGGATCTTCAACTCGTCGTCGAGGTGGACTTCGACCCAATAAACACCGGGCCGCTCGAATTGCACACCGCCGAAGAGCGTGACGTTGGTGACGCTGACATGTTCGTCGGCGAGCTGGAACGTGCAGTCGGACTCGCGCAGCACCGTGACTTCGTCGGTCGTCAGCAGGCGGACCCGCTGCGTGAACTGGCCGCGCCCGGCGCACCAGCGCACCCAGATGAACAGCTTGAACGCCGTGACGGGAAACTGCGGCGACTGGAGGCAATTGACGACGCCGACGAGCGTCTGGCTGGCGGGGTTCATCTCCTGCCGGACATCTTCGCAGACAAGCACGGCTTGGAGATCGGGAATGTTTTTATCGGCCATAAGTCCTCGTCGGTTTAGTAAGTGAGCTTCAAACTCAGGAACACGGCGTTGTCGAGCGGCTGGTTCGGCACAGCGGGCAGGGTGTAAACCTTCAGGCTGTAGCCGATCTGCGCGCTCAAATCCTCGCGCAGTTGATAGCTCGGCGCGAGCTGAAACTGCCAGAACTCATTGCGTGTGGGTAGGGCGGAGGCGAGCGCGCTGTTTCGCCCGGCGAATTCCAGCGCGGCGGAGGTGTCCACTTGGAGGTTTGGCAGGACGCGCTGGCTCAGCCGCGAATAGTAGGCCTCGTTCATCTCCTCGTAGAAGTCCGGCTGGTAGCTTTCCTGAATCGCCTGCCGGCGGCCGACGGTCAACGTCGCATCGTATGGCAGTGCGTAGCTCAGGTTCAGGTCGTTATTGGGATTGGTCGCGCGCTTGCCGGTAAACTCTTCGCGCAACTCGGTGCCGACGCTCGCGGCGGCTTTGAGCTTGCCGGTCAGTTGCTGTTCGACGCCGAACGACGCGATGTCAGCGCGGTAACTGGACGCGGACGTTGTGTAGTCCACCTGCTGGCTCTGCAATCCGCTGGTGAGCTTGGTGCGGCTGGTCAGTTGCCAGTCGGCGTCCATGCCGAGGCTGCTCGCGGCGCGGTCCATCGCCGTCGCCTGCGCGCGCTCCTGATGGTTCCACATCGTGTGCGAGTAAAACGGTTTCAGCGACCAGTCGTCCGTCCCAGCGTAAACCGCGCGCGTGGTGAGGTTGTTCACCGCCAGATTGCCTTGGGCGACGCCGGTTTCAGTGAGCGGGCGTTCCTGCGGAAACCGCAGCGAGCCGTCCACCTGCAACGCCAGGTCGCGCGCCAGCGGGCGTTCATAGATGGCGCTGAAGACATCTTCGCCGGCATCGCGCTGGCCACGGGCAATCGCCTCCGGGCCGGGCGTGGGCACGCTTTTGGTGTAGTTTACGTCCAGATTGTCGAGCGGCTTGAGGCGCGGCGCAGAATCTGTCCGTTGCGCGGAGGTGATGAAGTCCGAAAACTTGAGGGGTGGCGGCTCCGCATGGACAAAGGGCAACGCCATTGCGACCAGCCATCCGGCCAGCCGCAGCCACCGACCGCAACGCCTCCGATATGGACTTCGCTTCCGCATGACAACTGAATTCTGACGCAAGACCGCCGTGCTGTAAAGCGGTCCGGCGCCACTAAGAAATTGCCACAAACGCCCACTGGGGGTAATGTTTGTCAGTTTCGTATGATTGCGGCGACCACCAAGCAAGAACTTCCAGAAACCGGCGCGCTCCAGCCGGAAACCGGCGCGTCAGGCTGCGCAGACGGTTATGAGCGGCTGATCCGCTACGTTCGCGAGAGCGGCGCGTCCGTGGAGACGCTCGACGCCGGCCGCGAGCAGCGCCTGCGGCAAACGGTGGCGCATTACCGCCGGTTCCTCGCCGAGTTGCTGAGCTGGCCGCAGTTTCGCCAGAGCGTTCTGATCGAAATGCAGTTGCGCGACCTGCGCGGCGGCCGTCAGGGCGTGAGCGCGGAGCAGGCGATCCAGTCGTTGCTGGTGGAACCGCAGAAGGACGTGCTCCTCGGCGTGCTGGAGAGTTTCACCGGCAACATCACCGCCCGGCAGGCGCGGCACATCCTGTTCCAACTCGGCGCGGAGGACGACATCCCCGCCGCGCGCCGGCGCTGGCTGCTGCCGAACGAGTTGGTGTCGCTCTGCGACAAGCTCAAGTTGCATATCAAGCGCGACTATCCGCGCTACAAGGCGGCGCAGACCGATTTGTTTTTCGCGCAGGTGCGGCTGGTCTATGACCTCGCGGGCCGGATGGCGTCGGGGCCGGACCAGTTTCACGACGCGTTTCAGGAAGGCTGCATGGCGCTGCTCCACGCCATTGACAAGACCGCCAACACCACCGGCTGCCGGCTCTCGACATGCGCGCAGGAGTGGATTCGCGGCGCGATGCTCCGCTTCCTGCAAGGCCAGCGTGCGCCGGTGCATGTGCCCGTGAACGCGCTGCCGCGGTTGCGCCGGCTGGAAGTGATGCCGCAGCGCGTGTCACTGGAAACGGCGTGGGCGGACGGCGGTGATGCGCGCGACGAACGATCTGTGCATCCGGCGGAGACGCTGGCGCAGCGCGAAATCCGGCCGATGCTGGAGCGGCTTTTTGAGTGCCTGACGGATAAGCAACGGCAGGTGATCGTGCTCCGTTACGGCCTCAATGCCGCCGGCGTGGCGCATTCACTCGAAGAAACCGCGCGGCTCATCGGTATCAGCTTTCAAGAAGTGGATCGGCGCGAGAAGCGCGCCATTGAACGCGTTCAGACTTGCGGTTCGCGCGAACTGCTGCGCGAACTGGCGTTATGCCTGGCGTGACCATTTGAGATTTCAAGTCCGAGATTTCAGATGAGCCAAACAAGTCCCCCTCAACGCAAACTCCGCCTCGGTGTGCTCGGTTCCGGCAGCGGCACCAACTGCCAGGCGTTGCTCGATGCCTGCGCCCAGCCCGGTTTCCCTGCCGAGATCGCTGTCATCATCAGTGATGTCGAGAACGCAAAGATCCTCGACCGCGCGCGGCAGGCCGGCATCGAGGCGCTCTATATTCTGCCGGGCAAGTTCCGCACCAAACTGGAGCCGGACGTGGAACAGCGTTACGTCGCCGCGCTACGCGAGCGCAACGTGGAACTGGTCTGCCTCGCCGGCTTCATGCGCGTGCTCAAGGATGATTTCCTGAAGGCGTTTTCCGGCTGCGTCATCAACATCCACCCCGCGCTGTTGCCGGCGTTCCCCGGCTTGCAGTCATGGAAGCAGGCGCTCGACTACGGCGCGAAGGTGGCCGGCTGCACGGTTCACTTCGTGGACGCCGGCGTGGACAGCGGCCCTATCATTGTTCAGGCCGCTGTGCCCGTGCTCGACAGCGACACGGCGCAAACGCTGCACGCCCGCATACAGGTCGAGGAACACCGCATCTATCCCGAAGCCGTGCGGCTGATCGCCGGGGGCCGTTTGCGCATCGAAGGCCGGCGCGTGTTGGGTCGTGAGTAGGAAGAGACCAGCGCCGCCGAAGGTCCGCCGGCTCTGGGGCATCAAACCGGTGGAGCGCGTCAAGCCAAGCGTGAAAGTTTACTCCAGGAAGAAGCTCCGGCCACCAGATGCGGAAGATGGCACTGTCTAACGACCCAAGCTCAGCGACCCGGCGCATGGGACGCAACGATTGCAACCGCGACGCCCCCGCCGGGTTCGCTGCAGCGCCAGACTGTGTGAAAACTTCGGTGGGCTGAAGCGTGAGATCGAAGTCGGGGTAAACAGTGCGGTTGGTTGAGCTGTTTTGTTTCGCCGCGCCGCGCGAAAAAGA
>JBAYFL010000007.1:0-230812 GCA_041667205.1 Verrucomicrobiia bacterium | reverse complement strand
GCAGGGACGGCACTGGGCTGGGATCGGCGCTCATGTCGCTCCTTTCGTTTGAAGGGTTTGCTGCGTTCGAGGTTCCAACGGCTCACGCCCTTATTATGGCGCAGGTGTCAAGTTGCGCCCGTGTCAGGACAATCACAGGCCAAGCGGATTTGCTGGACGAAGCGAGCCACCCACTCGACCCGCTGCTTGGTAAATGCGGACGTATTAGGCCCTGCCCGCCGGCCAATAAAAAATGGTGTTCGGCGCGGTTTGCAGTAAACTGTCTGTAGTGCTGATCGGAAGTGCGAACCAAGGAAGTTTTGTGACCATGAACAGCCCTGTCGCGAAAGCAATCCTCTGGATTGTCCTGCCCTACGTGCTGTTTGCTGGCTTGTGGATTCTCCTGTCCGACCGGCTGTTGGAGATTTTGCCGCTTGATGCTGGTGCACGCACGCAATGGTCTATCTACAAGGGCTGGGCTTTTGTTCTCGTCACGGCGTTGCTATTGTCGCTCCTGCTGCGCGCGGAATCACAGGCCCGCGCGCGGGATCAAGTCCCGCTGCGCCAAAGCGAGGAACGTCTGCGTCTGCTCGGGGACAACCTGCCTGACAGCTATGTTTACCAATACACTCGTGAGGCGGACGGCAGTTCCCGATTTCTCTATCTCAGTGCCGGAGTGGAGAAACTGCACGGTGTCAAAGCAGAAGATGTGCTGCACGATGCCAACGTGCTGCACCGCCAGATTGCTCCTGAATTGAGGCCAGCACTGCAGGCGGCGGAGGCGGCCAGCCTGCAGAACCTGGCCGACCTCACGATGGAGTTGCACATACGTCGTTCCGATGGACAATGGCGTTGGATCCAGGTGTGCTCTCGCCCACGGCGTTCATCCAATGGGCGGGTCTTGTGGAACGGCGTGGTCACGGACATCACCGCGCGCAAGCAGGCTGAGGCAGCGGTTCAGTCGGCAGAGCAACGGCTAGCGAATATCATCGAGTTCTTGCCCGATGCCACGTTTGTGACTGACCAGGACAAAAGGCTCATCGCTTGGAACCGCGCCTGTGAAGTCTTGACCGGCGTGAAGAAGCAGTCGCTGCTGGGCCGCGGAGACTACGTCTATGCTGAACCGTTCTATGGCGAGCGCCGGCCGATTTTGATTGATCTGCTGGATCTGCCCGCGTCGGAACTCGAGGCCGCATACAAATATGTCCAGCGAAAGGGCACCATGATTTACGCGGAGGGTTTCATCCCGCGCTTGAATGGAGGCCAAGGGGCTCATATTTGGGGAGTGGCGTCGCCCTTGCTTGACCAGGAGGGCCATCGTTGCGGTGCGATTGAGGTCATTCGGGACGTGACTGGGCACAAACGTGTGGAACAGGCGCTGCGCGAAAGTGAACTCAAACACCGGACGTTGTTCGAGGCAGCCAACGACGCGATCTTGCTGATACGCCAGAACCAGTTCATTGACTGCAACGCGCGTTCGCTGTTCTTGTTTGGCTGTAGCCGGGAGCAGATCGTCGGCGCGACTCCTTGCAGATTCTCGCCATCCACGCAGCCGGACGGACGGCGCTCCAACGAGAAAGCTCTGGAGAAGATCAATAAAGCCCTTGCGGAAGGACCGCAATTTTTTGAATGGGAACACTGCCGGGCAGATGGGACACCGTTTACCGCGGAGGTGAGTTTGAACCGTCTGGAGTTGGGGGGGGAGGTGTTGCTCCAAGCGATCGTGCGTGACATTACCAAGCGCAAACAAGTCGAGGAAGAGTTGCGGGCCACCCAGGCCAGCCTCGAACGGCGCGTCTTCTTGCGCACCTCCGAACTGGCCGAGGCGCGGGACCGCGCCGAAGCGGCTGATCGGACGAAGTCCGTCTTCCTCGCCACCATGTCGCACGAGTTGCGCACTCCGCTCAACTCGATCATCGGATTCACCGGCCTCCTGTTGCAAGGCTTGGCGGGGCCGCTGAACGCGGAACAGACCAAGCAGCTCCGCATGGTCAAAGACAGCGGGCAACATCTGCTGGCCCTCATCAACGACGTGCTGGACATTTCCAAAATCGAGGCCGGCCAGATCGAGATTGCGAACGCACGTTTTGACCTGTCCGAGTCTATTAAAAAGGTTGTGCAAACGGTCACGCCACTGGCCGACAAGAAACAGTTGCCGTTGATCACGCAGATCGCGCCTGACGTGCGCCGGATTACCAACGACCGCCGGCGCGTCGAGCAAATCCTGCTTAACCTGTTGAGCAACGCGATCAAGTTCACAGAGCAAGGCGAAGTCGCGCTGACTGCGGAAATCGTGCCCGGCACACCCCACATTCCGCAGTCCGCAGTCCGCATTTCCGTGGCCGACACCGGTCTTGGCATCAAGCGTGAGGATCTGGAGAAATTGTTCCAACCCTTCCGTCAACTTGACAGCGGCCTGACGCGCCAGCACGAAGGGACCGGGCTGGGGCTGGCCATCTGCAAGCGGCTGGTCGAGCGGTTGGGCGGCACGATTACGGTCGAAAGCGAGTGGGGCAAAGGCAGCACGTTCCGATTCACACTTCCAATCCATCCCGAAGGGAAATCATGAAACGCACCATTCTTCTCATCGAAGACAACGAACAGAACCTCTACCTCGCGACATTCTTGCTGGAACAAAACGGCTTCAAGGTGATCCCGGCCCGAAGCGGACCAGAAGGGATCGAACTGGCCGGCCAGGTCCAGCCTGCCCTCATCATTCTCGACATCCAGTTGCCACAGATGGACGGTTACGCCGTTGCGCGGGCGTTGAGACAGAACCCGGCCCTAAGAGACGTGCCCATCGTGGCAGTGACTTCTTACGCGATGGTGGGCGATCGGGAGCAGACTCTGGAGGCGGGCTGCAACGGCTACATCGAGAAACCCATCAACCCTGACACGTTCAGAAGTCAAATTGAAAAGTATCTGAAAGCCCGGCCATCGGGCGGAGGGACTCAAACATGACCATCCTCATCGTGGATGATAACGAACCGAACCTCTATCAACTCCAGGTTCTCTTGGGCGGCAACGGATATCAAGTTGTCGCCGCTGCCAATGGAGCCGAGGCGCTGAAAAAGGCCCGGCAAAATCCGCCGGACCTGATCGTCAGCGACATCCTGATGCCTGTGATGGACGGGTTTGCCTTGTGCCGTGAATGGAAGAAGGACAAACGCTTGCGGCAAATCCCGTTTGTTTTCTACACCGCGACCTACACCGATGAGCGCGATCGGGAATTCGCGCTCAGTCTTGGTGCGGAGCAATTCCTCGTCAAACCGGAGGAGTCGGAAGTGTTCATGCGAATAATTCGCGACGTTATCCAACAAGTCCGTCGTCCGCCCGCACCGCCGACCCGCATGGCGGTTGAACCGTCGCAAAAAGAGGACGCTGTTTTTCTCAAGCAATACAACGAGGCGCTGATCCGCAAGCTAGAGGCGAAGATGCAGCAACTGGAGCAGGCCAACCACGAGCTGGAGCGTGACATCATCGAGCGCAGGCGGGCGGAGGAGGAGATTTGCAGGTTCAATGCCGAACTGGAGCAGCGGGTGCATGATCGCACTGCCCAACTCGAAGCCGCCAACAAGGAACTTGAAGCGTTTTCCTACTCAGCGTCGCATGATCTGCGTGCGCCGCTCCGGAGCATCAACGGCTTCGCAAGCATCCTGAAGCAGGATTACGCGCAGCGGCTCGACGAGGAAGGCCGCCGCCTGTTGGGAACCATCTGTGACGAAGTCAAACGCATGAGCCGGTTGATTGACGATCTGTTGGAGTTCTCCCGGAAGGGTCGGCAGTCCATGCACTTGGCTGAGGTTGACATGGGCGCTCTGGCTCAAGAGGTCTTTGACGAATGCGCGGCGCAAGCACCGAGCCGCAAGCTCCAGTTTGAACTCCATCCGTTGCCGGCGGCGCGAGGTGACGGCACCTTGCTGCGCCATGTGTTGGCGAACCTCATTTCCAACGCCATCAAATACAGCCGCCCCAAAACCGTGGCTGAAATCGAAATTGGAGGCCACGCCAAAGACAGCGAGCTGGCTTACTACGTGAAAGACAACGGTGTCGGCTTTGACATGAAGTATGTCCAGAAACTCTTCGGCGTTTTCCAGCGATTGCACAACGAAGCCGACTTTGAAGGCACGGGCGTCGGGCTGGCACTGGTGCAGCGCATCGTTCAACGCCACGGCGGTCGCGTCTGGGCGGAAGGCGAAGTCAACAAGGGTGCGACGTTCTATTTCACGCTGCCCGCGAGCAGGTAATGACTGTGGATGGAATAAACGAAGTCGAGATTCTCTCAGTCAGGCGGGTTCTCGGAAACGGGCGATAGCACGGGCGGGCGGGAATGTCGCATCAATGCCCTGCAACGTCATCCGTCTCTGCGCGTGGCCCAAGGTGCTCAGGGGGTTGCTGCCACAGCCTTGACGACCAAAATGGCCAGAATGGCGATCAGGGATATCACCAATCCAAACACCACCAACGCCAACCCGCGGTTGTTCAATTGTTTTGTCATCATGATGCTTGTCTCCATCTTTCCGCCTCGGAAGCAGGTCGCGGGTCCGTTGAGCCTTCTGCTCCCGCTCGGACCCGCTACCTTTGCGATGAAAATTGCTTACTGTTTCCGCATCAACACCAGTCCACCCACCGCCATGCCGAGCAGGCCGATCGTAACGCCGCCCTCCGGCACCGAGCCGCCACCGCCACCGCCCGATCCGTAGGACGAGTAGAACGAGATGCCACCAACCAGCGGCGCTCCGCCCGGAGGTGCGTTGAAGACATAGTCCGCCGTCGCGCCGGGGTTGTAGTAAGCTTGAGCCCATCCGCCGTCCTTGCCGCCCCAGTGCAGAAAGGCATATTGCTCGCTCGGCATGGTCATGGTGAAGCTGCTCGAACCCGAAAACGATTCGGTCTTCGACAGCGGGCTGCCGCTTGTGCTGCTAGCCGTCGGAACCGGGTAGCTGGTGCCTTGGTAGGTGTTAAAGGCCGCCACGTCAGTTTTCAGCCAGTTGAAGACTGTGGTGTCGCCAAAATCGCTCAGTTGGTTGGCGGGAGCAGCAATCACGGGGGTGTTGCCGAGCATCGTTATGTTGATCGGTATGGCTCCGGCGGGGATCGCGGACAGGCTCAAAGCCAACGCTACTCCAGCGATCCGTTGTGCATGCTTCGTGTTCATGCATCCACAAGTGGCAACCAGCGTGCCAAGAGGTCTGAAGACGTAGAAAGACCCAACGTGGACGCACAAAACACTCCGCGTTTACCGATGGAAAAGCTTAATCTCGGCCCCAGCGAACGGCTTAGTGTCGGCTGAGGTCGCCTGCAATTGCATCGTGCATTGCCATTGCAAATGCGACGAGGACTACAGTTGCAGAATGGGAGACGGCGGAAGGTGAAACGCGGAATTGGAAAATTGAGAGGCGTTCAACCGGCTCAGGCGTGTTCCTGGAGGCGGGTGATGGCGCGGGCGCGGCCAGTGGCGTCGTCCACGTCCACAATGGCGCCGTGCAACGCCACGCGGTCCTGGGCGATTCTGAACCGCTGGGGCATCTGGGTGACGAAGCGGCGGATGATCGGTTCGATCTCGCGGCCGAGGACGGATTCCTGCGGGCCGGTGAAACCGGCGTCGCTAAGATAAGCGGTGCCGCCGGGGAAGATTTGTTCGTCCGCGGTCTGAACGTGCGTGTGGGTGCCGATGACGGCGCTGACGCGCCCGTCGAGGTAACGGCCGAGAGCGATCTTCTCGCTGGTGGCTTCAGCGTGGATGTCCACGAGGATGATGCGGGTCTGCTCGCGAAGTTGGGCAACGAGGGCGTCAGCGACCGTGAATGGGTTTTCCAGCGCAGCCATGAAAGTGCGGCCCTGGAGATTGATGACGCCGATGGGAGATTTGCCGGGGCGGTTCCAGACGATGGAGCCACGACCCGCGACCCCCGCCGGATAGTTGGCCGGGCGCAGGATGCGAGGCTCGCGCTCGATGTCGGCGACGAACTCCTTCTGGTCCCAGACATGGTCGCCACTGGTAACGATGTCCACGCCGGCGTCAAAGAGTTCGCGCGCCGTTTGCAACGTCAGTCCCCTGCCGCCGGCCATGTTCTCTCCGTTGGCGATGATGTAGTCGAGCTTGTGGCGCTCGCGCAGCAGCCGGCAAAGGCTCACGACCGCCGCCCGGCCCGGTTCGCCCACGATGTCGCCGATGAAGAGAAGGTTCATGACTGGGTAATGCGTAACGCGTAATGCGTAAGACCGCAATTACGGATTACGCGTTACGCATTATGTCCTCACTTCGCATACTCCACCACACGCATCTCGCGCATGACGGTGACCTTGATCTGGCTGGGGTAACGCAGCTCGCGCTCGATCTTGCGGGCGATGTCACGGGCCAGCAGCGTGGCGGTATTGTCGTCCACCTTGCCCGGCTCGACGATGACGCGGATTTCGCGCCCAGCCTGGATGGCGTAGCTGCGCTCGACACCGGGAAACCCGTTGGCCAATGCTTCGAGTTTACCGAGCCGCTCCAGATAGACAGCGGCGGACTCGGAGCGCGCGCCGGGGCGCGAGGCGGAGTTGGCGTCGCCCGCGCTGGCGAGAACGCCGTAGATGTTCGGCTCAGCTTCCTCGTGATGCGACGCAATGGCGGCAACGACCTCGGGCGGCTCGTCATACTTGCGAAGCAGCTCCGCGCCGACGATGGCATGCGAACCTTCGATCTCCGCGCTGACGGCCTTGCCGATGTCGTGCAGGAGGCCGATGCGCTTGGCAAGCGGCACGTCGAGTTTCAACTCCCCCGCCATCGCACCGACGAGCTGCGAAACTTCCACGCCGTGGTCAAGGACGTTTTGAGCGTAGCTGTGGCGGAATTTCAGGCGGCCGAGCACCTTGACGATTTCGGGGTGAACATTCTGGACACCGGCGCGCGCGCAGGCATCCTCGCCCGCCTGGCGAACAGTCTCGTCCATGTCGGCCGCAGCCTTCTGCACGACCTCCTCGATGCGGCCGGGATTGATGCGGCCGTCGCCCACAAGTTGCGTCAGGGCCACGCGCGCGATCTCGCGTCGAACCGGCTCGTAGCCGGAGAGCACAACCACCTGCGGCGTCTCGTCAATGATCAATGAAACGCCAGTGGCGGCTTCGAACGCACGGATGTTGCGGCCGTCACGGCCGATGATGCGGCCTTTCATTTCCTCGCTCGGCAGCGGCACGGAGGTCGTGGTGGTTTCGTTGACATGGTGGGCCGCACAACGTTGGATGGCGATGCTGACAATGCGTTTGGCCTCGTGTTCGGCGTCGGCGCGCGCCTGTTGCGTGCTACGCCGCACCAAAGCCGCCGCCTCCGCCTGCGTGTCCAGTTCCACACGATGGAGCAACTGCTGACGCGCCTCGTCGGGCGAAAGGCCGGAGAGACGATGCAACTCATCGCGCTGCTGCTGAATGAGCGCCTGCACATCGGCTTTCAGCCTGTCGAGTTCAGCAAGCCGCGCGGCAATCTTCAGGTCGGACTCGCGCAACTCCTCCTCGCGGCGAATCAACGTCTCCAACTTTTCCTGCAGGCTGGCCTCGCGGGCAATGAGTCGCTTCTCCTTCTCGTCCAGTTCAGCACGTTTAACGATGGTCTGCTTTTCAAAGTCCTCACGGGCCGTTACTGCATCGCCCCTGACAGTCACCTCAGCGGCACGTCGAATGGAGGCGGCGTCGCGCTCGGCATTCTCGATCAAGCTGCGCGCCTCGCGTTGCGCCGCGATCAGCCGCCAGCGGTTGACGATGCGGTGGCCCCAGTAGCCGGCCATCACCCAGAGCACCGCCTGGGTCAGCACCAGCACCTGGTAAGCGTTCTCTAACAAAAACCGTCTCATGCGTGTTTCCTCCAATAGACTGCACTTTCGGTGACAACGGCGTCCATCGGCACGTCCTTGGGCACGTGTGGGATGCTCGGTTGCATCTGGCAGTCAAACGTCAGCGCGATCTTCAGGCCGCCGAAATGCTTCAGCATCTCGTCGTAAAAACCCTTGCCATAACCGAGCCGATGTCCCTGCGCGTCGAACGCCACGCCCGGCACAATCGCAACGTCCGCCGGCCGGTCGGGCGTCCTCCGCGTGTGTGGCTCAAGAATGCCAAGCTTGCCGGCCGCCAGATCGCGCTCCAGATCACAGATATGACTTGGCTGATAACGCCGTTGCTCTGCGTGGTAAGCCGGCACGTGGATATGTTTGCCGGCGGCGAGCCAGTCGCGCACTAGCTGGTGCGTCTGGACTTCATTCCCGTGCGACAGATAACAGAAGATCGTCTGCGCCTCACGAACCGCCGGCAACGTCAGCAGTCGCGTAGCAATTTGCCCGCTGCGGCGCGCGACTTCGTCCGCGAAAAGCGCACCGCGCAACACCAGAATCCGCTCGCGGAGCGCGCGTTTCTCGGCGGCGAGACTGGATAGCGCGGTGCTCATGCCGGTTTCCTCGTCTGGAGCTTCGCCCGCCAGTCGGCGAGCCGCCGCTGCACCTCGCGCTCAAAACCACGGTCCGTCGGCTTGTAGTAGCTGCGCGCCTCCGTCAAGTGCTTCTGGGGCGCGATGCCGCCTTCGTGGTCGTGGGCGTATTGATAGCCGACGCCATGCCCGAGTCGCTCAGCCCCCTTGTAATGCGTGTCCTTGAGATGATCGGGCACGTCGAGCGTGCGGCCTTTCTCCACGTCGGCCATTGCGGTCCAGATGCCCATTGCGCTCGCGTTGCTTTTCGGCGCGGTGGCGATATAGATCGCCGCCTGCGCCAACGGCAACTGCGCCTCCGGCATCCCGACAAACTCCACCGCCTGTTGCGCCGCGCTCGCAATGACCAGCGCCTGCGGATCGGCCATGCCGACGTCTTCCGCGGCGCAAATGACGATGCGCCGCGCGAGGAAGCGGATGTCCTCGCCGGCGACAAGCATCTTCGCCAGCCAGTAAAGCGCCGCGTCCGGGTCGCTGCCGCGCATGGACTTGATAAACGCGCTGATGGTGTCGTAGTGCGCGTCCTCGTCACCGTCATAGACGACGGCTTTCTTCTGGATGCTCTCTTCGGCGACGGCCTTCGTGAAGTGAATCACGCCGCCGGCGTCCGGCGGCGTGGTGAGCACGCCAATCTCTAACGAGTTGAGCGCCTTGCGGGCGTCACCATCGCTCGCGGTGGCAAGATGCTCCATCGCGTCGGCGTCGAGTTGGACGCGATGCCTGCCGAGGCCACGCTCCGCGTCGGCAAGCGCGCGTTTCAGCAGCAACTGGATGTCAACGCCAGTGAGCGGCTTCAACTCGAACATCTGCGAGCGCGAGACGAGCGGCGCATTGACGTAAAAGAGCGGGTTGTGCGTGGTAGCGCCGATGAGACGGACGGTGCCGTTCTCCACGTCGGGCAACAGCACATCCTGCTGCGCCTTGTTGAAACGGTGAATTTCGTCAATGAAGAGGATCGTCTTCTGGCCGGCGTTGGCGAGACGGTTGGCGGCAGTGGCGACGACGCGCCGAATGTCTGCGACGTTGCTTTCGACGCCGCTGAGCCGCTCGAAGCGCGACTGCGTAGCATTGGCGATGATCTGCGCGAGCGAGGTCTTGCCGGTGCCCGGCGGTCCCCAGAGCAGGATGGAGGCAATGCGATCAGCCTGGATAGCGCGGCGGAGGAGCTTGCCGGGGCCGAGAATGTGTTGCTGGCCGGCGTATTCCTCCAACGTGCGGGGCCGCATTCGAGTCGCCAGCGGTTCCGGGCGGGCCGGAGCAAGCTGTTCTTCGGCGGGTGCGGGCGGCGCGGGCCGGTTGCTCACGCGGTCGGGACCGCTTTTTTGAAATAGATCCTGGCTCATCGCCTGTCGTGTCCTATTGCGGCGCGGTCGGCGATGGGGAAAAAGAAATACCCCACCAGAGCCGTGTGAACGTATTCTCAGACCCCGCAATTAACGGAGCGCCTACCTGACGGCTTGCCGACTTCCAATTAAGGCATGTCGTCCACCGCCAGAGATCGGCCCTTCAGATGAA
Source organism: Verrucomicrobiia bacterium (assembly GCA_041667205.1). Lineage (GTDB taxonomy): Bacteria > Verrucomicrobiota > Verrucomicrobiia > CAIQCK01 > CAIQCK01 > CAIQCK01. The sequence continues at coordinate 220,860 of JBAYFL010000007.1, read as the reverse complement.
GGTTATCGGGTCAGAGATTCACCGTTGCATCACGCGAACGGCAGGGTATTTCAAACTGTTTGGGAATCGCGCCCGCAGGCGCGCTCCCTTGAACCCGGTTGACGTTTCAAGGAACAGACCGCTGTCAAACAACCGATTTACTTCTTCGCTGCTCATTTTAACCGACGGCGTCGCCGCCGTCGTTTGGTTCTTCAGTTTCAACCCTGCCGCTTTCGCGGCACGGAACAACATTCACTCACTCTGCGCGGACCTCGCACTGCAATTCAGTTTTCAATCTCGCTACAATCTCTTCGTGCGCCTTGTTAACCTCGGTGTCGGTCAGAGTCCGATCCGACGCCCGATACGTCAACGAATACGCCATAGACTTCTTCCCGCTTGGGATTGTCTTGCCGCTGAATATATCAAAAAGTCTGACGCTTTCCACCAGATTCTTACGGCTGCGGGAAAATACTGCCATCACCTGCTCGTGTGTCACCGCCGCATCCACCACCAGCGCGACGTCACGCTGCACAGACGGATACTGCGGCAGCGGCCGATACGCCTTCGTCCATCGCGCCACGGCCAGCACTTCGTCAAGGTCAAGCTCCGCCAGCGCCACCGGATCGCGCAGGTCAAACTCACGTCCGAGTTTCTCCTGCAACAGGCCGATCTCGCCGAGCGTCTTGCCGCCGGCCTTCACCAGCACCGACTGCGCAAAGACGCTAGCCGGTGTCGTCTGGGGCACAAATTCCACCGCAGCCACCTTCAACCGCACCAGCAGAGCCTCGACCGCGCCTTTCAAATCGTAGTAATCCGCCTTCGCAACGAGCGCGTCGGCCTCCCATGCGTTCGGTGCGCGCCGACCTGTCGCGGCAAGCGCGAGCGAACGCCGCTCCTGCGGTTTGCCATCGCGCGCGGCGAACGTGCGGCCAATCTCGAACAGCCGCACATCAAGCGTCTGGCGCGCGACGTTGGTGCGAAGATTTTGCAGCAAGCCGGGCAACAGGCTCGGCCGAAGAATCGAAAGGTCTTCGTTCAGTGGGTTCTGAAGTTTCACTAACGCGAGTTCCGCCGGCAACGGCGTCAGCGCAGCAGTCGCCGGTGAGGTCGGTGTCTGGTTCACCGCTTCTTCGTAGCCGACGCCGGTGAGAACCTGTCGCACGAGGTTAAGACGATCGTAGGCAATGTCGAACCGCGACGTCGCTGGCTCAGCTCGCGAGACGACGGAGGGAATTTTGTCGAGGCCGTGGATGCGGCCCACTTCTTCGATCAAGTCCACCTCGCGCTGCAAGTCAACGCGGAACGATGGCACCGCCACTTCGATCCGTTCCTCGTTCTCGCCAACGATGGCTAGGCCGAGGTTCGTCAGCGCGCGCTTCACGGCGTCGGCGGGCACCTTCGTGCCGATCAACTGGTTCACGCGGCTGAAACGGCAAGCGATGCGCCGCGGTTCCAGCGGCTTGGTGAGCGTGTCAATCACGCCACGCGCGACTTTGCCGCCGGCGAGTTGCTGGATGAGCGCGATGGCGCGGCGGCTGGCCCAGTCGCACACACCGATGTCCGCTCCGCGCTCGAAACGATACGACGACTCGCTGCTGAGGCCGGTGCGCTTGGAAGTCTTGCGGATGTTCGGCGGCAGAAAATACGCGCTCTCCAACAGCACGTCCACGGTGCCGTCATTGATCTCGCTCTGCCGGCCGCCCATGACGCCGGCGAGCGCGACGCCCTTCTGCGCGTCGGCAATGACCAGCATCTGTTCGTCGAGCACGCGGTCCTTGTCGTCGAGAGTCATCAGATGTTCGCCCGCTTTTGCACAGCGCACAACAATCTCATGGCCCGCCACCAAATTGTAATCGAACGCGTGCAGCGGATGGCCGCTCTCCAGTAACACGAAGTTGGTCACATCCACGACGTTGTTGATCGAGCGGATGCCGAGCTTCTCCAGCAGCGTCTTCAACCACGCCGGGCTGGGGCCGATCTTCACGCCACGCACTACGCGCGCCGTGTAACGCGGGCAGAGGTCGGGCGCTTCGACGCGGACTTTCGCCAGCGTCTCCACCGGCTCACCGTCTTCGGCGAAGCTCACGGCAGGCAGTTTGATGGGATTGCCCGTCAGCGCGGAGACTTCGCGGGCGATGCCGATGATGCTGAGCAAGTCGGGCCGATTCGGCGTGATCTCCAAGTCATACAGCGTGTCGCCACCGCCAAGCACTTCACCGATCGGCGCGCCGAGACGCGTGGCCGGGTCGAGGATGAGCAGACCCTCGGCGTCTTCGGCGATGCCGAGTTCCTTCTCCGAACACATCATGCCCTGGCTCTCGACGCCACGGAGCTTGCCGACCTTGATCTTGAAATCACCCGGCAGCACCGCGCCCGGCAACGCCAGCGGCACCTTGTCGCCGGCCTTGTGGTTCTTCGCGCCGCAAACGATCTGCCGCTCCGTCGCGCCGTCGGTGACGCGGCAGACGGTGAGGCGGTCGGCGTTGGGGTGCTTGTCAACGCTGAGAATCTGGGCGACGACGATGTGGTCAAGGCACGCGCCGATCTTCTCGACGCCCTCGACTTCGATGCCGCACATCGTCAACCGGTCGGCCAGTTGTTGCGGCGACCAATCGAATGCCACGTATTCCTTCAGCCAGTTGTATGAAATCTTCATTGCTTGTCTTCGTCCGTCATGGAGCCGGAACCTTAACGACGACGCCCGGCCGTCGCAAGCGCGGTTTTGAAAGGAAGTCTCAGGAATCGGCTTGGCTTTAAAGTGTCCGGCGGGGTAGAGATGTTGTTCGTCGAAGACCCGGTTTGCGCATGACAAACTTCAATCGCATCGCCCTCAAGACGATTCGCATCACCAGTTGGCCGCTGCTGATCGTGGTGATCGCGTTGTTCCTGACCGGCTACATGATGAGCGGCCGGTATGGACTGGCTGCAACCGTGAAGCCGGAGAAGGCGCTGGTGATCCACAAGCTACTGCACGTGCCGCTGCTGGTGTTGCTGGTGCCGCACACGATCGCGGCGGCGTATCTGGCGCTCAAGCGGAAAGGGTAAATCAAGTCGTATCACCGCCAAAGTGGTCATCACGCTCCGCGTGAGGACTACTATCTCAGAAACTCGCGTGGCAGCTTATCTGTGCATAAGGCGCGGGGTTGTTGCTGCGAAACACCGTGTGCGGATCGTCGAACTCGAACTCCCGGTGGATCATGCATCCGGCCTCGGCCTCGATGGTGAGGTTGCGCAACAGCTTCCATGAAATACCCGGTCCCGCGCGCACCTCGAAGAAGTCGAGCGTCGTGTCGTTAGCCTTGGGATTCACTCCATGACGGGTGCCAAAATCCTCCGCGAGCCGGTAGGTGCCGCCCAACATCCTTGCGCCGAGAAAAAGCTGCCATTGCTTGTTGAGTTCGTATTCCAGCCGCGGCTGGGGAAAGAGCAGGTTCAACGTCCACTCGTCGGCGAATTTCCAGCGGACACCCGCCGCCGGCACGATCCAATAGCGGCTCCGCGGATCCACACGCAGGCCAAGGAACCACTGGAGGTTGGCGTCCACCAGATACGACGCGCCAAGGATCACCGGGATGTTCAAATCGTGAAAGTTCAAATCCTTGAAATCGCTGTAGAGGCCCGGATGGGTCTCCAAGCGCAACAACCATTGCTCGTTAAGCTGGCAATCGAAGCCGAGAATGCCATTGATTTGCTGGAGTGTGTTGGGCAGCGGCGCGCCACCGGGAAGACCGAAGGAGAGGCGCTCCCATTCGAGGCCGGCGCGCAGGAGCAGGTTCTTGGTGAGTTCGGGCGAGACAACGTATCTCAGGCCGGCGTTTTGCTCGCTGACATAGCCCACGTCCGTGCCGCCCGTGTGCGTCTTGGAGCCGGCGGCGAAGCCATAGTTGACGTCCAGTTCCATGCTCATGCCTGACGCATCGGAAGATTTCACGGCCTTCGGTTCCAAGGCGCTTTCGGCGCCGCGCGCAAACGGCAGCGCGAAACAGACGGCCAGCAGCAAGGCGGCGCTAAAGGTTCTCTTCATGTGTGACTCTCTGGTGTTGGCATCCGTCCTCATCGCGCCGCTTTTATATCATCCTGAAATGCGCGAATCGCCTTTTTTATTTCCAACAACATGATGGCCCCGTAGGCAATCCGTTCCACACCCTTCGTGTAGGCCAATGCACCCGCAGAGAGCAAGTCGCCCCGCCATACCAGCGAACCCATTTTGTCCCCTATCCGGATCGGCCAGACCTCATATAACACGGCCGATGTGTAGTAGCTCCCACTGACATAGTATTCCACGTCCAAAAGCTGGTAATGATCGCCAACCGGCAGCGAATACATTGCGCCGAGACACAACGTGCCATAGCCCTCCGACGAGAACAGGTTCCAGTAATAAAACGGCTTCAACGCCGGAGCGCCCCCACTCAACAGCCTGACTTTCTGGATGATCGGATCGAATTCACGGGCAATCTGGCTCTTCTCCTGCAACATCAACCGAAGCTGCGCGGCCAGGCTCACGGATTCACCTGAAACCTCATAGGGCTGCACATCATCAAAACCCTTCGTCTGAAAAGAGGACGCGCGTTCAAACAAGAGTCTGGACCAGCACGAAGCCACCTCCTCCGGCGTGGAATTCTTCCTCAGGCTCTTGGCCATCTCTTGAGCCTCACTGCAGCTCAGGTTCAGGTCAGAATCCCCAGCCGTGGTAGCCAGCGTCTTGTTCAACAGCCATCGCACGGCACGCTTGTCCAACTTGAAATCCAGACTCTTGAAGTCAGCCACCTCGCATGGTGCGCTCAACGAATGAACCTGATAAACATTCAGCGCGGGATGCGGCAAGGGATCCCATTGTTGCAGCCGTTTCGCTGTTTCCTCCGGCGGCGTCGGCACCGCATAACAAGACTGCGTCGAGATGCCGGTCCGCAGGTTCATCAATGAGCCGCGCTCGGAGAGAATCTCTCCGTCAAGCAGCCGCTTGAGGTCCATCTGCTGGAAGTCGCTGAAGCTCTTCAAAGCCGTCACCGGATCGGCTGTCTGTGCAACACCGTCCTGACTCAACGCTCCGCACAACACCAGAAGAACAAGAAATCCCAATCTCTGCATGACCTATTATTCCTGTTTCACCCCTCGGAAAAAATCAACACGAATTACACCTATCGCACCGTTCCGGGAAAACCTTGCAGGTCGGGACTTGCGCTCTAAACATTGCCATCCGGTTTCGGCTGCATCGCGGCGACAAATTCCTGATAAGCCTTCAGCGGGGCGTCGTCGTCCGCCCAGTCGGTCAGCACGAGCCGTTGCCGCAGCGTGTGCTGGGACGCGGGGCCGACGTCACGGCCGAGCAGGTTGTGGTAGAGCGAATTATGGTGTGCGACGCCATCCTTGGGATCGTCGCTGTGGTAACTGCTGCACATGCCGAAGCAGTCGTCCGGCTGCGCCATCACCACCGCAATTGTTTTGCGATCACCGGTGGCGTAAAAGCCGAACGGATACGCATACCAGCGGCCGATGGCCCAGGCCACGGGCGAGTGCGTGCCGTATTCCCAACGGCCGTCGAAGAACTTCTGCGCGGCGAAGATGTCACGAGGCCAGCCGTTGTAGCAGAAGCGCGAGCAGGGATTGTCGAGCGGCTGGGTGAGCACGGCGGGATTCTTGGGGCCGACGGGGCCGCGATACGGCGTCACGGTGTAGAACGCGGGGTTCATTGCCGCGTCGAAGTAGTTGGAAGTAAACAACTCCAAGTCGCGATGCCAGCGCGTGGTGTTCTTGATCGTCACGGTGAGGTCAATCGCGTTTGCCACCGCCACGCGGTAGCGCGCCTCCGCTTCGAGGCCGGGACCAAAACCGGGCACGTCGGGTTTGGTCAACGGCCATGAAACAACCAACTCATCGCCTTCGAGCTTGGCGGTGTGCGGCACGTCGCGGCACTGGCTAAACCACTGGTTACGCGCAAGCACGCGGTAGAGATGGAGACAAAACAGCTTCTCGCGGACGACCTGGCGACCTGTGCTTTTCTGGGTGAGCGAGGTAATGCCGTGCAGGTGCGTCTCAGCATTGGCGCTGAGTTCGCCCTTCATCGTGTCGGTCTCGAACGACCAGACGCCGGGGCGGTCGGTGGGCTTCAGTTCATTCATGTGAATGTTACTATCAGGCCGGGGCGCACGGCCTCGGCATAGGCGGCGGTTTCTTTCCGAAATCGCGCGACACTGTCGAGCGCGAACTGCTCGCGCTGCGCCAGATCGTTGAGGTCGAGGCCCGCTTCCCTCAGATGCAGCTCACAGGCATCGCACCAGCACGGCTCGCCAGCTTCGACGGGAATCTCAAACTCCAGCGCGTCGCACGCCGGCTCGGCCGCAGTGTGCGTCATCCACGGCCAGATGACCTTGGCGACGTAGGAGCTGTTCAAACAGAACGCGGGACGGAGTCTTCCAGCGGAGTCACGCTGCTGCCAGCCGGGATACTGAGCCACTTGCACGGGGTCGCGGCAAACAAGACAGCGCGCTTTCATGCGGCTTTGTTTAGCGAACGAGGCTGCAAATGTCTAGCGCGGTTGCGTCTCGGAATTATCGCGGTTCGAACACACCGGTGGGGCTGCCGCCGAACTGACCACCACCGCCAAGACCGCGTGTCAACCGATCTGGAACGTTGGTTTCGCCTTCTTTCATCTCTGCGCACCCCATCATATTGAGTGCCAACACCGCCAGAGCGAGCAAACCCGCGATCCGATACAACCAGACGATCTTCATGCCGGCCACTATACCGGCCTCTGAAAGGCGTGCAACTTTTTTCAGCGGCGGTTCTGGAGCCGATGGCGCGATGAGCCAAGCCCCAAGAGTGCACCGCAAAACACTTGCCTCAAGCGTGCGAGCAAGGCAATATGCCGCCCAACTGTTAGGCTAATTAACCAGGAGCTTGGAACAAACAATGGATACAACAGGGAGTAACTCGCAGTCCATCATTACGGCGGACGCGGAAGTCACAGGTAACATCAAGACCAACGGCTCGCTTCAGATTGACGGAAAAGTCGAAGGCGACGTCGCGTGCGGACACGATGTAGCGGTTGGAAAGACCGGTTCGATCAAGGGCAACACGACGGTGAACTCCATCATTGTGGAAGGCACCATCGAGGGCAACATCACCGCCCGCGAGCGGATCGAGATGAAGTCGTCCACGCGTATGACTGGCGATCTCAAGGCCAAGCGTCTCGCCATGGAAGAAGGCGTGGCCTTCTCCGGCAAGGCTGAGATCACGCCAAGTGGAACGGGCGAAGCTGCTGCTAAGACCGAAAGTCGGTCAGTAGCACCTACGGCATCATCTGCCAGTGTGGCAGCCCGGACGGATCCACGCGGCAACCTGTTTGGCAAGCGATGATCGGGGCTTAACGGACGGCCTTTGAGAGGCTGAGTAACCAACCGACGTAGTTTTTTACCGCCAGAGGTGAGGTGTGCTCCGCGCAGGAGTCTGCGGGGACATGGCTGGGATTGAGGTGAAAAATGCTGGTTAGGAGCTATTGCTTCCTAACGAGGGGACGTTTTGCATGGCATGCGTGTGATTGGCGAGGATGATTTGCTGGCTGAACAATCAACGGACACGAATTTAGTTGTCGTTGACAGTTGCGACTTGGATGCTAGACGCGTGTTTGAGGAACCGGGTTGGAGGGCATTCACGGACGGCTGCGGTCTGCCTCATGCGGGCTTATCACTTCCGTCGGACGCCGCGTTTTGGTTTCCCAGCCGGAAACTTTGTTGATATTGTCCAATATACTAGACTCGACTCAAGGAGCCGCACGATGGAATTTCAGAAACTTATCGAGACCTTCGGGTCCGGCCTTTTCCTGGCTCTGGGCGTTCTGGCTGTTCTCCTCGCCGTGGTGTTCGTCACGCGTTGGCTGCTACTGCCATTTGCGGTTTTCGGAATCAGAAACCGGCTGGACCACGTGTTGGCCCAGATGGCGGAACTGAAGAGCCAGCTCCATCATGTCACCAATGTTCTGGATCCGGACGGCATGAAGGCGAGACTGCACGAACAATATGCCGAATCGCTCTCCGAGCGGCGCGCGGCGGAGTGTCCACACTGTCATCGGAAGTTCACACTCAAAAACCTTCCCGCTGGCGTCCAACACCAGTGTCCCAACTGCAAGAAGGCGATTGAGATACTGTCACAGGTTCCCTTCGCCCCTGCGCAAAAAGAATTGGTGGGCGCGCTCGGATTCGAACCGAGGACCCAGTGATTAAGAGTCACTTGCTCTAGCCAGCTGAGCTACGCGCCCACCCAAAAAGCGCGCAGACCTTAGCGAGGTCGCTTCCGCCTGTCAACACACTCTGCCGGCTTTTTTTGCTGAGTTGTTGAAGGCGCTCCTTCGCGCATTAGATCTCCACAAGAGAACAAAAAGCGTTGAACATCCAGCCAACCACAGCTAGAAGTGGCGATGCGCAGATCTCCGAAGTGTAGCGCGGGCGTGGCGGAATGGCAGACGCATCCCGTTTAGGGCGGGACGCCGCAAGGCTTGCAGGTTCAAGTCCTGTCGCCCGCACCACTGCTTCTTACCGGGTTTATCTGCACGATTCACCTGAAGAGTCTGTGCCAGTCGTTGATGTTGATCGATGGTTTGGGGTTCGGCTACCCCCAGTGCGAAGAAAGTATGGTCCCACAGCCACTTCTTACAGTTCGCCGCCGCGCCTGAGTTTTTTCGCGCCGAACTTGGCCCGCACCGCATCCGCCACCCTGTTCAGATCATCCCGCCTATTGGAACTGCGATCCAGTAGCTCCAACTGCCTCGGAGAACGCAACAGGTTCTGACCGCCCACTCCAATCAACCGCACGGGCCGCGGCTCCTTTAACTCAACCCGCATCAACTGAAGCGCAACGGCCGCGATCCGTCCCTCGTCGTCCGTTGCTTCAGGCAGCGTCGCCCGCCGTGTCAGGGTTGTGAAATTAGCCCAGCGCAGCTTCAACTGCACCGTGCGCGCCCGAACACCTTCCGCACGCAGCCGCCGGCCCACTTCGTCCGCCAACTCACGCACCACGCGCTCCAACATTCCCAGTTCGCTCATGTCTTCGTCAAACGTCGTCTCGTTGCTGATGGACTTCACCTCGCTGCAGGACTCGACCGGCCGGTCGTCTTCGCCCATCGCCCGCGCTTTCACCTCGTCCGCCCAGACGCCAAACTTCGCCCGTAGCGTCTCGATGGGGAATCGCTGCAAGTCGCCGACGGTGTGGATGCCAAGATCGTGAAATACCGGCTCTGTCTTCTTGCCAATGCCCGCAATCCGCCCGATCGGCAATGGTCGCAATAAGTCGAGTTTGTTCAGGTCCGTAATCATCATCAACCCGTCGGGTTTACGCATGTCTGACGCCAGCTTCGCCAGAAACATGTTTGGCGCAACGCCCACCGATGCCGTCAGCCCGGTTGCCTCGTGAATACGGCGCTTGATCTCCCGCGCAATCTGCTCGCCCGTGCCTAACAACCGCAGCGATGCGGTCACATCCAGATACGCCTCATCCACGCTTACCTGCTCCACCAGCGGCGTGAACTGCCTCAGAATGGTCATCACTCGTTCGCTCTCGCGGTCGTATTTAGCGTGATCGCCTCGCAGGAACACCGCCTGCGGGCAAAGCCGAAACGCGGTCCGCGACGGCATGGCGGAGTGAATGCCAAACTTCCGCGCCTCGTAGCTAGCCGCTGCCACCACCCCGCGTTTATCCGGCGGCGCACCGACCACCACCGGCTTGCCGCGCAACTCTGGCCGGTCACGCTGCTCCACCGACGTGAAAAATGCATCCATGTCCACGTGGAGGATGGTGCGGTTTGTTGGCATGTATAAGATACTAATGGCTGCAACGCACATGTCACAAGCAGCGACATAACGCAAACGTCATCGGATCCGAAACCGGCCGACCAAGAGTCAGGCGGATGACGAACACGATCTACTTCCATGCCTTTGATCGTCCCAAGATATTCTGGTATTGCATCGCCGGCATGGGCTGCATATCAACGGCTGGCGATATGCACACGACCTGTCATCAAATCATCTTCTCTCTCGTCCAACTCTTGCCCGCCCTTGCGCTGGCCAGTGGCCTGTCGAAGACGCCCGGCGGCAAACAAGATGCACCGTGGCAATTTGAGGATGCAAACCACCGTGTGTTGGTGCGACTCTGGAATCCCCCGACTGGCGCGCCTCTCGCAAGACCCGTCAGAATTCCCCTGGCGGATCAGCAGCCCCTGGCAGAAGCAGCAGGACTTCACGCGTGGGATATGACCGATAACAAAGAGGTCGCCGTGCAATCGAACGGTGCGGAGGTATTCCTGGCACCCAGTGCTGTGATCGCACCCGGCAAGGAACATCGGTATTACCTCTACCCCTCCCCAAAGCCATGTGCGACAAAGTCTGTCGCACAGGTTGACGAAGCATTTCGAGTTGAGACGGATGGTTACATCGCTCATGTGAACCAGCAACAGGGCGGGGCAATCACATCGTTGCTGCTGAAAGATGGCAACCAACGGATCGAAACGCTGGGTGATGGCATTTGCTGGTGGACAGGCCGGAAAACGCAGATCACGCAAAAGGGATTTGGCGCACTGCCGATTGAGAAGACGGCAAGCGGGCCGGTGTTCATGAGGTTACGCATCATCTATCCGAACCTTCTCGCCAAAGGCAACTCGCTGGTCACGGATTACCGTTTCTTCAAAGATTTCATCGAGATTGACCATCACTATAACGCTAGACAAAAGGTGCGTCTGGAGTGGCTGAAGATACCGATTTCGCTGCGCGCGAAGGGACAGACTCCGGGGTTGTTCAGCAACAGCCTGACCACCGACGGTGTGATGCTCACATCGGGAGCTTCGAACAAATGGATCGCCGATCCTTCATGGCATGACGTGAGTTATCAGGGCGAGAGGCCCTTTGGCATCGGCGTCATCGTGCGCAGCCAGCCGGGCACGAGCGGGCTATATTTCATGGATTCCGTGAAACCAGACGAGTTTGAGTGGATATATGCCGAGCCGTTTGACTGGCAACAAACACAGGAAATCGAATCCGACTTCGACGTAAAGCTGACGGTCGTGCCACATGTCGCCGGTAAGGGGCGCTACTTGGAAACATTGGCCAAGCGAGAGACAGAGGCGCGCTTATCTGTGAGCGTTGTCCAGACGAAGGGTGGCCCGGCTATTGACGGCGACCATGATGGACTGCCCGACCTTGCCGAGCTTGAGCGCGGAACGAATCCCAACTGCAAGGACACTGATCTGGACGGCATCCCGGACGGGCAGGACGGCGACCCGCTGAAAGGTCCGGCGCCCAACATCAAGCTGAAGCTGCCCGCTTTCAAAGCCCAGCCGACAGACCGGCCGCAGACGCTCGCGCAAGTAAAACCGGTGCTCGGCATGCCAACGCTCGTGCTCGACGGTAAACCTTACGGCCCGATGATCTACACGCGGTGCGCCGGGACGCTGGAGCAACTGGCGGAGATGGGCAATCGCAACTTCCCGGTTCATTTTGAAATGGTCGGCGGCATCGGCTGGCCGGGCGACCAAACGGCGACCTTCAAGCGGCTCGACGACCAACTGAACCGCTTTCTCGATCAAGTGCCCAACGGACGGATCGTCCTCCGGCTCTACGTGTGCAACCCACCGCATTTTGCGCGGGATTACCCCGATGAGACAATCGCCTTCAACGACGGCGCTAAGAACCACTTCACCAAATGGTATGCCATGACCGATCGGCCGCTGGAGGAGCGCGGTTACCCGAGTTTTGCTTCCGAAGTGTGGCGGCAGAAAACCGCCGAGGCGCTCTATCACTACGTCACCCACGTCCGAAGATCAGCCTACGCGAAGAATATCATCGGTTACTTCGTCTGCGGTGGCGGCACCGAGGAGTGGTATTACTGGGCCGACTACGATCACTCCAAGTATGCCGTGGATTTCTCCAAGCCCATGCTCAAGGCGTTTCGCGATTACCTACAATCGAAATACGACGGCGATGTCCGCAAACTGCGCGCCGCCTGGAACGATCCCACAGCCGACTTTGGCACCGCCTCGCCGCCCGATCCGCGCAGCCGCCAGACCGCGGATGCCGGCGTCTTTTGGGATCCTGAGAAAAGCCAGCGCGTGCGCGACTACTATTACGTGCACAACAAGGTGATGGAGGACAGCCTGCTCGTTTTCTCGCGCGCTGTAAAACAGGCGTGCAACCGCGAGCAACTGGTGGGGATGTTCCACGGTTACTTGCAGAACCATTGGTATCTGGAAGGCGGGCAGGCGACGCTCAGGGACCTGTTGAGTTCGCCCGGCGTGGACTTCTGGTCAGGGCCACCCCAATACAACCGCCGCGGGCACGGCGAACACGCGTGCATCCGTTTCCCGATCGCTAGCCTCAAGAAGCATGGAAAGCTTTGGATCAGTGAATCGGACATTCGCACCAACTTCTCCGAACCTTCGCCCAACAATCCGTCGCTCTATGGGCGGCCACCGAATCTGGATGAATCGCTGGCGTGCTTGAAGCGCGAGTTTGCCCACCAACTCTGCGAGGGCGGCAACGGCTGGTGGTTCCAAATGGGCAGAAGTTGGTATCACCACGAGCCTATTCTCTCGCTCTTCGATCAGATGCAACGATGCGGCGAGGCGGCCATGAACTTCGACCGCACGAGCGACACGGATATTGCCGCCGTCGTGAGCCTCAACGGCCTGATGACTGGACCGCCGTGGCCTGTTTCCAGTTCGCTGATGGACGCGTTCAAGGTGCAAGAGACCTGCCGTATCGGCGCGCCGGTGGATCATTACGAGTTGGGCGACATCCTCGCGCGTGACGCCAAACGCTACAAACTGTATCTCATGATCAACTGCTTCAACCTGACCGACAAGGAGCGGCGGTTGATTGACGAGCGGCTGCGCCGCCGCGGTGCCGTGCTAGTCTGGATGTTTGCGCCGGGGCTTTTCAATCCGGACAAGAAGCCTGAGCTTTCGACTGCACATATCAAGAGCCTACTTGGATTCACGTTGGCGTCCCAGACTGGCGAGCGGCGCAAACTGAACATGAAACTGACCGGCGCCGGCGCGCAGTATTTCAGCGGCTTCGCGCCGCAACGCGTGTTTGGCAGCTTCGAGCGTCCCGAGTGGGTGCTCGACAAAGCGACCGGCGGCATCAAGCAGCAATTCCCGAGGGATGTTGAACTGCCGCAGCGTTTTCACGGCGCCGAAGGAGGCGAGGTGCTCGCGCGTTTCGAGGACGGCGGGCAACCCTCAATCCTCAAACGTCAGACCGCCTCGGCCACGGATATATGGATCGGCTCGGTCATGACTCCGGCAGACCTGTTGCGCAACATTGCCAGGCGCGCGGGCTGTCATCTTTTTTGCGACGGTGACGAAATCATCTACGGCGACAGGAGTTTTCTGGCGATCCACACACGGGAGGCGGGCGAGCGAACCTTTGATCTCAAGCGCAAGGCCGATGTTGTGGAAGTGTTTTCGGGCGACGTGCTGGGTCGCGGAGTCACTCGGTTCAAGGACAGGATGGACGCTTATCGCACACGGCTCTACTTCATCGGCGATGGCGCGAAGTGGACGGAGGAACGCACGCGCGCTGACGACGTGTTCAGCAGGTTCCAACAAGAACTAAAATTGCTCCGCCAGCAACGCACCACGCGATAAGCGCGTGACCGGTCGCAAAGAGGCGGGCCGACAAATCACGGGTGGCAATCCCTGCTCGTTCATCTCGTTGCAGTGCGGCAACACATTGACAGTCCATATGAACCTTGACCTGACCTCAGTTGTCAGGGCGGGGCTTGTGGGAGTTTGGGACTCGCAAAGCTATTTGGCCGTGCCGCGGCGGCTCGATGGGGATCAAGGCTCCGTTTCGGCCGGGCAGGCTGATCCGCAACGGTTCCCGGCGGCCGGCCAGTTGCACGCTCGCCGTGACCGGCTTGGCAGCGTGATTGACGGCAACCAGCAACTCGATTCCCTCGCCCACGAGCACACTGGTTTCTACATCATCGTTGTCTGCGCGGGCGTGAGCAGTGATTCCGATCTTTGCGAGCGCTGCGCGCACCTGCCGCAGAAGATCCGCGCGTGCCCTTGCGTCCGGCGTCTCGATGGCGTCATGAAACCGTTGTTCCAGGCTGCCGTGGACCCGGATCAAACGTGGGTTGTCTCGCAGCTCATCCGGCAGCTTGGCCGTGTCGTCGCAGATGATCCACCCACCTGCGCGGAGAAACCCAGCCAAACACACAACAGCCGCCTTCGGCAAATAATCCGTTTCAACCATCACCAGCACCTTCACCAGTCCGAAGCCATCGCGCCCGGCAGCGATTTGTTCGTGAGCGATGTCGCACTCGCCAAACGCGCGCAGCAACAGTTGATACGCATAAGCCGGCGCAAACTTCCTGCCTCTACTCATCCACTGCGCATGGGGAAAATAAAGTGCCAAGGGCGAGGGCGTTTTGCGCGTGCACGCTAGCGTTGGTCCCGCGTCGCGTATTTTCCGCAGCTCGCGACCGAGGTGCTCCCATCGCTCTGGACGCGCGCCCGTGCCCGTGCCGAAGGCGTTGTTGATGAATGAGTTCAGATAGTGGCAACCCTGACTGATGGCGGTCCACGCGCACTCGCCGCTCGCTTCGACCGGGTTGATCTGGAATGGGTAGTTTCGATCATCCAGCTCGACGTAGAAACCCGCCGGCTTGCCGAGATGGCCGGCGATGGCGCGCTGCACCGCAAAACAGAAATGCGCCTGAAGCATCCGGATGTTCTGTGAGACGGGATAAAAGTAGGGATACACGTCGAAGTCCACGTAATCGGCGGCGCGCGACCAGCCGAGGACATCCTCCAGCGCGCGACGATTGTCCGCGTAGCCGTAGCCAGGCGACATGTAGGTCAGCAGCAGGCCAAACGGCGCTGCAGATTCGTGCGCCACCTGCCGGATCGCGCCGTAGCCGGTCGCCACGTAGTCGCTGATGAACTGGCTGAGTTGGAGATGGCTTTCGGTGTCGCTGGGGGGGATATCGGTGCGCTTTCGCAAGGGCTGACCGAACCGTTTCTGAAACTCGCGCTGGCAAAGGTCGCAATAGTCCAGCGACTTGTCACACGCCGTCGGCTCGTCGAGGATCTTAATCCCCCACACGCGCGGATACTGGCGCGCCGCGTCGAACTTCGGTTTCAACGTCTCTGCCAGTTTCTCGCGGTAGTCCGGCGCAAACACGCACGGCTTGGGCGGCGTATCGCGGCCGATGTTGGTCAGGTGCTCATATTCGAACATGACAGCCATGCCGCGCGACTGCGCGTAACGGATCGCATAGTCGAGCAGCCGCGCGCGATTGTCCCAGGGCTTGCGCGCCAGATGGCGCAGGCCGCCGATGGCGACGGTATTGAAGCCGTGTCCGCACAGATCATCCAATCGCTCGCGCAACCCGCGCTCGTCAAGCAAGTGTCCGCCCCCTTCGGTGCCGAGCCATGAGATGATCGGGAAGAAGTTCGTGCGGTCAAGTGGCGCGACCTGCGGAAAATCGGCGCGCGCCGCTGTGTAACCCGGCAGATTCGCCGCGCCCGGTTCCTGCCCGGCAAGCCACTGGAAGGTTCGCGCCAGTCGCGTCCGATATTCTCCCGACGCGAAGAAACAGCCATCCGTGGTCGCCGCGACGTTCGGATGGCCCTTGAGCAGCGCCACGCGCCCGAGTTGGTAACTGCGCTGCGAGAGCGCGGATGAGGCCTTCGCGTTCGTTGCAGGCAGCATCTCCGCGAGAGGTCGCGGAAAAGATTTCGCCGCGCTGAGCGTCGTTGGCCCGCCCACAAACAGCAATCCGCCACCGCTGGCAACGTAGTCGCACAGCATTTCTACCTGTGCCCGCGTCAGCACGTAGGGATCAACGTCCACCATCGCCACGAGGTCGTAGTTCATCAGCTCCCGCACCGACGTGGGGAAACCAAAGATCGGGAAATGCAGCCCCCGGAATAACCGCCGCTCCACGGTTACGCCAAGCGATTCGAGCGTCTCGCGGACGAAATAGAAACTCGCCGCCGAGTGAGTGACCAACAGGGCGCGGCGCAGGTTGCCGGTTTTGCGCGGGCTGATGCGCGGCTTGTATTGCCAGTCCGGCGGCGACTTGGGATGCAGCCGGATACTCGCCACGGCAAAGTCTCCTTCAAATGCCTGTCCTTCAGTCACGCCGATACGAAACGTGAGTTCTTTCAGCGGATGGAAATACGCGCTGTAGATGTTCCGCGGTTCGACAAAGCCATCGAGCCGCACTACAGCAGCCTGCCAGCGGCCCGGTTTCACATCACGCAACCGCGCAAACGGCAGATCGGTAAACTCGCTCGGCCCGGTGCGGAACCGGAACACCAGTGCGCGTTCCGGATCGAGATTATTCGTTGAGCCGAAGCGAAAAGAGAACGTGAGCCGCTCCCACTGGTGGAGGCCCGGCAAGTTGTCTATTTTTTTCGTCAGGAACGCCGCGTGCGGCGAGCTGTCCGCCGCGACACGGAGCGTGCCACACAGCGCGGACGCGCCATCCACAGCGTTGCTGTTGACGCTCAAGCCCTTCGCGCCGACGCCGCTGAGTTGCCATCCAGTCGGCCGTGACAAAGAGAAGTCGTCCAAGACAGTGACTTCGGCTTGAGCAGCCACAACTGTAGCGAGAACGAGAAGAGAAACTTTCATGGATCACATCCTTGCTGGCATTCGATGGAGGCATCCTATGCCTGATTGAACGCTTTGTCCAAAATGGCGCATTTACCGAACTCCTTCAACATGACAGTCAGCAGCGCCGACTTCGCGCAGTGTCCCCCACCCCCACCCCAACAACTTCTCTTGCTTGCTGACAGCGCGATGGCTCACTTCAGCCTTGCCATCAACTGTTCAAAGTTGGCGAACTCGATGACCTCGGGGCTGCCCATGTAGTTTTGACCGAAGACGTTGCCCATCATCGGCGAGAGCTGCTTGGGAATGAGCGCGGCGTTCATGACCATGACGACCTTGCACGAACCGTCGCTGTAGTAGGTGGTCTCGACTTTCTCGGCGCCCTGCACAACGCCGGTGACGGTCTGGCGAATGGTATCGTTCTTGACGGCGAAGTTCTCGACGGTGGTGTTGGAGTCAATCACGACTCCGTAGATCTTCTCGGCCATCTTGCGCAGCGCGTCCACTTCCGCCGCGCGCTCGGTTGTGACGCGCGCCATTGGGCCGTAGAGCTTGCCGTATTCGGCGAGATCAATGGGCGCGATGGCTTGCTTGAACTGGATGACGCCGCCGAGGGCGTCCTGCACGCCGAGACCGTCGAGTTCGAGCACGACCTGCACGGTGCCGTCCGGCTGTTTTTCCGATGCGACGACCTTTGCCGTTGCGACGTAATCGAACAACTTCTTCGCCAGTTTTTCGTCCTGCATGAGGAGCTGGGAGACCGGCTTTTCGCCTTCGATCTTCAAGTCGTAGATGATGTGGGCAATGTGGCTATAAGCTTTCTGCCGCGCGATGGGTTCGTCCTTGTCAACACCGACGCCGCGCAGTTTCGCCGCAGCCTGCGCCTGGCGTTGTTGGATGAACTGGCGACCGAGGATTCGCTGGGACAGCACCCCACTGCCGCGCGCGCGCAACTGTGCGATTTCCCAGGGCGAAATCGTGGTTTGCTGGTATGGCCTCACGTTGACCGACTTGTTCGGGTTGTCACCGCTGACCAGCATGACGTTGCCTTGAACCACGCCGCAGTTGATTGCTCGCACGGCCGTGCCCGGGAACGGTGGCGGCAATGGCACAGCACCAACGCCCACACCCACGCCCGGTCCGCCCGGCATACCAACGCCCACACCGACTCCGCCCGGTCCCACGCCTGCGTTCGCGCCGATGCCAACCGGCCCCGCGCCAACGCCGGCACCCGCAGCAACGCCGCCGGGTCCAACACCGACACCAGCGCCAGCACCAACTCCGACGACGTTGGCGCCCGCGTTGACACCGACACCACCCGGACCTGCGCCTACGCCGACATCCGCGCGCGCCAGACCGGGGACGCCCGCGCCGGCCACCACGCCCGCGCCGCCTGGACCGGCGTCCACGCCGACCTTCGCAATGCCGATATCAATGCCGAAAAACGTGCCGCGTGCGGCAGCGACGGCGATCGGCGTTCGCACTACGTATTCGGTGCCGGCGGGCAGCTTGTCGAGCTTTGAGGCGAGTCCCCCGCGGGTCAGATCGAGCGTCACCTTCTTCACGACCGAGCCGTCGGGCTTCTTGGACTCGTCCCAAAGCGCGTTGACCTTGACGGTGCTCGACTCACGCACGCGAAACGAGTTGGCGGCGTCAAGCGCCACATCGCAAAAGCTGGCCGCCTCGGTGCCGATGGTCGAGCCAACGCCCAGGAGATGGCCTTGTGCGGCGACCTTCCCGTCCACGGTCACCGTGCCTTGCACCAACGTCATCGTTGCCGGTTGCGGCGCGACAGCGAGCACGGGGAACGCTAGGAGGAGCAGTGGCGCGAGTCTTTTCATAAGATGTCCCATTGGTGCGTTCAAGTTTCGCACGTGACGTGGGTCTCGCAAGTAAAATTCGCGTTGTGACAGGGCGGCGCGCCCGCTACCGTCACCGTGTGAAGCCTTGGCTGAGAATCGGACGTGTTCTTGGTGTGACGCTGGGATTGTTGTTTGCGTGGGCCGGCATGTGGCTGGGCCATACGGAACTGTTGCGGGTCTTCGAACTGGCATCGCTCGACGTGCGGTTCCGCGCCGAGAAGCCGGCGAATCTCGACCCGCGCATTATCCTCGTCGTGATTGACGATTCGAGCATCCGGCAACTGGGGCGCTGGCCGTGGCCGCGCGAGTTTCATGCCGCGTTGTTACAGGCGCTCAACGAATATCCGCCCCGCGCCATCGGCTACGACATCCTGATGACGGAGCCGGACGAAAAACATCCGGAGTCTGACCGCGCGGTAGTTGAATTGTGCCGCCAGCTTCGCGGGGCCGTGTTTGCGATGGCGCGCGACCGCGATGCGCGGGGTGAATACGAACTGAAGCCGTTCGAGGCGCTGGCCAAGGAGACAACCCCTGGCGCCGTCAACGCGCCGCGCGACTTGGACGGCGTGCTGCGCAGGTTGCCCATGCGTGTGTTGGGCCAGCCGAGTTTCTCCGCGGCAGTGGCGGAAAGGATGGAGAAGGGAACAACATCGAAGCTGCCGGATACGCTGCCGATCCGGTTCCGCGGCCGGTTGAAGGACTTTCGTGTCGTCTCTGCGGCCGAGGTGTTGAAGTCGCTGCAACAACGAAGCGCTGGCCAGCCGGAATCATTCCCGCTTAAGAACTTTTTAAACAGCATTGTGCTGGTCGGCTTGGCCGCCACGGGCACTGACGTGGCGGCGACGCCGCTGGACACCAACTCGCCGCTGGTCGTCGTCCATGCCAACGCGATCAACAACATCCTGCGCCGCGATTTCCTGCACGAGGCGCCGCGCACCATCACGTGGGCGGTGGTAGGATTGCTGTGCGCGTTCATCGGCTTGACGACGGCGGTGCGGCGGCCGGCGGTGTCGGGCGCGCTGACGGTTCTTGTCATGGGCGGCTGGATCGCGGCGGCATTCTGGCTGTTGCGCGGATGGAATCTTTGGATCGAACTGGTCGCGCCGATGACCGTGCTCCTGCCGACATTCGCGGTAATGTCGGCCTACCGGTTCTTCGTCGAAGAGCGCGACAAGCGGTTCATCAAGAAAGCGTTCCGCCATTACCTGAGCGAGCGGGTCATGGAGCAGGTGCTGGTGAACCCCGACATGCTGCGGCTTGGCGGCGAGCGGCGCACGCTGACGGTGCTGTTCAGCGACGTGCGCGGGTTCACAACCTTCTGCGAAAAGAACCCGCCGGAGACGGTCGTGCCGTTGCTTAACGAAATCATGGGCGCGCTGTCAGTGCCGATCAGGAAGCACGACGGCACCCTCGACAAGTATATGGGTGACGCCATCATGGCCTTCTGGGGCGCGCCCATCCCCCAGAAGGACGATCACGCGTTGCGCGCGGTGCGTTGCGCGTTGGATATGCAGGCGGCCATGCGGCGGATTGCCGAGCAAAAGAGCGCGCATGGCCTGCAGACGCTGCGGATGGGCATCGGTATCAACACCGGCGACATGACGGTCGGCAACATGGGTTCGGCCGAGCTGTTCGACTACACCGTCCTCGGTGACGAGGTGAACCTCGGCGCGCGCCTTGAATCCGAGACGCGCAAGTGGGACGCCGACATCATCATCAGCGAAACCACTTACGAGTTGGTGAAAGCTCACATCCAGTGCGAGCGGCTGGGCGAGACGACGGTGAAGGGCAAGGTCAAGCCGGTGACGATCTACAAGGTGGTGGGGGCGACTTGGTGAAAGACGTGCAACAGATCCAAGCCCACCTACTCGACATACCATCCTCCCACCATCCAGTTTCAACCGCGACAAGATCGCCTAAATACGAAAAGCGCGGAAGCGCATTCTCCACGGGGCGATGACGCCCTCGCGAATGATGTGATTTGAGATTTTCGATTCACCTTGCTTGCGATTCTGAAAAACGATCGGCAGTTCTGCGAACACCGCACCCGTCTTGAAAAAGGCATACTTGAGTTCCATGATGAAAGCGTAACCGGAAAGATTGATCTCCTCGAGCCGGAGCTTTCGGAGCGCGCTCGCTCGCATCACGTTGAACCCGCCGGTGCAATCACTCAACGGCATGCCGGTTATGAAGCGGCAATATTTGTTTCCTCCGGCAGACAGCATCCGCCGCCATAGCTCCCAGCCCTCCGTTCCGCCCCCAGCGATATATCGGGATCCGATGACGATATCAGCGATCCCTTGTTCGATCTTCTCAAACATCGCCGGCAGATATGCCGGATCATGCGACAAATCGGCGTCCATCATGGCCACGATGCCGACATCTGGATCCTTAAGCACCTCTGTGAATGCATGGATATAGGCCTTGCCGAGTCCTTCTTTCCCCCGCCGCTTGAGAAGACGAAGGTTCGGGAACCGCTCCCTGAGCAGTTCGACCGCTGCCGCCGTGCCATCGGGCGAATTATCGTCAACGATCAAAACAGCGGCGTCGGGAATCTGCCGGAACAAGCGCGGAACCAGCGCTTCAACGTTTTCCCGTTCGTTATAGGTTGGAACAACGATGATTTTACTCATAAGAACAACAAACAACGAAAAACAGTTTGATAACACTTCAGCCACAGCGATCAGAAGCCCGCTCGATGGTTCAGGAACAGCACCAGAAGCATACTTCAAGATGAAACGCCCGCACGTCTCCGCCACCGCGCAACGGCAAGAGATGGAACGGACACAAAGCTAAGACGGGCGTCACACCTGCGACTCCCAGATGCGCAAGCCATGCAGACTCGGGCGCACTGGAATGACGGCGGCTTGAGGCAATCTGACCGCCAGTTCGCGAGTGAAAAGGCGTTGGTCCCGATCAGCATTGCCGAACAACAGCGTCAGGGAGCCACCACTTCCACCAGCACCGTTAAGTTTCCATCCCCAGGCATGACACGCCCGCGCAAGGTCGATAACTTGGCGGGCTGGCTCGCTCAGAATGCCTTCATGAAGGCGCGCCTGCCAGTCCGTGTTGGCCTTCATGGCTGCGCCCAACGCACGAAAATCCCCGGCCAGCATGGCATTCTTGGCGTGGGCCGCTTCACACCGCAACCCCTCCAGTCGCTCATCCCGGGCACCGCTGGACTCAAGCTGTCTGATGACCAGTTTGTGCACATCCGATGATACGTGAGCCGAGCCGAGATAAACCAGCATGAGCCGACGCTCCAACTCCCACAAGGTGTCACTACGCAAAGGCAGGGGCGAAACCGAGGCGTGCGGGTAGTGCGTCATCTGGATGTAGTTGACGCCTCCATAGGCGGCACAGAGTTGATCCTGGATGCCACACTGCCATCCTAGCACTTCCATCTCGATTCGTTGCGCCGTTTGCGCGACCTCATAGGGAGAGAGCCGCCCAGGGGTGAGCACATCCAATGCGCCAATCAAGGCCACACTGACCGCCGCTGACGTGCCCGTGGAGGCTCCGGCAGGAACTTGAGAAAAGAGATGCACCTCTACGGCAACATCGTCCGGGACCTTCATGAGGGTGAACGCCGCCTCCAGCAAGGCATGCTTGCCATGCAACAATGGGTGAGCCTGATCCACGGCGAAGGACTCACCATAGTTTTCCGCAAACACCGTGATGCGGTGGGGTCGCTCGGCTGCGCGATAGACGAACACCTGGGCTTGCACAAATGGATGCACCCCAATGTTGAACACAGCACCGTGTTCGGCAAACCAAGTATCGGTCCATCCGCCGATATCGCAAACGCGGATCGGGGCGCAAGAGTTGATGATACGAAGGAATTGGGGCATAGAAAATCCGGCGACAGATTACCAAGTCATTGGAACGAAAACAAAGTCAATTCACCCCCTTTTGTGATGGTTACCAGGTGAAAATCCTGCTTCAAGACCATCGGCCACCATGCGTCACTCGCCAAAGTAGCACTTCTGGCACCCGTAGTTTTGAATTGAGTCGGTCGCCACCGCATTCTATTTTCCTTCCTGTCGTTGCTCGACACGAAGGACACCGCTAAAGAGAATGGAGACCATGATAACCAAATGCCTCGCGGCGGCCTGCGCAGTGTTGCTCTGCATCGCGGAAGCTTACCCCCAGATCAGACTGCCTCCGACGACGTTCAACGGAAACACCAAGGCGGCCTACGACAATAACAATCAGGGCTGTGCCATGCTGGAGAAAAGCAACTGGGACGCGGCGATAGCTCACTTCAAACGCGCCCTCGAACTCGACCCCAGACTCGTTGTTGCCCACGCCAACTGCGCCAGTGCCTATTACAGCAAAGGCGACTACAACAACGCCATCCGGTATTACAACTCTGCTCTCGAAATAGACCCAAAACTTGCCCCTGCCCATAACGGTCGCGGCTATGCCATGCTGGAGAAAGGCGACCTCGACGGCGCGCTGGCCGACTTCAACCTCGCCATTGAACTCGACCCGCAGTCTGCCGCCGCCTACAACGGCCGCGGCCACACCAAACAGAACAAGGGCGATTCCAACGGCGCACTGGCCGACTTCAATCGCACCCTTGAACTCAGTCCAAAATACACCGCCGCCTACAATGGTCGCGGCAACGCCAAGCGAAACAAGGGCGACCTGGACGGCGCACTGGCCGACTTCAACCTCGCCATCGAACTTAATCCGAAATTTGCCGCCGCCTACACCAACCGCGGTCATGTCAAACAGGACAGGAATAGTCTGAATGCCGCGCTGGCCGATTACAACCGTGCCATCGAACTCAACCCGATGTTTGCCGCCGCTTACAACGGCCGCGGCAACGCCAAATGGGCCAAGGGTGATCTGGATGGCGCGTTGGCCGACTTCAACCTCGCCGTGAAATCTGATCCGAACTATGCCTCCGCCTACGGTAACCGCGGCAACGCCAAATGGGCCAAGGGCGACCTGGATGGCGCGCTGGCCGACTTCAACCTCGCCATCGAACTCAATCCGAAATCTGCCGCCGCCTACAACAGCCGGGGCAACACCAAGTGGGCCAAGGGCGATGCCGGCGGTGCCTTGGCTGACTTCAGCCACGCGCTCGAACTCGACCCGACGCTCACTTCCGCCTACATCAACCGCGGCAGCATCTTCTCCCACAAAGGCGACTACGGCAGCGCCATCCGCGATTACAGCGCCGCGCTCAAACTCAACCCTAAACTCCCTTCCTCCTACGGCAACCGCGGCAACGCCTATTCCTACAAAGGCGACTACAACAAGGCCATCCAGGACTACAATTCCGCCCTTGAACTCGACCCGAAACTCGCTTCCGCTTACAATGGTCGCGGCACTGCCAAGTGGGCCAAGGGCGATGCCACCAACGCGCTGGCAGATTTCAACCATGCTCTCGAACTCGACCCCACGCTCGCCTCCGCTTACAGCAACCGAGCCAGCGCTTCTTCCCACAGAGGCGACTATGATCGCGCCCTGCAAGATTACAGCCGCGCCATCGAGCTCGATCCAAAACTCATTTCCGCTTACCAAGGTCGCGCCACCACTTGTTTCAACAAAGGTGAGATCGGAAAAGCGCGAGCTGATGTGAAAAAGTGCCTGGAACTGGGCGCCAGAGTGGACTCCGACTTCCTCACCAAGCTTGAAAAAGCTTCTGCCATAGAACAAGCCTCCCCCAAGAAACTGGCTTCCCCCGAGGAACCATCCACCCAAAAACCACAACCTTCTCCCAAGAAACAAGCCCCCGCCAAGAAGCAGGTTCCACCCAAACAACTGATTTTCCCCATAGAACCAAACTTCTACAAAGAGAAGTAGAACAAGAAACGGCGCGCCCGGCGCGCCTCAAGCCCGACGTGAGTTTCTCCAAATTCAACTTGCACTGTCCCGCTTTCTGACTAACATGTGCCCGGTTTTTGGAAGCGAGCGTAGCTCAGTCTGGTAGAGCGCAACCTTGCCAAGGTTGATGTCGTGGGTTCGAATCCCATCGCTCGCTCCATTTTTTTCTCCGCCAATGATTCGAACCACCGATCTTCTCGACTTGACGCAGTTCGAGCACGCCGTCCTGTTCGACGGCTGCGAGTTCCCATGGCAGGCGTTGCCGCGCCTCAAGGACTACATCCTCAAACACCTCCGACCCGCCAACCACGCCCGCCTCGTCGGCACGCCGTTTATCGGCCCCGACGTGTTCATCGGTGAGGGCACCGTCATCGAGCACGGCGTAACGATCAAAGGTCCCGCCATCATCGGTCGCAACTGCGAGATCCGCGCCGGTGCCTACATTCGCGACCACGTCCTTGTCGGTAACGGCTGCGTGCTTGGCAACTCATGTGAGTTCAAAAACGCCATCATCTTTGACGGCGCGCAAGTGCCGCACTTCTCCTACGTCGGCGACAGCATCCTCGGGCACAAAGCGCATCTCGGCGCCGGCGTCATCTGTTCGAACCTCAAATCTGTCAAATCGAACGTCGTTGTCGCTTGGGACAACCGCAAAATTGACACCGGTCTGCGGAAATTCGGAGCGGTCGTCGGCGACGGCGCCGATGTCGGCTGCAACTGCGTCCTCAATCCCGGTTCGATCATCGGCCGCAACAGCGTCCTCTACCCAACCGTGAACTGGCGTGGCGTCTGTCCGCCGAACATCGTGGTGAAGTTGCGCCAACTGCAGGAAATCGTCGTCAAACGTTAAGCCTCACGTTCGACCACAGTCTCGGTATATCCCCGACCGTGGCCACGCCGGCGGGTTTCTACTATCTGCCGACGACGACCAGCAATCCGACAATCTTCCGGTGTGCTCCGATGAACGGCAGCCGCGCAAGCGTGGCACGGTCAGCCCATCTCCAACAACCTGTCTCGCCCTGGCGAATGGGTTCCCCACCGAGCCAATGGCAATCGTGGGCAGCGACCAGCAACCGGTCGTTCATGACGCTGTGACGAATGCTGCCGATGCGTTCGCCAACGGTGCTGCGCACTCCCGCCACCGGTTCGGATGGGAACTCCCAAAGACCGCACATGGATTCTCCCGACCGTCTGCGGCGAATCAGAAGCCGGCCGTCGCGCCAGATAAGAAGCGCGCGCCGCCGGACAAGTCGCGATTTCGGCCGCTTGCCAGTGTTCGGTAACCGCTCAATTTCTCCAAGGCGTAGCGCCACGCAAAGCTTGCGCACCGGACAACAGTCGCAGCGCGGCCCTGCCGGCGTGCAAACTGTCGCTCCAAGTTCCATCAAAGATTCATTAAAAGCACCCGGTCGTTTCACTGGCACAAGCGAACCGGCCAGCTTCCACAGGCGCGCCTGGCCCGCGCCGGACTTCACGTTCTGGCGGACGCCGAACAACCGCGCCAACACGCGCGCAACGTTGCCGTCCACCAAAGGCTCCCGCTGACCAAAGGCGATGCTAAGGATGGCGCCGGCGGTGTAGCGGCCGATACCCGGCAACGCCAGCAATCCATCACGCGTCGCCGGCAACCGTCCACTGTGACGCCGCACGACTTCACGCGCGGCGGCGCGGAGGTTACGCGCGCGACGATAGTAACCTAGACCTTCCCATGCCTTCAGCACCGCTGCCGGCTTCGCGCGAGCCAGCGCTCCGACCGTCGGAAACAGCCGCAACCAACGTTGGTAATACGGAATGACCGTGACCACCTGCGTCTGCTGGAGCATGATCTCGGAAACCCAGACCCGATATGGGTCGCGCCGCGCCGCGCGCGAGCGCCACGGCAGGGTCCGAGCGTGGCGGTCAAACCAACGCAAGAGTTGTTTTTGCATTTCCGCGGTCTGCATGACGTGGTAAGCATAACCGCGCCAAAGGAACTTTCGACACAAATGCCGCCGCTGACTTCCTACACCATCAAGTTGACTGACGCGCAGTTCGAGCGCATCCGGCTCGATCTGGCCCAGCGTGGTTTCGCCTTCAAAGAAGTTCCCTACGCACACTTCGGAGCATCGAAGGAGAAGCTGCAAGTCACCGCTTTTCAGAGTGGCAAGCTGCTCTTGCAGGGCAAAGGCGTCGAAGAGTTCGTGCAGTTCTATCTGGAACCGGAGATTCTTGGCGAGGCGCGACTCGGCTACGAGCACGTCCACGACCCCACAATCCTAGAACCGCGCATCGGCGTGGATGAGAGCGGCAAGGGCGATTTCTTTGGCCCGCTCACCGTCGCCGGCGTGTTCCTGAACCGCACGGCAATTGATGCGCTGCGCGGCAGCGGCGTGCGCGACAGCAAGACCGTCACAAGCGACAAGCGTATCTTTGAATTGGCGAAACTGATCCGCCAGACCTCTGGCTGTGTTGTGAAAGTCGTTCCCATCGGCCCACGCGCCTACAATGATCTGCTCGTAAAGATGGGCAACGTGAACAAGATGCTGGCATGGGGCCACGCGCGCGTCATCGAGAACGTGCTGGAAACGTTGGAGAAATCCGGCGAGGAATGCAAACGTGCAGTGGCCGACCAATTTGGCGACAAGCGGCTCATCGAGAACGCGCTGCTCAAACGCGGCCGCACCATCCAGCTCGTGCAGCGGCACAAAGCTGAGAGTGATCTCGCTGTCGCCGCAGCCTCGATCATCGCCCGCGACGAGTTCGTCCAGCGGCTGGCGGCGCTCAGCAAGGAATACGGCATCAAGATGCCCAAAGGCGCCAGCGCACAAGTGGACGAAGCCGGCCGGGAGTTTCTGAAGAAGCACGGCATGGCCAAACTCGGCGAAGTGGCCAAACTCCACTTCCGCACGACGCAAAAGATCAGCGCTCCAGCCTGAACCAACACAACCATGACACTGCGCGAAAGATTCCATTTGTTCTGGCGTAATCGGATGCAACGCGAGCGCCTCGTTGTCTTGCTGCTGGGTCTGTTTTGGTTTCTGGCATTCGTCACACTGCAAACGATCAAACCGGAAAACAACTTCCTGCGCGGATTGGAACTCACGAGCATTGACAAACGTTTCCAGTGGCGCGGTGTGCGGGAACCGTCGCCCGAAGTAGTGATCGTGGGCGTGGACCAGGAGTCGTTCACCGCCGACACGTTCGACGAAAAGCTGCTGGAAGCCAATCCCGACTTGCGGCTGCTGGGCACATGGCCTTGGCCGCGCCGCGTTCACGCGATGGCACTCGACAAGCTGCTCGCGGCAGGCGCGAAGGTCGTCGCCTTCGACCTTCTCTTTTCCACACCCAGCAAATACGGTCCCGCTGATGATGCCGCTTTGCGCACCGCGCTGGAACGGGCCAAGGGGCGCGTCGTTGTCGGCGCGAACCGCGCACAAGAACCCGTGGGCAACTACTACGTTACGAAATGGATGATGCCAACGCCCGAAGTCGTGCCGGAGTCCATACCCCAATTGGAACTTGGCGGCGCGGTCAACTATGAAGCGGACGCCGACCACGTCGTTCGCAGGCTCTTTCCGCAATGGCCCTTCAGCGAGGCAAACCAAACGGTCAGATCGTTGTCAGTCCGCGCCGCGAATCTCGCTTCTCCCCAGACGGCCTGGGCGCTTTCGCACGGAGAGATTTGCATCAACTTCCCCGGTCCCGAGAAAACATTTGAGACCTTCAAGTTCCACAACCTTTTCTACGACAAGACCTGGAACGGGAAGCTGGAGAAAGGCACAATCTTCAAAGACAAGATCGTCCTGATCGGCCCGACCCAAAACTTTATGCAGGACTCGCACGCCACGCCCTTCGGGCCGGCGATTGCGGGTGTGGAGATTCACGCTGCCGCCATCTCCACCCTGCTCCGGCACGACGAACTGCGCCCCGCGCCGGCCGGCACCGAGCAACTGTTGATGTTCTGCTTCACGGTCCTCGCAGTCGCTTCCATCCTGCTGATCCGTAATCCACTGTTGAAACTGCTGCCGCCGCTGGGCATCGCCATTGCTTACGTGATCATCGGCCAACTTGCTTTTGTCCACGCATTGTTCATCCTGCCGTTGGCTGCACCAGTCATGATGCTGGCGCCAGTGACGCTCACCGGCCTCGCCTGGCAACTACTCACCGAACAACTGGAGAAGCGACGCGCGCGGCAGGCGCTGGAACGGCAGGTGTCGAAGGAAGTCGCCGACGAGTTGATGAAGGAATACGGCGCGCTGCAACAGTTGCTTGCGCCGCAAGAGCGGCATCTGGTGGTCTTTTTCTCGGACATCCGCAACTTCACCACGCTCTTCGAGAAGGGGGACCCGACGCAGTTGATCACGCAATTGAACGAGTATCTCACGGCGATGTCCGCTATCGTCGCCCGGCACGGCGGGACGCTCGACAAGTATATCGGCGACGCCATCATGGCATTCTGGGGCGCGCCGACGAGCCGCGGGCCGGCGGATGACGCATTGCGTGCCGTCTCGGCCGCGCTGGAAATGCGCACGGAGCTGGCCGCGCTGCAACCCCAGTGGAAGGCGCAAGGCTATCCGGAAATCAAGATCGGCATTGGCATTCACGCGGGCGTGGCGCTGGTCGGCGAGGTCGGCTCCGCCCAGCGCAGCGAATACACTGCCATTGGCGACACGGTCAACACCGCCTCCCGCATCGAGGGCATCAACAAGGAAACCGGCACCGACCTGCTCATCAGCGAGGCGGTTTACAGCCTCGTGAAGGACCACGTGAGGGCACATTCCGTCGGCGAATACGCGCTCAAAGGCCGCGCCGAAAAAGTCGCGCTCCACCGCGTGGACGGCTTGCTGCCAGAGAAAGAATTGCGACCCATGCCGGCCTGACGCCGGCTCCGTGGTTTCGCGGGAAAAAAATGGTCGGGCCGGAGAGATTTGAACTCTCGACCTCTTGCACCCCAAGCAAGCGCGCTACCAAGCTGCGCTACGGCCCGACACACCGCGTCTTTTTCCCCGTAAAGAACCGCTGAAGACATCCTGTCTGGTTCTCGCCCAGGAAAAGCGCCCTCTCTGTAGCACTGCCAACGGAATGCCGTCAAATACCTTCTTGCTTTCGGCTTTCGCAAACTATGAATTGAGCCGTTCCCTGTAAGTTGTTCAGTCAGCAGATTCGGTTGACAAGGTGTTTGAACCGCGACAACCTTTTCACCAAGCAGGTGGTCAACAAGCGGCAGCCAAGAACAGGCAATGAAGCAGATTGTTCTGGAAGAGCTATAGGCCTGAGTGTATGAGCGGAAAGTTTATCTTTGAAGCGGCCACGCGCATGGATGAAGTGCTGCGGCTGCGTCCGCTCTGGGAGTCATGGCAAAACCACCCCAACACGGACTTGGATCATTATCAGATCGTCCTCTCGACGAGGGCGGCCAACGCCACGCCTTATATTCTGGTCGCGCGAGTGGACGGCTCTCCGGCCGCGATGCTTGTGGGGCGAATTGAGCCGCAGGAAACGTCGTTGAAGATTGGCTACGCAAGCCTTGGGCTGGGCCGTGCCCGTGCGCTCAGGATCATGACCGGCGGAATCTTGGGCGCGTGGTCGGACGAACTCGCGGCGGCCGCTGTCGAACAACTGGCCGTGAATCTCCAGCAGGGGGCATTTGATTCCATCATCTTCTCGAACGTCAGGACGAGCACGGCGATGTATCGCGCGCTGCAAGCCCATGTCGGATGGTCGAGGCTCAGCGTGCTCCTGGCGCCGGAGCCGCATTGGATCATGCATCTGCCGCCGAGAAACGAGGAGATGTGGCAGCGGATCAGCAGCCGCCACCGCTCCCAGCTCCGGCGGGCCAGGCGGAAACTGGAGGAGGACGAGGAGATTGCAGGCGACGTGGACTTCCGCCATTTCCACAACAGCGAGAGCATCACTCAGTTCTGTCAGGATGCGGAGGCCGTGGCGTCCAAGACCTATCATCACGGTCTCGGCGTCGCCTTCAAGAACGACGAGTTCTACAACAAGCGATGCCAGTTGTTCGCGTCCAAAGGCCAGTTCCGGGGATACGTGCTCTATCTGAACGGCGCGCCGCGGGCCTTCTGGATGGGATGTATGCATGGCACAACCTTCCACTCTCAGGACGTTGGCTACGATCCGCAAATGAAGGAATTCCAGCTCGGCTCGCTGCTCCTGGTGCATGTCATCGAGGAACTGATCAAGGAGAAGTGCACTTGTCTGGATTTCGGCCTGGGTGACGCGGAATACAAGCAGCGGTTCAGCGATGAATCCTGGTATGACTGCGACGTGACACTCTATGCGCCCACACTCAAGAACCGGGCCGTTATCCTGTTAATCTGGTCGGCTGACCAACTCCGCAAGGCGGTGCAGAGATCTTCCCTTGGCGCCCGCATCAAACGCCTGTGGCGCGACCGAGCAGCCAAGCAAGCCACAAGCGAAAAGCCAAAAACGAAAAGTTGAGAGTTCAACCCCCTTCATTCCGTCCCTCATCCAACAACCCCACCAACTCTCCCAGCCGCCGTATTGTTGCGCCGTCCCAAGGATGCTTGCCGGCGCGTTCCGCCAACACGGCACCCATGCCCACCGCCAGCGCGCCGAGCACGTCGTCGCGGTAGCTGTCGCCGACGTGCAGCACCTCATCCCCGCGCGCCACGCCCAGCGCCGACCACGCCGCATGGAAAATCTTCGGGTCCGGTTTCTCCGCGCCCACTTCGCATGAGATTGTCACCGCGTCCAACAACGGCATCAGCCCCAGCCCTTCCAGCACCGGTCGCAGGCGATGGTCCCAGTTCGACAGCAGCCCCACCTTCAGCCCGCGCCGCCTCACGGCCGTCAGCGTCTCCACCGCATCGGGAAAAAGCCGCCACACCTCCGGCCGGGCAAACAGTTCGTAAAGTTCGTCGAAATATGCCTCGCGGTCCGGCATCGTCACGCCCGCCATTGCCAGCGTCTGGAACACCATCTCCCGCCACCATTCCCGCTGGCTGACGTTGCCCGCTGCGGCCACCGCGTCGTCGTGATGGCACGCCACCCACGCCCGCCGGAACCCTTCCTCCATCGCCGCCGCGTCCGCCGTCGCGCCATGCCGCCGCGCCGCCGCCGCGTAAATCTCGCCGACCGATGGATGCGGATAAAACAAAGTCCCGCCCGCGTCAAACGTCACCGCCCGCAACTTCCGACGCTGACCTCCAACCTCCTTCATTGATTCACCCCCACCTCCAGCCGTCGCCGCTGCACCAGCGCCAGTGTCTCGCCCACCAGGAACAACGAGCCGGCCACCAGCACCACGCCATCGTGTTCGTCGCACTCCTCCAATGCCGCCGCCACCGTGTTCGCGTTGTGAACCCGCACGCCCGGCGCGGCCCGCCGGCAAATCTCCGCCAGCTCTGCCGGGTTGGACGTGCGCTCGCTCGGCACGCGCACCGTCATCACTTCCGTCGCGCGCGGCGCAAGCGCCCGGCAGATGCCCTCGCAATCCTTGTCGCGCAGGATGCCGAGGATCATCGTCAGCCGTTGCCCGTGGAAATGCCGCTCCAGCGTCGCGCCAAGAACCTCGGCTGCGGCTGGATTGTGCGCACCGTCGAGCACGACGGTCGGCTTGCCCGGCATCACGTGAAACCGGCCGGGCCACCGCGTCCGGGCCAGTCCCTCGCAAATCATTTCGTCGGACACTTTCAGCGCCAACCGCGCCGTCGTAATGGCCGTCGCCGCGTTCACCACTTGGTGTGCGCCAATCAATGGAATCATGCACTCGATCCCGCCCACGCGGATACGCTGGCCACGCAAGTCGTCGCCAAGCGGCAGGCAGTCGCCCGGACGGACCACCGTCAACGGCGCGCGCACCCCCGCCGCTGTTCGCGCGATGACCTCCAGCGCCGCGAGGTCCGCCGCCGCGGTCACCACCGGCACGCCAGGCTTGATGACACCGGCTTTTTCCACCGCGATCTTTGCGATGGTATCGCCAAGATAAGCGGCGTGGTCGTTCTGCACGTTGGTGATGACGCTCACCATCGGCGTGACGACGTTGGTCGCGTCGAGCCGGCCGCCCATGCCGGTCTCCCAGATGACAAGGTCGCAGCGCCGCTCCTGAAAATAGCGCAGTGCAATGGCCGTGATCGCTTCGAAAAACGTCGGGTGCGCATGCTCCGGCATCTCCGCCACGCGTTGCATCAGCGGCCGGATCTCGCTCACCAGTCGCACCACGTCGGCTTCCGGGATGGACTGGTTGTTCACCTGGATGCGCTCGCAGAAGCTGACCAGATGCGGCGAGGTGTAGAGGCCGACGCGCAGGCCGGTGCGCTGGCCGATGGCGTTGAGCATCGCCGCGACGCTTCCCTTGCCGTTGGTGCCGGCGACGTGGATGAAGCGGCCTGCCAGCGGTGGTTTCTCGTGGGGGTCGCCCATCAACGCCAGCAGGGCGCGAACGTTCTGCAAGCCCAGCTTGATGCCGAAGAGCTGGATGCCGTAGAGGTATTCGATTGTTTGCTCGTAAGTCACGGCAGCCGACGCTAGCACGCGCGCCCGATGCGGGTCAACGAAGCGGCGAGTATAACGAAATCTCCGCCTGAGCCGGTTGCGGCACGTAATTTTGTCACGTATCGTCGAGGTTGTTCTGCTAAAGACAAGTGGCACACGATGACAGAGACAGCAATCAGGTTAACGATAGCGGCAGGCACGGTGATGGCAGCCACGGCGGCGGGCTATACCTGTCGCTGTCTCGGACTGGCTGGCGACCGGGCGGCTCGAAGAATCATGACGTTTGTCGGCGTCTTCGCCTACCCCATCGTCGGCGGGTTAAGCATCTGGGGCACGCCGCTTCACTTCGCGGACATCGCCCTGCCGCTATCCGCGGCAACGCACATCGTGGCCATGACGTTCCTGTCACTGGCTCTGGCACGTTTCGTCACGCACGACCGTGCCGAAACCGGCTTGTTTGCTACGGCGGGTGGCACGGGCAACAACGGGTTCACGATGGGCGCGTTCGTTCTCTACCTGCTCTACGGCGAGCCGGGCATGGGACTGTCCAACCTCTACATCCTGCTATTCACGCCGACGATGGTGGTGCTGCTCTATCCGCTTGCGCGCCACTACTCCGACACGCAGCCGTCCGCCTCCCTGCGGAAGCTGATTGTGAGCAGCCTTTTCGACTGGCGCTCGGCGGGACTGCCGGTGGTAGTGCTGGGGATCGTCCTCTCGGTGATGGGCGTGCAGCGCCCGCCGCAAGTCGTTGCGTGGCACGTGCTGGACATTCTGGTGTTCAGCATCACGCCGATGGCGTTCTTCGGCATCGGCCTGCTGCTGCACTTCTCGCGGGTGCAATCACTCTGGCGGATGCTGATCGGTCTGGCTGTGGCGCGGTTCGCGCTCGGCGCGGCGGTGGGCCTGGCACTGGCCTGCGCGACCTGGTGGACGCCGCTGGCGCTGCACGACCTGCGATGGAACGTCGTCGTCATCCAGTCGTTTGTGCCGACCTCTGTGACGATGGTGGCGCTGGCCAACATGTTCGACCTGCGGCCGCGCGAAGCTTCTGTGCTTTTCGTCGTCAACACCGCGATGTATCTGCTGGTGGTTCTGCCGCTGGTGCTGTGGCTCTTTGGATGAGAAACCGTTGGACATGAGGCCCCCAGTTCGTCGGATAACGCACCATTAAGCAGCAACCCCAATCATTGCCGGGGGGCTTTTGTCTGCTTGAAGGAAAAGATGGCGACAGAAAGGGAAAGCGTGTAATAGAACCGGGACGGTTGCCGGCCACGGATGAGGGTCAGAGCAACGGTGCGCATGGATGGGCCACAACAATCAAGCATAGGAAGCGTGAGTCTCCGTTGGTTGTATCAACGAAGGCTGGCGTTGGTGGTGACGCTTGCCATCGGTATCGGCGCGTCGGTGGCGGTGTTTTTCGTGGCGCAAAGGTGGGAGCACGAAACGCTGCGGATTGATTACGAGGTCGCAAGCAACGACCGGATGTTGGCGGTCAAGCGGACCCTTCAGGATCACGTTGCGGTGCTCGACATGCTCGGCAGGTTTTGCGAGGTAACGAAACGGGTGGACCGGGCCGAGTTCCAACAATTCATCCGGCATCCGCTGAGCCGAGATTCAGATATTGTGATGATGGCATGGCTTCCGCGTGTGACATCCGAGCAACGGGAGTCGTTCGAGGCGGCGATGCAAGCGGTGGGGCCTGCCGGATTCAAGATTGTTGAGCGCGATACCCAAGGCAAGGCAGTGAAAGCGGGTCCTCGCGCGGAATATTTTCCGGTGTTGTTCGCAGAACCTTTCGATCGCAACAAGACGATCCTCGGCGTGGACTTCGGAGGCGTCGCCCCCGTTCGCGAGGCTTCGCAGCGGGCCAGCAAGGAGAACAGGATGGTTGCCGTCATTGACAAGACGGGCGCGTTTGTGCCGTCCGACCGTGGCGGCGGATCCGTAAAAGGAGGGGCATCGCCCAGTCACGTCCCGCGTTTGCTCTGCTTGTTGTTGCAGCCGGTTTACAAGGACGGCGAGCCAATCAACACAGCGGAAACCCGGCGAGAGAGTCTGCTGGGTTTTGCGGCGTGTGTGTTCGACATCGGAGAGGCGATGGAAAACACGCTGCGGCAGGCGAAATCTTCCGGCTTGGACGTTTCGATTTCTGACATCACCACCAGCCAGCACCAACACCTGTATAAACACCTGTCGCGAACTCACACGCCAGCCGACCAGGCGCCTTTGGCTGAGAAGTGGCAGTGGCTGGCCGCCAACCACGGCACCATGTCGTTTGCGTTGGCCGACCGGCAATGGTCGGTGGTCTGCGCGCCGACGCGGGTGTTTTTGCAAACCCACACACCGGAGGATTCGTGGTTGCTGATGGCCTGCGGCTTGATGGCGACTGTGATGTTGGCGGGGCACTTGCTTTGGATCATGAAGCACGCCGTGCAGACGGAGCAGTTGGTGGTGGGACGAACGTCCGAGCTTGCCGCCGAGGTCGCCAAGCACAAACAGACGGCTGCCGCCCTGCAAGAAAGCGAGAAGCGCTATCGCACGTTGTTTGAGAACTCCGCCGACGCGCTGATAACGATGGACGAGCGGGTGATTCTGGACTGCAACACGACGACGTTGAAGATGTTCCGCTACGACAATAAGGGCCAGTTCATCCGGCTGAATCCCGCCCAGCTCTCTCCGCCCCAACAACCGTCCGGCGAGGATTCCAAGACGGCGGCAGAAAAGAAGATTGCCGAGACCTATGAGAAGGGGCTGGCCCGGTTCGACTGGGTGTATCGCCGCGGGGATGGAGAGGATTTCGTCGCAGAAGTGTCACTGACAGCGATCGAGTCGGGAGGATACAAACTGCTGCTGGCGACCGCCCGTGATGTCACCGGCCACCGGAAAGCTCAAGAGGAGTTGCGGCACGCCAAGGACGCCGCCGAGGCCGCCACGAAGGCCAAGAGTGATTTTCTGGCGAGCATGAGCCACGAAATCCGCACGCCGATGAACGGCGTCATCGGCATGACCGGGTTGTTGCTCGACACGCAGTTGACGTCGGAACAGCGGGAGTATGCCCGGATCGTCCGCAACTGCGGCAACGCCCTGCTGATGATCATCAACGACATCCTCGATTTCTCGAAGATCGAATCCGGCAAGATGACGATCGAGCCGATGAGATTCAACTTGCGGCAGGCGGTGGAGGAAGTCACCGATCTGCTCATGGCCGACGCCGACGACAAGAGCATCGAGTTAATCGTGCGTTACACGCCCAAAGCGCCCAGTCGCTTGATCGGTGACCCCGGCCGCATTCGTCAGGTGTTGACCAATCTTGTCGGCAACGCCATCAAGTTTACAGAGAAAGGCCACATCTTGGTCACCGTGGAATGCGAGGAACAGAACGAACAGAACGCATTGTTGCGGATCTCAGTCCAGGACACCGGCATCGGCATACCCTCAGAAAAACTCGGCGCGCTGTTCCAACGGTTCTCCCAAGTGGACGCCTCCGCCACACGGCGCTACGGCGGCACGGGGCTGGGCTTGGCGATCTCGCGGGAACTGGCGGAGTTGATGGGTGGAACGATTGGCGTCGAAAGCCAGCCCGGACAAGGTTCCATCTTCTGGTTCAAACTGCGGCTGCCACTGGACAAGAAGCCGGACACGCTGGTTTCGCCCAAGATGGTGTTGAAGAACCTGCGCATCCTGATCGTGGACGACAACGAGGTAAACCGGCGCGTCCTGGAAGAGCAGCTCGGCAGTTGTGGAGTGCGCACCAGCCAGGGTGTTTCGGGACGCGACGGATTGCGGGCCATGCACGAGGCCGTGGCGGCAAAGGATCCCTTCCAGCTTGCCGTGGTGGACTACCAGATGCCGGAGATGGACGGGATGATGTTCGGCCGCGCGGTGAAGGAGGACCCCGCATTGAAGAATACCGTGCTGGTCATGCTCTCCTCGGTGGGCCAGCGCCACCTGACGCCAGAGATACGCGAAGCAGGCTTCTCGGCGTGCTTGAGCAAGGCTGTCTATGCGTCGCAGCTCATTCAGACCATTGCGGACGCATGGCGCTCCACTTCCAAGGGAACCGACGTGCCGATCAAGCCCCGTCCGCCCCTTCCAGTGATCCGCGCCCGTGTGCTCGTGGCTGAGGACAACGTGGCTAATCAAAAAGTGGCTATGCGATTGCTGGAGAAGCTCGGCTGCCGCGTGGACGTGGCCGCCACCGGCGCGGAAGCCGTGCGATTACTGCGGCTGCTCTCCTACGACATTGTGTTCATGGATTGCCAGATGCCGGAGATGGACGGCTACGAGGCGACACGCGAAATCCGCCGTCAGAAAGGCATCAACCGAAAGGTGCCCATCGTGGCCATGACCGCCAACGCCATGTCCGGCGACCGCGAGGAGTGCTTGGCGGCGGGCATGGACGACTATGTCGCCAAACCCGTCGAACTGGAACAGGTCGTCGAAATGTTGAAGCGTTGGGCGCGGTTGAGAGTGGAATCAGACCGGCCAGAAGCGGCTCCCGCAGACGCCGCAGACGCCGCGCCAACCAAGACTGCCGTGCAACAGGTGGGATTATCTGCCGTGGACGCCGAGGCCATCGCCCGACTGCGCGAGCTGGCGGAAGGCGACAGCCAAGCGTTCCTGAAAGATCTTCTCGGCACCTACTTGACCGACACCGCCAAACGGTTGGCGACGTTGCAGAAGAACGCCGCGGATGGAAATGTCCTCGAGTTGATGAGAGCGGCGCACGCCATCAAAGGCAGCAGCCTCAACGTTGGCGCCAACCAATTGGCTGAGTATTGCCAGCAGGTGGAAGAAATCGCTGAAACCGGGAAGCTGGACGGCACGGCCAAGCTGATCACCCGAATTGCGCAGGAGTTTGAACGTGTCCAAAAAGAACTGAACAGCCTTACGGAAAGATGACACGACCACCGTGCAGACTGGAAATCGGTATTTGACGGGCTGTGACTGCATCACCATAATTTTCGAGTCATGAACCAGACACTAAAGTCTGCGGAAGGCATTCCTGCGGCACCGGCACCGACCGGGCAGAACGATTCCATGCTTGTGTTCGTGGTGGATGACAACGCCTTCAGCCGGCGGGTCATTGTCCAGTTGTTACAGCAGGCCGGCTTCAAGACGTTGGAAGCCTCCGACGGCGTCCAAGCCATCCAACTGTTCACGCACACGCCCAACATCCGCCTCACGACACTGGACCTGGAAATGCCGAGCATGAACGGCTTTCAAGTGCTGGAGGCGCTGCGCTCGCCTAGCAAGACCGAGGCATTGAAGACCGTCGGCAACGACCGCGTGCCCGTCATCCTCGTCACCGGCAACGACACCTATCCCAACCGCAAACGCGGCTACGAGTTGGGCGCGGCTGATTTCGTCCGCAAAGACGAGGTCCAGGACCAACTGGTGCTGACCGCAAGGCTGATCCTCTCGCCGGCAACCGCGTTTGCCGGCATGACAGTGCTGGTGGTGGAAGACACCACGGTCGCCCGCCAGATGATGGTTTCCTGCGTGCGCCAACTCGGCGTGGATGTGGTGGACGTCCACGACGGCACTGATGCGCTGGACCTGCTGCGCCGCCGGCCTACGTCAGTGGACCTGGTGCTCACTGACATGCATATGTCCAAAATGAACGGTGACGAGCTGTGCCTGCGCATCCGGCAGGAACTGGGGCTGAAGGAGCTGCCTGTCATCGTGCTCAGCGGAACGTCCGAGCCGGACGTGAAGCTACAGTTGTTCCGTATCGGCGCCACGGATTTTCTGGAGAAGCCCTTCATCAAGGAGGAACTGATCGCGCGCCTGAACGTGCATCTCAAACGCCAGCAATTGGACCGGAACCTACGCTCCAATCTGGTGCGGTTGAAGGAGCTCGATAAGTTGAAGGACGAGTTCCTGGCAGTCTGCTCGCACGACCTGCGCTCGCCGCTCAGCGGGATTCTCGGCTTCACCCAACTTCTGCTGAAAGATCCGGAAATGAGCCCGGCCAAGCAAGACATGCTCCATCGGATCATGAACGCCGGCAAGTATCTGCTGGAGCTGATCAACGACATCCTCGATCTCGGCCGCGCGCAGGCCCAGAAAGAGAGCATGGAGTTCCAGCCTCTTAATCCCATCTTCATCCTGCGCCAGTGCCTCGGCAACTTCCGGCCATCGGCGGACAGCAAACGCATTGAGTTGATCATGACCGAGCAGCCATCCGTGGCGCGCGCAACCGTCCTCGGCAACCACACCGCCCTGTCGCGCATCTACACCAATCTCATCTCCAACGCGATCAAGTTCACGCCGGAAGGCGGAAAAGTCTCACTGCGCGTCGCGATGGACGGCAGCGGGCACACGCTGCTGATCGAATGTGAGGACTCGGGCATCGGCATCCCCGAATCCATGATGTCCAAGCTCTTCAGCCGCTACTCCAAAGTTTCCCGCCAAGGAACCCACGGCGAACGCGGCACCGGTCTGGGTTTGATCATCACGCGCGAGTTGATTGAATCGCACGGCGGGCAGCTCTCGGTGCACAGCCGTGAGGGACAGGGAACAACGTTCACCATCGCGCTGCCGCTGACAGGCGACTCCTCACCGACGGCTCCAGATCAGCCCGATCCCAAACCAATCGCCCGCAGCCTGCACATCCT
The DNA here is from genome assembly GCA_041667205.1 of Verrucomicrobiia bacterium. Taxonomy (GTDB): domain Bacteria; phylum Verrucomicrobiota; class Verrucomicrobiia; order CAIQCK01; family CAIQCK01; genus CAIQCK01. Next base: position 181,494 of record JBAYFL010000007.1, on the reverse strand, counting down.
GGCGGCGGAGGATGACGCGGTGAACATGAAGGTGTTGGAGTTCATGCTCAAGAAGATGAACCATGAATGTCTGATCGTTCCCAACGGACAGGAAGCCTTGAAGACGTTCATCGCACTGCAAGAGGCGGAACGGTTCGACGTGATCCTGATGGATATCGAGATGCCAGTGATGGATGGGCGCCAGGCCATCGCCGCCATGCGCGAGCACGAACGCAGCCAGGGCCTCAAGCCTGTCCCGGCCATCGCCGTGACCGCGCACACCGGCGATAAGGAACGCCGGGAATACTTAAAGATTGGTTTCAACGCCGTCGTAAACAAGCCGTTCAAGAGCGAGGAACTCAGCCTCGTTCTGGAACAGCTTCTGACACACTGATCCCCGCAGCAGAGCGACGGTCCACTACTTCGCCACCGGCGTGTGATTGCAAGCGTGGCTCAGCAAAGACTCGGCAATGCGATGCAACGGCACCACCTCGCACGCCGCGCCACACCGGATCGCGGCGGCAGGCATTCCGAACACGACCGATGTCTCGTGGTCCTGCGCAATCGTATAAGCCCCATGCTCGCGCAACGCCAGCAGCCCCTGCGCCCCATCGCTTCCCATGCCGGTCAGCAGCGCGGCGACGACCTTGACGCCGAGACATCGGGTCATAGATTGAAACAGCACTTCGATGCTCGGCCGTTGATGATGAACCATCGGGCCATCCTTGACCTGCACCTGAAGCTGGCCGGCGTGATGGCGCAGCAACATGTGAGTATTACCGCGCGCGATCAGGGCCAGTCCGGGCCGCACCGCGTCGCCGTCTGCAGCCTCTTTGACCTCCATCTGACAGGACTTGTTCAACCGCTGCGCAAAGGACGCTGTGAAGTAAGCGGGCATGTGCTGCACAATCAGCGTGGCCGGGCCGTTCTTCGGAAATCGCCGCAGGATGGTTTCGATGGCGCGCGTGCCGCCCGTCGAAGCGCCAATGGCCACAATCCGCCGCAGCGGCCCCGTGAGCGTCAAAGGCGTCGTCAGGTCGGCCTCCGCGTTGGACGGCTGCTTCGGCGAGCGATCGAACTTCACCTGTGCAGCAGCCTTGATCTTGGCCAAAAGCATCTCGGTCATCTCGGACAACTCGAGGCCCGGCCCCGGTTTGCACATCACGTCCACGGCGCCGGAACCGATCGCATCCAGCGCCAACTGGCCGCCGGGCATGGTTAACGATGAGACAATGATGACGGGCACTGGATGGTAGTGCATCAGCTTGCGCAGAAACGTCAGCCCGTCCATTCGCGGCATCTCGATGTCCAGAAGAACCACGTCCGGCGCCATGCTGACGATCTTGTCGCGTGCCGCATAGGCGTCATGGGCCGCTCCCAGAACATGAATCTGCGGGTCGCGACTCAACTCCGAGGTCAGCACCTCGCGCACAACAGCCGAGTCATCTACCAACAGCACCTTGATCTTTTCCATGACGTTCAATGCCCGACAAACAATAGCAGCGGATGTCCCTCCACCGCCAGCATGGCTTGAGGTTTCCCGCTCACGTATCGCGCCGCCGTTTCACGCGTCGCAACCTGAAGCACGGGAGTTGCGAAGCTGAAGATAGGCTCGTTGCTCTCCACGCGGTGGAGGTAGTTGCCGCACACGATGTTCAACAACTCCTTCACCGCATCCTGCGCCTGTTCGTCGCCGCCTTCCGCCGGCGCTCCTTCGTAAAGATTGGCCGCTGCTTGCCGCGCGAGGCCCGGCGACACAACCACCCCGATGCCTCCCGCGCGCGCCCCGGTGAAGGAGATGGTGACGATCCACGACGGCTCCGACAGGACAACAGGACCGCTTCCCTTCCCCGGCGGATCACCCAGCATGAAGGCGTAGCGCTCAAGCACTTCAATGGTAACCTCGACCAGTGTGTTGATGTTGTCCGCGCTCATATCGAATTTTCCCGTTGCCGGCTCATGCGCTCTTGAGGAAACGCTCCACGACGGCCTTCAAATCCTCCGGGGTGATCGGCTTGGTGAGATATGCCTGCACGCCGGCTTCCCGCATCTCGGCCATGCGCTGCGCGCTGCGATCCGTGGAAATAATGATGACCGGGATGGACTTGAGCAGGTCCATCGTCCTCATCTGCCGCACCATCTCCGCGCCGTCCATCATCGGCATGTTGATGTCCGCGAACACCAAATCCACCCACACCCGCTGAAGCAGATCCAACGCCTCCTGACCGTTGCGCGCGTGATAAATCTGGTTCAAAGACACCTCGGCCATTTGCAGCGTGCGCGCAATGAAGGTCCGCGCCGTCAGGGAATCGTCCACGATCAGAATGTTGTAGGCCATGACAATTACTCCCTCAAAGCTCGCGTTCCTGCCCTTGCGATTGCACCACCACCCGGCCCGTTGCGATTTCCATCCGGAGCGTCCGCGCCCGGTCGCCGCCAATGTCTTCCGCGCGGATGAACATGCCGTTCTTCCACATGATCTTGCGAAACACCGCATGATTGCGTTCTCCAATGCGAAACAAGTTCGCACTGTCCATGACCCGCGCCGCTCCGGCCACGCGCACTATCAGGTCCTTCTTGCGGCAGCCGCGCTTGAACATTGCCTCGATGAGTTTGGGAACGCCGATGTCCACAAACATGCAAGGTGTCTCCTGCGCCTTGTCTTTGTCAATCTGCGACAGAGGCAACATGCAATGAGCCATGCCTCCCGCCCGCAACACCGGATCGTAAAAGGTCACGCCCAAGCACGACCCCAACGAGTGCGCGATCAGCACCTCGTCCGGCGAATCGGATATCGCCATGCCTCCGAGGCCCACCACAACGGTTTTGAGCCGGTGTTTAGAAACCATGGCGGAAGCAAGCGCCTGTGTTGGAGTTACGGACTGCCAACTTTTTTGGAGCGGTAGCGGTCATGTCGTTCACTTTTTAACATACACCGACGGAGCCACGTTCTTGAAATCCGTCGGCAACCCAGCCAGGCTTTCGGCGCTGCCCACCACCAAATAGCCGCCGAGACGGAGCAAGCGCCAGCACTCGTCCAACAGCCGGCGGCGCACGTTGTCGTCAAAGTAGATCATCGCGTTGCGGCAGAAAATAGCGTCGAACGGACCGCGCATGGCGTAAGGCGTCTGCGCAAGGTTCAGTCGGGCAAACGTGATCATCCCGGCCAGCGCGGGACTCACCCGGTAACACCGGCCGGTTCCAGCTTGTTCACAGGCGAAATAACGGCGGGCGAACGCTTCCGGAACCGTTTTCATGTCACTGGCCACGTAAACACCTTCACGGGCCTCCGCCAAGGCGCTTGTGGAAAGGTCGGTAGCCAGGATGCGCACATCGCAGTCTGCCGGGAGGTTCTCGCGGACCACCATGGCCATACTGTAAGCCTCCTCGCCACTCGCGGAAGCCGCACACCAAAAGCGAAAGCTGGTCCTGCCCTCCTGTTGCCATTGCACGAGCCAGCCGGCCATATCCTCGAAATGTTTCTGTTCGCGGAAAAACTGTGTGACGTTGGTGGAGATGGCGTTAAGCATCTCCACAGGTTCCCCGTGCTCGGGCGACTCTTCCAACAGGTGTAGGTAGTCGCGGAAATGCGTGATGCCCAGCCGGCGCATCCGTTTGCCAATGCGGGCGACGACGAGCGCCTCCTTCTGCTTGTTCAGCACGATGCCGGCTTTCTGGTAAACGATCTCTGCGATGCGCCGGAACGTCGCCGGATCAATCTCAGTCTCTGGATGATCGCCTGTGTGACGCGCTGCCATCATACCCACGCGCTTCAAAACTGCTTCAGTTCGTGGTCATCCAATGGGATCGCCTTTTCAGGCGACTTCTGTTTCGGTTCACCGTTGGAAGCCGCCGGGGACGACGGTGACCGCGCCGGTTCGGGCGCATGAGCGCGCATGGACGGCACCGCGTGCGCATCCTGCTGCTGCTGAGGCTGACCCCCGACGGTGGCTTCGCTGCCCCTGACCAGTTCCATCAGTTCCACCACCAGTGTGTTCAACTCCTGCGCCTGCGCCGAGAGTTCTTCCGCTGCGCTCGCCGACTCCTCCGCGTTGGCCGCGTTTTGCTGGACCACCTTGTCCATTTCGCTCACGGCCACGTTCACCTGCCCGATGCCCTGCGCCTGCTGACGGGAACCGGCGGTGATCTCCGCCACCAAGGCCGCCACCTTGAGCGCGCTGTCCTGGATCTTGTTGAGCGACTCCGCGAGTTGCGCCGTAGCCTGGACGCCGGTCTCGGCGTTCCTCTGGGCGTCTTCGATCAGGCTGGCCGTGTTCCTGGCCGCGTCCGTGCTGCGTCGCGCGAGGTTGCGCACCTCTTCAGCCACCACAGCGAAGCCCCTGCCCGCGTCGCCGGCACGGGCCGCCTCGACCGCGGCATTGAGCGCCAGGAGATTGGTTTGAAACGCGATTTCATCAATCGTCTTGATGATCTTGGCCATCTCCTTTGCTGACTGGCGGATGCCGCCGATGACTACGGACACACTTTTCATGGAATTCACGCCGTCCAGCACCATGTTCTTGGTTTCGCCCATCAGCTTGTCTGTCTTGATGGCATTGTCCGCATTCTGGCGGGTCATGGAAGCCATCTGTTCGAGGGAGGCGGAAGTCTCTTCCAGATTGGACGCCTGCTCGCCGGCGCCTTGTGCAAGCTGCTGGCTGGAACCGGCCACTTGATTGGACACATTGGCCACCTGTCCCGCGCCGGAGGAAAGCTCGGTGATGATCCGGTTGATGGGCTTCGTGATGGAACGCGACAGCGCAATGGAAAAAAGCGCGCCAGCAACCATAGCCAGCGCGATGCCCAGCCCGATCATGACAAACGACTGCGCAACCGACGCAACGGCGTTATGGCTCGACACACGAACTTGCGTGATGCCGTGCTCGGCGATTTCCCGGGCCTGACGCAGCATCTGCCCGGAGATGTCCTCGCCTTTCTTCTGCAAAGTCTGTTGTGTCCTCCACGCCGCCACCAAACTTTCCGTCGTGGTGCGATAATCGTGAGCCGCCTTGCGGCACGCATCAAAAAGCTGGGCGTTCTCCGGGTCCAGCGTGGCCTTTAACTCGTCCAGCTTGATGTTGAGGCTGTCCAAGCTCGCCAGCGCAGCCGACGCCAGCACCGGATTACGGTGGATGTCCGCCCGCTGCAAGGCAATCGCAGCCTCATGACTCAAGTCTATCAGGTCGCGACAAATGGCGCCGTCTTTCAAGCGCACCTGCAAGTCCACCACCAAGCTCTCCCGGCTCGGCGGCGCATTGGTAGATACAACCGCCATTTTCCCCGCGATCATTTCGTCTATGGACTTCAACGAGGAACTCTGTTCGGCCGCATACATGGCCCGGCAGGCGTTGTGAAAACGATCTTCGTTGTCCTGCATCTGTTTGCGTAGCGCAGTAATCTGTTCGACCTGATCGGTGGCCTGATGGAACAGCTCGGTGTAATCGTTTGCGGCGTCCCTGGCCTGCCGCGCCAGTTGCTGCTTGTTGTAGAGGTTGTATTGCGTGGCCAAGTCGAGGATTTCTCGGATGGTGCCCTTGATCTCCACCATGTTGGTCGAGATCATCGCGACCTGCCGGTTGTCGCCCGTGAGTTGGTAACGCATCTCCTCGGCGATCGTCGCCAAGGACTGTCGCTCAATGTTCATGGACTTGATCAGCAGCGGCACGGCCTGATCGTTCACGTCCACGGACCACCTTTCAATACCGCGCAGCTCACGAACGGTATAGATGCCCATCGCCAACATGATGGCGATCAGCACGAAGAAGCCGAAGGCGATTTTCACTGACAGACGGATTTTCTTATTCATGGGCTTGTTCCTTTTCTTCCGAGACCTTCTCCACAAACGTCCAGTCCCGACTATCCAGAATCTTGTCCGCATTCAACAGCAGTATCACCCGGTTCTCGGCCTGAACGATGCCCGCGATGAACTCCGTGTTCACCCGACCTCCAAACTCCGGCGGCGGTCCGATCTGCTCGGCGCGCACATCCAGCACCTCCATCACATCATCCGCCACCACGCCGCTCACCAGCAACCCGCTCTCACGCGGCACCTGCAACACGATGACGCAAGTGCGCGGTGTCACCGGCGCCGGCGGCAGTCCGAATCTCACGTGCAAGTCAATCACCGGCACTACCTTCCCGCGCAGGTTGATGACGCCCAGGATGAAATCCGGCACCCGCGGCACGCGTGTCAGCTCCGTCCACTGGACGATCTCCTGCACCTTCAGCACCGGAAAACCGTATTCTTCGCCGGCCAGTCGGAAGACCAGATGCTTTCCCGTCCGTTGCGACGAGGACGTTACATGCGTTTCAATTATCGCCATAGCGTTCCTTTTATCGCGCACGCTCCTGCGCAATGCCAATCAATCCCGGCACGTCCAGCACCAGTCGCACCCGGCCGTCGGCCAGCACGCTCGCGCCGGAGATACCCTTGATGCGACCGAGACTATCGCGCAAGCTCTTCACCACCACGCGCTGCTGGCCGACTGTTTCGTCCACCAGCAACGCCGCACGGCGCTCGCCATCCTCGACCACCACCACAATCCCTTCGCCGGCGTTCTCCACCGCGCCATTTACTGTAAACAAATCCGCCAGCCGGAAAAGCGGAATCGTCTCGCCCCTCACACCGACCATCGTGCCCTTGTCCGCCACGCGATGCACATCCGCCGCGCCTGGTCGCAATAACTCCCGGATCGTCTCCACTGGCAGCACAAATTGCTCCGCACCCACCCGCACCATCATGCTATTGATCACTGACAATGTCAGCGGGATTCTCAACGTCATCGTTGTGCTGAATCCCTCCACGCTCTGCACCTCCACCCGGCCCCGCAGCCGCTCCACGTTCTTCCGCACCACGTCCAGCCCCACGCCGCGCCCAGAAACCTCCGTGACAGTTTCCGCGGTCGAAAAACCCGGCTCAAAAATCAGGTCGAGGATTTGCTCGTCGCGCAACGTCACATTTCCCCTGACCAATCCCCGCGCCCGCGCGTGCTCCAGAATCTTTGCCCGTTGCAACCCGCGCCCGTCGTCGTTGATCACGATCCAGACCTCGCTGGAACGCTGGAAGGCTTCGATCCGTATCGTCCCGGTCTCCGGCTTCGCGAGATTGCGCCTCTCCTCCGGCGACTCGATCCCGTGGTCCACCGCGTTGCGGACAATGTGAATCAACGGGTCCACGGTCAACTCGATCACACGGCGGTCCGCCTCCGTCTCGGCACCGACGAGTTGCAGCTCAATCGGCTTGCCCGTCTTCTCCGACAAATCCCGCACCAACCGGTGCAACCTGCGAAACGCCAGATCCACCGGCACCATCCGCATGGACATCGAAAGGTTCTGCAGCCACGACGTGATCAAGTCGAGTTGATGGCACGCCCGCTCATATTGCTCGCTATCAACACCCCGCCGGCATTCGCTCAAGTGCATCACCACCGCCGTCGCCGCGATCAACTCGCTGCTTAGACCGTTCAACTGGTCCAGCCGTTCCACATTGATGCGAATGCCATCACCCGCTTGCGCGGCCAGCTTCGCGCGGACCACCGAATCGCTCGTCTCCGCGGGGGGCACTGGCGGCGCTCCAGCCACCGCAGGCGGCATCTCGGCGGGAGCCGCCTGCTCCGGCATAGCCTCTGCCATCGGAGCCGGCGTCTCCACAGTGGACACGCCGGCCCACGCATCCACGCGCTGGAGCCACGCTTCGTAGTCCGGCACCGACGAGCCGCCTCCCTTGCGAAGCGAAGCCACACATTGGCGAAGCGCATCCAACGCCTTCAAGAACAACCGCACGCTGTCCGTGCCCATCGCCGTCTGCCGATCCCGCGCATGATGCAACACATCCTCCAGACGATGGCTGATCGTCTGCATCTGGCGGTAACCCATCAGCCCGCTGTTACCCTTGAGCGTGTGAAACTGCCGCAGCAAATCGTTCAACCGCTCCGGCTCCGCCTCCAAGTGCAACAAGTTCTGCTCAGCCTGATCCAGTATCTCCTCCGCATCTTGCGCAAAGATGCTTACCATATCCCCCGCTGCCGACGGCGATGAATAGTTCGACAACGACGGCGCGGCTTCCGGTGGAACCGGCGCAACTTCTTCCGCCAGCAATCGCTCCACCTTCTCTGCGTCCGACATCTCCGGCGGCGTTTCCCGAACCGCGACCGATGTCCGCAGAAACGGCTCCACCTCCCATGAAAACCCCAACGCCCGAGTTGCCTGCGCAAAACCAGCCAGTTCCGCCTCCATCGAAGGTTCCCGCTGCTGTATCTCCACACCCTCCACGACTTGGTCTGCCAGATTCAACCCTTTCACCAACAACTGCGCCTGCGCCGGCGTCAACACTGTCTCCGTCTTACCCGCGTCGCTGACGTGCAACACATCCACCAACACCCGCGCGATGGCCGCGAGCCGGGGGAAACCGAGGAACACGCTGCTGTCCCGCACCGTATGCACCAGCCGCCCCAGCAACGCCAGCACCTCAGCGCCCAGATGGCAGGGCGCATCGCCCTTCAACCTCACGCCGTCCAACGTCGCGCGCGTCTCGGTCATCAACTGCCGATACTCGCCCACAAACGCCAGGATCAATTCGCTCGCGGGAACTTTCACTACCGCGATTGTAATCAACCACGCGGCGCCTCTCAATCCGAAAAAGGCGTGCAAGGCGGTTTCAAACGTTATTTTTGTGGAAAAGAGGGTTGGTTTGGCAAGGAAACTCGCTAACTGGTTCCGATTTCAGCAAAAAGGGGAAAAACGGCTTGACCGGGTTTGGCTGCGCCGGTAGTCTGCGCATGTTCGGAACCCGTGGTCGTTGCCAAAGAGTGGGTGCGTCCCACTCTTTTGTGTCTAGACTGGCGGCGACCGGACATGAACAACCGGTTATGAACGGCGATTTACTAGCAGCGCTTGATTATTTCGAGCGAGAAAAAGGCATAGACTCGAAGACCTTGATTGAGGCGATCGAGAATGCCGTGCTGTCGGCCGCCCAAAAGAGCGTCGGGCCGGCCCGCGGCCTGCGCGTGGTGATTGACCGCAAGACGGGCGCGCTGCGGACGATGGCGACGTTGCAGGTGGTGGAACAGGTGAATCTGCCACATGACGAGATTTCCATGAACCGCGCGCAGATGGTGAAGCACGACGTGAAGCTGGGCGATGAGTTGGAGGTGGAGGTAACGCCTGCAGGGTTCGGACGCATCGCAGCGCAGACGGCCAAACAGGCGATGATGCAGCGCATTCGCGCCTACGAGAAGGAACGGATTCACGAGGAGTTCAAGGACCGCGTCGGCGACATCCTCAGCGGCACTGTCCGGCGGTTTGAACGCAGCGACGTGATCGTGGACGTGGGCAAAGCCGAGGCGTTGATGCCCCAAAAAGAACGCGTCCCGACCGAGGAATATATGGCTGGCGACCGCGTCCGCGCGTTGTTGCTGGAAATCCAAACGACGCCGCACGGCCCGGAACTGATCCTGAGCCGGTCGCATCCCGATTTTGTCAAACGACTGCTGGAACTCGAAGTCAACGAGATCAAGGTCGGCACGGTCAAAATTCAAGCCATCGCGCGCGAGGCGGGTTTCCGCACCAAGCTGGCCGTGGTTTCCACGAACGAAAAGGTGGAACCGGTCGGCGCCTGCGTCGGCATGAAGGGCGTGCGGATCAAGAACATCGTCCGCGAACTGAACAACGAGAAGATAGACATCATCCGATGGGACAAGGATCCGAAGACGTTTGTCGCGGCGGCGCTTTCACCGGCCAAGCTGCGCAACCTCGAAGTGGACGAAGCCAGCCACGCGGTCAGAGTGCTCGTGGACGAGGACCAGCTTTCTTTGACCATCGGCAAGCGCGGACAGAACGTGCGACTGGCCAGCAAGCTCACCGGCTGGAAGATTGAAATCCAGAAGGTCGAGACGGTGCAGGAGACTTTCGAAGGCAAGGTCAAGCTCGCTGTGGATGCGCTGGCCAAGGTGCCGGGAATCGGGCCGGAGCACGCCGACAAACTCGTGCATGGTGGCATGCTGAGCCTGGCCGACGTGCTTGCGGCAGACGTCGCCGACCTTGCCGAGTTGTTTGACGGCGACGAGAATAAAGCAAAATCCATTCACGAAGCGGCTGCGACCGCACAAGAAAAAGCGGCGCCGCCAACGCCGCCCGTCGAAACATGAAGTCCCGGCGGATGCAGGCGGCTCCGCCCTGTGAGATAGGGCGCGGTTTAGAAAACAAATTTTATGGGCATTCGAGTTTACGACATCTCCAAAAAGTATGGAGTGGAGAACGCGCTTCTCATCGAGAAGCTGCATGCCCTGGGCTACAAGCAGATCAAGCAGCCGTCCGCGACGATTGACAAGATCACCGCCGAGTATCTCATTCAGGAACTCGGTCTGAAGGAAGTTGTCCACGCGCCACCCGCGCCCGCACCTGCGCCAGTTCCGCCGCCACCTCCCCTACCCCCGGCTGAGCCTGCACCAGCGCCTCCGGTTATAACTCAAGTTTCCGATGTCGCGCTAGTCGCGCCAATCGCGCCACCCGTCGTTGCAATAACTCAGCCGATGCCGGCAGCGCCCGCAGTCAAACATCCGCCGGCTGTCCACAAGCCAGCGATGCCAGCCGCGCCTCCCATTTCCGCCAAACCTGCCGTGCCCGCCATCGTGCACCCGGCACAACCTGCGCCTGCCACGCCGGTCGCGCCGCCGAAGCCGGCCGTTACGGCGCCCCCTGCCCCGCCGGAACCGCCGAAGCCCGGCACGCAGGTGTTCGACAAACCGGCCATGCCGTCGTCGCTGTTGCGCGCCACGATTCCGCCCGATCGCATCATCCAGATGCGTCCGCCAGTCATCGTCAAAGATCTCGCGACAAAACTGAAACTCAAGGCGTTCCAAGTCATCTCCGACCTCATGGGGATGGGCGTGTTTGCAAAAGCGAACGACGCTGTCGAAGAAGACATTGCCAAGCGGCTCTGCGGCAAGCGCGGCTACTTCTTCGAGTTGGAGAAGCGCGTCCATGAGCGTGCCGAAGTTCACAAGCCCGCACCCGTCGCCAAACCGCCGACAACACAGGAGGAAAAGGCGGAGGATTTGAAACAGCGACCGCCGGTGGTAACCATCATGGGCCACGTGGACCACGGCAAGACTTCGCTGCTGGATACCATCCGCAAAGCCAACGTCGCGGCTGGCGAAGCTGGCGGCATCACCCAACACATTGGCGCCTACACGGTCATGATTCCGTCGCCTCACAAGGAAAAGGCCGGCCAGTTGGAGCAGATCACTTTCCTCGACACGCCCGGCCACGAAGCGTTTACCAAGATGCGTGCGCGCGGCGCCAACGTCACCGACATCGCCGTGCTGGTGGTCGCCGCCGACGACGGCATCATGCCGCAGACCATCGAGTCTATCAATCACGCCAAGGCCGCGAAGGTGCCCATCATCGTTGCCATTAACAAGATTGATGTGCCTGGCGCGAACGCACTCAAGGTCAAGACTCAACTCCAGACGCACGGCCTCAACGCCGAGGATTTCGGTGGCGACGTCATCTGCTGCGAAGTCAGCGCCACCAAGAAACTCGGCATCGAGAGGCTGCTTGAAAACATTTTGCTCCAAGCTGAGTTGATGGATCTGAAATCCAACCCGAAGCGCAAAGCCGTCGGCGCCATCATTGAGGCGCAGCTCGACCCCGGCGCCGGCTCGAAAGCCACCGTGCTCGTGCGCGCCGGCACTTTGAAACTGGGCGACCCCGTCATCTGCGGGCCGTTCTGGGGCAAAGTCCGCGCCATGTATGACGACAAGGGCGGCAAGATCAAGGAAGCGCTGCCGGCCACGCCCGCGCGCATCCTCGGCCTCAATGGCGTGCCCGAACCAGGCGCTGAACTGACCGTGATGCCAAGCGAAAAGGAAGCTCGCGACTTGGCCGAACAACGCACGCAAGAGGCGCGCGCTTCTGGCGCAGGCGAGGCCCGCGTCGCCACGCGCGAGGCGCTGATGGAACAGTTCGAAGCCGAGAAGAAGAAAATCCTGAAGATCGTGCTCAAGGCCGACGCCCAGGGTTCCCTCGAAGCCATTTCCGGCGCGCTCAACGGCATTCACAGCGACAAGGTCAGTCTGGAGATCATTCACACCGCCGTCGGCGCCGTCAGTGAGAACGACGTGCTGCTGGCCTCCGCCAGCCAGGCTGTCATCATCGGCTTCCACGTCCGCCTCGCCCCCAAGGCCAGCGACATCGCCAAACGCGAGGGCGTCGAGATTAAACTCTACTCGATCATCTATGAGCTGATTGATCAGGCCAAGGAGGCCATGGCCGGCTTGCTGGAGCCGCTCACTCGCGAAGTCATCACCGGCCACGCCGAGGTCAGGAAGGTCTTCGAAGTCTCCAAGGGCACGGTGGCTGGCTCGATGGTCACCGACGGCCGCATCGCCCACGGCGCGCGCGTCCGCGTGCTGCGCCGCCGCGCGGTCCAATACGAGGGTTTTGTCTCGACCCTCAAGCGGTTCCAAGAGGACGTCAAAGAAGTGCGCGCCGGCCTTGACTGCGGCATCCGTCTGGACAACTTCCAGGATTTTCAAGCGGGCGACATTGTCGAAGCTTTCACCGTCGAAAAAGTCGCGCAGAAACTATAGCCAAGCGTGAAACGTAAGACGTAAAGCCGGATCGGCCTCTCCTTTTACGTTTCACGAGTCACGTTTTACGTTTCCAACCATGTCAACCCACCGCATGCAGCGAGTTTCCGAGCTGGTCAAGCAAGAGGTCAGCGAGATCATCCGCCGCGACGTTGCCAGCGAAAGCGTCGGCATGATCACCGTCACCGGCTGCGAGGTCGCCAGCGATCTGAAGACCGCGCGCGTTTATATCAGCGTGATCGGCGATGCGGGCAAGCAGGCCGCTGCGCTGGCGCTGCTGGAACGTCACCGCGGCCACATCCAGCGCGATCTCGGCCGGGCCGTGGTATTGAAATACACTCCCCACCTCGCCTTCCACATTGACGAAACCCCCGAGCGCGCCGACCGTATCGAGAAACTCCTGAACGAGATCGAACACGAAAAGCCCGCGGCCGAATCGTGATGATGAGCCGCGGGCCATTGAAATGAACCAGCCCATCACAAACCAGATCGGCGACATCATCCGTGGACACCAGACATTCCTCGTCGCGGGTCACGTCCGGCCCGACGGCGACGTGCTCGCCTGCCAGATCGCGCTTGGTTTGACCCTCCAGGCGCTCGGCAAGACGGTCGAGGTTTGGAACCCGGATGGCATGAGCCGCAAGTATTCGTTCCTGCCGCACGCCGACCTCGTGTGCAGGCCGCCAGCGGAGGCCCGCGAGTTCGACGTTGTCATCGCCGTGGACACCGCCGCCCACGACCGGCTCGGCAACATCCGCAACCGCCTCACCTCACAGAAGATTCTGGTGAACATGGACCATCACGCCAGCAATGGCCGCTTCGGCGACATCAACTGGATCGAACCGAAAGCCGCAGCCTCCGGCGAGCTTATCCATCAACTACTCCGCGACAACAACTGGCCCATCACGCCGGCTATCGCCGCGAACCTTTTCATCGCCATCACCACCGACACCGGCTCGTTCCAGTATTCCAACACAACGCCACAGACCCTGCGGATCGCCGCCGAACTCGTCGAAGCCGGCGCGAACGTCGCGGAGTTGTCGCGACATTGTTTCGGCAGCTATCCCCTCGCCCGCGTCCGCCTGCTACAACTGGCGCTGGCGGGCATGAAACTCTCCGACGACAATCGCATCGGCTGGCTGTGGCTGACCAAGGATATCTATCGCCAGAGCGGCGCGCTCGCCGAAGACTCCGAAGGATTGATTGATCACGTTCGTGCGATTGATTCCGTGCTCGTGGCGGCTGTGTTTGAGCAGGACGAAACCGGCGTTGTCCGCGTCAGCCTGCGGTCGAAGTCCGATAAGATCAGCGTGGACAAGATCGCCGGACAGTTTGGCGGTGGCGGTCACGCGGCAGCCGCCGGCGCGCGCACTCCCGGTGAACCGGCCGCTGTCGAGGCGGCAGTGCTGAAGGCCATTGAGGTAGCGGTGCGGTCGGCGGACGATTTAGCCGAGCCGCCGCGCTGAGCTTGCAAGCCCGGCGTGCAATCCATACTGTGACGCGTTCACAAACCTGATCGGAAAACAACAAGGATGATCGAATTCACTCCCTTTGACGGCGTGCTACTGGTGGACAAACCAGCGGCGTGGACCTCGCACGACGTGGTGGCCAAGGTGCGCGCGCATTTCGGTTTCAAGAAGGTCGGCCACTGCGGCACGCTCGACCCGATGGCGACGGGCCTGCTTGTGCTCGTGCTAGGCCGCGCGACGCGGTTGAGCGAGAAGCTCACCAGCGACGACAAAGCCTACGAGGGCACGATCCAACTCGGCGTCACCACCAACACCGAAGACGCTGATGGCGGGACTCTCGAAACCAAGCCGGTGCCTCCGCTGACCGAAGCCGACCTTCAAGCCGTCCTCCAAAAGTTCCGAGGTGACATCTACCAGACGCCACCGATGGTCAGCGCCATCAAGTATCAAGGCCGGCCGCTCTACAAGCTGGCGCGCAAAGGCATCGAGATCGTGCGTGAGCCGCGGCTGGTGCACATCTACGACCTGAGGCTGCTGGCTGTGGAGTTGCCGCGCCTGAAATTCCGCATGGCCTGCTCCAAGGGCACCTATGTCCGCACGCTGGCTGCCGACATCGGCCGCGAACTGGGTTGCGGCGCGCACCTCGCTGAACTGCGCCGGACCGCGGCCGGCAGTTTCAAACTGGAACAGGCGCACACGCTCGAGCAAATTCTGGCGCTGCCGCGAGCGGATCTGCCGCAGTGGATCATGCCGATCCTGGACGTGGCGCGCCTGATGAAACCTTAGTCACCGCGATGGAAGTCGTCCGCGATTTTGATGGGCTGCAACGTCTGGGGAAACGGTTCTCTCTGGCCATCGGCGTCTTTGACGGAGTTCATCGCGGACACCAATCGGTCATCCAAGCCGCGATGGACGACGCGCGAGAGTGCGGTGCCCGGGCCGCGGTCGTTACGTTTGATCCTCATCCCATGCGTGTGCTGGCACCCGACCACGCGCCGTTGCTGCTGACCTCCACACCGCACAAGCTGGAACTGATCGAGAAGCTGGGTGTCACTGCCTGCCTCGTGATCGAGTTCGGCCGCAGCTTCGCAAACACGCCGGCGGAGGCGTTCGTCGAGATGGTCGCAAGCCGCACGCCGGACCTGCAAACCATCTGCGTTGGCTCGCGTTTTCATTTCGGCCACGACCGCAAAGGCAACGCCGCGCTGCTACGCCAAGCCAGCGCGGCCCGAGGCTTCCGATTGCACGAACTGCCCTCGCTGACACTGGACGGTGAGATCATCTCCAGCACCTCCGTGCGAAAGCTCGTCAGCACTGGCCAAATGGACAAAGCCGCCGGGATGCTGGGCCGGCCGTTTTCCATCCTCGGCACGGTCGTGGCCGGCGACGCACGCGGGCGCACGATTGGATACCCAACCGCAAACCTGAATCGCCACAACGAGGTTGCTCCGCCACACGGCGTTTACGCAGTGCGCGCGCGCATCGCCAACGAGTTGCGGCCAGGCCTTGTCAACATTGGCCTCCGCCCGACTGTGAAGCACGGCGAGCGCACACCCCTAACGGAACTGCACGTGCTGGATTTCTCCGGCGACCTCTATGGCACCGACATCGAAGTCTTTTTCGTCACCCGCCTCCGCGACGAGAAGAAGTTCACCTCCCTCGACGAGCTCCGCGCTCAAATCCAACGCGACGAGCAGGCCGCCCGCCGCATTCTCGCGTGAATTCCCAGTGTCGCACTGTCCGCCATCTCTACGTCCATATCCCGTTCTGCGCGGCGAAGTGCGACTACTGCGCGTTCTACTCGGAGCCGGCGCAGGCGGCCCGTGTCGAGCGATTCCTCGCCGCGCTTGAACGCGAGATCGAGAAGGTGGCTGCCCGGCTGGCGCCACAAACGATTTTCTTCGGTGGCGGCACGCCGAGTATCCTGACGGAAAGCCAGTTCAAGCGGCTGTTGACGCACTTGCACGCCTGCTTCCTGAATCTCAAATCTCAGATCTTGAATCCCGAATTTGAATGGACTGTCGAGATGAACCCCGCCACCGTCTCACCAGAGAAAGCGCGGTTGTTGCGAGCATTCGGCGTGAATCGCGCTTCACTGGGCGTGCAATCGTTCGATGACGATCTACTGGCCCGGCTCGGCCGCGTCCACACTGTGGCGATGGCGCACGAAAGTATCGCGACGTTGCGCGAGGCTGGGTTCGACAATCTGAACCTCGATTTCATCTTCGCCATCCCCGGCCAGACGCCCGCCCAGTGGGAGCAAACGCTGCGCCGCGCCATCGCCTTGGAGCCGCAACACCTTTCCACCTACGAACTGACCTACGAGGACGACACACCGTTGTTCCGGCGGCTCCAAGCCCGCGGTGTCGCGCGGCTCGACGAGGCGACTGCGACAAGTATGTATGAGCGGATGCTGGAGTTAACGACAGAGGCCGGCTTCCACCAATACGAGATTTCCAACATCGCCCGGCCTGGCCGCGAATGCCGCCACAACCTGAATGCGTGGCGCGGTGGCGACTACGTTGGCGTCGGGCCGAGCGCCTGCGGCTACGTGGACGGCTGGCGCTACCGCAACGTGCCGGACATTGACGCTTACGTCGCTCGCATCGAGCGCGGCGAATCGCCCACCGACCACGCCGAGCGACTGTCACCGCAGGCGCGCGCCGGCGAACTGGCGGCGTTTGCGCTGCGGATGAACGAAGGCATCGGCGCGGCGGCGTTTGAGCGACAGACAGGATTCCGACTGGATCAGCTCTGGCCCGATGCGCTGCGCGATCTTGTCGCGCAGAAACTGGTCGAGTGGGACGGCGAGCGGCTGCGCCTGACGCCGCACGGCCGACTGCTGGCGGACACCGTGGCGGAGGCATTCATCATCGTTGACAAGGCCGAGACATGTTCTCATCATCCAGCCTATGCTGATTGACGGTTCAACCCGCATCGTAGGCGTGTTCGGACACCCGATTGAACACACCGCGTCGCCGGCGATGCACAACGCCGCGTTCGACTACCTCGGCCTGAACTGGCGCTATCTAGCCTTCGACGTGCATCCGGATGATCTTCCCGGCGCGTTGCAAGGCATCCGCGACCTTCACTTCGTTGGCGTCAACCTGACCGTGCCGCACAAGCTGCTGGCGGTCAAAATGGTGGACTCGATGGACAAGGAGGCGCGATTGCTCGGCGCGGTGAACACCGTGCTCGTGGACAATCGGGAGTTGATGGGATTCAACACCGATGGCTACGGTTTCAAACGCGCGGTGCGGGAGGAGTTCGGCATGGAGCTGCGCGGACGGCGCGTGCTCATCCTCGGCGCGGGCGGCGCGGGGCGCGCGTTGGCGGTGCAGTGCGCGGTGGAAGGCGCGGCAGCGATCTTTATCGTCAACCGCACGCACTCCAAAGCCGCCAGTGTCGTCGCAGAAATCCGCAAACTCGCGCCGCGCACGTTTACCGTGGCGATGCCGATGGAACTGAAGCACATCGGCAAGCATCTGGACGAGGTGGACCTCGTCGTTAACGCAACCTCTCTCGGCTTGCGGCCCGGCGACACGCCACCGCTGGCGAAGTTCCCGCGCAAGTGTAAATGGCTGCGCGTCTATGACACCATCTACCGGCCCTCGGAGACGCGGTTCCTCGCCGCCGCGCGCAAAGCCGGCGCGAAGACCGCCAACGGCCTGGGCATGTTGCTGCACCAAGGCGCACGCGCCTTCGAGATTTGGACCGGACGTCGCGCACCCGTGGCCGTGATGCGTCGCGCGCTGCACAAGGCGGTTTATGGTTGAGCTTCCCGCCGCCGCGACTTCTTCGGAGAGCGCATTCGTGTTTTGGTCAGCCGTGGTTTTCGTATTTGGCGCGGTGGTGGGGAGTTTCCTGAACGTTTGCATCCACCGGATGCCCCGCAACCTCAGCATCGTCCGGCCCGGCTCCCACTGCACGCACTGCGGCAAGCCGCTGCGCTGGTATCACAACATTCCGCTGCTGAGTTGGCTCGCGCTGCGGGGCCGATGCGCGTTTTGCGGCGCGGTGATCTCGCCGGTCTATTTCATCGTCGAGCTGCTCAACGCCGGCCTCTGGCTCGCGCTCTGGATGAAGTTTGGCCCGTCGCCGGAACTGGCCACTTACTGGCTGCTGGTTTCGCTGTTTCTGGTGGGGATGTTCGTAGATCTGGAACATTACATTCTGCCCGATGAAGTCACGATTGGCGGCACGGTCGCTGGCGTGATCTTCTGCACGGCATTTCCGCAGTTGCAGGCAGCGCCAGACTGGACCACCGGCCTGTTCCGGTCGGTCGTCGGACTCGCGGCGGGCGGCGGCGTTCTCTATCTCGTGCGATGGTTCGGCAACCTGATGTTCGGGCGCAAAGTGCATGCGTTTGAGAAAGGCGTTTCGCTGGTCCTGGACAAAACACGCTTGCGACTCGATGACGGCGAGGAGAAACCCGAGGAAGAAGCGGTGAAAGAAGTGCTGACCTCGAAACGCGACCGGATTCAGTTCCAAGCCACCAGCGGCCGTGTCGGCGAGCAAAACCTCGCCGCGCTGACCGTGCGAATCACCAGAACCGACCTGACCGTCGGCGGCCAGCGATGGACGCTGGACGAAGCACCGCGTTTGGAAGCTATCGCCCACGAAATCGAACTGCCGCGCGACGCGATGGGGCTGGGCGACGTAAAGCTGATGATGGCCATCGGCGCGTTCTTTGGATGGGCGTCGGTTTTGTTTGCGTTGGTTCTTTCCAGCATCCTCGGTTCGGTCGTCGGCGTGCTCTTGATCGCATTTCGCGCGCACCAGTGGGGCCGGCCTATTCCGTATGGCCCTTACATCGTGGTCGCATCCTTCGTCTGGATTTTCTCCGGGACGGACCTGACGCAGTGGTGCCTGAACTTCCCGATTCGCTAACCTCTCAAAAGCTACCGGGCTTGCTGCTTGCTGAAGTTCTTCTCCACGAAGCGGACCAGTTCGCTGGTCGGATCGAGCCGCTTCGCTTCCTCGAACGCACGCCGCGCCGCTTCCGGTTCTTTCAGACTCAGCCGCACCAACGCGAGCTTTGCAAAGTTCTTTGCGTCGCGCGGATAAAGCTCTGTGGCTCGCGTGAGCAGCCGCGCGGCTTCAACATAGTCGCCTTTCATCGCCAACAACGATCCCAACTC
This sequence comes from Verrucomicrobiia bacterium, assembly GCA_041667205.1. GTDB lineage: Bacteria > Verrucomicrobiota > Verrucomicrobiia > CAIQCK01 > CAIQCK01 > CAIQCK01. The sequence goes on along the minus strand of JBAYFL010000007.1, from coordinate 162,315 downwards.
ACCGTTCAAGTCAGCGTAGTCGGGCATCAGCCGGTGCCCGCTGCGGAACGCCGTAACAGCCGCGTCCAGTCTGCCCAGCTTGAACGCCGCCAGACCCGCACGGCGCCACGCCTCCATGCGAGCCGGGTCCACCTTGACAACGCGCAAGAAACAACCGAGAGCGCGCCGCTCATCGCCCGACGCCTGCGCAACTGATCCTTGGCGGAACATCCAGTTCGCATACGCCGGCTTCACCACGCCAAACGCCAGCACCAGCGCCGCCACGACTCCAGCCACCAAGCGCACAACCGGTCGCAACGGAAAACCTCTTTCCGCGATCCCATCCGCGTCTGTCGCAACAGCCGCGGCGGTGAGCCAGCCGATCATCAGCCAGAACAACGACTCGTTCGGCGGCATGAACAGGTTGATGTCCACAAGATTATGCACCAGCAGCACGCCCCACCCCATCGTTACGCCGACCGCAAGCAAACGAAGCTGCTCGTCGTGTTTATTCCGCACCGCCTTCCGTGCCCCGCCCGCCGCGACAGCCAAGAGCGCGACGAACGCCGCCACGCCGAAAATGCCTGTCTCGACGGTGATCTCCAAAAACTCGTTGTGAGCGTGATCGGTCACCAACGCGCTCTTCGGCCGCTCAAAATACTCCGCCGGCCTATGCGCGGGATAAACTTGGATGAACGACCCCGGCCCATGGCCGACAAAGGGCGCGTCGGCGATGGTGCGCACCGAGCCGAGCCAGATCATCGGCCGCACGTCGCTGTTCCAGAAGCGCCTCGCCGCGGTCTGCACCGCCGGCAACAACACCAGTCCGGCGGCCACAGCAACCATCGTGCCTGCCAGCAACCACCGTTTCTTTCCGACCAGCCGCGCAAGTAATCCGCCGAACGCCACAACGACCAGCGCCACGACCGCACCGCGCGAGTCCGAAATCACCATTGCCGCAAACAGCAACATCGCGTAGGCCGCTGCCAACAACCATTGCCGGCCAAAAGCCACCGCGCAGGCGATGCCGATAGGCAACGACATGGCGAGGAAGCACGCGGCGAAGTTCCGGTTGCCGGCTAGACCGACTGGTTCCACGCGCCACACGGTCTGTAGCAACATGACGACGGCTTCCACCGTAGCTGCCAGCGCCCAGGCGATGGCCATTTGTTTCAGTCGCCGTGAGTTCAAAAACTGCGCCGCAACCAGACAGAGGAAGGCGCCGCAGCCGGAACGGAACAAAAACTCAAACTGCCCCACCTCACGCTCTGAGAGCAGCGCGGAAAGCGTCTGCGCAGACAAGACCGCCAGCAGCGCCACCGCCAGCCATTTGACGCCGCCGGAGAGCCGCAAGTCTTCAGGCTGTAGCAACGCGATGCCGATCAACACCGCCGCCACGGCCAGCGGGGCCCAAGGGAAGTGGAAATCGAACCGGTGCGGCGCGAACTCACGCGGCAGGATCGCCAGCGGATAGCTCAGCAACGGCAGGACGATGGCGAGCGCGATGAAGACAACCGGGATAAACGCCGACGGCAAACCACGAGAGTCAGTGTGTTGGCTCACGCGAGGTTGCGCCGGCGACGGAACGCCCGGCGATTACTACTCGCCGGCGACGGGCGAGGCGTTGGCGGGATCCACCACCCTGCCCTTTTCCACCGCCTTCATGGCCGGATATCGCTTGGTGTTCCACTGGCCGTCCGAAGTCGCTTGTTTGAAATCAACGTGGCCGTCGCGATAGACAACGTTGGCGCCTTCGGTGCCGTGATTGCTGCCGAGGCCAGCGGTGGCCCACTTCTGGCCGGTAACGCCCGTGCTGGCAAGTTGGTCGCAAGCCAGCGGGGAATCCGCCGTGTTCGGCGCGCCCAAGCCGAACGCGTAAGCGTAGCAGTTCTCGCCGGCCTTCAGCGAATCGGTGCGCGTCATGCCGGTCGGGTTCTGGTCAATCTTGTTGTCGGCCTTGTATCCGCGGGCCTGCGCGCCGCGGCAAACGAATATGGTCTCGGGCGTGCACCAGCGAGGAAACAGCAGGCCGAAGTGTTTGTTGGCGCTGTCGCCGGTGGTTCCGGTGAAGGGATAGGTGTTTTCGTTGTCGTTGAAGTATGCCTCCAGCGCGATGTGGACCTGCTTGAGGTTCTGTCCGCAGGTCATACGCGCGGTGCGTTTCATGGCCGAGGTCATCGCCGGGAACACCATGGCCGCCAGAATGCCGATGATCGTGATAACGACGAGCAGCTCAACCAGTGTAAACCCTCGTGACGAATGGCGCTGTGTAATCTGTCGCATATAAAATTTCCTTCTGACGCTCGCCGTCATCCAAAGCCCGGCGGAACTTGAATGCACTTTAGTAAAGCGTCGTCACAATGACAACATAGAAATGCGCTTCGTTCAGGTTGCCAGCGGGACGCGAAGCTGGCAGAGTGAGATCCAGAAACAAACCAGACTACAACCGTGCCAAAGCAATTTTACATCACAACGCCGATTTATTACGTCAACGACCGGCCGCACATCGGCCACGCCTACTGCACCATCGTCGCGGATGTCATCGCGCGGGCGCACCGGCTCATGGGCGAGGAGGTTTTCTTTCTCACCGGCCTCGACGAGCACGGACAGAAGGTCCAGCAGGCCGCGCAGGCCAAGGGCGTCACGCCACAGCAGTTCTGCGACGAGATGGCACCGCACTGGGAGCAACTCTGGCCGAAACTCCTGATCTCCAACAACGACCTCATCCGCACCACACAGCCGCGCCACAAGCAGGTCGTGCAGACTATTCTCCAGAAGCTCTACGACGCCGGTGAAATCTACGCCAGCGAATACGAAGGCTGGTATTCGACGCGGGCCGAGCAGTTCCTGACCGAGAAGGAGATGGGGCCGGATGGAAAGTTCCCGGCGGAATACGGCGAGGTGACGCGTTTGAAGGAAAAGAACTACTTCTTCAAGATGAGCAAGTATCAGGACTGGCTCATCAGCCACATCCGCGACAACCCCGGTTTCGTCTATCCCGACTACCGCCGCAATGAAATCCTCGGCTTCCTGCAAAAGCCGCTCGGCGACCTCTGCATCTCGCGGCCGGCGTCGCGGCTGGCATGGGGCATTCCGCTGCCGTTCGACGCGGACTATGTCACCTACGTCTGGTTCGACGCGTTGACAAACTACGTGACTGCGGCGGGCTACGGCACGCCAGCGTTCGAGCAGAACTGGCCCGCCGACATTCATCTCATCGGCAAGGAAATCCTCCTCTTCCACGCCGGCTACTGGCCGATCATGCTCAAGGCCGCCGGCATCCCGCTGCCGAAGCAAATCGCCGCGCACGGCTGGTGGACGCGCGACGGGCAGAAAATGAGCAAGAGCGTCGGCAACGTCGTGGACCCGGTTGCCATCGTCGAGGCGTGGGGCGCAGACGCGTTGCGTTACTACCTCCTGCGCGAGCTGCCAGTCGGCTCCGACGGCGACTGGGCCGACACGAACTTCGAGCGTCGCTACAACGGCGAACTGGCGAACGATCTCGGCAACCTCATCAACCGCTCGCTCTCGATGATCAACCGCTACTGCAAAGGCATCATCCCACAACCAGCCGTCCCGGATCCGCTTGATGACGAACTGCGCGCGCTGGCCGCCGTCACGGCCAAGCGGTTCCCTGATCGGGTTGCAAAACTGGAACTGAACCAGTTGCTCGGCGATATCTGGGACTTCATCCGCCGCTGCAACCAATACGTGGACCAATGCGCGCCGTGGGCGCTGGCCAAGGACCCGGCGAAGGCCGCCCGACTCGGCACGGTGCTCTACAACCTTGCCGAAAGCTGCCGCGTCATTTCCATTCTGCTGACGCCGTTCATTCCGACGACCGCAGCGAAGATCCGGCTCCAGCTTGGTCTCGGTGAGGCTCCCACCGTTCTGATCGAGGCTCAGTTGTGGGGAATGCTTGTGTCCAACCGCCCGCTCGGCGAAATCGCGCCGTTGTTTCCGAAGAAGCAGTGAGTCGTGGTTATGAACAACCACTTCCTGCTCATCGCCGGTGCTGCCGCACTTCTTGCCACAAGCTGCGGTCAGAAAACCGCGCCTGCTGAGAAACCATTTGTGTATGCGCGTGCAGCCGACGCACGGAAGCTTGACCCGGCCGTCTCCGACGACAGTCAGAGCGCCAAGGTGCTCAACAACATCTGCGAAGGGCTGGTCCGTTTCAAAAGCGGCACGACGGAGATCGAGCCGTGTCTGGCCGAGACGTGGAGTTTCAGCGCCGACGGACGGACGTGCATCTTCGCGTTGCGAGAGGGCGTCAAGTTCCATGACGGCACGCCGCTGAATGCGACCGCCGTCGCGTGGAACTTCAACCGCCAAATGAGCACCAACGCGCCGGGGTATTTCCCCGACGTCGGCTCCGCGCTCTGCGACGACCTCGAAACCGTGCGCGTGCTGGACGAGCAACGGCTGGAGTTCCGGCTGAAAAAGCCGAACGCCGCGCTACTGCCGAATCTCGCCACCGTCTCCGCCTCTCTCATCAGCCCGCGCGCGCTCGCCGACTACGGCGAAGGTTTGCAGCGGCATCCGGTCGGCACCGGACCGTTCAAGTTGCGCGAGTGGCTGCCGAACGAGCGGATCGTCCTCGAAGCCAACCCCGACTACTGGGGCCAGAAGCCGAAGACCGAGCGCGTCGTGTTCAAGGTCATCCCCAACAGCAGCGCGCGGTTCATTCAGCTCCAGACCGGCCAGATCCACGCGATGGACGGCCTCGACCCGAACGATCTCGCACCCGTGCGCGCCGACCAAAACTTGAAGCTGATCGAAGCACCGGGCATCAACATGGCCTACCTCGCCCTCAACTGCCGCAAGCCGCCGATGGACCGGCTGGAATTCCGCCAAGCGGTGGCGATGGCGGTGCAGAAACCCGCGCTCGTCGAGTCGGTCTATCGCGGCGCGGCGGTCGTGGCGTCCAGCGTGCTACCGCCGACGTTGCGCCCTGCCGATGCCAAGCCCGAAGAGTGGCCGCGCGATCTCGATCGTGCCCGTAACCTCATCGCGCAATTGCAGATCGTCCTGCGGCCCATCACCGTCTCCACCAACGACGCATTCGGCCTGCCGATCACCTTCACCACCAACGTCATCGAACGCGTCGAACTGCCACTGTTGACGCTCCACGTCACAACCAGCCCCAGTTCCTGCCTGCCCAGCCCGCCGCGAGCCGCCGAACTGATCAAGACCGACCTCGAAGCCATCGGCCTGAAGATTCAGATCGTCGCCAAGGACCTCGCCGCGCACCTTGCCGCCGTCCACAACGGCGAACACGACCTCGCGTTGAGCTGCTGCGTCGGCCGCAACGGTGACCCCAGTAGCTTCCTCGGCATCATTGACCCGCAGGCAGCCCGCACTGGAGCCGCCGCTAACATCTCATTCCTCGACGACTTTCAACTGGCCGCCGCGCTTAACGAAGGCCGCGAGCAACTCGACCCTGCTAAACGCGCACCTCTCTACGCCCGCGTGTTAGCCCTTGCTCACGAACGGCTACCTATCATTCCCCTCGCCTACGCCCACGACACCATCGCCCTCCGCCGCGAAGTGCGCGACTTCGTCCTGCAACCCACCCTCGATGTGCGGCTCGCACCCGTATGGTTGAAGTAATCCAACCAGCCGGCTGCGGTCCTGCCGCTTCGGCCGTTGCTTTAACTCGCGCTGGCAAAACTTTCCGGAAGACGGTTAACATCCACTCATGCGCCACATTCACCAACGGAGCACCCCGATGAAATGGATCGCCCTGCCAGTCATTGCACTCTTTCCATTGACCGCACAAGCGGATGACAGCCGATCGGCCCGGCCGCTGAAACATTCCGACGTGGTGTTCATGGGCGGCGGCAGCAAGGAAACCTACGAAGCCTACGCCGCGACAGTCGTGGACTGGGGCGGCCACGCCTGGGGCACGGAGGAGAAGGCGAAGGCGGAATTCCGCGCGCGCGTGAAGCTGGCGCAGGAGCTTGGCATCCAATACAACGCCGGCATCGGCATGATCACCGAGTTCCTCGGCATGATTAAAAGCTGCCCCGAACACGAGCGCGCCATCTGCCGCAATCTCGACGGCAAAGCGATCACAGTGCCATGGCTCTGGGACCACAAGGTGGACGGCCAGATCGGCAAAAACTACTGGTTTTGCAGCAACAGCCCGCTCTACCAGAAGTTCCTGCGCGACCGCACCGCGCTGGCGATGGCCGGCGAGCCGGACGGCTACCACATTGACGACTATGGCGGCACCACCGGCACGGTGTGGAGCGGCGGCTGTTTCTGTGAGTCGTGCATGCCGCTGTTTCGCGATTACCTGAAGCAGCACGCCACGCCGGAAAAGCTGCGCGCGCTCGGCATCGAGAAGCTGCATGATTTCGACTACGGCAAGTGGCTTCTCGCCAAACATGTGAAGGACGGCGCGGAGTTCATGAAGAAACGATACACCCTGCCCCTCTACGTCGAGTTTCGGGAGTTCCAGGCGCGGGCCGCGGGCGCGGTCGTTCGCGGGTTGCAGGAATACGCCGCCAATCTGCGCGGCAAACCGCTGGCCCTCTCCGTCAACGGCTCGCCGCCCAGTTCGCAAGCATTTGTGGTCCGGCCGCACGTGGACCACTACTCATGCGAAATCGGCATGGGCGCGCCGGGCAGCGAGTGGTCGGGCGTTTCAACGAACAAGCTCTCGACCTCCGCGGCGTTCGTTTACCACTGCGCCGACATGGTCCACCGCGGCATCGCCGGCACCGCCGATGGCCACAGTTGGGCCTACGTCAACGAGAAGAACACGGTCAATCTCTGCCGTTACTGGGTCGCCGAGTCCTACGCCTTCGGCCATTGCTTCATGGCGCCGGGCCGGCGCCAGTGGTGCTACACGAAAAAGAAAGGCACGCACTGGTATAAGGCCAAACCGGAAGACTACGCCGACCTCTACCAGTTCGTGCGCAAGAACGCCGCGCTGTTTGACGATTACGAACCCGCGGCACAGATCGGTGTCATTTTCAGCCACACCGCCTGGCACAAAGGCAATAGGGAGCCGCAATCGATTGCCACATGCCTGCAGGAAGCCAACGTCCCGTTCGCGTTCATCGCCGCCGGCGATCAATTCCTCGACCTGCGGCTCGACGCGGCGAAGCTGGCGAAGTTCAGCAAGCTGGTCGTCCCGCGCGACCTCATGCTCGACGCGGCGCAACAAAAAGTCCTCGACCAGATTCCGCCGGACAAACTCGTGGTGTGGAAAGACGCCGCCTCGCTGCTCGCCGCCATCGAACCGCCGCTGGCCGTTGAAGGCGCCAAGGACGTGTGGGCAATGCCGCGGCGTAATCCGCGTCTGCCGAAATCCCCGCTCGTCGTCCACGTTCTCAACCGCAACTACGATTTCGCCACTGACCGGACCGCGCCGCAGCAAAACCTGACGCTGCGCCTTCGTCGCTCATTGCTCGGCAGCAATCATCTCGCGCGATGCACAGCCTTCGCGCCGGGCTGCGAGCCGGTGTCGTTCGCCATCGAACCGGATGGCGACGGCGTGCAAATCAGGATTCCTGCGCTAAAGCTCTGGTCGGTGCTGCGTTTCGAGTAACTGACCGCACGTGGCGCAGCGGATAAATCACTTTCCGATGGAGAGCCGATTTGTTAAACAATCGTCAACGCCGCCAAAGGATTATGACGATGAAACGTTCTCTCCCGCACTTTGCCATACTTTGCCTTTTCTCCGCCGCCATTGCCGCCACAGCCGCGCCGTTGCCCGACGCCATCCCGGCCGGCAGCCGCGGCCTCTGCGTCGTCATCGGTGCCGGCGATGCCGCCACGCCCGCGCTCGCCGCTGAACTTGCCGCGCGCGGCCTGCTCGTCCACGGCATCGCCCTCAACGACGCCGCGCTCGAACGCGCCCGCAAAGCCATCACCGCCGCGAAAGTGGATGGCATCGCCTCGATCGAGAAGCTGCCGCTCGTGCCGCTGCCGTATCGCGACAACCTCGCCAACTTCGTCATCGTCGCCAACGCCGCCGCCATCTCCGAAGAGGAGGCGCTCCGCGTCCTCGCGCCGAACGGCAAGCTCATCGTCCGCCAGGACAACGCGTGGAAGACCACTGTCAAACCGATGCCGAAGGAGATGGACGAGTGGACGCACGACACGCACGGTCCCGACGGCACGCTTGTGTCCAACGACAAGCTGGTCCGATTCCCCGTCGGCTACCGCTGGCACGCGGGCCTGCCGATGAATCTGCAAAACCAGAAACAACCCGCCAACGTCTGGAGCGACACGCGCGGCCTGGCGCTCAGTGGTGGCCGATGTTTCACGCTCTCCTCGACGGTGCTGGAAAACCTCGGCCCCACGTTCGGCTCCGAGCACGGTATTGACCAATACGTCACGTGCCGCGACGCGTTCAACGGCTTGTTGCTCTGGCGCACAAAGATCGGGCCGACCTACTACGCCGGCTTGTATTATCCGAACCGCGCGCCGTTCGTGGCTGTCGGCGATTTCGTCTATGTCGCCGCCGGCGAAGGCAAACTCTGGGCGCTCGACGCCACCACTGGCAAGGTCGCGCGGAAATTCGACACAACCTTTCCTCCGGGGCGCCTGCTCGTGGACAATGGCGTCGTCGCGATCGCGTGCTGGAAGGAGGGCACGCGCCTCGGCGGCGTGACCGGCGTAGACCGCCGCTTGATGGACTGGGGCGTCGCGGAAGGCAGCGTCGAGGCTTTCGACGCACTCAGCGGACAGCGGCTCTGGAAACTCGACCGGCTCGCCACTTCGATGCACAGCGCGGGTGGCGTGCTCTTCATGGTCCAGCGCACGGGTGCCGACCTCCGCGAAGAAATGACGTTCGGCCAGAAAGCGCCGACAGACCAGACGTTGCTGCCGCCGAGGCCGGAACAACTCCCCGTCGCCGTGGACTTGCGCACCGGCAAGCAACTTTGGCAGACGCGCCTCGGCAAACCCGAACGGCACGAAACACTCAGCGTGGACGCCGCCGGCTACAACGCCGTCGCCATCTCGCACAACAACGGCCGGAAGACCTCCATCCTCTGCGCGACCGACGGCAAGCTCCTCGTCGAAGCTCAGGCACATTCTTACGCCGCGTTCGCCGACGGCGCGATCCATCTTGGTGGCAAGAAATACGATCCCGCCACCGGCAAGGAACTGGGCCAGTCGAAGCTGCGGATCAGCAGCACGATCTGCACGCCGCAGTATTTCGTCAACAACATCCTCATCCAGAACCGCGGCGGCACCCTCAACGTGGACGGCAAGCCCTTCCTCTACGGCGGCACGCGCGGCGCGTGTTTCTTCGCCAGCACGCCCGCCTACGGCCAGTTCTACACCGCCCAGAACTGGTGCATGTGCGCGCCGGCGCAAATCCCCGGCTTCATCACCTTCGGCCCCATCGAACATGAACCGACTGCCGAGGAGATGGAGCAGCCAAACCAACCCGAAGCGGGGCAGGCGAAAATCGAAAATCCAAAACCCAAGACCCAAGACCCGGCGGACTGGCCGATGTATCGCCACGACCCACAGCGCAGCAACGCCACCGACGACGACGCGCCGCAGAAGCTCGACGTGCTCTGGCAGAAGACTGTGACACAGCCCGCGCCCGCCGGCTCGCTCGGCACCGATTGGAAAGAATCGCTCGGAGACCCGCTGACCGCGCCGGTAATCGCGGAGGGAATGTTGCTCGTCGCCGCAGCCGACCGCAACCAAGTCATCGCGCTTGATGCAATCGGCGGTAGCGAATTGTGGCGCGCAAACGTTGGCGGACGCGTGGACACGCCGCCAACAATTCACAACGGCCTCTGCCTGTTCGGTTCGCACAACGGCTACGTCTATGCCCTATCGCGCACCGACGGCCGGCTTGTGTGGAAGCTCCGCGCCGCGCCGCGCGAGGAACGGATGGTTTCCTGCGGCAAAGTGGAATCGCCGTGGCCGGTGATCGGCACGGTGCTCGTGGATGACGGCGTTGGCTTCGCATCCGCGGGCCGCACACAGGGTTCCGACGGTGGCATTGCGGTGCGCGCCTTCGACGCGCTCACGGGCAAGCCGGCCTGGTCGCGCGCGATTGTGATGACCAAGAGTGGCGCGGAGTATCGCGACATGCGGCGCAACGACCTATTGCTCAAGTGTGACAACGCGCTTCAGTTGATGACCACGCGGCTCGACCCGAAGACCGGCGAGTTTCTCAAGAACGCGACCGTCGAATACGAGAAGTTCCAGGAGCACAAGCGCCGGCAGGCGCTAGTGCAGAAGAAGAAGCCGGCGCCAAGCAAGGAAATCCGCGAGGTTGAAGAGACTATGACGTTGACGGAGGTCGCGCCGGGCATCGGTCTGGAAGGTTTCATCGCCGTTACGTGGACGCGGCTCGGCGACCGCAAATACAAGAGCACCACCTTTGGCAACGTCAGCGCCGCGATGTTGAGTTGGGGCGCGCAAACCGTTTGCGGCAATGGCAGAAACGGCTCGGTCATCTCCACGCACCGCCGCGAGAAAGTTGGGCCGTGGGGCCAGAAGCCGGATTCGCAACTTCAACAGTGGCAGCAGAAGCTGCCGGAAGGCTACCAGGCAACATCGGTGATCGTTTGCGGCAACGCGGTCGTTGTCGGCGGCGGCATCTACAAGAAGGACACGCCGGCGAAGGGCTTCGCTCAAGTGCTCACAGCGGAGAAAGGCAAACTGCTGGCCGAAGCCGTGTTCAAAGCACCGCTGACCTACAACGGCGCAGCGGTCGCAGGCGGCAAGGTTTACGCGACGCTCACCGACGGCTCGGTGGTCTGCCTGGGTAGCAAGTGACGGGGCTGGCTCCACTCACCGTTTGCTCAGCGTCATCGTCGAACCGCTGCGCTGCATGTCCAACTGGCTGAGAAACGTCATGCCGAGCAGCGTTTGTTTCAATTGCTCCGGCCCGCCCTCGATCACCGACCCCTGCACGTTGCGCAATTCGATTTCGCCCAGTTGCACAGAAGACAGCGTCACCTGCCACGCCGGGCATTGACCGTTGGCGGTATTGATAGTGACGCGGCGGCCGGCTGTGTAGTTGATCTTCATGCGCTTGGCTTCCGCACTGTTGATCGCGACATCACTCGCGCCGGTGTCCACCAAGGCTTGAGTCTGCACGCCGTTGATTCGGACGGTGGTGAAGAAATGCCCTTGTTGGTCGGCCCGCAGGCTCACTGAGGTGGCCAGTCCCTGTCCCTTCCGCAGCGTGCAACGCTTGCCGTCAACCTCCAGTTCAGCCTCCTCCCGCGTCGCCGAGATCAGCCGCACCCCTTCTGGCGAAGTCTGTCCGGCTTTCATCCGGCGGAGAACCAAGCCGTTCACCATCAGGTCCGCGTGGTCGGGCGCCAAACCCACTATTTTCACTGTCGTCTCGGCAAAAGACTGCGTCGTGGTCGTCAGTCCCAATAGGGTGATGAGCAGGATGCACGCAAATCGCGTCGTTTTCATTGCCAGTGTGCCCTTCTTCATGAATCGGTCAAACCTTGCCAGCACTTTAACAGTCGCTCGCATGAGCGCAACTGCGGAATTAACCACTCCGGCCATGCGTCTAATCTTCCGACACGTAACGGGTGGCGACGGTAAGGCCGTCCAGTGATTTCGTTTCCGGGGCGAAGAGCGCGCTGGCAATGAAGCCGGCGACGTAGGTGACAACGCAGCCGATGCAGGCATGCCAGAGGAATGAGACCTTCGTCGCGAAACAAATCGGCAGCAGCACTGCGATGCCCACGAACCAGCCCACGATGGCTCCTTTCCCGTTGGCACGCTTGGTGAGCATGCCAAGGAAGAACAAGCCCAACAGCGGCCCGCCGGTGATCGCCATCATCTTGACCGCGCCCTCCACCAGCGTGCCCATCCGCTCGACCACGAACGCCAGCGCGCACACCAGCACCCCGAAACCGATGGTCATCCAGCGCGCCAGCCGCAGTTGCTGCGCCTCGGTCACATCAGGCCGCCAGAGGCGTTTGTAGAAATCCATCAGCGCCGCGGTGGTCATCGCATTGATGCCCGACGAACACACGTTCATGCTCGCGGAGAAGATCGCCGAGATGAGCAGGCCACCCATGCCGGCCGGCAGGGCGTTGACGACGAAGTAAGGCAGGATCTGGTCGGCCTTGCGAATCGCCCCGGCCGCCAGCGGATCGAAGTGTTGCGACTGGTAGTAGGCATAGAGCACCACTCCCGACAGGTAGAAGATCGCCGTCACCGGCAGCGTCATCCACAGCCGCATCCAGAGGCCGCGTTGCGCGGTCTTCAGGCTCGTCGCGGTCATGTAACGCTGCACGGCCACCTGGTCGGTTGCCATCTGCACCAGCGCATGGAACGCCTGCCCCAACACCAGTCCCCACAGCGTCACGCGCACCATCGGGTCGAGGCTCAAGTCCACGGTGAGCTTGCCGCCCGCGCGCGCGATGTCGTAGGCGCCGCCGACACCGCCGGGGATTTGCCAGAACGCCACGATGAAGATGAGCAGTTGCCCGCCGAAGAGCACGATGAACTGGATCGCATCAATCCAGATCACCGCCTTGATTCCTCCCTTTGCCGCGTAAAACGTTGCCAGCGATCCCGTCACCACGATCGTGAGCCAGAGCGGCAGACCCGTGACCTGTTCCATCGCCAACGCTGGCGCATAGATCGCCAGCGCCAGCCACAGCAGCACGCGCGTGATGAACAGCGCCGACGCCAGCGTTCGCACGCCGACCGAGAACCGTTCCTCCAAGTAGTGATACGCCGTGAAAAACTTGGCGCGGTAGAAGAACGGGATGAACAGCGCGGTGGTGACCGGCGTCGCGATAAGGAAACTCAGCCCGACCAGTGTGTAGCTCGCGTCATGCGCATACACCTCGCTCGGCGCGCCGAGATAACTGATGCCGCTGAACATCGCTGAGAGGATGGACAACCCGACCATCAACGACCCCATGCTGCGCCCCGCCAGCAAAAACTCCTTCACCGACCCCTGCTTCTTCTTCGTGAACGCGTAACCAAGCAACGCCGAGCCGAGGAGATAAGCTGCGAAGACCGTGTAGTCGAGCGTTGTGAAGCGTGCCATCATGAGTTCATGCCAACCGGGCAAATCCAGTCTGCCCCACCGCGCCGCCTGCCTCAGATTGTAACCGGCCCGTGCTCTGCAACGCCGCGAGTTCCCCGCACACCTCGACGAGCGCCGACAGCAGCGTATCCACCATCTCCGCCGTGTGCGGCCACATCACGTAATACTGGCCCGACGCCAGAATGCCGCGCTGGACCAGCTTGCGGATGTAAAGCGTTTTCGCCGCCTGACTGTCCGCGGCAAGATCAAACGCCAGCGACGGCGCGCTGGGCATCCCGCCGACCTTCATGCGCAGCGACGGATGATTCGCCGTGACCTGCCGCAAGCCGGCCTGAAGCTTCTGGCCGAGCATCCAGACGTGCTGCTGAGCCGACACGCGCTGCATCTTGCGGACGCACGCGAGCGCCGCGGCCGGCCCGACGCCGTCCGTCCAATAACTGCTCGAAATGAAACTCGCGTTGGCGGCGTCCATGACCTCGCCGCGCCCGACGATGGCGGCGCAGGGGAATCCGTTGCTGATGGCCTTCGCATAGACGACGACATCAGGCTGGATGCCCAGCCGCGCGCATGCGCCGGGAAATCCGAACCGCCAGCCGCTCGTGACCTCATCCACCATGAAGACTCCGCCCGCCACGCGACAGGCAGCGGCAACCTTGTCGAGGAAGCCGTCGCGCGGCTCCTCGGAACGCATCGGCTCCATCATCACGGCGGCGAGCTTGCCATCGAGCTTCTTCAGCGTGGCCTCGAACGACGCAAAGTCGTTGTAGCGGAACGGGACGGCGGTCCCAGCCATCTCGCGCGGCACGCCGAGCGGTTGCAGGCCCGGCAGCAAATGGCCGTCGAGCGCATTCGTCTCGCCGAGGTTTGCCGCGAGATACCAGTCGCTCCAGCCGTGATAGCCGCAGAACGCGACGCCGCTGCGCCCCGTCGCCGCGCGCGCAATCCGCACAGCCTGCGCGAGCGCCTCGCCGCCGCCACGCGCGTAGCGGACGCGCTGCGCCCACGGATCGAGCGCGAGCAGCAGATCCGCCAGTTCCACCTCGTCCGGCGACACGAGCGTGCAGTAGCTGCCGAGGCTGACGCGGCGTTTGACCGCGGCGTTCACGTCGGGATCGGAATAACCGAGCAGAATCGCGCCGACGCCACCCGTGAAATCGAGGAAGCGGCGGCCGTTCGAGTCCCAGATATGGGCGCCCTCGCAACGCGAGTAGTATTGAGGCCACGTCGCGGGATCGAAACTCACGGCGCGCTTGGAGAGCAGGCCCGTGCCGCAAGCAACCCGCTGTTGCGCTTGCGCCCACAACTCCGGTCCCAACGGCGCTGGCGGCACGTCCTTGGCCTCCAAGTGCGACGTGAGCAGGCGCAGCGCATTGTTGCGGAAGATGTCGCGTAAGTCGGCATCGTTCATGCCGGTGATCTCGCACGCCTCGCGCAGGCAGAGCAGCGACTCGATGCCCACGAGCGTGAAGCTCTCGAACTGGGTGACCGCCTTCGCGGGCAGGTCGTCGGCATAGACCCACGTGAACCCGTCGCCCATCGTGAAGCATTTGCCCCGAAGGTCGCTGATCGGATAGTCGGAGGCGTAGAGCACGCGGCGCGGCCCAAGAATCTCCAGCGCGGCGCGCATGGCTTCGGTTTCGGTCACACCGCCAGTGTCCACGACGACGTTGTTGAGGTCGGCGACGCCGGCGAGTCCCGCGAGGGCGTTGCGGTAGTTGAACGACCGCGCCACGTGGGCGAGCACGACGCGGCAGCGCGGATATTTCCGGCACAGCCGGCGCAGCGATTCCCGGTTGCTTTCATCCGCGATGCCGAGGCTTCGCACGATGTGCAGCATGAGCACGCCGTCCATCTCGTTGCAAACTTCCCACATCCACTCTGGCACGAACTCCTCGATCTTCGCCTGCGCCGTGTCCGCGACGGGCGCGTAGAGCCGATACGGCTTGATGCCCACGAAACGATGCCGCGCGATGACTTGCCGCGCCCAAGCCGGATCATCCTCCGGCGCGAGCAGCGCGAGCGCGCGGCTCACGCTGTTGTTTCGCACCGCCGCGACCTCTTGAGCAACAAACTCATTCTCGCCGACACGATTGTTACCGGGGCTGGGATAGCCGAAGAACAGTCCGTGGACCACGCGGGCCGGGAGCCAGCGCGCCATCGTGTCGTTAAACCGCCGCAGCCCGAACGCCGTGTCCGCGGGAATGAACTCGGGCCGTTTGCCCTCGGCAAAATGCCGGCTGTGGAAGATGTGCGTGTGCGCGTCGAACACCTCGCTCGGCACAAAGCCATCAAACCTGGTCTTGATCAGCCGCGTGTCAGCCTCGGTCAATTGCTCGCAGAATCTCATGCTCATGGCCTTTTTCTAGAACCGCCCGTGCGTCTCCACAAGCCCGCGCATGATCCCGATGCGGCGTTCGTCGGCACCGGGCGGCACTTGGTCGCCGGCGTTCGCGATGAAGCGGCAGGTCGTCTTCTTCTGGTCGAGCCACTCCATCGCTTTCGCCTCAAACTCCGCCAGCGGCACGTCGGGCATCCAGAGGTTCGGCGAGACGCCGCCGGAAAGGATGAACCGCTCGCCCGCCTCGCGGCGGCATTCGGCCGCGTTGATGTCGCCGGTCGGCGTCGGCGTGACGGCATCGGCGCAGTCCGCTCCGGTGTCTCGGATCATGCTGAGCGCGCCGCGCAGCCTGCCGTCTATGTGGACGGCGACGAACTTGCCGGCACTGTGGAGGCGCGCGATGGCTTCGTTGTAGAAGTCGCGGGACCACTCGTTGAAGAATGATGGTGGCTGGATATCGCTCGAGAAGTTGTCGCCCATGATCACAACCTGTGCCGGCGACTGGCAAAGCAGGTCCACCAGTTCGAGCGTGTTCCGGTTCACGCTGTCCACCGTCTCGTGCATCAGGCCGGCCCAGTCGGCGGTTGCGTAAGTGGCCGCCTCGACTCCCATCCAGTAGTTGAGCAGATGTCCCATCGCGCTGTAGCCGAGCGGCATGTAAACGACCCCGCAATCGCCCACGTAACGGTCCCATGCGGTGTAGCGCTCCCAGTGGGGCGCAAAATGCCGACGCGACATCGCATAGCCGAACACGCGCAGATCCGCCTCGGTCTGGATGCCCCAACGGCTGATGCCCCATGCGTAGGAGCGTTCCTCCCACGTCCTCGTGCGCTCGATGGAGCCGAGCGGCGTCTCGATCCGCCAGACGATCTCAGCGGCGCCGTTGTTGGTGCGCCGCTCGGTGGTGGCTTTCACGTCCGACGGAAACGTCGCGGAATAGAACGCCGCGAGATTGGGTAGGTAGAAACCAGCGCCGGCGCGCTTGTGGTAGTCAATCAGTTCGCGCTCCGGCTCGACATACACCTGGCTCAAGTCCCACGGCAGCCGCCGCCGGTGATAGAACCAGTGCGAGAGGTCCAGCATGTAAGGCACCACATCCGGAGTCTCTCCGCGGAACACGGCGAGGATTCGTTCGCGCAATGTCATAATAATTCCACCAATCTATTGTTTGAGCCGGACCCGGAAACGGACGCAATCCGACCAGTAATCGTCCCACGTGACGCGAGGCTCCTCCGCGACCAGCAACACGATCTCTCCTGTCCGACGGTCCACGTAGTGGCCGAAGTTGCTGTAACGCCGGCCCAGCTCGCCCTTCTTCGGGTCGCCGGCCTTTGGCGCGCCCGGCGGCAGGCCCTGGATGACCGTGACCGAGTCCTTGAGGATGCAAAGCCGTTTCGTGTCGAATTCCGCCATCGTCAGCGGATATCGCGGAATCTGGCCATAGACCGGGCCGGGCTGGATGTTGGCAAACCAGAACACGCGACCGCTGGCCGGATCGCGCTCGAAGACGGAGATGGCCGCAGGCACCCAGACCGTCGTGCCGTCGTCGTATTTCAAAGGCTCCGGATTGCTCCACGTGCGCCCGCCATCAGTCGAGAGCGCGCATTGCCGTGTCGTCGGCACCTTCTTTCCGGGAATGCCTTGCGTGCGCATCGTGGTGAACACGCGCTCGCCGCCGAGCGACAGCAAATCCGGCTCGCATGGCCCGTTCGAGGACACCGTGCCTGGCACTGTGATGCCCGCACTCGCTTCCCAGACCATGCGTTCCTCGCGCTCGGCCCAGCGGCCGCGGAAGAACCGCGTCACGTAGCGCGGCGTCTTCACTGTGAAGCCGAACAGCAGCGTGCCGTCATCAAGCGTGATCGCGTGTGGTTGGTCAAACCCCGCGGCTTGCCGCTCGATGTCGAAACCCGGCATCCACCGGTGCTCGTCGCAGCCACCGCCCTCATGAATGATCTGGCGCCGAAAGTCCCAATCAATGCCCTCGGTGTCGGAAACCTCGTAGTAGAACTTGAACCAGGTTTTTTCAAAGTCCTCAGAGAACACCGGCCGTGTGCGGAATGCAATGAGGCGACCGGTGCGCGGCTCCTGGCAGTAAGCCCACATGCCGCCGTAACCGACGTGGACTTTTTTCCTCTGGGCCGTGATCCAGTGGAGCGCCGCGTTGCCGCTTGGCTTCCAAGTCACGCCACCGTCCCCGGAACGGAAACGCTGCGACGTCTGCTCCCACTCCATGTAACGGCTCGCGCCCAGTCCGAGGCCGTCCGTCTCGGTTACGGTCATGATCATGCCGTCGCCTCGCGCCGAGGTGTAGGTCGGATTCAACGCCCAGTTGGTGACGTGTTTCGTCGGCGCGAATAGGATGTCCCTCTTTATTTCGACATTGAGCGCCATTGTCTAGTCCGTTGGGTATCCGAGATAACGTGCATCCGCGAGCCGGCATGGAGGAGATTGCAGGCCCTACTTGAACTGCTCCACGAACTTCAGGAAATCCTTGGCAGTCTTGTCTAGATTCTCGATGGAGCCACCGCCGTTGAGCACCTCGCACATCTCATAGACGAGATAGCCGCGATAACCAATCTCCTTCAATGTGCCGATGAAGGCCTTGTAATCAATGATCCCTTCCGGGTCGCTCATGGTCGTCGCGCGCAACACATCCTCCTGGCGCACGTAGTTGGTCAACTCATGCACGTAATGAAACCGCGGCTGGCGGCGGTATTGTGCCGCGATGGTGTTCACGAGGAACGGCTTCATTGTAAGGATGGACTTGTGAATCTCGGCAGGCGTGAGCTTCTCCAGCGTCGGCGACCAAGCATCCCAACCGACTTTCACATTCGGATGATTCACCTCCCTCATCAGCCAACTCATCGCCTCGTGATGTAGCGCGATGTCGTGGTGGTTCTGCACAACGAGCGTGACGCCGTATTTGGCGGCTTCCTTGCCGGCAAGTTTCAGCCCCTCCAACACCGCGGCGTATTGGCGGTCGTAGGGAACACCGGACCGCTCATAGCCAGTGAAGATGCGCACCATTGGACAGCCGATGTCGCGAGCCAGCCGCGCCACCTCGCCGACGTAGGTCGCCTGGATATCCACGTTCGGGATGCCCGGCTTGTCTATGCCCGCCGTAAAGTCGGAATAGCCGGCCAGCGCGGCCATCGTGAGCTTGAGTTCCGCGAGCCGCGCCTTGAGCTTCTTGCGCGCTACGTCATCGAAGTCCAGCGGCGAGAGGTGCGGGCGCTTGGCCATCACCATCACCGCGTCGTAGCCCAGTTCCTTGGCCTTGACGAGAAAGTCATCCAGCGACAACTGCGCCTGCCCGCGCCACAAGCCGGCGTAGCCAATCGAGTGGAGACACGGTTTGACGCAAAAGTCCTTGGGGTCGCCTGAGGGAAGTTGTTGAGCGTTAGTCTTCATGATTGGCACGGCGCAGCCCAGAACGAGAACTGCACAAAGAATGGTGGTTGTCAGTGATGACGCTGAGGTGTGGTGGGTCGCCTTCATGGGCGCGCAGCATACGCCGGCCATTCAGCCAATCAACGCGAAAATCTTCCCTGTCTGATTTACGGACGCGCCCGCCGACGCTTTCCTTGCCGGGGCCGGCATCCAAGCCGGCACTAATGCCCGCTTCGGCGGTTTATCCTGCCGAACCCGCTGAGAGCCGAGCGCGAAGTGCCCGCCTCCCTGTTGCGAGCCAAGCCCTTCGTCGCAGGCGTCGTTGTGGTTTCAACTGGAAGAGGATTGACGACGCGCCAGCCGGTTGCTGATCAGCCACAGCGGCAATCCCAACGCCAACAGGCCGCACGAGACCAACGCGATCCACGGTTTATACACGACGGCGCTATAGATCAGGAACCCGCACACACCGGCGAATACCAGCGGCGTCAACGGGTAACCGAACACTCGATACGGGCGCTCCACGTGCGGCTCTTTAAAACGCAGCACGATCACCGCCAGGGTCGAACCGAGATAGAATGAATACACCGTCGCCGCCGTGTAGAGGATCGCGTCCACGAACGATCCGAGCACGACGATCAGCGTGACGGCAATCCCGCCTTGCAACAGCAACGCCGCTGCCGGCGTGCCGAAACGCGGGTGCCATCGGCCCACGAAGCGAAACAATGGATGATCCGCCCCGACGGCGTAGGAAATCCGTGCGCCGGTGAAAACGAGGCCGTTGACCGCGCCGAGCGCTGACACGCAGATCAACGCGCTGACCAACCCACCCGCCACCCCCGGCAGCGCCGCGCTCACCGCGTCGGCGGCCACCGCTTTTGATCCAGCCAATCCCGCGTAGCCCAGCGCGTGCAGGAACGCGCCGTTGACGGCCATGTAGAGCACCATCACCGCGCCCGTGCCCGCCAGCAAGGCGCGCACGATGTTGCGCCGCGGATCGCGCACCTCGGCGGCCACGTAGGCCATCTCGTTCCAGCCACCGTAAGTGAACAGCACGAAAATCAGTGCCAAGCTATAAGGCAACTGGCCCGTCGTCTCCACGCGCGGTGGCTGTGGAGACGCCAGACACGCCACGCCTACGATCGTCAGCAAACCAACGGCCTTCACTGCGGTCAGCAGGTTCTGCGTCCACTTGCCTTCGTGGACGCCGCACACGTTGATCACTGTCAGAATGACCGTCGCGACGACGGCGTAGAGTTGCGGGCCATAGGGAAACGCCGTGTTGGCCAGCGGATCCCACACCGCGCAGCCGTAGGTAGCAAACGCAAACGCCATGACCGCAATGTCGCCCGGACGCACAATCGCCAACTGCGCCCATCCGAACAGGAAGCCCGCCCATTTTCCGTAGGCGTGGCCGAGGTAAACGTAATCGCCGCCCTCGTGCGGATAAGCCGTCGCCAGTTCCGCGTAGCAAAGCGCGCCGCAGAGCGACAGCAAGCCGCCAAGCGTCCAGATGCCGAGCACGCCCCATGCACCGCCCGCGCCCTTCGCAATGTCGGGTGCCATTTGGTAAATGCCCACGCCAATGATGATGCCGACGATCAGGCATGTGGAATCGAACAACGACAGTTGCGGCGTCGGCTTCTGCGTCATGCTCGCGCAGCCTACCGCTTCTTCAGCGTCACGCCAATGCCGGAAGTTCCCGCGTTCAAACACTGCATCTCCAGTTCGGCCTTGCTGGCAACGGGACGGTTTTGGCAACGCCGGGAACTAACCGCATCACTCCTGTCGCACAACAGTGGTTCTAGTGCGAACAAACGGGTTTGCGCTTGCTCTCGCGCGAGCCACTGCTACGTTCTCAGCGCGGTTCACTCAAGTTCATGAAGAAAGGCACACTGGAAACGTTGAGGGCGCAGTCCGAACGCGATGCGCGAGGATGGTTCTCATGAATCGTCTTGTAATGGTTCCCGTTTATCTGTTTTGCCACGAAGGGACGCGCTCAATCATCAGCTACCTCCGCAGCAAAGGCCATCAGGCACAAACAGTTTATTTTTGCGATGGATTAGGCATCACACCCCCCGATCGGGCTTTCGAGTTGCTTTATGAAACCCTGCGCCGGCTTCGCCCGACAGTGGTGGGCATTTCTTTTTTTTGCACTCATCGAGCGACAGCCGAACGGGTCGCGCGGTTCTGCAAGCAGGAACTGGGAGCGTTGGTCGTGGCGGGGGGCGTGCATGCCACGATTGACCCCGAAGACGCGCTGCGGTTCAGCGATATCGTGATACAAGGTGACGGCGAGTTTCCGCTTCACGAACTGCTGAACAACTACAGTGGCGATGCATCCATCGCTGCGACGATTCCCGGCGCAGTTTATCGCGATGGACAGGGCGAGGTGCGCTTTGGCAAGCCGAACACTTACATCAACCTCGACGACCTGCCTTTTCCCGATCTCGACGAGGATGCCATCTTCATCCAAAACGAGAAGACGTGGGTGGGGCTTGATCCCACCACCATCGCGGAGATTTGCGTGCTTGCGTCGCGGGGTTGTCCTTTCGTCTGCACTTATTGCTCCAACAGTTTCCTGAACGACCTGCCCAACCGCCCACGCGTCCGGATCAAAAGCGCCGAATACATTTTGGCGGAGTTGGAGCGCAACAAGAAACGGTTTTCCAAGGCAACCAAGGTGGTGTTTAGCGATGAGATGCTGCTGGCCAATAAACGCAACGTCGAAGCAATGCTGGAAGCTTATCCGCAACGTATCGGCCTGCCTTTCGGTTGCCTTTTCCATCCGAACACTATTGACGAAGGGCTGATGGAGAAGCTTGTCCACGCCGGTATGCTCATGGGACGCGCCGGCATCCAGGCGATGTCGCAAAACACGCGCAACACCCTCTACGCGCGCAACACCAAGGACGCCGATATCGTCCGCGTCGCCCGGCTCTTTCAACAATATCCCGAGGTGCGGCTGGCATTCGATGTCATCGTCAACAACCCGCTGGAGAAGCCGGAGGACATTCAGGACGGTTTCGACTTCATGCTCACTATCCCGGGCAATTTCGAGTTGTTCGTGCATGTGCTGATGCACCTGCCGAAGACCAAGCTGACCGAGCAGTTCCTAAAGGCGGGCCTCATCACCACGCAGCAGATCGAAGGCTACAATCTCCATCCCAACACCCTCGCCATCAACATTCTCAGCCGGCAGTTGCAGACCGACGCCAGCTATGGTCTGGACCGTCACTGGCTTTACATGGTGTCGCTGATCTCGAAGCACTTCGTCCCACGCGGCCTATTGCAGAGAATGAGCCGGTTGCGGTTGCTGCGCCGTCATCCAGATCTTCTCTTCTTGTTTGCTTACGGTGCAAACGTCATCAACATGGTGCTGTTATGTCTGCGAATGGTTCGCAACGGTGAATACCGTTTCACACATCTACTCAAACTGGCGTTTCGGGAAGGGATGGGGATCTTCAAAATGAGTCGCTAGTCCCGCCGTTTCGGCTCGGCCCACATCTTGTAGCCGAGTTCAGCGGTCGCCATTCGATTCCTGGAAACGGGCTGTCCGTGAAGATCGCAGAAGCTGTAGCCCGCCTTCACCAGAAGGTCGTAGGCAGCCTCCGCCAGAGCTGGCGAGTGAAGTTCGATGAGGATCTGCGGCCGGTAACGCTCCAACAATTTCCGGGCACCGTGCAACAGCTCCATCTCGAAGCCCTCCACGTCTATCTTTATAAAATCCACGCGGCTGAAAATCTTTGTCTCCAGCAACGAATCCAATGTCACCAATGTGAACTCCTCGGCCTGGCTAGCCCCGCGGTCACCGACGAGTGTCACCATACGCACGCCATCCGAGGCCGAGCCGCGCACCGTGCCGCAATGACTGCCGAGGGCGTTGGCGATGGCCACAATCTTCGCCGCGGGATTGGCTGCCGCGGAACGTTCTAGGCAGGCGATGTTGTTCTTATTCGGGTCGAAGGCAAACACGGTGCCGCCGCCGGTTTCCGAGAGAATGCGGGCGATTAACAACGAGTAGAAGCCCATGTAGCAACCGGCGTCCACGGCGACGAAGTCGGCACCGCCGCGCAAGCGGCTCTGTAACCACCGCTGGCCATCGCGTTCGTAAGAACCAAGCGTCATATTTACGCCGTCAACCAGCGCGCTGTAAATCCGCCAGCCTCGCAAGACACCGACGTGAATGGTGTGCAGCCTCTTGGTGTGGGAAAACCGATGAAAGAGAGGATTGCACCAGAGCGCTTGCCGCATAATGTTGAAGGCCAGAGCCTACAGTTGATAGAACACTGGTCTTCCTCTCAGGGCGTCTGTGCCGGAGCGATGTTGACTTCAAAAATCTGCCATGGTTCTGCGGCCGGCCGGTCCAGCTTCGGCCGCAGGCGCACGTAACGGCCCCGATGATTGCCTTCGGCGGGAGCAACGGGCTGCCAGCTCTTTTGGTCTTCGGAAACGTCCACCTCAAAGCCCACAGGCGTGGTCAGCGCGGCGATCGCACCCCAACGGCAGGACCGCCCCAGATCGAGCGTCCACGAGAGTTCCTTCGTCGCCGGGCCAGAGGACTGCCAGCGCGAGTGTGGATAACCATCGTAGGCATCGGTCATGTTTAAATTGGAGTTCGTATCGGAGGTCGTGGCGGTCCACGAAAGCGTGGCCAGCCCTTCACGGCGAAACGGCAGCGCCCGATGTTCCAGCACCGGCGGCCTGTTCGCCACCGTGATCAGCCTGCTGTGCCACGGCTGCAAATCCAGTTGAGCGCCCGGCTTCATGATCCACGGCGACGGCATCTCAGCAACATCGCCGGCGCGATCACCACACACCTGCTTCACCGCGACAGGCTCGCCCCAAGTGCGCAGGACCTTGAGCCGGAACTGCCCCTTGCCCGGCGCGTAGTCAAGCCAGAGCCAGGCCCGCGGGAAAAACAACGGCATGTGCAGCTCTTTCTGCCCCGTCGTCAACCGAGGCGACACCCAGAGCCGGCCCTCGACGGCGTCAATGCTGGCGCCGGCCAGTTGATAGAGCCACCACCAGCCCGCCATCGCGCTCATGTAACTGCCACCTTTCTGAGCGTGGCCGCTTAATGTCGGCATCATGTTCAAGTAGAGGCCCCACGGCGTCTTGTCCAGGTGGTAAGCGTAGTCGTAGGCGCGCCAACCGATCTCCAGCGCGTCATCGTTCCAGCCCTCTGCCATCGCCTGGCCGGCAAAGTAAGTGAACTGGTAGGTGAACCAATCGCGATCGTTGTGCGCGCTGCCGTCGGGCATAAACTCGTTAGCCACCACCCACGGACTGCGCCGGCCATTGACCAGCAGCAGGCTCTCCAAACTCGCTTGCGCCTCCGCCGCCGAAACCACCCGCGGCAGACCAACCATACGCGTCAGCCAATCGCCCGCCAGTTGCGCGTCGAACAGCGTCGGCACAAGCAGGTTTCGGTCCGGCAAGAAACACTTCGCAAAATACCGGCCCGTCCAGAGTCGCTGGCGCATCGTGGCGAGCACGCGATCAAAGCGTTGCTCGTAGATTGTGCGCGCGGCGGCGTCTTTTTGCACCGCCGCCATCTCGATGGCACAGCGCAGCGCAGCGCCATAGACGCTCGCGGTAAAGACAAAACAGCCGGCGTATTGGATGCCCGCGTCGTAGGTCGTTCCGCCCTCCGGCACGCCGTCGCCGTCGCGATCCACCGTTACCAACCACTCCATCGCCCGTTTCACGCGCGGCCACGCTTCGTCGAGGAACGCGCGATCACCGGTCCACCGATAATGCTTCAACACCTGCCACGCATACACCGCTGCGAGGTCCGGCCACTGGGTAACTCCATACCAGACGTTCGGGTTACCAATGACCTGGTAGATGTTGCCGAGGAAGTGCGTGATCTCGCCGCTCGGCAACTGGCACTGGCCAAAAATCTCCAGCTCTTTCTTGGCCAGCTCCGGAAAAAACGTCCCAATGAACACATGCGCCACCGTCCGCTGGTCCAGCGTGCCCAGCGCGCCTTCCATCCACGACGGATCCTCGTGAACCGAAAACTTGCCGTCCCTCGTCAGCAGCGTGTTGACGAACACCGGGTGCGTCGCGTTGAGAATAAACCGCTTTAACCACTCCGGCAGGTTGGAATCGGTCACCAACTTGCCCCACTCAGCCGTCGCGTCGCGAAGCCGCTGCCGCTCGCGAAACACGTAGGCCGCCAGCGCCGCCGGATCCTTGAACTCGCGCTGGTAATAGTGGCCTTGGTCGGTGCCGTCCATCGTGACGTGATGCGGCATCCACCAAAGGAAAACAAAGAGCAGTTTCTGGGTGCCACGTGCAGGAACGATAACCTTGCGGCAGACGGCGCCAGCCGTGGCTGGGGATTTGGGATTTGGGATTTTGGATCCCGGATTGGCAGAGAGAACGTCCGACAGTTCCTTGCCGTCGCCGACGGCGTTCCAACCGGTGGTGATTGTGGGACCGTCGCTAAGAAGCCAGTATTCGCCCGAGGAATTCACTTTCATGCCCTCGAATTTCTTCGTTGAAAAGAAACGCAGGCCTGTCAGCGGCGTATCCTTCACGGCGGCCGGCTCGACTTGGTTGCCGTCCTGCTCGCGCCACGCCAGATGCTGGCCATGAACCTGATAGCCGCCGCAGCCGATGAAATGCTCCAGCGAGAACAGCAGTGATGCCTCGATGGGTGCAGCGTTGGTATTGGTCAGTGTGACCTCGAAAAACGTCACAGGCAGGCTGGAATCTTTCGTGTTATGCGGCACCAGCGCCGACCACGCGTGCATCGCCACGCCCAACGGCAGCGCCGGGTCATGGAACGTCGCGTCCACGAATGGGAACTGGCCGTGATAGGCCACGTGCTCGACCTGCGTCACGCCCGGCAGCTCGTGTTCCCGGAACCCGAACCGCAGCCAGCGTGTCGTTGTTCCGGCCCGCACCGCGAAGAACGTCGCACGCGACGGCTGCCACGGTTGATGGCTCGTCGGCTCGTCCCAGTTGTGGTTGATGGAGAAGCGCGAGAACCAGCCGCTGGGCAGAACGTCAAACTTGCCGCAGCCCATCGCCCCCAACGGCACGCCGTTCTGCCATTGGCCGTTGTGGACGACGCCGGTGGCCGCGTCAAGACCTTGGTATTCGTCGCCAGCGGCCCACTCCGCGGTGGCCGCACTCAGCCATCCCACGAGCGTTACCAAAGCCAGCGGCCTCGAAAATGTTGTTAGGATTCGCATTGGCGGCGGCAAGCTACTGTGCCAGCCCATCGCCTGCAACCATGAACTGGAAGGGGAAAATACCGTTTGACCCTCAGGTTCGCCCATGTTATTGAGCCATTCTATAAATGACGGAGTTTTTGCTTTTTCAACCCCCTGTTAGTCTTACCAATCCTAAAGCCAACACCGGCGGAGACACCTATTCGATAGGCTTGGCTTACGTAGCCGCTGCTCTTCGCCAGAGCGATGTAAAAGTCCGGGTGATTAACAACGCCGCCGCCACCTACAGCATAAAGGACATCCTCGACCTCGTGGCCTCAGACTCGGTGCGCATTGTGGGCCTCTCCACTCTCCTGGCCACTATCCCCGCCACCGTGGCTGTGGCAAGAGCGATCAAGAGCAGGTTTGGTAAAAAAGTCCACGTGATGCTAGGCAACGCCTACGCGTCCATAGACCCCGACATCGGCAAGCGATACCCTTACTTTGACACCGTTGTCACAGGTGAAGCCGATCTGACGGTTCCGGAACTGGCCCGCCGCATTCTAGCCGGCGAGACAGTGGAAGGATCCATCGAAGCCACTCCTCCCGACGACCTCGATGCGGTCCCTTTTCCAGCATATGATCTCTTCGAGAACACGCACTGGAAGAAAGGAACGCTCCTGCCTATCGTGGGCACGCGGGGCTGTCCGCACCAATGCGGCTATTGTGCGCGGCAAGCCCTCAGTAAAAAGGTGCGCTCACGATCCCCGGAAAACCTCGTGGCCGAGATAAAGGCCAGGCTTCCGATGACGCGCCGGTTCTATTTCCAAGACGACTCGGCCACGATCAACCGCAATCACGTCCTGGCCTTTTGCCGCAAACTCCTCCAATCGAGACTGGTCATCTCCTACGAAATGACGACCCGCGCGGACTGTCTCGATGACGAAGTGGTGTCGCTGCTCAAACAATCCGGCTGCCGGACGCTCTTGCTGGGAGTGGAGAGCGGCAGCGAACGGATCCGAAACGAAGTCATCAAGAAACGCCTGACAGACAAGGAGATCTTTGACGGCGTCGCGGTCTGCAAACGTCGCGGGTTAGCCGTTCAACTGTTCTTCATGATCGGACATCCGCAGGAGACGCAAAACGACGTGATGGCGTCCCTCAACTATCCGCTCAAACTCTGGAAACTGGGCCTCACCAACATCGAGACCGTCGGCTATCACGTCACGCTGCCTATCCCCACCACGCCCTATTTCACCTGGTGCGTGCAGAAAGGTAAGATCAGCCCGAACCTCGTGGACGATTACATCACTGGCAAACTCGGCGATGGTTACTTCGGCCACTGGCCCTATCTCGTCCCCGATGGCATGACGGAGGAGGATCTTTTGCGTTCACGCGCCGTCGGGAACCGGCAGTTCCACCTGCGTGCCAGCTATGCCTATCGCCGATTGTTGAGAGACCTCTCACATCCCGAAGACTTGATGGCGGATCTGAAACACGCCTATTACCTGCTCAAGCACGGCGGCTCTTCGGACATCAGCAAGTTGGAGAGTTAGCCCCCACAGCCCGTCGGCAGATAGAAGCGGCGGCGTCCTCACAGAATCTCAACGTAAATGCTGTGGCTCTTGTGACCGTCAATGTCCAGCCGGTCCAGATCCGGTAACGCGCCTTGGTGGCAGTCGCACACGGTCATCTTGCTGAACCCGGCCTCCTTGACCAACAGATCCAGTTCCTCGCAATCGTAGTTCCAAGCATGATCGCGCACAAACCGCCGCGCCAGTTTCCCCAAAACACTGCCGGGAGCGATGTCCTTGTCGAAACCCCACCACAACCGGCAGAAATCCCGCCCCGCCCGCGCCTGGCCCGCGGCGACCCATGACTGGTAGTTGCTGAAAAGTTTCCGAATGTCCGGAACCACCACGCGCATGACACCGCCCTGGCGCAGGCAACGGCGGCACTCGCGTAGAATCGCCAGCGCCTCCCACCGCTCGAAATGCTCCAGCACGTGCGAGCAGTAGATAAACTTGACCGATTCATCCTCCAGAGGAAACCGCCGCCGGATATCCACCAGCTTGATCTTCGGCCAGCGCGTGTCGTAACTGGCCGACAGCAACCCCATCGCGATGACGAGCCTGCGCAACGCGGGCGCCTTGGAAAACAGCGGCAACACGCCCCAGTCGAAATTCAACCAGCCGTCCAAGCCGGTAGGACCGCAGCCGATGTTGAGCTTCACATCCTCTCGTATCATTGGCGCCAGTCTGCCATGCGGCTTGCACGCTCGCCAACCGAAATCGCGCCGGCAGGAATCTACTGTCAGGAATCTGCTTGCGGCCCGCAACCTCCAATGCCATCTTTGCCCCGAATGGCAAAAATCCTGTTCGTTCAGAAGGAAATCGTGCCCATTGGCATCGAGACCCTCTCCTCGATGCTGGCACAGGCGGGACACCAAACCCGCCTCATTTACTACGACGATCCCTACTCAAACACTTCCTTCTCCCTAGGCAACAGCCTGCGTCTCTACGAACGGTTCAAGAACTTTCTGGCAAACACCATTGAGCGCGAGAAGCCGGATATCGTCGGCTTCTCAACTTTCACAACCGACTATCATTGGGCTTTGGACGCGGCCGCCTTCATCAAGAAACGCTTTGCACTGCCAGTGATCTTCGGGGGCTGCCATGTCACCATGGTGCCAGAGGAAGTCATCGAAGAACCCGTCGTGGACATGGTCTGCATCGGCGAGGGCGAACACGCCGCCGTAGCCCTGCTCGATGCCATCCGCGATCGCAAGGGCTTCGACGCCGTCCCCAATCTCTGGTTCAAGCGCGACGGCGTGGTGGTGAAAAACCCACTGGCACCGCTCATCACCGACCTTGATGCGTTGCCGTTGCCGGACAAACAGATCGCCCAGGGCGTGGCAGGCAACAGCTACGTGCTCATGGGAAGCCGCGGCTGTCCCTACCGTTGCACCTACTGCTCCAACAACGTTTACGCCAAACTCTACCGCGACTGGGGCAAAGTCCGTTTCCGTTCCGTCGAAAACATCCTGCACGAACTCGAAGTCTATCTCCGGCAGCACCACGGCCAGGTCAAACGCATCGAGATCATGGACGACGTCGTCGCCGTGAACAACACGCGCCTGCGGGAACTCTGCGAAGGCATCCAGCAACGCACCGGCCTCCCCTACAGTTGTTTCCTTCATCCTAATCTCGTGAACGAGGAGAGCATCCAGATTCTCAAGGCGACTGGCTGTTACTGGCTTAAGATCGGCGTCCAGTCCGCCAGTGAAGACAACCGCCGCAAACACCTCCTGCGTCCCGAAAAGAACAGCCAGATCCGTGCCGTCGCTGAGTGGTGCCACCGCCACGGGCTGGACTTCTCCTTCGACCACATCTTCTCCCTGCCCTGCGACACCGAGCAGGACTTGATTGACAGCGTCACTTTCTACAACGAAACCCGCCCGCGCATCATCAACTACATCGGCCTCGTTTACCTCCCCAAGACCCGCATCGTGGACGACGCCGTCGCCAAGGGCCTGCTCACCGAGGCCGACGTGAAGAACATCAACCAAGGCCAGCACGTTACCGCGATGGCCTCCAACGTCGCGCGTTCGCAGGGAGCTACCGAGAGCGACCGCCGCATGCGCGTCCTCATGGGCAGAGTCGCCTACCTCTACTCGCTCATCTCATTCCGCTCCCAAGCAACCGTCGCCAGACTCATCGCCTCTGGTTTTCTGGAAGACCCCGCGCCAATCTCGTCGCTAAAGATCGTTGCCGCCAAGTTCATCGCCAAGTTCACGGCCAACCAGTTCTACATCTACATGTCCGTCATCGGCCGCCTCCTCAGCGCGCCCTTCCGCCGCAAGTTCTTCCTCTCCGCCAACGCCGGACAGCGTGCCTGACCGCCAGCCGAAATCTCTGCCATGAACCGCCTCGTTGCCACCGCTCTCATCCTCCACGTCGCCATCACTACGGTCCAAGTGAAGGTGCGCTAAACCAACAGATCGCTGCGCCCCCATCAGAAAGCCGAACTTGCTCGCGATTCCCTTTTCCACGTTCGGAACGAACTCGATATGGCTCAGTTCATGAACTGACTGGGCGCTGTCGGAAACCGGTCCAAAACTGCCCACGGCGATGGTCACAGAATCCATGCCGAGCAGGCCGAACGCGAAGATTGGCACGGCGAAACCGATGCCGGCACGCGTGAGCGCGGTCGGGTTGATCGCCACGAAATCAACCCGCGCCTGCATCGTCAGGATCAAAACACCCAACGGCGGGACTTACGAATGCCTCCGAAACTAAGACTCGCGCGCTGGGAAGACGCAGTCGGTTCGCTTTTGTTTCGGCGCGCCCGGCGAAGCATCTTCTGGAACTTGGTGATTTCGGCCTCCATCGAAACCGGCTGCTCCTCTGCATCGGCATCGTATAGATCGTAGCCGCAGTCCAGCGTCGGTCGCGGCCGGTTCGCTGTGGCATCTTCTTCTTTCCTTTCCAAGGCAATTTTCAGCCGGAGCAACGCCAGATCGCACAAACCCTTGTTTGTAAACCCTTCCTTGTCCTCAATAATCTTCATGAACTGCCGGCCAAATGAAATTCCCCGCTCGGTGGTCGTCCTATCGGAAAGATTCTTGACCTCAAACATAAACCAGGTGTTTCTCAAAGGCGTCTGCTTCTCTACAAACCGAATGTCGTAGTCTTCGCCTCCTTTCGTCACATAACGAACCGCATCCATGGTATCCATGTCGTCTAGTGTCTCACAAAAACCAGCTAATGGCGACAAATCATCAAAAACTCATTTCGTTGCCATGAGTCGCACAAGCCCGCCTGCCATCTTGGTTCGGCGGCGAGATGAGGGCCATGTCGGCTTTCGCCCTGCATGGCCCTCGTCGAGAACCTCTTAGTAACCCATCAATCCGGGGCGGGGTTCCCACGACGGAGTTGCAGGCAGCCCCCGCTTGCATTCTCTTCAGGAATGCACACGTCGCAGAACCATGCGACAAACTACGAACAGCGTCAAAAGAGATAGCCGATGATGAAACAGGGGGGTTATTGCGACCTACGGATCTGATCCGGCAAGCAATGCTACCAAGAAATCTCCCAACTCAAAATGGCGATTCAGGCCGGCTGACGCAAGAAACTGTTTCATCTTGGCGACTTCGTCCGGCCTGTAACCTCGCTTGTCCACATAGAGCGCTTGGAAGCGGTTGGTTCGTAGCGTCGCCAGCATCTGGTCGAACGGCATTGCCGCCACGGGGAATTGCCACTGCGCATCGGGACGGCCTTTGTTATTGCCAAACGAGAATCGCAAGCCCTCCGTGTGCAAGTAGGGACGGAAAAGATCGTAGCTTTCGACACGACCAATCCACGGGCTTTCTGGACAATCCATCGCCGGTAACTGAAACACCATCGCACCCGACAGCAGGTTGGCTTGCAAGAAACTCCCGACGGCCCGATCCGTCTCGATCGCGCGGCGCTCCTCGGTTATCGTCTCATCGCCATCACGCCACGATGGTTGATCCCAGACGCCCACCACGGCCAAGACGCCAACGATGCCCCATTGCGTCCATGCACGCCGATCGCGGAACCAGCGCGAGAGCAACCGGGCACCAAACAGCAGCGTCAGCGCTAGAATAACAATGCTTACGCGATTGGCGCCACGAAACAGGTAGAAACCGCCGAGTCCGTAGAGGCTGTTCAGCCCCCCCACACAACAGGCGCCGACCAACCAGAGGACCATTCCTGCCGAGCGTGTTGCGGATCCTAGCCGATTTCGCCCCAGTTCGATGAAGGTCAAAGCTCCCAGCAGAACGAGCGACACCACACCAACGATGCCCAAATACGAAGAGGGTCGTTCTCCCAAAATCACGGACTCGGCTTGGTAGGCTCGTCCGACTCGTCGGAGTGGCCACCACCGGTGGCGCCGCGGAGGAATCAAGAGGTCCGCCGGCCTTAAGGCGTAAAGCTCGGAATTCTTTGGATCGCGCGCCACGGCCTCGGGGTTACGGCCGTGTTGGCAGGCATACACGAGCGTGTCCACGTTGCTGATCAGGAACCCCGTCGCGGCGATTGCGCCGACGGCCACTGCCGGCACTGCCTCGCGAACCGACTTGGATTGTGCAATCCGCCACAAGGCCGTCAACACCAACAGGAGCAGGAAAAAATACATGTAATAGACATTCAGGGTGCCAACCAGCAACGCGATCAACGCAAACGGCAACCGTTTCCGACGCCATCGCCATCGGGAACGGTGGCCCAACGAGAAAACCACGAACAACAACAGTGGGACATGCCAGTAGTGAACCAGATGGAAATGGTTGATGCTGCGGTAGAACAAGTAAGGAGCAAGGGCAAACAAGAACGCCGCAATGGAAGCCGCAGACCGTCGCACCCCGATCCGGCGGGCCAGCCAGAACAGAGTGATGGCTGATAACATCGCTGCAACGACCAGACTGAGGTTGAGCGTCCTCCAAAGACCCACGTAACGGGCCACGAGGCCGCACACGCAATACAGCCAGTCCTCTGTCAGGGGGAAGTCGTTCCAGTTTGCAATGAACGGCGCGCCAAGTTGAGGATTGGTCTTGCTAAGAAGGGGCACATAATAACCGTCGCGAGCCGCTTTGACGACGGCCGCAAAGAATAGGCTGTCCTCCTTGTAAACAACGGGATCGTCCCACGCGCGCGCACTGCCGAGTCGGTATTGCCAGACGACGACCGCCGCCACCGTCCATGCAACGAGCAGACACAGGATCAGGTCTTTACGCGCACGCTCAGTCATCGCCGGTTTGGGCCAGAGAAGGTTTGCGGACAGTGTTCGTGTCCTTTGCATCGCCAAAGGACAATGACTAGACTATGCGTTGCGGCGTGGCGACTCAAGCACGGAGCGTCTCAGATTCGGGCGTCTGGAACCTGCCCAATTGACGCCGCCTGGGGGCTTCTGATAGTCGTTGGCTATGCGCGTGGAGATCACCATCCCGGTTTACAATGAGGAACGCGATTTGCCTCGCAATATCCGGACGCTTGCCAGCTTTCTGGCAGGCGTGAAACTTTTCGAATCCACCATCGTCATCGCCGACAACGGCTCCACAGACCAGACATGGGCGCTCGCCCAAGAGCTTGAACGCGAGTTGCCGGCGGTCAGCGCGCTCCGCATCCCACAAAAAGGCCGCGGCTTGGCACTACGCACCGTCTGGAGCCAGAGCACGGCGGACATCGTCAGCTACATGGATGTGGATCTCTCGACCAACGTAAACTTCTTCCCTCTGTTGATCCATGGTTTGACCGTTGGATACGACGTGGCCAGCGGTTCACGGCTGTTGCAGGCATCACAGGTCGAACGATGCCTGAAACGGGAGGTGGTGTCGCGTTGTTACAACAGTCTTGTTTACCTGATGTTCCTCCATCGGTTCTCCGACGCGCAGTGCGGTTTCAAGGCACTGCACCGCGACGTCGCCCAGCGCCTGCTGCCGCACATTCGCAACAACGGATGGTTTTTCGACACCGAGCTGCTGCTGCTGACCGAGAAGCACGGCTTGCGCGTTTTCGAGGTGCCCGTCGAGTGGATTGAAGACCTCGATTCCCGCGTCCAGGTAATACAGATGGCGTGGGAAAATCTCTGCGGCCTTGTTCGCATGAGGCTGGCCGGCTTTCACCAAAAGCTGGATTGAATCCTATGCGCGCAGACTACTACGAAACCTACCATGCCGTCGAAACGCAGCACTGGTGGTTTTGCGGGCGCCGTGAAATCGTCCTCTCGCTACTTGAGCACCATTCGTTGACCGGCGTGGGGCGGATGGTCGCCGACATCGGTTGTGGCACTGGCGCAAACCTCCAAGCCCTGCGAGGTGCCGCGTGGGCCGTCGGCGTGGATCCTTCCGACGAGGCGCTGCGGTTCGCCCGCACTCATGGCGACTCGCCGCTGGTGGCCGGCACACTGCCTGCGCTGCCATTCCTCAGCTCCTGCTTCGATGTTGTCCTCGCGTTAGACGTGGTTGAACACGTCGAAGACGATGCACAAGCTGTGGCCGAACTGGCCCGCGTCTGCAAACCCGGCGGCACGGTGTTCATTACCGTCCCGGCCTATGCTTGGCTCTGGAGCGGTCACGACGTGGTCAACCACCACAAACGGCGTTACACACGCACGCGTCTCGCCAACTTGGTGCGCGCCGCACGGCTAGATGTGATCCAACTCAGCCACTTCAGCACACTGCTGGCTCCGCCAATCATTGCCTGCCGGCTGATCGCCAAGCTTTTGACAAAGTTCAAATCCCCGGTGCGCGCCGAGCCGGACACGGCCATTCCCAGCCCGATCCTCAACGGTCCCCTGCGCCAAGTCTTCTTGTTGGAACGGGCGTGGCTTCGGAACTGGAGTTTCCCTTTTGGGACATCCCTCCTCGCAATTGCAAGAAGACCATCGTAACGCCACGAAGTTCGCGGTTGACCCGCTGATTGAACGCCCGCCGGCACCGCCCCAGATTCGGACACGTGGGAACCCGCAAGCAAGGTTGCACAGTTGCTCAAAGGCTTCCACCGGGAGTTGGCTGGGTGGCGGCGGGCAACGCTAAGCCGCTTCCACGGTTTCTCGGCAAATGCGGAGGTGGCGCTGGGGCTGGGCAAGACCAGCAGGGGAGCGGCGGTTTACGGTCGGAGGCGTGTGGGCGGCGTTTGGCCAGAGGTGAGCGAAACCACAAAGAACATCACCAATCCTACCCGGAGAAGTGGCGGATTCATGGCCCTCTCGTAGTAAGCTCGCCGTCGTGTGTCAAGCGCAGCTACGTCAGTTCGACGCAGCAAACACCGAGGGCCACGCCGGTCGCCCAGCATGGCCCTCGTGGAAACTAACTTCGATTTTGGCCGCGCTTACTTCTCTTCGGGGATGCGCATGCCGTAGAAGCTGCGATAGACGAAGAACAGCGCGGACGTGGACGATCCAGCAAGAACGCAAAGAGCGCTTCAACAAGTCGTGCTGCAATCGAGCTACGCGGCACAAGCCCGCTCAATTTCATTTCCACCGGCCAATCCGATCTTCCGCGGGAGGAATGTTGCGCCATTTCACGGACGCCGCGGTTCCGCTGGCAAACTTTGACTGCCGGACAGTAAATCAACTCTGACCATCGGATCTTCCGGCTCAATCAGTGGACCTTCCCAGCGTAAAAACTCCGCAGGCGGCGCATGGATCAGCCAGATGCGCATGTCCGGCGCGGTCACGAACGGCCGGACAAACCAAGGAATCCTCGGATGAATCACAAAACGATCGCTTTCGATGACGCGGTCTGACATTCGTATCCGGTCAATGCTAACGTGGGAGATCTCCACCAAGACCACGCATGGAAAAGAGTGTCTTCGACTGTCGCAGCTCTCAGCGGCGGGTGAGAACTGTGGCGAAACTCAACGAGGACCACGCCCTTCTTCACACCGATCTGGCCGGTCTTCTGCATCGCGCCGGCATTTTCCAACGCCAGCAGGTCGAAGCGCTGACATGTCCTTTCACTCCATCGCCGCCAAGAGTTCGTCCAGCGACACGGTAGCGAAGCTGGTGGCGTAGTCGCTCATGGCGTAGGGGATGACGAGTTCCCGACCGTGCAGCAGTGTGCCGCAGGTGTAAACGACGTTTGGAACGTAGCCCTCGCGCTCCGCTTCGTTCGGGGCCAGCAGCGGCTCGCGCAGGCGGCCGATGACGCGCGTGGGGTCGGCAAGGTCCAGCAGAAACGCTCCAAGACAATACTTTCTCAGGGGGCCGACGCCGTGGCTCAACACCAGCCAACCCGCCTCCGTCTCGATGGGCGAACCACAGTTACCCATTTTGATGAATTCCCACGGCTGCGCGGGTGAGAGCAAAAGATCAGGTTTCTGCCAGAAATGGATGTTATCGGAGAACATCAGGAGGATGTTCTCGTCGTCCTGGCGCGAGATCATGGCGTAGTGGCCGTTGATCTTGCGCGGGAACAACGCCATGCCTTTGTTCTGCACGGCAGGTCCGTTCAACGTGTTGAATTTGAAGTGGAGGAAGTCTGGCGTCTCCAACAGTTGCGGCAGGGTGATTTTGCCGTCATAAGCGGTGTAGGTGGCGTAGTAGGTGAAGCTGCCGTCGTCGTTCTGGAAGCGGACGAAACGCGCGTCCTCGATGCCGTTGCGCTGGCTGGCCGTGGACGGAAAGAGGACGCGCTGTGTGATCCGGCTGTCGGGGGCGAAATGCACTTCGTAGTTCGACTCGGCGAGCAGCAAGATGCCGCGCACGGCCCGGTCAGCGGTGGCGTCGGCCGGGTCCGTTTGCCGGCGCTCCGCCGTCAGGACACGATACAGGTCGTCCAGGATGAAGGCCTCGGGGAGTTGACCGAACACGCGCTGGCAGAAGTCATTTTGCACGCCCGCTTCCTGGAGTTTGCGGCAAAAAAGCGCCTTCTCGTAAGCTGCGTTCGGCACGCGCTCCGGCTCCGTCACAAACGGCACGGGCGGCGTGAGCGTGATCCGATGCTGGGCGCTCACCGTGCCCGTGCGGAAGGTGATAGAGGAAATATGCCCCTCGCCCGTGGCCCGCAAGCTCAGGATGAAACGGAGCGCGCCCGGCGGCAGCCCGGCTTGGTCGGGATGGGGCACGATGGAAGGATTGAACAGCGCTGCGGACTCCGGGGAGTATTCGTGCGTGAAGTAAGAACCGATGAGCGCCTGCCGTTCCGGCGATGGCTCCCACGCCTCGCCCAGGTAATGACGCACTTGCGGGAAGCGGTTGCGGAAAATGTTCTCCACCTGTTCGTGCCGATCTGCGAACTCACCCAGCACCTGGCTCAACAGACTCGCGACTTCCTCGTCTGAGAGGGCCAAGACACGAGCGACAATCCTCCGCGCGATGTCGTCGCTGCTGGGATAGAAAGGGCGCATCAGAACGCGCGAGCGGTCCGGAGTCAGCGTTGGCCCAATGCGCTCCGCATGGACGGTTGTAGTTTTCATTGGGTGGCCAGCGCTACTCGCCCGGCGGTTCCTTGAAGCTGGTGAGGGTGTTTTGCAACGCCTGCATTTCCGCAAGCGCGAGCAGGAAGGCCAGCGTGGACTCGGCGCCCTGGTTTTCGCTCACGCGATCCACGTGCAAGCCGTCGCGACAACCGCCGGTGCCCGAATCGTAGAGGGCGAGGCCCAGATCGTTTCGGCCCAGGAACCATTCGAAGGCCCGACGCGCTTCGGCCACCCACACCATATCGTTCGTGGCGTGATACGCCTCAATGCACGCGGACACGGTCGCCTGCGCCTCGATAGGTTGCTGGTCGAACATTGCGCGCTCCTGTCCTCGCCGATAAAAACCGTTCGAGCCGATGGGCCGGAAAGAGCCGGCATCCGAAGTCTGAATTTTCGTCAACCACCGCAAGGTCTTGAGGCCGAGTTCCAGCATCGCTCCGTTGTTCATGCAGCGTCCGCTAAGGATCAGCGCGTGGGGCAGCTTGGCGTTCGTGTAGGAGACCATTTCTTCGAACCACTGCCACTCGGCGGTTGCGGCGTCGGCGTAACGCTGCATCAGTTTTGCCGTGAGCGATTCCCGAATCTGGTTCGCGCGCCGGTCGCCGCTCAGCCGGCGCAGGTATTCGTCAATCCCGATGAGCGTGAACGCCCACGCGCGCGGTGACGTGAACTCGGCGGCCACTGGCAAGGCTTGCTCAAACAGTTGCGCCGCCAGCATCTGGAAACTACCCTGGCCCGCCTGCGCCACGCACAGCCCCAGCGCCCAGAGCGCGTGACCCTGGCAATCCTCCGAGCCAACGTCCTCCAGCCAGCGACGGTCGAAACTCATGAAGTTGCGAAACCGTCCGCGTTTCCGATCCATGGCGTGGTTCAAGAACGCCGCATACGTGGCTGCCTGCTCGCTAAGACGCGGCGAACCTTGCCCCAACCGGTGCAACATCATCGCCAGCACCAGCGCGCGGGCGTTGACGTCCGTGCAATAGCCTTCGTGGAAGTTGGGGACCGTGAAGCTCGCGTGCTGGAAGATGCCGGTCGAATCGCTCATCCGGAACAGATGGTCGAGCTTCATCTCCGGCAACTGGCCGGGCTGCTCGTCGAGCGTCTTGATGGGCGAGGATTTTCGCCCCACAAAGCTGTGGTCGTGGCGCGCCTGCTCGAAAGACTCCACGTAAAGCTGCGCCACGCGACTCCACACCATGTCGCGTCCCAGCTTGTAGGCGTTCTTCCGCATCAAATGGCGCAATGGTTCGTCCCGCAGCAGTTCCACCACGGCGCCCGCGATGGCTGCGGCGTCGCGGAACGGCACCAGCTTGCCGCGCTCCGACGTCAGCAGTTCCGCCGCATGCCAGTAAGGCGTGGACACCACCGCGTTGCCCGCGCCGAACGCGTAGGCCAGCGTGCCCGAAGTGATTTGCGATTCGGTCAGGTAAGGCGTCAGGTAGATGTCCGCCGCGCCGATGAACCGCATCAATTCCTCCAGCTCAACAAAACGGTTGAAAAAGACCACGTTCTTCTGCACGCCGAGGTCTTTGGCCAGCCGCTCCAGGCTCAGGCGGTAAGCCTCACCCTCATCGCGCAGCAGATTGGGATGCGTCTGGCCCAGCACGATATAAACAACGTTGGGGAATTCACGAATGATGTCCGGCAGTGCGCGCAGCGCAAACTCGATGCCCTTGTTCGGCGAGAGCAGGCCGAACGTCAACAGCACTTGTTTGCCCGCCACGCCGAACTCGTCCTTGAAATAATTCGGGTCCGCAAACGGCATGTCGGGAATGCCGTGCGGGATCAAGTCAATCTTGGCTGCCGGCGCCTTATAGACTTCGCGCAGAAACTCCCGGCCCCGTTCGGCCATCACCACCAACCGCGTCGAAAGCCGGATCAGCTCCCGCATCACGCGCCGCTGCTCCGCATTCGGCTCGCGCAGCACCGTATGCAGCGTGGTGACGATGGGCATCCGCAGTTCGCGCAACAGCGCCAACACATGACTACCCGCCGGCCCGCCAAAAATGCCAAACTCATGCTCCACGCACATCACGTCCACGTCTGTGATGTTCAGAAAATCGGCTGCGCGCAGATAGGACGGCAGGTCCTGCTCTGCTATCTCGAAGCGCACCTCTGCCGGATACTCGTAGCCGCCCTCGCGGTCATTGACCGGCACCACCAGGCACTGCATCGCCGGAAACTCCGCCGCCACCGCGCAGCGCAAGTCCGTCGTGAACGTGGCAATGCCGCATTTCCTCGGCAGATAATCTCCAAGGAACGCGACTTTGCGGATGGCGTTTGGTTCTTGCATCAAAGGTTGTCTTCGCCGCAGCACCTGACTCACCCACTGTGCTCCCCCAAGGGATAGGAAGCAAAAGATAAAAACAACAAGGGCCATGCCGGCTTTCGCCCTGCATGGCCCTCGTCGAAACTAAGTTTGCCTTTACTTCTTCTTCTTGGTGGTGAACTTGCCATCTTCCCAGCCGTGGCAGTCCTTGCACTCTTCCGCCTTATACTTCTTCATCATCTTGGCGGCTTCCTTGGTGACGTTGTCCTTCTTGGGCGGTTTGCCTTCGTGGCAGACTTTGCAGCTAGTGCCTTTGACAAAGCTAGGCTTGGCTTGGACGGAGT
Source organism: Verrucomicrobiia bacterium (assembly GCA_041667205.1). Lineage (GTDB taxonomy): Bacteria > Verrucomicrobiota > Verrucomicrobiia > CAIQCK01 > CAIQCK01 > CAIQCK01. The sequence goes on along the minus strand of JBAYFL010000007.1, from coordinate 122,865 downwards.
TGCTCGTGGCAAACACGAGTCCCGCAACGGCAACGGCAATGACAATCAATTTCAGATCTTTATTCATCTCGTTCTTGTTCCTTATTCGTTCACGGCGACGGCCGCGGATTCCACAATATTCGACACGCCGAGTCGAGAAAAAAGAACAGTGTCGATCCCGTCCGAACCAGCGAGTCTTGCCACCACCTTCGCGCAAGCCCCCCCCCCATACGGCACGAACACGAGCGCCAGAAGTTTTATCTCTGTAACAGCAAACACCGAAGGCCATGCCGGCTTTCGCCCCACATGGCCCTCGTCGGGAACTGATTTGGCGTTGCGTTTACTTCTCTTCGGAGATGCGCACGCCGTGGAAGCTGCGATAGACGAAGAACAGTGCGATGAGGAAGAAGACAGCGCCGATGCCGGTCTTCATGGCTTGGTTAGTCATCGTCACCGCGATCTCGACTGCCAGTAGGCCGAAGAGCGTGGTGAACTTGATCACCGGGTTCATTGCGACGGAGGAGGTGTCTTTGAAGGGATCGCCCACGGTGTCGCCCACGACAGTGGCGGCGTGCAGGTCGGTGCCTTTTTGGCCGTTGCCGTGATTATCGAGACGCTGTGGAAGATGTGCAGAAGAAGTGAACAGCCCATCACAGTTGCAGTAGCCGATAAGCCTTCTCGCTAATCAACCGCACGACTGTATTGACTTGCCCAGTCTCCCCGCACCCCCAATTGCTTTGCCGCATGGAGTGGCCAATACGGGTCTCGCAGCATCTCTCTAGCCAGTAAGACCATGTCCGCATGTTCTTTGGCGATGATCTCTTCGGCTTGCTTTGCTTCTCTAATCAATCCCACGGCAGCAGTCGGGATGTTTGCTTCGCGTCGAAGCTGTTCTGCAAATTGCACTTGATAGCCTGGCTTGATCGGCATCTTGACGTGCGGCAGTAACGCCCCTGAGGAGCAATCAATCAAATCAACGCCCATAGGTTTGATCATCCGGGCCAGTTCTACCGATTGTTCGACATCCCAGCCTCCTTCCACCCAATCTGTGGCTGATATCCTGATGAACAGCGGCAGATGTTCTGGCCACACGGAACGAACTGCTTGGACCACTTGCCGAATCAGCCGGGTGCGGTTCTCGAACGAACCACCATATTCATCGTCTCGATGGTTGCTCAGCGGGGAAAGGAATTCGTGCAGCAGGTAGCCATGAGCCGAATGGATTTCCACGACTCGAAAGCCAGCGTCCAGAGCCCTTCGTGCTGCATCCGAGAAGCAACCCACAATCCGAGCGATCTGCTGGATGCTCAATGCGGCAGGAACAGGTGAGGTTTCGCCAAACGGTATTGGACTGGGTGCCCATATTGGCCTCCATCCGCCCTGATCCTCGGACAAAACATGATCACCTTCCCAAGGAGGAGACGTGCTGGCTTTGCGTCCTGCGTGAGCCAACTGAATCCCCGCGACCGCCCCCTGCTGTTCGATGAATCGAGCACATCGGGCCAAGGGATCAACATGGGCGTCACTCCAAATGCCCAGGTCTGCAGGCGATATTCTGCCATCGGCCGTGACGGCTGTGGCTTCTGCTATTACCAGTCCGGCACCGCCCACCGCTCGACTTCCGAGATGAACCAGATGCCAATCGGTGGCCATGCCATCCTTGCATGAGTATTGGCACATGGGACTCACCCCGATTCGATTTCTAAATGACACCCCGCGTATTTGCAGAGGGGTAAACAGAACAGAAGTTGTTGGGTTCATCGGTTAAGAAAGATGGAGGGCCTGACCCAACATGTCTATGGGCGGTCTTCACCTTGTTGGTGGTGACTTGTCATGTGAGAAGTTTTTGAACTGATGGCGTCAACGTTTGGAAGATGAGGCCGTTTGACGGACGCAATAAACCCTCTTTTCCGTGCGGATCAACAGCCGGTCTCCCACGATTGCCGGCGTCGCCATGCACATCTCGTCGTCGGCCAGCCGGTTGGTATGCAACAGTTCGAACTTGTTGCCCGCCCGCAGGACGAAGGTCACGCCGTCTTCGTTCAGACAGAAGATCTTGCCGTTATAGGCCCACGGCGACACGGTAAAATGCTTGCCCTCCGGAATCCGTTCGCGTTCAAACGCTGGCTCGCCCGTGCTGGGTCGCAGGCAACTCATCATGCCACGGTCGTAGAGCACATACAGCCAACCATCATAGATAAGCGTCGTCGGGTTGTAGGGCGCGGCCTTGGGCTGGCACCAGGCGATGAACTTGTTGCTCGTCTGGTCCGGTCCAAGTGAGATGTCGCCGGAGGCGCCCAGCCGAATCGCGTAGAGGGGGCGTTGGTTGTCGTTGACGTAACCCGCGCTGACATACAACAGGCCCTGGTTCTCGTAAGGCGTGGCGATGGTGATCTTTGACATCCCCGTGAACCACCACAGCAGCTTCCCGTTCAGATCGTAGGAACGGACCTTGTCGGTGCCCGCAGTGACGATTTCCGTGCGCTGAGCGTTCCGCCAAATGAACGGCGTGGACCAGTTGCTCTTTTCGTCGCGAACGACGCGCCACACCTCCTTGCCGGTGCGTTTGTCCAGACACAACAGATACGATTCCACGTCGTTGTCGTTGACGATATACAGGTGATCGCCGTGAAGCACCGGTGACGCAGCCGTCCCCCAGCCATTGCGCATGGCGCGCGGTTCAAACCGCTTCGACCACGCCGGACGGCCTTCGAGGTCGAAGCAGAACAATCCCAGATTGCCGAAATAGGCATAGACCCGCTCGCCGTCGGTGACGGACGTTTCCGAGGCAAAACTGTTCTTGATGTGAATCGGCCCCTGGGGCGGGCCTTGATGGACGGACTGTTCCCAAAGCAGTTTCCCGGAAGAGAGATCGAGGCAAATCACTTTGTATTCCTGCTGCACCTTTGGCGCGTCCGGTCGGTTGCCGCCGAAGTAGAGGCCCTTCTTGGGCACCTCCAGCGCCCCGCGGTTCACCGCCGTCGTCAGAAACACCCGGCTCCCCCACACAATCGGCGACGACCAGCCGCGCCCCGGCACCTCGGTCTTCCAAGCGATGTTCTCGGTGGCGGACCAGCGATCGGGCAGATTCGGCCCGCTTCCGATCCCCCGCGCCTCCGGCCCACGAAACTGCGGCCAGTGCTCCTGCGTTTGGCCAAACAGCGCGTCCGGCGAACACAACCACAAAACGGGCGCAACCAGCCCCAGCCAAAAACCCCGACACCGATCAGAGATGAGCATGTTCATTGTCAGAATGAGAAAAGCCGTAATCTGCGCCGCACTCTATGGAGCGGGGCTTGTGCTGGCAAGGTTATGTTCGTGCAGCAAGTTCCCGCGGTTTCCATCTCTTGTTTCTGGTTCATGGTTCAAGTTGGATTGCCTGCATGGCATCCTCTCTCGCATGCAAACACTTATCACGAAACAGGGATTGACTTCGCCCTGTGGCCAGTAAAAATGCGGGCATGATTCTTCCGTGTCAGCTTGCAGGCGAAGAACGGTTATTCCCGGCGGGCACGCCAAAGCAATTTCTTATCTGGTTTAGAGGTCGGTTTGGGGTGAAAAATGGGGAATGGATGAAATGCAAACGAAATTGAACCGACGGAGTTTCATCAAGGCAGCGGTTGCCGGGGTCGGCGGCCTGCCGGCCTTGAACGTGTGCGGTCAAAGCGCGACGACTGCGAACAAGCCGTTGCGCGTCGCTGTGATCGGTTGCGGAGACGGGCGGGGTCTTCCGGTGCTGCTGCCGGAGGCGTGCAAGGAGCGGGTTGTGGCCGTCGTGGATGCGGACAGCCGTCAGATTGCCAAGGCTCTGGCCATCGTCGGCAAGAAGGTCTCTCCCGCAGCGGCTGCGGAGGTCAAGGCCTTTTCCGATTACCGCAAGCTGTTCGACGAGATGGGCAAGGAACTGGACGCGGTGATGATCGCCACGCCCAACCACCAGCACGCGCTGCCGGCGCTCCTGGCGATCCGGCGCGGCATCCACGTGTATGTCGAGAAGCCGATGGCGCACGCGATCGCCGAGGCGCGGCAGCTCAGGGAAGAAGCGAAGCGCTATGGCGTCGTCACGCAGATGGGCCAGCACGGCCATTCGAGCGAGGGGTGCCGTCGCCTGTGCGAATACATCTGGGCTGGCGCGATTGGTCAGGTGCGCGAGATCATCTGCTGGAGCGACCGGGCCAACGGCCTACCCGCCGGGCCGCGCCCGCCCACGTTGCCTGTGCCGGAAGGGCTCGATTGGGAACAGTGGATCGGACCCGCGCCGTTCCGTGACTACCACGAGGGGCTGCACCGACACTCGTGGCACCGGTGGTGCGATTTCGGCAACGGCTCCGTCGGCAACATGGGCAACCACATCATTGATCCCGCCAAGTGGGCGCTGAAGCTGGGGGCGCCCGTGTCGGTCGAATTGGAAGAGGTCTGCGGCGGCAACGACGAGCGATGGCCCGTCAGCACCCGCATCCGCTGGGACTTCCCGGCCCGCGAGGGCATGGATCCCGTCAAACTCTACTGGTATGACGGTCTTGCCAAGGGACAACCGTATGACAAGAAGACGGTGGGTGCCATTGATTGCGTGACACGCGAAGCGCAGAACCGCCCGCCGCTCGTCGTTGAGCTGGAAAAGAAATACAACCGGGACTTCGGCAGCGACGGCTCGCTCTTCGTGGGCGACAAGGGCATCATGATCATCGGTCCGTTTGGCGAGGGATGTCGCATCGTGCCGGAGGAAGCGCACCGCGCCTTCCCGCTTCCTGACAAAGTGCTGCCGCGCATCAAGGGCACGCACCAGTCCGATTTCTTCCGGGCATGCCGCGGCGGCGCGCCGGCCTGCGCGAACTTCGAGTATTCAGAGCCGCTGGTGGAGATCGTCCTGCTCGGCGACCTCGCGATGCTCGCGGGCGCGGGGCGTCGCATCGAATGGGACGGGGCAGGGATGCGTTGCACCAACCTGCCAGAGGTTAATCGTTTTCTGAAGACAACGTATCGGAACGGTTGGCGGATTTGACACTGAACAAACATGCTTTATTGGCGGCGGAATCACTTCTATCACGAGAGCAATCATGACTAATCACGCATCCATGACGCGGCGGCAAATGATCGGGACGGTGATGGCTGGTGTAATAGTGCAGGAGTGCAAGAGCCAGTCACCCCTTTGCGCGGGGCCTATCGTCGGCGATCCGAGAGTCCGGGGACCTTTCCCGATTCTCTCGACACCTTTTACGGCTTCGGGCGCCGTTGACTACGACGTGCTGGCCAGGCAGGCGCAGTTCGTCGATTGGTGCGGCAGCCCGGGCATGATTTGGCCGCAGTCGGGGGACAGCGTTGACCTGCTCACGACCGAGGAAAAGCTGCGCGGCATGGAGGTGCTGGCCGAGGCGACCCGAGGCCGACGGTCTGCGCTGTGTCTCGGCGTGCAGGGCAAGGACACGGAGGAGATGCTCGTCTTCGCGAAGCACGTCGAGAAACTGGCGCCTGCGGCGATCATCTCGCGACCGCCGGACTCGGGCAAGACGGAGAATGATATGCGCCACTACTGGCACGCGCTGGCGGGCGTTGCAAAGCGGCCGGTGATCATCCAGACCTCCGGCGGTGTCGGGTATAAGGGACCGGCGCCCTCGGTCAAGCTGCTGATCGAACTGGCCCGGGAGTCGCCGTATTTCGGCTATGTCAAAGAAGAGACGAATCCCATCGTCCCGCGTATGAAAGAGTTGGTCGCGGCCAAGCCCACGATTAAAACGGTGTTTAGCGCGATGGGCGGGTTCGGTTGGCTGTATCAGGCGCGCGCAGGCTCAGAGGGACTGATCACTGAGCGCGCGGTCTATGCGGACGTTCTGGCCCGCATCTGGGAGTTGATGCAGAGCGGTTCCGATCCTGCCGCGCTACAGGACATATTCAGCAAATTCCTGCTGATGCTGAATCTTCGGGAGACGATTCCTGGCAACCAGTTGCGCGGGTTTCACCTGTATGTTTGGAAAAAACGCGGCGTGTTCAAGAACATGCTTTCGCGCGGATACGGGCCGAAACACAGCATTCCGCCGAAGCCGGTCGTGTCGGAGCAGTCGCTTTCCCGGGAGGACATCGCCGAGATCGAGAGCCGGTTCGCGGTGCTGAAGCCATACCTGAAGCCGGGTTCTCTGTTTGGATGAGAGCGCTCCAAATGGGAAATGTCTTTTACAGATGAGGATGTTCTGTTTGAACGCAGGGCGACGCTTTTCTGCTCTATTGCAGCGAGCATACGCCTTCAGGTGCGATCTAGCACCTGCAAACAGGCTGCAAACAGGGCTTCAGCCAACTTCTTCAGATCATTCCCCCACATTTCTCCCATCCTCCAAATCCCAGCATCTCACGTAAACTCACACAGCAATTGGGGGCGCCCTTTAGCTTGACTTGAGGGGCGAGAAAGAGCCAGAAAGCATCTCAACGACTTCCATGAACCACCCTCACCGTCATCCTCTCAACATCACCCTGCGCACACTTCTGTGTCCCCTTCTCTTGGCCACCGCCGTTTACGCGGCAGACGCGCCCAAGGCGGCCGTGTTTCGGGCCGGCGCCGCCACGAGCAATATCACGCCGCCGTTGGGGCGGCCGATTATCGGCAATTTCGTCGCCCCGATGGCGACGAACATTCACGATGAGTTGCACGCCCGCTGCCTCGTGCTCGACGACGGTAAAACGAAGCTGGCCCTCGTGACCCTCGACCTGCTCGGCACCGACGCGGGCACGTGTGCCGAGGCGCGGAAGCTCATCGAGAAGGAGGCCGGCATCCCGGCGGCGAACATCTTGATCTCGGGCGTGCATACGCACTCGGCGTGCAGCTTCGCCGGCACGATGCCGCCCACGGGGCCGCAGTATGGCAACTATCACAGTTTCGTCGTGCAGCGGATTGTTGACGGCGTGAAGTGCGCCGCCAACCGGCTGCGTCCCGCGCAGCTCGCCTGCCTCACGACCCAAGTGCCGGAACATGTGTTCAACCGCCGCTGGTTCCAGAAGGAAGGAACCGTGCCGCCCAACCCGTTCGGCGGCATCGACCAGGTGAAGACGAATCCGCGATCGGGCAGTTCGGACCTCGTCAAGCCGGCCGGCCCGACCGATCCCACGGTGACCATCCTCTCCCTGCGCGAGCCTGACGGACGGCCGATCGCCGTCTATTCGTCCTACTCGCTGCACTACGTGGGTGGCGTGCCCAAGGGCAGCATCTCGGCCGATTACTATGGCGCTTACTGTGAGCGGCTGGAGCAGTTGATGCACCGCAACGAGCAGGATCCGCCGATGGTGGCGCTGATGGCCAACGCATCGAGCGGCGACATCAATAACGTGAATTTTTCCCACCCCCGGCCGGCCAGGAAACCCTACGAGCAGATTCACTTCGTGGCCAATGACATCGCCGCCAAGGTCCACGCCGCGCTGGCCAAGGCCGAGTATAACGACAAGGTCAGCCTCGCGGCCCGCTTCCGGGAGCGGACCATCGAACTTCCCCAGCCGACGACCGAACAGATCGCTTGGGCCAAGGAGAGGTTGACCAAACCGGGGCCCAAGCCCGACGAAGTGGACCTGCCATACAGTTACGCCCGGCGCGTCATGAACATGGCCAAGCGCGAGGCGAAGGCGAACGTGCCTCTGCAAGTGTTGCGCATCGGCCCGGCATGCATCGGCACGATGCCCGGCGAACCGTTCTGTGAGATTGGGCTGGAGTTCCGCCAGCGGAGCAAGATGCAGCCGGCGGTCCTCGTCGAGTGGGCCCACGGCGGTTTCGGTTACATCCCGACCGCCAAGCATTTCGCATGGGGCGGCTACGAGACGTGGCTGGGCTCCTGCGCATTCGAGCCGCACGCCTCCGAGAAGTTGCTCGACATGCTGATGGAAATGGCGGCCGAAGTCCGCGACGCGAAGTGATGGTAGGATAGGCATCTTGCCTGTCCATTCATGGATGATTGGACAGGCTGGAAGCTTGTCCTGCTTTGATCGCCTCGCCTCGCGCGTGCGATGGTGGGCCGATGCACGGCTTCGACAGAACTCTCCGCCCGTTTGCGTGTGGTGCCATCACATTCTCCATCCGTCACGATAGGCCGGCTTCAGGAAGCGGTTGAGTTCCGGCCGATTGGTGCAACGCATCGCGGCGCCATCCCATTCGACGCGACGCTTGAGACCCGCGAGCATCGCGATGTTGCCCAGCAGGGCGATTTCCGCCAGCGGCGCCGAATACTCGAAGTTCGCGCAGGCCGACGCGCCGCCGTGGCACGCCCGGAAGAAATCGGACTGGTGCGAGCCTTTGATGCGCGGCAGCAGTTTGTCAGGCATCGGAAAGGCGCGGTGCGCCTCCTCCGGCACGATGCGGCAGGCGTCGCCGAACTCGCCGATGGTCATGATGCCCTTGTCGCCCACGAGCAGCGAGCCGTTGCGCCCAAAGTCCCGGCCGTATTTCTTCTCCAGCTCGATCAGCAGCGGCGGGAGGTATTGATACTCGCGCTTTGCGGTGTTTCTCCACCGCCGCTCCACCGTCTGCTCGCTGTATTTCTGATCCGCCGCAAGCCCGTCGTAAAAATAAACTTTGACGGGATCCATGCCTTCGCGGGCGGGGAAATCCCAGCGGATGCGGGTGCGGATGGGCCATACGTTGCCGATGCCGCCATACATGTCCTCGATCTCCACAGCTTCCGGCGCCTTGAGTTTGAGCGCCCAGTAGGAGGGATCGACAAGATGGCAGGCCATGTTGCCGACCGAACCGTTGCCGAAGTCGTGCCAGAGGTGCCAGCCGTGCGGATGAAGGTCCGAGTGAAAGTCGCGGAAGGGCGCGGGGCCGATCCACGCCTCCCAGTCCATGCCTTCCGGCAGCGGCAGGGCGGGCGAGTGCTTCCCGTCATAAAGACCGTCGCACCGCGACGTCCAGCAATGGACCTCATGCACTTGGCCGATGGCGCCGGCCCAGATGTATTCGCACAGGCGGCGGCAGCCTTCGTTCGAGTGGCCGTGCTGCCCCATCTGCGTAACGACACCGCAACGCTTCGCCTCGTCCCGGAGCAGCCGCGCCTCATGGATTGTATGTGTCAGGGGCTTCTCGACATACACATGGATGCCCCGGCGCATGGCCATCAGCGCCGACGGCGCGTGCTGGTGGTTGGGCGTGGCGATAATGACCGCGTCCAGTTCCTTGCCCATCGTGTCGAACAGCTTGCGATAGTCGGAGAACGTCTTGATCGCGGCGGTGTCCGCCGACGGAGTCGCCTTGCGAACCCGCGCCAACGCCGCCTCGATGCAACGAGGGTCCGGATCCGCGAGCGCCACAACCCGCTCTGAGCAGGCTTGGGGCAACAGCGTTCCAACGCCCTGGCCGCCGCAGCCGATGAGCGCGACGCGGAGAGGTTTCTTCGCTGGTGCCGCGCTTTGACCGCGTGCGTCCAAGACTGACAGGCCGCCGACGCCGGCCGCCACCGTTTTGATGAAATCACGTCTTTTTATTCTTACTTCCTCTCTTACACGTCGAGCGGCATTCCGCAGGCCTCCAGATGGCATCTGTGAACGATGTAGTCGTGTTCGTAGGTGTAGGGATTAACCATCTCCCCGTTCACCACGGCGGCGAACTCCCGCCACTGATCTTCATAGCGATCCTTCAGGAGCGGCATTTCGACGGCCTGCACACCTTTCTTGAAGCCGCCGCGGTCTTCCTCCAACGCCAGCTTGAGGACGCCGCCGGACATGTTACCCTTGGATTCCAGCGGCTGGATGATGATCGTCCCCTTGTCGCCCATCACCGTGAGATGCCGGCGCTGAAAGCCCTGCGCCTCGGTGATGCAGGTCCGGATCGTGGCCAGCCGGTCGCGGGAAAACTCGAAAACGGCCAGACCGTTGTCGAGCACGCCGTCGGAGCGGGTGCGGCGAAGGAAGGGCCGGACTTTTTCAGGCTCGCCCATGAGCGTCACGACGAGGTCAATCAGATGGCAGGCGAGAATGTAGGGAATCCCGCCCTTGTAGGTTTTGATAAGCTCCCGGTAGCCGGCCCCGTCGTAGCGACTCATGGCTGCATCGAGATCGAACACGTTTCCAATCAGGCCGTCTTTCACAGCCTTGATGCAAAACTGCACGGCCGGGTTGTTCCGATACATGTAGCCAACCTGGACCGTCAGGCTCCTGGCTTTCGCCTCGTCCAGCAATTGTCTGAGCTGCGGCAACGACTCGCCGCACGGCTTGTCCAGATGAATGTGCTTCCCCGCCCGGATGCAGCGCAGCGCAGTCGGGATGGGCGCGTGCTCCTCGGTCTCCACCGCCACGGCCTGAAGACCGGGAACGGCCAGCAACTCGTCCGAGGTCATCCAAGTCAGCCCCTTGTAACAGTCGCTCTTCAACGCCTTCGCGCGCCGCGCGGGATCATCCTCCGCGACGCCGACCACCTCGAAAAGATCCGTCAGCCTGCGCAGCGTCCCAATCTTGTTGGCGTGCTGATTGCCGGTGCCGATCTGCCCGATCTTGATGCGCGGCCGTTTGGCGGACTGCGCATTCTGGGCGGCGGACAAGCCGCCAGGCAGAGCCGCCGCCGCTGCGGCAAGCCCGGAGGCGGTGAGAAAGGTGCGTCGCGAAAAAGGTGTTGGGTTCATGGATCAGTGAATTCCTTTATCATCACTCACGGGGTGTCACATCGCCCACTCGGCGCGGGCGACGGGGCATTCCAGCAAGCGGTTGGCCTCGTCGTCGCCGGGGAAGATTTCTCCGGCGGGGTCCCACTTGAGCGAGCGTCCCAGTTTGTAGGAGGCTGTGATGATTTGCCCGAGCGAGGCGGCGCGGTGACCGATCTCCTCGTGCGCGCTGGGTTTCTGCCGGCTCCTGATGCAGTCGAACCAGTTCTGGTGATGCTTGTCGGCGCTGGCGGTGGTCTCGCGATTCTTGATCTTCATCTCGTCGAAAATACTCTCAGGTCCGCCCTCCATCTTGCGGCTGAACTGGACCGAAATCCACCCGCGCTCGCCGACAAACACGCCGCCCAGGTAACCGTCCATCCGCGCGGAGTCCGGCACGGCGTGGTAGATCCTCTTCACGTCCCGCATGTCTTCCACCTGATGCAGGAGCGTCCCGTTGGCGTAACGGCAGGTGAGCGTCGGAAACTGCCCGGTCGAGGGATGGATGATCTCCACCGGGCCGGATTCCTCCATGCCCAACGCCCACTGGATGTTGTCGGCGAAGTGGGCGTGCTCGTAGGTCACGATGCCCAGTCCGAAATCGGCGCACCACGCCCAGAACACGGAGTGCGGGGTGGGGTTGCGATGGTAGAGGCTGTTGTAGGGCCGCATGGGCGCGGGGCCAACCCACCGGTCCCAATCCAGCCCCTTCAGCAAAGGCTCTTCCGGAAGCTTCGGGTTCAGCGGGACGTAGGAGTTGCCGACGGTCGGCACGCTGATCTTTGGCCAGTGTGCGAATGCGTGTTTCACTTTGCCGAGGCCGCCGCCCCGGATGAAGGTCAAGGCTTTGCGGATGATTGTTTTCGACCGGTATTGCGAGCCGGTCTGGAAGACGCGGTTGCTGGCCCGCACCGCCTCAACCAGCTTGCGGCCCTGGCGGACGGTCATGGAGACCGGCTTCTCGCAGTAGATGTCCTTGCCAGCCTTGGCCGCCGCGATGGCGATGGGGACGTGCCAGTGGTCAGGCGTGATGACCATCACGGCGTCAATGTCCTTGCGCTGGAGCACCTCGCGGAAGTCGGCAACGGCCGCGCAGCTGCTGTAGGAGCCTTTGGCCAGCAACTGGGCGTAGTTGGACTCGACGATCTCGCGGACCTCTTGCAGTCGCGAGGCGTCCGGGTCGCACACGGCCATGATTTGCACGCCCCGGTCGAAAAGCAGGCGGGGCATGTGCCGTTTCCCCATATTGCCAGCGCCGATCACGGCCAGATTGATGCGGTCGCTGGGAGCCGTCGCGCCGTCCGCGCCCAGCGCAGACGAACGCACGATCATTGGAGCAGCCAGCGCTGCGACTGTGTGCTTGATGAACGCTCTTCGTGTGGTGTTCATTGTTTGCCGTAAACCTCGATTTCCGTGTAGTGGTTCATCTCGTTCGATGTGTTGCCGTTGCTGTAGAAGCGGAGATAGCGGCCCTTGACGCCATTGACGGCAAAAGGACGGCCCTCGTTGGATTCGACATACTCCTTCTCCTTGCCCACGCCCAGCCCTGACGAATTATCGTGGTCGTTGTTGAACACGGTTACAACGCCGGCAGCGAAGTTCGGGTCACTGCAAATCTGGCAGATGACATCGCGATACACGCGTGCTTCGCCGTGGTAGTGCCACACGCAGACCGCGTAGATCTCTCGCTCCCTGCCTAGGTCAATCTGGACCCACTGCTTGCGGGGACCCAATTCGACATAAGTTTCCGCATCATGTTCCTTGTCGCCGTCCGTGATGAGCGACAGCGCGCCGACAATCGGTTCAGGATCGCTCGATGTGACTTTGCAGCCCTTCGACAGAACCTTGTCACAGCCGGCCGGCACTTCGATCGGTGGATACAGCTTGCCGTTGCGCGGGGCCTCTAGATTCGGCGACCGAATAGGCCTTGGCGTGCCGGTGAACTGCGGTCTAGGCAAGTTGATTTTGAGCTGAGTCTTGCCGCTATCGTCGGCACCTGCCGCCACGGTAAGTCCTCCGACCACGACGGCAATCAGTATCACTCCTGTCAGTTTCATGTATCTCTCCTTGTCTGGCCTCGCTTGAAGTCGTTTATGCCTTGTTGTTAAAGGCATCCGTGGTTTGCGCGGCATTATCTCCCGCCTCAAAACCGATGCAAGCGCGGAAAATCTCCCGCGCAAATCCAAAAACGCGAATCGCTCTCAACGCTCAACCCACAACCAACCCGTCACAGATCTTCCGGCGCGGGCACGTAGTCCGGGGCAGCTTCGTAGCGCAACTCCAATGGCGCCTGCGCAGGCGGCGTTGTGAGTTGAATCCAACAAACACCGAGGGCCATGCCGGCTTTCGCCCTGCATGGCCCTCGCGGGAAACTACTGTTGCTACTTTTGGACTACGACTTCTCCTCAGGGATGCGCATGCCGTAGAAGCTGCGATAGACGAAGAACAGCGCGATGAGGAAGAAGACGGCGCCGATGCCCGTCTTCAGGTTCTGGTTGGTCATGGTCACCGCGATCTCGACGGCCAGCAGGCCGAAGAGGGTGGTGAACTTGATCACCGGGTTCATCGCGACGGAGGAGGTGTCCTTGAAAGGATCGCCCACGGTGTCGCCGACGACGGTGGCGGCATGCAGGTCGGTGCCCTTTTGGCGGAGGTCCACTTCGACGATCTTCTTGGCGTTGTCCCATGCGCCGCCGGCGTTGGCCATGAAGATGGCCTGGAACAGACCGAAGAACGCGATGCCGATGAGGTAGCCGATGAAGAAGTAGGCGTTGAAGAACGGCAGCGCCAACGCGAAGCAGAACACCACGATGAAGATGTTCCACATGCCCTTCTGCGCATAGACGGTGCAGATGCGGACAACTTCCTTGCTGTCCTTCTCGGAAGCGGTGGTGGCGTCGAGCTTCATGTGCTCTTTGATATAGACCACCGCGCGGTAGGCACCGGTGACGACTGCCTGACAGGATGCGCCAGTGAACCAGTAGATCACCGAGCCACCCATGATGAGACCAAGGATGATCTCGGGCTGCACGATGCTCAGCGCATCCACAACCGGCTTGAAAGCACCCGCAATGCCTGAGGCCACTTGGGCTTCATACATGCCTTGGAGCAACATGATGATGCCAAACACCATGGTTGTCGCGCCAACGACGGCCGTGCCGATGAGCACCGGCTTGGCGGTGGCCTTGAAGGTGTTGCCCGCGCCGTCGCCCTTTTCGAGCTGGTGCTTGGCGTTCTCGAAGTCGGCGTTGAAGCCGAAGTCCTTCTTGATCTCTTCCTTGATGCCTTTGCGGCCTTCGATCTGGCTCAGCTCATAGACCGACTGGGCATTGTCAGTGACCGGTCCGTAGCTGTCCACGGCGATGGTCACTGGACCCATGCCGAGGAAGCCGAACGCCACGAGGCCGAACGCGAAGATCGGGGCAGCAAAAGCATATTTGGCCGGCATGATGGACATGAGCGCCGGGTTCTGTGAGAAGTAGTAGGAGACGAACATGAGCAACATGATGACGAGGCCCATCCAGAAGGCGGAGAAGTTGCCCGCCACGAGGCCGGACAGGATGTTCAGCGAGGCGCCACCGTGCTTGGAGCAGTTCGTAACCTCACGGACGTGACGGGAGGTGGTGCTGACGAAGATCTTGGTGAACTCGGGAATCAACGCGCCCGCCACCGTGCCGCAACTGATGATGACCGACAGCACCCACCAAAGATTTTTGGTAATTTCCGGTTTCACGCCTTCCATTACGAAATCACCGAGCAGTAGTTTGCTGGCGACGAAGGTGATGGCGATGGAAACCGCCGAGGTGATCCAGACGAGGTGGGTCAGCGGGGCCTCGAAGTCGAAATCCTTCTTGCCGCCGAACATGCTCTTGCTGATGGCTTCGTTCAGGAAGTAGGACACCAGCGAGGTCACGATCATCAGGGCACGCATCGTGAACAGCCAGATGATGAGCGTCGCGCAAATGCCAGGGCTGGCCGCGAGGGCGAGCGCGAGGAACGCGATCAACGCCACGCCGGTCACGCCGTAGGTCTCGAAGCCGTCAGCGGTCGGTCCGACTGAGTCGCCGGCGTTGTCACCGGTGCAGTCGGCGATGACGCCGGGGTTCTTCGGGTCATCCTCGGGAAGTTTGAATACGATCTTCATCAAGTCGGAACCGATGTCGGCAATCTTGGTGAAGATACCGCCGCAAATGCGGAGCACGCTCGCGCCGAGGGATTCGCCGATGGCGAAGCCGATGAAGCAGGGGCCGACGAGTTCGCGCGGCAGGAACATCAGGATGCAGATCATGAAGAACAATTCCACGCAGACCAAAAGCAAGCCGACGCTCATGCCGGAGCGGAGCGGGATGCCGAGGGTGGCGAGCGGGTTGCCCTTGAGCGCCGAGAAAGCGGTGCGGGAGTTGGCCACGGTGTTGATGCGGATGCCGAACCACGCCACACCGTAGGAACCGAGGATGCCGAGGACAGACGCGAGCAGGATGACCACGACGTGGCCGACGGTGTTCCCTTGAAGCACGCCGAAGTAGTAAATCATGCAGCCCGCGATCAGGAACCACAGGATCGCGAGAAACTTGCCTTGGGTGAAGAGGTAGGTTTTGCAGGTTTCCCAGATCATGTTGGAAACCTTGGCCATGCTATCATGCACCGGCAGCGCCTTGGTCTGGACGTATTGCAGCACCCCGAACGCCGAGCCAATCGCGCACATCAGGATGCCGAGATACATCAGCATGGAACCGCTGATGCCGCCCAAGCCGTCAAACTTGACCGCGCTGAGGTCGGGAATCTTGATGTCCGCCTCGCCAGCCATCGCACCAGCCGCGCCAGCCAGCATCAGCACCGCCATCGTCAGCCAGCTCGAATACCGGCCAAACCGGGTCCAAATTGATTTACGTGTCACAGAGTTCATCGCATTCATCTTCGTTGTCTTCTTAAGTTTCTTGGTCCTTGTCCGACCTTCGCCGCAGCGGAATACAACAATTCTGCGCGTTTAACCGAAAATCGGAAGCGCGGACAGTAGCGGTTTCAGGGCGAGAGACGCAAGCAGATTTCGGGTTTCGATTTGCAACAAGAAGGTAACGGTCGCGTTTCCAGCGCGTTCCAAACGGCAATTGCTGTGCCCGTTTGGACGCTCTTACAGTGTTTGACAAGCCGCCGGCAGGTCGGCATAGTCTTAACGTTCGCCACCGAAACGCGAAGACGCAGCGGTTGTTCGGTGTAGTTACCGTTTCGGTGGCGATTTATTTTTTATGCAACAAATTCGTAATATCGCCATTATCGCGCACGTAGACCACGGCAAGACGACGCTCGTGGATTGCCTTTTGAACCAGTCGGGGACGTTTCGCGCCAATCAGCAAGTCGCGGAGCGCATGATGGACTCCATGGACCTTGAGCGCGAAAAGGGCATCACGATCAGGGCCAAGAACGCCAGCTTTCACTACAAGGCCAGCGACGGCGTGGACTTCAAGGTCAACATCGTGGACACGCCCGGCCACGCGGATTTCGGCGGCGAGGTGGAGCGCATCATGAACATGGTGGACGGCTGCCTGCTCGTGGTGGACGCGTTCGACGGCCCACAGGCGCAGACGCGATTCGTGCTGCGAAAGGCGCTGGAATCCGGCCTGATGCCAATCGTGGTGGTGAACAAGATTGACCGCCCCAACTCCAACCCGCTCGGCGCGCACGACAAGGTGGTGGACTTGATGCTGGAGTTGCACGCCAACGACCAGCAACTGGATTTTCCGACGATCTACGCCAGCGCCAAGGACGGCTTCGCAAAACTTGCGCTCTCCGACGAGAGCCGCGACATGAAGCCGTTGTTCGAGGCGATTGTGAAGTATGTGCCGGCGCCAAAGGCGAACACTGATGCGCCGCTCCAAATCCTGATCGCAAATCTCGACTATTCCGACTACGTCGGTCGTATCGCCCTCGGCAAGATTTACGCCGGCAAAATCAAGGTGAACGACTCCGTCGTGTGCATCCGCAAAGACGGCCGCCGCGAACGAGCGCGTGTGTCGAAGCTTTATTCGTTCACGGGCATGCAACGCATTGAGTTGGAGGAGGCCAGCGCCGGCGACATCGTCGGTCTCGCGGGCTTTGAGGAGGTCTCCATTGGTGAAACCATCGTGGACGACGAATCGCGCGATCCGATGCCGTTTGTGGAGATTGATCCGCCGACGATCGAGATGCAGTTTGCCGTCAACAACGGCCCGCTCGCCGGCCGCGAGGGAAAGTTCGTCACCGCTCGCAACATCCGTGAGCGGCTCTATCGCGAAACGCGCATGAACATCAGCCTCGCCGTCCGCGACACCGACGACGGCAACGTGTTCATAGTCAGTGCTCGCGGTGAAATGCAAATCGCCGTGCTCGTGGAACAGATGCGCCGCGAGGGCTTTGAGGTGCTCGTGTCGCGACCCGAAGTCATCTATCGCCCAGGCCCCACCGGCCAGATGCTGGAGCCGATCGAGACGCTGTGGCTGGAAATCCAGCAGGATCACCTCGGCGACATTCTGCAGAATCTCGCGGCGCGCAAAGCCGAGATCACCAACATGAACCACCACGGCAGCCAGACTGGTGTCGGCGGACACGTGACGGTCGAGGCCATCATCCCGACGCGCGGCTTGATCGGGTTCGAGTCGGACCTCGTGAACATCACGCGCGGCACCGGCGTCATATCGCACCTTTTCAAGGAATACGGCCAGTTGCGCGGCGAGATTGACACCCGCCGTGGCGGCGTGCTCATCGCCACGGAGGATGGATTGTCCACCGCCTACGCGCTCGACTACATCCAGGAACGAGGCCGCATGTTCATCGGGCCGGCCGAAGAGGTTTACCAAGGCATGATCGTCGGCGAAACAGGCCGTCCGGAAGATATCGCCGTCAACGTCTGCCGCACCAAGAAGCTCAGCAACATGCGCAGCCAAGGCGACGGCAAAGGCATTCAGCTCGAGCCGCCGATGAAGATGAGCTTGGAGCGCTGCATCGAATATATCGGCCCCGACGAGTTCGTCGAGGCGACGCCGAAGAATCTCCGGTTACGCAAGCGGCTGCTCCGCGAACTTGATCGCCGCCGCAACGAGCCGCGGCGCGCGGCTGAGGCAGTGAAGAGTTGAGAGCGAAGAATGAAGAGTGAAGTTCGGAACGCGAAAGCCCTCCGCAACTCTTCCCTTCCTCTCCGCCGCGCGTTTCATCTCCTTTTCTGCCACTTCGGCCCGCAACGCTGGTGGCCAGGCGACACGCCGTTTGAGGTCTGCGTCGGCGCGATCCTCACGCAAAACACAGCCTGGACCAACGTTGAGAAGGCCATCGCCAACCTCCGCCGCGCCGACGTTCTCTTGCCGCCGAAGATGCGCACCCTGCCCCACGCCGAACTGGCCGCGCTGATCCGCCCGGCCGGTTACTTCAACGTCAAAGCGCGCCGGCTGCGTTCGTTTCTGGATTTCCTCCACGAACAATTCCGCGACAATCTGCGCACGATGTTCCGGCTGCCGACAGCCGCACTGCGCGAGAAGCTGCTGGCCGTCAACGGCATCGGCCCGGAAACAGCCGACTCAATTCTGCTCTACGCTGGCGGCCACGAGAGTTTCGTCGTGGACGCCTATACCAAGCGCATCATCGTCCGTCACGGCTGGGCACAGCGCGACCCCGACTATCACGAGCTGAAGACATTGTTCGAGCAATCGCTCCTTGCGCCCCCCTCGTTTCGCAGTCTGCAATCCGCAATCCCGTTCTCCACCGGTCACGAACCTTCTGACATGTCCGTCATCAGTAAGCGCCACTCATCGCGCGCCCGCCTCTTCAACGAATACCACGCCTTGATCGTCGCCGTCGGCAAGCACTACTGTCTCGCGCGCGAGCCGCGCTGCGAAGCATGTCCTTTGCGCCCGCTGCTGCCGCGCGCCGGGGCGCGCAAGTCGTAGCCCAGTGTGCAACACGTCTTGCTTGCGCTGGGCGATTGGCCTAAAGTCTACGGCACTGCCATGCGAGCGATTCTCTTAATTGGATTGGCCGTGCTCGGAGTGGTGAGCGCAGAGGTGGTTACACCAGCCGCCGCAGCGGAGCCGTCGAAGAAACTGGCATATATCATCCCGGTTCAGTCCGACATCAGCGTGCCGCTGGTTTATGTGGTGCGACGGGGCGTCAAGGAGGCGGAGCGGGCCGGTGCTCAGACCATCATCCTCGATATGGACACCAACGGCGGCCGGGGCGACGCAATGGAGCCGATCATGGACGTGCTCGCCAAATTCAACGGCGACACCGTGACGTTCGTAAACACCAAGGCGTATTCAGCAGGCGCTTTCATCGCCGTCGCCACCAAGCGCATCTACATGGCGCCCGGCGCGGTCATTGGCGCGGCGACGCCTATGATGATGATGACAACGGGCGAGATGCCAAACATCCCCGACGCCATCCAGAAGAAATTCACCTCCGCCTACGCCGCCAAGATTCGCGCGACGGCGCAACGCAACGGTTACAACGCGACCGTCGTGGACAAAATGGTGGACAGTAGCTCGGACCTCGTGATTGACGGCAAGACGATGAAGCCGAAGGGCGAAATCCTCACGCTCACGAACGTGGAGGCAGAACAGAAATACGGCCAGCCGCCGAAACCTCTGTTGTCGAGCGGCACGGTCAAGGACATGGATGAGTTGCGTGACCGGCTCGGGTTGAAGGGCGCCACGGTCGTGAAAATCGAGCCGACCGGCGTGGAGACGCTCGCGGATTGGATCAACACCATCGCGCCGATCCTGCTAGCGTTGGGCGCGCTGGGCATTTACCTGGAGTTCAAGCTGCAAAGCTTCGGCCTGATTGGCGTGGCGGCGGTGGCGTGCCTCCTGCTGTTTTTCTTCGGCCAATACATCGCTGGCCTCAGCGGCTACGAATACGCGTTGCTCTTCTTGGTCGGCGTGGCGCTCCTGGTGGTGGAAGTGTTTGTGCTGCCGGGGCACCTCATTAGCGGGATGCTCGGCACGATATTCATTCTTGTGGCGGTGCTAATGGCGATGGTGGATCAGTATCCCGGCGGGCCGTGGGTGCCGGCCATCCCGGATTTGACGCGGCCGTTCATCAACCTCGGCATGGCGACGGTGCTGGCGTTGTTTATGATCGCCATCGCGGCGAAATTCCTGCCGCACACGAGCGCGTGGGACCAGTTGGCGCTGAAGGCGACCAGCGCAGGTGAGATCACCGCGCCCACGGTTGATTTGCAGCCGCAAGACTTGCTCGGCAAGGAAGGCATCACGGTATCGTTCCTGCGGCCGGCCGGCAAAGCCATGATCGGCGACCAACTGGCCGATGTCATCACCGAAGGAGACTTGATTCCCAAGGACTCGCGTGTGAAGGTCGTCAAGGTTGAGGGTAACCGTGTCGTGGTAACAAAGGTCTAGAAGCCATGTGGGAATGGATTGTTTTACTATTGGTCATCGGGTTGGTGCTCGTAACCGTTGAGGTGTTTCTGCCGAGCGGCTTGTTCGGCGTCGCCGGCGGGCTGTGCCTGATCGCGGCCATCGCCATCACCTACTCGGACTACGGCGTCGCGGCAGGGACATGGCTCTTGGGCGGCGTGATTCTCGCGACTCTGTTCGGCTTGATCCTGTGGGTGAAGTTCTTTCCGAAGACGGCAACCGGCCGGAGCATGATGCTCAACCAAACGAGCGGCAACGTCGCGCCGGAGCAGGATTTCGCGGCGCTGCTCCACAAGCGCGGCGTGGCGCGCAGCCACTTGCGCCCATCGGGCATTGCGGAGATCGAGGGCCGGCGGGTGGACGTTATCAGCGAAGGCGGAATGATTCCGCCAGACACTGAGGTGCAGGTCGTTGCGGTGGACGGAACGAAAATTGTTGTGCGGAAGGTTTAGAAAATGGAGACATCTATCATGAACAGTATTGCGAGTTTGTTGGGAGTCCTGGTGGCCGGCGTCCTTGTAGTCTTTGCGCTGATCGCCATCACACTTTTCCTCTATTTCCTAAACGTCTGGATTCGAGCGTTGGCCGCGCGCGCGCCGGTGTCCATCGTGTCGCTCATCGGCATGAAGCTGCGCCGCGTGCCCGTCGGCCTCATCGTGGACAACCGGATCACCGCAGTGAAGGCTGGCATTGATCTCACCACCGACCCGCTTGAGGCGCACTACCTCGCCGGCGGCAGCGTCGATCAGGTCGTGCTCGCATTGATCGCCACGAAGAAGGCAGGCATCACGCTGAACTGGGACCGGGCGTGCGCGATTGACCTCGCCACCAAAGGCACCAGCAAGACCGTGCTCGACGCGGTGAAAGCCTCGATCAATCCGCGCATCATTGATTGCCCCAGCACCAGCAGCGGGCGCTCCACCATTGACGGCGTCGCCAAGGACGGCATCCAGCTCAAGGTCAAGGCGCGTGTCACCGTCCGCACCAACCTCGACCGGTTTGTCGGAGGCGCAACGGAGGAAACCGTCATCGCGCGCGTCGGCGAGGGCATCGTCGCGGCGATCGGTTCCGCCGACTCCTACAAGCACGTCCTCGAAAACCCCGAGCGCATCAGCAAGACCTCGCTCGAAAAGGGCCTCGACGCCGGCACCGCGTTCGAAATCCTCTCCATTGATATCGCCGACGTGGACGTGGGCGAAAACATCGGCGCCCGCCTGAAACTCGACCAAGCTGAGGCCAACAAACGCATGGCACAAGCCGACGCCGAGGTGCGCCGCGCTGCCGCCGTCGCGCTGGAGGCTGAAATGAAGGCGCGCACGCAGGAAATGCAGGCGAAAGTCGTCGAGTCCGAAGCCCAGGTGCCGCTCGCCATGGCTGAGGCGTTCCGCGAAGGCAATCTCGGCGTCATGGATTACTACCGGATGCGCAACATCCAATCGGACACTTCAATGCGCCAGACCATTGCTGGCGAAGAAAAGCCGAAGCAGAATTGATCCATGCGATTGCCGTTCCCCATGCTGGCATCGGGTGATAGTTGGATCGGTCTGCTGATCTTCATCATCATTGCTGTCGTGTCCAGCCTCAGCAAGAAGATGCAAAAGGGACAGGAACCGGAGATGCCGGAGGAACTGCCCCCGCGGCCTTTTCCGCCGCGTCCCGCACCGCCACAGCATCGTCCGCCAGTCGTCGTCCAGCAACCGCAGCAGACGCGGCGCAGCCTGACGGAGGAACAAGTTCAGGAAGTCTTGCGGCGAATGCGCAGACCTGCGCAAACGCAGGTTCCGCCGCCCGCGCCGCCCACCATCGAAACAGTCGAGGATGCACCGCGCCGGCTGGTCCAAGTAAGACACGAAGAACCTGAACTGCCCTCCGAACATCCGGAGTTGGCGCCGCACGAGACCGAACTGCCATCCACGCGTTCAGAAGCGGCACCGCGTGAAGCGATGCCGTCTTCCGTGCAACCGTCAAGGGCCACCGCTGCGCCCATCGCCGTTCTGTCGCCGCGCGCTTCCCTCTACCGCGAACAATTGCGCAGCCGGACAGAAATCCGCCGGGCCATCGTCCTGCGCGAACTTCTCGGCCCGCCATTGGCGTTGCGCCAGGATTGGTGACGTGACCGCGCTTTTTCGAGCCAGTTGATATGTTAGTCTGGGTCAAGCGAAAGAACCCAGATGAAAGACAAGCGGCATACGACTTCGTTGTGTTTCCTGGACAACAGCGCTTTGTGATTTCTTAAACAGAAGCGGACGTGACATCCAAACGACAAGGAAATTGACCGCGCGATGATCGCCGGCAACTCCGTCCATGCAAGGACCAAACCCTTAAGATGACGCCCGCACTACAAAATCCCCCAAGGAGGCCCGACATGAAACGAATCAGACAGTTCTGGAATGCCTTCAAAGACACTGCCATCATATTCTCTTTCGTTGTCAATCTGGTGCTGGTCTTTGTGCTGCTGATCCTGGCAACGATCAACACCACAATTCCAATCCGCCAACAACTGCCGATTAAGTTCGATTTACCCGTCAAGTTTACGTTGCCACTCAACCAAAACACCACCGTAACGACACTCACGCCCACACACATCAACACCATAGTTAATCTCTCACTGGGCGCATTTGGTAAGGTCACCGCCCCTGTGTCGTTGGAATTGCCGGCTGGCACGCCGATTCAAGTCAACCTGACAATGGACATCCCAGTAAGCACAACGGTGTCGGTCAATCAAACCATCCCGGTTAACTTTGACCAGCAAGTGGCGATCAAGCTTGGCAAATCAGGCTTGGATCCGGTTGTCACCAAACTGCGCGGCGCGGCCAAGCCTTCCGTCACCATCCAGAAGAGTCTACCCTAACAAGTTGTTGAACAACGGATGTTTTCAGAGAAGCCGCGTTTGCTGGGTGGATTTCCTAAGCTCATCGGTTCTCAAGAATATTCAGAAACAAACCGCCGGCTGCGTCCCCCATTGCAACTTCTTTGTCTGGAAAATCAGTTGCGCGACTGCGCAGGTCTGACTACTATGCGCGCGCTTTGCGGGTGCCGGCGTGGCGGAATGGCAGACGCGGTGGACTCAAAATCCACTTCTCGCAAGGGAGTGGGGGTTCAAGTCCCTCCGCCGGCACCATCTTCCCTCCCCCACCGCCAAACCAAGAATCGTTGCCGTCACCACGAAATGCTCCGAACATAATCGGGCGGTGTGCACCAAAGAACTGGGCGATGAGAAACCCCACATCAAAAACGCGCACTCGCCCGAATCAAAAAACACGATCAGACCACCGGCGTTACGCCCACCGGATCATTTGAACGCCCATCAAGTTGGCGACACTACAAACCACGCAGGCAAACACCCGCCAGCCGGTAAATTCGCGCCGCTCTGGCATCTTGCTGTTCCCTTTCATAAATCGGTCAATGAATCAGCTCGCCGGATTTGCACTGCCGCCGATCTGAACAACACGCCCTCGCAGCAACTGTCCGACCAGCTTCACCGCAGCCGCGCGGTTCGGGCAGACATCAAACGCCAGTGTCACCAACTCGCCGAAGGTCCGCGGACCTCGAACGCCACTTGCCGATTTCCTCATTCTCCTCATAACAACCTCCTGTTCCTCTTTGTGAATCGCTCGCTCTCTCCACGACGCGCACCACTCTAGGCGAGGCTGCTATACACGTCATGTCGGGCGAGAAAGAAACGCTGTCGGGATTTAGCCTACAGAGGAAAACGGTCGTTTGCGCGCTGCCAACGCCGAGACTTTGCGCTTTTAATACAACCGGGTTTCTGGCGAATGTATCCGGCCGACACAAGGACAGGCTTATGATTCTCTATAATTTGTTTCCGCTGCTCGCCGGGCCGATGTCCCGGTGGAACGAACATCTCACGCGCGCCGCCGACATGGGCTTTGACTGGGTCTTCGTGAACCCGATCCAGCAGTTGGGCGAGTCGCGCAGCTTGTATTCGATCGCCGATTACTCCCGGTTCAATCCCGCGCTGCTGGACCCGGCAAGCGCCGCCACGCCTGACGAACAGGTCCGCCAGATGACCGAGCAAGCCCACGCCGCCGGTCTGAAGGTGATGATTGACCTTGTCATCAACCACTGCGCCATGGACTCCGCGCTGACCCGTGAGCATCCAGAATGGTTTATGCGGGAGCCGGACGGCCGCATCGCAAACTCATCTTGTATCCACAACAACGAACGCGTCGTCTGGAAAGACCTCGCGCAGTTCAACCACCAGCACACGCCCGACAAGGAGGGACTGTTCCGTTACTGCCAGAGCATCGTGGACAATCTGCTCTCGCTCGGCTTTGACGGCTTTCGCTGCGACGCGGCGTATCAGATCCCCCATCATTTCTGGCACCGGCTGATTCGCGAGACCAAGCAGCACCACCCACACACCTGTTTCGTTGCCGAAACGCTCGGCTGCACAGCCGACCAGACCAAGGACACCGCGCGCGCCGGCTTTGACTACGTCTTCAACAGCTCCAAGTGGTGGAACTACTGCGACTGGTGGCTCATTGAGCAATACAACCTCACCCGCGAGACGGCCGGCTCCATCAGCTTCCCGGAGAGCCACGATACCCCGCGTCTCAGCGAAGAGACCAACGGCAACATCAACGCCATCAAGCAGCGATACCTCTTCTCCGCACTGTATTCCGCCGGCGTGATGATGCCGATGGGTTTCGAGTTTGCCATGCGCAAGCCCCTGCACGTCATCCACACCACGCCCGCGGACTGGCAACCCGACGGCACCGACCTGCGCGCCTACGTCGCCAGTGTCAATGCCATCAAGAACCACCATCCCGTCTTCCGCGAGGAAAGCGCGACGAACATCCTTCCCTGCAACAACCCGAACATCCTGCTCATGTGGAAGGCGTCCGTGAAACACAAGGACGAGGCTCTACTCATCCTTAACAAGGACGTTTGGAGCCATCAGGAGTTTTACACCGACCACTTCCGGCACTTCATTCAAGCCGGCGCTCCGCTGCGCGACGTGTCACCGGAATACCCGATGGAATACATCCACGAGCCGTTCCACTACGCCCTCCGCCCAGGCCAAGGCATCGTGCTGGTGACGACGCGGGGGTGAACTACTTCTCGCGAATCAACTCGTAAACGTTCATGTAGTCCTGGCCGGGATTCTTCCAGGAGTAGTCGTAGCGCATGCCGTTGACCATGAGTTCGCTGAAGTGGTTGGGGAAGGAATACCACATGCCGATGGCGCGCTGGAGGGCGGACTCGATGCCGGCGGCGTTGAAGTCGTTGAAAACGTAGCCGTTTCGCTCGTGGTAGGGCTTGGGGGCGTGGTTGGCGTCGAAGACCGTGTCAGCAAGACCGCCCGTGGCGCGGACAATGGGCACGGCGCCGTATTTGAGGCCGATCATCTGCGTCAGCCCGCAAGGTTCGAAGAGGCTCGGCACGAGGATCATGTCGGAGCCGGCGTAGATGAGATGGGAAAGTTCTTCGTTGAAGCTCAGCTCCAGATGGCAGTCGGGGTTGTCGTTATATTGGCGCTTGAGTCCCCAGAAGTGATGGGCGAGGCGGCCGTCCGGGCTGGTGCCGAGCAGGACGAACTGGCAGCCATGCTGGATGCAGTAGTGAATGGCGTGTGTGATGAGGGGCACGCCCTTCTGGTGGTCGAGTCGGCCGATGTAGGTGACGATGGGTTTGAAAGCGTCGCGCAGCCAGAAGCGGTCGCGCAGGGCCTTCTTGTTGACGAACTTGCCGTCGAACTTGTCGGCGGAATATTGGCTCGGGATGTGGCGGTCTATCTCCGGGTTCCACACCTCGTAGTCCACGCCGTTGAGGATGCCGCCGACTTTTTTCTGATGAACGTGCAACGTGTGGCCAAGGCCGTAATTCTGGCCGGAGTGCATAATCTCCCACGCGTAACGCGGTGAGACGGTGGTGACGAAATTGGAATAGACGATGCCGGCCTTCATCTGGTTGATGCCAGCGGGGTTGAAGTTGTCCTGCAACCGGTCCTGATGGAAGAAGTAGCTGTGGCGGTTGAGGCCGGTAGCGCGCAGGATGTGCTCGCCGGTAACGCCTTGGTGTTGGAGATTGTGCAGCGTGTAGCAAACGCGCGGGTGCGTCATGCCGAGGTGCTTGTAGATTTCGTAGAGCATCACCGGCACCAAGCCCGTCTGCCAGTCGTGGCAATGGATGATGTCCGGATGCTTGTTGCTCTTCAGCATGAACTCCAACGCCGCCCGCGAGAAGAACGCGAACCGCTGGTCGTCATCGCCCTGCCCGTAGAACATGCGACGATGGAAGAAATTGTGGTCGGAGTGAGGCTCGATGAAGAAGCACTTGCGCCCATGCACGAAGCCAAAATAGATGGTGCAATGGATGCTTTGGTTATACCACGGCACCCAGAGGTCCTTGTGGGTGATTTGGAGGCCGTAAATCTGGTCGTAGCGCAGGCAATCGTATTTCGGCAGGATGATCTCAACGGAGTTGCCGCGAACCTCCAGTTCGCGGCAAAGACCGAACACAACGTCCCCCAGCCCGCCCACTTTGGCGACGGGAGCGCACTCTGACGAAACCATCACGATATACATTCGGTATCTTCTTCCTCTATGGTCGCCACTCCAAGACTCGCGGCAACTTCAGCATCCTAGCGCGCCAACTCCTCGCCGGCAACGTGCGTCTTTGCCCTGCCCCACGCCGTTACTTCCTGCCCAGCTTCGACATCGCCGCATCCAACAAGTGATAAGCCTGCTCCAGTTCATCGAACGACCGGTGGACCCAGCGGCTGCCCCAGTAGAAGTTGCAACTCGTCTCCGCCGTCAGAATGAAGTCGTAAGCGCGCACGACCACTTGGCGAATCTCTTCAGGGTCGCCCGCTCCCGGCTGCCGCTCGTCGAACGCACGTTTCACCTGATGATAAAAATCGCTGGCCCGCCGCACCTCATCCCAACCCTTCTTCTGCAGGAGCGAGCCGGTCCATTGTGTGAAGTCGCCGCCCCAATGATGCTCGGTGTTCCACGCACCGCGGTGCACCTCCACCTCCTCCGTCGGGGGAAACCGGTGCAGATACTCGCCGATGTGGATCGGCTTGAAACCAAGCGTGCCGGCGCGGCAACGGTCCAGAATCTGCCGGTAGAAAAATCCCCAGAAGCCGCTCTCCACGTTCGTCGTGCGGAACCAGCCGCCGTTCTCGCCGTCGGTCCACGTCGTCACCAGCGCGGGGAAATCGCAGAACTTCGTCCGCTCGCGCACCTCATGCTGGAACCATCCGGGGTCCATGCCGGAGAGCTGTGCGTTGGACAGTTCGCGGTCGCGCGGCACCACCACGATCTCCGCGCCGCCGTAGCGCGCCAAATACGGCCGGTAGCGCGTCTCCTCCCAACGCATCGGCCGCTTTGGCTTGATGAAAATGGAATCCACCAGCACGTATTTGTAACCGTGCCGCTGTAACATCGGGATCATCTCCATACAGAACCCCATCTCCGGTGGCCAAAACCCACCGAAGCTGTCACGGCCCAGCAGATGTTTCCCCAGCCCCTGCCACCACGCCGTCTGCGCGTCCCAATCTGCCGGCGGAATCAACGGATAGACGGGGTGATACAACCCGCTGCCCACGATCTCGATCGGCGCATGCCGGAACCGCTTCAGGAAATCCTCGATGTCCACCACGTCGCGGAACGTTTGCCGCACGCCGGGGTCTTCGAGTTGCTTCAGCAACGTTCCCGAAATGCTCAGGTGCAGCCGCGCCACATCGTGATACCCCTCCAGCATCCGTGTGATGCGGTCGTAGCACCAAAGGATTTGCTTCGCCTCCCAGCTCTCACCGGAATTGTGCAATGCCACCAGATTCCCCAGCGGTTGGTGCAGGTGAAGTCCCAGCGCATGATAAACCTCAGCCATGAAAATATCCTCCGTCGCTTCGCTACCCTGACATTCACACGGGCCAACATCGCCCGCGCCGTTACCCTTACCTTACGCCGCGCCGCTGCATCCGGCCAAGCTTGAACTTCCCCGCAGTCTCGTCAGCGCCTCGTCAGCTTCGGGTCCGGCTGGAGATTCTCCAGCGCCGATTCGAGGCTAAACCGGAGGAAAAGCGCGTATTCGCCGAACTTCCTCCGGTCCACGCTGTCGAGCATCGCGCGCATCGCGGGCAACGCCGGCCGCGCCGACTCGCCGAGCAATTCCAACGCCCGCGCGGCATGCACCGCTACGTCGCCATGCTCACTGCGCAGGTCGCTTTCAAGCACGCGCAAGCCTGCTTCCGTCTCGCCAATCTGGATGAGCGCCACCGATGCCTCGATGCGAACAACCGCGCTCACATCTTTCAAAGCCGTCTTCAGTGCTTCACGCGCTGGCGCAGCGTCCTTACCCGCCGCCCCCAGCCCAACCGCCGCCCAGTAGCGCACGCCATCGCCGGCATCGCCGAGCAACTTCACCTGCTGCGCCACCGCACCGGGCCGCCCAACCAAATCAGCCGCGTCGATCAGCCGCGTCAGGGGATACTTCTTCGGGTCTTTCGCCAACGCGAACGGCGTCGAGTCTGCGCCGATGCGTTCCCGCACCTGCGGCTCGGTCAGAAAACCCGCGTCGCGCGCCGTCAGCAGCCACTCGCGCAACGCACGGCGCATCTTCTCCAGCATCGCGCGGTGCTGCAGTGATCCAGCGAGATTCTTCACCTGATGCGGGTCGGTCTCGCTGTCGTAAAGCTCCTCGATCGCCTTTCGCGGCGCGGCATACGTAAGTTGATCGGCGTTCAGCCTGCTCTCGGCGGCGAGCCGCTTGAACTCGCGGCGCATCGGCGAGTTGTCCGAATAGCGTTCCGGCTGCATCCACGACAGGTGCGGCATGAAGTTGCGAATGTAGAGCCAGCGCCCGTCACGCACCGAGCGCGAGAGATCGAACGCCTCGTCCACGCGGTCGCGCGCGCCAAAGACAAACTTGCGCGGCTTGCCCGCCGCCGGGCCGGCGAACGCCACGCCCTGCATGTGCTTCGGCATCGGCAGGCCCGCAAGGCTCAGCACCGTCGGCCCGAAGTCCACGAAGCTCACCAGCCGGTCAGTCGTGCTCCCCGGTGCGCCTGTTGCGAGATGGCGGAACTTCTCCGGGAACCGGATTAACAGCGGCTCGTGGAGTCCCGTGTCGAACAGACATCGTTTCCCACGCGGGATGCCCCTGCCATTGTCGCCGTAGAAACACACGATCGTGTCGTTGGCGAGGCCGTCCTCGTCGAGGGCGCGCAGCAGCGCGGCGACCTCCTTATCCATCGCTGTGATACAGTCGTAGTAGCGAGCTAGCATCCGGCGCGACTCCGGCGTGTCGGGATAATACGGTGGCACGGGCGCCTTCGCGGGGTCGTGGCGTTCCTCCGGCGCGAGCCGGCTGCCGACCATCTTCTCAAACTGTTCGTGCGGGAAGACGCTCGCGCGTGACTGATGCGTGGTCATGATATTGAACACAGCGAAGAACGGCTGGCCTGGTTTGCGCCCGCGCCAGTGAGCCTTGCCCGAAGAAGCATCCCACGCGTCGCGGATGAAGGCGGCTTCGTTCCGCAGGTTGTAGTCGGTCTTGACGTTGTTCGAGCAATAGTAACCGGCTTCGCGGAGCCAAGCGGGAAAGCCGCGGAACTCCGCCGGCACGGGGAAGGCCGAGCGCAACCGTTGCGTGCCGAGTGAAGTCGCATACATGCCGGTGATGAGGCACGAGCGCGCCGGCGAGCAGACCGGCGCGGTGGCGAAGGCATGCGTGTAGCGCACCGCCTGTTTCGAGAATGCGTCGAGGTTCGGCGTGCGCGCGTAGGCGTCTCCGTAGCAACCGAGCTGAGGGCAAATGTCCTCGCAGGTGATCCAGAGAATGTTCGGCTTCAGAGACGCAGATGCGGCGCGCGAGTAGAACGGCGCGATGAGACCTAGAACAAGCAGCGCAGCAATGAATCGTTTCATTTCCTCCCCATCGGTTTGACGACCAATCGCACTTCCTCACCTGGTTTCAGCGTCACGGCGATGCCTTCGAGTAGTTCTTTGCCATCGCGGACCTGCCTCTCACCGCTGGCGGCGTTGCGGACTTCGTAGCGCGCGGCGGCCTGCGCAGTAAACCACTCCGGGAACTGGTTGATGCGCGGGTAGTCGAGCGGCAGATGCATGTTCAGCTTGTGGCGCTGCTTGTCGAAAATGAGGCGGCCCTCCCACGGTTTGTCCGCGACGAGGCTAATGCAAAGATTCCCGCCCGCGCGCGTCGCGCCGAACCGCACGTCGGCCCGCCACGGCTCGATGGTGATGCCCTCGGTCTTCCAGAGCGCATACATGAGCGACGTGCGCGCGGAGTTGCCGTCGCCGTGCCAGCCCTCAATGACGCCATTAGGATGCTGCCGGCCCCACATGGTCTTGATCTCGGCGTCAACCCACTCAGCTGCCGACGGAACCCATTCGCGGTTAAGGAGCGTGATGGCGCCCTCGATGGAGTCGGCGTAGCCATCCGCGGTGTTGCTCTGGCACATGCCGCCCTGGCCGGTATAGTGCTCCTTCAGGTTGCTGAGGGCCTTGCGCACGGCGTCGCGGTAGGCGGTTTTCTTGTCGAGCAGGAAGGCCGTGTAGAGGCCGTCGTAGTTGTAACCCCAGTTGTCGGTGAGCGCGGTGGAGAGTGGCTTGCCGGTCTGGTTGTTGACGTGGAGGTAAATCAGGCCGTGCTCGTTGCAGGCAACTTGCAGGATGCGGTCATACATCTCGTGAAGCGGCTTGCGGTAGGCTTCGCGTTTCTCCGGCGCGGCGTGGGCGCAGGCGACGTAGAGTTCGGAGAGGCCGTTGATGACCTCGCAGGAATGGTCGCCGAGCTTGAGGTCCTTCATGTCGCGCGTCGGATGGTTCTTGCCGAGCAGGTAGTAGTCGCCGAGGCGGATGGCCCAGTCGAGATACTTGCGCTCGCCGGTGAACCAGAACAGCCGCCCGCAAGCCTGGAGCAGGTCGCCGTTGACCTCGAAGTTCAGCGTCGGGATTTTGCCGAACGGCGTCTCAATGGTGGCGTTCTTCCAGATGTCGTCAATGATGCCGATGGCGCGCTCGCTCCACGGGCTGGCGCCGAGCCATTCCGTGATGGGTAGCAGGCCGTCCTTCACGTATTCCGCGCCGTCGAAGATGATCGCGTCGAGGTTCAATGTCTCGCGCTGCCAGCCTTTCTTGCTGAACGAGTAATCGTCGGGCAGTCGGTCCACGCGGCAGGTCAGCTTCGTCTCCGTGCGCAGCATCTCCAGCATCCGGCCCTCAAACAGCGGCCGGTCAGTCATCGCCGCGGTAAGCACCATGAACGGCCAGTTGTCGGCGGCCGAATCGCGCCCGTTCCAGTAATCCACCTGCAAGTTGCGCGGGATCAGCCCGGTAACGGGATCGGCGTGGGCCAGCCAACCATCAATGAAGCGGCGCGAGCGATAGAACGCCTCGTTCGCCCGCCGCGCGTTTTTCTCCGCGAGCCGGAACGCCGCCTCGATGCGCGGGTCGCTCGCGGGCTTGGCGGGCGGCGACAGCGGCGTGTCCCACGCCTTGCGCATCTCAGGAAAACCCTCGCCTTGGAACCCCATCCACGGCGACCGTTTTCGTGCCGCTTGGGCTTTCTGCACAGACTTCGCCTTGTAACTCGCCGTCTTCAAGTCGGGCCGCTTCGCGTCGCCACCGGGCGCAGTCAACCGCACCTCGGCGATGAACGCAGCCTTGCCTTCGCCGGGCTTCAGCGTGATGTCGTAGCGTTCGCCCTTCACGCTGTCGGGCAACGGCACGCGCAGCCAGCGAAACCCGCTGTAGTCGCCGCCACCGGCGACCGGCAATGACTGCCCGTTGACGACGACCACGGCCACGCGCTTGTCGTTCTTCGATCCCCACAGCAACTCCAGCGCCGCGCCGGGTTGCGGCTTCACGTCGAAGGTCACCTGCATGTCCGATGAACCGAGGAAATGATACGGTGTGCCGTTGAACTCCTGGTCGCCGCTCCGAACCCAAGCCACGGCCGCCCTGTCGTCAGGAGCGCCGACCGAAACTGGTTCCGCCGCGTTCCCAATCAGCGCGCATCCCGCAACCAACATGCTTCCAATCAATGTTCTCATAGTCTGTCCTCAACCCACCAGCTTCAGTTCGATCTGCTCCAACGTCTTGCACCAATCAACGCAGCGGCGCAGAGCCAACGCCGCCAGCAGCAACACCGCGCAGCCACCCAGCAGCCGCCACCGAATCTGAATTGTCCGTTCAACCTTCATCGTTCACTACCCAACCGCTCTTGTCTGATGCGTGACACCGTGTCCGCTACCCTCTCGGCTCGTTTTCCGAAAACATGGTTTCCGGATAGCGGATTGGGTAATTACGGTGCTCAAGTAAACTGGAAGCATAGTGATGGATAATCATGGCCCAAGTTCCCCAAGCAAAGCCATCGTAGTCAGAACTGAGCAGTCGCTTCTGTTCAGGCTCAGGCAATCCATACAGCGACGGTGGTAGAGCACGCTTTTCAATCCAGAGCAATCCAGGTGTAAATTTATATTTTCCGACAAATTTATCTAATCGTAGTCGGCCAACCTGTTGCCATTGTCCTTTTTCACCCATATCGGGACATTCAACTCGATATTCGGCTGTGGTTGCATCATCCGCTTCTCGAACAAATCGTATGTGTGCTAGGCTCATAATGTTGCCATCCTCTGCCGGACATTTCGCGATGCGCTAAAATGATATCCGGATGGGAAAGATCTTGCGATCATGGGGGTTATGGTGCCAACTCCCGACTCTTGACGGACTGGCTTAGTCTCACCAGTTTCTTCTTTCAATGCCGTGTCTTTCGCAGACCCTGTGCTTCGACATCTCATGGTGTCGTCTCGCATTCTGACCCCAAATCGTTGACCCATGGTGGCTCCGGTGGCGAACCGTCAAGTCTGACAATGAAGTCACAGTTCTTGCACTTGACCTGTGCGGACACCAGCCGAGCACCCCGATAAACGCCAATTTTTAGCGGCCCAGAGCATTTCGGACACGAAAGCTTACGAATTTCGTCGCTTATGCCGTGCATGACTAACTTACTTATGAGGTCTAAGTTTCTCACTCTCTTATCTCCACACACACGTGTCATGAAAGTCAGAGGGTCAATTCCTAAGTCTTAAAGAACTGGCTCAGTCTCGCCAGTTGCTTTTTCAATGCCGTTTCTTTCATCGCTTGTGCTCCAAAACCCCACCGTCAACAGGATTGGACGCATCGTTTTCTCCTCAACCCACCAGCTCCCGCTCGATCTGCTCCAGCGTCTTGCCCTTCGTCTCGGGCACGCGCATCAGGATGAAGAAGAAGCCGCCGGCGCAAATCGCCGCGTAAATCCAGAACGTGCCCGACATGCCGACCGCGCCTTTCAGGATCGGGAAGGTATAGGTCAGGATGAAACACGCGATCCACAATGCTGACACAGCCACCGATATCGCCGCGCCACGGATGCGATTCGGGAAGATTTCCGCGATGAGCACCCACGTGATCGGCGCCAGCGACATGCCGTAGCAGCCGATGGCGCTCAGCGTGAGCACCAGCACCCAAAAGCCTTTCATCCCCATCGTGTAGGCCGCGCCAAGCAGCAGATGCGAAATCGCGATACCCGCGCAGCCGATCAGCATCAACCCGCGCCGGCCAAACCGGTCCACCGTGCCGATGGCGACGAACGTGACCACCAGGTTGATCGCGCCGGTGATGACGATGTTGAAGAGGATGTCGCTCACGCCGTAGCCCGCTGCTTTGTAGAGTTCCTCGGCGTAGTTGAAGATCACGTTGATGCCGCTCCACTGTTGCAGCACCGCCAGCGTGACACCCACGAGCAGAATCTTCACCATCTTCGGTTCCAGCAGGTCCTGGAAGCGAACATGATGAATCTCCTGTGAGGCCAGCGTCGCCTGCACATCGCGCACTTCGGCGTCGGCATAAGCCGCGCCGCCGATGCGCTCCAAAATCTTCCACGCGCGTTCGGCGAGGCCGTTCTTCACCAGCCAGCGCGGGCTTTCCGGCACGAAGAGCGCGCTCACGAGGAACAACAACGATGGCACCGCCACCGCCGTAAACATCCAGCGCCAACCATACTGGCCGTTCCACGACTGCCGGATCATCTCCGCCGTCGCCCCGTCGGCCACCTTCTCGGCGATCAGCCAGTTGGCAATCTGCGCGGCGAGAATACCGATGACGATGGTGAGCTGGTTGACCGCCACAAGTCGCCCACGCATGTGCGCCGGCGCGACCTCGGCGATATACATGGGCGAGAGGTTTGACGCCATGCCGATGGCCACGCCGCCGACGATGCGCCAGACGACGAACCAAGAGAACGTCGTCGCCCAACCGGTGAGCACAGACGACACGGCGAACAGGAACGCCGACACTACCAACAGCTTCTTGCGTCCGAGCTTGTCGCTGAGGCCGCCGGTAACCAGCGACCCCAGCAGGCACCCGACCAGCGCGCAACTGTTTGCCCAGCCGCTCAGTTCCTCCGAGTTGAGCTGGAAGTATTTCTCGAAAAACGGTTTTGCCCCGCCGATGACAACCCAGTCGTAGCCGAACAGCAACCCACCCATCGCCGCGACCAGAGAGATGAGCCAGACGTAGCCCATGTTGTATTTCGCCGCGTTCTGGCCGCCGCCGGAGGTCACGGGTGCTGTAATCATGCTCTGATTCCTTTAGCTCAATTTCGCCATTGCAGGCAATCCGCGTTTCCCCGGTTGCTACGGCCGGATGATGTCCAGTTCGGCAACCGCCGCAAACGGCTGGCCGCGGACTTCGCTTTTCGGCACGAGTTTGAGGTAACGCGCCGTGACCGGCTTCGCGAAACGGATCGTTTGCCGGTCGGCGGTGTCACCCCATTTCGCAATCGCGACGGGCGCGCTCCACTTCTTCGGCTCGTTGCTGCAATAAATCTCCGCCTCGGCGATGCGGCCGTTGGCCATGTCCTGACGCGGCAAATACGTGATGCCCGCCAACGCCAGTTCGCTGCCCAAGTCCACCACAAGCCAGTGTGGCATCGGCTTCGCAGTCGGCTGCCATTGCGTGTGCCAGAATGTTTGCGGGTCGCTGTCTATTGCGTTGGCCTTGACGTTGTCATGCGCGTCATCCTCGCTGTCCACCCAGATCTTCGCGTCAAGACGCGCCAGTTCCGACCCCGGCCAGGAAGTCATGAGCCGCGCGACCGCATCTTTCGTCACCGCCACCTCCGGGTTGAAACGTTCGCTGGCCATGTAGCCCAGCAAGCTGTGGAGCATCTGGCGCGCGACGGGATTGGCATCGAGATCGCTCTTCAGATCCACGCTGCACACCAGCAGCCTGCCCTTGCCCAGTTTCGCCTCGAAGACGAGACCCAGCTTGCGCGCGGTAAACCAATCGTCAATCACCTGCACTATCGGCCGCAACCCGCGCGGCAGATCGTCCATGATCATCGCGCCTGCACGCGTCACCAAATACCACCATTGCCAGTTACTGTGGTAATCGGTCGGAAAGGCGGCGAGCGCCGGATGCTTCGGGTCACAGAGAATGCCGAGCGTCGTAGGCGGCTGCCGGCGCGTCCAGGCGGTGTTCCAGAAGATGCTGGAGAAGCCGAGCACGACCTTGTCCTTGGCGGCGTTCTTCACGCGCTTCGGCGGAATCATCAGGAACACCTTGCCGCCGCCATCGAGCGTGGCGAACGCGTCGGAGTTCAGTTCGTCCACGATCTTCACGTCCTGCGGCGGCTGCGCGTCCACCTTCGGCGGATAGACCCAGATATCCCAGTCGTTCTCAAACTTCGATCCATCGAGACCAACAACCAGTTTGTATCGCGCCGGCGCGGGCACGTTCTTCAACTCCACGCTCACACCGCCGAGGGCGATGCCGTTGTCCACCGGCAGAGTTTTCGCGGGCAACTTGCCACTGGCGACGACACGGCCATCGTCGCCGGCGAGTCGCCACGACGCGACGGCGTCCTTGATCGGTGCGGGGCCGAAGTGCGCAACCTCGATGTCGGCTTCGAGCTTCTCGTCCGTCATGAAGACGCGCTTGCTCATCCGAGCCAGCGGGACGGTGGCGTTGCAGAAGCGACTGTATTCCTGCGGTGTGACGTAGCCCTTGCTCTCCCAGAACGGGTCGAGCACGCCGACCAACGCCGTGCCCTGACCAGGGAAGTCGTGGAGGTCGAGCAGTTCAAAGCCGCCCATACCGGATGTGCGCAGCGCCGATTCGATTTCCTCCTTGTAGCAAAGCGTTTGGAGTTTGCCGGACGCCAGCAGAAACTTCCGCGCAAGGTCGCTCATGCCTCGTTCCTTGAGCTTATCGCGGAAGATCTCGAAGTTCTTCGGCTTGAGGTAGCCAGTGTATTTCTTGATCTCGTCGAAGTTCGGATAGACACACCACTGGCCGATTTCGTGGCTGACCACCGGCACGGTGCGCTTGCCGATGAAGTCAGTGTAATCAGTGCGCGTCTCCGGCGGTTTCGCGTTGATGCGCGATTTCAGCCCCCCACCCCACGCCTGGATACGCGGCTGGGGAACGCAATGCCACTGGTTCTCCGGCAACTCCGGCCAGCCGGCGCCGCTGCTCCAGAGCAGCCGCGAATCCTTCGTCTTGAAATGCTCGACCCACTTCGCCAGATATGCGTTCCGGTTCTTGCCGCCCGGCTCGTTCCCGTGGAGGATCAGAACCAGCGAGGGATGATTGCCGTAGTAGCGCAGGATGCGATCGGCCTCGTCGTAAAGCCACTGGTCCACCGGCTTGCCGTCGCCCAAGGCGGCGGATTGGTTCGGCCATGACGAACACTCGACGTGGAAGTAGAAGCCCATCTCGTCCGCCGCGACGAACGCCGCTTCCGGCGGGCACCACGAGTGAAAACGAATCAGGTTCAGCCCGTGCGCCTTCGCGACGCCGATGATGCGCTTCCATTCCGCAACGTCCGTCGGCGGATGGCCGGTCTTCGGGAATATGCAGCAGTCGAGCGTGCCACGCATGAAGGTCTTGCGGCCGTTGATGGCAAACTGGGTGTCTTGCGCCATGAACTCCCGAAAACCAAAAGTCTCAACCGCCACGTCGGTCTGTCGCCCACCTTGCGCTTCAATCCGCGTCTCGACTTCATACAAGTCGGGCGTGAACTCGCTCCAGAGCTTGGGCAGGCGGTCGAGCTTCACGACGATCTCCTGCGTAGCGTGGGTGGTAAATATGTGGCGATGTTCGGTGGTTAAGCCGCGCGCATACTCGATCTTGACGCTGGCTTGGCCTGCTGCTGAATGTGTGCCCTTCTCGCGGACAATGGCTGTGAGCGTGCCGATGACTGGATCGAAAAGCGTGTTGCGAATGCCGATCTCAACGCGAACCGTGCCGTCATTCTTCGGCACAATGCGTTGCTGTGAAATCCAAAGCCGTGGTTTCGCCCGCAACTCAATACGGCCGACGATACCGTTCCAGTCGCCCTGCGTGTGGTCGCTGATGCTGTGGGAGTTCTCGCCCACGTCCACAATCATGCGGTTGTCCACACGGATCGTGAGTCGGTGCTTACCTGACACGAGCGGGCCGAGTTCGTAGTTGTGCGGCGTCGCGAGCGCGTTGTTCGTTCCGATGAGTTTGTCGTCCAACCAGACGCGCGTCTCCCAGTGCAGCCGTTCCAGCGAAAGCACAGCAGTGAGACCCACCCACTCCGCCGGAATCTCGATGTCGCGCTGATACCACGCCGCCCCAGCGTAGTATTTCTCCGGCTGGAGCCAGAACGGAATCTTGACGTTGCCGGACTGGCGATACTTCGCGTATTCCGGCGCGGTGAACCACGACTTGTCCACGATGCCGCCAATCCATTTGGTGTCCACGGTCACCTCGTCGCCGATGCCCTGGGCGGTCAGCGAACCGGGCAATCTGATCCTGTCCGGCAGCGTCCGGTCGAACCACTTCTCCGTGATGCCCGCGTCGTTGCGGTCGAGTTGGAACCGCCATTGGCCTTCCAGCGAAACCGTGCTCTCCGCGCACATGCCCGCACTGCCCAACTGCAACGCCGCCGCGCCGCCAGCGGTAAGAATCCATCGCTTCAGCTTCTTCATCGCATCTCCTCGTTCAACAGACACCGCCGCCACCATAGCGGAAGACGACCTCCAGCGGAATCACTATTGACGGCGGCTGAAAAACCTCCAAGCTTAGGGCGCAAACCGATACAACCGACACCATGAGAACCTTCAAGTTGCTGCTCTGCCTGACCGCATCATTGGCCGCCATGAACACTTCAGCCGAACCTCCCAAGCCCGCCGCCGCCAAAACCGAACTCGCCACATTCGGCGGCGGCTGTTTCTGGTGCACGGAGGCAGTGTATCAAACGATGGAGGGCGTAAAGTCATCCACGTCCGGTTACGCGGGCGGCACCGTGCTTGACCCGACCTACGAACAGGTCTGCACCGGCACCACCGGCCACGCCGAAGTGATTCAGGTCGAGTTCGACCCCGCACGCATCTCCTACGAGAAGCTGCTGGAGACGTTCTGGAAAGCGCACGACCCGACGACGTTGAACCGCCAGGGCCACGACCAAGGCACGCAATACCGCTCCGTCATCTTCTATCACAACGAAACGCAGAAGCTCGCCGCCGAGAAGTCGAAGCGCGCGGCACAAGCCAAGTTCCAAGACCCCATCGTCACGCAAATCGTCCCGCTGACGAAGTTCTACCGCGCCGAGGATTATCATCAGGATTACTACCGCAAGCATCCCGAAGCCGGCTACTGCCGTATCGTGATCAAGCCGAAGCTCGACAAGCTGAAAAAGCACTGACGCGCGAGCAGACGACGCATTGGCAACCGAAGGTGGAGCGCGTTCTCCGAACGCGCTTGTCGTAGCGCAAACCGAATCGCGTTCGGAGAACGCGATCCACCCGATGGACAAGCCGCGATTCCGATTCTTTACCTCGGCACGAACGTCTTCACCGGTTGCAGCGTCACCGGGCCGAGCAATCCTGAGTCGGCGAGCGGCCAATTCGAGGCGTCGAATGGCTTGTAGTTGATATTCACGAAGTTGATGTCGTAGAAGTTGCGCCACTTCACGCCGCGCCGGTCGAGGTCGCGAATGCGGTTGGCGGAGACGTTCGTCACTTCCACCTCCAACACGTTGCCCCTCGACTTCAGCGCGTCCACTGCCACGCGGAACGGCGGCTTGATTGCCGTGCCGAGGTCGCGACCGTTCAGGCGCACGTGGGCGCTCTGGCAGACGTTGCCGAGGTCCAGCCACCAACCCGCACCGGCGGCAGGCGCGTCGAACGTGAGCGTGTAGAGTGCCGTGCCGGCGAAACGCTGTGCTTCCTCGCCGCCAAGCTCCGTCCACGAAGCCAGCTTGCTTGTCTCAAACGCCGCCGGATATGCGGGGCCGCCGCGCAGGAACTTCACCTGCCATGTGCCGCTGAGTGAAACAGGATCGCCAGCCGGCCTCCAATAGGCCCACGCCGGCCCGTCGAGCTTGCGGTCGGCAAATGTCCGCAGCACGACGGAATCTCCCGGCGCAAGCTGCACGTAAACTCTTGATGCGCCCGCCATACTCGCCACGCCGGCGCGACCTGTCATCGGGTCCATGATGGCCGCGGACTTCGCCTTCGTCGCCAGAGGCAGCCAGCCGTCCACCGGTTTGTCGCCGCGGTTGGCGATGAAGTAGTAGCGGCCGTCGCCGAGCGCGCGCCGGATGAAGAGGAGGCCCGCGTGATCCACCATCGGCTCGCGCGCTACGCCGGCTTTCGCCAACAACGCATCCGCGTCGCCAACCTGCACCCGGCTCTTGGCTCGCTCCAGCAACTTCTTCAACTCTGCTCGCCGCGCCTCCAGTTCCTGCAAGCCCGGCACGTCCTTCGGCAACGCTTCGTCGAAGATCACCTTCGCACCGCCATCGGCGAGCCGCAGCAGATGCTCAATCGTTTTGAGCGGGATATGCTCCGTTGGCGGCACCACGATGACTCGGCCGGCAGGCTTCAGCGCGGCCAACTGGCGGTCAGAGATGTAGTCAAACGTGAAGCCGCGCGCCCAGAGCTTCTCCGCGAGCTTGCCGATGGGCTGGCTGGTGAACCAACTGGCACCGTGGACCGTAAGGTTTTCAGCAAGACCCGCCGCCTTGTGCCACACGTCGTAGATCGGCCAATAGACCAGCACGTCGTTGTCCGGCTTGCCGGCTTGGAGCACTGACTGACAGCGCGCGATGTAAGCCGTCAGCGTCGGCACATCGCGCCAGATCGAGTTGCGTGGGTTCATCTCAGTGGAAGCATAGAAGAGCCAGCCCGGCCAGCCAGCTTCGTCAGGTGAATAACAGGTGCCGTGAAAGATGACGTGGTTGACGCCGCTGACAAAGAGGTCGTCAAGCAAGCCCTGCACATCCGCGAGCGTTTCGGTGAAGTGTTCCTTGAGCCATGTGCCCGTCTCCGATGCGACGAGGTTGTGACCGGCGACGTGTGCGGCCGATGAGGCGAACTTCGCCACGAGCGGTCGGCGATCGGTGTGAAACATCTCCGTCTCCGGGATGTCGGCGAGCGCGTAAAGGTCGAGCAGGTTGCCCGGCGAGCCATGCGCCTGGTTGCGCGTAAGGAAGCCGCGCTCACGACACCAGTTGAACCAGAGTGGCATCGAGTCCTCGATCATCATATCAGAGATCGTCTCGCGGTAGTCGCACTTCAGCCGCGCGACGCGGTCGTTGCTCTCCTTGCCGAAGAACGCCAGAAACTCACTCTGGAGCCGGTAACCGCGCCTTTTCTCGAACTGCGCGAGAAGGTCGGGCGACCAATCCACGCGATACTCGAACGAATCGTGATACTGCGCCCGTGGTTTCGGCCCGTCGTGGCGCGCAAAGGCTTCCGTGAACCGCCCCAGCCAATGGCGGATCGCGTCGGCGTAGAGCGGATTGAGCATGAAGCCCTCGCCGCCGGCAGCGGGGCGTTTCACCTTGGAGGTCGGCTTTTGCGAAATCTGAAACACTTTCTTGCCGCCTTCTTCCATGACTTTCGCCACAACCTGCGCGCAAGCTTCCTGCGGCGGGACGTTCGGGCCGCCGAAACACCAGCCGGTGCCGGTGGTCATGTCCACGTCCATGCCGAGCCGGTGGGCTTCGCTGACGGTGTGGCGCAGCATCTCCATCCATTGCGGACTGAGATATTCGATGAACTTTGATTCCCAACCCTTCGCGCCGTAGATCGGGATGATGTGGACGCCGCCCCAGCCGGCATCGCGATAGCGCGTGAGCTCCTTGGTGAGGTTCTTCTTGTCCACCGCGCTGCCCATCCACCACCAGTAGCTCCACGGCCTCGATTCCTTCGTCGGCTGCGGCCACGCCAACGGGTTCGTGGCCTCGCCGGCAACAGCAGCAAGCGCAGACCCAATGACGAGCACTATGACAGCCGCCAGAATCTTCCTGCGTCTTCTAATTTCCATTCCGATCCTCCACCATTGCGGCCGCACTTCGCAACGCCCGACGATCTACTTAATCGCGATATTCTTTCGAATCATCTCCTTGAGCGCCCGCGGGTCTGCTTGGTTCATGCGCTCCAGCA
This sequence comes from Verrucomicrobiia bacterium, assembly GCA_041667205.1. GTDB lineage: Bacteria > Verrucomicrobiota > Verrucomicrobiia > CAIQCK01 > CAIQCK01 > CAIQCK01. The sequence goes on along the minus strand of JBAYFL010000007.1, from coordinate 81,427 downwards.
CGCGGAGCCAGCGAAAGGACAGGTTACCCGCCTCGACTGGCACTTGATGCTTGAACAGGCTGTCAAAGGCGCGTTTCCGCCGACGATATTCCTGCTGAATTTTCTCAAATCGCTCCGTAAACGCGTCAAGATACGCCTGCGCAAATGCCGCCGGTTGCGGGAGCGCCGCCAGCCGTTTGTTGACAGCATTCGCATAATCCGGCGCGCTCTCACCAAGGCCGCGGCGAAAATCGGTGAACGTGCCCGTGTGGTCGGCCACAATGATCTCCAGCGGCATGCCGAACTGGTTTTCAATGACCACCTCGTCGCCGTCGTCGAAGATGACCTGTCCGTTAAGCTGGCAACGGCCGACGATAAGATTCGGCGCAGCCGCATGACCCAACAGACGAGCAAACGCAAACGCATACGATTCATTGGCAAACTTGGACGGCAAAATCTTGTCTGTCGCGATGCCACCGATGTAGTCGCGCTCGAAATACGGTGAATAGATGGTCAGGCCGTGATAGTCACGGTTCTTGCCGAAGTAACGCTCGCCGAGCTTGCGCGCCGAGGTGTGAGAGGCCAGGTTCATTCCCAACTGCCGGCAAGCCAGCCGGCGGTTGAGGATGTAGTCAGTGTATTCCTCCGAAAACAGCATCGCGTCCAGAAGGCTCTTGCCATCGTCCAGATGCTCGGCGACGCCCCACTTCTGCATCCGGAGGATTTTCACAAACGGTTGCGGCGCATCCCGCTGCTTTAACTCGACCAAGAACACGCCGCGCCGGCCCTGCAACGACTGCCGCAACGACAGCGAACTGGCCAACCGCCCCATGTTGATGTATTCAACGTCACCGTATTCCCGGATGTAGCTGAGGATGAACGCGCGGGATTTTTCAAAGAGCGCCAGTTTCGCCCGTCGTTGTTCGTCTATATTGTCCAACGACTGATCCATCACTGAATCGAAGATCATCTCACCCTCCTCGATCCGGCCGCCTGGCAGCCACTCCACCTGCATGTAAAACTCCGCGCCGAGGCCAAGCAGTGACTCTTCGCTCACCGAATCTTCCTTCAAGCCGATCAATGCGGCATACATGCGGTTGCGCCACTCGGCCTGGTTCACGTCATCCCGCCGCAAATCCGCCGGCACCGCGTTCTGAAACTTTTGCCGCAGCGCCTCGAACACGGTCTGCAACCGATCCGAAGGCATGCTGGCGAAATCGTGCAGCGCAAAATCCGCCGCCCTGAACGCCTTGTCCGCCATAAAAAACGAAACCTCCGGCCATCCCAGCCGATTCAGGTGCGCCGAACTGTCCTTGATCTCCACGAGCAACCGCCGCCGCTCCCCCTCCTCCATCGCTCCCAGGCCGGCAAATTCCTGGCAGGTCAGAAAACGCGATCCGGTCTCACGATTAAAGTAATAGAGTTCCCGCCCACCGATGCCGATCCGCGAACTGACGATCATCTGCTGCATGTCAGCCGCCGACCGTGGCAACGGCGTAATCCTCCAGTTCTCGCCGTGACGCTTGATCGCATTACGCACACGCGAGTCAAGCACATGCAGGAACTTGATCTGCTCCTTCGTCACGACTTCCTGCAGGATCTCATCCGCTGCGAACGCGAGATCCATCCGCGCCGGATCGGGTCGGATCAGGACGGTGTCTTCCTCCATCACGAGATCCACGGCGTTGCTCAACTCGACGGATTCCTCCTGTTCTGTCATTGCCGGACGGCCGGCCGCATGGCGTTGTTGGTTGAGCGTATGCAGATACGCCGCGCGCTGCGTGGCGTGAATGCCGGGCAACGTGACGATGGTCTGGTTCCCGACGAAAACGGTCGCAATTCGCGACTTGAGCCTGCCATCCGCGGTCCTGGCCAACAGCGGTTCGCCAATGAATCTGAGTGTCATAAAAGTAACGCCGCAAAACTACACTGAAAGATTTCCTTGCGCCATACGGATAACGCGCCGTCTCACGCAACGCCAGACGCTTACGGCACCCGCTCAAGCTTCACGTAATCGAGACCAGCCATGTGGCGCTTGAGGGCTTTCTCGTTTGCGTCGACGATCTCCAACATCAAGCGGTAGACACCTTTCTTCAACTCGTGCGTGCCGAGGTCCAGCGCACCAGTCGGGACCACCTGCGGGTTGTAGAGATCGAGCGGCTTGCCGAGCTTCTGGCCGTCGAGTGAAAGCTGCACGATGCCGTAGTCGCGCGCCTTGGTGAGTTGGGCGATGAGTTTGTAGCGACCGTCCTCCTTCACCGGCAACGCCAGCGCGAGGCGGTCGCCCGGCTTGCCGTCAATCCACCAAAGGTGCGACTGGTCGCTCCACGCGCCGCCGAAGTGCGCCAGGTCCTGCGGATGCGCCTTGCCGCCAGTGCATTCGATGATCTTCATCTCCTCGCCTTCGAGCGCGCCGGCCACGCGGGTGTTCGGCGGCGCGGCATACCAGTCGGTGCGCTCGGCCAGCGGCATCGCGGAGTAGTCGTCCAACTGGCCTGCCGCCTGATACCAATAGACGGTGGCCGCGTAGAGTGTCGGTTTCTCGTTCTTGTAATACTTTTCGATGGCCGCCTCGAACGATTGCTGGAACGGCACGTTGTCGGTTATGTGCCAGCGGTTGACGCAAACGTGCCGCCGGTTGCCGCCGTCGTTGCGCGGCTGGTTGTGAAAGGCGTTCTCGAACAACTCCGGGCAACACCACGCGTAGCCGAAGTAATCCTCCGAGCCGGTGCCAATGGTGGACGGGAACTTCTCGCCGTCCACGAAGAATTTCTCGTCGCCCTCGCCCCACCAGCCGCCGCGCGGGTTCCAGATGTGCAGCATGACGCCAACGAAACGCCCGCGGCCCTGTGTCTTGAGCATCGTCCAGTCAATCGCACGGCGGTCCGGGTCCTCCGGCAGGAACACGTCGCGGTGCCACTTCGCGTGGAACCGCGCCAACTTCGCCGCCGGCCGCGTCAACGGCGCGTGCGTGACGCGGAACGACACGGTGCGCTTTTCCTTGCCGTCGTTGACCAGCTCGACCCGCGCCTTCTTTGCGAACGGCATATACCAGAGCGCGTAGCAGCCGTCACCGGTCATGCCAAGTGGCAGCGAGCGGTATTTGTTGAAGCCGGGCGCGCTGCCGAAGAAGTCGCCGATCGGCGCCCAGACCGCCGGCTGCGCGTCGTCGTCCCAGGTGATCCGCAGGCACAGCTCACGCAGCGCGCCGATGTCGTCGGGCGCGGCAGGCAGGTCGAGCTTCGCACGCAGCGCCGTGATTGCGCGCGGGCCGTCGAGTTCCGCCACGACCGCCAGTTCGCCCGGGGCGACGGTGATGGTCTTCTCCACGGTCTTCTCGCCTTTGCGCGCGCTGGCGGGGTCTTCGCCCAGCTTGCTCTCAAGGAACTCGTTCGCCTTCGCGAGCGCCGCCGTTTCCTTCGCGCCGAGGTTGCGCGTGAACGTCGGCAGCTTCGTTCCCTTCGGATATGTCGTGTAGGTGAAGTGGTAGTAATTCCCCCAACCCTTCTCGGCGATGATCTTGCAGGACTTCTGGAACGGGATCGGCACGTAGTTGTTCCAGCCTTTGGCCAGCACGTGGCAAAGCGCCTTGCCCTGGAATGGTGCCTCGCTGCCGTCGAAGTATTTGCAGAACGGCAGGTCCACCGCCGGCTCCGCCGCGCCGTCGAGGAAGATTTTTACATGACCCTTGCCCGCCGCCGCCGACCAAGTGCGCCAGATGACGCCGGGGCCTTCTATCTCCGCAAGCACCGAGAAATCGCCCTCCTTGCGGATGATGCCGCCGCCGTCGCCGTTGGCGTCCCACTTCACGTATTTGCCGGTCGCCTCGTCGTATTTGCTGGCGCGGTCGTAGCTCGACCACTGCTGGCATTTCTCGCCCGGCACCGGCAACACCGCCAGCGCTTCGAGCTCGGTGAGCCGCTTGACGAGATCGAGGTAGGTAAACTGCTGCGCGGCGTGGGCCAACGCGGATGCGGCAACCAATACCAGCGCCAAAGCGGCGTGCTTGTAGTGCGCAGAAAAGCCGGTTGAATGGAAGAGCTTTGAGTTCATGGTGCTGTCCTATGCGATAAAGTAGTCCTCACGCATCCGCGTGAGGATCGTCCTCGAGTCATCACGCGGAGCGTGATGACTACTATGTTCTCTGCGCTCTGCTCCGCCACCGCTGCTACTTCTTCGGCTTGGCGTCGGCTTTGATGTCGCCGAGCGCCCACTGGATGCCGTCGAGGTAATACTGAACCACCGGCGCGTCCTGGAACACGTTCATGGCATGACCGAGCGAGCAGTAGAAGAGCCGGCCTTTGCCGACGTTCTTGATCCACGACACCGCGTAGTCACCGTCGTCGCGGCAGCCGCGCGGTTTGCCGGTCTTCGGGTCCGGTGTTGTGATCGCCTTGGAGGTTTTTTCATCGGAAAGGTCCATGCCGATCAGCACGCGACGGTCGGCGCGCGTGTAGGCGTCCTTGAATTGGTAAATCTCGTCCTTCAACCGGAAGCTTTTGCCTTCGAACGCGCGGCAGAGCGGATGATTCGGCTCGTCGAGCTTGAACGCCCATTTGCCGTCGGTCTTACCACCGGGACCGCCGCCGCCCCACGGGTGCCCAGCAAAGCGCCCGCCCATCAACTGCTGGCCTTCGGGCCACTTGCCGAAGTTGTCGGTCGCGCCATGAATGCCGATAATGGCCTTGCCCTTGTTGATGAAGTCGAGAATGGCCTGTCTGCGCTCCGGCGTCGGGTCGAGACTGGTCGTGTTGTTCAACACCAGCCCGTCATACTTCGCAAGATTCTCCGCGTCGAGGGCCTCCAGTTCACGGCTGAAGTCGCACGTCCACGCGCCAGTCTTCTTGCCCATCAATTCGATGCTTTTGTTGCCGCCGGCAACGCCGCTGCCGTGGAAGAAACCGTCGCAGCGCCAGAACACAAGCAGCTTGCGAGCCTTCTTCGGCTTGGCGGCCTTGGCGGGCAGCGCAGCCTCTATCTTCTCCAAGTCCGCCGCCGAGATATCCGGCACCTTCGTCTTGTCCGGCGGCAGCGGCTTCGGTGCCGCTTTCGCCTTGTCCTGCGCGACACACACGGCCGCCGTCATGCAAAGCGCGGCAACCACGGAAAGAATCGTTAACGTGTTTTTGGATTTCATAGTCTTCCTAATTCTTCTGATGTCTGACTTCTGGCCTCTGACCTCTGGCTACTCACAACGTCCACGGCGTGCGCATTGACCGGCCCAACATCCGATTCGCCTGCTCGTCGCCGGGGAACTTCTCGGCTTTCGGGTCCCACTTCAACGGCCGGCCCAAACGGAACGCGATGATGCCGGTCTGGCAGATCGTCGCCGTGCGATGGCCAATCTCCGCGGTGCAGATCGCCGGCTTGCGCGAGCGGATGCAGGTGAACCAGTTGTCGAAATGGTCCTTGCTCTCGTAGAGATGAATGTCACCCGGACCGAACTGCGTCCCCGCGAGACTCGCCGGCTCGGTTTGCAGCCAATCGCCGCGGTTCACGGCCACCCAGCCTTTCTCGCCAACCCACTGCGTCGCCGAGCCGGGCACCTTGCTGCCGACATACATCTTCACGCCGTCGGCGTAAGTGTAGGTGAGGTTCTTCACGTCCTTGCCGTCTGGAATCACCTCGACCGGGCCGGTGTGATCGGTGCCGAGGCCCCACTGCGCGATGTCGAAGTGGTGCGCGCCAAAATCCGCCTGGCCGCCACTGGCAAACTCGCCGTAGCCGCGCCAGTTCGGGAAGCTGTGAGTCCAACCATCGGGCGCGAGCGCGGAGTTGTAGGGCCGCCACGGTGACGGGCCGAGCCAGAAGTCCCAGTTCAGTCCCGCCGGCACCGGCTCCTCCGGCAGATCGCAGAACGGCTTCGACGGCCCGCCGATGCTGACCCAGACTTCCTTCACCTTGCCAATACAGCCATTGCGCACCAACTCACTCGCGAACCGGAACGCGTGGTTGCTGCGCTGCTGGCTGCCGGTTTGGAAGACGACGCTGTTCGCCTTCGCCGCATTGGCGATGGCGCGGCTCTCCCAGTTCGTCAACGCCAACGGCTTCTCGCAATAGACATCCTTGCCCGCCTTGCACGCCGCCACCGCGATCAACCCGTGCCAATGGTCCGGCACGCCGATGGTCACCGCGTCGAGATCGGGCATCTCCAGCACCTCGCGATAATCCTCAAACGTCTTGCAGCCCTTGTATTCCCCTTTGCCCGTGCGCTCTGTATATCGGGTGTCGGTCACTTCGCAGAAATGGTCGCGCACGCCTTTGTGCACGTCGCACACCGCCACAACCTGCACGTCGGAGCGGCCGAGGCAGTAACCGAGATGCCCACGTCCCTGCGCGCCCTGGCCGATGTTGGCGACGTTGATCCGCTTGCTCGGCGCGTTTGCGCCCAGCACCGAGGCGGGGATGAGGTTCGGGAACGCCAGTGCGCCAGCGGCTGTGGCAGAGGCTCTGAGAAAATGGCGGCGTGAGACTCTCTGGTTCATGACCCTATCTCCCGGAAAAGACTGAACACGACTTGAAGCGCCGAACGCCTACTTCTTCTTTCCCACCGTCGCGATGGCGCCTTCGATCATCTTCTTGTCTTCCGGGCGTTCCATCAACGACAGGAGCTTTTGCAGCGTCTCCGTCTTCTTCTTCGTGTTGAAGCTGCACTTCCGGTCGTTCAGGATGCGCACCACGGCGCGCGCGCCGAGAATCTTGTGCTTCGCGTCGCTGCTCTTCGCAATCACGTCCATGATCGGCGCGACGCCGGCATCCGACTTCCAGTTGAACAGCGCCCGAGCCGCCGGGTCTTTCAGCGCCGCCGGGCCGGAAGCGAACGTCTCTTTCGCGATCTTCAACGATTCCGCGCCCGCGCCGGTGCTCGCCAGCGAAATCAGCGTGGCCTTCGTCGGCTCCGAACAGCCCGACGCGCTGGCCCAGAGCTTCGCGAACCGCTCGTCTTCCTTGCCGAGCGCCTGTGTCGCCTTCCAGAGGACCGAGGCCACCTTGTCCTTGTTGTCGGCCTTCTCCAGCAACGCCAGCAACGCCGGCATCTCTTCCGCGCCCGCAAAACCGTCGAGCGCATCGAGTGCCGCGCCGCGCACGTCCTTGTTCTCGCTGGCGGCCATCTTCAGCAGACGTGACATGATCGAACGGTCGGCCCGCGCTTTCAGCGTCAACGCCGCCACGCGCACCTTCTTCGCGTCGGCGTCGTCGAGCATCTTCGTCATCGCTTCGTTGACACCCTTCGCGTTGATGCGGCCGAGCGTCTGCTGTGCCGCCGCGGCCACGTCGCCTTCGGCCGTCGCCAGCGCAATGAGGTCTCCGACGACGCTGGAATTGCCAACCTTCTCCAACGCGAGCGCCGCTTCGATCTTCACCGCCTCCACATCGCTGCCCAACGCGGTCTTCACCGCCGGCAGCGCGGACTTGTCGCCGCGCTCGGACAGCGTGCGGATTACCGCTACCTGCACGGCCGCCGGCAAACCGGGCAACGCCGAGCAGAGTTCCTTCGTGATGGCCTTGTTCTGCATCCGCTGCGCCGCCTTCGCCGCCGCCAGCGCCACCGGCAACTGCTGGTCCTTGAGCGCACTGCACACGACGATCAATCCCCGCGCACCGCCAAAATCCACCAAGCCGTTCAGCGCCGCGATCACAGCGGGCTGGCTCTTGCCCCTCTTGAACTCCTCGTCAAACACCGCCACGGCCGCGCCCTTGTCGCCGGCCTTGGCGAGATTGAACGCCGCATCCATCAGCGTCCGCTCGCGCAGCGGCTCAAGCTCCGCCGCAACCTTCGCGGACTTCAACGCCGCCACCGCGACCGCGCCGCCGACGCGGCCGAGGGCTTGCAGCGACGCGCGCACGAGGTCCCCGTTGCCGGCGCCGAGATAACCTTTCACGACGGCGACCAGTTCCGGGTTCTGCCGCGCCGCGAGCGTGTTGATGATGCCGATCTGAATCTTGCCGCTGGACGACTTAAGCGCCACGAGCAGCCCGTCGCACACCGCCTTGCACGGCAGGTTTTCCAGCGCGAGCCGCGCCACGTCCGCCGACTTCTCCTCGCCGAGCATCTTCAGCAACGGCGTGACACACGCCTCCGAGCCAATCATACGGAGCTGTTCGCAGACAAATTTTTTGCACGCGTAGGTCGCGTCCGGCTTGGCGATGGCCGCGAGCAGCTTCGCCTCGATGGCCGGGTAGCCGGCGGGCTTGGCCTCGCGAATCTCCTGCTGGATGGCCGCGAGCATTTCCGACTTCTTGCCGAAGTCGTAGGAGGACAGTTCCGCGTAAGGGTTCGTTTGTGCGGAGGCGGACAACGCCAGCGCCGCGAGGAAGGTAAAGGTCAAAGACACGCATTTGTTCATGGCAGAAGACTCCTTTTCAAGAGAACGGCGGACACAACCAGTTTTCAGATTGCCGCAACATGATTGAGCCGCGATTAAACGCGCGTCGCCCGCCCCTGTCAACGTTTTGCTGGAGACCAATGGTATCAAAGGTATCAAAAGCAACACCGCGCCCGCGGCGGGGAACGCCACGAGCGCGGTGCGCAAACAGTCTCTCTGTTACGATCCGGCGGCTACTTCTTCAGGACCGCCGCGAGATCAGCTTTCGCGTCGCCGGTCAACCGCAAGCCGAACTTCTGTTGAAGAATCTTAAAGACGTTCGGCGAGACGAACGCGGGCGGGTTCGGTCCGATGGTGACGTTCTTCACGCCAAGCGAGAGCAGCGTGAGCAGGACGGCAACAGCTTTCTGCTCGAACCAACTCACCACGAGCGTCAGCGGCAGGTCGTTGACGCCACACTTGAACGCGCCGGCCAACGCGACCGCCACGGCGATGGCCCCGTAGGCGTCATTGCACTGGCCCATGTCCATGAGCCGCGGCAGACCGAGGTGCTCGCCGTAGTTGTAGTCGCGGATGCGATACTTGCCGCAACCGAGTGTAAGGATGAACGAATCCTTCGGCGTCGCCTGCGCGTATTCGGAGAAGTAGTTCCGGCCCGGCTCAGCGCCGTCGCAGCCACCGATGACGAAGAAGCGGCTGATCTTCCCGTCTTTGACCGCCTGCACAATCGTGGGCGCGGCGTCGAGGATGACCTGGCGATGGAAGCCGACGGTGGAGGTGCGCACGATCTTCTCCGGCAGCGGCGCGCACTTCAGCGCCTTGGCAATGACCGGGGCGAAATCGTTGTCCTTCAAGCGAGTGCCGCCCGGCACGGCCGTGCAACGCGTGGTGAAAACACGGCCGGCATAAGCCGGAAGTGGGATGAGGATGCAGTTGGTGGTCGCAACGAGGGGGCCGCTGAACTGCACAAACTCGTCTTTCTGCTTCTGCCAGGCGCCGCCGTAGTGGCCGCCCATGTTCGGGTGATTGTGGAGCTTCGGATACATGTGAGCCGGCAGCATCTCGCCGTGGGTGTAAACCTTGACGTCCGTGCCTTCGCACTGCTTTAGCAGGTCGGCCAGATCCACGAGGTCGTGGCCCGTAATGAGGATGCCGGGGCCAGCCTTGGTGCCTTCGGTGACGGTGGTGGGCGAGGGCTTGCCGAATGTCTCGACGTGGCCCGCGTCGAGCAGTTCCATGACGCGAAGGTTCTTGCTGCCAACCTCCATCGCAATCTCCAGCAGGCTGCCGAGATCGAAGTTGACGTTGGTCATCGTCGAAAAAAGCGCTTCTTCGATGAACGCGCTGACAGACTCGTCGGTCTTGCCGAGACGGCGCGCGTGGTGCGCATAGGCGGCCATGCCTTTCAGGCCATACAGGATGATCTCCTGCAACGACTGCACGTCTTCGTCCTTGCCGCACACGCCCGGTGTGTTGCTGCAGCCCACACCGCGAAACGATTGCTCACATTGATTGCAAAACATGATTCAGTTTTCCTTTTACTCGGTTGATATATTTCACGCTCGCCGACCGCAACCATGCGGCTCTGCGAATGCTGACACTATGCCAGTTCGCCCCCAATAGCGAATTGACGCACGTCAACAAACGTGAAAGACGGCGCGGCGCGCGCTTCTACCCCCGCCACGGGCGCGCGCGCTGCTTCGGCAGGCTGGCGAGCACCTCGCTCGCGATTTTCACGTCCTCGGCAATCTCGAAGTCGAACATGCCGGCAAGGGAGAAATCTGCGCCGTTCTCGAAGACGTAACGGAACGCATTGCGCGGCGGGATCGCACCGGCGGCCATCACCTTGAAGGCGATCCACGGTTTCTCCACCGTCTTCATGAAGTCGGCAGTTTCCTGTGGGTGGCTGCACCAGTAGCCGGGAATCTCGGCATTCGGAGTCTTGATCTCGTCCGGCTTCGGGCCGGTGCGGTAGTTGTGGTGGTGGAAGGTCTTGATGTAGAAGTCCGCGCCGAACTTGCCCTTCTCGCTGGCCTTGATGACTTCGAGATCGTGCGCGCCGACGCCGGTGGGAACGCCGTGATGTTTGATGACCTGCACAGCCTCGCCGATCAGGTCCGCTTTGCCCTGCTTCACCAACGCGTCGGTCTGGACACCCCACACGTAAATGGCGTCGGTGCCGTCGTCCACCATCTTCTGAACGGACTCGCGATACTTCTGCAAACCCGGCTCGATGGGCGCGGTCGTGCAGATGATCCATTGCATCTTGCCGCCGCGCTCCTTGCGGTGCTGCTGGAGGACTTTGAGCGCCGCCGGCACGGTGTGAATGACCAATGTATTGACGCCGTTCTGCTCGGCCACGGCAAGCGTCTCTAGAATCTTCTCGTCGGTGTTGTAGTGGCGCGTCAGCGCGTAAACGTATTTCAACTCGCGGCTGTGGGTGAAGTGCGTCAGCAGGTTGCCGCCAAGCAGGATGCGGCTGACTTCCATGCCGCAAATCTTGCCTTTCGGCAGCGATCCAGCCGGTGCCGCTTTGCCGGGCGCGCTCTTGCCCGCTGCTCCGGCTTCTGCCGCGATGCTGCGCGCGCCTGTCGCCAACGCAGCGGCCGTCGTTGCCAGCACCGATCCCTTCACAAAATGCCGTCTGCTCATGTCTTGATTCATGACTTTCCTTTGCTGCCGGGTCACGCGGTTGATCCGAGCGGCCCCTTTCTACTATGAGATTTCCGAAATATCCACCACCGAAGGCGACCGCCCGGACTTTGCCGCGACGGCGGCGGTCTTGCCCGCGGCCTCGCCCATCGCCACGGAGTTGCCCGTGACGCGATAACTGGAGTGCGCGATGAAATCGCCGCTGATGCAGCGGCCCGCCATCATCAACCCCTTCACGTCCTTCGCGATGAGCGCGCGCAACGGGATGTCGTAGGGCTTCGCGCGGATACCGGTCTTCTCGATGCCCTTTTCCTTCTTCGGGTCGGTCGAATGCACATCAATCCCAAACGTCGTGCGGCAGACGGCGTCCTTCTGTGCACGCCCTTCGCGCACGTCGTCGGTCGAGACTGTGTGGAGACCGTGGATGCGCCGGCCTTCGCGCACGCCGATCTGCTCGCCTGTGGCGACGATGTGGACGTTCTTCCACCCGCCGCCGAGCGAGCGCAGGCCGTCAATCAGCGCGTGCAGTTCTTTGCGCGCGCGGAGCGTTGCAGCCGTCACGTCACGGGCGTTGGTGCCTTTCATGTAGTATTCATGGTTGGCCATGAGCGCAAACAAATCATCACGCAGACGGAAGATGGTCGGCTTCGCATACGATGGCGAGTGGCCGCCCTTCTCCATTTCGGCCCTGAGCCGATCTTTCGGCCCAGCCCAGTCCTTCGAGTCATCGTCGCGGAAGAATCCTTCAATGCCCTCCGGCGTGACGCCGGAGATAAGCGCCATCAACGAGAACGGTTGCGTATTGCCCGTCTCCGGGTGGCCCATATCAAAACCACAACCTGCCTGCGCCGCCAGATCGCCGTCGCCGGTGCAATCCACGAAGACCTTTCCCGCAAACGCCTCGCGCCCGGACTTGGACTCCGTGATAACGTGCGTCAGCCGCTTCTCGGCGTTGCTGATGGCGGCGCAGACGTGCGTGTGAAGCTGGATTTCCACTTTCGCCTCGGCGCACATCTCCTCCAGCACGAACTTCATCACTTCGGGGTCGTAGGCGTTGGTGGCTTTGCCGCTCTTGGTGAAGGCCCGGCTGCCGCGCTTTTCGATCCGCTGCCAGATTTCCGCCATCAAGCCGCTCTTGTTCTTGTAGTCGAGGATCCAGCTCAACAACCCCGCCGTCCAGATGCCGCCAAGGCAGCCGTGCAACTCGATCAGTCGTGTCTTCGCGCCCTTGCGCGCCGCGGAGACCGCCGCCGCCACGCCCGCCGGCCCCGCGCCGCAGACCACCACGTCAGCAGCACCGGCGATGGGCACATCGCGCGCCGGTTCTTGCACGACGCCGCTCTTGGTTACCGCGGAAAGTTCGCTCGGCGCAAGCGACATCGCCGCGCCCAATCCGCCCAGTTTCAAAAAGTCTCTTCTCTTCATGTTCTCCGATATCTTCACTTTGGCCGAAAGGCCATCTTTCACTTCGCCTGCCAGTTTTTCCAAACTTCCATCGAGCGTGTGAGATGTTCGCGAGCATCGTCGGGGACGCCATAACACATCAGACCGACCGGACCGCGATAGCCGATCTCGCTGAGCGTTGCCAGCAACTTGCGATTGTCGAAATTGCCTTTGTCCAGCGGCTGGATCAGGCCGTGGGTCCATGTCTTTCCGCCAGCCTCTGCGCCATTGATCGTCACGCAGAACAGTTTTGCCACGTTCTCGCGCAGCAACGGCGCGTAGTCCTTGTCGCCATCTACCTTCAGCCAGTGGCAGAGGTTGAAGTTGAAGCCGACCTGCGGGTGGTTGGCCTTCTTCACCACCTCGATGATGAACGGCAGGCTTTCGGTCCAGTTGTTGACGTGGTTGTAGATGGAGATGCGCACGCCCGCTTCGACAGCCGCGTCGCCGAGTTCGCGCAGCGCCTTGACGGCGGTCTCCATGCCTTGCGGGTCGGCGGGCTTCAGACCGCCGAGCAACACGCAGACGGCGGAGGGCCGGCCCTTGAGTTTGCGGATGGCCGCCAACAGTCGCGGATCGCAGGGGGCGGCTTTGGCCGGGTTGACGTTGACGCTGGTCCAAAACATGAACGCTTGCAGACCGGCGTCGTCGAGGAGTTTGAGATTCGCTTCGAGATCGTCGCCGAGCGGGAGCGACAAGCCGGTTCCATCAAAGCCGAGTTCGCGCAACAGTTTCGCCTGCTCGGCGAGCGGGCGGGCTTTGACGCCGGACACGCCCACCTCGACGCAGTAGGCATAGAATTTCGGCGGCGTCTTGCCTCCATCCGCGAAAGCGAGCGGCGCCAACGCCAGCAAGGCGGCGGCGAGAAGGATGCGTGTGTTCATGACCTTCATAGTAGTCCTCTCGCTCCGCGAGAGGGAAATGGTAATAACAAATCGTCTCGCGGAGCAAGACGACTACTTTTCAAACTTCTTGTATAGCTCCAGTGCCTTCTCATCCGTGATGCCGCCGCAGATCATCAGCCGGGACTTCGCCTCCACCGACTCGCCGTTCTTCAGGTCGCGGCCGAACAGCGAGAAATAGAGCGAGCGATGGCCTTCCTCGTCCTGCGGACAGGCGATGGCAAACGCATCCTCCGCGCGCGTCATCAGCACCGCCGCCAGCTTGCGCTCCGCGTCGCGTCGGATGGCCAGCGGCGCGGCCAGCTTCGGCCGGATGGTCCACTCGACGGGATTCGGCGGCCGTGTCCAGCGACCGTCCTGGATCATCTTCACCGCCGCCTCGTCGCGCGGGAACATGTGCCACTTGGCCGCCTCTTTCGACGCGCTGACAAACGCCGGCTTGTCGCCCGCATAAACGACCGTGGTCGGGAAGCCGTCGAAATACGACGCCAGGAACACCTCGAACCGCTTCAGCTCCTTGCGCGCCGTCACCCGCGTCGTCAGGTCGAGCGCGTTCGGCGCCGACCAGCGATAGAGCGCCATCATGTCAAACGGATGTGCGTCGTCCGCCGTCCAGCGCACCTCCACCGCGCCGTTGCCCAACAGCTTCGCTTCGCTGGCCCAATCCCACCCCGCCTTGCCGTAGCGGTTCGTGTCGTCGAGCAAGCGATAGTGTGAGAACAAGCCGAGCGATTTCGTCAGCGCCGCGCCGCTCGCGCAGTCGAACGCCGGGATCAATCCCTTGGACTGCCCCCCGCCGCGCAACGTGCCGCGCAGCGCGCCGGTGTCGAAGGTGAACTCCTTGCCTGCGGCGACGAAGCCGAGTTTGTTTTCCGCCGCCATCGCGCTCATCACCGCGCCTGACGCCGTGGCAGCGAGTGCGCCGCCGATGAATTGCCTGCGGGAACAACCGTTTGTTTTTCTCATATGATTTTCTCCTAGCGCTTCCGCCGTTTCACCACCGCATCCCGAATTGACTGTTCCACTTGCAACCAGCCGAGTGGCTTGGTTTCAAATTCGTAAATTGGCTGCGCGTCTTTCGTTGCGCATTGCAGCTCGCTCAACCGTTTCTCCAGTGCGTGCTTCTTGTCCAGATCGTTTCTTTCCAACGGCACCCAGATCAGCATGCACTCGCTTTTGTCGGCTCGGTCCAGTGAGATCAGTAGCTCCTTCTCCTGAATGAACTTCGAAATTCGCGCCGCCGTCGTGTAGAACAGCAACACGATGTCCGCACGATTCAGCGCCTCCACAATGCCCTTCTCCCATTTCTCGCCGGCCACCAAGTCGCGGTCGTGCCAAACCTGGATGTAGCCCTGCTGGCTCAAGTGCGTGAGGTGCTGGCGGAACGGCAGCAGTTCCTTCTCATTGGCGTGTGCGTAGCTGATGAAAAGCTGCATCCGTGGCTCCGCATCCGGGCCAGCCGCCTTCCGTGCGGCCTCGCTCTCCACCTTGTTCAAGGTTTCCACCACCGGCAATTGTATCCGCTTCTCGTCCGGTTCCTTGCCCACCGTAACTTTCAGTGTTTCATCCTTGTCACGCTCCGCCATGCGCAGTTCCCGCATCTCCACCCACTTCTCTGGATCGTCCAGTGCCTGCACTTCTTCCACCACCGGCACCTTGCCGTGCAACACGGTCAGATGTGCACGGATGATGTCGAACAGACTCTGCCGGTCCGACGACTGGTCACCCATCACCGCCACCTCTGTCCGTCGCTGCTGCCGGTCGAGCCGCACCAGCGCCCGGCAGCCGGCCCATTCCAGCACCACGCCCGAACGCCAGCGCCACTCAGCGTGTGCTGCGCTCATCTCATGGGTGCGCACAATCAAGCGCGGCAGCAAGCCGGGTGGCAGCGCCTCGGGATACGTGAACCGCAGCCGCTTCACCCCAGGCTGGCGGAATTCCTGAAACGCCGCAGGCTGCACCTCCGGCAACAACTCCGGGATCAACCACTGCGTCGGCTCCGCTGGAGCGCCCGCGGCCTTCTCCGGTGACTCCAGCGCGAAGGCCACCTCAAACTTCCCCATCAATTCCAACACAAAGCCATGCATCTTTGGCGGATAATCCTTCGCCGGCAATGCGTGCGCGAGCCAACCCCGCTCCAGCACGCCATGGCAATCCTTCTTCTGCGCAAAACGCAGCAACCCGTAGATACCCTCCGTCACCCACTGTGGCTTCAACACACTTGTTTCGCGGAGCCGATGATGATCGCGGAAATTCAGCGCGATGCCCAGACGATGCAGATTCTCTGCGAGACTGTCCTGCTGCCTCGCTTCCGTCACATCCAGCCGCATGCACAACGCCTGATAGTCTTTGTATTCGAGAAACTTCTCCGGCATCGCCGTCAACTCCTCCTTCACCCGGTGCCACTTCCTCGGCACGCCGGTCCACACGTGCTTCATCCCATTGACCGTTCGCTCCAGTAACGTGCGCAACCCATCGATGCCGCGGCCGCTGAACGCATCCGTCTCTATGAACCCCACGATCTGCGGACAACGTTCTTGCAACCGAAAGCGATCCACCGAGAACGCGTGCAAGTCATACTTGTTCATCGCCACCACCACCGGACTGTTGCCGCCGTAGCTCTGGATGAAACGCAGCCAGTAATCTGTCTCCAGTTCCCAGTTGCTCTCCCGACCTTCCAGCACCAGCAAATAGACACAGCGTTCGCTCAGAAATATCTGGTGTGTCCCGTGCAGGAACTCCTGCCCGCCAAAATCCCACAGATGTCCACGTGCCGTCCCTTGCGCGCATTTCAAGTCCGTCGGCACAACCGTGATTCCCGGCGTCTCCGGCTCCCGAGCATCCGGTTTCTCCCCGCGCAGTGCCTTCAGCAACGAAGTCTTTCCCACCCGGCCACGGCCCACCAGTAAAACCCGCACCTCCTGCATCGGAGCCTCGCCCTGTGTCTGTCGCGCGAAGTAATAATCCAAAATCGCCCGCGGCGAGGCTGGCGGGTTATCGGGACCGACATTTCGCCAAGTCTGTCCCAATACCTCGTTAGGTAGGCCCAAGCCAGGATTACCGTGCAAGAAGAGATGCGTCAGCGCATTAAGCTGGTTAATTTGCAGCGGTATTGTCGTGAATTCGTTATTGTCGAGGTGAAGTTGCGTTAGCGCCTTGAGTTGTCCGATCTGCGGCGGCAACGTCGCGAGCTTATTGTTGTGAAGGTAAAGGTGCAACAGTGCCGTAAGATTCCCAATCTCTGGGGGAAGACTTCTAAGCCCGAGAAAACCAAGGTCCAACATTGTGCCTCGCCATCCCTCTAGGCTGCACTCCTCGATCCTCTTCAGTGCTTCGTCATAGCCGGCCTGCTCTTTGTCGTTCATCGGCGTCGTCCTTGGAGTGGCAGAAGCGTAAACACAAATGACGGAATATTGAAGCTCGCTTTCATGTGAGCGTCCGGAGACGGAATCATCAGCAACTGGCTGGAGACCGCCAGTGTTGGTGTTCCGGCTTCAGCCGGCTTCGTCGCGCAACCGAAAGCCACCGCCTGAAGGCGGGACACCAACACACGCACCCGCACGCCTCACGCTCTACGCCTTACTTTCTACTTCTTCAGCCTCTTCAGCACGCCGCGCATCCACGCGACGCTGGCCTTGGTGTTCTCGTCGGAGCCGTGGCACTCGATAGAGACCGCGCCGCTCCACTTGGTCTTGTGGAGATACTCCATGCACTTCTTGATGTTCTCGGCGTTGACGCCGCCGCCGACGGGGACGACGGAGCTGCCGATGCCGGTCTCTTCGCCGCGCACGGAGGCGGCCAGTTCGGGGCTGACGTCTTTGATGTGGAGGTGCGACAGGTAGGGGCGCAGGGTCTTCAGATACTTCAGCGGATCGTGGCCGGCGATGAAACTGTTGCCGGTGTCGAAGTTGCAGCGCAGGAACTCGGAGTCGAAGTGCTTGAAGAGCTTGAGCATGAACTCGGGGTCGTTGGTGTAGGGGCCGTGCGGCTCGACGTTGATGACGATGCCGTAGTCCTCGGCCCACGGCAGGCATTGGGCGTAGTTGTCGCAGGTGACGCGGAAGACTTCCTTGCGGGTCATGCCCGGCGTCTCGAACGCGCCGTCCACGGTGTCCACCATCGGGCAGCCGATGTCGGCGGCGAAGCGGATGCTCTGCTGGACGTATTGGACGCCGTAGGAGGAGCCGTTCGGTCCCATCATCGGGTAGGAGCCGTCAATCTGCGTGACCTTGAGGCCCTTCTTGTCGAGGTAGCGGCGCAGGGCGAGCGGGTTGGCCTGGAGCGAGATGCCGGGGTCATAGCCGAGCGCCTGGATGAAGTTCTGGCCGTGGATGACGGCGAACTCGAGATGTTTGATGCCGACGGCGGCGATTTTGTCGCACGCGGCCTCGAAGCTCATGCTCAACGGCCGCCAGTTGTCAGTGTGAAGTCCCAGTTCGATCATGTTCGTTCTCCTTTGGTTGTTTCTGTTTGGTTCAGGTTCGTATGTCAGCCATGCCGATGCAGCAGATGCGCCCCTCACCCTTGCCCTCTCCCCATTGAATGGGGAGAAGGAAGCGCCATTTCATGCGCGAGAGGATTATCGCTCAATGACTTCATCCAATCGCGTGTGGAAGATCACCCTCGCCCCGTTTGACGGGGAGAGGGATGGGGTGAGGGGCGTTTCCGACATCATGGTAATGGCTCAAACTTTCAGTCCGGTCAGATCATACTCCAGCTTCTTGTTCTCCTTGATCAACTCGTCCATCGTCAGGCAGCAACGACGCGCGCAAGCCTCGCGGCCAAGCACGGCGGTAAGCGCGTCATCGCCAGCTTGCTGCGCGGTCGCGTTGTCACAGCGGCCCTGGATGATGTTGTCGTAGAAGGTGGCGACGTTGCGGATGGCGCCCTGGTCGTAGAGGCTCACAACCTCGCCGCCGCCGTAATGCTTCGGCCCGCTACGCAGGAAGGACTTGCCGCGGTAGCTCACGAGCGCGGTGGCCTTGTCGCCATAGGCGTCGAGTTTCAGCGCCCAGTCCAAGTCGTTGTGCAACGACTGGACGCGGTGCGTCCAGAGCAAGCCGTCGTCGAACTCGTAGGTCACCAGGTAAATCTCACGAAACTCGGTGCGCGGGTTGGCGCGGCAGACGCGCGTGCGGCCGATGGCACTCGCGGGGCGCTTCCCGACGACCCAGAGGACGGCGTTGATGGAGTGGATGCTGAGTTCGTTGATGACATCGCCCGAAAGCGCCGTGGTGGGACACCACCAGCGCAGCCGGTCTTCGGCGGTCTTGATCGGCGGCTCGCCCCACGGGACTGAGAAGCCGACGCTGTCAATGTGCCCCAGCTTGCCGAGACCGCCCTCGTGGATTCGTTTGACGACCTCGATGTTGATCGGGTCGGTCCACATTTGGTAGTCCACGAGGTAACAGAGCTTCTTCTGCGTCGCGAGCTTGCCCGCGGCCTGCACCTTGAGCGCGCCCGGCACGTCCACGGCCGCCGGCTTCGCCCCGAACACATGGCAGCCCGCCTCGACCGCCGCGTGTGCGTGTTCCGGATGAAAATGCGGAACATTCACCACCGTCACGGCCTCGACGCCGCTTTCGAGCAGGCGCTTGTGCGCGCTCAGGCCCGAGAATCGTCGCGCTTTGTCCACGCCGAACTTCTCGCCGGCTTTGTCCATGCGTTCAGGGAAGTAATCTGCTACCGCGTGAATCTCGTAGCCACCGTGTTGTTTGAACAGGCCGCCCAGCCACGCGCCGCGCCCACCGCAGCCGATGAGGCCGAGTTTGATTTTCCTCGCGAATTCCTTCGGCTTTGCTTCGCCAGCGGGCGCATCCGCTGCGACGGCCGAGAGTGTTGCTGACGCGCCAGCGGCCAATGCGCCACCGAGGAATTGACGGCGGGAAAAGAAATGATGCTCGTTCATGATAGGTTCTTTCAGGTTGTTACTGCACTGGCGGCTTGCCCGCGGCCCACGCGGTGCCGCGGCGGAAGAGTTCGAGCACAGCCGGGTTGAAGGCTTTCACGTCGTGGCCGAGCGGCGAGTGGAAGACGCGCCCCTTGCCGACGTTCAGCACGAATGCCATTGCGTAATCCTTCTTGTCCACCTTCGACACCGCCTTCGCGAGCACCTCAATCGGCACGTTGCCGTCGAGGCAGGTGTAAAGCTCGTCCTCGGTTTCGAATGGCTGCATGCCCTTCATGATCGGATGGTCCGGCTGGACGATCTCAACCTTGAATGGCCCGCGCGGGTCGTGGCCTCGCAGCTTCGGGTTCCAGACGCGGCCGGCAAGGTTCACAAACTCCGGCCACTCCATGAACGCTCCGCACGCGAAGTGCACCATCACCAAGCCGCCGCCATTCTCCACGAACCGCTTGAGGTTCGCGCGCGCCGCCTCGCCCGGCCCCGGCGTCTTCCAGTTCATGTAATGCAGGACCACGACTTGGTAGCGGTCCAGCGCCGTCGAATCGAGGAAGTTGGCATCCTCGATGACGCGCACGTCGGCGCGCGGGTCTTCGCGAAGTCCCTGCGCCAGCACCGGCGTCGTCAGCGGCCATTTGTGGCCGGGGTAATCACAACCGGTGACCAGCAGCACCTGTAGAGGCTTCAGCGCCGGCGCCGGCGGGCCGGCATACGGATAGCCGTCAGGTTGTTTCTGTTCCGCGGCGGTGGCGAGCGCGGCAGCGCACGCGACGGCGAGGGCGACAGATGTTGTGAGGATAAGTTTCGTTTTCATTGGTTTTGTTGATGCTTCATCCGCAAGAGGATCCCGAAGGGAATCGCAAAAGCCTATTTTTCATCCATAAATCTGTCCTCGTTACGGATCAGTTTATTCACCTCTGCTTGGGCCAATGGAATCGCGATGAAGTAGATGAACAGCATTAGCACAATAACTAGCGGCGATATACTCGCTCGCCCGAATCGGTCCACCTGCAATGTCCGAATAACTTTGGCTACGCGAAAAAGAAGGCGAATGAACGCGACGTTCCAGCCAACGGCAAGTATGAAGCAAACCATGAACAACCCCATCGAAGGCATCTGGCGCTCTGCAAAGGCTTCCCTCCATTGAAGGTTCGTCAGTAGAAAAAGAACGAGAAAAACCGCCAAGTAGCCCACAAAAAACCATACCAGTCGCCGAACCGCAAACTCCTCTCGATGCGCGAGCGTGTTGATATCCAGCATCGTCGTTCTGAGCCAATAAAATGCGTAAAAGCCCAGTGTTGGCCATAGCAACAGCCAGACCACAAATGGATGGCGCGTCCGTAGCATAGGCTCAACACTTAAATCAACTTCGTCACGCCGGGCACATAAACGGGATAGGTGCCGTCGGGACCGAGCTTCACAGGCGGCTCCATGTCCATGCGGCAATCCTCGCACTTCGGCGCGAAGAAGAAGTCGGATTTGTTGATCTGGTCCCACGTCACTTCCGCGCCGGTGTAGCAACTGATCTGGCCCATGATGCCAATCATCGTGCTGCGGGCCATGTAGTCGCCATTGTTGACCGGCTTGCCGGTGCGAATTGAGTCCATCAGCACCCGATGCTCGGTGTCGTAGGCGTTCTCGCGCTTGCCCTCGAACTTCCAATTGGTCTCACCCTCGATGCGGCACTGCAACAGGAAGCACCGGCCCTTGCTGCCGAGGATGATGCTGGAAACCTCGTTGTAGCAACGCACCTCGGTCCGGCAGAACGCATAGATCCGCACGCCGTTGGCGTAATGGTAAATGACCGAGTGGTGATCGAAGACGTTGCCGTGTTCGGGGCTGAACGAGGAGGAGCGCCCGCCGAGGCCGTGGCATTTCAACGGCACCTGTTCCTTCAATGCCCACGAGGCGCGGTCCATGTTATGGACGAGCGACTGCGGCACATCATCACCGCTTAGCCAGACGAAGTGATACTGGTTGCCGAACTGGCTCTGCACCTCAGACCAACCCTCCTGACGGCGATAAACGCCGTAGGGCGCGCGCAGGAAGTTCTCCTCAATGGTGACGATGTCGCCAATTGCCCCGTCGTGGATGCGCTTCATCGTCTCCTGGTAGCCGTTGTCGTAGCGGCTCTGAAGGCCGGAAACAATGGAGAGCTTCTTTTGCTTCGCCAGTTCGCACGCCGCGGTCAACGTCTTGATGCCGTGCGGGTCAATGCCGTGCGGTTTCTCCACGAAGACGTGCTTGCCCGCCTTGATTGCGGCCATCGCGTAGAACGGATGGAACTTGGCGGCGTTCGCGATAAGCACCACGTCACTGGCCTCGATCACACCCTTGTAACCGTCGAGTCCGTCGAAGCAATGCGCGTTGTCCACCTGCACTTGCTCCGGCTTCTTCTTCTTAAGCACTTCCAACTTGCCCTTCACGCGGTCCATGAAGATGTCGTGGATGGCGACGAGCCGCACATCAGGGCCGGCGTTCATGGCGTTCTCGGCCGCGCCCGCGCAACGACCGCCTGCGCCGATCATGCCGATCTTGATGACACCGCTGCCGGCTGCATGGGCCGCGCGCTCTACGGACAGGCTGGTGGCGGTCACGGCAACGGCCGCGGACGTTCGGAGGAACTGACGACGGGTTTGTTGGTTGTTGCGGTTCATGTTTCTCCTTTAGATGAGCTTGGTGACGCCGGGGACATAGACGGGATAGGTGCCGTCGGGGCCTTTCTTGGTCGGTGGCTCCATGTCCATGCGGCAGTCCTCCGGTTTGACGGGGAAATGGAAATCGGACTTGTTGATCTGGTCCCAAGTCACTTCCGCGCCGGTGTAGCAACTGATCTGGCCCATGACGGTCATCAACGTGCTGCGGACCATGTAGTCGCCGTTGTTGATGACCTGCCCTTTGCGCAGGGCGTCGAAAAGCACTACATGCTCGTGGCCGTGCGGCTCCGGCGCGTGTCCCTCATACTTCCACTTGTTCTCGCCTTCGATAATGCAACGCATCAGATCGCAACGTCCCTTGGAGCCGAGCATGATGCTGGAGTATTCGTTGTAGCAACGGACCTCGGTCCGACAGAAAGCGTAAACCCGCACGCCGTTTGCAAATTGGTAAATGACGGAGTGATGATCGAAGACGTCGCCGTGCTCTTCGCTGAACATCGAGGCGCGCCCGCCGAGACCGTGGCACTTGAGCGGCGCTTGTTCGTGCAGCGCCCAGGACGCGCGGTCCATGTTGTGGACGAGCGACTGCGGCACGTCGTCGCCGCAAAGCCAGACGAAGTGATATTGGTTGCCAAACTGGCTCTGGAGTTCCGTCCAGCCTTCCTGCCGGCGATAGACGCCATAGGGCTGGCGCAAGAAGTTCTCCTCAATGGCAACGATGTCGCCGATAGCGCCGTCGTGGATGCGTTTGATTGCTTCCTGATAGCCGAGGTGGTGGCGACTGTGGAGGCCGGAGGCGACACAGAGCTTCTTCTGTTTGGCGAGTTCGCAAGCTCGGGCCATCATCTTCAGGCCGTAGGGGTCAATGCCGTGCGGCTTCTCGCAGAAAACGTGTTTGCCGGCCTGAATGGCGGCCAGCGTGTGGAGCGGATGGAACTTCGCGGCGTTTGCGATGAGGACCACATCGCTCGCCTCGATGACGCCCTTATAGCCATCCAGTCCGTCAAAGCAATTCGAGTCCTTCACTTGCACCTGTTCAGGCTTCTTCTTCTTAAGCGCCTCCAGCTTTCCTTTAACGCGGTCCATGTGGATATCGCAGGCCGCCACAAGCCGCACGTCGGAGTCGGCGTTCATGGCATCCAAGGCCGCCCCCGCGCAGCGCCCGCCAGCGCCGATCATGCCGACCTTGAAAACGCCGCTGCCCGCCGCGTGCGCGGCGCGCTCGATGGGCAGGCTACTGGCAGCCACGACAGCGGCTGCGGACGTTCTGAGGAACTGACGACGCGTTGGTTCTTTGGCGTTGGCTCGCTGGGTCTGGCATTTCATGGCGCTCTATACTCTCCGGTATGTTGTTGTTTGAAACAGGAACTAGGCCGCTTTGGCCGCGCGTTTTCCGCAGCCCAAGATTTCCATCAGGCTTTTCACAATCTCATTCTCCTCGGCTGGCGAGCAAATCTGTGGCTCAAACATCGCCCGCAACTTGATCCCCTCAACGGCTTCGAGCATCAGGTTCACCGCGCGCTCCGGGTTGTCTATCTCCATCTGCCCAGAGAGCGTCGCGGCGCGCACGAGACCGATGTAGAACTCACGCACGCTGTCATAGAACTGCCGCCAGCCGCGCCGCACTTCCGCGTCGTGCAGCGACAAGCTCCAGATGTCCATCGTGAAAACGCGGTTTTCGGCGTCAAGAAGGCAGATTCTCACGGATCGCCGTAGCACGCGCTCCAACCGCTTCAATGGATCGCGCACCGGCGCGATCTCGGCGTTCATCCGACGGTGAAAATCCTGGTAGTAGTGAGCGCAGGCGGCCTTGATGAGTTCGTCCTTCGACTTGAAATGCCAATAGACGCTGCCCTTGGTCACGCCGGCGTGGGAAGCAACTTGATCGAGGCTGACGTTGGCGATGCCGCGTTTTGAAAACAACGCAAACGCGCTTTGCGCCAACCGAACCGGCATCTGAGGTGAGGTTCTCGCCATGCCAATGTCTCTTGTTGGGCGCAAACCATACCGGCCGGTATGGAGATGTCAACCCATCATTTCACGACGAAATGAAGTCGGTTCCGTTTGGCGCTGACGCGCCGGCTTACTTGGCGTTCTTCGCAACGAAGTGATAAACGCCGGATTCGACCGCCAGCACGGCGCAGTTGTCTTCGGCTCGGAGGAACCTTACGCCCGTTGCCTTGTCGAGTGGTTTGCCGCTCTCGGTGACATCGGCAGCGCTTTTCGCGGGAATGAAAACGGTGGCCGTGGTGTTTGCAGGAATCGTCACGTCCAGAACGAACCGCTCCCGCTCGCGTTTCCAGTCACTGACAATCCTTCCATGCAACGAGTCGTGACTGGCACGCACCCATTTCAAGTCGCCAACGGCTGTGGGCCGGATGACGATCTTCTTGAAACCGGGCGCAGATGGATCGGGACGGATGCCAGCGAGCGTCTCGAAAAACCACGTGGAGATGTCGCCGAACATGATGTGATTGAGCGAGGACTTGCCCTCCCAATCTTCCCAGAGCGTCGTCGCACCGCGCTTGATCCAGTTGCCCCAACTCGGCGCAGTCGTCTGCGTGGCGACAGTATAGGCCACGTCGGCGCGGCCGTTGTCCGTGAGTGCGTGGAGGAGATATTTCGTGCCAAGGATGCCGCAGTCGAGATGGCCCTTCTGGGCCGCGACGTTCGCCACGAGGTTGCTCACGACGCCGGCGACGTGCTGCGGCTCGACCAATCCCTGATAGAGCGCGCAACTGAGCGCAGTCTGGGAGCCGCCACCGTATTGCTTCGTCTTCGGATTAAAAAACGCCTGGTTGAACGCCTTCTTGATATCAGCGGCGAGCGCGGTGAAGCGCGCGGCATCATCCTTCTTGCCAAGCAGCGCGGCGATCTTTGAAACGATGACCGCATCGGTGTAGTAGTAGCCGGTAGAGGTGATGTTTACCGGTGTCTTCGTTTTCGCCGGACACCAGTCGCCGAGGCCGATGCTGACAATGCCTTCCTTGGCGCGGCTCGTCAGGTAATCCACATAGAGTTTCAGACGGTCGTAGTGTTCGGCCAGAATCCGCCGGTCACCGCGATACTGGTGGAGATACCAAGGAATCAACACGTAGGCTGAATCCCACGCGGGGCCGTTACCCCATTTGTAACCCCAGCCGCCCGTCGGCACGATGCCGGGCAACTCACCCGTGGGTCGCTGCTCGTCGTGGAAGTCGCGCATCCACTTCGTGTAGGACGCTGACGGCTCGAAGTTGTAGAGGCCCGCCTCGGCCGCAAGGTGCGCGTCGCCGGTCCAGCCGTTCTTCTCGCGTTGCGGGCAGTCAGTCGGATGACCGTGGAAGTTGTTGACGTAAGACCAGCGCGTGCAACGCTGGATGTCGTTCAATAGTTCGTTGGAACACTCAAAGTTTCCGGTGCTCTCCATATCGGTATGCACAGCCAGCGCGCTCAAGCTCGCTGGCGTCGGCTTGCCGGGAAAACCGGTGACCTGCACATACCGGAAACCACTATACACAAATCGTGGCCGCCAGACTTCCGTGCCTGTGCCTTTGAGAATGTAGCGGTCAACCTGGAACTCGCCATCGTAGGTATGCTCCTTGATCTTCTTCTGGTCCACCGTGCCGTCGGCATTCAATTGCTCGCCATACAACATCGCCACCGTCGTGCCAGCGGGACCGCGAACGCTGAGCTGCGCCACGCCCGCGATGTTCTGGCCGATGTCGAACACAAACACACCGGGCTTGGGCTGCGTGAGTTTCACCGTCCTCAACTCCTGCGTTGCGCGAATCGGCTGCGTCATCTGCCCGGAAAGGATGCCCTTCGGCGCTTCGACGACCTTGGCCGCAATCCAGTTTTTATCGTCGCAGCCGGCGGTGTCCCAACGCGGCTTCTCCAGTCGCGCGTCGTAGGTTTCGCCATTGAGCAGAGCGTTGGAAATAATCGGGCTGGTGGCAAATTTCCATGTCCCGTCGCTCACGATGGTCTGCGTCGTCCTGTCGGTGAACTCGACCACCAGTTGCAGAATCATCTTCGGCCAAGCGCGCCACGCTGCCTCGTCGAAATACCACGCCGCATCCACCGTGTAGTTGAACCAGCCATTGCCAAGGATGACGCCAAGCGCGTTGGTGCCGCGCGCCAGTTGCGACGTCACGTCGTAGGTGACGTAGAGCGCGCGCCGGTCATACCGCGTAAACGCCGGATCGAGCACGCTGTCGCCTACCTTCTTTCCGTTGAGTCGTAGCTCGTAGTAACCCAAACCACAGATGTAAGCCGTTGCGCGCCGGACCGGTTTCTCGACGCGAAACGCTTTGCGGAACATCGGCGCAGCCTCCTCTTTCTTGTTCTTCGCGCCAGACTCCGCAGCCGTTGGCGAGCCGATCCACTTGCCTTTCCAATCGCCCGGCTTCAGCAGCCCCATTGACCACACCGCCGGCTGGCTCCAGCCTGACTCGTGACCGTCGCGGTCCCACACGCGCACTTTCCAAAACACCTCCGTGCCCGACGCCAGCGGCTTGCCGGCATACTCGATATGCACACTCTCGCCCGACGCCACCTTGCCGCTGTCCCAAAGGTCGCCCTTGTCTTTGGCGAGATTCTCGAACTCCGATGCGACTAGAATCCGATACGCCGTCTGCTTCTGGGCGCGCGCCGCCGATTCCAGCGCCCAACTCAACCGCGGCTGCGGCACGTCGAGACCGAGCGGGTTGGTGAGGTATTCGCAACGCAGGTTGGTCAGCTTCACCCCCTGAGCGGCAACGGCGGTGCCAATGCTTTGCGTCAAAACCAGAACACTCGCGACTGCCACCATGATCTTCAACACTCGTGAGTTCATGCCGCCAGATACTAGAAGACCCGGCTCTGCGCGTCCACAACGATAGTGACGGAAACATCCTCCCGCCAACAAAGCCCGCCGCGTCTCATTGCGCCAAGTTCGCGCCGATGCCCAACAGCGTTCGCCGGGTGGAAATCTCTGGATAATCAACCGCGAGCTTGCGGATCGTCGCCGCGCTGTTGGCATCGGCGAGCCGTCCCATCGCTTCCGCTGCCGCGTGGCGCGTGTCCGGAGCGTTCTTCATATCCCCGATCACTCTCAACAACGCCGGCGTCGCGTGCGCATCGCCAATCCGTCCGAGCGCCCACGCGGCGGCAGCGCGCCAGCACGGCGTGAGATCGTTGTGCAGGAAAAGCACGCCAGGACCGAGCGGATCAGGACTGCCGCTCGCGCCCTCTGCTGGCTCGCGATCCAACGAGGCGACCAGCGTTTCCACTGACTGCGGAGCGGCGAGGTTTCCAAGCAATCGCGCCATGAAGAAACAAACCCAGTGTTTCGTCGGCAGCTTCTGGACCACCGGGATGCCCGTGTCGAACAAACGCGGGATGTCATTCGCCTTGGCGCGATACGCCTCAAAGACAGCGCGGACACGCGGCTCGTATTTCTGATCGCGACAGACCATCGAGAGGATTTGTGCTGCGCGATTTTCCGGGTCGGGTTTGCCGCCCCACGCACCAATGGTCTTGCCGATCGCGTCTTCAATCTCCTTCGTGCGCGCGGCCTGCGCGTCGCCGAGGATGGAGAGGCAGGTCTCGACGACGCTCGCCTCGGCGCCACTGCGGCGAATAACGCGACCGAATAACGTCTCGCAATCGTCATTGTATAGGAACAGCGCACGGTCGAAATCCGTCGGCACTGAGCGGATCATGTGCGGCACAATGCCGGCGGCCCGCGTGGAACCCATCGCGTCGAGCGCCTCGACGATGAGGTAATGCACCGGCGAGGCGTGGCAGGCCATCAACGCCGGATGGTCACCATACCAATAGGTGTAGAGCGTGTAGTCCTCCAACCGCGCGAAAGTGTTGGTCAGTGCCGCCTCCGCCGCTGGCGTCGCAATTCGACCAAGCGCCTCGGCTGCGGCTTCCGCCAGAAACAGATTGCCGGTGGCGGGACGGCTATGCGTGTTAAGTGTCTCGACGAGCATCGGCACCGCTTCGCCATCTTTCAGCCAGCCAAGCGCGCGCGTCGCGGCCTGCAACGTCCGCGGATTTACCGCCGCGAGTGCGTTGAACTTTGCGCCGTCGCCGAGGTGGGTCTTTCGCCATTCCGGATGAGGATTGTTGTTCCGCTCAGCGGCAACGTATTTCCGCAACGCCGCGCGCGCGGCATTGCCGCCGATGTGTCCCAACGCCACCGACGCGCGGCGAACCACATCGCGGTCGGCGTTCTCCAGTCGCCGCGTCAGTTCCTGTTCGATTTGGTCCCAGTTGTTGGCGCGGAACCAATCGCGCCATTTCGCAGTCTGTCGCGCGCGTTCCTCGCCAGTGATGAACGCATTGAAACTCTCGGCGTGGCCGGTGAGATTCTCCAGCGCCACCGACGCGGCCTGCGCCACAAGCGGCTGCGCGTCGTTCAGCGCCGCCAACAACGGCTCTGCCGACTCGCGCGTGCCGCAGGCGCCCAGCGCCATCGCGGCAGCCACTCGCGTCTCGCGGTTGGTGCTGTGCAAACACGCCGCCAGCGCCGGAGCGGCAGCCGGGTCACGGAAAATCGCCAGCCGTTGTGCAGCCGTCACTTTCAACTTCTCATCCGAGCCGCGCAATTGAGCCACCAACGCCGCCACCTCTTGAGCGCCGGTGAACCGCGCGTCGCCGCTCATGGTGTGCCGGTTCAGACCGGCGACTTCGCGGAAGCGGTCGAGTTGAAGTTCCATCAGTCCCGTGACGGCGGGATTGTTGCCGCGGAACCGCAGCGGTTGGCCCTGACCCAACAGCTTCAGTGGCGGCGTTCGCATCGCCTGCATCTCCGTGACCGCGTGCGGCGGCGTATCCTGCCGCGGATGATGACAACCGAGGCAGCCGCGATGTTCGCCGGGCCGGACGTAGATCCACGACATCTCGTTCAACTCCGACCGTCCCTCGGCATCCACCGCCTGAAACGCGATCGGCGTATCCGCCGGCACCTCGACCGCGAACGAGCCGTCCGGCGCGAGCGGCACAGTGCCGAGTTCCGTCGTCTCGTTGCCGGCGTGGACGATGTAGGAGTGCGACGAGCGCACGGTCAGGCCCTTGCCGGCCAGCACGCGGATGGCCCGCACGTGCGGCCAGCCAGCGGCGGTGTTCTTGGTGAAGCGCGCGTTCTGGCAGAACAGCACGCCGGTCGCGCGAGGGTTGTCGGCTTCAGCCGGCTCCATCTTCTGCGCGAGCACCGGCGGCCGGGGCCGCGCACCGAGATAGACCGGCGAGTGCAACGGCGCTTCCTCGGAGTTGAACGCCACCACGACCTTGTCGCCGCCTTGCGGGTCGAGGATGGCGATTTTCTCGTAGCTGAAATCATTGACCACACGCTTCTGCTTCTTCACAACCTTCTCGACTGGAATCCGCCGCGCCACCGTGCACAACAGCCGGCCATCGGGCAGCGACGCAACATCGCCCGCCTCGACGCCGATGTGTTGCAGGTCTTTCCCAGCGCAACCGGGCCGGCCGATGTCCACGCCCGTGCCCGACAAATACGCCACGCGGCCATCGGGCATCGGCGCGGGACTGCCCACGTTGAACGCGCGCAGCCGGCTGCCATACTCCGGGCCGTTGTCCAAGCCGAACTCCGTGTAGCCTTCCGTGCCGTCGGGATGCACCGCGTGCAACAGCGTCTCGACCTTGCCGCGGTCGAAGAAGTTGTCGGAGCGGATGAACAGGATACGGCCGTCGGCAAGCACCTCCGGCTCGTTGTCGAAGATAATGGTGCTCGTGAGCGGTCGCACGTTGCTACCGTCGGCATTCATCGCAAACAACGCGCGCGACGGCGGACTGTGATACTCCTCGAACGTGCCGATGCGCGTGGAGACGAACACGATCCGCCCGTCCGGCAGTTCCGCCGGGTCAATGTCGTGGAACAGCCCGTCCGTGAGCCGCTGCGGTTCGCCGCCGGACGCGGGCAGCTTGTAGATGTGATAGAACGCCTCGCCCTCGCGCGCCATCGAAACGTAAATCCACCGCCCGTCAAACGACACGCTCGGGGAACCGATCGCGCCCTTGCCCGCGTCGAGCAACACCTGCGGTTTCACGCCGGGCCGCGCCGGTTTCAGCACGAAAAGCTTGCGGCCAACCTTCATCGGCGCGGGCAGGTCGTGCTCCGGGAACGCCCGCGAGTTGCGCGGATTGAAAATCGTGACGCTCAAGCTGTCCGCGCTGGTGCCGCTGTGTTTCGGCGGCCGATACAGGCTGCAATCCTCGCCCAAGAAAGCCACTGCCTCCGGCCACGGGTAATCCGCCGGCGGAACAATCTCCACCACCGGCTTCGGCGGCGCGCCACCGCCCCGGACTGCCGCGACCTTGAGTTGATTGATCCGCTGTTTTACCTGTCGCCGCGCGTCATCCATCGGCGCACTCGCTTTTATTGCGGGAGCCTTCACTGCGACTTTGCCCCACGGCCGGATGCCGTAGTCGCCCACAACGTGCGCGGCACGCCACTTCTTGTCATCGAGGCCGGGCTGCTGCCACTTCGGCAACTCCTTGTCGAGGCTCTTCCACGGTTCGTCGCTTGCGCATACCACCTGTTTGCCGTCGGCGAGTTGCGCCACAAGCTTCACGACCAAGCCAGCCGGTCCCGCCACCGTGTTGATCGCCTCCACCGCGATCACATTTCGCCCCGGCACGAGCATGTCGGCCACATCGAACCGCTTCGCCCGATGCCATGCGTTCGGGTCCGACTCGCTCTCGCCGGCAAGTTTGCCATTGATGTAAAACGTGTAGAGGTTATCCGCGGCGCAAATCACCTCCGCCGACTTGACCTGCGCCTTCTCCGGCAACATGAACGTCCCGCGGAAATAATTCGCGCCGCCGGGGAAGCTTTGCGACGTCGGCATCGGTTCCTGCGAAAACCAAATCCACTTCGCACCCTCAAATCCGATGGGCTGCGTCTGGCCGGTCGCCGGCAGACACCCGATCACCATAAGAACCGTCGCGACCACAAGTTTTGTTACGTTCATCTTTGGGCAGTTCCTTCGTTCACGGATTCTTTGAGCCTGCCGGCCGTTCCTCGAACGGGGCGGCAACATCGAGATCGTCCAACACCGTCACGCGGTGGATGGTGCCGGCCAGCTTCGGGTCGTGCCAACTCCAGAGCAGCTTGCCGTCAGGCGCGAACATTAACACTTGATGCCCCTTCTCGCTATCCTGCGCGCCGTGGCCGGTCCAGTTGGCGACGACGATCCGGCCATCCTTCAGCGGGTGCATGGCGCCGAAGAAAAGGAAGCCGAGTCCCGCCGGGCCGGGCTTGCCGCCCCAACGCTTGAGTTCCTTGCCATCGGCGTCGAGTTCCACGATGAACCCGCCGTAACCGCCCGCCGCCAGCCGGTGACCGTCCGCCTTCTCCAAAACCTCATAGAAATGCCCGCCGTCCTTGATCTCGATCTTGCGCAGGATTTTGCCGTCGAGATTGCCCTCGATGATGAGCGTCTTGTTTGCGCCGAAGAGTAGCGTTCCCCGGCTGCTCAGCCGGAACAACCGCAGCGTGTTCAGTCCGGCAAACGTCGCCGTGCGCAGCGGCTTGTTGGCCTTGTCCAGTTCGTGGAAAACGATGGCCGTCGTCTTGTCGGCGTTCCGCTTGTTGCAGCCGACGATGGTGCGGCCGTCAGGCAGCCGCCGCACCGACTCGCTACCCGCCAGGCTCGCGTCGCGGAACTCCGCCACCTGCTTGCGCGTGTCCCAGTCATACTCGCAGAAGCCGGAATCGCTGCTGACCAGCAGTCGCCGGTTGCCGATGAGTTGCACGTCGCGGTAACGCTTCGGGAAAACGATCTCCCAGTTCTTCGATGCGTCGTCGAGGTCCACGTAATGCACGCGGCTCCGCGACTCGTCCATCAACAGCATCTTATGCGGATGGTTATCGGCGGCGACCGCCACGACGGCGGCGAGTGCAGTCAGCCCTATCAGAGTCTTTCGAATCATAAGATGCAGCCGCTCGGTTATTGTTACCCGTGACTCGCCGCTAAAGATTCTCATTCAACTTAAACGCGGCTCCTTCTGTTCAATTTTCACTTTGGACAGTCAAGGATGACGCCGCGCACAAGCTAACACGATGATACAGTTGGTTCTATCTGTATTTCCTCAAGAAGCGCCTGTATTCTACGGCCGTGAATCGTTTCGACCCCTCGCGTCCGGATTTTATGCCTTACGGGTTCCGTTGTGTCCGCTGGACCCCCATGGTGATGAAACGCTACGACCGGCACAATGAGATTGAACTGATCTATCTTGAAAGAGGCTCTCTTACACAGCTTCTGGCGGGTCAGAAAGTGACTGTCCGGGCAAAGCAGTTGAATGTGTTCTGGGCGGCCACGCCCCACCAAACGATCCAGTTTGAAGGACTTGATGAGTTCTTTGTGGCCACCATTCCACTGGTCTGGTTTCTCCAGTGCAAATTCCCAAACCGTCTTGTGCAACCGCTCCTTCACGGCCAACTCGTGTGTGAACCCAACCCGCAAGAAGCGCGTTTTGATCAGGAACTGTTTCAACGATGGCTGAATGATTTGCGGACCGACAAACCGGAACTGAAAAAGATCGTCTTGCTCGAAATGGAAGCGCGGCTGCGGCGGCTCGCGTATTCAGTGCCTGAAGATACGCCTTCACGACGAAAGAAAACTTCACGACAGGTTTCGCTCTGTGAGGGGAACTTGAGCAAGGTCGAACAGATGGCGGCTTACATTGCCCAGCACTACACCGAATCGCTCGCGGTGGAGGACATCAGTCGCAGCGTGGGATTGCATCCCAATTACGCCATGAGCCTCTTCAAAACAACCTTCGGCACAACGCTCATCACTTACTTGACCGAACTGCGGCTTTCGCACGCTCAACGGTTGCTAACCATGACGGACAATACCGTCCTGGATATAGCATTGAACTCCGGCTTCAACTCCATCAGCCGATTCAACACCGCATTCAAGGCAAACTGCGGTTGTTCCCCACGCCAGTATCGCAGCGCGAATCAGATCAAGACGTGACGAACCTCGGTTCCGGCTCAATACGGATTGAGCATGTCCTTCACCTGCTTCGTGCCCCAGATGTTGACCTCCTCGATCACGCAGTTGTCCGGCACGTCCACGCAATGCACCAGCGTCCGCGCAAAGTCCGCCGCGTCCGGGTAGCCCTCCTGCCAACTGTCGTCAATCTTCGCCGCCGCGCAGAAGTTCGTCTTCGCCGCGCCCGGCACGAAGCTCGACGCCTTGCCGCCCCACTCCGCCATCTCCCGGTGCAGACAACGCGTGAAGCCCACCATCCCGTCCTTCGCCGCCGTATAGACCGCCCAGTTCGCCCACGCATGATACGCGCAACCGCTCGAGACGTTCACGATCAGGCCGCGCCCGCGGGGCCGCATCACGCGCACCGCCTCGCGGCAGCCGATGATGACCGAAACGATGTTCACGTCCAGCACCTGCCGGATCTCCTCGTCGCTCATGTCCTGCACCGGCGCAATCTTCAGGCCCGCGCCGTGGTTGTTGATGAGCACATCCAGCCCGCCAAACCGGTCAACGACCGTCACCATCAGCCGCTTCCAATCCGCCGACGCCGTCGCGTCCGCCTGCACCGCCATCAACCGCTTGCCGCCGCCGAGCGATTTCTCCGCCGCCTTCAGCCGCTTGGCATCGCGGCCCGTGATGACCACCTTCGCGCCCATCTCCAGCAACAGCCGCGCCGCCTCCAGTCCGAAGCCGCTCGAACCGCCGGTGATGATGATGACCTTGTTCTCGACGTAGTGTTTCATATCAAAGTTCCTGGTTCTTCTTCGCGTCACGCCGCGACTCGCCGCGGCAACGGGCTTGTTTTGTAATCCATCCGCCCCCGCCGTGCCAGCGCGGATTTCGGGGAAGGGGAAACGGCTGCCTCATGCAAAGACGCAAAGACGCAGTCAAAGAAGGTGGGGCGAGACTCCGTCGAGCCTTTCAAAAAGGATCTTGCACGAAATGCGCCGATATGGATCGGATCGTTCAAATGAAACGAAACCCAATACGACCTGAGTCCGTGTTCAAGGAGATCGGCAATGTGAAGTGGAGTCCGGCAGATGATGCGTTTGTGGTTCACACGGAAGACGGCGCAACATTTCTTCTCAGCCCAAACTCAGATGAGGTCGTGACTTTCGGAGTTCACATTGACAAGATCAAAGTTCCAAAACCGCTACGCAGGCGAGGCGTGGCCACAAAAGCACTGGCTGCTCTATGCCACGTTGCTGACAAGTATTACTTCAGACTCGAAGGTGGTCCTGTAGGTTGGAGTAACGACCCGTGGCGCGAACAATTCGTTGGCTGGCTACAAAGATTTGGCTTCGCTCGCGACTCGCGCTTCGCTGCCACGCGGTTAGATGATCCGTCTGCTTTCTACGTGCGCAGACTGCCGAAGCCTAAACACAGGTCGAAATGAGCTGCGCTACGTCACGAGGTAGTCCACGCCTGCTGGAGTGCAATGACCTCGCTCTCCTTCGCGTGCATCTCCGAAACCAACTCGTAGCTCGTAAATCGCGTTCTTCCGGCAATCGTAGCGAACGATGGGTGAGCGAGCTTGGAAGCAAACTCCTGCTTCCGAGGCGCAGGAGACACAACGCGGAAAGTCGAGTAAAACGCGTTCAACACAACGAACTTCAGAAAAGCGCCGTGCATATCGGTCGTGTTCTCGACCTCAATGAACTCTGTTGGCATCCTGCGTTCGTTAAACCAGATGACGTCAACCGTGGCCGCCCGACGGACGACGTCCTCGTATGTGAAGGGGTAGATGTCGTCCACTGTCACTAAGTCACCGAGGGGCTTTCCAAGAAACGGTCTGCCGCGATCTTGTTTCGGCACAAAGGTTCGCTGCTTCTTGAGATTACCAAGCTCGACGAGCAAGCCTTGGTAGTAGGTGTGGTCGCTTTCGGGTTTCGGCTTTGAACCCAAATCGGCAGGGAGCTTGTTCTTCGCTTCGAGCAAAGCCCACAAACCGGGGCGAATCCTGAAAAAGTATCGCGAGTCTTGAACGATACGATTGATAGAACTGAATGGCGTCTTAGTTTTCCACTCCACGCCGGGGATTTTCAGGGCTTCCTTGTAGAGATGTCCCAGCGTTGCATAACCGCCGTTTGCTTTCATTGCTTCAACGACCGCTTCGCGTTGATTCATGGCCGATAGTTTGACAGGTTTTAGTTTCTGCGTCATGTGGTTTATGGAGTGCAGCGGCGGTAATTTGGCGAGCTTGAGGGCGAGACAGGGCTTTGGTTTTGGATCGGATCTCTGATCCGGCCGCACGATATAGGCGGCTTTCTTTTCGGAACGTCTGTGCCGCGACTTGTCTGCCATCTGTGTGGATCGATCCCTATTCTTCCAAAAGGATCAAGATCCGTTTTCAGCAGTAGTAGAGTGGCGGGCGGGCGGCCGCACGGTATTGGAGGAAGAACCTCGCGGCCAAAAATGAATCCCAACGGGATTGAAATCCATCAGACCATGGTTGCGAGAAACGAGCTACCCTGGGTGAACGTCCAAGAAACATCCCTACCCTGAAAGGTTGAACCCTATCACCGCGATGATGCAACCCCGTCGGGGTTGAATGTTTGGAATGGGTTCCCGGCGTAGGCCGGAGAACCGGCCAACGCCGGGCTGAGTGATGGCCACCTCGTTGAGATGGCTCGGATGGCGGTCATCGGGCGCTGGGATGCGCCCTTCTCCACGTCGGAGAATGCCTATGCCGCTCATCGCTTCCCTTTGGCGTCGCAGAAAAATGCCTTTCCCAGACGGGTGTTTTGGCGTTTCTAGCGTTCCCGCGCCCAGATGGTTTTCTTGAACAGTTTCTGTTGCGCTCACGCGAGTCGCTGCTAGGTTGTCGCGGCAGTTCGATCAGCCCATGAAGAAAGGCACGCCGGCAACACCGAGAACGCAATCCGAACGCGACGCGCGAGGATTTTGCCTGAGCGGCACCAACCACCCCACATCCTTCAAATCCTATGAAAACACCTGAGTGTA
The DNA here is from genome assembly GCA_041667205.1 of Verrucomicrobiia bacterium. Lineage (GTDB taxonomy): Bacteria > Verrucomicrobiota > Verrucomicrobiia > CAIQCK01 > CAIQCK01 > CAIQCK01. The sequence continues at coordinate 45,607 of JBAYFL010000007.1, read as the reverse complement.
AAGGTTTCGCCGAGCCGGACGAGGTGCGCGAGTTCCCCAAAGGCCGGCTGGAACTGGTCAAGATCGGTGGCGCCACCGTCGGGCGAGCCACGTTTGAGCCTGGCTGGAGCTGGGCGAAGTGCGTGCAACCCATCGCCCAGACCGAGAGCTGTCAGGCGGCGCACTTCCAGTATCATGTCTCCGGCGTGATGCGGGTGCGGATGGACGACGACCGGGAGTTCGACTGCAAAGCGGGCGATGTCTCACTATTGCCCGCCGGCCACGATGCGTGGGTGGTGGGAGACGAGCCGGTGGTCGTGATTGATTTCCAGGGGATGATTGACTACGCGAAGATGGTCCTCCGTTAGCCATCCACGCAGTCAGGTTGGAGTTCACGCTTCAGCGTGCGCGGAGCGGATGAAATGATGAGAGAGTTGTAGAGTCGGGCGTCTCGCCCGATTTCCTGGAAACAACCAAAAGCTGTCGGGCGAGACGCCCGACACTACAACTCGGACTAACGACAACGCTCGTCTACAACTTGGACTCGACAAACCCGACCCTTTCCGGCAAGAACCGGAATCATGCTCCGTAAGATCAAAGGTCGTCCGCCGCGGCTGCACGGCGTCTTCCAGATTTACGACCCGCCGTTGTATTTCGTGACCTTCAACACTCTTTTTCGCCAAAGCCTGCTCGCCAATGATCATGTCCACGCGGCGTTTTGTGACTATGGCCAGAGGGGCAATCAACTCGGAAAGGCATTCATTGGCCGATATGTGATCATGCCCAATCACGTCCATCTGTTCGTCCGTTTGGCGCCGGAGGTGACGCTGGAAGTTTGGGAGAGCGGGTTGAAGAAGGCGTTATCGCGAGCTGTAGTGACGGGCGTCTCGCCCGACCGAGCTACTCCCACATCTTTCGCCAAAGCATCGGGCGCAGAAGCATCGGGCGAGACGCCCGACACTACAACGCTTCGCGCCGGCGCTGCGATTCGCGCGGATCAGATCTGGCAACCCGGTTTCTTCGATCACCTGATTCGCAACACCGAGAGCTACTCGGAGAAATGGAATTACGTCAGGGAGAATCCCGTTCGTGCCGGCCTTGTGGAACGAGCCGAAGATTGGCCGTATCAGGGCGAGATCGTGACACTGAATCGGTTATAGCGTCGGGCGTCTCGCCCGATGAACATAACACGGCGACCGTTCTTATCTTTTCCAAAACTGTCGGGCGGGACGCCCGACTCTACAACTGCATCGCCCGACGCTACACCTTCCACGGGCCGCGATAGTCGCGCGTCAGCCACTTGGGATCGCCGGTGCCCTTGACGAAGGCGAACTTCTTCGGATCCCACTTGAGCTTCTGGCCGTGGTAGTAGGCCAGATTCATCAAGTGGCAGCAGATGGCGGAACGGCCGCCCACAATCTCGCTGGTGATCGGCTTCTTGCGAGACTTCACGCACTCCAGGAAATCACCGAGGTGGTTCTTGCTCTCATAGAGCTTGATCTTGGCGTCCTTCAGGAACTGCTTCTCAGCGATTTGCACCTGGGCCATGCAAGAGGTCTTCTTGTCGTGCTCGTTCTTCTTGTCGCCGGTGTAGGAGGCGATCATCTCGTTGCCACGCTTCATGGTGAACTTGCCGCGGTTGACCTGCACCTCGCCCTCCGCGCCGAAGAAGTGGACGCCAAATCCATCTTTGTGTTCAACCGTGATGCCGTTCGCATAGACCAGCTTCGCGCCGCGCTTGGCGTCCTTCTCCGCCGGCGGCAATATCTCCACCGGCCCGCTGTTGTCCATGCCAAGGCCCCATTGCGCGATATCGAGATGATGCGCGCCCCAGTCGGTAACCATGCCGCCGCCAAACTCACGGTATTTGCGCCAAGCGGGGAAATGATCGTGCATGCCGCGCGGGCTGAGCACGGAGTTGTAGGGGCGCACCTGCGCGGGGCCAAGCCAGAAGTTCCAGTCCAACCCCGGCTCCATCGCCTCTTCCGGCAGGTCGCAGGGGACGGCCGGGTCGCCGAACTGACACTCGACGTGTGTGATCTTGCCAATCGCGCCGTTCCGCACCAGTTCGCACGCAATGCGAAACTCCTTGCTCGACCGCTGCATCGAGCCGGTTTGGAGCACGCGCTTGTTGGCGGCCACAGCGCGCATCACCTCCACCGCCTCGTGGATATTGTGCGTCAGCGGCTTCTCGCAATACACATCCTTGCCGGCGCGCAATGCCGCCAGCGTGATGATCGTGTGCCAGTGGTCCGGCGTGGCGATGCAGACCGCGGCAATGTCCTTGCGGGCGATGATTTCGCGGAAATCGCTGTAGGCCGCGCAACTTCCACTGACTTTCAGTTCTGGCCGCTGCGCATAATAGTCGTCCACGCGCTTCTTGGCGTTCTCACGGCGGGTGGTGTCCACGTCGCAAACCGCAAGCACCTGCGTGTCCTGTCCGAGGAAGCCGCCCAGCAGACCGCGCGATTGCTTGCCCATGCCGATGAAGCCCATCGTCAGCTTCGAGTTGGGCTTTGTCTGCGCCGCCCAGATATGCGAGGGCAGAATAAAGGGCGCAACGGCGGTGGAAGCGGCGATCTGCTTGAGAAAAGTTCGGCGGCTGGTCTGCATGATGTTTTCCTTCCGGTTGAAACTCAGTGACTCAAAAAACGACGCGCGAGGGTAGGTCGCGAGCCGCGACAACTCAAGAGGAAATCGTTCCCCGCCAAGGATCAGAGCGCACTGCACGAACCGGTGCTGTCCAGTGCTTGACGTTTGCCGGCGTTGCTTTAGCCTTGAGGCGCTGCCCGCGGAGGGGTGGCTGAGTGGTTTAAAGCACCGGTCTTGAAAACCGGCGGAACGCAAGTTCCCGTGAGTTCGACTCTCACCCCCTCCGCCATTTTCAACCATCCACGAAGAAACTCCACCGCCCAACCACAAGCGCGACGACTAACAAGGATCGCTGCCGGCCCCAGCGTCAGTAGCGCGAACGCCGCCCGCTACGGGATCATAGGCATCTCCGCCGCCACTCAGTATTTTTCCCGCTGCCGGGAATCCTGACACGTGCCTCTCTGCTAGAACGGCCGGCGCAACAACAGCCGGCTCAGGGCGCGACCGGGTGTCTTCAGCACCAGTTCCTGTAAAAACGCGTCCGTTGTCATCGCGCGAGGCTCGGAAAGGTGACGGCACAAATAAAGCGCCAGCAGCATGATCGCCGTCAGTGCCGCATAGAGCAGGCTGTATTGGTTCCACTCCCATGCGCCCCAGTGCGCGCGCCAATCCCCCACCGCGTCCAGCCCCGCGCCCCAGACCACCGGCAACGAGCCGAGCGTCACGTTCGTGATCACACTGAACATCGCAAAGAAATGGCTGCGGCCCATCTGCGGCACCGTGCTCATCACCAGCCGCGTGTTGGCCAGATTGAACAGCGACGCGGCCAGCCCCGCCGTCACCTGTATCAACAGGATCGTCTTCAGGTTGAATGGCAGGCAACGCGCCGCCAGCGCGCCCCAACACCCGAAATGCACCACATACGTCAGCCCCGACAGGCCAAGCAGCGGCCGGCTCCCCACGCGGTCTATGTGCCGCCCGAAAACCAACAGGCTCACTACCATCACGCCGCTCGCCAACGCCTGGATGCCCAGAATCTTCCCGTCCGTCGCCCCGTAGTGATCGCGCAGCAGCGGTGCCCAGAACACCGTCGCCGCCGCGAGCGCCGCATAGACCGTCACGTTATAGAACATCAGCCGCAGGAACGGCGGGTGCAACAGCATATCCTTCCACGGCACCGGCCCCGCCGCCTTGTCGCCGTGCGGCACCGGCACATCGGGAATCCGCCGCAGAAACGCCAGACTCACCAGCGCCGCCGCGTAACTGCCGAAAAACATCACCGGATACGCATAGCGCCCCGTCGCACCCGTCAAATACATCGCCGTCAGGATCAGCGTCCCGAACATCGCCAACGCGATCGCGATCTGGTCCCGCGCCAGGAACCGCCCGCGCACCGCTTCCGGCACCAGATGCGTCATCCACGGCAGAAACCCGCACGCCGAAACGCCGCGCGCCGCGTTGAACGCCACCAGCATCGCCAGCATCAGCCCGATCCGCCACGACCGATCCAACCCCTCCGGCAGCAACGCCACCACCGCCATGCCAACGATAAAGAAACTCCGCGTCGCCCACCCGCGCAACACAAACGTCCGGTAGCCGATCCTCTCCATGAATTTCGCCGCCGGGATTTGCAGGATGTTCAGGAGCGGGTTCAACGCCACCACTACGCCCAACAACGTCGCCGTCGCGTCCAGATGTTTGAAATACAAAATGATCGGCATCCCCAGCACGATCAGGAACGACATCGTGTTGAACACCTGGAAGAAATGCGCGTTCCACACCCCCGCCGGCATCCCGCCCGCCGTCTGCGCCCTCGTCCCGCTGACTGAATCCGCCGCGCCCATCAAACCATCCGCTCCCTTGAAGCGCCGGCCCTTAGCCTGTAGCGGCGGTCTCTGACCGCCGATTGTCGTCGGAGATTCATCTCAGCCGTATTCATGCAGTCGCCGTGGCCCCTCACCCTTGCCCTCTCCCCATCAGATGGAGAGAGGGAATCGCTCTCTCTGCCGCGAGCGCGAACACTGTCCAGTGAGCTACACAACAACGAGCGAAATGATTCCCTCTCCTCGTCAAACGGGGAGAGGGCCGGGGTGAGGGGCTGTTTCAATTGAAGGGTCACGGCTCAGCAATCCTCTCGGCGGTCAGAGACCGCCGCTACAGGCGGTCGAACCAAGAGTCCGCCTGATCTTTTCCACGAGCGCCGTCGTTGAGAAACCGGGCTTGAGATGCAGCAGCTTGATCTTCGCGCCGCAACCCTCCAACACCCGCCGCTCCTCCGCGTTGAGCGTCTCCGGCGTATAATCGCCGCCCTTCACATACACATCCGGCCGCAACGCCTCGATCACCGGCGTTACCCGCACCGTGTTGAAGATGACCACGTAGTCCACCGCCGCCAGCGCCGCCAGCAACTGCGCCCGCGCCGCCTGCGGCACCAATGGCCGGTGCGCGCCCTTGAGCCCCCGCACGCTGCGGTCGCCGTTGAGCGCCACCACCAGCACATCCCCGCAACGCTTCGCCGCCGCCAGATACTCCACGTGCCCGGCGTGCAGCAGGTCGAAGCAACCGTTCGTGAGCACCACACTCCGTCCTGCCCGCCGCAAACGGCGTCGGATGCCGGCCAGACTCGCCAAAGACTTGATCTTCGATTGCATGATGGAAAAACGACGACGTATTTCCCTAGCACGCCCCAGAAACTTTGGCGAACCGAAAAGCGGAACGCCACCGCGACAAACGTCTGCCCGCTGAACCCTCGCGAAACGCGCGAAAGGTTGTAGAGGCAGCCGTCTCGGCCGCTGCTTAGGCGAAACAAAGCTGTCGGCCGGGACGGCCGACACTACAACGCTCTCCAGCCATTTCGCGTCCTTCAGCGTATTTAGCGGGCCGACAAACGCCACAGAAAAGATTTGCAGCCAAACCGGCAGTCATGAGACAAAAACACCAGCGATGAAGACCGAGACAAGGAGATGGGCGGGTATTCTGTTTGCCGCAGTGGGGGCGTTGTTATGCGTTTCGTTACCGCCCGCGTTGGCAGAGGACAACACAACCACGACGATCAATGGCGTTGACGTTGACAACAACGGAACGAATTACTTCGTCGGCAATACGGGAACCAACAACGCTCTTCAAATCCTCAATGGCGGCAGTCTCACCAATGTCAACGCTGGCTACATCGGATACGGCGTTGGCGCGAACAACAACTATGTGTTAGTTAGCGGAGCCGGCTCGACTTGGGCAAACACCAATCTTTTCGTAGGCAGGCAAGGTTCCTTCAATCAGTTGACGATTACAAATGGTGGTAAGGTTATCGATATTTGGAGTCCTTCCAGTCTTTCAAACTTGCACCCAGGCGAGGGCCATATCGGCGAGTCCATAGGCGCAAACAGTAATGCCGTAGTTGTGAGCGGGCTTGACTCGCTTTGGAACGTCGGAAGTCCAATTCACATCGGCAATGCTGGCTCTTGGAATTCCTTGACTGTTGCTAATCACGGCCAAGTTTACAGCAGCAACGCAATTTCTTTTTCTGTTTCTGGGTTTTACTCCGTCTCGTCCTTCAGTGCTATTGGCAGATCATCAGGTGGCAATTCAGCATCCGTAATCGGTGTAGGTTCAGTGTGGAGCAACTATGGACCTCTGGTTATAGGCTATTCGGGATCAAGCAACAGTCTGTCAATTACATCTGGCGGCCAAGTAGTTGGGAGCGGTCCAGAACAAACACCAATGCCGGATTTCGTTGGTGGACTCGGCGTCGGCGGCTTCATCGGATACAGCAGCGGCATGAGCAATAATTCGGTGTTGGTTTCGGGTTCCGGTTCGCTTTGGACGAATAGCTACTCTGTTTACGTCGGTGTCTATGGCTCGCACAATAGTCTAACCATCGGAAACGGCGGCCAAGCCATTAATACATCTGCCTACATCGGCTACAATACCAACGGGGACAACAACGCCGTCGTTGTGACAGGCATCGGATCACTGTGGCATAGCAGCGATAGTTTCTACGTCGGCAAGGATGGCTCCTACAGTCGGCTGACTATTGAAAGCGGCGGAACAGTCACTTCATCCAATATATTTGTCGGCGACTCATCAACCTCGGTAGGCAACGTCATGACTATTTCGGGCGGCAACCTTTATGTCACTAACGCCCCATCCACCGGCGCGCTTGATGTCCGCCGCGGCACGCTCGCGCTCAACAGCGGCACGGTGGTCGTCAACCAACTTTATCTCACCAACAACGCCGACAGCGTCATGACCTTCAGCGCGGGCCTTCTGCGCAGCGGCGGCAGCACCGTTTCCAACGGCGTGGCGTTCGCCGTCGGCGACGGCGTCCAGTCCGCCACCCTCGACCTGCTCGGCGGCACCCACACCTTTGCCAACGGCCTGATGCTCTCCACCTACTCCAGCCTCATCGGCAGCGGCAACATCTCTGGCAATGTCACCAACTTCAGCATCATCGCCCCCGGCCATTCCGTCGGCACCATCAACATCACGGGCGACGTGAAACTGGCAGATTCGTCTCTCCTAGAGATGGAACTCGCCGGCCCCGGCACCAATGACGTTCTGGACATCAGCGGCCTGCTGGCAGCGGGCGGCGGGCTGAAGCTGACGCTCACCAACGGCTACACCGGCAACGCGGGCGACACCTTCGATCTGTTCAACTTCGGCTCTATAAGTGGCGCGTTCTCCCAAACGAACCTGCCGACGCTGGCCGCAGGCATGGAATGGAACACGGGCCATCTCTACACGTTAGGCGAGATTAGAATCGTGCCCGAACCCGGCACCGGGGCGCTGCTGGCGCTGGGACTGGCTGCTTTCGCCTCACGGCGAGTGAAGAGTTCAAAGTTAAGAGTGAAGAAATCTGAAAGTTCTTAACTCATAACTTTCCGTTCTTAACTCTCAACTTTCCCCTGAAATTCTCTGCGCGCATCTTGACTCGCCGAATGCGCTCTGATAGTTTGCGCGCCACGTTTTTTGATGTGGAGGGATACCAAAGTGGCCAAATGGGCCTGACTGTAAATCAGGTGGCTATGCCTTCGAAGGTTCAAATCCTTCTCCCTCCACCACTTTTTTAGGACGGAAGGCAGAAGGCAGAGATCGGTGAACGAGCAAATTCTACAACCTGGCTACTGGCTTCTGAATACTGACTACTGAATCCTGATCATACGCGGCCAGCAGCGACTCGATGAAACTCGGCATTTTCGGCGGCACGTTCAACCCCATTCACCTGGGGCATCTGCTCATTGCTGAGGCTGCGGCCGAAGCGCTGGAACTGGACCGCGTCATCTTCATCCCCAGCGCCACACCGCCCCACAAGCACCCCCGCGTGCTGGCCGACGCCCGGCACCGGTTGCGGATGGTCAAACTCGCCATCCACGGCAACGCGAAGTTCGGCTGCTCGGACATCGAGGTGCGGCGCGGCGGCCCGTCGTATTCGGTGGAGACGCTGCGCCAACTGCGCCACGCCATGCCGCGCGCGAAGTTCTATTTTCTCATCGGCGCCGACAGCCTGCGGGAGCTGCACAAGTGGCGCGAAGCCCCGGAACTGGCCCGGCTCTGCGAGTTCATCTGCGTGGCGCGGCCCGGCGAACGGACACCGCCCACACGGCTGCGGGGGCTGCGCGTTCACAAGCTTCCCGGCCACCCCGCCGATATTTCGTCGTCGGACATCCGCGACAGGCTGGCAAGTGGCGCGTCTGTCCGCTATCTTGTGCCTGACGCCGTGCGCCGATACATACAGAAAACCGGACTTTACTGCTGATGGACAAGACACCGTTGAAAACCACCGAGAAGGCCAGTCTCTGCCGCGAGGCCGTGCTGGAGAAGATAGCCGAGGAGGTCGTGCTGCTCGACATGCGCGGCATCTCCTCGTTCTGCGACTACTTCCTGATCTGCAACGGCACCTCCGAGCCGCACTTGAAGGCCATCGCGAGCAACGTTGAGTTGCGGCTCAAGGAACACGGCTACATGCCGCGCGGCCGCGAGGGCGTCTATTCCAGCCACTGGGTCATCGTGGATTACGGCGACATCATCGTCCACATCTTCCGCGCCGACGTGCGCCATCATTACGCGCTGGAGCGGCTGTGGGGCGACGCAAAGCGGGCGTGACAGTGGTGGCGCGAGCTTGGCAGCCTCGCCTGAGTTGCAGCCGCGCGCAGTCAACCACCAGCATTCACTCACCCAACCTATTGGACCCGCTGCCAAGTCAGCCGGCGCGCACGCTTCTCGCCCTTGGCCTGAAACGCCGGCGGCTCAAGGATCAGCTTGTCGCCCGATAGCGTGAACTTTCGCCGCTGGTCGCCGCCCTCCCAGTTCGGCAGCATGCTTCCCTCCACATGATGGATCACGATGCTCTCGCGCTCGTTCACCTCGTAGGTTCCGAAATAAGCCGCATAGCCCGTGAAAGCTGACTTCACCTGTTCCGGCGCCGCGCGGTGGACATCCTCGGTATCCAGGCGCGGCCGGCCGCGACGCCCCGCCTGCGCCGCCATGTGTCCCGTCGCGTCATACGTCAGTATCCCGACCGCTTCGGCGCCAAAGTCCAGCGGAACAACCAGTTTGCCGCTGCCATCCCGCTCCTCGATGGACACCAGCTTCCATGTGCCCACCAGCTTCTTCGCGACACCGACCGGCGACTGAGCGGCAAAGCTCGCGCTCCATGCGCACCCGACGGACACTGCAAGAGCCATAGCAACGAGAAACCGCGAACGGACTTGTGTTGTCTTCATAATCTTCTTCGGGCAAGGGATTGAGAGGCGACCACGCCGCCAACCACCAACAACAGCGCCCACCTCTTGTTACTTCCGCAACTGCGGCACGGCTACCCGGAACCGCGCACCAAGAGTCGCCGCCTGCTGGTAGAACGCCTTGTCGCCGGTGTCTATCCACCGCGCGATGAGGTGATTAATCTTCTGCCGCGCCCAGTCCACCGCGATGTTGGACGTGCCGTTATCGGCAATCGGCAGGTCGCGCACCACCGTCATATCCATGGGACGGCCCTCGGCGTTCTCACCGCGAATCTGCACGGCGAGGCGCTTATCCTGCCCGCGCTGGTAGCGACCGTAAAGCATGAGCGGCGTGTCGCGGAAAAAATGCGGCAACGTGCGCGGGAAGACTTCCTCGTCGTTGACGCCACTGAAACGGAACTGGCAGTCCAGCAGCAACGGGTTGGCGCGCGCGAGTTGGGCGCGCGTAAACATCTCCGCGATGTTCTCCGGCGCGATGACGTAGTTGAGCCAGCCCTGGTTCCGATACGCCAGAAACCCGAGCAAGAACTGGTCCACGTCCCTGCCGCCGGCAAAGGTGAAGACGGAACTGCGGCCGGCGTTGATCTGCGCAAAACGATGCAGAATCTTCAGCGCGTCAAGCTCGCCCACAGTCGGCAGGCCGTCGCTAAGCAGCACACCCATCAAGAGCCGCCCGCGCTCGCGGTTGAGCTGCGCCAGCGGCAGGGCGGACGCAAACAGGTCGGTCGTGCCCATTGCGTGGAACCGGGCGATATATTGCTGCACGCGCTCGGACGACGCCATGCTCGCCGGCATCAGCGTCGGACTGACGAAATCTATGTCGTAACGGAACTGGATGATATTGAACCGGTCTTCGGGATTGAGCTGCATCAGCGCCGTGCGCAACGCCACCTTGAACTGCTCCACACGCTGCCGGCCGATGCTGCCGGAAACGTCCACGACGAAGATGACGTCTTTCGGGACCCGCTTCAGCGGACTGTCAGCCCGCGACGCGATGCGGACTTGATAGTAGCCCGTTGCTGCATCCGTCGGATCGTGCCAGGTGAAAACGTCCATGTTCACGTATGGCTCCAGCGGCGCGGCGGGCAACGCTGACGTCGTCTTCGGCGGCGGCGGCTTCACAGCCTCCTTCATCAACTGTTCCACAGACTTCGCGCCCGGCCCAAAAATTTGTGTCAGCGGTTGCGTCACCGGTCCGGTAAAGGTGCCGGTGCCACCAATGCCGACGCGTCCCGAAGCGAGCATCTGCTCCGTCAATGCCGTTGGCGCGGGCAGTTCGATGCCGGGCGCCATCGTGCGCGGCGCCTGAATCATGGGGCGGTTGGGCCGCTCGACCGGCATGGCAATGAGATCTCGACTGACGTGCGCAGGCTCCAACGAGGTCGGCTGTCGCACCACTTGCGCGCCGATCTGCAACTGCTCTGGAATCGCCGGTGCAGGCATCGGGCCGGGCTGCGCGCCAGCAACGCCGGGCCGTGTGACATCGGCAGGCGCAGCGAACTTCTCGACAGCGGGCGGGCCGACCTTGCGCATCTGACCCGCGGCGACCGCCTTCTCCTCCGGCGTCTGCTCTGGCGGCGGCGGCAACGCCACCATCGGCATTTCAACCTTGGAAACTTTGAACCGGAACTGCCGTTCCTTCACGACCGGCGTCGCATCCACGTTGTAGTGGATCAGGAACACGAACAACAGGATGTGGAAGATCACCGAGACGGCAACCGCAGCGCCTTCATATTCGAGCCGTTCGCGACGCAGCTTGTTCATGGCTTCTTCGGCGCGGCTGGGTCAGCGGTTGGCGACGGCGTGCTTCCTACCGATTTGCCGCGCGAGAACATGCGGTAGGTCGGGAAACGCTGGTCGAGTTCGCGCCGCGCCTGCGTCGCGTCGCCGGTGCGGCCGCACGCGTCAAACGCCGCCGCCGCGCGGTCGAGCGCTTCCGGTGTAACCTTGCGGTCGTCGTAAAGCGCCGCGACGCTCATGTAGTAGCGCGCTGCCTCGCGGAAATCCTTCATCCCCGTAAAGAGGTCGCCGAGCAACATGCGGATGCGCGCGTTCTCCGGCCCTTCCGCGTGCCGATCCAGCAACTTCTCCAGCGTGTCCTTTGCGTCCTTGGAATCGCCTGTGCGCACGAGCGCCTCCGCCAGACCGATGGCCGCGCTCTTGCCGCGCTCGCTGGCGCCTTCGTATTCGATCACGTCGCGATAATAGGCCGATGCGCGCTCCCACTGGCCGAGCTTGGCGCTCGCACGCGCCGCGTCGTTGCAGCAGCGCGAGCGCAACGCCGCGTCGCTGCTCGAATCCAGCGCCAGTTTCAGATAACGCAGCGCGGCTTCGGGTTTCGCGCCGTCCAAAAGTTTCCCGCCGAGCCACGCGTAAACCTCCGCCGGTATAAGCTTCGCCTCGCCACCGTCCACCAGCGTCTGCGCGTGCGCGAGGGTCTTGTCCGGATTCTCCAGTTGGTAGTAGGCGGCTACCAGCTTCGCGCCGGCGCGGACGCGATTTTCGACCGGTCGCATCGCGAGCGCGGCTTCGAGATGCTCGGCAGCCTTGGCCCAGTCCTTCTTCGTCAGGTAGTTCGCGCCCAGCCAGTAGCGCGCCTCGGCGGCGTTGGGACTCTTCGGATAAAGCGCCTGCAACTTGTCGAACGCCGCCAGCATCTGGTCGTTGCGGTCGAGTTGTCCGCAATACACGCCAAGCTGATACCATGCCGCTTCATTGCGCGAGTCCTTCGGAAATTCCTTCGCCACGCGTTCGAGGTCTTTCACCGCTTCGTCAATCTTCTTCACCTGCTGCCAGCACGTCACCGTATGCCACAGCACGTCGGCGCCCCATGCCGTCTTCGGGAACCGCTCCATCAACAACCGATATTCGATGGCCGCGCGCACCCATTCCTTTTGCGCCTCCAACGATTCCGCCACCAGCAGTATCACGCTCTCCGCGAACGGGCCTTTCGGGTCCGCTTGGATCAACACCTCGCCGCGCTGGATCACGCGCGCATAGTCCTGCCCCATGAACGCGCAACGCACCGCCTCCGTGCGCGCCGCGGGTGTCCCCGCCTTCTCAAACCAATCGGCCGACTCGCGGAACGCCTTGTCGTCTCGGAACGCCACCGCCACCATCATCGCCAGTTCCGACTGCGCCTCCTTCGGCGCCATGCCTTGCCATTCGCGCGCGACCGTGGCCGCCTCGCGATGCTTGCCGGTTTCATACAACGCCCGCGCCAGCCCGACCGCCGCGTCCGTCACGCTGCGGCTGCGGGGAAAATCCTTGATGAAATCCCGGAACGCCGTTATCGCGGCCGGATACTGCTTCTGCGCATACCGCAGCGCGCCGACCTGATAGAGCGCCTCCTCGCGCACGTCCGGCGCGGTCTCCAACGTCAGCAGGCTTTCATAATGTGCCAGCGCCTCCTTCTGCCTGCCCGTCTTCAGATACAAACCCGCCAGCGCCGATTCCGCAAACGTCTTGAACTCGCCGCTGGTCTTCGACTTGAGCACGCGCCGCAGGTTGTCCATCGCTGCGTCCTGCTGGCCGCTTTCGAGCTGGGCCTTCGCCAGATAAAACGTCGCCGCAGTCCGCACGGCTTCGTCGGTGGTCTGGTGCGTCGCCGCAATGAAAAGCGGGATCGCCTGCGGGTATTGCTTCGCCTGATACGCCAGTTCGCCGAGCCGGAAATGCGCCCGACCGGAATACTCACTGCTCGGCCACTGCCGCGTGACGCTGCGGAACGTCTCCCTTGCCTGGTCGTTGAATTTCAGTTCCCGCTGGCACTCGCCCATCCGGTAGTAAGCCTCGTCCGAAAGCGGATGATTGGGATACTTGTCCTTGAAGCGGATGTATTCCATCAGCGCCATGTCGTAGAACTGGCGCTTGAAAAGTCCGTTGGCGAAATCGAGCTGCGCCACGGCCGCCTCCAACGGCACGGCGTTGGTCAGCGAACCAACGGGTGAATTTGTCGAGATCGGCTTGGTCGCCATCGTCGGCACCGTCGCCGGCGGTTTCACGGGCGACGTCGAAGGCGGCACCACCACCGTTCCCGGTGATGCGACCGCCGGCGGCGGCATCACCACGGGCGGAGGCGCGGGAATGACGAAGTCCGCCGGCCGCTGCGGCGCCTGCGCCAACGCCACCGTCGCAGCAAGCAATACCATCCACGCGCCGTGGAAAGAGAACCGCCGCCACTCTCTCAAGCTCGGATCCATGATGGTTTACCGGTTGGCCGGAACACCAGCCTGCGGCTTTGCTTCAGACGGTTTCGTGGCGAAGGCCACGTTCCAGATGTCCGCCTGCCGGCACACATCCAGCACGCGCACGATGGACTTGTATTGTGTCGCCTCGTCGCCGCGAACGATCACGGGCTGGTCGGGAAATTGTTTCGCGATCCGTGCCAGCACCGACCGCAGTTCGTCGTCCGTCAACGTCTTGCGGTTCAGCACTACCTCGCCGGTCTTGCTTACGTTGATGATAATCTCACCCGGCGTGCGCGGCGTCTTCGTCACCTCTTTCGCCGTCGGCACCGTGATGTTCAACTCATTTTCCCAATGCGCGTAGGTCCACGTCGAGACGAAGAAAATCAGGAGGAGCAAAATCACATCCACGATGGGAATGATCTGAAACCCCATCGGCTCGGTTCGGATGCGACGACGGAAGTTCATGGCTGCGTGCTCGCCGTTTGTTTGAGCGCTGCGTCAGCGGCCACGAGACGGTTCACCAAGTCCGTGCTCGCCCCCTCCATCTCCAGCGTCAGCTTGTTCACGTGGCCACGGAAGTAGGCGTAGAAAATCGCCGCGGGAATCGCCACGCACAACCCCATCGCCGTGCAAGTCAGCGCCTGCGACACGCCCTGCGCCAGCAGGATCGGCTTGGCCGCGCTGATGTCCAGCGCCAAGCCCGAAAAACTCCGAATCATGCCGATGACCGTGCCGAGAAGTCCAATCATCGGCGCCACTACCACAATGTCCATCAGGTAATGAATCTGGTCCCACAACGCCGCCGCTTGGCGCTCGCCCTCGGCTTCGGCCGCCTCGCGCATGGCCAGCGCATCCACCGGCCCGCGTGTCGCCCGCGTTTCCAACGCCACGCGCAACACCGCCGCAATCGGCCGGCCGGACGAATTACAGAGCGTCTCGATCCGATCCAGCCGTTTGTCGCGCAACAGCCGCCGGCAGCCTTCGACGAAATCCGGGTCCACGATTTTATCACGACGCAGCGTGAGGAAGTAATACACGACCATCGCGAGCCCCACGACCGACAACAGCACCAGCGGGGCAAGCACCCATCCGCCGGCTTTGACGATCTCCCACAGGCTCATGACCTCGGGCGTGTAAGTTTTCGACGGTGCTGCCTCCTGCGCCCACACCGCCATCGGAAGAACCAGCGCCGTCAATGCGGCAACGGCCTTTTGTATTTTCATAACGGTTACGAGTCTAGTCGCCAGCCCTGACGGGTGCAAGGCGAGATTAGCTGGCACACCCAGCGCATCGAACAGCCGCCGGTGAAAGAAGGAACACCACCAACTTACCGCATTTCAAATTTGACACTGAGGCGCGGGCTTTCTACCGTCTTGCGCTCGCGGTGCCAGGGTAGCTCAGAGGTAGAGCAGGGGACTCATAAGCCCTTGGTCGGGGGTTCAATTCCCTCCCCTGGCACCAACTTTCCTTTTGGTCACATCAGTATGAACATCGGCGACACAATCGAAGTCACCATCCATGATGTCGCCGCCAGCGGCGGCGTCGCGCGGCACGAAGGCGAAGTCGTCTTCGTCCCCTACTCCATTGCCGGCGAACACATCCGCGCCCGCGTCACCTCGCTCCGTAAAAACTTCATTCTCGCCGAGACGGTCGAAATCCTCACCGCATCGCCGCATCGCGTCCAGCCGCCCTGCCCCTACTACGGGCCGCGGCCGACGGCCATCGGCGTCACCATGCCGTGCGGCGGCTGCCAATACCAACACATCGCCTACGCCGAACAACTTGCCATCAAGAAGCGACAGATCATCGCCGCGCTCCAGCGCATCGGCGGCATCGCCGAGCCGCCCGTGAGCGACCCGACTCCCTCGCCCGCGCCGTATGGCTATCGCAACAAAACCACCATGCAGGTGGACCCGCGCCGCCAGTTCATCGGCTTCCACGCCGTGGACCACCGCACCCCGTTGGACATCGAGCGTTGCGCCATCCTTGCCGAACCGATCAACCAAGCCCTCACCACCTATCGCGCCGCGCCCCCGCCTGCCGAACGGCCCTACACACTCCTGCTGCGGATGGACTCCCGCGGCATCGTCGGCACCGGCAGCCAAGTGCTCGAAGAGACCATCGGGGACGTGATGTTGCAGGTGCCTGCCAACGGATTCTTCCAAGTCAACAGCACCCTCACCGGCGAACTCGTCGCCCAAGTCCGCCAACGCATCACTGCTGCCGGCCACCGCCACCTGCTCGACGCCTACTGCGGCGTCGGCCTCTTCAGCATCGCCCTCGCCGGCCAACTTGACGCCGCCGTTGGCATCGAGTTCGACAAACACGCCGTCGTCTGGGCGCGCAAGAACGCCCGCCGCCTCGGCCATCGCCACCTGCGATTCTTCGAAGGCCCCGTCGAGGCCCAGATGCGCGGCGCCCTGGAACTTCTCCCCCGCGACAAAACCACCCTGCTCGTGGACCCGCCGCGCGCCGGCCTCAGCGATGCCGTGCTGGCCAGCGTGGCCGCCGCTGCCCTGCCCCACATCGTCTATGTCTCCTGCGACTTCGGCACCTTCGCCCGCGACGCCAAGTTTCTCCTGAGCCACGGCTACAACCTCCTCGGCGTCCAACCCGTGGACCTCTTCCCCCAGACATCCCACTGCGAGATCGTCGCGGAGTTCAAACGGTAAGCCCATCGGCCTAACCATGCCTGTAGCGAACCCGGCCGATGCGCTCCTCACCGCCGGATGAATAACTTCGGATGAGACCTATATTGGGTTGATAGCATCCACATCATCACGCACCCCGCGCACCCCGCGCTTGCAGGCCGGGCGGGGATGAGGCAGGCTGCGGGGCGTGAGCGAAACCATTGGAGTAGCCATTGCGGGATTGAACGGCGCGGTCGCGTCCACGGTCGTGGCCGGGGTCGAGTTGATCCGGCGCGGGCTGGCGGAGCCGGTCGGGCTGTTGAGCGAAGACCCCGCCGTGCAGAAGCTGGCGGCGCTGGCGCCGCTGAAGCGTCTGGTCTTCGCCGGCTGGGATCCGCGCCTAGAGAACGAGCACGAAGCCGCCCTCCGCAACGACGTGGTCGGCGCCGAACAACTCAAGCCGGTTGCCCCCGCGCTGCGCAAACTACGCGCCTGGCCCGCGCGCGGGAGCATCGCCGCCGCCCGCCGCGATCTCGCAGCGTTTCAGCACAAGCACCGCCTCGCGCGCGTAGTGGTGGTCAACCTGACCTCGACCGAGCCGGCGGGTAAGCGCGGCGCGTCGGCCATTTACGCCCGCGCCGCCATCGAGTCGGGCTGCCCGTTCATCAACTTCACGCCGAACATCGCCGACGAGCTGCCCACGTTGCGCAAGCTGGCGGAGCAACGCGGCGTGCCGCTGGCAGGCAAGGACGGCAAGACGGGCCAGACCATGATGAAGAGTGTGCTCGCGCCGGCGTTTCGCTCACGGGCGTTGCGCGTGGCCGGCTGGTTCTCCACGAACCTACTCGGCAACGAGGACGGCCGCACGCTCAACGATCCCGCCGCGCACCGCGCGAAACAGAAGTGCAAGAGCGACCTGCTCGACCAGATGCTCGGCTACGCGGTGCCGTCGCATCTTGTGCAGATCAACTATTACCCGCCGCGCGGCGACAACAAGGAGGCGTGGGACAACATTGATCTCGTGGGTTTTCTGGGCAAACCGATGGCGTTGAAGGTAAACTTCCTCTGCCGCGATTCGATCCTCGCCGCGCCGCTGGTGGTGGACCTGGTGCGGTTCATGGACCTCGCCGCGCGCCGCGGCGAGCGCGGGCCGCAGGAGTGGCTGAGTTTCTATTTCAAAGCGCCCTACGCCCGCCGCCAGCCCATCGAGCAAGGTCTGGCCGAGCAATACCGCGCGCTGCTGGCGCATTTGCGGCAGGCGAAAGCGTGAGAACGGTTGGAGGCGAAGCGCGTTGGAATTGAATACCGCGCAGATGTTGCCGTCGAAAGACGCGTGTTTGCGAAAATCCGTTGCCCTGAGAACGACGTATGCTAGATTGTCGCGCAGTAGTTTGAACCAAAGGAGAACGAACAATGATCAAAGGAAATCTTTTTCTGTGGCTGCTTCTCGTTGCCATGGCGTTTACGACCATCGGCTGCGATGAGCCTTATGTTGAGAAACGCGTCATCCGCGAAGGCCCGGTCGTCCATCAACAAGAAGTGGTGAGGTAATCCGCCGTAGTGCGCCGGTTGCGCGCCGTGTTTACCCGCAACCGGCGGAGAGGCCCAACATGATCCGCAAAGCTCTTCCATTGCTGGCAGTGCTGCTCTTGGTCAACGCCTACGCCCAGGCGCCCGTGGCCGAGCAGGAAGTCATCGCCGACGGCCGCGCCGACGGCTCCGACCTGAAGGCGCGCGACGAGGCCATCCAACGGGCGTTGCGCTCCGCTGTCGAAAAAGGCGTTGGTGCGGTGGTGGACTCCGAGACGATGACGCAGAACTTCCAACTCCTCGACGACAAGATTTACGCCGCAACCAAGGGCTACGTTCGCACCTACGAGATCGTCGGCGATAATAACGGCGAAGGCGGCATCTACCGCATCAAGGTGAAGGCCATTGTCGCGCTCGGCATGTTGAGGAAGGACATCCAGGCGCTCAATATAGTCAAACATCAGAAGAAGAACCCGCGCATCATGGTAATCGGGGTCTCGCGCGTCGAGAACGCGCAAGTGGACAGCGCCGTGAAGATCCAGGACGTGCAGACGGCGCTGGAGATGCGGTTCTCCGAACTAAACTTCCCGCTCGTGAGCAAGGAGGCGATGCAGGTCGCCAACGAGAAGGAACTCCAAGACGCCGCACGTTGCGCCGCGCTGGGGCGGAAGTTTGACGCCGAGGTGGTTATCACCTACGAAGCCATCAGCAGCTTGCAAGAAGCCAGCGATGCTTACGGTATCAAGGTTTTTGCAATGAGCGCCAACCTCAACGCGCGCGCCATCAACACCGACAGCGCCCGGATCATCTGCGTGGACCACGCGAGCGGCGTCGCGCGCGGACCGGGGCTGCTGCCGACCGCGCAGAAGGCGCTCGGCGAGACGGCCCTCAAGCTCGCCGAGAGTCTGTCGGCGAAGCTCGTCGAGAAATGGCGCAGCGAAGTCTTCAACACGGCCGACGTCAAGGTCATCATCAACAACATCAACTACGAAGGCCGCAACGCCGTCATGGATTGGCTCAAGCAGCAACGCGGCGTCACCGGCGTCCACGAGCGGCTCTACGCCAACAACGTGCTTGAAATGGACGTGACCGTGGAAGGCTCCATCTGGAGCGACTTCGACCGCGTCCTCGACAAGTGCCCTGCCCCAAAGCTGACGATCACCACGCGCACGCCGAACCGGATTGATTGCGCGGTGAAGTAACCGCCCGTAGAACGGATGTCTATATCCGTTCCGCAATGCACAAGGAGGAACGGGCTTGGAAGCCCGTTCTACTCACAGCCGCCTCAGAGGTTGATCCGCACGCCGGCGTTCACGTAGTGGAGTTGGTAGTTGGCGCGACCAAGCTCGGTGTCGTAGTTGATGAACGTCGCGAGGTCGTCGGTCCATTGCACCGACATGCCCACGCCCAACACCGCGCTATCCTTGCCCAACGCCGGCCCGCGCACGCCGAAGACGCCACCCGCGCCGTTGGCAAATTGCGAATTCAACATGATGTCCGGATTCATAAACTCGTGCCGCCAGCCCGCGCGCACTTCCGGCGTCAGCAGGATCTTGCCCAGCACGGCCTGATACGTCAGGTGCGCGCCCACCCGCGAATGCAGCGAGTCCGCGTTCTGTGAATCGAAGCGCAGCGGCAACAGCGAACCGCTCTCGGTGAAGCTGTCAATCATGACGCGGGTGTATTGCGCCGACACCTGCGGACCGAAAGTCCACGGCCCGCTCTGCCAGTCGTAGCCGGTGCCCAGCATTCCTTGCAGATGATAACCATTAACGGTCGCGGTGGCCGAGCCGCCCAACGCATCGCGCCGTGTATCGTAGATGTCGCCGCCGCCGCCAACCATGCCTTCAACGTGGAAGCCTTCCTTGAACCACGCCGTGTAGATGTTGCCCTGCGCGCCGTTGACATTAATGCGCCCGTCGCCGCCGATGTCGGAGCTGCTGTTGGCGTAGCCGAGCGCCGCGCCGATCACAAGCTGGTCAAACGGATACATCGTGCCATCCATCAACCGGTAGTCCGCGCCCACGGTGAAGCCGCCACTGGCCACATGGTAACCATTGGCGTTGTGGTCGCCCTGCACACCGACGAACTGTCCCGCGCCGCTCACGAACACGCCCCACGGATTGTCCTTCAGCGGGAGGAACAGTGGCTTGTTCTTGAAGACGCGGGTGCTCTCTCCCGCCTCGCTTGAAGCCAGGTGCGTGAGCGGCCCCGGCCCGCTCGTGCCGGCCGGATCGTAGAAACCCATCCGGCCATCCACCGTGCCACTCGGATCGTAGAAGCTCAGCCCACTGGAGCTGAAACCGCTGCTGCCGGCGCGAATCTCACGCATACGGGCCAGCAGGTTATAGCCCTGCACTTCCGCGCCGGCGAAGCCCATCGTGAACATCGGGATCAACTGATGCGGCGAAATCAAATCCATCGCCGCTGACACCTGAGCCACGCCACCCGGGAGATAGTCTATGTAGTCCATCGCTGCTTTCGTTCGCGGATCAGTCACCGTCGCGTCGAGGTTGCGGGCCACAGCTTGCTGGTTCGGCGTCACCGCATACGGCAGGAACGGCAGTTGCGACCACTGCAATGTCATCGTCGTTGCGCTATAGCTCAAGTTCGGCAGCAACAACGCGCTGGCTGGCGTCGGCCCGGCATAAAACGACGTGCTATCGAAAGCAGGATACGTTCCGGTCAGACCGCCGGCCGCAACCATCAACGGCACAGCATCGCCGCGCTTCGGCTGGTAGGCACCGAACGGCACAATTTTCAACGTGCCGCCGCTGACGGTCGCGGCGCCTGCGACGTTGACCTGATCGTAGTCAACACCCGGCGCCGTCGTGCCGCCCACGGCCATTTGCAGCGTGCCGCCACTCTGCGAGTAAGTGGCAAAATTCATGACCAGCGGGTCGGCTTTCAGCAAACCGCCCGTCAACGTGACCGGGCCGAAGCCCAAAGCGTAGGTGTTCTTCAACGACACCGTGCCGCCAGCGATCAACGTGCCGCCAGTGTAGGAGTTAGATGAGACGAGCACCAACGTGCCGGGGCCGTTCCCGACCATGTTGCCGATGCCGCTGATGGTGTTGGTGACGGTCAATGTCCCGGTGGGGTTGAATATCAAGGTGCCGCTGTTGGCGACCGCGCCAGTGCCCAACGCGCCACCACCCGTCACCACCAACTGGCCGCCGGCACTGACTTCTGTTGCGGCGCTGAGGAGGTTGCCACTGTTCAGGAACTGGGCGTTCGGGCCAACCCGGAGGGTGCCGCGCACGTCCACCATCGCGCCGCTGCCAACGACGAGCATGTTGCTGATGCCCGCCCCACCAACCACCAAGTTACCGCTGGCGAACCAGAGCGAATTAGTGCCGGCCACGACGACGAGGTTGCTGTTGGCATTGGCGGCGTTGCCAATGAAACCGTTGACGCTCATCACCCGCGCGCCGTTGGTAATCGTCATCTGGTTGAACGAACTGGCGTCGCCGACCGACAGGTCCGTGGTGTTACTCCAGACTGTGCCCGCGCCGCTCGCGGTGACCACGCCGAGCGCGCCCGCCACGCCGCCAACGATCGTGGTGCTGGTGCTCCCGGCCACCTCGCCCACAAGGTTGGTGCCGCCGAGGATGTTCCAGGTCGCGGCCCCGCCCACCGCCGCGCCGATGATGAGGTTGCTGCCCGTCGGCACCACGATCTGTGAGCCATTCAGCGTATTCAGCGTGCCGGCGTTGAAATCAAACATCGAGCTGGTCGCGCCGGCAGCATTGTTGGTGGCGTAGAAATAGTTGGCGGTAATGTTGCCGCCGTTAAACGTCAACGCGCCGTTGCGCACATCGAGCGTGCCGGTGCCCGCAGCATTGGTGACGGAGAGGCTGCCGCCGGAGACGGTGATGAAGTTGCCGGTGGATGAGTTGAAGCCCATGAAGACACTGTCGGCTGCCACCGTGCCGCCGTTGGCAATCGTCAGGCTGTTGTCCGAGCCGACGTTGCCTACATACAAAATGCCACTGTTGTTCCAGACCGAGCCAGCGCCGGTGACAGTGACCGAGTTACCGTTCGCGCCGCCGTTGAGGCCGATGGCCCCAGCGGAACTGACCATTCTGCCGCCATTCGTGATCGTCAGGCTGTTGCCGAAGCCGTTGTAGCCGACATAGACCGAGCCGCTATTGCTCCAAAGTGAGCCGACGCCTGTGATAGTGACCGAGTTGCTGTTCGCGCTGCTGTTGAGGCCAACATCCCCCTCGGTGTTAAAGACTTGGCCGCCGTTGGCGATAGTCAGGCTGTTGTCCGAGCCGACGTTGCCTACACGCAAAATGCCACTGTTGCTCCAGACCGAGCCAGCGCCGGTGACCAGCAACGTGTTATTGGTGCTGGAGGCGGCGTTGCCGAGGAACGTGTTGCCTACCACCTGCGCCACGGCTCCGTTAGTGACCACCAAACCATCCGCCGCTCCCGAATTGCCCACCGTTACGCCGTTGGCAAACAGATGGCTGCCGCCGAGCAGGTTCAGCGTCGCGCCCGTGCCAGTGTCGCCCACCACGAAGGCCGAACCGTTGGACACAACCGTGCCGCCGCTGTTGAGCGTGCCGCCGTTGAAGCTGACCACGCTGTTGGCCCCGTTGGTGACAATAAATCGGTCCACCGTCACCGTGCCGCTGTTGAGGTTGAGCGTGCCGTAGTTCACGTTCAGCGCGCCGCTGCCGGCCGCGTTAGTGGCGTAGAGGAAGCCGCCGGAGACGGTGAGGATGTTGCCGGTGACACCCATGCTGTAGCCGAGGACGATGTTCGTAGCCGCGACCATGCCGCTGTCGTTGACGGTCAACCGGTTGAACGAACCGGTGAAGCCGACGTAGAGGCTGTCGCTGCTGTTCCATGTCGCGCCCGCGCCGCTAACGAGCACACTGTTGTTGGTCGCCGCGCCGTCCCAGCCGATGTAACTGGTGCGGCTGAGCACTTGACCGCCGTTGGTCACAACGAGGCTATTGCCTACGCCCGCGCCGCCGACGATGAAATCGCTGCCGCTATTGTTCCAAACCGAGCCGGTGCCGCCGACCAGCGCGCTGTTGGCGGAACCCACGACACCAATCGTTGCGCCTGTGCTGACCACCTGACCGCCGCCGCTGATGGTCAACTGGTTGAACGAGCCGGTGTAGCCCACGCTGAGGCCGCCGCTGGTCCATGTCGCGCCCGCACCGCTGACTTCCACGGCATTGCTGTTCGCGGTCGCCGTGTAGCCGATGGCGCTGTCGCCGCTGACGACCCGGCCACCGAGCGTGACCATCATCGTGTTGCTCGAACCGGCTGCGCCGACGTAGAGCTTGCCGGCGCTGCGCCAGACCGAGCCAGTGCCGGTCACGAGCACGCTGTTGCCATGACCGCTCGTTTCGAGGCCGACGTAAGCGTTGTTGTTCACGACCATGCCGCCGTCGCTGACCGTCAGCCGGTTGGAGGAGCCGGCAAGGCCAACATGAAGGTCCGCGCTGTTCGTCCAGAGCGAGCCTGCGCCCGTCACCAACGCCGAGTTGTTGGTGGCACTCGCACCGAAGCCCACGTAACCGTTGACGCTGGCGACTTGGCCGCCGTTGCTGACAATCAGGCTGTTGCCGGAGCCGTTCTCGTCAATGAACAGATTTCCGCTGTTGTTCCAGACCGCACCTGTGCCGCTCACCAATACGGCGTTGTTGCTCGCGCCGGCATCGAAGCCGACGTGACCGTTGACGTTGTTGACCCGGCCGCCGTCACTGATGATCAACCGGTTGAAGGAACCAGTGGAGCCTACGTAGAGGTCGCCGCTGTTGTTCCAGACCGCGCCGGGGCCGGTCACCAACGCCGAGTTGTTCGTCGCGCTGCCGTTGAGGCCAATGAAGCCGGTGGTGTTGTAGATGCCGCCGCTGTTGTTGATGGTGAGGCTGTTGCCGACTCCACTGACGCCGACCGCCAGGCTGTTGATGTTGCTCCAAACCGCGCCGGGGCCGCTCACGAGCACGGTGTTATTGCTGGCGCTGGCGTTGAGGCCGACAAGCCCATTGTTGTTCACGACGACGCCACCGTTACTGACGGTCATGCCGTTGCCAAAGCCGAAGTTACCGACCGTCAAATCGCCGTTGTTGGTCCAACTCGCGCCGGAGCCGGCCACCAACACGGTGTTGTTGTTGGCGTTGGTATCGAAACCGACGAAGCCGCTGTTGTTTACGATCACACCGCCATCCTTGATGGTCAGGCGGTTGAAGGAACCGGTGACGCCAACCTGCAAGTCGCCGCCAATGTTCCACACCGAGCCGGTGCCGGTAACCAGCGCTGCATTGTTCGTCGCGCTGGCGGTGTGGCCCACATAGGCAGAGCCGCTCACAACCTGGCCGCCGTTGCTGATCGTCAGGCTGTTGCCGGAGCCGCCGTAACCAACCGCGAACTCACCGTTGTTGGTCCAGAGCGAACCCGCGCCCGTCACCAACGCCCAGTTCGTCAGCGCCGTCGCCTCCAAACCAACATAACCCGCGCCGTTGGCCACCCGGCCACCGTCGCTGACCGTGAGATTGTTGCCGGAGCCGCCGTGGCCGACGTAAAGCTCCCGGTTGCCGACGTTCTGTAAGAGCGAGTTGGTGCCCGTCACCACGACCGCGTTGTTGCTGGCGCTCGCGTAGCGGCCGATGTAGGCCTCGCCAAAGCGGTTGAGGACCTGCGCGCCGTTGCTGACGATGAGGCTGTTGGCGGAGCCGTAATAGCCGACGCCGAGATGCAAATAGTTGCTCCACGTCGAGCCTGCGCCGGTCACCACCACGGCGTTATTGAACGCGCCCGTGTTATAGCCGATCCAACCGGACACGTTGGTGACCGACGCGCCGCTATTGATGATCAAGCCGTTGTTGGTGCCGCTCTGGCCGATATACAGAGCGCCGATGTTACCCCAGACCGAGTTCGTGCCACTCACCAGCACGACGTTATTGCTGCCGCCCGTCCCAACGTGGCCGTCCACGTTCAACACCTGTCCGCCGTTGGTGATGATGAGCCTGCCGCCGGAACCAAACCATCCTACGTAGAGGTCGTTCGTGTTGTTCCAAACCGAACCTGCGTCGGTTACCAACACCGTGTTGTTGACCGCCTCGCCGTCGAAACCGATGTAACCGTAGCCGTTGATGACCTGAGCGCCGTTGCTGATGATCAGACTGTTGCCCGCACCGTATTGGCCGACATACAAGTGGCCGCTGTTGCTCCAAACCGACCCTGCGTCCGTCACCCACACCGTGTTGTTGACGCTTGAGTTGGTGAAGAAGCCCAGGTAGCCGTTGGCGCTGAGAACCTGACCGCCATTGTTGATGGTCAGGCTGTTGCCGGAGCCGGAGTAGCCGACGCTCAGATCGGCGCTGTTGTTCCAGACGGAACCAGCGCCCGTCACAAGCACCCCGTTGCTACTCGCTGCGGTAGTATAGCCCACATAGCCGTTTTGATTGAACACCTGCGCGCCATTGCTGACCGTCATCTGGTTGAACGAGCCGCCGTTGCCAACGAAAAGGTTGCCGCCGTTGGTCCAGAGCGAGCCGGCACCCGTCACCAGCACCGTGTTGCCGTTGGCCCCGGCATTCCCACCCACCCGGCCGTCGCTGTTGACCACAAGCGCGCCGTTGCTCACCGTCAGGCCGTTGCCCGAACCTTGGTAGCCGACGTAAAGGTCGCTGCTGTTGCTCCAAACCGAGCCGGGACCGGTCACAGTCACCGCGTTGTTGCTCGCGCTGGCGTTGTAGCCGATGTAGCCACTGGTGTTGAACAGTTGGCCGTTGTCGGCGATGGTCAAGCTGTTGCTGGAACCACTGTAGCCGACATAGAGTATGGTGCTGTTGCTCCAGACTGAGCCGGGACCTGTCACAGTCACCACGTTGTTGCTTGCGCTGGCGTTGTAGCCGAGGTAGCCGAAGACGTTGACCACTTGGCCGCCGTTGGTGATGGTCAGGCTGTTGCTCGCGCCGGAGTAGCCGACCGCCATGCTGCCGTTGTTCATCCAGGCCGATCCCGCTCCCTCCACCTGCACCGCGTTGCCGTTCGCGTCCGTGCCGTTGCCGACGAAGCCGCTCTTGTTGTTCACCCGCCCGCCGTTGGCGATCGTCATGCTGTTGCTCGCGCCGGAGTCGCCGATCATCATGCTGCCGTTGTTCACCCAGGCCGAACCCGCGCCTTCCACCCGCGCCGAGTTGCCGTTCGCGTTGGTGCCGTAGCCGACGAAGCCGCTGTTGTTGTTCACCTGTCCGCCGCTGCTGAGCGTCAGCCGGTTCAGCGAACCGGTGGCGCCGACATAAAGATCGCCGCTGTTCGTCCAATGCGACCCGACGCCCACTACAAACACGCGGTTATCGCTCGCCCCGGCATCCGCGCCCACGTAACCGCCCGCGCTCAACACCTGCCCGCTGTTCGTCACCGTCATTGAATTGCGGTTGCCGCTGTTGCCCACAAATAAGTTGTTCGCGTTGCTCCAGATCGAGCCGGGATCCGTCACAAACACCGCATTGCCGTTCGCGCCGACGGCGTTGCCCACGAAACCGTTGGAGTTGATGACATGGCCGCCATCGTTGATCGTCAACTGGTTGGTTGACCCCATGGAACCCACAACCATCGAGTCCCGATTGCTCCAGAGCGAGCCAGATCCGCTTACCAACCCCATGTTGTTGTTCGCCGTGGCGTTGGAACCGATGATGCCCGATCCGTTGATGACCTGCAACTGGCCCCAATTCGTCAAGATCAGCGCGTTATACGACCCGTTCGTCCCCACAATCCAATCGCCAGACCCATCTACGACCCACACCAGGTTGAGCACGTTCGTCACGCCGTCCTCCGCCCAGCCTCGCGGCGCCGGACCACACACCATTGCAGCCAGCGCGACTCCGAAAGCAAACCCGCGTGCCCGCCCAAACCATGCGGCTTTGTATCGCAAGTGATGATTACAGTCCTTCATAGGCGTTCTTTCCGGCTGTCTTGGCACTGCCAAGCCGGCAGCCAACCTCATTGGCCGCGTCTCCTTTGCAAAACCGTCATCCAAGAGAAACTGTGTCTTCCTTGTGATGAAACCTACCTCAGTAAATGCGAGCGTTTTTTATCACGTTTCCGCTTCTGCTGTCCACTCCAACCCTCCGCATCCCGCCGCGCTTCCAGCGAAACGAGCAGGGCGGCGGCGACGTGGCGAACGAAGAATGCAAAGTGAGTTTGATCGGCGTTTGTGGCGTCGGCCGTCCCGGCCGAGCCGCCGCAGCGTTTTGAATCCTGTTTCGCATCAGAGAAGTCCTATCGGCTGAGACGGCCGACGCCACAACGCGTTCAGCGCCTCAGACGTTGCGGCGGAGGGCGAGAATAAGGTTGTTGTAGCTGTCGAGGATTTGTTGCACCTCGCTCTGAGTCGGCGGGTCGTTAATGGCGAAGTAGAGCTGACTGAAGCCGTCCACGTTGCGCAGGGTGCCGTTGATCGCGTCAGCGAGTTGTTGGGCGGTGACTTCGCCGGGCGGACGTCCCCTCCCCGCCTTGCCAAGGCTGCGCGTTGCTGTTAGAACCTTGGCCCATGCTTTTCAAGAAACTCACTGTGGTCGGCCCCGGCTTGCTCGGCGGCTCGATCGGGCTGGCGGCGCGAGCGCGGCAGGTCGCCGGGCGGACAGTGCTCTGGGCGCGGCGACCGGAGGCTTGCGACGAGGCGCTGACGGCCGGCGCGGCCGACGCGGCGACGCTCGACCTCGCCGAGGCGGTGCGCGACGCCGACATCGTGGTGCTCGCAACGCCCGTTGGCGTGATGGGCGAACTGACCGCCAAGATGGCGCCCTCGCTGAAACCGCAAGCACTGGTGACCGACGTTGGCAGCGTGAAGTATCCCGTGGTCGCTCAACTCGAGCACTTGCTGGCCGGAAAAGCCCGCTTTGTGGGCAGTCATCCAATGGCCGGCAGCGAACAGTCCGGCATCGGCGCGGCACGGAAGGAGTTATTTGAGGGCAGCGTGTGCATCCTGACGCCGACGGCACAGACGGATCCCGGCGCGTTACATGAGGTGGCTGAGTTCTGGAAATCGCTCGGCGCCTCCGTCCGTACGCTCACCGCCATCGAGCACGACGAGGTCGTCGCCCGCGTCAGCCACCTGCCCCATCTGGTGGCGGCGGCACTGGTGAATCTGGTTTGCTCGGACGGGCCGCAGCCGCTGGAGTTTGCCGGCGGCGGACTACGCGACACGACGCGGATCGCCAGCAGCCCACCGGGGATGTGGCAGGAGATTTGCCTCACCAACCACGAAGAGGTCTGCCGCGCGCTGGCGCAGTTCATCGAACAGCTTGAAGCCGTGCAAACCATGCTGCGCAACAAGGAAGACGCCAACCTCACGGCGTTTCTCAAACGCGCCAAGTTCTTCCGCGATGAGATGAAATTTAGGAAATGAAATCTTCGCAGTCTGAGTCATCGGTTTCCAAACAACCCGCCGCGCGCACTGTCGTAATCGCCATTGACGGCACGAGCGGCTCCGGCAAAAGCACGATCGCCAAGGCACTCGCGCGCCACTACGGCTTCGTCCACGTGGATACCGGTTCGATGTATCGGGCGGTGACGTGGCATTGTCTGCAACGCGGCACGGATTGCAGCGACGCGGCGGCGGTCGTGCGCGGAATGCGGGAGATGAAGAGCGACTTCCGGCTCTGCGACGGACGGATCGTGATGTTCATCAACGGCGCGGATCCCGGTGAGGCGCTGCGCAGCGAGGCCGTCACGCAGAACGTCTCGTTGGTGGCGCGCGTGCCGGAGGTGCGGACGTGGCTGGTGGCGCAACAGCGCGCACTGCTGCGGTTCGGCTCGCTGGTGATGGAAGGCCGCGACATCGGGTCCGTGGTCTTTCCGGAGACGCCGTTCAAGTTCTACGTGGACGCCGACCCGGCCGTGCGCGCTGCGCGCCGCGCTGGCGACGGCTACGCGGACCAAGTCACACAGCGCGACCAACTCGACACGACACGGAAGGTGTCGCCCCTGGTGGTGTCGCCCGGCGCGTGTCTTGTGGACACCGGAAAGAACACGCCACCACAAACCCTCGCGTTGGTGCTCGCGGAGTTGAAACGGCGCGGCCTATGACCACTGCAAACCCCACTCCCATGCCCATGCGCCCGTGGTATCGCCTGGCGCAGACGGCGTCACGGCTGCTCTACGAATACCTTTTCAACTTCCGCATTCACGGAGCCGAGAACGTTCCACCGAGCGGTGGCGTCGTGCTCGCCTGCAATCACGTCAGCTTCCTCGACCCGCACGCGATCGGTGCGGGTTGTCCGCGCGAAGCGTGTTTTCTCGCGCGCAAGACGCTCTTCAAGAACACGCTGCAAAGCGCGCTGCTGCACAGCTGGAACGTCGTGCCGGTGGACTTGAGCGGCAAACCCGACATCACCGGTCTGAAGGCCCTCACGGACCGGCTGCGGCGCGGCTACGCAGTGACGTTGTTTCCCGAAGGCACGCGCACACACGACGGTAGTTTTCAGGAGGCGAAGCCGGGCGTCGGCCTGCTCGTTGCCAAGGCCGGCGTGCCCGTGGTGCCCGTGCGGCTGTTCGGCGCCTACGAAGTCTGGCCGCGCAACCAGAAGTTGCCGCGCCGCGGTCAGGTGGACATCATGTTCGGCAAACCGGTGCATTACGACGCGATGATCGCCGGCGCGCGCGCGAAAGGCACCGCCGCGATGAAGGACCTCTACCAGCGCATCGCCAACGACGTGATGGAGCACATCAAGGCGCTGCGGTTGGATTAAACCCGCCGCGCCTTGAACAAGGTCATCTCGTCGTCCTTGCGACCGAAGACGCGTTCATGCTCCTCGATCACGTAACGGTCCGTCATTCCACTGATGTAATCGCACACGGCGCGGTGCAGGCCGATTTTCTCGATGCGGGCGCGGCTCTGGCTGCCTACGAGGCGCGGCTGTTTTAGCGCCGCCTCGAACAACTCCTCCATGAGCTTGCATGCGCGTTTGTTTACGCCTTCCACTTCCGGGTTGTAGTAGAGGTTGTGGTAAAGGTAGTCGCGCAGCACAAGCGTGCGCTTGTGCAGCGCCGGGCTGTAGGCGATGAGCGGCCGATCGCAACGCCGCACGTCGTCGGCGCTGCGGACGCCGGCCTTCTCAATGAGCCGGTTGGAGTGGGCGATAACGTCCTCCACCTGTGCGTTGATCAGACAGCGGATGGAAAAGTAGCTGCGCCGCGTCGCGTCATGGCGCGGATGCTGTTTCGCAACGCGCTCGCTGATCTCCTGCCACAATTCAACCGTCGCCAGCCCCTCCTCTGTCAACAACTTCGCGCCGAGACCATCGTCAATGTCGTGGCTGTAGTAGGCGATCTCGTCGGCGACGTTCGCGATCTGCGCCTCCAGCGACGGACTCTTGACCTCGAACCCAATCGCCTTGCGCGGCCGGTCGAACCCCGTGACGTGCTTTGCCAGCCCCTCGCGCGTCTCGTAAGTCAGGTTCAGCCCGTCGAACTCCGGATACTTCTTCTCCAGTTCGTCCACGATGCGCAAGCTCTGCTGGTTGTGCTCGAAACCACCATGGCCGGCCATGAGGTCGTTCAGCGTCCGCTCGCCGCTGTGGCCGAATGGCGAGTGCCCGAGATCGTGCGCCAGCGCGATGGTCTCGCCGAGGTCCTCGTTCAGCCGCAACGCCCGCGCAATCGAACGCGCGATGGCTGCCACCTCGATGGAGTGCGTCAGCCGCGTGCGGAAGTGGTCGCCGGTGCCGTTGAGGAAAACCTGCGTCTTGTATTCCAACCGGCGGAACGCCCGCGAGTGGATGACGCGGTCGCGGTCGCGAGCAAACTCCGTGCGCAAGTCGTGCGACGACTCCTTGTGCATGCGCCCGCGGCTGTCGGCGCTCTTCTGCGCGTAAGGCGCGAGGCTCTTTTGCTCCTGCTGCTCCTGTTGTTCGCGGCTGGTTAACACGCCGCTAATCTGTCAAACGAACCCGCAAGCTTCAAGCGCGGTGTTCGGCGTTCGCAAGTGGCCTGAGCTTCCAAGCTCAGGCACGGTTCTCACTTCTGAAACGCTGGGCGAGTTTCGAAACTCGCCCCACTCAGTTCGCTTCGCCGCCCAAGCCCGGAAATAGGCTTGCAGACGGCCGTCAAACGTGGCTTAGTGCGCGCAGTTGGACGCGGGAGTAATTCAGTTGGTAGAATGCAAGCTTCCCAAGCTTGACGTCGCGGGTTCGAGTCCCGTCTCCCGCTCCACTCTCCCAACCGCGCGCGCTCAGCGCTTCACTCCGAACATGTAGGTGAACCACTGCGGCTTAAGACCCACCAGCGGGCCTTTGAGCTTCTCCAGTTCCGCCGCCGGACCATGAACCTCCACGCGCTGAACGTCCGCCAGTTTCATCAGCGGCCCCAGCAGCGCACCAACGTTCTCCAAGTGAGCGAGCAAACCCTCCGCACCTTCATACGCCTCGCGGCAGAAGACGATGTCGCCGTTGATCGTGAAGTCGTAGTAGAGGTTCTTCTTTTCCGTCGCGGTCTTCTCGATGAACGCCGCAAGTGAGGCCTTGAACTCCTCCATCTTGCCTGCGTGGACTTTGAAATAGGGATGGATGCTGACGAGGTTGGCGGGCTGGCTCATGGATCAGATTCCCTTGGTTGAATTACGCTCTGGATTTCACAAACCGAATAAACCTCAGTATCACGTTGGACTGCCAAGAAACAAGCCCGTATCATTAGAACCTAGCTTCAAAACGCGCTGGCCGGGCCTGCGTCAGATGAGAAGGCGCCGATTCAGTAAGTAGGACTTCTGCGGACGCAAAGCAAAAGAAGGGCAACAGCAACGCCACCGCCAGTCAGCCATTTCCAATGTTTAACATACCAAGGTTGCAGTTGTTGCAGTCGCAGCTCAACTGCTGCGATTTGGTTGTCAAGCGCGGTGACTTGCGCCTTGAGCTGGTTCATTTCCGGCGTGCGCTTATTCAATTCCATTGTCAGGCTCCTGAGATTGATTTCGAACTCATTAATAACACCTGCAGCGTGCGGGTCACCAGACCCTCTGAAGTAACGCGAGCGCCCTAGCAGCGTGGAAGAAGACGATGATGAAGACTGAAATGCCGATGACATCTGGGTAACTTGGGATTCGGTCGCCCGCTTGTTGTTAAGGGTGCTTTGCGTTGTGTCTCGTTCTTTCTTCATTTGAGCAACAGCTTCCTGAACCCCTTCCAATTGGGAAACCCATTGTTTTCGCGTCACTTGAAGAACATCGAGCCAGCTAGCATAGGCTTCGCGCAATAACCGGTCTCGATCGAGAGCCTGGACGATGCTGTCAATCGGCCTGTCAGGTTTATCCATCCATGAAACAGCTTCTGCGAACATTCTCTGCGCCAGCAACGCGCGCCCCTGTTCCAACCATTGTGC
Organism: Verrucomicrobiia bacterium; assembly: GCA_041667205.1. GTDB lineage: Bacteria > Verrucomicrobiota > Verrucomicrobiia > CAIQCK01 > CAIQCK01 > CAIQCK01. The sequence continues at coordinate 13,603 of JBAYFL010000007.1, read as the reverse complement.
GTCGGTCATTTCAGCGGTCTTAGCTGCTGCCGTTGTCCCGACAGAAGCTTGTGGCTGGGTTGCAGCCAGAGCTCGGGCGCGCCGCCATTCTTCGAAGCGTTTCTGGTCGTAGCCATATTTCTTGGCCACAGGTTCTGGTAAATCCGAGAAAAGCACTTTTGCGGCACCATGTGAATGCATGAAACTGATCCCGTCCAACTCGATGCGGCTTATGCGAACGTTTTGGTAGGTCTTGCCATCAAATGTCGTAATGTCCTCTGCAAACACACCAACGGAGAGTGAGAACAAAGAAATAAGAGTCGGCAGAAATATGAATTGTTTCATCTCGGTTTCCTTCCCTGCTATTGCGAGAGTATAGACCGCCTCGTTCTGAGACAAGTCCAGATTTCGCGGCCGCCGCTACGCGTCACAACCGGCGCAACAACCGCACCGCCTCCTGCGTGAGTTGCTCCGCCGCCGTTGGGAGAAACGGGCTCGTGTTCACTTCGTAGCCGCCGTCGTCATAGCTCTGCTTCGTCGGCACATAGCCGCCTGCCCCGTTGCAGTGCGTCATAACGATGGTGTGCGGAAACGGTGAGGCAGCCTTGATCGCCTTGCCAATCTCGTTGAACACCTCCCCGCCAAGGCCGACGAATGCCACATCGCCTACGCGCCCCACGGTAACATTGAAAGCCGACAGGATGCGCGTCGCTTTCTTCTGCGCCTCGTCAAGCGTCTTGCGCGGCAGGTCCACCGTCTTCATCGCCGTCGCCACCGGCCCCTTCGCTGCCAGATCCCGGATGGCGTTCGAGACATCCACCACTTCCTCGCCAAGTAACGTGCCCAGCAGCACCGGCTCCGGTATCCAGCCGTTGGCCGTCTTGAACTCCGGCAGCACGCGGCACCACGGGTCAACATTGCCCGACGCACCCGCAAACGCCGGCGCCACCACGCCGCCGCCGAGATGCTTCTCCACAAACTGCTCCGCCAAACCATGCACGTCGCCGCTGACGATGAGATTCTTTCCTCCCAACGACGTGCTGTGCGTGCCGTAGGCAAAGAGAATCGCGGCCGGCTCGCCATTCTCCACGCGCGCCACCTTCAACACCTGCACCTCTCGATCCGTCAACGTGTCTGGATTTCGCCCCAGCCGAATCTGCCGCTTCCCCGCCTTGTCCACGGCCACTTGCCGGCGGTTGATACCGACGGGCGACGCTCCCGACCCGAACCCGATCCGCGCCGGCGTCGCGCGGCCGAGCGCCTCGCGCACCACACCCACCAAGCGATGTGTCAGCCATTCCGTGTATTCGATGTTGTTCGCGTGCGCCTCCGAGCCGGCGAGCACCAGCGTGGGCGCGCTATGCGTGTGAATGCCGCAGAGGAAAAGCTCCGACGGCTCCAGCCGGCACTCCGCGAGGATCGCTTTGCGCACGACCTCCGCCGTGCCGCTGTAGAAACCGATGAGGTCCGTCGAGACCAGCACCAGCCGCTTCCCACCCTGCTCAAACGCCAGCACCCGCGCCGACAATGGATCGTGGACGCCCTGCGAGAGACCCTTGCGCGCCCCGTAGCCCGCGAGCGTCACTGGCTTCGTCGGCGTGATGTCGCACGACGCCACGCCAGCCCGCAAGACCTCGTCCGTTCTTGCCGGCAGGTTCGTGACGAAAGTGAAAGCGATGGCGCAACAAAGCACCGCGACGGTTCGGGAAGAAATCCAATTTGTGAGGAAGCAAGTCACGTTCATGACGCGAGGATAAGCCGCTCACGCCAACCTCGCAAGCTGTAGAACGGATGTCCACATCCGTTCCGCAACGGGCTTGGAAGCCCGTTCTACAATCCGCCAAACAAGAATGCTGGAACAAACGCCGGTGGCTGGTCTATCCTCGCGGCATGAAAACCATTTCTTCTTCAATTCCTCGCAGAGACTTCTTCTCCATCCTCGGCGCCGCAGCCGCCGCTTCCATCGTGGGCGGCGACGCTCCGCTCGCGCAGGCCGCGCCACGCAAAGGCCGGCTCCGGCAGGGCGTCTGCCTCGGCGTCTTCGGCGGCTTGAAGCTCGACTTTGAGGGCAAGTGCCGCGAGGCGGCGCGATTGGGCGCGGTCGCCGTTGATCTCCAGGATCCGGAGAAGTTTCCCATCCTGAAGAAATACGGGCTGATCCCGACGGAGGTTCGCGGCGGCAGCGGCATCAAGAAGGGCATCAACGACAAGGCCAATCACGCGGAGATTGACCCGAAGATGCGAGAGGCCATCAATGCCGCCGCCGAGGCAGGCGCGCCGAACGTCATCGTCCTGGCCGGCGACCGGCAGGGCATCACCGACGAGCAGGGCATGGACAACTGCCTCGTCTTCATCAATAACATCAAGAAGCTTGCGGAAGACAAGGGCGTGACGCTCAGCATGGAATTGCTCAACAGCAAGGTGAACCACCCCGGCTACATGTGCGACAAGACCGCGTGGGGCATCGAGCTGTGCAAGCGCGTGAACTCACCGCGGTTCAAGCTCCTCTACGACATCTACCACATGCAAATCATGGAGGGTGACGTCATCCGCACGATCCAGCAGAACATCCAATATTTTGACCACTTCCACACCGCCGGCAATCCCGGCCGCCACGAGTTCGACGAGACGCAGGAATTGAACTACGTCGGCATCTGCAAGGCCATCGCCGACCTCGGCTACAAAGGCATCATCTCGCACGAGTATTCACCCACCAAAGGCAAAGACCCGATCGAGACGCTGGAAAAGATGATGCGCATTTGCGAGGTGTAGCCCTCGCGTCCGAATCAAGTCGGTCATAACAACGCTGCCGTCACGCTCCGCGCGAGCTGTGGCGAAGAGTGCGATGCCTGCATGGAGAAGAGCATGAACAGCATACGCTTCATTTCGCTAATGGCCGTGGTCGCGGGAGTTCTTGTGGCGCACGCCGCAGCGCCTGCGACGGATTCGCTGAAACTCATCCCACCGTGGACAGCCGTGACCGCCAAGACAAGCAAGGCGGGTGTCGAGGTTGGCGTCTGGGGGCGGACACAGAAGTTCACCAACGCCCTCCCCTCCTCCATCGTCACCGCGGGCGGGGAAATCCTCGCCGCACCGATCCGGCTCGTCGGCCAAGTTTCCGGCAAGCCTATCGAGTGGAAACGCGGTGGTAGTTTCCTGTTCAACACTGACAAGAGCGTCGCAGTCGTCTCCGGCTGGCAGGCGGGCGACGACCTCATCGTGGACACCACCACACGCGTCGAGTTCGACGGCGTGATGCGCGTGGACCTCGTCGTCCTGCCGCAGAGGAAGGTCGCGCCGAAAGTCGAGCGGCTTTGGTTGGAGGTGCCGCTGAAACGGTCGCGCGCGAGTCTCTATCACTACTGGCCCGGCTCGTGGGGCGGCGCGAAGAACAGCGGTGCGTTGCCGGAGGCTGGTCTGACGCTGGCGTTCAAGCCGTTCGTCTGGCTCGGCTGGGAGGATGGCGGGCTGGGATGGTTCACCGAGTCCGACAAAGGCTGGCAGCCGCAGGACCCAAAGCAGCCCATCGAGGTCGTCGTCAGCGGCGACCAGACCGTGCTGCGGTTGCATCTGCTCGACTCGCCGCCGCCGCGCCTGCCGGTCACCTACACGCTCGGTTTCCAGGCGACGCCGGTGAAACCGTGGGTGAAGAATTTCCACGAGTGGCGCGTGTGGCACGGCGGCGCTTACGGCATCGAGAGCACGCTTTGGAAAGCCGACGCGAAGAAACCCGACTACGGCGAGACCTACCTCGCCGGCAAGGACAGCACGCCGTCGAAATCGAACGCGAAGAAGACCCTCCTCGACCGCGCGGCAGAGTTGGGTGTGAAGACCATCGTCTTCCACGAACACTGGACGCCGTATCAGAACTATCCCGTGACGACGCAGGAGGCGGAGTTGAAGAAGCTTGTGACGGCCTGCCATCGGCGCGGCATCAAGCTGCTGCCTTACTACGGCTACGAGTTCTCATCGCTCGCGCCGGAATGGGGCGAGATGTCCGACGAGGTGCTCGTGAAAACCACGGCGGGCGGTTACACCGGCGGTTATTATCGCGGGCCGGACCAGCGCGATTACATCGTCTGCTATAACAGCCGCTGGCGCGACATCCTCCTGCGCGGCATCGAGCGCTCGCTCACCCGCTACGGTTACGACGGCGTCTATCTCGACGGCACCACCGAGCCTTGGGCGTGCGCCAACGAGAAACACGGCTGCGGCTACCGCGGCACCAACGGCGTGCTCCACGCCACCTACCCCATCTTCGCCGTGCGGAAGCTCATGCACGGGCTGGCGGCGGCGATCCATCCGCGCGGCGGGCTGGTGAACCCGCACCAGAGCACCTGCTGCGTCATGCCAACGCTGGCGTATGCGGACTCGTATTGGGACGGCGAGCAGTTCGAGGGCGGCCAGCTCTCCACCAACGCCATCCAACAACTGCCGCTGGCCGCGTTCCGCGCCGAGTTCATGGGGCGTAACTACGGCGTGCCGGCGGAGTTCCTCGTCTATGAGCGCCCGCCCCAATGGACCTTCGACCATGCACTCGCCTTCACGATGCTGCACAACGTGCGCGTCCGTCCCGGCGGCGGCCTCGCCGCGCTGGAGAAGATGGCACCCATCTGGAACGTCATGACGCGCTTCGGCGTCAGCCGCGCCGAGTGGCATCCCTATTGGGAAACCAACCCGCTCGTCACCACAGCGTCCCTCATAAGGAGTATCAAGATCCACCTCAGCGCGCGCCATACGAAGCAATATCAGGTTCACACCCTCCCGACCGATACGGTCAAGACGAGCTTCTACCTCGCCGGCAAAGCCCCGTCCCGCCGCGCCCTGCTCGTCGTCTCCAACCTCTCCCTGAAAGACCAGCCGTCCGCCTCCCTGAGCCTCGACCTCAAGCGCCTCGGCCTGCGCGAGACCGGCGTCAAAGCCAAGGACGCCCTCACCGGCCAGTCCCTCGCCCTCCAAGCCGGCCGCCTCTCCGTCCCGCTGCCGCCCATGCGGATGCGGATGGTGTGGATCGAGTAGAGCTGCTTGCCGAATGGCTTTGGACTGCTGCGAGAATCGCAGCTCTTCCCGCCTTGGCCAGCACGCGATCGCCAGGCCAAAGCTGTGGTGCCCACAACCCAGAGCCTTCGGCGTCATTCAAACATGGCAGCCTCCGCCCCGTGTTGGTGTATCCGCCCGCCGCCCGGTGGGTCGGGACCTCCGGGCACGACCACCCCTGAGCCGCGCAAGAATCGCGCCTGGAAGTCGCAATCCACCTCGCCCGCCCTTCAGTCGCCGGCATTTTTGCTCATTGGGTTCGATAAAGATCAACAACGCACTTCGGCAAATGCTTCCGTAACCCACTCGCACCTGACTCCGTCACCTTCGTGCCGGCGAGCCAAATCTTCTGCAATTGCGTGAGCGTCTTCAGATGCTCCAGCCCCGCGTCGCTGACCCGCGTGTAGCTGAGATCAAGCAACTGCAACTGCCTCATTGACTTCAGTTGTGCAAGCCCGGCGTCGCTGACCTGTGCGCTATCGAGGAAAAGCCACTGCAACTTCGTGAGCGGCTTCAGATGCTCCAGACCCGCGTCGCTGACCTTCGTCTTGTAGAGCCAAAGCTTCTGTAGCTGCGTGAGCGGCTTCAGATGCTTCAGCCCTGCATCGCCGACATTCGTTTCCTCGAGGGAAAGCACCTGCAACTGCGCGAGCAATCCCAGATGCGCAAGTCCTGCGTCGCCAACCTCCGTGCCGTTGAGGTAAAGCTTCCTTAACTGCGTGAGCGTCTTCAAATGCACCAGACCCGCGCCGCTAACCTTCGTGTCGAGGAGCGAAAGCTCCTGCAACTGCGTGAGCGTCTTCAAATGCGCCAGGCCCGCGCCGCTGACCTGCGTGCAGGCGAGGTTAAGCTTCTGCAACTGCGTCAGCGTCTTCAGATGCTCCAGCCCGGCGTCGCTGACCTCCGTGCCAGCGAGAACAAGCTCCTTCAACTGCGTGAGCGTTTTCAGATGCACCAGCCCCGCGTCACTGACCTCCGTGCCATCGAGGTTAAGGATCAGCAACTTCTTAAACGCTTTCAGATGCGCCAGTCCCGAATCGCTGCCGTTCATGCCGCCGAGGTAAAGCACCTGCAACTGCGTCAGCGGCTTCAAATGCTCCAGCCCCGCGTCGCTGATCCCCGTAGCATTGAGGTTAAGCTCCTTCAACTTAGTCATCGGCTTGAGGGCAGCAAGGTCTTCATCCCCAATACCACGACAACTAAAGTCCAACTTGGTTACCTTTGCGGGGTCCGCGCCCTTGAGTGCCTCGACCACGACCGGGGGCAACGCCGACGCGGGGTTGGGTTCGGCGGCGGCAAGGGTCGTGGCTAGGCAGCCGATGACGAAAAGCAATGGGAGATGGGAGATGACGGAGAGAAGCTCTCGGTTCATGGGCGCGGAGTGTAGCACCGGACGGCCTCAACGGCAATGCGTCCCGATTCGGCGCGGGCCGGCTAGAAGATAAAGATGGCGCCGGCGAGGACCGTGGTCCACTGGTTGTTGCCGACGGCGGACTGAGTGATGTTGGCGGTGCGGACGATCTTGCCGGAAATCTTGAAGACCTCCTGCTTCTGGTCCCAGTCGGCGTCTTCGTTGAACTCGACGCCGAGGGTGGAGGCCAGCATGGCGGCGGCGGCGTCCTCGGACATGTCACCGGCGGTCTGGTCGTTGACGCCGTGGGCGTGGATCTCGCTCAGGTAACCATACTCGTCCTCGTCGGCGGGCACGGCGACGCCGATGGAGGCGGCAATGAGACGGTGCGGCTCGTTGGTGGAAATGCGCGCGAGGACGGCGAACGTAATCTGGCCGGGCTGAAGCAGCCCCTCGCCCTGTTTGCGGGAGATGATCTTGCAGCGCGGCGGCAGGATGGAGCTGACGTGGACGAGGTTGCACATCTCGATGCCGGCGTCACGCAAGGCCATCTCGAACGAGCGCAGTTCGTGCTTGTGGGTGCCGACACCCTTGGTAAGGAACATCTTGGTCGGAACAAACTGCATCGTCGGAAATCAGCCCTTCTTCTCTTCGCCGCCCTCACCGAGGCGCTTCTCGATTTGTTTCACCCGCGCGAACAGCTCGGGCAGGCGAACCTTGCACGCCTCGATTTTCATCTCTTCCATGGCGGGCCGCGCGACGGCCCCGAAGACCTTGCCCTTGGGCGGCACGTCCTGATGGAGGCCGCTCTTGGCAAGGGCGACGGCACCGTCGCCGATGTTGAGATGGTCCGCCAAGCCCACTTGCCCCGCCAGAATAACCCAGTCGCCAATGACGCAGGAACCGCTGATGCCGACCTGCGAGCAAATAATCGCATGCCGACCAATGATGCAGTTGTGGCCGATCTGGACAAGGTTGTCCAACTTCGCGCCCTGACGGATGAGCGTGCGATCGAAGCGGGCGCGGTCAACGGTGGTGTTGGCGCCAATCTCGACGTCGTCCTCGATTTCAACGATGCCGAGCTGCGGGATCTTCTTGTGGCCCTGCGGCCCGCTGTCGTAACCGAAGCCATCCGCGCCAATGACGACGCCCGAGTGCATGATGACGCGGCTGCCGACGAGGCAACGGTCGCGGATGACTACGTGCGGATAGATCATGCACTGCTGCCCAATCCGCACTTCGTGGCCAACATACACGTAAGCGCCAATCACAGTGTCGTCACCGATCACCGCGCCCGGCTCGATGACAGCATACGGCTGCACCGAAATACCCTTTCCCAAGATGGCATCCGGCGCGATCACGGCAGTCGGGTGGATGCCTGGCGCAAACTTCACCGGCGGCGGCGCAGTCGCTTCCGTCAGGCGCTGGAAGGCTGCGGAGGGATTCTCGACGCGGATGAGTGTCTGCGGCAGTGGCTCCTTCCAGTCACGGCCGACAATAATAACCGAAGCTTGTGACGCGCGGGCACGCGCGGCATAAGCCGAACGCGCAAGGAATGTCACGTCGCCTTTGCCGGCAGACAAGATGCCGGTCAGCCGGGTAACGACAACATCACCGTCGCCGACGAGTTCGCCGCCGAGCAGTTCCGAGATTTCGCGAGCGGTTTTTCGCACTGCTGTATCCTATGGAGTGGGCGACCGCAACGGCGTGCGCGGCGTGGTGCTGGGAGTTGGCAAACTGGCGGGCCCAGGACCCGTGCTGCTGGGAAGATTGGCAGGAGCATTCGCATTCAGATCCTTCAAGATCACGTCTGTGAAGTCGAGCTTCTCGTCGGCATAGACGGCCATCGGAACACTGGCGACCGTGCCGAACCCTGACGAGTCCACGATCACGGTGTAAGCGCCTTCGCGGCCTTTCTTGCGAACCGCTTCCAGAATCTCCTTCAGGATGGCGTCGTTCTGGCGGCGGCGGAGGTCATTCAGGTATTGCTGGCTGTTCTGCTCAAACTCCTTCACGGCTTCGAGCGACTTGCGCAATTCAAGGACCTTGTCGTTGACCAGCTTGGCCTTCTGTTCGCGCTTCTCCTGGGTCAGCGCGGGGTTGTTGGACTCCTCGCGAAGCTTCTGGAAGTCCTCGTTGAGCTTGTTGTAATCGTTGACGCGCTGCTGGTAGTCCTTGCGATAGGCGGTAACACTTTCGTCAAAACTGCGCTGGGCGACCTTGGTCTTGTAGAAATCCTCGTAGAGCTTGCGCATGTCCACGGAGCCGATCTTGCTGCTCTGCGCTGAAGCCGCCGGGGACACCCAGCCAGCCGCCGCGACGGCCAGCGCCGCGACAATGGTCATTGTGAAACGGTGTTTGTTCATAGTCATGTCAGCCATGGTTCCTTTAGCAGTCTCTTGCTTCGGTTTAGACTAAAACTGGTAGCCGATGTTGAAGTTAAATCGGCCGCCGCGTTGATTGTATTCGTCAGTGGTGATCGGAATGCCGTAATCGAATCGGATGGGGCCGATGGGCAGGTCGAGACGAATACCGAAACCGAAGTCATCATTGTAACGCCCCACACCATAGTCGAAGGCGTCCTGATTCACAAAGCCAATGTCATAGAACACGGCAAAGCGGATCTTCTCGATGACCGGGATGGTGTATTCGATGGTGCCCCAACCGTAGGTGTTTCCACCCACCGGCTCGTCGGCGTTGTTCGCACCGGGGCCGTTGCCGGGCGTGTTCAGATTGGCCACCTTCGGCGAAACGTCGCGGAAGCGGAAGCCACGCAGGTTGTTCGGACCACCGAGGAAGAAGCGGTTGAACAGCGGCACGCGAGAGCTGTCGCCATAGCTGTCCACGATGCCGCTACCGCCAGCTATCAACAACACATGCTTCTTGTCCAACGTGGGCCATGTGAACGGGATCGGGAAGTATTGCTGGCTGCGCAACTCCAGCTTGTAGATGTCGGTCTGGCCCTTGAGCGGACCGCCGGCGGACTGGATCGAAAACTCCGTCTTGTTACCGCGCGTTGTCAGGAACACGCTGTCGCGCGTGTCGCGCGTGATCGTCGCCGTCACAGCGCTCTCAGAACGCGCGCCGTTCTCATCCTGGAAAATCTGCGGCGCGGTGCTCTCCACGTCGGTGATGTCCACGACCTGATAACCGTATTGAATCCGGCCGGAGACGAACGGCATCAGCTCCTTGGTCAGATGCACGTCGAAGCCCATGCGCCTTTCCGTGTAAATCGAGCTGAGATACTGGCTCTCGGAGCGGAAGAGATCAAAACCCAACGCGAGCCTCCGATCCATGAACCACGGCTCGGTAAACGAGAGGATGTAGTCCTGGCGCTGCGTGCCCATCTGGACGCGGAAGCGCGCCTTCTGGCCGGCGCCGGTGAAGAACGGCGGGTTGAACAGGTCGAAGTTGCCCTGGCTGACCTCCGCGAAGCCAACCAGCGAGTCCACGCTCGAGAAGCCCGCGCCGAACACCAACTGGCCGGTCCGCTGCTCCTCCACCTCCACCGCAAGGTCTTTGTGGCCGGGCACGTCCGTCGGCTCGGCGATCGTGTTGACTTTCGAGAAGTAACCCATGTTCTCCAGGCGCTCCTTGCTGCGCTTGACCTTGACCATGTTGAACACGTCGCCCGGCTTCACTGCCAGTTCGCGCCGAATGACCTTGTCCTTGGTCTTCGTGTTGCCGCGAACGCTGATCTTGCTCAGATACGAGATGTCGCCTTCGACAATCTCATAAACGATGTCCATCCGCCCTGTCTCGACGTTGGCCTGCTTGACTGGCACCACCTGCGCGTCAATGTAGCCCTTCGCCCCGTAAAAATCGCGAATCGCCTCGATGTCCTTGTCGAGCGCTTTCGGCCCGAACGTCTTGCCCTCGATCATCTTCAACCCGCTACGAATGCCCGCGCTGGGGAAAAGCTGGTTGCCTTTGATGTCGAGGTGGCCCACCTGATACTGCTTGCCCTCAACGATGGTCATCCGGATATACATCTGGTTCGGGTTGATATGGTCGAACTTCACGTCCTTGATGACCATGTCTATGTAGCCTTCGTTGCGGTAGAAATCGCGCAGGCTTTCCTGATCGTCCTGCCACTGCTCCTTCTTCATCACGTTGGTGCGCACGATCCACGACAGCCACCACTTGCGCTTGGTCTTCATCTGCTTCTGCAGCTTCGCTTTTGAGAAGTGGTCGGCGCCGGTAAACGTGATGTCTATGATCGCCACGCGCGGGCCTTCGCTGATGCGGAAGGTTACGACGCCCTGCCCCGTTTGCTGGTCAATGCTGATGTCGTAGCGGATCGTCGCCTGCTCGAAACCGGCCTTCTCGTAATACTCCTCAACCTTCTTCTGCGCCAGCACCACCTTGCGTTCGTCCATCGGCTCGCCGACCTTCAACTCCATCTCCTTGCGAATCTTGGAGGCTTTGACCTTCTCATTGCCCTGAATGATGATCTCCTTGATCTTCGCCTTGCCCTGCACGGTGAACAACACCTTAACACCCCCCTCCACGTCTTCCTGCGCAACGTGGACGTTGGTAAAGTAGCCCGTCGCATACAGGTTGCGCACGTCCTGACCGAGCGCGGTGCGCGTCGTCTGCTGGCCGGCCTTGGTCTGGACGTTCGCCAGGATGACGCTGTCACTGATCGGCACCGGCCCAACGTGGCGGATTTCAATCTCCTTGACGAGGAAACTCGGCTCCTGCGCGCCGGCTGGCAACAACGCCACCAGCCAAAGCGCGAAGCAAGCCATTATCAGATTGCGGCACGCGATCTTCACATCGCCTCCTCTCGTGGTGTCATCGCCACGTCGCTTTCCTCGATAGCCGCCGAGAAAAACCGGGTGATGTCGCGCCGGAACTGCAACTGAATCTTGCCCTGCGGCCCGTTGCGGTTCTTGGCGACGATCAACAAGGCTTGTGTAATCTCCTCGGCCACCACTTCCTCATCCTTGCGGTCGTCCTTCGGCGCAATTAGCGCCACTACGTCCGCATCTTGCTCGATAGCACCCGATTCGCGCAAGTCACTTAATCGTGGCTGGCCGCCTTCGCGCTTCTCAGCCTCGCGGTTGAGCTGCGACAGAACGATGATAGGAATCATCAACTCCTTCGCCAGCGCCTTCAGTCCGCCGGAAATCGCAGCGATCTCCTGCTGGCGGTTGTCGTAGTTACCACGCGTGGGCGCGCGCATGAGCTGCAAATAATCCACCACCAGCAACTGGATATCATGGTTCATCTTCATGCGCCTTGCCTTGGCACGCAGCTCCATGATGGTGAGGTCGCCGGTATCATCAATCAAAATCTTCGCGTTGCTGATCTTCCCCGCCGAATTGATCAGCGCCTTATACTCCGCGTCGGTGGAAAGGCCGCGACGAATCCGGTTCATGCTGACCTCGCCCACCGAGCACAGCATGCGGATGATGAGTTGCACCGCCGGCATTTCCAAACTGAACACGCCCACCGGCATGGGATTATCGGAGTTCAGGATCGCGACATGCTCGGCGATGTTCATCGCCAACGAGGTCTTGCCCATTGAGGGACGCGCGGCGATGACGATCATGCTGCCGCGCTGCAAACCGTCCAGGCACTTGTCCAGTTCGGTGAACCCGGTGGCAATTCCCCGCAGCTTGCCTTTGTGCTTCAGGATGTCTTCGATTTCACGGACGGCGTCGTGGACAACTTCCTGGCTGCTTACCACACCATGCGCGCTTTTCTCCTGCGCGATGTTGAAGACGAGTTGCTCGACGTGATCAATGAACTTGTCCACGCCCTCGTCGAGCGTCTCGTAGCTTTCCGAGACGATCTGCGTGCCGGCTTCGATCAGTTGGCGCAGCCGGTATCGCTGGCGGACTATGTTAAGGTAGAATTCCAGATTCGCCGCCGTCGGCACGGCGTTGGACAACTGCGTGATTGCCGCCGCGCCGCCAACGCGTTCCAGTTGGTTGCGTCCCGCCAGCTTCTGCGTGACGGTCACCAAGTCCACCGGCTCGTGCTTGTCCATCATGTCCACGAGCGTGCGGTAGATCAGCCCATGGTTTTCGTTGTAGAAAAACTCCCCACCGCGCGTCTCCGGATCCTTCGAGGCGAACTTCTCGATGCACTCGCTGACTGCCAGAGGATTCAGCAGCAGTGATCCCAACAAGCAACGCTCCGCCTCATCGCTGTGGGGCAACGAACGTCCCACGTCGCCCCCCGGAAACGGCATCACCTTGTTGGCTGCCTGGCTCACAGATCGGTCAACTCTTCTTCTTGCCGCCGCCCTTCTTGGCCGCGGGCTTCTCCTCCGCCGGCTCAACGGCCTTGGCGGGAGCTTCGGCGCGCGGCTTCCTGGCACGCGGCGCTTTGGCGGCGGTTTCAGCGGCTTGCGCCTCTTCCGTGCCCGGTGCGGTCTTGCTGACGATGGAGAACTTCACACTGGCGGTGACTTCCGGATGCAGTTTGATGTCCACGTCAAACGTGCCGAGCGCGTGGATCGGGTGCTTGAGTTCCAGCTTGTGGTGGTCAATCTCGAAACCTTCCTTGGTCAGCGCCTCGCTGATGTGATGCGTGGTCACGGCGCCGAACAGCTTGCCGCCGGGGCCTGTCGCCACCGAAATCGAGAGCGTCAGCTTCGACAACTTGCCGGCCAACTCGCGAACCGTCGAGAGTTCCGCCGCCTCGCGCTCGGTGCGACGCTTCTTGAGTTCGTCCATTTGGCGCAGGTTGGCGCGCGTGGCGGGCGTGGCGAGGCGCTGTGGCAACAGGTAGTTGCGCGCATAGCCGCTTGCCACTTTTACCTTGTCGCCTTCGGCGCCGAGGTCTTTGACTTGTTTGAGAAGAATCACGTCAGTTGTCATACGAGTCCGTAGATAAAATGAGTCCGGCGTGGCGATGGTTAGCGCACGAGGAGCATGATGCGGGCGCGCTTGATGGCCAGCGTAATTTCGCGTTGGTGCTTGGCGCACGCGCCGCTCGAGTGGCGGCCGACGATCTTGCCGCGCTCGGTGATGAATCGCCGCAGCAACTCCGGCTGCTTGTAGTCCACCTCCACCTGGTCTTTGCAAAGACTGCACTTCCGCTTCGGCATCTCGCTCATGCGAGGCCGAGTTGAATCTCTCTTGGTTGTTTCCCGCTTTTTTTTAACCATAAGTCCGTCTCAGTTCTTTTTTTAGGTCGTCTTGGATTCCAAAAATTCTAGAAGGGGATGTCGTCCTTCTCCTTGCTTGCAGCCGGCGCTTCCGGCGTGATGTCTTCTGCTGG
>JBAYFL010000006.1:0-266610 GCA_041667205.1 Verrucomicrobiia bacterium | reverse complement strand
GGAGGGTCTGATGGCGGTCGAAACCGGCGCGATGATTCATCGTTGCTTCAGACCCGCCGCCGGGGGTAAACGTTCAACCTATGCGCGAGTTTTTACACAGTCTGGCGCATGGTTAGGCCGCGTCGAAATCATCGGTGACTTTCCTCTCTTTGACTGAAACGGTGTAGGGCAACTGCATGCCCTGAGCCTGCAACGTCTCCTCGTAGTGAACAAGCTGCGCCTGTAACTGCTCGGTGAAAGTCAAAGTCTCGTAGTAACGCTCCTCGTCTCGTAACCGCTTGAACTCGCCGAGCAAGAACCTGGCGCTGTCGAAAAGGTTCGAGAGCGTGTCGCCCTGCATGACGATGCCGGGAAACCGTCTGCCGGGTAGCTGAACGATCCCGCTGTTCGGAATGTGCGACAGAATCTGTGCGGTGTCTGATGGCATACGCGTGAAGCGGCCTAACATTTAGATTGAGCCTCTGATTTGTCGTATAACACGGGAGGCATGGCGGCACATTAGGGTTTGCTTTTTGTCGTGTCCACAGCATTTTACGCGGCTGTAGCGGTTTCATATTAAACCTGCAAAGGCAAACAGAGCGTTGAATATGGCCGGCGTCTTCATACCGAATCCAAAGGCGCGCCTCCGCGAGCAAGTGGCGGAAGTGGCTCGCTTCAAGCGGCTGTCACCCCGCACGGAGGAGGCCTACTGGCTCTGGATACGGCGTTTCATCCTGTATCACGGCAAGCGTCATCCGAAGGAGATGAACGCGCCGGAAGTGACGGCATTTCTTTCTCATTTGGCGACGGAGGAGCACGTGGCGGCCAGCACACAGAACCAGGCGCTGAATGCGTTGGTATTCCTCTATCGGGAGGTGCTGCACGTGCCGTTGGATAGTCTGGCTGACTCTGTCCGGGCGCGGCGTCACTCGTTTGCGACACACTTGTTGGAATCAGGTTACGACATCCGCACCGTGCAGGAATTGCTCGGCCACAATAACGTGGAGACGACACAGATTTACACGCACGTCATGCGGAAACCAAGCTTGGCCGTGCGTAGTCCACTCGATGTCGGTTGACGCCGCTTATTCCTCCAGCGTCGTTAGATCACCTTCCGGCAGTCCTTGGGCTCGTGCTTTGAGGACGCGGCGCATGATTTTTCCACTGCGCGTCTTTGGCAGTTGTTTGACGAACGTGATCTTCTCCGGCTTGGCGATCGGTCCCGTCTCGTGACCGACATGGATCTTGAGTTCCTCGGCCAGCGCCTCGCTCGGCTCGTGGCCGGCCTTGAGGATGACATAGGTGTGGATTGCATGGCCTTTGATTTCGTGCGGCAGGCCGATGGCGGCGGCTTCGGCAACGGCGGGGTGGCTGACGAGGGCGCTTTCGACTTCCGCGGTGCCGAGGCGGTAGCCAGAAACCTTGATCACGTCGTCCACACGGCCGATGACCCAAAAATAACCGTCCGCATCTTTGCGCGCGCTGTCGCCCGTGAAATAGACGCCGGGGTATTTGGTCCAATATTGTTTCACGTAGCGATCCGGGTCGTTGTAGATCGTGCGCATCATGGCAGGCCAGGGATTTTTGAGCACCAGGAAACCTTCTTCGCCGGGTGCGACCGGGTTGCCAGACTCATCGTAAACGTCGGCCTCGACGCCGGGGAACGGCTTCGCGGCGCTGCCAGGCTTGAGTGGCGTTACCGGCAGGGGCGTGATCATGAACATGCCGGTTTCGGTCTGCCACCACGTGTCAATGATGGGGCATTTCCCCTTCCCGATGACACGGTGATACCATCGCCAGGCTTCCGGATTGATCGGTTCGCCCACTGAGCCGAGCAGGCGCAGAGTGGAGAGATCGTGCCGGTTGGGCCACGCTTCGCCGAAGCGCATGAGACCGCGGACAGCCGTAGGCGCGGTGTAGAAGACATTGATGCCGTATTTCTCGACCATACTCCACCAACGGTTCGGGTAGGGAAACGTCGGCGCCCCTTCATACATGAAACTGGTCGCGCCCAGCAGTAGCGGTCCATAGACGATATACGAATGGCCTGTGATCCAGCCCGGATCAGCCGTGCACCACCAACGGTCGTCTTCCTTCAGGTCGAACGCCCATTGGAGTGTCGTGGCGACGCCGACCATGTAGCCGCCGTGCGTGTGCAGAATGGCCTTGGGCTTGCCCGTCGTGCCAGAGGTGTAGAGCATGAACAGCGGGTCTTCGGCGTCCATCACTTCGGTTTCGGAGCGGTTTCCGCCAGCGCCAGCCCTTGCCACAGGCAAACCCATCAGATCGCCATACCAATAGTCACGCCCCGCTTCCATCTGAACCTCTTGGCCCGTGCGCTTAATGACGATGACGTGCTCGATGGTGGCACAACGTTTCAGAGCCTCGTCCACGATATTCTTCAACTCAACGATCTTGCCGTTCATCCAACTGCCGTCGCAGGTGATGACAATGTTCGACTGGCTGTCTTCGATGCGGCCGTGCAACGCCTCGACGGAGAAGCCGCCATACACCACCGAGTGCACCGCGCCGATCTTGGCACAGGCGAGCATCGTGATGGGCAGCTCCGGCACGCGACCCATGTAAATGGTCACGCGGTCGCCTTTCTTGACGCCCATGCTCCGCAGGACGTTGGCGAACTTGCACACCTCGCGGTTGAGCGCGTGGTAGCTGAATGTGCGCACCTCGCCCTTCTCGCCTTCCCAGATCAGCGCGAGCTTGTTGCGCCGCCAGCTTTTGATATGCCGGTCGAGACAATTGTAAGCGATGTTCGTCCGTGCGCCGACGAACCACTTGAAGAACGGCTTGTTCGAATCGTCCAGCACCTTGTCCCACGGTTTGAACCATTCAAACTCCTGGGCACGTTCGGCCCAGAAACCTTCCAAGTCACGGCTGGCCTTGCGCGCTATCTCGTCAGGGTCTTTGACGCAAGCAGCGGCGATCATTTCGGGCGAGGGATGATAGATATCCGGCTGGGATTCGTTTGGCATCGTCTGGTTCCTTTCCATTCATTAGGTCGAGCTTCAATCAAGCCCGGTCGCGTAGCCGACGCGGCGTCCGCACCGGTTGAATCAAGAGCAACTATAGTTCTTCATTTGCGTCGCGCAAATTTAGCCCGCGGATTTTTTCTGCTCACCGTCTCGGCCCTCAGTTAAACAGAGCGCATCTCAGTCTCTGACGCGCCAATGTGAACCCCCGGTAGTCCGTGTTTTCCAGCCTGCTGTTTCGCGTGTTCTCAACCTGCAGCCGCCTGGTCGGTAAGGCCAGCCAACTGGAAAGCCTGCGCTGCCGCGCCGGGTCTGCAACCGCTGGAATACAAGTCGCTCGAAAACTGAAACACGCCCGCGTTGATTCCCATGGCGCTAATTTTCTTGCCCGCGCTGCGTGCTTTCGCTATCAAGTGCCCGCTCGTTCAAACAACCAACGGAGAATATTTTTATGGCTAGACCTGTCACACTCTGCGCCGGCCAGTGGGCCGATCTCACCTTCGATGTCCTCTGCCAAAAAGCGAAGTCTTTCGGTTACGACGGCATTGAAATCCCCTGCTGGGGCGATCACCTCGAAGTCATCAAGGCCGCCAAGGACAAAGCCTACTGCGACACCCGCCACGAGATTCTCGCCAAGCACGGCCTCAAGACCTGGGCCATCTCCTGCCACCTCGTCGGCCAGGCTGTCTGCGACCAAATTGACGAGCGGCACAAGTCCATCCTCCCCCCGCACGTCTGGGGCGACGGCAAGCCCGACGGCGTCCGCAAGCGCGCCGCCGAGGAAATGGTCCGCGCCGCGCAGGCCGCGAAGAACCTCGGCGTCAAGGTCGTCAACGGTTTCACTGGCTCCAGCATCTGGCCCTATCTCTACAGCTTCCCGCCGGTCCCGCAGGCGTGGATTGACAAGGGCTACGAAGACTTCGCCACGCGCTGGAAGCCGATCCTCGACGAATTCAAGAAGCTCGGCGTCCGCTTCGCGCTCGAAGTTCATCCGACCGAGATCGCGTTCGACATTGCCAGCACCGAACGCGCCATCGAGGCCATCGGCGGCCATCCGGCGTTCGGCTTCAATTACGATCCAAGCCACCTCGGCTACCAGGGCGTGGACTACGTCAAGTTCATCCGCCGCTTCGGCGACCGCATCTTCCACTGCCACATGAAGGACGTGTGGTGGGGCCATGGCGACGGCACCGTCGGCGTGTTTGGCGGCCACATCAACTTCGGCGACGCGCGCCGTTACTGGGACTTCCGCTCCCTCGGCCACGGCGACATCAACTTTGAGGAAATCATCGTCGCCCTCAACGACGTCAACTACCAAGGCCCGCTTAGCGTTGAGTGGGAAGACAGCCGCATGGACCGCGAGCACGGCGCGAAGGAAGCCTGCGCGTTCGTCCGCAAGGTAGACTTCCCGCGCAGCGCCCGCGCGTTCGACGCTTCCTTCGACAAGGAAGAGCAGAAGAAAAAGAAGTAGGCGTCGCGGCAACCCATGAGTGGGGTGAGCTTCCAAGCTCGCCCATCATGGAGCAGAAAAAACGGAAGCAAACATCGCGGCAACCCGGCCGTCGTCCGCAGCGTGACGCGGCAATAAACTTTCCGCCAGCCCGGACGATAGCGTTCAGGCTGGCGGAACTGTTTTCATCGCCCGCTGTTGCCGCCGCGGCCCGGCTTGGCGTAGAATATGCCCAGCATGAAACTGACAATCACTTTATTGGCGCTGCTGGCCGCGGTCTCCATCGCCGCCGGCGAGGACAAGTCAGCGGCCCCGGCCCAGCGCGGAGGTTCCACCATGACCAATCATGTCACCAAGACCGACGCTGAGTGGAAAAAAATTCTCACCCCGGAGCAGTATCGCGTCCTGCGCGAGAAAGGCACCGAGCGACCGTTTACCGGCGAATACTGGAAAAACCACGACGTAGGCATTTATCGCTGTGCCGCCTGCAACGCCGAGTTGTTCACCTCGGAAACGAAATTCGATTCCCATTGCGGCTGGCCGAGTTTCTTTGCGGCGAAGGCCAAGCAGAACATACGGTTGCAGCCGGACAACAGCCATGGGATGCAACGCACGGAGGTGTTGTGCGCCCATTGCGGCGGCCATCTCGGCCATCTCTTCGACGACGGTCCCGCGCCCACCGGCCAGCGTTATTGCATCAACTCCGTCTCCATCAAGCTGGAGAAAAAGAAGAAAGAGAAGAAGTAACGCCGGTCGCCGCGCTCGCCCCCCCCAAGCAACTATCAGTCCTTGTTCGGGATTAGCGAGGTGGCAGGTTTTCGCGTGCTGCCTGGCACATCGTGCTGGATAACGCTGCCCTTACGCGACTCAAACGGCTGTGGCGAAGATGCGCTTTTTCGCGAGGTCTTCGCAGTGCCAGATCGCGATCCGGCGTGAATGGTTATCAAGCCGCCGGGAAATACCTCGATCACGGGAACGACCACAACGGAGGAAGTGTTCTCCGGCAACCACAACCAGCCGAGCCGCTCGTCGAACACCCAGTGCCCCGCAAGTGGATTTGGCGACGACGGTGGCAACGGTGACGATGGCGGTGGCGCGGCGGTTGGTGGCTCCACCTGCACGGTCTCGTTGGCAACGGCGGGCATGAGCATCTCCAGCGGATGTTGTTCCGGTGCGTTGGTGGGGGTGTCCGCGGGTGCGACGGCGGCGAGCGGCGCGGACGTGGCCGGTTGCGAAGCCAGCGCCACCGCGACCATCGCGAGTGCTTGGCTCAATGCCGACTCCACGTCGGACGGCGGCTGCGTCACTGTGGATTGCCTGGGTCGCGCGGCGCGTGCCGGTTGACTCGCGGCCAGCGCAGTGCGCGGCGCTTGCAGCGGTTCTGGTGAAAGCGTGCCGACAAACGATCCCACCATCCCAAGGAAAAGCCCCAGGCCGAACAGCAACAACCCGCAGATGATAGTCGTGACGCGACTCATACAAACCACCGAGGCCCGGTTTCCACCGACGCGCGGTAAGATGGCCGAACGACGCCCGAATGGCAATCGCGCGTTCCGTCAGTGCCATGACGGCGGGATCTTGCCTCGCCTACTTGAGCGCCTTCTTGACGAACTTCAGGCCCTTCACGGCGATGTCTTTGTTGCTCGGCTCGATCTTGCGCCAGATCGCCGCGGCGCGCGCGATCACCTTCACGTCTTGCGTGAACGACTCGATCACCACGTCGCCGTTGTAGCGCACGGCCTTGAGCGCCTTCGCGATGGCCGGCCAGTCAATGTGATCGCCGCCCGGCGTGCCGCGGTCGCTGCCGCAGGCGTGGAAATGCGCCAGCAACTTGCCGGCCTTGCGGATGGCGGCGGCCTGGTCCTTCTGCTCGATGTTCATGTGGAACGTGTCGAGGTGCAGCTTCAACACCGGGCTGCCCACGTCGCGGATCATCTTCAGGCCTTGGTCCACCGTGTTGATGAAGTCGGTCTCAAAGCGATTCAGCGGCTCCATGCAAATCTGCCGGCCGCGCTTCTCGGCGTAGGCGCAAAGCTCGCGGAGGTTCTTCACCACCGTCGCCCACTGCTGCTTGTATTCGTCCGGCGGCACGGCGTCGGCGCGGCCCACCGACGAATACACCGGCCCGATGAGCGACGGGCAATCCAGCACCACCATCTGGTCGAGCAGGCGCTTCATGTAATCGAGCGCCGTCTTCTGCTGCTCCTCCGTCCCGCGCAGGTCGCGATCGGGGCCGAGGCAGGCGCAGACCGAGCCGCACACGAGGCCGTTCTTGTCCAACTCCGCCTTCACGCGGGCCGGGTCAATGTGCGACGGGTCCTCGATGGGGATCTCGACGGTGTCGAATCCCCAGCGCGTGAAGGTCTTGAAAAGCTTGGTGCTGTTGTTGGTGAAGGGCGACGTGAACAGGAAGGAGTTGATGCCGAATCTCATGGTGACGACGGTTCCGTTTGTGCCTGCGGGCCGGCGGACTGTTGCTCGTTCAGCGTGCCGCTGACCGTCCGGCGGTCAGCGGTTCGCCGCGCCCTGCTGGCTGATGCGCCGCGTTTGTAGGCCCATTGCGTCCGAAAGGCAAGCGGAACGAAGCGGCGGGGACGAAGGTAGTGGGAAACACACGCCGCGATACGCGGCCCGGTTCGCGGCAAGCGCGTCAGGCGCTCGGTCGAAGCATGTAGATGATCGCGTCGGTAATCCGCTTCAGTGAAGCCTCGCGTAAAAGCCCGATCTGCGAAAAGATCAAGCTCTCATGCGCCGTGAATAGCTTCGCGGGGCGGGCATAGCTGGTGAGGCGAAGCGACCCCGTCTGGAAATCTGCATCGGTCACTTCTATCGCCCGTGAATCCGAGTAAGGCTTGCTGGTGATCTGACACAACAGCCAATCACCACGGCCAGAGTCGGCAAGGATTACGGCGGGTCGCAACTTGGAATGCGACAAGTCGGAGAAAGGGAAACGGACCAGAACTACCGAGCCTGTTGCAAGTGAGCCCACGCGGCGTCCTCCTCGGGTCGGTTCCAGTCTTCGGCAAGCGCCGCCTCGCTCAGAAGCGCCGTCTCCGCCGGATGCGCGCCCGGCTCTTCTTCGAGAATCGTGACAAGGGCGCGGCGTGCCGCAGGCACGTGGACATCTTCAAGCAATCGAACGATGCCGTCCTCATCAATCACGGCTTCATGCGTCTGAATCATGCCTAAAGTCTAGCGGTTTTTGCTCGTTAAGCAAGCGCGCAGAGCGCCCAACGCCGGAACTGGGTGGCGCGGTCGGCCCAACGCGCCCGAAAGGCAAGCGGAACGAAGCGGCGCGGTCGGAAACTCCTCGCGCTTCCCCGGCCTCGGTGGATCGGCGTTGAAAGCGGTTCGCAGGAGCGCCCCAGTCAGGGCAATTGTCCCATCACGTCCAGTAACATCCGAAAGGAGGTTTTGTGAGAGTTGATCCAACGAACTTCTTGCAGACAGACGATTATGGAACGTGGTTAAATAGTATTAGTGTTCACCGAAGGACGCAAATATGCGCGTGCCAGAGCAAATCAAAAAGTGCGTCGTGTTTCTGGGGACAGAGTCCAATAGTGGCCAGCAACTTGAATTTAGGGCCACCGGCTTTCTTGTCAGGATTGAAGACCCACAACCTGACGGCCCGCGATATTTTAATTATTTGGTTACGGCAAAACATGTCGCCAAACAGTTGGAAGGGAAAAATTTTGCAGTCAGGGTAAACACAAGAGATGGCAAGTCCATGCTTGTTCATTCAGACGGGGGCGGCGCGAACACAAAGTGGTTTTTCCATCCTACAGACGCGTTCGCAGATGTCGCCGTTTTCCCGTGGGTGTCGTCTGATGCATTCAATGCTGATTATGTGGAGCTTTTAACAGCTATGTTTTGGGATGACTTTGACGATAACTTTCTTTGGGATGCTCTTAATCAAAATGCGCCTGAAGTAATCTGGCCCATCATTCCAACAGTCAAAGGAATCGTCCGAGGTAACGCGTCGCCTTTACCAACGACGGTTCCCGAAGTATTGACGGCCCGAAGTGGTATTCCCGCCATTCATGAAGTCATGGGCATCGGCGACGAAGTTTGTATCGTTGGATTATTTTCCTATCACAAAGGAACTTCAAAAAATCATCCGATCTTAAGAACCGGAAATATCGCGATGATGCCCGATGAACCCATCCAAACCAGCGAAGGACCGATGGAGGCATATTTGATTGAGGCCAGATCAATAGGCGGTTTAAGCGGATCGCCCGTATTCGTTCGTATAGAATGCCAGCGAGCCGATAAGACAATGCAACATACTTGGGCTTTTCTTGGACTGATTCACGGCCACTGGGTGACTCCAACGGAAAATATCAATGACATGACGGAACAAGATGCAAAAGGGAAAATGTCGTTGAATACTGGCATTGCTATTGTGACTCCAGGATTAAAACTCTTGGATATTCTGTATGGCGAAGAACTTAAAAGTATGAGGAGAGCAAGGATCGAAGCGGAGCAAGAATCCAACCTCCCAATCCCCGATTAGATATGAAGAAGAAACAGACCAGACACGCACAGAACGGCGGTCGCGCGTTCCGGTCATGAACTCAGGAACTGCCAGAAGACCGAGGCGGGCACGAACGGCGTCGGCTTCTGGTTCGTCTTCCGCTCCGTCAACGCCGGAAACGAAATCACCAGATCGTGCCGGGCGCGCGTGACGGCGACGTAGAACAGCCGGCGCTCCTCTTCCACCTCGCCGGTCGCCTGCGTGCGCGGATGCGGCATCTGCGTGTGGCCCGCGCCGACGAGCCAGACGCCGTCCCACTCCAGACCTTTCGAGGAGTGGATGGTCGAGAGAATCACCGCGTCGTCAGGATGCACCTCGTCGGTGTCGCGGCTGAGGTTGAAGCCGTCGAGAAATTCCGCCAGCGAGCCGTTCATGTTCTCCATCGAATTCACCAGCACGCTCAACGTCGCCAGCCGCTCTTCGCCGTCCTTCGGGTAGTTCGCCAGCATCAGCGGCCTGATCCGCTCGAGCATGCACTTGCCCTTGGCGCCAAGCTTTGGCGCGCGGCGCAATTCGTGAATCCATCGCGGCAGCTCCGCCGCCTCCTCCGGCCAGTGGTTGTCCTCGACGAACTGCCCGCGGTGCGCGGCGATGGCCTTGGCCGCCGTGCCTTCGCCGATGCCGGGGAACTGCGTCAGCGCCCGCAGCAGCGCGATCTTGTCGCGCGGGTTTTGCGCGACGCGCAGGAAGCAGAGGAAGTCCTTCACCTCTGCCGCGTCGGCCAGCGCGAGACCGCCGTATTTCTTGTAGCGGATACGATGCTGGTTCAGCAGCACCTCCAGCGCCGTCAGCGTGCGCGACGAGCGCGCCAGCACCGCGCAATCGCAGCCGCGCTTGCCCGCCTTCTTGCGCGCGACGATCCATTTCACGATGCCGACCGCCTCGTGCGCCGGGGTGAAGTATTTCCGGTAATCCACGCTGCCTTGCGCGCCGTTGGCCGCGTGCAGGCGCAGCGCACTCTCGGTGCTGGCCACGACTTCGTTGGCGAGGTCGAGGATCGGTTGCGCGCTGCGGTAGTTGTTCTCCAGCTTCAGAATTTGCGTGTCGCGGTTCTTCGCGGGGAAATCAGTGATGAGCCGCACCTCGGAGCCGCGGAATGAGTAGATGGACTGGTTGGCGTCGCCGACGACCATGAGGTGGTGCGGATTCAGCCCGTTGAGGATCGCCTCGTTGAGGCGATTGTTGTCCTGCATCTCGTCCACGAGCACATAGCGCCAGCGGTCGCGCAGTTGCTTCGCCCACGCCGCGTCGCGCTCCAGCCGCTGCGCCCAGAGCACGAGCAGGTCGTCATAGTCCACGACATTGGCGGCGCGCTTCAACTCCTCGTAGGCGGCGGCAACCTTCAGCATCCGCTTCGTGTGGCTGCCGAATTGCGGCTCCAATACCTCCGTCACCGGCACGCAGGTATTGCGTGCGAATGAATACAGCTCGTTGAGCCGGCCCGGCACGAAGAGCTTCGATTTCGTGCTGAGGCCGGTCTGCTTCAGCGCGGATTTCCAGACCGACTGCGCCTCCGATTCGTCGAGCGTCGAGAAATGGCTGCTCGCGAGGCCGAACTTCTCGCCTTCCTTGCGCATCAGCATGCTGGCGACGGCGTGGTAGGTGCCGACCGTCAGCCGGTCGTCAGCGGACTTGCGCGGCACGCCGGCGACGAGCGTCTCAACGCGCGCGGCCATTTCGTTGGCCGCCTTGCGCGTGAAGGTGATCATCAGGATGGCGCTGCGCGGCACGCCGGAGCGCACCAGCGAGGCGACCCAGTGGACGCTCGTGGCGGTCTTGCCGGTGCCCGCGCCGGCCATGACGAGGATGCGCCGCGCGCGGCACGCAACAACCGCAGCTTGGGACGGATTCAGTTTCATCAAAGGCGCGAAAGGAAACCCGCCGCCGCCGCGACCGGCAAGCAGAAAAGTTTTTCTTCGCATGAACGCGCGCTTGACACGGCGACACGTGCCGACATTTGCGCGATTTGCGCCGGTAAACTACCGTTCCTCATGAATCCTGAAATCTTTGAGACGAAAGCTTCCTGCAAATGCTGCGAGCGGCTGGAGACGGTCTTCGCCGCGCTGGCGCCGCTCGGACCGCTGCTGGCGCGGGCGGCGCTCGGCGTTGTGTTCTTCATGCACGGCTCGCAGAAACTGCTCGGCTGGTTCGGCGGCCACGGCTGGTCGGGCACCATCGGCTTCATGCACGACAAGCTCGGCGTTCCGGTGGCGTTCGCCGCGCTGGCGATCATAGCGGAGTTTTTCGGCGCCCTCGGTGTGCTGACGGGCCTGCTGACGCGGCTGGCGGCGTTCGGAATCTTCTGCGTGATGGCGGTGGCGGTGTTCCAGGTGCATCTGGCCAACGGTTTCTTCGCCGACAAGCACGGCTTTGAATACCCGATGGCGCTCGGCTTGATTGCGCTCTCGCTGGTCTTCACCGGTGCCGGTCGCTGGAGCTTGGACGCACTGACCTGCCGGTTCTGCAAGAAGCGGAAGTGAAGGCATTGATTCGTCTTGAGTTGGCTGGAGTGTCTGGTAACGTCCGCGTCCGTCCTTAGCTTCGCGTGCGCTCAAATCAAAGTCTCTAACCTTCAAACACAAGGAGTCGAAATCATGGAAAAGTGGCCTATCGGAGTGTTTACCAGTCTTGATGCGGGTCTGGGTGTGAAACTGGAAGTCGCACGGGAGTTGGGCATCCCAACGATCCATCTGCACGCTCCCGCCCAGAGCACGCGGACGCCGGAGAACGCGAAGCAGTTCCTGGCGAAACTCAAGGAAGCCGGCATCACGTTGACCGCGGTCTTCGGCGGCTTCGAAGGCGAAAGCTACGCTGACATTCCCACGGTCTCCCGCACGGTCGGTCTGGTGCCGCGCGACGTGCGCGTCGCGCGGACGCAGGAGATGAAAGAGATTTCAGACTTTGCCAAGCTGCTGGGCTGTCGCGTGATCGCGCTGCACTTGGGATTCGTCCCGCACGACACGAAGGACCCGTTGTATGCGGAAGTCCTCAAAGTGACGCAGGATGTGTGCGACCACGCAAAGCGCAACGGGCAGAACCTGCATCTCGAAACCGGCCAGGAGACGGCGGAGGGGTTGCTGCAATTCCTCCATGACGTGAACCGCGACAATCTGTTCATCAACTTTGACCCGGCAAACCTGATCCTCTACGGCACCGGCAAGCCGCTCGAAGCGCTGCAAAAGGTCGGCCACTACGTGCGGAGTTGCCACTGCAAAGACGCCAAGTGGGCGGCGAATCCCGGTAAAGAGTGGGGACGGGAAGTGCCGCTGGGCCAGGGCGACGTTGGGTTTGAGCAGTTCCTGCGCACTCTCAAAGCTCTCGGCTACGATGGCCCGCTGACCATCGAACGCGAGATTCCGCAGGAGCCGGCGCGCCAGAAGGCGGAGATCGGCCATGCGATACGGTTGCTCACCGAGTTGAAGAAGAAGATTGGCGTCTGAAGGCTCCGCTTCGACCCATCGGTGTTGCGAGTCTGCGGTTCTTCGTCAACGTTCACCCCGGATGAGGATGTCGGGCTGTGCAACACGGGCGTTTCAGCAGCGGCGGCGTAACAGGCTGGACGCTCTTGATTTGCTCTCGCTGCAAGACCATCTTTGGTGCATAATATGCCTGTGGTCTTCGAGCAAATCAGAAGCGTAGTGGAGACATACCACCATCTGCCGCGGTATCGGGAGATTTTCCTGACGTTCTTCAAATATGGGTTAGTGGACTTGCTGAAGTTTGTCCACCTCCAGAAGTTGCTGGAGATAGCCGACCGCCAGTTGCATCCGAAGAACGAGGAACTTCACCGCAAGCCGGTGGCGGAGCGTTTCCGCATGGCGCTGGAGGAACTGGGACCAACATTCGTCAAGTTCGGCCAGATCCTCAGTTCGCGGCGGGACGTCATCAACGAGGCGTTTTACAACGAACTGCGGAAGCTGCAGGATGCGGTGCCGCCGTTTCCCGGTGCCGACGCGGTGAAAATCGTCGAGCGGGAATTGGGCCGGCCGTTAGGGGAGGTCTTCAAGGCGTTTGACGAGAAAGCCATCGCCGCCGCCTCGATCGCGCAGGTGCATCGGGCGACCTTGTTGGACGGTGCCGAGGTGGCCGTCAAGATTCGGCGTCCCGATATCGAGAAGGTCATCGAGGTGGACGTAGCCATCCTGATGGACGTGGCGCGTTTCCTGGAGACGCACGTCGAGGAAATCGCGGTATTGAATCCGGTGGGCGTCGCCCATGAGTTTGCGAGGACCATCGAGCGGGAGATGGACTTCTCCAACGAGGCGCGCAACATGGAGCGCTTTGCGAAGCAGTTCAAGGGCAACCGTTGGATTCGCGTGCCGCGCGTTTACCGCGAGTTCTCGACCGGGTCGGTGTTGACGATGGAGTATCTATCGGGTTTTCGGATGGACGATCCGGAACAGTTGCGCGCGCAGGGGATTGATCCGGTCCCTCTCGCCGAGCGCATCTCACGGCTGATCTTCCAGCAGGTGTTCAAGCATGGCTTTTTCCACGGTGACCCGCATCCCGGCAATGCCACCATCCTGTCGCCGGGCGTGCTGGTGCTCTACGACTATGGCATGATGGGCGTCCTGAGCGTGCCGTTCCGCGAGAA
This sequence comes from Verrucomicrobiia bacterium, assembly GCA_041667205.1. Taxonomy (GTDB): domain Bacteria; phylum Verrucomicrobiota; class Verrucomicrobiia; order CAIQCK01; family CAIQCK01; genus CAIQCK01. The sequence goes on along the minus strand of JBAYFL010000006.1, from coordinate 253,066 downwards.
CATCGCGAACATGGTCGTCGGGTTGGTGGAGAAGGATGCGCGGATGGTGAGCCGTTCGCTGCTCGGCATGTCTGAGGAAGGTTATGTGGAAGAGCCTCGACTGCTGGAAAACGATGTGGAGGCTTTCGCCCAGCAGTATCTGGATTGCCCCCTCAAGGATTTAAAACTCGGTTTCGTCCTGAACCGCCTCCTGGACCTGCTCATCGGGCACAGGTTGCGCATGAAGGCTGACTTCTACTTGGGCGTCAAGGCGCTGACCCAGGTGGAAGCCAGCGGCAGGGTGCTCGACCCCGACCTGAACTTCGTCCGGTTCGGCGAACCCTACGCAATGCAGGTCATCGAGGGAAGATTTGATGTCAAACAGATCCTCAAGAACCTTTACTCGTCCGTTGGCGAAACCGCGGATTTCCTGAGAAGCTTTCCGCTGGAAGCGCGGGACCTGTATGAGCGGATCCGTAGCGGGCGCTTCCGCATCCCCCTCGAACACCGGTTCGACCCGAAGGGATTTGAGCCGTTGCGGAGCACGCTGAACCACATCACCAACCGCCTTGTCGAAGCGGTCCTTGCGGCGGCCATCCTGGTCTGCTCGAGCATCCTCATCCTGGCGGACCATTCCAGTTTGTGGAACTTCCTGCCGATGCTCGGCATCATCGGCCTTGTCATTGGGGGTAGCATCGCATTACGCCTCATCGTTGCCATCTGGCGCAGCGGCGGAATGTGACTGCCCCCGAAGAAAGCCGGGAGGTTTGTTTTAGATTTTCTTTAACCCCTTGCGGAAAGCCGCAGCTCCTTCCTGGATCGCGTCCGTAAGCTTGTCCGAGGCCTGGTTGACCAGCGACGACGCCTTCAGTTTCATCGCGTGACGCGCCTTGGCGGTTTTGCCCGCACTGGCAATTACACCATCCTTCAACAAGGTCGCAGCCTGATCAATCAGTTTGACGGCGGATTGAACAAGCGGATCCTTGTTGCCGGTGGCGGGGCGTTTCGATTTGCTACTCTTCTTTGCAGCCTTAGCCATAGTTCCTCCTGTGTTGATGAACCTTACGAACACCCCATCGTTCTGTCAACGGTAGGTAACGGGATAACAGCCACAAGTCTTGACCGAATTCGTGTTGCGAAGTATCAAAGACGCTCCCAAATCAGGGCGCATAACCGCGTTGAGTAACCGGTCTGCGAAAAGACGGATATCGGATGAATCAGGCGACGACTCGGACAATTCTTTTCTTGCTGCTGCTTGTTTCCGACGGTTTTGCTGCCGCCGCCAATGCGTCGGCTGCGCCACAAGCTCACGCCTCCTATGTCAAGAAAGCCACCTGGCCGGAAACGATGCTCGCTTCGCGCGCGGCGCTGAAGGCGGCTGCGTTGCCGGCGAAGGAGCAGAAGGCCGCGCTCGCGGCGGTGTGGGAGCAGGTCGAGCGCGATTTTCCTGTCCAGTGGGATTGGGCGCTTCAGGACGGGGGCCTTGATTTCCCAAACTGGTTCGCCGCTGACGGCAGCAGTGACATCGAGAAGAAGATGATCGACCGAGCACTGGAGGAACTTGGTGGTGATCGCGAGGAATTCGGCGCGCTCGGTCGCAGCAACGCCGCGCCAGACGATCCGCGTTGGCTGAACCTCTACGTCAAGGCCTGCGAGCAGCGCCGCGCCCTCCGGCTCAAGACCGTCCTCGCGCAATCGCCGAAGATCATCTTTACGAAGCACCAGACGATTCGCCCGTCGTTCTTCGCCTACACCGAGGGCCAGTCTGATGCGCAGGCGGAGCGGCATTTTCACCCCGGCTCGTCGCTGTGCCTGCTGGAGATGGACGGCACGCGAGGCAAGGTGCGCGTGTTGCTCGAAGACCCGACTGGCGCGATTCGCGACCCAGCGGTTTCCTACGATGGCCGGCGCGTGATGTTCGCGTGGAAGAAGTCGCTCAACGAGGACGACTACCACCTTTATGAGATGGATATTGCCTCGAAGCAACTCCGCCAGATCACGTTTGGCCTTGGCTTCGCCGACTACGAGCCGTGCTACCTGCCGAACGGCGACATCGTCTTCTCCTCCTCGCGCTGCGTGCAGACGGTGGATTGTTTCACGACGGAGGTGAGTAACCTCTACACCTGCGACAAAGACGGCCGCTTCCTGCGCCGGCTCGGCTTCGACCAGGTCCACACGGTCTATCCCTCGATGACCGACGACGGGCGCGTCACCTACACGCGATGGGACTACAACGACCGTGGGCAGATTTTTCCCCAAGGTCTTTTCCAAATGAATCCCGACGGCACGGCGCAGGCCGCGCTCTACGGCAACAACTCCTGGTTTCCCACCACTATCGCCCACGCGCGCGGCATTCCCGGCTCGCAAAAGCTCATTTGTATCTTCTGTGGTCATCACTCGCCGCAAACCGGCAAGCTCGGCCTGATTGATCCATCGAAGGGGCGCGAGGAAAACTCCGGTGCTCAACTCATCGCGCCGGCGCGCGAGACGAAGGCCGAGCGGATTGACAGCTACGGACAACAGGGCGAGCTGTTCCAGTATCCGTATCCGCTGAACGAGACGGAGTTTCTAGTCACCTACGCGCCGCTGGGCCGGGATTTCGAGAAGGAAAAACGCTCGCGGCCCAATGACATCGTGGCCGCGCGCTTTGGCATCTACTACATGGCGCTCGACGGCCGGCGCGAACTGCTCGTCTCCGACCCGGCGTTGCCGTGCAACCAGCCGTTCCCGCTGGCGGCGCGTCCGAAACCGGCGCTGCGGCCAAGCCTCGTGGATTACCGCAAGACCACCGGCGCCTATTACATGCAGGACATCTACGCCGGCCCCGGCCTCGAAGGCGTCCCGCGCGGCGTCATCAAGCGCCTCCGTGTTGTCGCGCTCGACTTCCGCGCCGCCGTCATCGGCGACAACGGCAGCGGCGGCCCCGGCGGCGGCGCGATGATCAGCACGCCCATCGCCATCGGTAACGGCGCGTGGGACGCGAAGATCGTGCTCGGTGACGCGAGGGTTTACGAGGACGGCTCCGCGTTCTTCACTGTGCCCGCGCGCACGCCGGTTTACTTCCAGGCGCTCGACGACAAAGGCCGCGCCGTCCAGACGATGCGGAGCTGGAGCACGCTCCAGCCGGGCGAAAACCAGTCGTGCGTCGGTTGCCACGAGAACAAGAATGCCGCGCCGCCGCCGCAGCGTTCCACCATCGCGCTGAAGGCCGGCGCACAGACGCTGGAGCCGTTCCACGGCCCGCCGCGCGGCTTTAGCTTCGCGAAGGAAATCCAGCCGATCCTCGACCGCAAGTGTGTCTCCTGCCACAACGACCGCGAAGCCGCCGCGAAGCTTTTCTCCACCGACCCGCGCAAACAGCCCGCCGCCGCCGCGCCCGCCGACCAGAAGAAGGTTTTCAGTTTGCTTGGCACCGAGGTTCCCGATCCCGTCGCCAAACGCAAATGGAGCGACGCCTATCTCGTCCTGACCCAATCGTATCCCGACGAGCGGCGGAAGAAACAGCAGGCCGAAGCCGGGTGCGGCTGCGAGCGGTTCCGCGGCTGGTTCGAAGGCCGGCTGGTGAACTGGGCCGGCTCGCAGTCGGTCGTCTCGATGCTGCCACCGTATTTCGCCGGCTCCACCAAGAGCGAGCTGGTGGCAATGCTGGAGCGGGGTCACCGCGACATCACGCTCACGCGCGAGGAGATGGAGAAGCTTTGCACGTGGATTGATCTTTTCGTGCCGTTCTGCGGCGATTACAAGGAAGCGCACGCGTGGACCGAACAGGAACTCGCGCGTTACGACCGCTACTATGAGAAACGTCGCCGCATGGAGGCGGCCGAACGCGCGAACATCGAAGAGTTCATCGCGTGGAGCGAAAGCAGGCCGCTCGACAGCAATGGCGCGCAGGGTTTCCGCTCGCGGTAGTTGTGTAGTTCAACGGAGAAACATCATGAAAGCCGTTTTTATCTCGCTGTGCAGTGCGTTGTGGCTGGCCATCGTCTCCGCCGCGCCGGCCGCCGATTTGCCGACGAAGGTGTATGTGGTGCCAAACTTCCACCCGGCCAGTTGCGGCTGGCTCACCGACTGGTCCACCGAGCGGAACTACTGCGCCAATTCCTACCTCGACCACCTTGATCGCGTTCGCGACGACGCCACCTACAACTTCGCGCTCTCCGAGTGCAACAACATGATCGCCATCGCCAATTTCGCGCCGCAGCGGTTTGCGGAACTGAAGGAACGCGTCAAACAAGGTCGCGTCGAGCTTTGCAACGCGTTCTTCCTCGAACCGACCATCAACCTTTCCGGCGGCGAGGCGCTCGTGAAGATGGGCGTCGAGGGCCTGCGCTGGCAACAGCAGGTGATGGGCGTCCGGCCGCGGTTGAGTTGGATGATTGACGTGACCGGCGTCCACGAGCAGATGGCGCAAATCGTCGCCGGCCTCGGCCTCGACGCGCTGGTTTACTGCCGGCTCAATCCGACCGGCAGCACGCTGCACTGGCTCGAATCACCCGACGGCACACGCACGCTCGCGATCAGTCCCGGCCACTATCTTGAATGGCGGCCGATGTTCGGCGCGAAAACGCCGCTGGCAGGGAAGCAGTTGTTGGCGCTGGCCGACGACATCCGCGCGCGCAGCGAGCCGCCGTCACCGGACAAGGACAGCAAGCGACCCGATGCCGCCGACCTGAAAGCCGCGCCGCGCCGCACGCCACCGGGCGCGCCGGTGCTGATCCTTGGCGGCAGCGGCGACTACAACCTCGCGCCGCTCTGCAAGTCGTATCCGGCGGAGTTTCTCCAACAGTTCAAGAAAGCCGCGCCGCAATACGACGTGAAGTTCTCCACGCCGAGCCGCTACCTCGACGCAGTGCTGCCCGGCATCAAGTCGGGCGCGATTCCGTTGCCGACGATGCTCGGCGGCACCGCGTTCACCTACAACGCGTTCTGGATTCAAAATCCACAGGTGAAATCGTCTTTTCGCCGCTGGGAGCAGAGACTCCAGTCAGCAGAAATGTTCGCGACGATCGCCAGCTTGCGCACAGGCTTTCAATATCCGTCGCAGCAGCTTTATCAAGGATGGCTGGCGCTTTTGTTGAACATGGACCGCAACACACTATGGGGCGCGGCGGGAGGCATGGTGTTTCAGAGCGAGAAATCATGGGACGTGCAGGATCGCTTCATGGGTCTGTGCGGCACCTGTTATCGGACAGACAACGGTGCCGCGGAGGCGCTCATGTCCAAGGGACAAGACTTTGGCCTGTTCAATCCGCTCAACTGGCGTCGTCGCGACCCGGTTTGGAGTTGGCGCAATGTGGTTGGCATGAAAACCCAGCCGATTTCTGACCGCTTCGTGTTGTTCGAGCCGGAACAACCATCGGTCGGCATCATGACCGTGAAGACAAACGACCAAAATCCGGCTCCGGCGAAGAAGATTCAGTTACCCCAGGTTATTGCGACAAAACACTATTCTGTGCGAATAGACCCAGCAACCGGCGCGCTCGTCAGCCTCAAACTGAAGTCCTCCGGCCGTGAGATACTCGCCGGCCCGGCCAACGTCATTGTCGCTGAGCAGCCGAAAAAGAAGATCTGGAGTCCCGCTGACCACATGGTGGACCGGCTTGAGCGCGAGCGCGTGAGCGATTCGAGCAAGGACGTGCCGAAACCAACCGTAACCACCGGCCCGATTGCGACCGTGGTCGAGGCGGAGTCCACCTTCATCGGCGGCGGCAAGTTGCGACGGATGACGATCTTCTACAACAATTACCCGCGGATTGATTTCGAGACCGAATTAAACGACATCCCTGACCGCACGGTTGTGGTTGCAGAGTTTCCGCTTGCGGCGCCCGTGAACGAAGTGCGCCGCGGTGTGCCGTATGGTTTCTCGCATGCAGCGTGGACCAAACCGAATCCGGCACTGCACGGTTACGCGAAAGGCATCACGCCCGCTGTGCGCTGGTCGCACTACCAGATGGCTGGCGCGGGCGTGGCGTTGCTCGATCAAGGCCTCAGCGGCCGCGAGTTGAACGACAACACGCCGATCATCTATCTCTGTAACGCCGCCGAGAAATACCGCGGCTATCCGAACGCGTGGCTCAGCGGCGCGGGCCGCCATGTGTTGCGCTATGCGCTCGTGGCGCACGCCGGTGATTTCACGACGGCGCGAATTCCGCAGATGGCGTGGGAGTTCAATAACCCGCCGGTGGTGGTAGCTGGTTGCGGGTCGGCTAAAGCGTGGTCGTTTGTGCAGACCAGCGACAACGTCATCGTCGAGGCGATGCGACGCGAGGGTGGCGAGATCGAGTTGCGGCTGGTGGAATGCCTCGGCCGCGCAGGCAAGGCGAGCGTGACGCTGAACCTGCCTCACCTCGACGCGGCGCTGACCGACCTCGTCGGCGGCCGTCGCCAGCCGTTGCGCGGCCGGCCGAGCTACAAGTTCCCGGTGCGCCCGCAACAGATTGTGACGATGCGGTTCCGCACGGCAGACGCCGCGCCGGAAGTGAAGCCGTTGACGGCTTGGGATGAACTGGTGCCGGTGAAGAAACGCGAGGCGCTGCATCGCTATCTGCCCGACGTGAAAGGTCACCCACCCGCCGGTGACGCGAAGTGAAATGTTTTGGAAAGGCCCAACATGATTATCGGCATAGATGTCGGCAACACCAACATGACCGGCGCGCTCGCGTCGGACGGCGGCAGGCGCATCGCCACGCTCCGGCGCAAGTCGGACCGCCGTGGCGGCGCAAAGGTCGGCGTGAAAATGATCTCGGAGATCATCGCCACGCTCCAAAAGCGCGCCGCCGGTAAACGCGGCAGCGTGCGGCGCATCGGCGTTGGCTTCGGCGGGCCGGTGGACTTCGAGCGCGGCGTCGCGCTGTTGAGCCACCAGAACCTCGGCTGGGAGAATACGCCGCTGCGCGACCAGTTGCAGAAACGCTTCGGCATTCCCGTCACGCTCGACAATGATGCCAACGCCGGCACGCTCGGCGAGTGGCGTTTCGGCGCGGGCCGCGGCGTCAACGACCTGCTCTATGTGAACATCGGCACCGGCATCGGCGGCGGCGTCATCGCCAACGGCGCGCTCGTGCGCGGCGCGCAGAACCTCGCCGGCGAAATCGGCCACATCATCGTCCGCCGCGACGGGCCGGTTTGCACCTGCGGCAAGCACGGTTGTCTCGAAGGCTGCGCCAGCGGCAGCGCCATCGGCCGCCGCGGCAGCGAGGCGCTCGACCGGAAGGTGAGCGGCAAGGAAGTCTTCGCGCTGGCGGCGAAAGGCAACGCGACCGCCCGGCGCGTTCTAGTGGAGGTCATCGAAGACCTTGCGCAAGGCCTCGGCGTGGGCATTGGTCTATTGAACCCGGCGCTCATCATCATCGGCGGCGGCCTCTCTGAAGCGCCGGAGAAATTGTTCTTGGTGCCGCTGCGTCGCGCCGTGCCGCGCTACTGTCTGGCGGAAGCTGCGCCGCATCTGCGGATCGAGCCTGCGCAGTTGCGTTACGACGCCGGCGTGATGGGCGCGGTGGCGCTGGCGATGTCGTAGAGGGAGATAGTAGGACAGGCGTCCCGCCTGTCCAGTCGTTGCACCCAAGGCTGGACAGGCAAGATGCCTGTCCCACATTGAGCGCCAGCTTACTTTACTTTCACGTTGTAACAGAGCAATACGTCCTGATCGCGGATGTAGAGCCGACCGTTGGCGATGACCGGATGGGGCCAACTGTTCTTGTCGCTGCGTTCCGGCTGATTGAAACGCGCATTCTCCGCGTAGCTCTTCGACGAGGCTTCGATCAGTGCGATTGCGCCCTTGCCGGTTTCGTTGCGGAGATAAAAGTGGCCGTCGGCGTAGGCGATCGAACCTTTGCCCACGCCGTTGTTGTTCCAGACAACCTCGCCGGTCTTGAAATCCTGGCAGACCCAGCCCTTGCCGTCTGAAAAACCGTAGAGGTAACCGTCGAGCAGAATGACGCCGCCGTGGTGGTTGACCATGTTGTTGTTGGCGTAAACCTCCGTGGCCTTGATGCCGCTGCCTTCCTTCGTGAGCTTGAACGCGTTACAGCCGACGCCGTAGCCGGAGCAGACGTAGACCTGGTTGTCCGCGTAGATCGGCGTCGGGATGACGGCGGTCTTGCCGGGACGGTCCGCGCGCCAGAGCAGTTTCCCGTCGGCCACGGCGACGCCCGCCACGCTTGCCGCAGTGAGCTGGATAACCTGCCGCTGGCCGAAGATGGTTGCCGGGACGAGCGACGAGTAATGTGCGCCGTCGGTGAACTCCTTGCTCTGCCACATCAACGCGCCGGTTTTCTTGTTCAGGGCGACGATGGCCCCGCGCGCGCCGCCCGGCGTGCAGAGCACCTTGTCGCCCTCGATGAGCGGCGACTCGGCGTAACCCCAGCCATGCGGGCGTCCGCCGAGATCCTTGAGGCTCTTGCGCCAGACTTCCTTGCCCGTGGCAACCGCCGCGCAGACCAGATCACCATGCTGGTTGAGCGCATACACCAGATCGCTATCCACCGACGGCGTGCCGCGCGGGCCGTAGAAGTTGCCGTATTGGCCGGGCGCGCCGAGTTTCAGGGACCAGAGTTTCTTGCCGGTGGCCTCGTCGAGCGCAATCAACTGACTTTCCTCGCCCACGTCGCCCATCGTGAATACCTTGCCCTTCGCCACCGCGACGCCCGAATAACCCGCGCCCATGCCTTCCGCTTTCCACGCCTGCGGCGGGCCGTCGGCGGGCCATTCGCTGAGCAGGCCTTTCTCTGTCGAGATATCGTCGCGATTGGGACCGCGCCACTGCGGCCAATCTCCATCCGTCGAAGTGACACTCGCAGGCACGGCTGGAGTCGAGATCGGCGGTGGCGCCGGTTGGCAGCCGATCACGAGACTGGCGAGCGCCACGGCGACCAGAGCCACGTGCGATATCGCCGTCACGTTGGAAAAGGAACAGATAGCCTTCGTGGTTTTCATGTTACAAGACTCCTGAAGAATGGCGCGCCTGGAGGGACTCGAACCCCCGACCAAGGGTTTAGAAAACCCCTGCTCTATCCAACTGAGCTACAGGCGCACGCCTGCTGTTTACACGCTATATTTGAGGTTTCAAGAACGTCAATGTTCTGATTGCAACCTTACACTCTCTGCCAGCAAAACCTTATCTGATCCGTCTCAAAACCAAACTTTGAGCCGTGCCGGGCAGTGTCTCTATCGCTCGCAATCGTCCGGCATCTACTACTCCATCTTCCGGCGAAGCGGCCGGCAAATCAGACGCTCGTTGAAAACCGCCGACAAAGAACCAGCCAAGCGTCGACTTGGAGATTTACGCCAAAAGGTGGCTCGACTCAACACGAAAGCGGGCGGCAAGCGGGCGGCAACATCTTGTTCTCAGCAGCCCCAAGCGTGTAAGTCGGCCGCAAGCCCTTTGCAGGCGCAGCATCTATGGTCAGTCCATCGCGCCCCCAAACGGAAGTTAAGCGCGTGTTGTCTAAATCAAACTGTGCACCAGATGTTCAATCGTCCCGGCGGGACTCATCGATCTCGTGATCACGGCTCCCGCCAGTGAACTGGCGGGCTATTTTCGAATGTCCTTCCGGGACAGGCGTTTGACCCAGCATCGTCCCGTCAGGGATGGCGCGACGATAGCCCGGCGTTTTTAACGCCGGGAATGTGATCGGAACTTCGCAGAGTCCCGTAGGGACGATTGAATGATGTTGGAAGAAAGTCCAACAACCCGCGCTGATGCTACGGCCGTTCACCGGCCGCGGCGGTCTTCAGGAATTTCCAGCCGGCCGCGGTGACAGCAAGGCCGCTGTGGCCGCGGTGCTGGTCATAGGTGCGCTCCATTTCCTCGATGGAATCGAAGTAGCCGACGATGAACGCGGCGCTGAAAGTCTGGCCCGGCTTGATGGGGCGCTCGCCGAACTCGTGGATGAAGCAGACGTAGCCGCGCTGGTGACACCAAGCCTCGGAGGTGTCGGCGGGGTTCAACGTCATGCCGGCCAGCCACGGGCCGTCCTTGCCGGTTTTGGGATCGCGGATGTGGTAGGCGCGAATCATCCGCTGCGGCACGCCGTCGCGGTCGCGGCGGTAGTTGAACTTCTCGTCGGGCGCAAAATCCTTGAGGAACTCTTTGGAGGGAATACGTCCGCGGTAGCTGAGGTAGATCTCGCTGAAGTTGTCGCCGGCCTTGTGCTTGAGATGGCCGGGCATGTCTATGCGCAGGAACATCGCCTCGCTGGCGTTGCGCGCGTGAATCTCGTCGGTGGAGATGAAGTAACGGCGGCCTTTGGGGAAGATGATCTTCTGCCGCCATTCGGAGCCGGTTTGCTTGCCGGGCGCAGCGACGCGGTAACGCCAGCTTTGCTCGATGGCGACGAAGTCCCGGCCTTCGATGACTCGCGGCGCGAGTTCCCTGGCTTGGGTGCAGATTTGTGGGCCTTCGATGGAACGCTTCTGGCCGCGGCCGTGGTAGAGGTTGCCGGTCGGGTAGGGCAGGTCGGCGGGAAGCTGACTGCGATAGGCTTCGTCGCTGCCCGGCTCCATGATCCAATCCACGATGTCGAGGCCGAAGCCCAAGTCGCGCGCGCCGGTCTTCTTGTCGAGCAGGCTGCCAGCGCGGACGCCGCTGACATAGCCCTTCTTGCGGATGGCTGCGTCGAGTGTGCCGCCGCTGAGTTGAATCTCGTCGGTCGTCTCTGTGATGGTGAAGCCGTGGCTGGCAGGCTTTTTCTCGTCAGCGAAGGACGGGCTGTAACAGAGTGCCAGACAGGCAAGAGCAAGCCATGGGAAGGTTTTCATGATCAGAAAATGTCCCTCGGATAATTGCCGGTGGCCCAGATGGCTTCGGCGTATTTGACGCCGCAGGAGAGACCGCGATAACGGGCCAGTATTTCCTTCGTGTTGAGCGCGCCATCGGATGACTGCGGGTCGTAGGGCTTCTGCCGCACGAACGCCATCATCCGGCCCAGCCATTCCATCGCCGCAGGCCACTCCGGGGTCACGTCCACGAACGTGTTCGGCTCGAAGCCGATGGTGTGGCCGGGGCCGTTGTCGTAGGTGTAGATGCGCCCGGCGCCCCGCACGCCGTCGCGGCCGAGGATCATCGCCGGCTGCCGCAACGCCGCCATGCTCACCGCTGCCGCGACCTCGTGGTCGGGATGGCGGTCGCGGTGCCAGAGCATGAACGCCACGTCGGGCTTCACGTCGGCGACGACCTCGGCGACGGCGCGCTTGGTCTCGTCGCCCGTGTCGAAGCGCATTGAGGCGTATTTGAGGAAGCGCGTCTCAATGCCACGCTCCTTTGCGAGGCGGATGCTCTCTTCGAGCAACTGCGGGGCGCGGCCCTTGACGGGCGCCCAAGCGGTGTAGTCGCCGATGATGTTGAGGATGACGACGCGGTAATGCCGGCGCATCGCCTGCAACAGGATGCCCGGAATGCCGAACACGCAGTCGTCGTAATGCGCGCCGATGGCCAGGAGAGTTTTGTTCATGGTCGTGGAGAGCGAAGCCGTGGAGGTGTTTGGACGGTTTGTTTCGAGGTCGCTGACATCATCTTTGTCCTCTGGGCGAAAAGACTAGTTGAAGCGTGGCGTAACGGCAAGATCGGCGACGCCCGTCCGGGATTTCCGGTTTGATTTCGGCGGGCCGCGCTTCTACGTTGCTGGCCACGACATGAGAATCTGTTGGGGATCAAACAAGATCAACGCAGACTGGGAATCGCTTTTCCAGTCCTACCGGAGGTTCGTCAAACCTTCGCATGTGGTGCTGGAGATCGGCGCGTCCGTCGTCGAGCGCACCCGCGAGATCAGCCGGCATTGCGGGCGCGTCATCGGCGTGGAGATGATGCCGGAACGAAAACCGGCAGACTTCGGCACCATTCATTACGTGCTGGGCAACTGGGAGGAGTTGAGTTCCGTCGTGGCCCCCGAAAGCGTGGACGTGGCCATCAGCAGCCACGTCATCGAACACGTGCCCGACGACCTCAAGGCCATCAACGAACTCTATCGCGTCCTGAAATCGGGCGGTGTCGCTGTCATCAACACGCCCAACCGCCGGCGCCTCACCCGCCGCATCGCCGAGATGTTCACCGGCGAGCGCAAGTTTCCCTGCTGGGAGCATCAGCGCGAATACGTCGAGGCGGACCTGCAACGACTGCTGACGGCGTCCGCTTTCAAACGCTACGAGATTTTTTCTCTGGTGTTCGGCCTGCACGGCGGCCCCGTCTTCTGCTATTGGAAAGAAGTTGCCCACTGCTTGCGCTCGATGGCGAACTACTGGGAGATCCATCTGTTCAAGGACTGAGCCGCGGCGCGTCCGCTGGCGTGAAACAAACGACAGCCGGAAGATCACATCAGCGCTAGCAGCAACCGCCCCGACCTTGCTCGTCCATCCCGATCAGAATTCCAGCTTCATCCCGTCGCGCGCAATGACCAGTTTGTCGGCGAGACCATAGTCCTTGGCCATCGCCGGCAGCTCGCCGCGCTTTTCCCACAACGAGCGGTGGAGATGGGTGATCGCCACGCGCCGGACCGGTTTGTCGCGAAGCGTCTCGAAAAGCGACAGCGGTGAGAAATGCGCGCATTCGGTGACGAGCAGATCGAGCGGACGGTCGAGCACGGACAGGAGATCGCGCGCCTCGCCCATGTCGCCGCTGTAGGCGACGCGTTTGCCGTTGGCGGCAAGTTCGTAAAGGAACGGCTCGCACGCGATGCCGTGCTTGTTGCCGGCGATGCGGCGGATGGAATCGAGGTGCGTGGTCAGGTGTGGTGTTACCTGCACCGGGCCGATGGCGAACGTCCGTCCGTCGCTCAACGGCCGGAAGTCCACGTTGAACTTGATCAGCTCCGGAAACAGGTAGGTGGCGAGGATGAGTTTGCGGAACGTCTCGATGCCTTCGGCCGGCATGAAGACGGGGATGTCGAGCTTGCGGTTGGATTCGAGCCACATGCCGATGATGACCTGCGGCAACCCGGCGACGTGGTCCGGGTGCAGATGCGATAACAGGATCGCGTCAATCTTGCCGAAGTCCACGCACTCGAACGCGAGGTTCTTGGCGCACGGTTCGCCGCAATCGAGCAGGATGATTTGGTCGGCCATCTGCGCCACCAGCGAGGCGTGCGAACGTTCCCAACTCGGCACGGCGTCGCTGGTGCCAAGGAAAGTGATGGTATCGGTTGCCATGATCTCCTTCGGTGTGCGCTAGATAGTGCGGCAATAGTCCTTCGGTTTCAACCTCCAAACCGGCACGCCGCAGAACCGCGGCCCTTCGGGGCAAACCGGCCGCTGCCCCGCGAGGTCGCGCAGCCCGCACGGCGGTAACAGGTAGCGGGCAATGCGCGGGTTTACCGTCCGGACCTGCTCGGCCTCGTCCACGCTCGCGCGCCAGATTTCCTCCTGCGCATTGTAGCAGAGCCGCATCCGGCATTTGTGCCAGAGCGCCGCGAGGTCCGCCGACTCGGTGTAGCGGATGCTGACGGCATTCGGCAACAGATACGCGGCGTGCTCGTCCGGCGCACCGAGTGAACGCAACCGGCCGATGCCGTCCCACGTCGCCTCCATCGTCTCGCGGTATAGCTGGTTCGCCAACTCCGCGCCGTCGAGCGTCAGCAGCGTCGGGGTGATGAAATCCGGTTCTTCGGTCAGGTAGGCGCGTAACGCGGGCCGTGACGCCGGCGTCATCCGGTGGCGCTGGTCCTGGCTGTCGGCGCTGTGGCTGAGCTTGCGGCGGAACGTGTAATGCGGATGCGCCATCGCCCGCATCATCTTCACGTGCGTGGCCAGGTTCATCTCGTCGCCGAGATAACGGTTCTGCGCCGGGTTCATCGTCCAGTCAATCGCCTCGTCGTCGCCCAACTCGGCGCGCGTCAGGCCGAAGACCTCGCGCACCGCGTCGGCCAGCAGCCGCTCGTTGTCGCGCTTGAAATCCACCAACTTCGACACCCGCCCGCCTAGCTCGCGGTCGAACTCCTCGCGGAACTTCCGCGCCCGCGTCGGCGTCGCGCGAGGACCGTTATCTTTCAGCGCGGCGAGGAACTCGTGTTCAATCGTCTCCTCGGTCGGGACCGGCTCGTTGAGGAGGACCTTGTATTCCGGCGCGACGCGCAGCAATTCCTCCACCATCTTGCCGACGACGACCCGCTGCTCCAACGGCGTGTCGGGTTGGTTGATCAGTCGGTGGTAGCGCAACAGCGTGATGCCGCTGACGGTGTGATAGAGAAACGTGAACGTTCCCACCGGCAGGACGTAGCGGGCCACCTCCATGCACCGCTTCCGAATCTCCTTCTCGTAAAGCTGCGCCGTGGACTTGCGGCTGCGAAACCGCGCGAAGTATTCGCGCCCGGCCACCGGGAACAGCAGCTCGCAGAGCTTGTCGTAGGCGTCGAACTGCCGCCGCATCGTCTCGCGATACACCGCCAACGCCTCGCCGGCCAGCGGCGGCACCGCGCAGATGCTCGGCTTGACCGCGACGTAACGCTGGCTAACCTGCTCACTGTTGTAGAATGGATGGCTGTGCAGAAAGTTCCAGACAAACTGCCGGCTGACGTTGCTCAGTGCGAACTGAAAGTGCGCGTGTTGGAAGACGGTGTGGTGGCCGGCCTGAAACAGCGACGCGCCGAGTTCATCGCGCTGCTTGAGCCGCTTCGCGCGCTTGGTATCGTCGGTCGCGTCGAGTGCGGCGACCTGCTCGGCGGTGATGATGCCCTTGGCGCTGTAGCAGGTGCGCGCCGTGGCGATGGCGTTGTCAAACGGCCGGGCGAAGCTGTTCACCAGCTTCACTTCCGGCTCGGCACTCAAAAACTGTTCGGTGATTGTGTTTCCCATTCAAAGTCAATCTAACAGCCGACCACGCGATTGCCAGCAAACTTCTGGCGAGCGCTGCGCTCGTCTGCTAACGTCGCCAGCCCGATGCAACCGGCGGAACGAAAAACCTGGCGATGGATCGCGCTGGTGACAGCGTATTTCGCGGCGCTGACCGCCCTGGTCCAGTCGCACACGCTGCTCGGTTTTGATTACCACACCACCGTCTGGCTGAACGCCCACGGCAACCAGCTCACCGATTGGATCATGAGCGTGATCACCGACACGGCCACGCCGGAGCTGAGCATGGTGGTGTGCGCGGCGCTCGTTGTTCTTCTCTGGTGGCGGTTTGGCTGGCGTCCGGCGGCGTGTTTGATCGTTGCGTTCGTCGGTGGAACGCTGCTGGAGATTGTCCTCAAGAATTGCATCGCGCAGCCCGGTCCCCACGGCCTCATTAACCGTTACGTCTTTGGCGAAGGCTGGATTCATATAAATCTGCCCTACGCCTACCCCAGCGGCCATGCGTTGCGCGCTTTCCTGCTTATCGGCGTCATCGCGCTGTGGGTGATGCCGCGCGCGGCCGTCTTCTGGTGGACGCTTGCCGGGCTGGCAGGCGTCAGCCGCCTTTACCTTGGCCATCACTGGACGACCGACGTGCTGGGCGGAGCGTTACTGGCGGCGGCGTTGCTGATGATCATCGGCACGCAAATCAAGCCGCGCGCGGCGGCGGCCCGCTGATCGCGCCAATCTGCTCCAGCGCCCACACGGCGTGTTCACACACCAATGGTTCCGCGTCCTCCATCGTCCGCTTCAGTGCCGGCACGGCGCGCGGGTCGCCTGCGTTGCCGAGCGCGACGCAAACGTTGCGCAACAAGCCGCGGCGCTTGGCGCGCAGAATCGGGCTGCGGGCGAAACGCCGCTGAAATTCCTCTTCATCCAACTCCAGTAAATCAAGCAACTCCGGCATTGTCAGGTCCACGCGCGGCGAGAAGCCCGCTTCGCGCGCCTGCTGCGCGAAACGGTTCCACGGGCAGACTTCGAGACAATCGTCGCAGCCGAAGATGCGGTTGCCGATGAACGGGCGCAGTTCCAGAGGAATCGGGCCTTTCAACTCGATGGTGAGATAGGAAATGCAGCGGCGCGCGTCCAGTTCGCGCGGCGCGACGATGGCGTGCGTCGGGCATGCGGCAATGCAACGTGTGCAACGGCCGCAGCGATCCCGTATCTCCGGCGCGTCTGGCCGCAGCGCCACGTCGAGCAGAATTTCGCCAAGAAAGAGCCATTGGCCGAACCGGCGGTTGAGCAGCATCGTGTTCTTGCCAATCCAGCCAAGGCCCGCGCGTTGCGCCAGTTCGCGTTCCAGCACCGGCGCGGTGTCCACGCACGCCTTCGCCTGCGCGCCCGGAACGAGCGCGCGAATCGCCTCGATCAACGCCGCGAGTTTCCCGCCGATGACATCGTGATAATCGTCGCCGAGCGCGTAGCGCGCAATCCGGC
Source organism: Verrucomicrobiia bacterium (assembly GCA_041667205.1). GTDB lineage: Bacteria > Verrucomicrobiota > Verrucomicrobiia > CAIQCK01 > CAIQCK01 > CAIQCK01. The sequence goes on along the minus strand of JBAYFL010000006.1, from coordinate 236,833 downwards.
CCTGTCGCAATCCCGGTGACGGCTCGTCGGCGTGATAATTGCACGCGACCACAATGATGGACTTCGCGCCGGGTAACAAATGCCGCGGGTCGGCGCGGCGCTCCACGTTGCGCGAGAGATAGCCCATCTCGCCGTGCCGGCCCTCGGCGAGCCAGCGCTCGAAGAACGCGGAGCTGGCGGCCGGTTCGGCCGGGACGATGCCGGCGAGGTCGAAGCCGAGCGCGAGCGCCTTGCTTTTAATTTGTTCCTCGAGAGTCACAAACAGTGAGTTTCAGACTACGAATAGCGTGTCCCAGCAGCCGTGGCAAGCGGACGCCTGCGCCCAAACATCTGGCGAGCGGGCGAGGGGTCTGGTAGTGTCGCCAATTGATGCAATCGGCAGAACAGAAAACTTGGCGACGGATCGCATTGACAACGGCGTGTGTCGCGGCGGTGTTGGTGGCTACGCAGGCGGTGGCACTGGAACGGCTGCCGTGGATGGATGACGACGGGATCGTGCTGGCGGAAAGTTGGCGGTCGCCAGCGCATCGCGCGCGGGCGTTGGGCCGGATGGACTTGATCCTGCCGGCGAGCGAAGAGGAGGGTTTCCGGCGCGAGCACAGCTTGGAAATGATGGAGGAGTTGAAGAAGCTTGGCGTCACGACGGTGTTGACGCATTACTACGAGGGGTTTGGTCCCAAGTCAGAAGAAGCGGGGATGAGGGACGCACGCACTCTCGCCACGATGGCGCGCAAGGTCGGGCTGCGCGTCGGCGCTTATATCGGCGGCACGCTGGGCTGGGAGTCGCTGTTGAAGGAAATCCCTGAGTCTGGCGCGTGGCAGGCGGCGACGCCGGACGGCCAACCGATGCTGGAGGACACGAAAGAACCGTTCCGGCGATTGGCGGCGTTTCTGCGTCCGGCTTACAGCGATCATCTGGAACGCATCCTCCGCCGCACGGTGACGGAGATGCGGGCGGAGATGGTTTACTTCGACCACGTCGGCCTCGGCAACGACAGTTGGGACAGGTTTACCGCCGCGCAGTTTCAGGATTTCCTGACGGAGCGCGGTTTCAAGGAGACCATCCGCGTCAAGACGCCGCCGACGGCCAAGCCGGGCGATCCGCTGGGCCGGGCGTGGGTGGATTTCCGTGTCCAAAGCACGGCGAAACATTTCCGCCGGCTGTCGCGGTTTGTGAGCAGTATCAATTTCCAGTGCGCCGTCGTCTGCAATCCAGGCGGCGTGGACAACGACAGCGTGGCCATCCGCGGCGTGGATCATCCGCAGCTTCTTTCGTTCAGCCATGCCTTTCGGGGCGAAGCGGTGAAGCCGGGCTGGAGCAACAACCGCGCGGTGACGCGCATCCGCTCGCTGAAGACCGGCCAGGCGTTTGGCAACGTGGCGCTGCTCGACTGCGAGGCGCCGCTGGAGATGGCCGAGCACATGGCGTTCAACCTGCACAGCCTCGGCAGCATCGCGTGGTTCGAGAACGGTCATCTGATCCCGCCGCGCGCCCGCATGGGCCGCGTCAGCCCGTTCCTGAAGTCGTATCTGGATTTCTACCAGACGCACGCGGAGTTCTACCGCGGCGCGACGAGGGCGACGGACGTGGCGGTGCTGCGGACGTATGAGACATTCGCGCACGGCGACGAAGCGAAGCGCCGCGCCGTCAGCGACGCCGAACAGGCATTGATCGAATCGCAGACGCCGTTCGCGATTCTGTTCGACCAGAACTGGGAGAGTCTCGACACGCACCAGGCGGTCGTGACGCCCGACGAAAGCGACCTGAGCGCGGCACAACGCAAGCAACTCGACGCTTTCAAGGCGCGCGGCGGCGAGGTGATCCCCGCGGCGACGTTCCAAGGCGACCCGCAGCGCGCACGGGAGCGGTTGCGCGAGCGGTTGCGCACGCAGGTGACGGCGCCGGCGGCCGTGGCGGCGGAAGTGACCGAGCGGCGCATGGTGCCGCAGGTGCTCGTTCACCTGGTCAACTACCGCATCGAACAGCCGGTGAAAAACATCCCGGTGACAATCCGCGCAGGCCGGCTGTCGCGTCCGTTGCAAGCCGAGTATTGGAATCCGTTGAATCCCAAGCCAACGCCGTTGAAACTGACGCGCACGGGCAATCAGTTGCAGGTGACGGTGCCGCAGTTGGACATCTATGGCGTGATCGTGTTCACCGGCGTGATGCTGTGAGCGGGAAGAGGCGGAGGCTGAGTCTTTCGATTCCGCCAACTGTTCCCTTGCTCCGCGTCCGCGCCAAATGACCGTTTGACTTCCCGCTGACCGTGTCGTTACATCCGACGGCGAAAGCGCGGTCGAGAGCCCGCGGCGTTTTCGAAACACAAGGCGTTTCACCCGGTAAATCCAGTATTTTATGCTAACCGAAGATCAAGTGCATGAGGCGTTGAAGCAGGTGAAGTATCCCGGCTTCACGCGGGACATCGTTTCCTTTGGCATCGTCAAGCACATCGCCATCAACGGCAGCTACGTGGCGGTGACGATGCAACTGGCCACCTCCAATCCGAAAGTCGGCGACCAGATCCGCGCCGAGGCGGAGCAGGCGTTGCGGCGGCTGTCGGGTGGGGGGCGCGTGAGCGTCGAAATGAGCGTTCAGGCGGCGTCCCAGGCTCCCGCGGCTCACAGCGCCATCGAGAAGCGTCGCGTGCCGGGCGTGAACAAAATCATCGCGGTGGCCAGCGGCAAGGGTGGCGTCGGCAAGAGCACGGTGGCGGTGAACCTCGCCTGCGCGCTGGCCCAAACGGGGCTGAAGGTCGGGCTGATGGACTGTGACATCTATGGACCGAGCGTGCCGTTGATGATGAACGTCCGCGAACGTCCCACCGCCAGCGACGACGAACACATCAACCCGCTGACGAACTACGGCGTGAAGCTGATGAGCATGGGCTTCCTGGTCGAGGGCGACACACCGGTGATCTGGCGCGGGCCGATGATTATGAAGGCCGTGCAACAGTTCATCCACAATGTGAACTGGGCGCCGCTGGATGTGTTGATGGTGGACCTGCCTCCGGGCACGGGTGACGCGCAACTTTCGCTGGCGCAGGTGACCGAGCTGGACGGCGGCGTTATCGTGACCACACCGCAGGACGCCTCGCTCGGTGTGGTGCGCAAGGGCATCGGCATGTTCCAGAAGGTGAACGTGCCGATCATCGGCATCATCGAGAACATGAGCTACTTCGTCTGCCCGCACTGCAACACGCGCGCGGAAATCTTCGCGCACGGCGGCGGCCGGCGTGAGGCGGAGCGGCAGAACGTGCCGTTCCTGGGCGAGGTGCCGATCTATCCTGAAATCCGCGCCGGCGGCGACACGGGCCAGCCGGTGGTGGTGTCCGCGCCGCAATCGCCTGCCGCCAAGGCGTTCACCGACATCGCCCGCGCGCTGGTGGAAAAAATCAAGTAGTCATCACGCTCCGCGTGATGGTTTCGGGGACAATTCTCACGCGGAGCGTGAGGACTACTTCTCTATCGGCCAGCCGCGTTGCTGCCATTCGTCCCAGCCGTGATAGAAAATCTTCACGCTGTGATAACCCAACTGAGCCAGCAAGCCGGCGACCTGGCGGCTCAACTCGCAGCGCTTACTGTCGCAATAGATCAGAATCTCCGTCTCGCGCGGCAGCATCGGCGCGTATTCCGCGAACCGCTTCGTGAATTCCTCCGCCGGAAGATTAAGCGCACCAGCGATGTGACCGCCTGCGAATAGCTTCGCCCGGCGCACATCAAGGAAGATCGTCTGTCCCGCGTCGAACCGCGCGCGCGTCTCCTCGGCGGTGAGATAGCGCGCGTCGAGTTCGCGCAGCGTCAACGGCCGCGTGATGGCGATGCCGCTCGGCGAGAGCGCATTGAACACCATGCCGAGCGCGCCCGCCGCCACGAGGATCGTTGCCGCCTCTGCGGCCAGCCGCCGTGTGATGCCGGGCTTCATTTGGAGCCGGCCTTTCCATCCGTGCGCACGATGCCGCTGAGCGATACCTCCAGCGGCGCATCGGAATCGCTCGTGAAGATGTGCAATGTGCGACGCATCCAGCCGGGCGGCGGCGCCTGCTGCGTGGTCAGTTCGACGGTGAACTCGCGGCCCGGCGCGTTTGTCATCACTGTCGCTTTCAACACGGGGTCGCCGGGGTTCACCGATTTGATTTCCACCGGCTTCAGGCTGGTGTTTTGCACGGTCAGTTTCTTCGGTGGAAATTTTTCGCCCAGCCCGACCAGGCCGAGAAACACCGCTGTCGGCGTCACGCGCACCGGTCCGACCACGGTGCCGATGACAAGCAGCAGCGGCTTGCCGGCGACCTTGCGGTCCGTCATCACTTCGAGATTCCCGACGAGCGGCCCCGTGCGGCTCTGCGGAGCCAATGCGACCTTGAGCCGATACGCCGAGCCGTCGCGACCGAGCGGCGCGGCCGTGGCGGTCAGGTTGGTCAGTGAACTGGCGATGCTCTTGATCACGAACGGGCGGCCCTTCGCGTCGTTCAGCGTCACCTCGCGTGTCACGGCCTGGCCGCGTTCAATCTGGCCGAGGTCGAGCACCGCCGGCGTAAAGATGAACACCGGCTGCACGTCGGCGCGGAGTTCGAGGGTTGCCATCGGCCGGCTCGGATCGCTGGAGTGAACCGTCATCGTCTTGAACACCGGGCCGTTGAAGTTGCCGCTGTAGAATGTCACCATCAGACGTGCGGAGCCGCCGGGCGGGATTTCGCTCGCGTCCAGTTCCGTCGCCGCGCAACTACACCCCGGAAAGACCTGCAAAATGCGCAGCGGTCCTGCGCCGGTGTTGCGGATGGTGAAGACGTGTGTCGCCTCCGTCTGCTGGTCCATCACGCCGAAGTTGAATCCCGGCTCGTCGAACGCGACGCGCCCCGCCGGAGCCGCCGTTGGCGCGGCGGCCCGCGCAACGCCCGCCGCGAGCAGCAGCCACGCGCCGATGAGTGAGGCGCGCAGGAAGCTGTGCGTCGTTGGTCGCCGTTGGTTCATCGCCATCAGGAACACGGCTGGCATCTTACGCCCGTCGGCGCGTTGCGACAATGGCATGCTGAAAATCTGCAACTCATGTCGCGGGCGAGTGTTTGTTCATCTGCGGGGCCGGGTTTGAAAATTGCCAACGGCTCGCCCGCGCTTTAGAGTGTGCGCCAGTAGTCCCGAAGAACATGACCAGCAACGCCGAGACGCCAGAGAATCCGCCGCCGCCCGCGGCAGGCCCGACCGTGCCTTCGCCGCGAGGCCCGCTTATGCGGCTCGGCCAGTTCCAGCTCATCGAGAAGATCGGCGAGGGTGGGATGGGGTCGGTTTATCGCGGTGTGCAGGTGTCGCTGAACCGGCCGGTCGCGGTGAAACTGCTGCCGGAGTCGCTGGCGAAGAACAAGTCGTTCGTCGAGCGGTTCCATCGCGAGGCGCGCGCGGCGGCGGCATTGAATCATCCGAACATCATTCAGGTCTTTGACGCCGGCGAGCAGGATGGGACGCATTACTTCGCAATGGAGTTGGTGGACGGCGAGACGGTTGCCGCCAAGGTGGAACGCAACGGGCCGATGCCGGAGCCGGAGGCCGTCGCGGTCGCCATGAGCGTCGCGGCGGCACTGCATCACGCCTGGACCAAAGCGAAGCTCATCCACCGCGACATCAAGCCGGAGAACCTCATCGTCACCTCCGACGGCATGGTGAAGGTGTGCGACCTCGGTCTGGCCAAATCCGTCGGGCAGGACTCCAATCTCACCGTTTCCGGCACGATGATGGGCACGCCGCACTTCATCGCGCCGGAGCAGGCGCGCGGCGAGCCGGACGTGGACACGCGGGCCGACATCTACAGCCTCGGCGCGTCGCTTTACTTCCTGCTCACCGGCAAGCCGCCGTTCCAGGCGGACAGCTCGATGGCGGTGATGTATAAGCACGTCAACGACCCGTTGCCGGACCCGCGCAAGCTCAACCCGAACCTCAGCGATGGCGTCGTGCGCATACTGAAAAAAATGACGGCCAAAGACCCGGCCGACCGCTATCAAGACATGCTGGAGCTTTACAACGACCTTGATCGCGTCTATCAGGGCCTCACGCCGACGGCGGTGGTGCGCACGCCGGACTCGCCGGAAGCGGCGCTGCGCAAAATGCAGGGCCGGCTGCGCGTCTGGCGTGTGTTTGGTGTCATCGGCATCTGCGCGCTGGCCGTGGTCGGCGCGGCGATCTGGAAATCGCAGCAGCAGCGCAACGTGAACGCGGTGCATGCAAAAAAACACCGGGCGCCGGTCAAGACCAATGGGGTGGTAAAACCCGCGTCGCAAATGGAGATGCCGGCGAAAACCACCGTGGCAACCGCCGCCACGCCGCCGGCGATACCGCCCGCCGTCATGGCCAAACGCAAGGCGGAGATGCGCGAGCGCATCCAGACGCTGCTGAAACAGCAACAACTCGACGCGGAGCGCAAGGCGGAGGATCAACGCAAGGCCGATGAGGAGGCCGAACGCCAGCGCGCCGTCGCCCGCGCGGCCAACGACGCGCAACTTGCGGCGGAGCGTGCCTACCATAACTTTCTCAATCTGTGGAAACCGCTGATCGCTGCGCACAACCACGCCAAGGCCGGCGATGTCGTGCAGAACGCGATCAACAGCGCCACCTACGCGCCAATCAAGCCGCGGCTCGAACTGCACTCAGCCCTTGGCGACGCGCTCAAGGCGCTCGACGAGAAGTTCCTCCAGGCGTTGCCGTCGCTGAAAGGCAAGCCGTTCACGCTCGGCGGCCTCAGCGGCACCATCGGGAGCGCCGACGCCGCCAGCATCATGGTCGAGACGCGGCCCGGCGTCGGCCGGACGTTCCAGATGGCGGGCCTGCGGCTCGAAGAACGGCTGCCGCTGCTGATGACCGCGCTGGGGCCGACCAGTCCCGACACGCTCGTCAGCGCCGGCCTGCTCTCGCTCGCCGAGGGCCGGCCGGAATGGATGCGCGAATACTTTGACAAGGCGAGGCTGCTCGACACCGCCGGCTCCGCGATGGCCGCTGCGGAACGGTTCGAGCCGCTGCGCGAGGCAATAGAACGCGCGCCCACCGAGGCCGCCGCCGCCGCCGCGCTGGACGAGGTGCAGGGCCTCATCACCGCCGCCAAGTGGCAGGATGCGGGCACGAAGCTGGCGATTGTCACCAAACAGTTTGCCGACACGGCGACGATAAAATATTCCGCCGACCGGCTCCAGGACATGAAAGAAACACTCATGGCTGCCGAGGCGGGGCCGGGAGAGCTCCGGGCACAGTTGGCTCTGAATCAGTTGCAGCAGGACATCGAGGCGAAGAACTGGAAGCACGCCGCCGCGACGTTGCGGAAGCTCGACCAGCAGTTCATCAAAACCGACGCTGTGAAGAACGCGCGCGAGCTTGCCGCCTGGCGCGGGCTGGTGGACGCGCACGCGCCGACCGGCGCGACCGGCACGTTGCCGGGAGCGACCCTGCGGCAACAACTCGCCGCGCTGCCTGGCGTCACAATCCATCCGTTCGCCGGCCGCGCCAAGGGCAAGCCGGCCCCACTGGCCGACGTGCTCGCCAAAGCCAGTGACGGCGACGGCATTGAGCTGGACGACGGCATCTATTTCCTGCGCGGTATCCCGGCCGGGTTGAAGAACATCAGCATCTTCGCCAAGGATGGCGCGATGCCGTTGGTGGCCATGAGCGTCGCCAAGCTCGGCGAAGGCGGCCTGCATCTCACCGGGTCCAACGGTTGCTGGCGGTTTGAAGGCGTGATTTTCACCACGCTCGGCTTTGGCCCTCCACCTGACCGCAGCGGGCCGCCACCCTCGTCAATTGCGCTCGACCGCGGCGCGAGTGTCGAGTTCCACCGGTGCGTCATTACCGGGCGCCGTGTGGACCAGACCGGCGTGCCAGTGATCAGCGCCGGCGCTGATAGCGAACTCCTGCTGCGCAACTGCGTGGTCGCCGCCGGCCGCGGCATTGAACTGTCGGCGGCGCGGCGCGTGCGGCTTGACCATTGCACGTTCCTCAGCGGCTCGGTCTTCTGGCTTGGCGAGACGCTTGCGAAAACGCGATGCGAGGTGGAACTGGCCAACAACATCGTGCTGGCCGACGCGCCGGCGGGCCTGATCGGCGACGAGAATTCCAGCCGCGCGAACCGCTCAGCGACGCCGCCGGAAGTGTTGAAGCGGCTGAACCTCCACACAGCGCATCACAACGTCGTGGTGTTGCGTTATCCCGACACGCAGGAGCCGTGGAGCAGCGAACTGGAGAAACGGACGAAGGCGGCGAACTTCGTGGCGCTCGCGAGCGACGATCCTCCGTTGGCCGCGGTGGTGGACCGGTTGCAGTTCAACTTCCGGCTGAAACCGGGATGTCCTGCCGTTCACATGGCCGACGACGGCCTGTCGGTGGGCGTGCGCTGGACAGAGACGTTCTTCACCCGTGTGGCGACGCAAATGCAGGTGGTTCGGGAACAAGGCCCGCAGCGACTGCGCGGCGCGTCGCAGTGACCCCGGCCCTGGCGGCCGGCATCACTGCCGGGACGGGCTGGGCGGCGGTTTCGGCTTCGATTCGGGAACCTGCTTGACCACTTCGCGGAGGATGGTCCGGAACCCCTTGCCCTGGTCTCCCATCATTTCCTTCTCCGTCTCTCGCATGATGGTGGACATGCCTTTCTGGGGCAGGTCGCCTTCGATGGCAAACTCGCAGTGGCCGATGCGGACGTGGTCGCCGGGCTTCAGTTCGGCCTCGCTGACGCGTTCGCCGTTTACAAACATGCCGTTGCGGCTGCGAAGGTCTTTGGCGAGCAACTTCTCGCCTTCCAGCCAGACCGCGCAGTGCGCACGGCTGACTTCGTCGTCCTCGACGCGGATATCGGTCTCGATGCCGCGGCCCAATACAATCGGCTTCGTGGTGATCGGAAGCTTGATGTCCTCTCCCTCGGCTGTGCGATGAATCAAAAATGCCATGATGTCCTCTAGGTGCGCGGACTCTAGAGCAACGACCGCCGACGGGTCAAGGCTCGCGTGACGACAGCACGGAGCCGCGTCAAGTCCCACGATGAAATCGAGAAGTCGGAATGTCGCGTTGACCGAAGGGTGGTTTTTGGACTATAACGGCGGCGGAGTCCGATGATTGTCCTCTTTGCCAAAGGCGGTGTGCTGGTGTGGCTGATCGCGCTGTGCAGCGTGGTCGGCTTGGCCATCTTTTTCGAGCGCTTGCTGCACTACCATCGCAACTCGATCAACACGCCGGAGTTCCTCGCCGGCATCACCAACGCCCTGCGCCGCAACTCGCTCGTGGAGGCGCTCTCGATCTGCGACGAGACACCCGGTATCGTCGCCCGCATCGTGAAGGCCGCCATCACCCGCTACGACCGCTCGCGCGAGGAAATCGAGGACGCCATCGAGGAAGTCAGCCTGCAGGAAGTGCCGCGACTGGAGCGCAACCTGAAGGCGCTGGCCACCATCGCCCACGTCGCGCCGTTGCTCGGCCTGCTCGGCACGGTGGTCGGGTTCATCTCCTCCTTCCGCGTCATCGCCGAGAAAGGCAGCTTCGTCCACGTGGCCGATGTCGCCGCCGGCGTCTGGATGGCGCTGCTGTGCACGGCGGCGGGTCTCGCCGTCGCGATCCCGGCTTTCATCGCCTACAATTATCTCGTCAGCCGCGTGAACGAGATGGTGCTCGATGCGGAACGCGCCGCAACCGAGATCGTCGGCTTCCTCACAACGCGACCGTCGGAGCCGCCAACCAACGGCCAGCCCCCCGGCGCCAGACCCGGCAACGGCAGTTGACGCCGTGCCCGGCCGCAGCCGCATGAAGTTCAAGCGCAATCTCCAGATCGTTGAAGGCCGCATCGGCGCTGTGCCGTTGGTGAACGTCGCACTGCTGGCGGGGCTGTTCTTCATGCTCAGCTCCTCCTACGTCCTGCAACCGGGCGTGAACGTCGAGATGCTCAACCTGCCGGTTTCCACGATGGTCATCGGCGCGCCGGAGCACAACGCCGTGATGGTCACCGTCACGCGCGACGACCTCATCTTCTTCAACGACGAGCGCGTGGACCTGGAAAAACTGAAGAGCGGCCTCGAAGAAACGGCGCGGCGGTTTCCCGGCATCCGCGTCGTGCTGAAATCCGACCAACGTGTCAGCTACGAACGGCTCGTGCAAATCCTCGACCTCGCCAAGGCCGCCGGCGTCCATCACGTGCTGATGGCAACGCGGCCGTTGCTGAACCAGCCGGCCACGCCGCCGTTGAGACCGCAGTCCGCCGCACCGGCCACACAGCCATGAAGACTGGCCCTTCCGTTGTCGCGCAGTTCTTCGTCGAGCAGCCCGTGCTCGTGGGCCTGCTCTTCGCCTCGCTCGCGCTGCACGTGGCGGCCGGCTTCGTTTTTCGCGTGGGCACCTTCGAGCGCGCGGTGCGCGGGCCGTCCCAGCCTTTCGTGCAGTATATCGGCGCAGCCGAGGACGCAGCGCTCGGCCTCGCGGCGGTGCGCGATCCCAGCTTCACCGCGCTGGCCTCGTCGCATGGTTTCTCCGCATCCACGCTCGCGCCGCCGCCACATTTTCCCTATCAACCGCCGTCGGTGGATCAACCGTCGCGCCCGCTGATGGCGCCGCCAGCCGGGCCTGTCCGCCCACCCGCCGTTGCGCGGCCCGCTGAAGCGCTGGTCGCCAAGCTTGCGCCGTTGTCACAGGAGCCAGCGGAAGCAGCCGTCGCGCCCACCGTTGCGCGCGTCGTCTTCAGTCCGTCGCTGGCATCGCGCGCGCCGAAGCTCGCGGTCGAGTCGCTGCGTATTGAAGGCCCTCCTCCACAGCAAGCCACCGTCCTGAGCGTGGCGGTGGATGGTCGCGGCGTGGTGCGGTTTGCGCTGCTCGCGGAAAGCTCCGGCTCTGCCGCCGCCGACAACCGCGGCGTCCAGCAGATCCAGGCGTGGCGGTTTGAGGGCGCGCCCCGTCCCGCCGACGCGCTCGATTGGGGCGAAGTGCGCATCCACTGGGCCGGTGGCAGCGAGACGGCGCCGGCCGCGCCCGGCAAGGGAGGAGGCACGCGATGATCCCCGTTCATTTCGAAACGGCCGTGGTGTTTTATCTGTTGACCGTCCTGGCGGTCATCGCCATCGCTGCCGCCTGCAACGCCTTTCGCCGCCGCGCGCTGCGGACGGAGCCGGCGCCGACGCGTATTTTCAGTTGTTCCAAGTGCGCGCATCCCTATCTGGACGATCACGAGCTGGAGAGTTCCAATTGCCCGCGCTGCGGCACGGCGAACGAACCGCAGCGGATTTAGCGCGCCGCCATTCATTATTCGTTGCCCGGCGGAAGAACAGCGATAATACTTTCAAGCCACGATTCACGAATTACGCAATGCGGATTACCAGTTACCAGTCACCAAACCACGGAGCACCATGAGCGACGTTAGAGAACAAATCGTCATCCTCGACTTCGGCTCGCAATACACGCAGGTCATCGCCCGGCGTGTGCGCGAGTTCAACGTCTTCTCCACCATCATGCGCCCGAACACACGCGCGGCGGAGATAGACGCCCTGGCCCCCAACGGCATCATCCTCAGCGGCGGCCCGATGAGCGTTTACCAGAAAGGCGCGCCGATGCCAGACCCCGGCATCTTCACCCTCGGCATCCCAGTGCTTGGCATCTGCTACGGCATGCAGGTCATGGGCCACCTTCTCGACGGCAAGGTTGCCCACGGCCAGAAACGTGAATACGGCCGCGCCGAACTCGACTTCACCGTGCCGAGCTGCCCGCTCTTCACCAATCTCGAATCGAAGCAAACCGTCTGGATGAGCCACGGCGACAAGCTCACCGAACTTCCCCGCGGCTTCGAGGCCATCGCCCGCAGCAGTAACTCGCCCTTCGCCGCCATGGAATGCCGCGAGCGCAATCTCTTCGGCCTCCAATTCCATCCCGAAGTCGTCCACACCCCGCACGGCCGCGAGGTCCTGAAGAATTTCATGTTCCGCGTCTGCGGCTGCCAAGGACTCTGGACCATGGCCAGCTTCATCGAGCGCAGCGTGAAGGAAATGCGCGCCGCCGTTGGCAACGACCGCGTCATCCTCGGCCTCTCCGGCGGCGTGGACAGCTCCGTCGCCGCCGCGCTCATCCACAAGGCCGTCGGCGACCAGCTCTCGCCCATCTTCGTCAACAACGGCCTCCTGCGCAAAGGCGAGGCCGAGAGCGTCGAGCGCGTCTTCGGCAAGAACTTCCGCATGAAGCTCAAGACCGCCAACGCCGCCAACCTCTTTCTCGACCGGCTCAAGGGCGTCACCGATCCCGAGCGCAAACGCAAGATCATCGGCAAGACCTTCATTGACGTCTTCGAGAAAAACGCCAAGTCCGTCAAGGGCGCCAAGTTCCTCGCCCAGGGCACGCTCTACCCCGACGTCATCGAGAGCGTCCCAACCGCCGGCGGCCCCTCCGCCATGATCAAGAGCCACCACAACGTCGGCGGCCTGCCGAAGCGGATGAAGTTCCAGCTCCTCGAACCGCTGCGCCAGCTCTTCAAGGACGAAGTCCGCCGCGTCGGCGAGGAACTCGGCCTGCCGCGCGAAATCGTCTGGCGCCAGCCGTTCCCCGGCCCCGGCCTCGCCGTGCGCGTCCTCGGCGCCATCACCAAGCCCCGCCTCGACATCCTGCGCGAAGCCGACGCCATCGTCGTCGAGGAGATGAAGAACAGCGGCTGGTATTACAAGACCTGGCAATCCTTCGCCGTGCTCCTGCCCATCCGCACCGTCGGCGTCATGGGCGACGAACGCACCTACGACCACGTCATCGCCCTGCGCGTCGTGGACAGCCAGGACGGCATGACCGCCGACTGGGTCCGCCTCCCGCCCGACCTCCTCGCGCGCGTCTCCAACCGCATCATCAACGAAGTCAAAGGCGTCAACCGCGTCTGCCTTGACATCTCGAGCAAACCACCCGCGACCATTGAGTGGGAGTAGCGGTATCGCACAAGAACAGTCGCGGCACCATGAACTCGAAAGAGCTTATCGAGACTTTGGTCAAAGACTTGACGGCGTTGCCTCATAGAGACAACGCAAGACTTGACGCTCTGAGACGCAGAACAAACATGATTGTTAGAAAGGTGTTTCCAGAGAGCAGCGATCACCTCAAGGAAGTTACATCCATCCAATTCTACCCGATGGTTGGCTATGAAGGACAGCCCGACTCAGACTACGACGACAGTTGGCGGAGTGGTCGAAGTAGTATGATGAATCTATTAAACACGTTTCTTGAGGAGATCAAACTTTCAGAAGCGATCATGGTGGATTCGGAACCGAACGCGGCAGGGGCCAAAGATTCAAAGAGAGTCTTTCTTGTTCACGGGCACGATGAAGAGATGAAACAAGCTGCTGCACGCATGCTTGAACAGCTTGGCTTGGCGCCAGTGATTTTGCACGAACAGCCCAATAAGGGTCGGACCATCATCGAAAAGTTTACTGACTATTCCGACGTGGGTTTCGCAGTTGTGCTTCTATCACCAGATGATCTTGGCTGCTCAAAAGATCAACGGATTGAAACTGCTAGATTGAGGGCAAGACAGAATGTGGTCTTCGAACTTGGCTTTTTTATCGGGAAGATAGGAAGATCAAACGTAGCTGCTCTGTATCGCGAGCACGCCAATTTCGAGAAGCCTTCCGATTATGATGGGGTTGCTTATATCGCTTTTGATCGTGTAGGCAGGTGGCGTTTCGATATAGCCAAGGAGTTGAAAGCCTGCGGCTACAGCGTTGACGCGAACAAACTGCTCTAACGGTTGCAGTGCATTATTTGAGGATCGGCTCCTGATTCTCGGCAGTCCTCCTCCGCATCCTCCACCCGTCCTCTTGCCATCGGCAGAAGGTTCGGGACAGGCCGGTTAACGCCTCCTTCACCGGCAAGACCGGGAAAGTTTTGGGGGACAAAGTTGCGGTTTCCTTTGGAAACTCGAAGATTTTGTCCAGCCGGAATGCCCGGAAGAGGTAAAAATATAATTTCCGGTGGGTCCGGATCCCCCGGAAGGGGTGAGAATATGATTTCTGGCAGTGCCGGCTGACCGGATGGGGGTGGAAATTCAATTTCCAGCGCCTTCGGGTGAGGCGGCCGGGGTGAAAATATAATTTCCGGGCTGTCGGGCCGTCCGGGGACGGTAGAAATTATATTTCCACCCCTTCCGGGGGAACCTCTCCCCCTAGAAATATAATTTCCAGCGGTGTCAGCAGACCGGGCTGGACAAAAGAAGAACGCTTTACCACCTCCCGGAATCGAAGCTGGAGAAAAATTTCATCCACAGCGGTGCCGCGAAGCCGGGATGTGCTCGCGCAGCCTTCCGCGCCGCTTCCGGGCATCCGGGCTGGGCTTCGGAAACGTGCTGAACCGGTGCCTTGGAGCCAAGCGGCCTTTTGCGACTTGGCCGGGCAGTATGACGGGTTCGGGAGAGGTCGTTAACTGCGGAGATTTGTGGGCAAAAAAATAGCGTGAAGGAATTATTGAGCTGCTACTGCGCTTGCACTCACACCGCTATCTTCCTTCCACGCGCCGGAACCATAACACGGATTCGGGCTTCCGCAAGAGGAGTTTACAGCACAAGGGAGTTTTTGTTTGTCGTCGGATCTTTCCAATCAGCGAGGAGGAAGGTTTCCAGCCACACGCCAACCATGCGTCCACAGCCGGCGGGCACGGGAGCCAATGAAGTTCGCGCTCACCGTTCGCCCGACGGCGCAGGCCAGCGGAAGGTGTTCGTGGCGACCACGCGGGCCGGTATCAGGCGGCCGGCGCGGAAAGCTTCAAAGAGCGATTCGGCCATCGCCTCGCGGAGTTCCGCCATGCGACGACGCTCCATGAATCTGTCACGCCGGTCCATCTTCTTGTTGCGAATGCTCATCGTATCGTTCCTTTCCGTTCCCAGAGGAGAGCTAGTCCCATGCCAGCCACCGGGCAAGCGCGCGAAGCGGCCGGCTGGATAAAAACAATCCCGCGCAGTGGCTAGAACGCGACAGGGTGGTCAGGTCGTGAACAGTTCCGCTTCCGTGGCGGGTCGGCGCGCTCGCTATTGCGGTGGCTGGGTCGAGCGGATACGATGCGCTCCAACGCTGATGTCATAGGAGCAGCCAACAATGAAAACGATGAACCGCCGCGAGTTTCTCACCCGATCCGCCGTCGCCATAACTGCGGCAGCACACGCCGGCTCAGCCCGCGCCGCAATGCTTGACGCCACCTGCATCGGCGCCAATACCGCCTTCCCCGGTTTCGGGTTGCTGGAGGCCATCGAGGCGCTGCGCGCGCTGAGCTTTCCGGCGATTGAGATCCACCCGTTCGGCTCGCCGGAGCCTGCGCCGAAAATTTTTCCAGGGTTTCAGTTTGACCGGCTCTCGAATGCCGACAAGGAGCACATTCGCCACGCGCTGGGCGGCTTCCGGCACGTGGCGACGCATCTGCCGTTTCAAGAGCTGCATTTGTTCTCGCGGTTCGCGCCCATTGCCGAGTTCTCGATCCAACAGTTGCGGATTGCGATGGAGGCGACGACGTTCTTCGGCGCGAAGCTGGCGGTAATGCATGTGACCGCACCTTCGTGGCCGCTGAAGTTCGAGGACGCGCTGCCGCAGATCGTGCGGCGGTTCCGCGAGTGGGGCGACATCGCCGCCAAGGGTGGATTCAAGCTGGCCATTGAGACCGGTTATCCCTCGTCGGTGCGGGAGCACGTGCGGCTGGTGAAAGAAATTGATCACGACCGGGTCGGCTGCGCGATTGATGTCGGGCATCAGGTCGGGTTCGCGGACTTCAACGCGCGCGTGAAGCCGGCGGAACGTTCCACGCCGAAAGGCATCGCCGCCTACAACGACGTGATGCACGAGATCATTGACCAACTCGGTCCCAAGATTTTCCACTTCCACGTTCACGATGTGGACCCGAAGGTCTGGAAAGATCACCGGCCCATCGGGGCCGGGGTCGTGGATTACCCGCGGCTGTTACGGAAGCTGAAACAGACCAACTACGCGGGCTTGCTGGTTTTGGAAATCGAATCCACACAGGAGCGGGCGAAAGATGATTTCGCCGACTCGAAAGGCCGGCTGGAAAAGTTTCTGGCGGAAGCATAAGGCTGGCTCTTATGCTTGAAGTGGCGCGGCGTCGCGCACGAAGCTCGGAGATCTTTATGAAACACATTGCACCTGCCGCTTGTTGGAAATGGAGTCTGGCACTTCTGGCCGCGCTGGCCGCGACCGCGTTGGCCCAGACCGCTTCGCCGTCCCCTTATTCAAAGACGAACGTGATCGTCTATCCGCGCGTGAACGTCTCGCCGTGGTATGAGGTCGCGCCGAACTGGCCGCAACGTCCGCCGGATGTGTGCTGCGGCGCCGTGCCGGGCGTCGCGCTGGACAAGGTGGAGAACGTCTGGATTCACACGCGCACGAACATCACGGTGCAGGTCTTCGCGCCGGACGGCCGTTACCTGCGCGGTTGGGAACGGGAAAGCACCAACTACGTCGCGCATTACATCCGGATAGACAAGGAGCAGAACGTCTGGCTGGCCGACGTGGGCCAGCACGTGGTGCGGAAATATTCGCCGGATCGGAAGCTGCTGCTCACGCTCGGCACGCCGGGAGAAGCGGGCAAGGACGCGACGCATCTTTACAAGCCCACCGACATGACCGTTGCTCCCAACGGCGACATCTTCGTCTCCGACGGCTACGGCAACGCGCGCATCGTCCACTTCGACCGCAACGGGCGGTTTGTGAAGGCGTGGGGCAAACTTGGCAACAAGCCGGGCGAGTTCAGCCTGCCACACTCCATCGTTTGCGACTCGAAAGGCCGCCTCTACGTCGCCGACCGCAACAACGTCCGCATCCAGGTCTTCGACGCCGACGGCAAGCTGCTCGCCGTCTGGAAGGACATGCTCGTGCCGTGGGGACTGTTCGTGACGGCGAAGGATGAAATCTGGGCGTGCGGCTCGTCGCCGATGTATTGGCGCGTGGACCCGAAGTATCCGAAAGCGCCGCTCGGCTGCCCGCCGAAGGACCAGTTGGTGATGAAGTTCAACACCGACGGCAAGCTGCTCCAGCTCTGGACGTTCCCCAAGGCCGAGGACGGGCAGGAGAAGCCGGGCGAACTAAACTGGCTGCACGGGCTGGCGGTGGACTCGAAGGGCAACCTCTACTGCGGCGACATCATCGGCAAGCGCGTCCAAAAATTCGTCCTGAAGAAATGACGCGCTACACTGCCCCGGTTCCCAACGCCATACGCTCCGAAGGTTTCATGACCATGATCAGAATTCCTTTTGTCGCGCTGACCCTGACAACGGTCTTGTTGCTGCTGCCAGCCGCCGAAGCGGTCGGTCGGACTTTCTTCGTTGCCGCGACGTCGGGCAACGACACCAACGACGGTTTCTCGCAGAACTCGCCTTGGCGCAGTCTCGACAAGGTCAACAGCGCGAAGCTGGAGCCTGGCGACAAGGTGTTCTTCAAACGCGGCGACACATGGCGCGGACAACTGATCGCACAGAGCGGCAAGGAAGGCGCGCCGATCACCTACGGCGCGTATGGCAAGGGCGAGATGCCGCTCCTGCTCGGCTCGGTCAGCCATAACAACCCGCGCGACTGGCATCACGAAGGCGGCAACATCTGGGCCACTGCCAAGCCCACGTTCACCGAGCTGGAACCGCTGGGCAACTTCGCCGCAACTCGATGGAGCGTTCATACGGAAGGCGGCGCGAAAGTGCGGACGACCAAAGCCGAGTCCACGTTTGAGTTGGAATGTTCCAGCAACGGCTCCAAAGGAAACCACATCCAGTTCTACAACAGCGGCATCTCTGTTCGTGAAGGGGACTATTTCACGCTGGCGTTCCGCGCCCGCTGCACCAAGCCGTTCCCCATCCGCAGCATCGGCCTCTCGATGCAGGGCGCACCATGGACGAGCTACGGCCGGCGCAACCCCGCTGGCATCGAAGTCGGCTTCGAATGGACGGACTGCGCCGTCCGGTTCAAGGCGACGAAGACGGCCAGCGACGGGCGGATCACGTTCCACCTCGGCGGCGCGCTGCCGGTCGGCGCGACGCTTTGCTTGCAGCCCGTTTCGTGGAAGCGATTCCAGTGCAACGAAGCCGAATTGCTGTCGGTGGATGTCGGCAACATCATCTTCGACCACGGCAAGTCGGTCGGCATCAAGAAGTGGAAAACCGGCGATCTCAAGCAGCAGGGCGACTATTGGTATGATGGCGCCAACTGGCAGGTGATGTTGTATTCGGAGAAGAACCCCTCCGAGCTTTACAAGAGTATTGAGCTGGCCTTGCGACGCCACAACGTGGACCAAGGCGGCAAGAGCCACGTCGTCTATGAGAACCTCGGCGTGCGCTATGGCGCGGCGCACGGTTTCGGCGGTGGCAGCACCCATCACATCGTGATCCGCGATTGCGACATCGGCTGGATCGGCGGCGGGCACCAGTTCACGACGCCGCAAGGCCGTCCCGTCCGTTTCGGCAACGGCATCGAGTTTTGGGGGGAAGCGCACGACAACCTGGTGGAAGGGTGCCGTCTCTGGGAAGTGTATGACGCCGCGCTGACCAATCAGGGCGGCAGCGGCAACACGGAAGCCAACATCACCTACCGCGACAACGTCATCTGGAACTCCGAATACTCGTTTGAATACTGGAACCGGGCGGGATCGAAGACGCGCAACATCCGCTTCGAGAACAACACCTGCGTCAACGCCGGCTATGGCTGGGGCCACGCGCAGCGGCCCGACCGCAACGGCCGCCACCTCATGTTCTACTCGAACCCGGCCGAGACGACGGAGTTCTACGTCCGCAACAACATCTTTTGCAACGCCACCGACAGCGCGCTGCGGATGATGAACGACTGGACTGCCGGCCTGACCATGGACCACAATTGCTGGTTCCAATCAAGTGGTGCGCTGATACTGTTCTTGAAGAATTCGTTCACACCCGATCAGTTCGCCGGGTTCCAGAAACAAAGCAGACTCGACGCTCATTCCATCGTCGCCGATCCGAAATTCGTGAACGCCGACCAACTCGACTTCCGCCTCGCCCCCGACAGCCCTGCGCGAAAGCTTTCGACAGACGGCGGCCCCGTGGGATCCCGGCGGCGGCTCCAACCAACAGCTACCGGGCGCGACTAAAGCAGTTTTGACGCGCAGCCGGCCAGCGCGTATGCTGCGCGCCAACAAATCGCCGGAGGTAACAGATCATGATCGTCACCCTTCTCGCCGCAGCGTTTCTCTTCCCCATCGTCGAATCCGGCGCACCGCGCGCCACGCTTGCGCCGCCCGCTGCCGACACGCCGCCCGAAGTGCAGCGTGCCACGGCGGAATTCCAGCGCGTGCTGAAGAAGATGACCGGCACAAGCCTGCCGACTGCCGAGTCAGCTTCCGGTCTGCGCATCCATATCGGCCGCGACGCGTTCGTCGAAAAAGCCGGCTTGAAACTGGACGCGCTCGACGAAGATGGCTTCGTGATCCAGACCGTCGGCAGCCGCGATCTCGTGCTCGCGGGGCGCAACCCTCACGGCACGGAGTTCGCCGTGTATCGCTTCCTCCAGAAACACGCCGGCGTGCGCTGGTATTTCCCGACCGAACTCGGCGAGGTGGTGCCGCGCCGCGCAAGCTTCGGCGTTGGCCGTCTCGCCGAGCGTCACGAGCCGTCGTTCAAGTCGCGGCAGTGGAGTTCCGCCGCGCCGTTCGACAGGGGCGAGTGGGAACGTCACAATCTCTGCCGGCCGCGCTACAGCTTTCATCACAATCTGCTCCACGTCTTCGTCCCGTCGAAGCACTACGACCAGCACCCGGAGTGGTTCCCGGAGATCAAGGGCGAGCGTAAACGGCCGCATGGCGACAACGACCATCATTGGCAGCCGTGCCTCGCCAACCCCGAAGTTGCGCGCTTCGCCGCCGAGGCCGCGCGGAAATACTTCGACGCGAATCCTGCCGCCACCAGCTTCTCGCTCGGCATGAACGACACCGCCGCTTCCGGCTTCTGCGAATGCGCGGCGTGTCGCGCGCTCGACCCGGTCGATCCCGCCCAGCAGAAAACGCCGCGCGGGATGCCGAACTACTCGAACCGCTTCTTCACGTTCATGAACCGCGTCGCGGAGGAACTCGCCAAAACGCATCCCGACAAGTTCATCGGCTGCCTCGCCTACCACGTCACCGAGCCGCCGCCGACGTTCGCCGTCCACCGGCGCGTCATTCCCTACCTCACCGCCGGCCGCGCGAATTGGACCGATCCCGCCATCCGCGCCGGCGACCAGAAGCTCATCCGCGGCTGGTGCGCACAGGCGCCCGTCGTCGGCATCTACGATTACTACTACGGCTCCGGCTTCATCTCGCCGCGCATCTTTACCGGGCTGACCGAGGCGAGCCTGAAGTTCGCCCATCGCGCCGGCGTGCGCGGCTTTTACGCGGAGATTTACTCCACGTGGTCGCTCGACGGGCCGAAGGCGTGGGTCGCCTCGCAACTGCTCTGGGACGTGAACCAGAGCGCCAGCAAGCTCGTGGATGATTTCTGCCGCGGTCTCTTTGGCAAAGCCGCCGCGCCGATGCGCGACTACTTCCGCTTCCTGGAAAACCGCTGGCTCCAGCGACCGAGCGGCTCGACGGTGATGTGGGCTGGTTTCTTCGACGCGAAGCAACTCGACCTCTGGCCCGCCGACGTTTGCGCCAAAGCTCGCGCGCTGCTGACGAAAGCCGAGCGCGCCGCTGCGAACGAGGACGAAACCGTCCGCGTGCGCGTCAAGCTCTATAGCGATGGCTTTCGCCAGACAGAACTCTGGTCCGCGCTCTATAATAATGAGAAGTCGCTGAACTCGCCCGCGGGTTTGCAGCGTTACCTCGAGGCTGCGCGGACGCTCGCCGCGCTCAAGCAGGAGGTCATCAAGCCGAACCCGCTTCACCGCGCCTCGATTCCGTTTGAGGAGCGTTCGCGCAACGCGCCCGGCACGCGCGTGAGTTCGGCGCTGTTGATGATGGCAGACCAGCCGGATGCCGAGCCGGTTTTGAAGCAATGGGCCGCGCAAACGGGGAATGCCGACGCCGCTGTCACAGCGCGGGCTGCGTTACTGCTGCGCACCAACCCGGAACTTGGCAAGGAACTGCTGGCGAATCCCGACTTCGAGCCGGATGGTCCGCGCTGGGGCTCGTGGGTTCGCCCGGACACTGTCGGCAAAGTCGAGTTCTCGGCTGCCGCCGCGCGCTTGGGCAAGGGCGGTGCTGTCATCCGTTCCGCCGCCGCCGCATGTGTGATGCAAACGCTGCCCGCCAAGCCGGGCGAGATGTATCTGGCAACGGTTTACATTCGCGGCCGGGTCGGAGCGAAAGGCGCTGCGTCTCTGGTCATCAAGTTCAAAGCTGCCACCGGCAAGTGGCTGCCGGACAGCGCCGCTTGCTCCACCCAGATGCCCGCCGACGCGGCGACGAACCGGACGCGACTCGCCGTGGTCGCGCGAGTGCCGAAGGACGCTGTGTCTCTCGTCTGGATGGCCTCCGCCAACGACCAAGGCGACGGCGACGCCGTCCAATTCGACACGGCAAGCTTGAAGCGAGTGCCGCAGTGATCCGATAACCGTCCGATTACGTGCCTTTTCGCTTCAGGCGGCAGAACTCAATTCTTCCGCATTGCGAAACCCGTTTGCCGTTGCCATTATCCTCGTCCAGCGATGACGAAGACACCCCGAACTGGAGGGTTTATCTATGAGTGAGGAACCGGTGGCGTTTGCGACGGAACAGCTCGACAAACTCATCCACGAGGTTCACGGCCAGAAGGTCATGCTCGACTCGGACTTGGCGCGCGTCTATGGCGTCGAAACCAAAGCACTCAACCGGGCCGTCAAACGCAATGCGGAACGGTTCCCAAACGACTTTGCGTTCCAACTGACGACAGGTGAATGCGAAGCTTTAAGGTCGCAAATTGCGACCGCTTCCATGCGGCGCCAATTTGGCACCGCATCCAAACGCAACATCCGTTATCTCCCCTGGGCCTTCACCGAACACGGCGCGATCATGGCAGCCAACGTCCTCAACAGCCCGCGCGCGGCCAAGATGAGCGTCTTCGTCGTGCGCGCCTTCGTGAAGATGCGTTCGGCGCTGACCGACACCCGCGCGTTGGCCCGCAAACTGGCTGCGTTGGAGAAGGAACTCAAGGACCGCCTCGACGTCCACGAAGCCGCCATCGTCACCATCCTCCAGCGCGTCATGGACCTCATTGACCCGCCTCCTCAACCCGAACCGCCGCCGAAACAGATGGGTTTTCAGGTCAAGGAGGGCCGCGGCCGTTACAGGATTAGGATTAGAAGGAGAACAGCCCGATGAAAACAGAAGATGCTCCATACCTGACAGCAAGCGATAACCTGCCTGCGCGGAAAAGCGGTGAATGGGCCAAACGGAAGCATCATTATCTGCGCAACTATTGCGGAATCACTACCGTTGCCATGCGGAACAAGTGGCGTCTCGTCTATCTCGATGTGATGGCTGGCCCCGGTCTTTGCAAGATCAAGGAAACTGGCGAGGAATTTTCCGGTTCGCCATTAGTCGCACTCGATCATGATTTTGCTCAATACATCTTCGTCGAGGAGACTCCGGATCTTGCGAACGCGCTCAAGCAACGAGTCGCAAAGCATGCGAAAGCGCGGCAAGTTCAAGTCATAGCCGAAAGCTGGCTTGAAGTAGCCAAGGCTGGCCGATTGCGTTTCGATGACAAGACGCTGGTTGTCGCTTTTGTTGATCCCACCGGAATCTCTCAAGTGCCGCTGTCCGCCATGTTGGACTTGACGAAGAATCGGCACATTGATTTGCTCGTAACCATTCAACACAGTTTGGGCATTACTTGGAATGTTCCTCAATACCTCCGCGCTGGGAACGATCAGACCGCGCTCGACGCCTTTCTTGGAACACCAGATTGGCGCGACTGGCTGTGGAAGGATCCCTCACAATTTGCGCAGATGGCCATTGATTGCTTTAGCAGTCGCATCAAAGCGCAAAGGTTCATCGGCACGAGGCATGTTTCCGTTCCGGAGGATCAACCGCTTTATCGCTTCACGTTGTTCAGCCGGCACGAATTGGCGGAGAAGTTCTGGAACAAGATCTTGAAGACCGACGAGAAGGGCCAGCGAGAGCTTAACCTATGACTTGCTGGTTCGACTTTTCCAAAGCACGGCAATATTCTACGTGCAACTCATGACACCCGCGCTACTCATCGAAGCACCGGCAAGGCAGGCAACCGCCTGTCAGCGGGTTGCCTTTCGCCTGCGTCCCAACGAACGCGTTTTGCGTAAGCCGGCCGTAGGTTTCTGGCGCTCTCCCGCTGTCATCGCGGCAAACAATTTCATCTATAAGAGCCTCTCCAACTGGGCGTTCAACATCGCGGTCGGATGCTCGCATGCCTGCCGGTTCTGCTACGTGCCCAGCACGGCGACGAACAAACTGGCACCCATGCTGGCCGAATATGGCGTCAAAGACCCGGACGCCGAGTGGGGCGATTATCTTCTCATCCGGCCTTGGGACGAGCCGAAGTTCCTCGCCTCGCTTCGCGCCGCTGAGAACACGCCGCGCTCGCAACTCAAACCGGACGGAAACCGGGCGGTGATTTATTGCAGCACAACGGACCCCTACCAGGTCATCCACCATCCCGATCCAGCGCGGCAGCGCGAACTGGCCGAACATGTTCGCTTTCTGGTGCGCCGCTCGCTCGATCTTATCCGCGACCAGTCCACGCTAAATGTCCGTATCCTCACCCGCAGTCCGCTGGCGCGGGCGGATTTCGATTTGTTCCGCAGCTTCGGCAAGCGACTTGTCTTCGGCATGAGCCTACCGACGTTGCGCAATGACTTGGCCAAGGTCTATGAACCAAAAGCCCCCGCGCCGTCGCAACGGCTGGCCGCGCTTCGCGCCGCCAAGGAAGCGGGGCTGCACGTCTATGTGGCGATGGCTCCCACCTATCCGGAATGCGATGAAGTGGATTTGCGCGCGACGCTCCGAGCCGTGGCCGAACTCGAACCGATCACCATCTTCCACGAACCGATCAATATCCGGGCCGAGAACGTGGCACGCATTAAGGAGCAAGCAGAAATGCTTGGAATCCGCCTCAGGACCGAAGTGTTTGAGACACGTGAAAGCTGGCAGGATTACGCCGTCAGTGCGTTGCAGGCGGTAAAACAGGTAGCAAAGGAGGTCGGTGTTGTCGGCCAACTCCATTTGTGGCCAGACAAATCTCTGGGCACTGAAACGTCAGTCGTCCGCATTGTTGGCCGCAATGGGCAGTCGAAGCAGTATCGGCAGTGGCTCCAGCACTGCTGGCGACGCATCAGCGCCTGGCCGAAGTAGCACGGCAAGTCTCTTCAAGGGGCAGTTCAGGAACGGTGCCGTGATGCGGGATTTCGTCGTAGCGCCACTACATCCCAAAAGCATGCGCGTTCTTTCGCCTGCGCCTTCTCCCAGAGGATCAGCATGGCGTGGCGCGTCTCTGTTGCCGGCGAAGGGTTCGGAGGTAGCCGAAGCCAACCAGTTTCTGACGTTGTTCATCCCAGAGACGGAAGGTGAGTGATCTCAGGCTGGAGAACAACGTGACTGGTTTCACGGTTTGGAACAACGGCACGGCTTTGTAGCACTTCTCCAGATGGTAATTGGGAATCGTCGGGTCCAAATGGTGGATGTGATGGAACCCGATGTTGCCAGTGAACCATTGCAGAACCTTGGGCAGCTTGTAGAACGAACTGCCTTGGAGCGCGGCCTGGGTGAAATCCCATTCGTCGCGTCGCGCCCAATAAACGCCCTCGAACTGATGCTGCACGTAGAACAACCAGACCCCGGCTGAGCCGGCGACCGACATGACGACGAGCTGGATCAGCAGGTATGCCTTGAGTCCAAGCGCGCAGCTCAGCACAGCGGCCATTCCCAGGATCGCCAGGTTCGTCCAATACACCGAGTGACGTTCCCGCTTGGCTGCGTTACGCAAAGGAAACCGGTGGATGACCAGAAACAGGAGAAACGGCGCGATCACAAACAGCACGACCGGGTTGCGGGTCAACCGATACGCGAACCGCTTCCAGCGGGACGCTTCGAGATACTCCCGCACGGTCAGCGTCCACACGTCACCGATGCCGCGTCTGTCCAGGTTTCCTGCATGGCCGTGATGAAGGCCATGTTGCCACCGCCAATGATAGAAAGGTGTGAATACGATCACACCGGCGATGAACCCCAGAATATCTGTCGCCTTCCGGGACTTGAAGAATGAGCCATGGCAGCAGTCGTGGAAAATGATGAACGCCCGCACCAGAAACCCTCCCGCCAGCAACATCAGCGGCACGGCGATCCAATAAGACACCGCCAAGCTGCGATAGATCAGATACCAGAGGACCGCATACGGAACAAACGTATTGACCATCTGCCACACACTGCGCGAAACACGTGGCATACGGAATCTGGCCAGAATTTCCTGCCATGCAGCAACACCCGTCGAGCGTTGTTTTCCTGCCAACCCAGCATCTGTTCTCATCATTCGTCTATTGCTTTCTGCGCGATCACCAAAAGGAGCACGGCCATATCTTGGCAGGTCGCCGCAGGTCACACTAGACGCCCGATTGGAAAAAGCAACCGCACCGGAAAACTGCCGGGCCAGGCGGTTGAATCCCTTCAACTGTCGCCCATCCTCAACTGCGAACGGCTGGTTTTCTGGTTTCTATCCTCAACCCGCCATCTTCCCCTGCAACACGGGCCGCTTGCGGGAGCCGATGCTGGCAACGAACTCGATCGCGACCTTATCGCCGTCGAAGCGGCATGTGACGGTATCGTGGTGCGGGGTCTCGTAATAGCGCCACGTCATCTCGAAGGTGTTCTCGTCCTTCCACGTGCCGCTGGCAGCGAGTTTGGATTTGCTGCCGCGCTTGGGGGCGCCACCGGAGATGAGTCGCGGCGGAGTGCCAGGCAACGCAGTTTCGCCCCGCTGCCATCGCTCGATGCCGCAGGCGATAGGATAGGAAGCGTGGGCGTCCTTGAACGTAATGATGCAGCCATCTTTGCGGAAAGCGAACAAGGTGTTTTGCAGACCGAGGCTGTTGGTTTCGATCCTGAATGTTCTTCCGGAAACGCGGGCGGCTGTCGGAGACGAGGTCTGTCCTTTCGGCAGCGTCAGCGCGAGGGAGGAGAGTGTTTGTTGCAACTGCGCCTGAGTCGGCGGGTCGACGGGCAACGGTTTCTCCTTCATCGCAGGTAGCAGATGTTCCCAGACAAGGTCGAGTTCGCCCTGCATGCTCTTGCTCTCGCTGGTGATCGCAATCACCGCGTCCTGATCGGGCATGACGATGGTGAATTGGCCGAAAGCGCCGTCACCGCGGTAGGCGTTATGCTGAGCGCGCCAGAACTGATAGCAATAACCCTGCAACCAGTCGTTCTGCGCGTTCGGGCGGGCCGGCTTGGCGGGCAACGGCTGCTGAATTTTGAATGTCGTCGCTTCCTCGACCCACTTCGCGGGCAGTATCTGGCGGCCTTTCCAGACACCCTTCTGTAGATAGAGCTGGCCGAACTTGGCGAGGCCCTCGGTCTGGATGCTTAGTCCCCAGCCGCCGGTGCAAATGCCGCGCGGACAGACCTCCCACATCGGGCCTTCGATACCGAGCGGATCGAACAACCGCGGCTTGAGGTAGGCGATGATTTTCTGCCCGGTGAGTTTCTGGACGATGGCCGAGCATAGGTAGGTGGCGGCGCTGTTATAGACGAACTTCGTCTCCGGCGCGTGCGGGATGGGCCAGTCGAAGAACGCCTTCGCCCAGTTCTCATGCTTCACGACCTCAAACGTCGGGTCTTTGTCGTGGCCGACGGCCATCGAGAGCAGGTCCTTCACGCGCAACGCCGCGAGATTGTCGCTGACCTTGTCCGGCAGGTCGTTGGGAAAGAACGACACGACCTTGTCGTCCACGGTGAGCCGGCCTTCCGCGACGGCGAATCCGACGGCGGTGGAGGTGAAGCTCTTGCTCATCGAATACATCGTGTGGTTGAACTGCGGCGCGTAGGGCGACCACCAGTCTTCGGCGACGACGCGGCCGTGACGGACGAGCATGAAGCTGTGCAGTTCGTGTTTGGCCGCCGCCATCGCATCAAGGAACGCGAGGATGGCTGACGACGACACGCCCTCCGCCTCCGGTGTGCTGCGCGGGAGTCTCTTGCTGCTGGCCGCGCGTTGGGCAGCGGCGGAGAAAGGCACGAACGAAATGAAGCCAAGGCCGGCTGTTCCAAGAGTGAGTTGTTTGAGAAACGTCCTGCGGTTCGTTGTCATGGCGTGAGGATTCCGCCACCGCCGGAGAAATTCAAGCCTGAGCCGCAAGCATTCAGACGATGGCGCGTTGAACCCCTGTTTGCCGGATCGGATTTCACGGCCCGACGCCGACGGCGTTGATCTCGACTTCGGGGGTGTCACCGACGCGCATGGTGCCTTCGATTTGCGCGGAGGCTTGCGGCGCGGCGGGAACCGGGCTGGCGGCGGGACCGGAGGGCAGGACGAGCTGGCCGCCTTTGGCAAGGATGGCGTTGCTGTCCAAGACAGCGGACGGAGCAGGCGATGTCGCGGGCGCGAATCTGGCGCCGGCAAACCCAGCTTCGAACGTTATTCGACCGCCACCGGCGAAGGAACCGAAGGCAAGCGTGCCGTCCGCAGGGGACGACAACATGCCGTTGACGACAACGCGCTGGTTCACGCTGCGGTTTGTGCCGACGGCGGTGAAATAAAGCTGCTGGCCCGTCGCGCCGGATTCGAGACGCTTGCCGGCCGTGGCGTCCTTTTCCCTCCAAACGAATTCGCCGGCCTGGGTCATGACCTGTCTCGGCGCTGCGGCGCGCGTCGGCGCAAGGCGGGAGCGCGAGGCACGCCGTTCCAACGCGACCTGTTGCTGCGACGCGGACGCCAATTGAATCCGGCCTTCGTAGATCGAACCGTCGGCGTCCGTGATGACGACGCGGTCGCCGGTCTGCTCCAATTGGAACGAGGCCAGCACCTGCGGCGGTTGTGGCTGCTGCTGGCGCGGCTGCTTCGCCGGCTCCGCTTCGCGATCGTCAGCCACCTGCGCGAAACGCAACCGCTGCGACAACGGCGCCATGTTGGAGATAGCGGCGGTAACCAGCCGCGTTGTGTCGGCGCGCTCGGCCTTGCCGGCATCGGCAGGCGCGGGCATTGCAGGGGCCGGCGGTTGCTCGGCCGGAGCCGGCGCGGCCGCTGGCGCAAGGCCGGCCAGCGCAAGAGCCGGTTTCGCTGGCGCCGACGGCGCGGCAGCGGTCGGCATGGGCGCAGCAGGCGGCATCGGCGCCGCCGTCATCGCCACGATCTGCGGTTTGGCCTCAACCGGCGCAGCTTCTGCCATTTTCTCTTTTGCCATCGCCCAATTCGAGGCCGTCTGGATTCCGTCCAGCTTGTCTGCCGCTTTCAGTTTGTCGTCAAGGGATCGTTCGCCGTTGCCTGAGGCTCTGCTCTGGGCCACCGCGAGTTTGCGGCCGCCGAAAAGTTGTTCTTCAAGCTTCCCGGCGGATTGCGTCTCCATGAGGCCGCGGTCGAGCGACACCTGCGACTGAGATTGCGACTCGGCCTGCGCCAGTTCCATCGGCGGTTTGGCTTTCTTGCCGATGTCCGTCAGCACCAACATCGTAATGCCGACGGCCGCCACCGCTGCCGCGCCGACAGCCAGCCGCGGCCACAACGCAACGAGCGGCTCGAACCACCGCTGCGGCTTAGGCTGCGCTCCCGCCGCGCGCTGGGCGATCTCGCGTTGCAGCACGGCGCGCGTATGCGACGGCATGTCGAGCGGCCCGCCGCCGGCGTCGCGTCGCTGTTTCGCGTAAGCCTTCAGCGCGTCCTCGATGTTCTTGTGCGGTTCTTCCGGCATATCCATTAGACGGCAATCGGCACGATCTTCTCCCGGCTGAACACGTCGCGCGCGATGATTTCCAGCCGGGCAAGGCACTTGCTCAAGCGCGAGCTGACGGTCTTGACGTTGAGTTTCAGCGACGCGGCGATCTCATCGTAACTGAGGTCGGCGAAGTAGCGCAGTTCGATGACCTCGCGGCACGGTTCGCCGAGCTGGTCGAGCGCTTTGCCGACGAGCGCTGCCTGTTGCGCGCCGATGAGCGCGGCGTCGGGACCGGGCGCGGCGCTGGGCGGGTCGAGGACGAGGCCCGTCTCCGGGTCCTCGGCCTGAAGCGAGACGGGCGTCTGCCCGCCACCGCGCTTGGCGGCCTGCCGATGCTCGCGGTAGTCGCGCGCTTTGTTGGCGGCAATGCGAAACAGCCACGTCTGAAATCGGCTATCGCCCTGAAACGAATCGAGATGCTTGACCACGGAGAGAAACGCTTCCTGGCAAATCTCCTCGACATCGTCGCGGTTGAAGTCGGAGCCGAGCTGGAAGACAAAGCGCGCCGCGACGGCGTAGTGGGCGTCGAAAAGCTCGTTCCACGCCTGCGCGTCGCCTGCGCGGCAGCGGGCCAGCAGTTCAGTTTCAGCGGTCGGCTCCATTTCGGATAGTTTACGAAGCTTTTTCTCGGGCGTCCCGTCTAATGAAACGTGAACAACCCTTTGGCTGCAAAGCATACCATGAAACAACACGTTTGGGCTAATCTCCTTGAACTTTCGCGGCGAGCGGCGACGATAGGTGTGTTCCGACCGGAGGCTGGAAACATGAGCACGAACCTAAGACTTCGATGGGCGGCGGGCGTGGCGATGACGACGGCAGTGCTCGGCGGTGGCGCGGCGTTTGGCGGGGTTGTGCCCGCCGCGCTGCAATCGCAACGCGAGGGAAACACGGCGTTCGCCTGCGAACTTTACGGGAAACTCAAGAGCACGGCGGGCGACGCCAACGTCTTCTTCTCACCCTACAGTATTTCGACTGCGCTCGCGATGACCAGCGCCGGCGCGCGCGGCGAGACCGACGGGCAGATGGTAAAGGCGCTCCATTTCGAGCCGGATCAGGCAAAGCGGCACGCGGCCTTTTGCGCGATGGAAGCGAACTTGAACGCTGTGCAGAAGAAAGGTCAGGTCAAGCTCAGCGTGGCCAATTCCCTCTGGCCACAGAAGGACTATTCGCTGCTGGAGAGCTTCTTGGACCTCATCAAGGAAAACTACGGTGCGTCGGTCACGTCGCTGGATTTCCGCGCGTCGGAGGCGGCTCGCAAGACGATCAACACATGGGTGGAAGACAAGACGAACCAGAAGATCAAGGACCTGATTCCCGGCGGCGTGCTCAACGCGATGACGCGGCTGGTGCTGGTCAACGCGATCTATTTCAAGGGAAACTGGACGTCGCCGTTCAAGGCAGAAGCAACGAAGGAAGCGCCGTTCCGGTTGACGTCGGGCCAGACGGTGCAGGCGCCGCTGATGTTTCAAGAGAAGCACTTCGGGTATGGAGAGAACGAGGAGATGCAGATGCTGGAATTGCCGTATGCCGGCGATGACTTGTCCATGCTCGTGCTGCTGCCGAGGAAAGCCGACGGCCTCGCCGCGCTCGAAAACTCTCTCTCATCGGCGAACCTCATGAAATGGACGGCGGCGATGTGGTCGCCCGACGTGAAGGTGTATCTGCCGAAGTTCAAGATGACTTGCCGGTTCGGCTTGAACGACACGTTGAAGGCGATGGGCATGAGCGACGCTTTCGATCCAGGCAAGGCCGATTTCTCCGGCATGGACGGCGGCCGCAATCTGTTCATCTCGGCGGCGCTGCACAAAGCCTTTGTCGAGGTGAACGAGCAAGGCACCGAGGCCGCCGCCGCGACAGGCATTGCGATGGGCTTGACCGCGCTGCCGAGACCACCGACCGAGTTCCGCGCCGACCATCCGTTCATCTTCCTCATTCGCGAGCGTAGCACCGGCAGCATTCTCTTCCTCGGCCGCGTCACCAATCCGACAGCAGCGGGTGAGTGAGTTCAGAAGTCGGCGTCATTACGGCATCACCCACGGCGTGAGGTGGGCGAACACCATCGCGATGACGCCGATGACCGCTGTCAGCAGCAGGCTGTGCTTGATGGTCCAACGGAACAGTTTGCTCTCGTCCGACTGCGGCATGCCGGTGGCCGCGACGGCGACGGCAATGCTTTGGAGCGAGATCATCTTGCCCATGACGCCGGCGGCGGAGTTGGTGGCGGCGGTGAGCAGCGGGTTCAAGCCGAGCTTCTGTGCCGTGACCACTTGCAGGTTGCCGAAGAGCGCGTTCGCTGACGTGTCGCTACCGGTTACGAACACGCCGAGCCAGCCGAGGAACGCGCTGAAGAATGGGAAGAACCAGCCCGTCGCCGCGAACGCCAGCCCCAGCGTCACGGTCATGCCGGAGTAGTTCATCAGGAACGCGAAGCCGAGCACTGAGGCGATGGTCAGCACCGGCAGCGCGAGCTGGCGCAGCGTGGCGGCAAAGACCCGCGCCATCTGGCGCGGCCGCATCCCGACCACCAGCCCGCCAAGAATCGCGGCGAACATGCAGCCTGTGCCCGCCGCGGCGAGCCAGTCGAGCTTGAACACCGCCGCCGTCGCCGTCGCTTCTTTCACCACCGGCGGCATCCGCATCACCTGCTCATGAAGGAACGGCACGTCCAGCCGGAGCGTCATGTTCTCCAGCCGCACGCGCACCGGCTCGAAACCCCAGAGCAACACGAACACCACCAGCAACAGGTAAGGCGTCCACGCTTTCAGGACCGCGCCGGCACTGTGTGAGTGGTGCTGCGTTGGCGCCGCATCCTCGTGGAAGAAATCATCGCTTGGTTTCCAGAACTGGAGCAGCGCCACGAGCGCACCCATTGAGCCCAGCGAGGCGAGGATGTCCGTCAGGTAGGGGCCGTGGAAATTGGCGATGACAAACTGCGTGCCGGCAAACGCGATGCTGACGGCGGCAATGGCCGGCAGCACGGCACGCGTCTTGCGCCAGCCCGCGAACACCACCGTCAGATAAAGCGGGATCATCAGCGACAGGATCGGCGAGATGCGGCCGACGCTCGCGCTCAGCTTGTCGAGCGGCAGGCCGGTCAGCCCCGCCAGCGTGATGATCGGGATGCCGATGGAGCCGAATGCCACCGGCGCGGTGTTGGCCAGCAGGCAGAGCGCCGCCGCGTCGAACGCCCGCACGCCGACGCCCGCCAGCATCGCGCCCGCGATGGCCACCGGCGCGCCGAAGCCCGCCGCGCCCTCGACGAACGCGCCAAACGCGAACGCGATCAGCAGCACGTGCAACCGCTTGTCGTCGGTGAGGTGGGCGATGGAATCCTTGATGACCTCAAACTGTCCACTCTCCACCGTGAGCCGGTAGAGGAAGATGGCCGACAGCACGATCCAGCAAATTGGGAACAGGCCGAACGCCGCGCCGTAGAGCGCCGACGCGACCGCGACCGACACCGGTGTCCCAAAGGCACCGCACGCGATGCCGAACGCCGCCGCCAGCGCCGCGAGCGCCGCTTTCCACGCCGCGAGCCGCCGCACGCCGATGAGGTAGAACAAGAGGAGGATGGGCAGCGCCGCCACCGCCGACGAAAGCCACAGGTTGCCGCCGACGGCGGTGTAGTTCTGTTGCCACATGGACGTTGCTTATACTGTGGTGACGGCGGGGTATTCGATAATTTTTTTGCGCGGGGTATGAGTCCGGGAGTCTCCTCGCGAATCCAAAGCGGCAGAGGACTGCCGCAGTCCAAGACGCTGCCGCGTTCTTGATAGCCCCACACATAGGCGCGGCCTCTTAGCCGTGACCATGCAGTTGAACCCGGACAGCCCCTCACCCTGGCCCTCTCCCCATCGGATGGGGAGAGGGAATGTGGCCGCAGCGACACGCTCACTAAACAGTGACCATCGAGGCTCGCGCAAAATCGTCTCCCTCTCCCCACGCCAGTGGAGAGGGTCGGGGTGAGGGGCGGCGGCGACTGAATAGATACGGCTCAGGCAGCGGCAGTCCTCTGCCGCTTTTCCTGCACGATGCGAAGAATCGCAAGAACAAGCCGACGGATCCGCTTTATGTTTCCGGTTGCAAGCTTCGGGCGGTTCGGCTACAGGCTTCGGCCATGCGCATCGTGGTGCAACGAGTCAGCTGCGCGGCGGTCCGCGTGGACGGGCAAACCGTAGGCGAAATCGGCCGCGGGCTGTTGGTGCTGCTCGGCATCGGTAAGGAGGACACCGAGGCCGACAGCAACTACATTATCGGCAAGATTCTCTCGCTCCGCATCTTTCACGACGACGAGGGGAAAATGAACCGCTCCGTCACCGACATCGGCGGCGGCGTGCTCGTGGTGTCGCAGTTCACGCTTCACGGCGACGTTCGCAAAGGCACGCGACCCAGTTTCTCCGACGCGATGCCGCCGGCTGACGCGGAGAAGTTCTACAACTGCTTCATGGAAAAGCTCCGCGCCGCGACGCCATTGAAGGTTGCGGAAGGCCGGTTCGCGGCGATGATGGACGTGGAACTGGTCAACGACGGCCCCGTCACCGTCTTGCTCGACAGCCAGCGAACTTTCTGAGCCGCCAACTCCCGGCTCGCGCAGGCTGCGGCGGTCTGCTTATACTTGGCGGCAAATGACCGAGGACCAGTCCAAGTTGCGTCGCATCGGCGGCTTCGAGCTGTTGCAGAAGATCGGCGAGGGCGGCATGGGCACGGTGTGGAAAGCACGCCAGGTCAGCCTCGACCGCATCGTCGCGCTGAAACTGCTCAGCCCGGAGTTTTCGGAAAGCGCGGAGTTCATTGGCCGTTTCCGCAACGAAGCGCGTGCCGCCGCGATCCTGACGCATCGCCATATTGTCCAGGTCTATGACGCGGGCAAGGCCGATGACGCGAACTACCTCGCGATGGAGTATGTCGAGGGCAAGTCCGTCCGCGCGTTGGTGGATGCCAAGATCAGGATGAGCGAGACGGAGGCGCTCGACATCGTCCTGCCTGTGGCGACGGCGCTCCGCTACGCGTTTGAGAAGGCGCAACTCATCCACCGCGACATCAAGCCGGAAAACGTCCTCATTGACCGCGACGGCGTGGTGAAAGTGTGCGACCTCGGCCTTGCCAAGATCCTCACCGGGCCGGAGTCGCTCAAGCTCACGCGCAGCGGCATGACGCTCGGCACACCGTTCTACCTTTCGCCCGAACAAGCCGAGGGCCGCGATCTCGACGCGCGCAGCGACATCTACGGCCTCGGCGCGACGCTTTACCACATGGTCACCGGCCACGCGCCGTTCGGCGACGAGGCGACCGCCGTGGCCATGATGAAGCAGGTCAAGGAAACCGTGCAGGACCCTCGCCAATTCCAGCCGCAGCTCACCGAGGCCATCTGCATGGTCATCGAGAAGATGATGGCCAAGGACCGGCGCGACCGTTATCAAAGCTGGCCGGAGTTGATCAGCGACCTCCAACTCGTGCGCAGCGGCCGCCATCCGGTCAACGCGCGCGTGGCGCCGAACCGATCCACGATGCAGCGGCGCGAAAACGCCGCGCCCGTCGAGCGGACCGCTCGCGCGGTGGAAGAAGGGCCGATCATCGTTGTCGAGACCAACGGTGTGACCGTGACACCGCTGATGTGGGCGGGCATCGCGCTGATTGTCCTGTGCATGATCGGCAGCGTGGTGCTGTTCGTGCTGAGCGAGCATCGCGAACGAGACTTGCGCGCGCAGTTGGACACCAAGACGGTGGCTGCGCAAGCCGACGCCGCCGCCCGCGCTTACTACGAGGCCGTTGAGTTTGCGCGCACGCATCCGCTCGATTACGACGACGTCACCAGCCGTTTCAAGCGCGTCCGGCACGATTACACAAAGACGGAGTTTGCCGAGCAAGCCGCCGAGCAGGCGGAACAGTGGGAGAAACGCGGCACCGAAGCCAAGAAACAACGCGCCCGTCAGCAAGCCACCGCGCGCGTCGCACGCGAAGCCGCCGCGCGCCGCGAGGCCGATGCCCGTTCCAAAGCCGAGAAGGCCGAGGCCGAGCGCAAGGCCGCGCTCGCCGCGAAGGAAACCGAGGAGAAACGCCGCGCCGCCGAGGAGTCCGCGCGTGTCCGTCAGGCCGCGCAGGGCGCTTACAACGAGTTCTGTCCGGCGTGGCTGACGTTGCTGGGGCGGCGCGATTATGCCGCCGCGTTGCAAGCCGCGCAGACCGCCGCCGCCGACCCGAAGCTCACGCCGCAAAAACAGATCATGGCCGCGCACGTCGCTGCCACGCAACGCGTCGCTGGCTTCGTCACCCGGCTGCTGGCCGCCGACAGCCCGCTGCGCGGCAAGACGGTCGCGCTCAGCCGGGTCGGTGGCACCGTTGTCGCGGTCACCGCCGGGCGCAACATCACGGTCGAGAAGATCGCCGGCGTCGGCGCGACGGTGCCTGTGCTGACGATGACGCCGGATGATTTTCTGAGGCTCGCCGCCGTCGTGCTCAAGCCCGGCGATGCAGGCGACCAGGTCAACGGCGCGTTGCTGGCGCTCGCCGAGGGCCGCGTCGAGCCGGCGCGCGTTGCGCTCCAGAACATGAGCGACCCGGCGGCCGGGCCGTTCAAACAAATGATGGCTGGCATCGCCGAGGCGCAATCCGAGCGTGACGCCGTGGCAACACTGGCCGATCTTCGCGTCCAGATCGAGGCACAGCAATGGCCTGTCGCCTTTACGCGGCTGCTGACACTCGACACGCGTTACACCAATACCGTCGCGGTTGCTGCCGCCGGCAGCGAACTGGCCGCCGCGCGCAACCAGTTGATGGCTGCGCCACCGAGCGCGGCCACCGCTGACCCGGCCGCACGGCTGGCCCTCTCAGAGATTCGTCGCGCCGCCGACGCGCACGATTGGAAGCGGGCGCTGGCGGTATTCACCGCGCTGGACGCGCAATTGGACGACCCGGCTACGTCCGAAGCGATCGCGCAAACGACGCAAGCCGCGATCGAGGCACAACGGCGGCGGTTGGCGACGGAGTCCGGCTTGTTGGAAGCCGCGGCGCTCGGCGACATGGCGCGGCGGCGCGTGGTCCAGAAGGCTGGCGGCTACGTCTGGGTCGTGAAAAGTGACGGCAGCGGTAACGCGGCGTCGTTGCAGGAGGCGCTGGCCAAGTCCGACGACGACGACGCGATTGAATTGGGCGAAGGCACGCACGTCGTGTCGCGGTTTGACGGATCGGGCCGGCAGAACATCCAGCTTTACGGCCGCGGCGGCGCATTCCCGATCATCACGGACGTGACCGGCAATGAGACCAACACGGTGGGCAGTTTTGCATTGGCCTGCGGCGACAACTGGCGGCTGGAGAATCTCCACTTCCAGTTCGGCGTCACGGCGCTACAGCAGCGCGGCACCAACCTGATCGTGCGCGGCTGCGCATTCAGCCGGTCGTTTGAAGCGCGCCGCTCAGGCACCGTGCTGTCCGCGGACTGCTCGGGCGACTGGCGCGCCACGCTCAGCAACTGCTTGGTCGTCGCGCCCGGCTCGGATGCGGTGTTCGCGCAACCGCTCAGGGAAGCCTCGCCCCGCTACAGCGTGGACATAAATTACTGCACGCTCTGGATGTTGTCCGGTTCGGTGTTCAGCACTTCGCGGCGTTCCCCGGAGCGCCATTTTGCTCTCAGCCTTCGCAATAGTGTAGTGGTGGCCCAGCGGGTTGCCTCGGCGGCGTGGACGCGCGAGTTGATGCGGGCTGGACTGACCTACACCGGCGACCGCAACCTCGCCTACGTTGCGCGCTACGCGGACGAAACGCCAACACTCGGCGACGAGAACTGGAAGGAGCTTTTTTCCGGTCAGGACACCGCATCGGTTATTACACAGGTGCCTTACGCCATGCTCACGGCATTGCGTCGCGGCCGGCCAGCGCCGGCGTTGCGCGACTTTACCTCGATCGCGTCAGGCGACTTGCGGCTGGCGTCCGACAGCAGCGGCGTAACGCTGGCCGACGACGGCGCGGAGGCGGGCGTGCGCTGGCCGGCGTGGCGATGGGAACAGTTTCTGAAGAACGCTGCCGCAACCGCGCCGAGCGAACTGGTTGAATCCGGCCCCCTGCTGGCAGCGGCGATGCCGCCTGCGTTGACAGAGACGCAGCAAGCGCAGGCCGCGACGATTCCGCTCGCCGCGTTGTTCAAGGGCGCGGTTCGCGAGCTGCCCGACAGCCGCGTGGAATTGGCGTATGATTTCGCCAGCACCAACCAGTTGGCCGACTGGCGCATCATTGGCGCGAGGACTTCCACGAGCGCGGCGGCGGGGCTGTCCAGCTTCGTCGTCTCCAGCAACGCCGTGCGGAAGATCGTGCTCGACCAATCGCTGCTGGCGCACAACGCGCGGTTCAAAGGCGATGTGTCGCTGCAGTTCAACGCCATCGTCGAACGGGGCGCGGTCGTGGCCGGGGTGTTGACGTTTCCCAATGAACGGCTCGCCGCCGTCGCCGATCTCTCCAGCGGCTTGCGCGTGGTTAGCCGCGAGGCCACGTCCTTCGACGTCATCACCAATCTCAGCGCGAAGATCACCGGCATCCGCGCGTTCCCGATGACCGTGGGAACCGAAGGCGGCAAGCTGGTGGAAATCGTGCCCGACATCGGCACGCTGGAAGCGCCGTTGCCGCGCGCACATGCCGTGTGCGAACTGGCGCTGGCTGCGGACCGCACGATCGCGCGGTTCTCGCAAGTGCGGCTCCGGGGCGTGCTGGATACAAACTGGCTCGCCGCCGCGCGCGCACGGGCTGTGCTCGACCCGGTTGAGGTGGACACGAATGCGACCGCCGCGCCGACGCCTCCTCCCGCTGCGATGTCATCCACCAACGTCGCGCCGACCGTCGCCATGATCGTCGAGACGAACCTCGCAAGCGCCGTGGCGCTGACGCCGCTACAGCAGTTGAAGGCATTGCAGACGCCAGTCATCTCGTTGTTCAAGGGCGCGGTGAAGGAACTCGGCAGCGACAAGTTCGAGTGGATCTATGATTTCGCCAGGCCGGAGCAGCTCGCGGATTGGGAGAGCGCCACGCCCGAGGCGTGGGCCTACGACGGCGCGCAGTTGGCCCGCCAGCCGGGCACAACCCAGCCGCTTTGGTTCCGCGCGCGGCTGCGGGGTGACTTCACCGTCTCCTGGCAGGCGCGCGCGACCGGTGCCGAGACGTGCCAGCTCGCATTGCGTCACGGCGGCAGCGACAACGCGTCATGGATCGTTGCCGGCATTGGCGCGTTCGACACCGGCTCCAGCGACCGTCCGCCCGCCCGTGGCCTCGGCATCGGCAGGCGGACGCCGCCGGACAGCGTCGTGCATGAGTTGAGCCGCCGCGCCGTCACTCTCGGAGCGGAGCGTTCCACGCTGGCGTTTTTCTATTCGCAAGCCGGCGACCTGCTGAGATTGCAGTTGCGTCACCGCAGCTCGGAGCGGGCGCCAGTCCACGTCGAAACCCGCATGCCCCGCAGCGACGCGCCCCTCGCGCTCGGTTTCGACGGCAACAGCAAATCGCAGTTCGAACTGGATGAGATTCGCATCACCGGCGTTCCTGATCCGGAATGGATCCAAGACGAGCGGGCGCGCGTTGTGTTGCAGCCGGCGAAGTAGTTTTCGCAGCGGGAGCGGAGAATATGCTCCAAAAACGCGGCTCGACCGATGATTGGGTGGGTCGCCGCTGGGGCCGCTCACATGTTCATGGTGTCCCATTCGGGACGGTCCATGGATTCCACGTGCAGCAGGTTGGTGTAGCGGCGTAGCAGCGCCTCCACGCGCGCCAGCAGCTCGGCGGGCTTGAATGGTTTGGTCAGGTAATCGTCCGCGCCGGTGTGCAACCCCTGCACCTTCATCTCGGTGGAACTGAGCGAGGAAACGACGAGCGTCGGGATATGACGCGTGGCAGGCGTGGATCGCAGCCGCCTGCACACTTCCAACCCGTGCATCCTCGGAAGCTCCATGTCCAGGAGGACCAAGTCCGGCGTATGCTTGATCGCGTCGTCCAGCCCGGTCACACCGTCTGGCGCTATCATGGTGTCGTAGCCGGCCTCCTTCAAGTGAAGTTCAATGAGGTTCGCCATGTCCACTTCGTCCTCGACGACCAGGACGAGTTTCTTCTCGCGTTGGGTGATTTGGCCCCGTTCATACATCCAAGGAATGATGTCGTTCTGCAAATCTATCTTGGCGCAAATATAGTAAGCCACTGCGCCGACGACAAACGCCAGCGCCGGTGCCGCTGGCACGTCTATGCCGATGTTCGGCAAAATGCCGACGACGAAACCCAGCAACCACGCGATCCAACCCGCGGGGTTGAAACCCATGCGCGGCCCGGTCCACTTGCCGCCGGAGAGCACGTAATCCGCCATCATTGCCCCGCAGATCGGCCCGAACGATGCCCCAATGATTACAAACACCGGGATCACTTTCCCCGCCGCGCCAGTGACCGCCAGCGCAATGCTCACCACCGCGCCGATGCCCACCGAGATGAACGGATTCACCTTCGGCATTGTCGTCTTGAAACTGTTGGCGGCGATGAACGATGAGAAGCACGCCGGTGGAAACGCCGCCACCGCCAGCAGGAACATCACCCACTTGCCCGTTTCTCCGCCCAGCACAATCGGAATCAGATTGAACGAGTCCAGGATGAACTCCTTCTTCGCCATCCCCGCCTTCAGCGCTTCATCCCTCAACGCCGGCAAGCCATAGACGCCCGCCACGATGAACATCGAAAGCCCTGCCGTGATGATGATCGCATACGCCACGCCAACCAAGCCGCCCATCGAGACATCCTTCTTGTCGCGGCTGTTGGTGCCAAAGTCCACGCCCGCGGCTCCCGCTGTCGCGAAAAAGCCCACCACGTAGGTCAATATCGCCGTCATCACGCTCCATTCGCTCAACACGCCGGGCGAGGATGCTGCCAGCGCTTTGTGGCTCGCAACGAACGGCGCGGTCTGAAAACTTGGAATGCCCGCCTGCGTCTGGATGAACATCCACAGCAGCACTGCCAATGGGATCAACGGCAGGAACGTGGCGACCTTGGCGACATACTGGATGCCTTTCAATCCGACGAACGCCGCTAACAGGCCCCAGACCACCATGATGATCTCCGCTTTCACCGGAATCATCGCGCTCAGGGCTAGCGCGGCGAAATAGGTGTTTACACCGAGCCAGCCGAATTGCAGGACGCCCATGAGGAAGCCGGGCATGAAGAAGCCGCCCTTGGCGCCGAAGGTGGAGGTGCCGACGATATAGAGCGGCAGGCCGGTCTTCATGCCGAGCATGCCGGGCACGAAATAAAACATCGCGTGGCACACCAAGGCCGCAATTACCAAACCCAGCAACGCGACGCCGACGCCGTGAGCGAGCGTGCCGCCGAGGAACCCCTGCTGCGTGGTGGTGGCGCCTTGCCAGAACACAAACCAAAGGAAGATGCCCGCGTAAGTCGGGGCAGTGTTCTTATACCAAGGCGCGCGGTTCCCGTAAGGGTTGGGCTTGGCGCTGGTAATATAGCCGGGGAGTTGGGAAGCGTTTGGGTTGCTCACGGTGTTTCTTTTCGCTTCTTTTCAAGTCGTTTCGCAAGCCAAAAATGCTCGGCACCGGCGGGGCGCTGGTCCGACAAATCTTATGGACGGCACAAGATTCCATTGCAGAAGTTTGTTGATTCCCCACGGCCGGCAGCTATCCTCGCGCGCCATGAATCCAGAAGAGCTTCGCCCGTTTGTTGCCGCCAAAATCGCCGCCGCCAAGGGCCTTGTGCCCAAACTCACCGCCACCGTCGGCTTCGACGGCTTCGTGGACGAGATCATCCGCGTGGTGGACAAGCGCGAGTCGCTCGACAAATACACCTTCGTGCCAACGATGACCAAACTGGCCGAGAAGGTTGCCGGCGCCGCGGGCAAAAGCACCAACATGCAGCTCGTCGTCCAGATGATGAAGCTCGGCGGCAACGGCCCGATCATGGCCAACGCGCTGGCGAGCATGGGCCTGAAGGTCACTTACATCGGCAACCTCGGCTTCCCAAACCTGCATTCCGTTTTCGAGCCGATGGCCAGGCGCGCAAAGGTCATCAGCATCGCCGACCCCGGCCACACCGACGCGCTGGAGTTCGAGGACGGCAAGATCATGCTCGGCAAACACGAGACGCTCGGCGACGTGAACTGGCAGAACATCGTCAAGCGCGTCGGCCTGCCCACGCTCAAGAAGTTGCTCACCGACAGTTCGTTCGTCGCCTACGTGAACTGGACGATGCTGCCGCACATGAGCGACATCTGGCGGCAGATCCTGTCCAAGGCGCTGCCCAAAGCCGAACCGAAGCACAAGCCGGTCGTCTTCTTCGACCTCGCTGATCCGGAGAAGCGCACCTCCGCTGACATCCGCGGCGCGCTCGACCTGATCCAGAAGTTCGGCAGGTTCTACCGCGTCATCCTTGGTCTGAACCAGAAGGAGGCGCACGAAATCGGCGCGGTGCTCGGCCTCAACACCGACGACGAGTCGAAGGATTCGATCCAAGAGCTGGCCGAGAAGATTTTCGCCGCGCTGAAGATCGAGCGGTTGGTGGTGCATCCCACGGCCTACGCGGTGGCGGTGGACGCGAAAGGCTCCGCGCTCGTGGACGGGCCGTTCTGCGTGAGACCGCTGATCACGACCGGCGCGGGCGACCACTTCAACGCCGGCTTCTGTCTCGGCAACCTGCTCGGTTTCGACAAGGAGATGTCGTTGCTGGTGGGCGTTTCCACGAGCGGCTTCTACGTCCGCACCGGCAAGAGTCCCGCTGTGGCCGACCTCGTC
This sequence comes from Verrucomicrobiia bacterium, assembly GCA_041667205.1. GTDB lineage: Bacteria > Verrucomicrobiota > Verrucomicrobiia > CAIQCK01 > CAIQCK01 > CAIQCK01. The sequence goes on along the minus strand of JBAYFL010000006.1, from coordinate 195,249 downwards.
AAGTTTATGCGCAACTGGCCGTCGAACTGACGGCACGCTTGTTGTTGAGGTCGTTGGCACCTTCGCGGCAAATCCGCTTTGCGGTTGAACCGCCGGCTTGGATTTTCGCCGTCCATTCCTTATAATCCGTCCCATGCCAACCAAGAAACACGCCACCTGGGGTGGGCGCTTCACCGCCGAACCTGCTGAAGCCGTCCAACGTTTCACCGAATCGGTTTCGTTCGACCATCGGCTCGCACCTTACGACATCCGCGGCAGCATCGCCCACGCAAAGATGCTGGCCAGGATCGGCGTGCTCTCCCGCGCCGAGTGCGCCGCCATCGTCAAAGGCCTCGAACAGATCGACATGGAGATCGCCGCGGGCAAGTTCAAGTGGCGCGCCGACCTCGAAGACGTTCACATGAACATCGAGGCCGAGCTGACCCGGCGTGTTCCTGCCGGCGCGAAGCTCCACACCGCCCGCAGTCGCAACGACCAGGTCGCGCTCGACGTGAGGCTCTTTGTCCGCGACCAGATTCGGCTTGTCCAAGGCGACCTGCGCGACCTTCAGTGGTCGTTCTTGATGCTGGCATCTGCAAACGACGACGTCATCATTCCCGGCTACACGCACCTCCAGCGGGCGCAACCGGTGTTGCTCGCGCATCACCTGCTTGCCTACATCGAAATGTTCGACCGCGACCACAGCCGGCTCGACGACGCCTTCAAACGCGCCAACGTCTGCCCGCTCGGCTCCGGCGCGCTCGCCGGCTCCACGCTACCGCTCGATCGCGAGTTCGTTGCCAAAGAACTCGGATTTGACGGCGTCACGCAAAACTCGATGGATGCCGTCAGCGACCGCGACTTCATCGTGGAGTTTCTCGCCGACGGCGCGCTCATCGCGCTGCACGTTTCGCGACTGGCCGAGGATATTATCCTTTGGGCATCGGCAGAGTTCGGCTTCATCCGCATCGCCGACGCCTACACCACCGGCTCGTCGCTGATGCCGCAGAAGAAAAATCCCGACATTGCCGAACTGGCGCGTGGCAAAACCGGCCGGGTCTATGGAAACCTTGTCGCGCTGCTGACGTTGCTCAAAGGCCTGCCGATGACCTACAACCGCGACCTGCAAGAGGACAAGGAGCGGCTCTTCGACACTGCCGACACGCTTCGCTCCACGCTCGGCGTGCTGGCCGACATGCTGTTGAACACCCGCGTCATCCGCGAGCGTTGCGAAGCCGTCGCCGCCGACCCCGCGTTACTGGCAACCGATCTCGCCGACTATCTCGTCAAGAAAGGCGTCCCCTTCCGCCATGCCCATCACATCGTCGGCGCGCTCGTCGCCGAGGCGGAGAAGCTAGGCAAGCCGCTGAACGCGCTACCTCTGGAAACTTTCCGCCAACTCTCGCCGAAGTTCGGCTCCGACGTGCGTCAAGTCTTCGACGTGCGCAAAGCTCTCGCCGCGCGCACCGTCACCGGCGCGCCGTCACCCGCAAACGTGCAGCGGCAGTTGAAGCGGTGGGAGAAGATGCTGAGCAGGTAGGTTGGAACAGGTGACCTATGCGGATCGGCGCGTTTCTGGCAGTGCTCGTTACAATTGGCGTAGGGATCAACTCGTGTGCGCCGAAAGAAGGGGGTGCAGGAACCAACATTCCACACAGGGATTTGTTCAAAGAGTTTAAGGCGATTGGTTTTCATTGGGGTTTGCCTGAAGTGCCCGAAGGCGACCAAGACTCTGCGATCATCAAGGCATGCAAAGATGACTTCACCCGCTCCTGTTCCAAGTCTATTACTTTGTTTCGCGTGTTGAAGAATGCCGAGCGTGGCCTTTGGTATTACACCTTTGAAGTGGATGACGCAATCGACTCTGTGATTGCGTATGCCTATGAGATCAGGACACGGAGGATCGTATTTAAGTTCTACGTCCCTATGGCGTAGCTGGGACTACTGTGTGGTTTTGCAGGCCAGCGCCGGCAGTATGACAGCAATTGAAGAGATGAGAGTGGCTGAAATCAGGTCTTTAGTTTTCCAACGATGAAACCTCGCAACCGCAAGTCATGGGAAGAGACCGCGCTCATCCTCGCGGAAACCATCGCGAACTGCCGGTCGCAGGATCCTTATGTGCAGGTCGGGGCATGCGCCGTCCTGCAGGACAACTCGGTGAGCCTCGGCTACAACGGCCCGCCGCCGAAGATCGAGATTGACTGGTCGAACCGCGACGGCCGGCTGAGCCGGGTCATCCACGCCGAGGTCAACGCGCTGCGCTCGGTCGGCCCTGGCCAGTGCAAGTTCCTTGCGGTGACGCTGCTGCCGTGCCGCAGTTGCATGGCATTCATCGCCTCCAAAGGCGTCAAGCGGATCGTATTCCGCGATGTTTACGAGCGCGACCAGTTGGCCTTCGCGTTGGCGAAGGAGTTCGGCATCGAATTGGTCCAGATTCCGCGGAAACGGCAGGCGAAGAAGGCGCGGCGGTGAAACCACAGATGCACACAGATGGACACAGATAATCTGAACGTGGTGACCGAAAAAATCATCGGTGCAGCTTATGCCGTCGGCAACACACTGGGCAGTGGGTTTCTGGAGAAGGTTTACGAGAACGCCTTGGTTCATGAGATTCGGAAAACCGGTCTGCGGGTGGATCAGCAGCACGACATTCAAGTTCGCTACGATGGTGTCGTGGTTGGCGACTACGTAGCGGACTTGCTGGTTGAAGGGCGGGTGCTTGTTGAGTTAAAAGCCGTGCAAGCGTTGGACGACATCCATCTGGCCCAGTGCCTCAACTATCTCAAAGCGACCAAGCTGAAGATTTGTCTGCTTATCAATTTCGGAAAGCCCAAGGTGGAGATCCGGCGGATTGTTTTATAACGAGCGCAGGCTGTAGTGATACCGCTCCTGCCAATCTTATCTGTGTTTATCTGTGTGCATCTGTGGTTCCCTTCGGTTAAATAACCGTCATGCACGATTTCAAATTCAAGAAAGGGCGGCTTTATTGCGAGGGCGTCGCGCTGGAGCGGCTCGCGCGCGAGTGCGGCACGCCACTCTACGTTTATAGCCAGCACACCATCACCGACCATTTCCAGAAGCTCGACCGTGCGCTGGTGGGGCTGCCGGACCGGATGATCTGCTTCGCCATGAAGGCGAACTCCAACCAGTCCATCTTGCGGCTGCTGGCCAAACTTGGCGCTGGCTTCGACATCGTCAGCGCGGGCGAGTTGTATCGCGTCGTGCAGGCTGGCGGCGACCCGCGCAAGTGCGTCTTCGCCGGCGTCGGCAAGACGGACGAGGAGATTCGCTACGCGCTGGCGCAGGGCATCTATTGCTTCAACGTCGAGAGCGCGCCGGAGATCGAGCGCATCAACCGTCTCGCGCGGGAGATCAACGCGCGCGCGCCGATCGCCATCCGCGTCAACCCGAACGTCGAAGCGCACACGCACGCGAAGATCACCACTGGCACCTACGAGAACAAGTTCGGCATCGCCATTGAGGACGTGGAGGCGGTCTATGCGCGCGCGGCAAAACTGCCGGGCATCCGCATCCGCGGTGTGCAAATGCACATCGGCTCGCAGATCACTTCCGTCGGCCCGTTCGTGACGGCGGTGAAGAAGGCGTTGCCGCTGGTGAGAAAACTCAAGCAGCTCTATGCCATCGAGTTTTTCAGTATCGGCGGCGGCATTGGCATCGTCTATGACCCGGCACTGGAAAGCGCGACACCGGAATGGTGGCGTCGCACTCCAAAAGCCCGCACGTGGCTGACACCGCAGCGTTACGCGGCGAGTCTCGTGCCGTTGCTGGCGCCGCTCGGTTTGCGCATCCTGATTGAGCCGGGCCGGTTCATTGTTGGCAACGCCGGCGCGCTCGTCACGCAGGTCCAATATGTGAAGTCCACGCCGGAGAAAATCTTCGTCATCGTGGACGCGGGCATGAACGACCTCATCCGCCCGGCGTTTTACGATTCGTATCACCAGATCGTCCCGCTGCGGAAAACGCGCGGCACGCTCGTGGCCGACGTGGTCGGGCCGATTTGCGAAAGCGGCGACTATTTCGCCAAGAACCGCAAGCTCGCCGCCGTGAAAGAAGGCGACGGTCTCGCATTGCTGAGCGCCGGTGCCTACGGCATGGTGATGGCTTCCAACTATAACTCTCGCCCCCTCGCCGCCGAGGTGTTGGTCAACAGCAACCGTTATACCGTGGTTCGCGCGCGCCAGACCGTCGAAGACCTGACCCGCGGCGAAAAGGTGGCTGGTTGGCTGGAAAAGTGAACTGTCATGGCAACCTACGTTTACGAAACCATCCCCGCCAAACCCGGTGACGAAGTGCGTCGCTATGAAATCCGCCAGAGCATGAAGGACGCGGCGCTGACGAAGCACCCGGAAACCGGCGAGCCGATCCGGCGCATCATCACGGGCGGCATGGGTCTTATCGGTGTCGGCAATCGCGGCGGTCCGTCGCCTGTGCCGCGTCGGCCAAAGCATGGCGGCGGGTGCAGTTGCTGCCATTGAGTGATTGGAGCGAAATTACAGCGCGGAAATGGATCAACCGCGATTTCCGTCACTAAGCGCCAGGGCAACGGCGGCAACAGCGCCCAAGGCTGCAATCCTGCCATCGTGAAGCGCCCGGCGAAGCTCTTCCTTCTCCAACAGCACGATTTCCATTTCCTCCAGATCGCCAGAGTCGGGTTCGGCGATTCTGCGGGCGTTGCGAGCGGTGAAGATGTGGGCGTTGCCGCAGCCGTAGTTGGCGTTGCAGGCGTAGCGGCCGAGGCACTGCCATGAGTCAGCTTCGTAACCGGTTTCTTCGAGCAGCTCGCGCTGCGCTGCCCGCAAAGGATCCTCGCCCTCCGCGACGCCGCCGGCTGGCAACGTCAGGCAGACCTTGCCGACGCCGTGTTTATACTGGCGTTCCAGGATGAAACGGCCATCGGGAGTCTGCGCCACCACAATGGCGTAGTCGGTCAGGTGGATGTAGTGGAAATCGTCAACCACCCGCCCGTCCGGCAAACGAATTCGTTGGCGCGAAAGCCTGATCCACGGCGGAGCGGCGAAGACCTTCCGGCTTTCCAAGACCTGCCACGGAAGGAGCTGTTCGTCGCTCATCGTTTCGGTCTGCTCGTTTACTTCCACCAGAAAACTTCGCGGATGACCTCGTAAAGAAATGCCGCACCCCAGCGCCAGATCATTCGCTTCTCCGTGCCACCAATACGAGGAGGTTCGTCGCCAGGAATCTCGGCGATTTTTAATTGGCGTTTGAGCGCGCGCACGGACAACAGCGGTTCCCAACTGACGAGGCAGCCGAACAGTTTCTCTTCTGTCGTGTAACTTTCGGGCTTGTCGAGGTCCAATGCGTAAACAAGGTCTTTCTTATAGGCTCGGTAGATGCCCATTGCGTCGGTATAGTGGCCACGGTGTAACACATTGATGAGGTTGGTAAAAAACCAGTTGCCAAAACCAGTTAGCCATGAATCATCTTGGCTTTTCGCCGGCGGCAAGTAGCGCGAGACAACTACCATGTCGTAGCCTTCGCGCATCTTTTCGATGAGCGGCGGGATCAACTCGGCGACGGAGTTGCCGTCAGGACTGAACGTAATGACGATATCCCCCTTGATGAGAGGCCACACTTCTGCGTAACCGTTGCGCAAGCCGCGTTGTTTCTGCACATACACTTCGTAACCATTTTCTCTCACCCACTCGATCGTGCCGTCCGTAGAGTTGCCGTCGAGGAAAAGGATCTGGTCACACCATTCCCGTTTGATCTGCGGCATGATGGCTTTCATGCCGTCGATTTCGTTCAATGTGGGGATAAGCAGTGTGGTTTTCATATTGGATGAGGCGGCGCTAGGTTAAGGCAAAGCGTCTCTCGAGTTTGTGTGAAACCATCTTGCGAATGTGCTCCACAGTGTCCTGACCGAATCTTTTCTGAATCATGTCCAGATATGCCGGGCTGTTGAAATAAACCTGAAACGCGCGGTCGCGGAAACGGATGACTTCCGAGGCGGGCAGATGCTTGGTGGGCAGCGGCAGCATGTCCGCCGAATGCTGCGAATAGCCCGTCCACGTTTTCGGCAGCGGCCAGCCTTTCTGGAGGGCAGCGGTGTAAAGCTGCGAGCCAGGATAGGCCATCGCGCAATAGAAGTTGGCAAACTCGGCGTTGAGCGCCAGCGCCATGTCCAGCGTTTCCTGCATCGTCTGGAGGTCGTCCTCGGGCAGGCCGAAGATGTAGTTGGCGATGACGTTGATGCCGGCGTCGCGAACGCGGTTGATGGTCTTGAAAATCTCCGGCTGGCCGTAGCCCTTCTGCACATCGTCGCGGACGCGTTCGCTGGCCGCTTCGACTCCGAAGGCGAGCCACAGGATGCCGGCGCGCTGGAGCTTCTCGATCATGTTCTCGCGCACGGTGTCCACGCGGGCATAAGCCCAGATGTTGAAATCCAGCCCGCGCTCGATGATGCCGTTGCAGATGCCTTCGACGTGGCCGGGCTTGAGCACGAACAACTCGTCGGAAAACCTCACGTTGCACACGCCATATTGGGTCGCAAGCAACTCCAGGTCGTCCACGATCCGCTTGGGACTCCAGAGCCGGTAGCTATTGGCGCTTTCCTTGAGGCCGATGACTTTCTCACCGCTCTTGAACGGCGCTTGGATGCAGCAGAAGGAGCAATGGTAGGGGCAGCCGAGCGTGGTGTAGATGGCTGCGTAGGGCTGGCGTTTCAGGTGGCCGAAGCCATGCCAGTTGTGCGCGCGGTAGAGCTGCATCGGCAGCAGGTCCCACGCGATGCCGGGCATTTCCTCATCGAGATTTCGCAGCAGCGGGGCCGCTGTCTCACTGTGGCGCAAATCGCCGTTATCACGATACCAGAGGTCGGGAACCTTGTTCCACTGCGGCGCGGGCGACTGGAGCGCCTCCAGCAACGCCGTCATCGTGAAGAGGCCTTCGCCGTTGCTGACGAAATCGGTTTTCTCCTCGCGCATTGTCCGCTCCGGCAGCGAGGCGACGTGGCCACCGACCATGAGCACGGGCGTTTCAGGGGAGGTTGCCTTGAGCGCGGCGCAACAACGGCCCGCCGCCGTCATGTTCTGTGTCGAAGCGGATGGCTGGTGGCCATAGACCACCACGGCCGTCAGCCGCGGGTTCATCTCCGCCACGCGCGCCGCGGTTTCCTCCGCCGAAAGATGCTCGCCGCCGGCGTCCACGATGGCGACCGAAAACCCCTTCACCCGCACGAAGCTGGCCATCAAGCCCGCCCAGACCGGCGGCTCGATCGCGCTCAGCTCCTTGCCCAGAGCCTGGTAAACTCCGGCGCGGTCGCCGGGATTTACCAGCACGAGGTCAACTTGGTGTTGCTTGGCCATAAGAACAAATCTCTGCAATCTCTATACCACATCGGCAAGCGGGCCGCATAAATTTTCAGAGCGCGTTGATCAGCGCGCACAGCTTCTGGATTTTCGTCTTCTCCAGCGTCGGGTAATTGCCGATGTAACAGCCGTGGAAATGGACGTGTTCGACGTTCGGATACTTCTCGCACTCCTCATCGCCGACGATGCGGCGGAGGTAGGGCTGGCGCAGTTGATTGCCGCCGCCGGACAGGCCGCGCCGGAACTCCACGCCGTGCGCCCGCAACGCCGCTTCCACGCGGCCCCACAACGCCGCGTCCGGCTCCCGCAGCACCAGCGTGAAGGCGTAGTTGCTGCTGCCCTCCAGGGCAAAGTCAGTCTGGAACTTCGCCGGATCGAGACCGGCCAGGAACAGCCGCAGGTTCTCGCGCCGGGCCTCGTTGTTGGTATCGAGACGCTTGAGTTGCGCGCGGCCGAGCACGCCCATCAACTCGGTCGGCCGCACGTTGTAGCCGGGGAACGCGAAGATAAAGTCAGGCGTCAGGTCGGGACGCGCCTCGGCGTATTGCTGTCGGCGCGCCTCGCTGGTGGATTCGCGAACCATGCCGTGCGAGCGGAGCATCCGCACGGTTTCATACAGCCCTTCGTCGTTGGTGCAAATCATGCCGCCCTCGATCGTGCTCATGTGATGGGCGAAATAGAACGAGAAGTTGGAGACCAGCCCGAAGCTGCCGACCTTGCGGCCATTGAACGTCGCGCCGTGCGACTCACAGCAGTCCTCGATGAGCGGCACGTTGCGCGCCGCCAGCCCGTCGATCAGTTGTTGTGTCAGCGCGTTGTAGCCGAGGATGTGGGTGAGGAACACCGCGCGCGTGTCGCGGGTCACTTCCCGCAACACCTGCTCGGCGTCCATGCCAAGCGTGCGGCGGTCAATGTCCACGAAGACGGGATCAAATCCGTTCTGGAGCACCGAGGTAATGTCCGACACCCACGTCAGCGGCGGCACGATGATCTCGCCGCCGCCGAACTGTTCGCGCAGCGCCGCCATCGTCAGCAGATTGGCGGAAGCGCCGCTGTTGACCAGCACGCTGTATTTCACGCCGAGCCACCCGGACCATTCGCGCTCGAAGGCGCGCACCTGCTCGCCGTGCGTCAGGCGCGGCTGAGGCTGTTGCAGGTAGGCGATCAGGGCGTCAAGGTCCCCGCGAGTAATGTTATCGTCCATCAACGGCCAGTTCAGGGATTCTGCGGTAGTCATAGCGTTGGTTTTCGGAATCAGGCTGCGTTCGCCTTGGCGATTGCTTGGAGAATGCTTTCTTCATCCATGCCGGCCAGCTTGTGCAAAAGCGAGCGGTTGCCCACGTCGTAAATGAAACGGTCGTCCACGCCGAGCGCGCGCACGGGGATCGCCGCGCCGCCTTTGGCCAGCAGGCCCACGATCAGTGCGTCGAGTCCACCCCGGTGGATGAAACCTTCCTCGACGGTCACGATCTGCCGGTATTTTTTCAGCACACCGAAGAGTCGTTCCCCGTCCAGCGGCTTGAAGGAAAACAGATCCACCAAGCCGACCGGCCCGGTCGCCTGCGCCAGCGCCCGCCGCGCCACCTGCATCATGAAACCGGTGGCGACGACGCATGTGCCACCGCCTTGGGCAAGTTCGTGGAAGCCATCCTCCAAATTGACGGCGGCGTCTTCCGCGTAAATCTGGGGAACCGGCTTGCTGTCGAGCCGGATGTATTTGGGCTTGTTGACGCGCAACGACCGCTCCGCGAAACGGGACGCCGTCACCCAATCGCCCGGCGAAAGCACCTCCATGTTGGGCAGCAGCCGCATCAAGGTGATGTCTTCGAGGCAATGGTGACTCGGCCCGGACACGTCGTAGCTGAACCCTGCGCCGACACCGACGATGTTGACGTTGAGCGGCCTCAACTGCGCCGCCATGGACAAGTTCGTCCGGATTTGCTCATAGCAACGCATCGTCATGAACCCGGCGATGCCGTAGGCGTAGGCGGTGAAGCCTTCGAGCGCCAGCCCGGTCGCCACGTTGACCGCGTTCTGCTCGGCGATGCCGACGTTGACGAACCGGTCTTTGAACTCCGAGCGGATTTTGTCGAGCGTCGGCGCGCCGAAATCGTCGGTCACAATGAACACCTTCTCGCCCTCCTTCAACGCGGCGTAGAGCCGGCCGAGGAAAACGTCGCGCATGGTCATGGATTGCGGCGGATTCATCGCTGCCCTCCGATGGCTGCGGCGACCTGTTCCTGGTTGAGCGTCTTTACGTGGCAGAGCGCATTGTTCTCCAACTGCGGCACGCCCCGGCCTTTGATCGTCCGCGCCACGATGGCTTGCGGCCGGGTTGCGCCGGCGCGGCGGCAGTTCGTCAGGGCTTGGTAAACGGCTGCAATATCATGGCCGTCCACCGTGACGGCGTCCCACTGGAACTCGCGCAGCTTCCGATCCAACGGGTCGAGGTTGATGATGTTGCGGCAGTAGTCGAGCATCGCGACGCCATTGCAATCCGCGATGAGAACCAGATTATTCAACCCCTGCTGGCCGGCGAACATCACCGCTTCCCAAACGGAGCCTTCGCAAAGCTCGCCGTCGCCCACGACCACATAGACGAACGCGTCGGATCGCTTCTGCTTCAGTGCCAGCGCCATGCCGCAAGCCACGCCAAGGCCGTGACCAAGCGAGCCATTGGTGGTTTCGATGCCGGGGATGTTCGCGTCGGGAATGCCTCCGAGACGCGACCCCGCCTTGCAGACGCCCGCCAGCTCCTCACGACCGATGAATCCCACGTCGGCCAGAATCGGGTAGATCGAGACGCAGCCGTGACCTTTGCTGGCGATGAAACGGTCCCGGCCTTCCCACTGCGGGTTTCGCGGGTCAAACCGCAGCACGTTGCCGTAGTAGAGCGTCGTCAGGATTTCCACCGGTGACAACGACGACGCAACGCGCGTTTCCGGAGCGGTGCCGTGAATCTTCAGCGTCTCGCGCCAGACCCACGCGGCCTTCTCCTTCAGGCGACCCAGCAGCGCCGCGTCGGCTGTTTGTTTCGATTCATTTGCCATAAACACGTGTTACTTACGCGACGACTCCCACTCCAGCAAGCTCCGATACGTCGCCTGTAGGCCGCTCTCGAACGAAGTCGCCGGACGCCAGCCCATCGCCAGCAGCCGGCTCGAATCCAGCCGCTTCAACGGCGCGCCGTCCGGCTTGGAGGTGTCGAAGCGCAATTCGCCCGTGTAGCCGACGACTCGCCGGATGATTTCGACGGCTTCGCGGATGGAAAGGTCCGTGCCGCCGCCGAGGTTGATCGGCTCGGCCTCGTCGTATTCGTTCATCACGAAGATGCATGCGTCGGCGACATCGTCGGCGTAGATGAACTCGCGCCGCGGACTGCCCGTGCCCCAGACCTCAATGCCGCCTGCGCCGCTCTTCTTCGCCTCGTGCATCTTGAGCATGAGCGCCGGCACCACGTGGGAATCCTCGGCGTTGAACTTGCAGCCCGGCCCGAACACGTCGGCGGGAATGCCGCTGATGAAATGCGCGCCGTGCTGCCGGCGGTAAGCCTGGCAAAGCGTAATGCCGGCCATCTTGGCCATCGCATACGGCCCGCTGGTGGGCTCCATCGGTCCGACCATCAACGACGCAACGCTCATCGGCTGCGGGCACTGTCTCGGGTAAACGCAGGAACTGGCCAGATAAAGCAGCTTGGCGACGCCGTGACGGTGCGCTGCGGCGATGACGTTCGAGATCACCTGCAGGTTGTTCAACATCAGGTCGGCCGGATACTTCTGGTTGGCGCTGATGCCGCCCGACCTGCCGGCAGCCACAAAAACACAGGCCGGCTTGGTCCGCGCGAAAAAAGCTTCCACGGACATGGTGTCAGTCAGGTCCGGCGCGTCAGCCCCGTCGCCAACGATGTGCGCGCAGCCTTTGCGGCGAAGCTGGCGGACGATGGCGCCGCCGATGAGCGTGTCGGCGCCGGCAACGAAGATGGTGGCCTGCGAATTCAAGGGGAGAACGTAGCTAGGATTGCGGGGCCGTCAACTCGCGAAACGCCTGAAGCGATTGGTTGGCGCGGGCGTTTTCGGCAGCGGTGTAGTCCACCTCGTGGCTCAGGAAAATGATCTGGCTGCCGTTAAACTCGAACTCGAACGGCACGTGGAGCAGCTTGTTCAACCGCTCGCGAATGGCTTCCTGCCGGGACGGCGGGGCAAACAACAACATGAACCCGCCACCGCCCGCGCCGATCAGCTTGCCGCCGAGGGCGCCGGCGCCGCGCCCGGCTTCGTAGATTTCTTCCACCTCGGAGTTGGTAACTTGAGCGCTGAGGCTGCGTTTGATCTGCCAACCTTCGTGGAGCAGTTCGCCAAAGTGCTTCAGGTCTTTGCCGTTGTTCAGAATCGAGATGCTCTCATCCACCATGTCGCGGATGGTGCTGAGCTGCCGCTTCTTCTCGCCGATCTGGTCCACGTAACTCTTGGCGACATGGGCCGCGGTGCGTTTGATGCCCGTGTAGAACAGCATCAGGTGTGAGTTCAACTCGCGGATGCTGTCGTGCGCCAAGGCGACGGGACGCACGGTGATCTCGCCGTTGGGATGGAACAAGACGTGGTTCAGCCCGCCATAGGCTGCCATCACTTGGTCTTGCGAACCGACCGTCTCCTTGACCATCTCCTGCTCAATCCGGATGCTCTCCGTCGCCAACTGATGTTTGCTGGGCATCCGCCCTTTGAGCGCGTAGAGCGCGTTTAACAACCCTACCGTGAAGGCGCTGCTAGATCCCATGCCGCTGCGGGCCGGCAGGTCGCCGTCATGGTGAATCTCCACGCCGTAGGGCAGGTCCATAAAACGCAACACCTCGCGCGCCGCCGGATGCTGAATCTGATCCAAGCTGCTGACACGTTCGATGAACGAATAGACAATCCGATACTTGTGTTCGAAAAACGGCGGCAGATAGCGGCAAGTCAGGTAGCAGTATTTGTCAATGGTCGTGGCCAGCACCGCCCCGCCGTGCTCGCGATACCACGTCGGATAGTCCGTGCCGCCGCCAAAAAACGAAATGCGAAATGGAGTTCTGCTGACAATCATGGGAACATCTTCTGCGCCGCAGCGTATGATTCCGGCGTGCCGATATCAAGGAACTTCCCCGCTGTCGGAAATGCATACAACCCGCGCCCGATCCACGCCGGAAATGTCTCCCGCTCCAGCGAAACCGGCCGTTCCGCCGGGATGCCATCCAGCAATGCCCGTCCCAGCAGGTAGATTCCCGCATTGATCCAACCCGGCCCAGTCGAAGCGCCTTTCTCAACGAAGATGGTGACCGCGCCGTTCGCGTCGTAGCTCACCCGGCCGCTCTGGCTCGTGTCGGCCACCTCGCGGACCACTATCGAGCCGCTGGCGTTGCGCTCGCGATGCGCCCGCCAGAACGCCGCCAGGTCCGTCTCGCAAAAAGAATCGCCGTTCATCGCCAGCACGGGATCGGACTCCAGCAACGGCAGCGCGAGCCGCAGCGCGCCGGCCGTGCCTAGCGGGCTGGGTTCGGGCGAATACCGCAGGCTCATGCCGCGATACTCGCTGCCGGCCATCTCCGCAACCTGTCCCGCCTTGTAGCCCGTGCAAATCACCACGCGCCGCAAGCCCGCATCCGCCAGTTGATCCAGCAACCGCATTAGGAACGGCCGCCCCGCCACGGAAGCAACTACCTTCTGTCGGTCAGCCACCACTGCGCGGAGACGCGTGCCTTGGCCGCCAGCGAGAATCGCGGCGGTGAGGTTGTGGAGGCCGTCAGACATTCGAGAACTGGTTCCGGCGAATCACCTGATAAGCCTTCAGCAACTCGCGCAGGCCGTCGTCGAGGCCCACCGCCGGCTTGAAGCCGGTCGCTTCGATGCGGGCGTTGCTGACGATATAGTTGCGCTGGTCCGGGTCCTTGCCGACCTCGGAAATCAGGAACGTGAACCGCGGCACGTGCCGCTGGATCGCCTGGCAAAGTTCCCACTTGCTGAGGTTGGCTTCACTGAGGCCGACGTTGTAGGGACGGCCTTTCATCTTGTCGTAGTTCTTCATCGCGTGCATGAACGCCGCCGCCGCATCCTGCACGTGCAGGTAGTTCCGCTTGAAGTGCGCCTCGAACAACACCACGAAGCCGTCGTTGACCGCTCGGTAGGTGAAATCGTTCACCAACAGGTCCAGCCGCATTCGCGGGCTGGTGCCGAAGACCGTCGCGAACCGGAACGTCAGGCAGCCGCGCTCCAGCACGTAGCTCTCCGCCTTCACCTTCAACTGCCCGTAGAGCGACACCGGCCGCAGCGGCGTTTCCTCGTCGCACTCGATGCCATCCTGGCCGATCCCGTAGCCGCTGTTGGTGCAGGGATAGATGAGCATCTGCTCGCGGCTCTTCATGTCCGCGATGGCCTTGATCGCGTCCCGGTTGACCGCCGTCGCCATGATCGGCTCGCGCGCGCAGAGCGGCGCGCCCGTCAGGCAGGCCAGCGGCACGATCGCGTCGGCCTTCCGCACCAGATCGCCCAGCAACCGTGCGTCGCGGACATCGCCGCGAATGATCGTCAGGCGCGGATTGCAGCAGCAGTCCAGTAGCGACGTTTGCTGATACATAAAGTTGTCCAGCACCGTCACCTCATGCCCCTCGCCAAGGAGCTTCGGCACGAGAATGGAACCGATGTAACCTGCACCGCCAGTAACCAGAATCTTCATGATGCGCAATCTTCTTAAATCAACGAACGTCTTCCAGCCTCGCCATGAGGCCGCTTGGGGAGAGCGTAGTTAAGCCAAGACCACAGAATCAAGGGATTTTGCCGATTTCGGCTGGCTGAATCTGCCGAAAGCGTTTACGAAATAACGGCGTGAAATTGCCGACCGCGCCCACTTCTTCATCCGTAGCGTCGCTTCCGTCCGGACGCGAAGTGAAGAGTCTTCGCGACCTCAGCCCGCAGCAATGGAAGAGTGGCATTGCGGCGTGGCTTGGCTGGCTCTTCGACGGGCTGGACATGCATCTCTACACGCTCGTGGCCGCGCCATTCGTGATGCAGTTGCTCAACGCGGCCAGCACGGCGGACGCGGCGGTGAAGGAAAAGAGTTCGTGGATTCAGGCGGCGTTTCTCATTGGCTGGGCGCTGGGCGGCGGCTTCTTCGGCAGGCTCGGCGACCGGCTGGGCCGCAGCCGCGCGTTGTGCCTGACGATCCTCACTTACGCGGCGTTCACGGGCCTGTCGGCGTTCGTGCAGACGTGGTGGCAGTTGATGATCTTCCGCTTCCTGGCGGCGCTCGGCATCGGCGGCGAATGGGCCATCGGCTCGTCGTTGCTATCGGAGACGTGGCCGAGGCACTGGCGGCCGTGGATCGCCGCGGTGCTGCAGACCGGCGGGAACATCGGCATCCTCGGCGCGTGCGCGGCGGTCTATCTGATGGCGGGCATCAACCCGCGCTATGTGTTTCTCGTCGGCATCCTGCCGGCGCTGCTGACGTTCTGGATACGGCGACAGGTGCCGGAGCCGGAGGAATGGCACGCCGCGAAGAAGCGCGCGGGGCAGGCCGAGCCGGGTGTGGCGGATTTGTTTCGCGGCGAAGTGAGACGGACGACGCTGCTGACCATGGCGGTCTGTGCGTGCTCGCTGACGGCATGGTGGGCGTTCCTGTTCTGGCAGCCGCAACATCTGCGCAACCTGCCGGAACTGGCGACGTGGACCGCGGCGGCGCGCGACCAGTTGGTGAGCCGGACGTTCTTCTTCGTGATCCTCACGTCAGTGGCGGGCAACTTTTTCGCCGCGGTGCTGGCGAAATGGCTCGGCTACCGGCGCGCCATCCTGCTGCTGTTCGTCGGTTTCTTCGCGGCGATGTGCAGCACATTCCTCCAAACGCCGCACTGGCAGGCGCTGGTCTGGTTCTGGTTCCCGGCGGTGGGCTTCTTCTCTGGCGTGTTCGGCCTCTTCACGATGTATATGCCGCCGCTGTTCCCGACGCTGCTGCGCACGACCGGCGCGGGCTTCTGCTACAACATCGGCCGCGTCACGGCGGCGTTCGGCACGGTGTTCTTCGGCCTGTTCGCGCAGGTCGGCAACTTCCGGCTGGCGCTGCTCTACGCCAGCTTTCTGTTCGTGCCGGCCATCGCCGTCGCGCTGATCCTGCCGGAACCGCGCGCGCTCTATGAGGCTGCGCCGGTGGACCAGCCGGTGGATTGATAGAAAATGTAGGCCGCGCGCCCTCACGCGGCGATCATTGATCACGATGCCGCCGGGTCGGGGACCCGGCCTGCAACGCAACCCTGGGCTGAATGATGAAACCCCGTTGGGATTTCGGGAGGTGGAGGTCACGTCCCCGTGGTGGACCGTGCGCTCCGCGCGCGGTTGTCGGTGTTGAGCAAAAGGAAAGCGTGCGCGGAGCGCCCGCTCCACCTTTTCGATTCCGCCAACTCTTCACTCTCAATTCTGAACTCTTCACTGTCCGCAAGGAATCCCGCTTGCCGCCACCGGCTGCTCCGAGTCCCAACCCGTGCGCCGGCCCGCGGCGCGTTCCTGTTTCTTCGCCGCCCTCTCTAAAACAGCGCCGCCGTTTCGCCAAGACGGAAATCACCATCTTCTTACGGCTGACTGCTAATGACTGCGGACGTGGCCATTGTTTCCAAGAACTTGGAGAATTCTTCACGCTCGCGGCGTAGTGTCAGGTCCAACAGCCTCCTCTGCGATTCGTATAGATCGTTGTAGTGCGCAATCCGCAGGCGTATGAACTCGATTGCCCGTTCACGGTCTCCGCGAAGCCAATATGCTGCGGCTATGTAATAGTCTGAGCGCGACCCAAGGTTGTAATTGATCCCGTTCTCCCAAGCGGCTAACGCCTTGTCTAGAGTGCCGTAGTCTTTGAAATAGCGCAGGCCGTAGAGTTCGATAGCCTCGACGATTTCATGTCCTGTCGCTGTTTCATCCGTGTCAGGTAGTATGCGCCATTCATAGAGGTTATGAATAGGCATCAAGTGGCCTAAGTCGGTTGCCATTGCACACGGTTTCTTGGGGTCTCTGATGCGCACTAATGGGTAAGCGCTAAGAAACTCCGCAAGAGAGAAGAAACCAACACAAACAGTCACGTCCAGCCATCCTTCGTCTCTGCCTGGTTCTGGCCGAAACCCGCTCGCAAAGCGCCAAAGCGCGTCATCCTCGCGTCGAAAAAACCATTCCTTGGCTTTTGGTTTGAATCCCGCCTTTGTCAGGCATGGCGTTACGAACTCGGATACGATCCTTCCGTAGATGGCATTGGTCAGTTTGTCGCAGAGTTTCATTGTCGCTGCCACCGGCGCTCAGAACGCCGTCGCCGCTTTGCTCACTTCCAGATAGCGGCCGTAGGCGTCGTCCCACTTGGCGCGGTCGCTGGACGGCTCGTAGGTGAAGACGGGGAATGATTGGCGCACGACTTCGCGGGCTTCGTCGAGGCTCTTGATTTCCCGGCGGGCGATGGCCTGCATGAGGATGTTGCCGATGGCGGTGCCCTCGATGGGGCCGGTGATGACGGTGCGGCCGGTGGCGTCGGCAGCGAGCTGGTTCAGCAGGGCGTTCTGCGTGCCGCCGCCCACGATGTGGATGACGGAGACGCCACGGCCGCGGCATTCCTCGATGCGCTCGAGGGTCCAGCGATACTTCAACGCGAGACTCTCCAGTGCGCAGCGGGCGATGGCGCCCTTCTCCTGCGGCACGGGCTGGCTGGTGCGCTTGCAGAAGTCGCGGATGGCCGCGGGCATGTCGGCGGGGGCGAGGAATTCGCTGTGGTCCGGCTCGACGATGGAAACGAGCGGTGGGGCCTGCTCGGCGAGCTGGCGGATCTGGTCGTAGTGGAGTTCCTCGCCGGCGCGCTTCCACGCGGCACGGCATTGTTGAAGGAGCCAGAGGCCCATGATGTTCTTGAGGAACCGCACGGTGCCGCAGACGCCGCCTTCGTTGGTGAAGTTGTAGTGGGCGGTGGTGTCGTTGATGAGCGGGGCGTCCAGCTCCGCGCCCATGAGGGACCACGTGCCGCTGCTGATGTAGCAATGGTCGCGGCCGCGCGCGGGCACGGCGGCGACGGCGCTGGCGGTGTCGTGGCAGCCGGTGGCGATGACCGGCACGGGGCCGAGGCCGGTTTCCTCGCGCACGCTCTTGAGGAGCGGCCCAAGCACGGTGCCGGACTTGACGATCTTCGGCAGGAGGCGCGTGGGGATGCCGAGCTTCTTGAGCAGCGCGGTGTCCCACGTCTTCTTGCGGGCGTTCAGGAACTGCGTGGTGCTGGCGATGCTGTATTCGCAGACCTTCTTGCCGGAGAACCAGTAGTTGAAGAGGTCGGGCATCATCAGGAACGTCGCCGCGCCGTCGAGCTGCGGCGATTTTTTCCGCGCGAGCGCGTAAAGCTGGAAGAGGGTGTTGAACTGCATGAACTGGAGGCCGGTGCTGGCGTAGATCGCCTTGCGCGGCACCTTGCGGAGCGCGGCGGCCATCGCGGGGCCGTTGCGCGGGTCGCGGTAGCAGACCGGCGCGCCGATCAGCTCGCCGTTGCGGTCGAGCAGGCCGAAGTCCACGCCCCACGTGTCCACGCCGATGCCGGCGAGGTCCGCGCCGTGCTGCTTGGCCGCGAGCGTGGCAGCATGCTTGATCTCCGTCCAGAGCCGGAAGGTGTTCCAATAGAGCGTGTCGCCGCAGCGCACGCCGCCGTTGGGGAAGCGGTGCACGTCCTCCAGGCGCAGCTTCGCGCCGTCAAAGTGTCCGATCACGCCGCGGCCGCTCTCGGCGCCGAGGTCGAAGGCGAGGAATTTCAGGGTGGCTGACATGAGTTGGTCTCCGGTGTTGGTTGCGTTGGTTGCTGCAAAAACAAAAGTGTTTCCGTCGTCAACAGCGACCCGCAGTATAATGGGCCGCCGAAAGGATGCAATCTCCGGGAGGGAATGCCCGCGCGCATTCCATTGTCGCCAGAACGGCGGCTTCCGTGATAGACACCATCCTGCCGACGAAAGGAGAAACATCATGTCTTGCTTGTCCCGAATCCTCATCCCGCTGGCGGTTCTGCTGCCGCTGACTTCGCTCCATGCCCAACAAACTCTCGACAGCGCGTTCCCCGATCTGGCCACGCTGAAAAACTATCGCACGATGCGCGCGTCGTCGTCGGACCCGAAGTGGCAGACCGGCAACGGCGATGCGCGGCCCATCGCGCCCGGCGGCACGCTGACGCTCGCTGATGTATCCGGCCCCGGCGAAATCGCCCACATCTGGTTCACCATCTCCGACCGCGAGCGCGGTTACCCGCGACTGCTGATGTTGCGGATGTATTGGGACGGCGAGAAAACGCCGTCGGTCGAATGTCCCGTCGGCGACTTCTTCGGCATCGGCCACGGGATGGATGTGCCGTTCGACTCGCTGCCGGTGCGCGTCAGTTCCAACGGCAAAGGCCGCAACTGCTACTGGCCGATGCCGTTCAAGAAGTCGGCGCGCATCACCGTGACCAATGAAGGCCGCGAGCGCTGCGGCGCGTTCTACTACTACATTGACTGGCGCAAGCTGCCGCGCCTCAACAGCAACACCGCTTATTTCCACGCGATGTATCGGCAGGAGTTCCCCGCCGTCGCCGGTCGCAACTACCTCATCGCCGACATCACCGGCCGCGGCCACTACGTCGGCACTGTCATGAACTGCCGCCAGCTCACGCCATCGTGGTGGGGCGAGGGCGACGATTTCTTTTTCATAGACGGCGAGAAGGAGCCGAGCCTGCGCGGCACCGGCACGGAGGATTATTTCTGCGACGGCTGGGGTTTCCGCCAGCAGGCCGGCGCGTATTACGGCGCGCCGCTGGTCGAGGGCAGCGACACCGGCCATCGCACGAGCGTTTATCGCTGGCACATTCCCGACCCGGTCGTGTTCAAGAAATCGCTGCGGCTGGAGATCGAGCACAAGGGCGTCGCGGTCCGGCCCGACGGGACGAAGTCCGGTTTCGACGAGCGCGGGGACGACCTGTCGTCGGTGGCGTTCTGGTATCAGACCGAGCCGCACAAGCCGTTCGAGCCAATGCCTGCCGGCCACACGCGGCTCTACCATGACTACACCAAGATCATCGAGGGCGAGTCGCTGTTGCCAAGCGCGAAGGCCACCGAAGGCAAGCTCCGCACACAGAACATCGGTTCCGCCAGCGGCGGCGAGCATCTCTGGTGGCTCCCGACGAAAGCCGATCAGGAGATGACACTGAGCTTCGACGTGAAAGAAACGGGCAACTACGAACTGATCCTGTTGCTGACACACGCGTCCGACTATGGCAGCTACCAGGTCTTGCTGGATGGCAAGCCGATCGGCAGCAAGCCGCAAGACCTCTACAACACCGGCATCACCGTCCAGGAACACGTCTTCTCGCCGCAGAAGCTCGACGCCGGCAAGCACACGCTGACCTTCAAAGGCCGCGGCAAGAACAACGCTTCCAAGGGTTACTACTTCGGCCTCGACGGACTGCTGCTGTCGAAGCGATAAGAGATTTCAGCCACGAAGACCCGTGCCGGCAGCGCGCTCAGTTCTAGCCGTATCTGTTCAGTCGCTGCAGCCCCTCACCCCGGCCCTCTCCCCACCAGACTGGGAGAGGGCGGGGTGGAAATTCCCCGACCGTCATGCTCGCACCGTGTGCCCCTGAACCTGAAGATACCCCGCGATCCGAAAGCGGCAGAGGACTGCCGCAGTCCAAGAGGCTCACGCCTATGCGTGATGGGCTGTCTCCAACGCGGCAGCGTCTTGGACTGCGGCAGTCCTCTGCCGCTTTTCCCTCGCCACTCCACTGGCGGGTTCATGGGGAGGGGCCGCTCCCCTTGCAATCGTTGGTTAAGATCCGTGCCGGCAGTGCGCTCAGCTTTCAGAAGAGCAGGCCCTGACTGTTGAGCGGGGATCTGGTGGCGTCGAACCCGGCCTTTAGTGCGGCGAGCTGTTGCGGTGTGTGACGCTGACGGAGTTTTGCGATCTCCAAGCCGGCGAGCTCGTCGCAGCGTTCGTTCTCGACGTGACCGGCGTGGCCTTTGAGCCATTTCCAAGTGATGCGGTGGGGCGCGGCCAGTTGGTCGAGCTGACGCCAGAGGTCGTCGTTCTTCACGGGCTGGCGGCTGACGGTGCGCCAAGCTCTGGCCTTCCAAAGCCGCAGCCATTGGGTGACGCCTTTGCGGAGGTATTCAGAGTCAGTGAAGAACTCGATCTCGCAAGGTTCCTCGACGGCGTTGAGCGCGGCAATGGCGGCTTGGAGTTCCATGCGGTTGTTGGTGGTGGCGGGTTCGCCGCCGGCGACCTCGCGAGATTGACCGTCGCAACGCAGGATGGCCGCCCAGCCGCCGGGGCCGGGATTGCCCTCGCACGCGCCATCGGTATGGATGACAAAATGTTTCATGAGTTCAGCGCCACGACGATAGCAGCTCAGTAGCACACTTCGCCACGATTCAGTTGGGAACGCGGGTGGCGCGGACAGTTTGTGCGTCGCTCCTGGCCACCATTGAAAGCCCCACGTTTCAGGGCAAGCTGCGTTTGCCTTTCGTCGCCTTCGCGCTATAGGGTTGCCCCTTTTCCCGAAGGACCTGCGCGGTGCCAACGAAGCGGGCAGGGATGTGCAGTTCTGCCAGCGAGGATTTTGAGACACTTAGTGTGCCGACGCCTTTCGCTAGCCGCTGGATGTGGGCGCGGCCTTCGGTGCCGTTGAGCCATTCCACAAGGCCTTCAGCATCAATCTCCGCAAGCGGTGTCAGCACATGAAGCCAGTCGTCGGCTTGCGCCTGCAAGCGCGGCGGGACCAGTGCGGTGCGGCCGTAACAGCCCGCGCCGACTCGCACAAAGAGAATCTCACCCGGTTGCACCAGCGCGTTCTCACGGAACATCGGTCCGTTTTTGCGGATGTAAGCTGGCTTGTGGGTCAGCCGTAAGCCGCCTTCCGGCGCAAAGTTCTTTGCGCGGAGCAACAAGGTCCGATTCTGCGCGGGCTGGTCGTAAAGCTCGCGGCTCGCGCCATAGAGGGCGCAACCCGTTCGAAGCCGGCACACGTCTCCCAGCCGGATTGTGTTCTCATCTTGGTAACCGACGGCTTTCGGCTGAGCCTCGGCGCGCCAGTCGCCAACCTCGGCCAATACGACAGAGGTGCAGCCGTCGGGAGAAGGCTTCTGTCGCAAAAGACCTAACGATTCGAGTTCCGGCAGTTCGCGACAGACGCGCAAGAAAGTTGGTTCGCGGCAGGGTTGGTGGGACGGTGGGAGTTTCTGTGCGATGAGCACGTTGGTCTTGGCGGTCGTCGCGCTGAATGTGTTCCGCGGTAAACTGACGATGGTCTCGACGTGCGCGTGCCGGAGTAACCATGCCCGCACGTAATCGAATGGCACGTTGCTAAGTGGACCGTCTGGCAGGATGATCGCAATGCGACCACGTGGCTTGGCCAGCTTCAGGAACAATTCCAAGAAGAGGACTTCCAAGCATTGCGAAGGCCGTCCAGCACCGAGGTCGTAGCCTTGCAAGACGCTGGATCGCCGCTCCAGATGCGCCTGCGCACTGAAAGGCGGATTGCCGATCACCAAATCGAATGTTCCCCACAGCGGCACTGTGTCCGTAAGCGCGTCGCCGAAAATGAGCCGATGTTGAGGCAGCATAGCCTCCGCAGCAGGGCGATAGCGTTCATCCATCTCACAAGCGAACACTTCGCAATCCTTCGAGCTGCACCGAAGAAAGACGCCGTCGCCACAGCTTGGGTCAATCACGCGCTGGCCTGGCCTGACGCGAGCCAGCCGATACATGGCCCGCGCGACGATTTCTGGCGTGAAGAACTGGCTAATCACAGAGACTAAGGTACAGATCGTGGTACGAAAGTCAAGGCCACCGCCGGTCTGAGTCTTCGTTCCGACAAGCGCACACTTCCCTTTGCGCAAAGCTATCTCTATCCTCTCAAACACAACATGGTTGAGGTTCAGAAACACGGTTTCAAATTCGAGGAATGGGCGCGAGACCAATTCTTCGGTGGCTATCGGGCGGCTTCTTATACCGGCCACTGGGACGTGCCGGCTGAAGCGAACAAGCGATTCGGCGGAATGCCGGTTTCCATCAAGACAGCGAAATACGGAAGTCCCGTCGGCTTGGGCGACGCTCTTCGGCAATTCAGTATCGAGGAGGACTTCCTGCTTATCGTCGGCTACTGGAAGCAAGAAGGGCCAAATAAACGATTCGTGAACATCGTTACGCCGACCATCACGATAAACATGTGGCGTTCGCTCTGGTTGCCGATAACACTGGGCGATCTCCGAACATTGGACGCTACCATCAAAGACCGGAGCATTGGCTACCGCGCGGCACGTGTTCGAGCACAAGAGATCAAGTCAGGGTCGCCTTTTGCCGACGCGGCGATAACAGTGAATCCGAAGATTGACTCAAAAACGCAGCGCCGTCTCCAGTGTAGCATTGGATTCGCATTGATGTTTGACCGAATCTCGCCTACTGCCGGCCGGAGCGAGAGCACGAATCCAGAACTTTTTGGGGTGCATGTAATCAAACCCTTCGCGTCTGGCCCGCGGAAGTTTCACGTGTGATTTTCCACTCAGGGATACGTGTGGCGTGGACGATTTGTGCGCTACGCCCTGTCACCATTGAAAAGCCACACATTTCAGGGCAAGCTGCGTCCGTCCGACGCGCCGGGCGCGCCGCAACATGACATCGCACTCACAATCTCCGCGCACGGCGCTGCGAACGGCGGCGGAACTGCTCGCCGTTTTGTCGGGGCGCACCGACGAAACCGCCGTGCTGGCGTTGCAAGAAAACGGCGCGGAGCGCTGGACCTGCACAAAGTTGGCAGGCAACGCCGAGCGGCTGGCGCGCGGGTTGGTCGAGGCTGGCGTGCGACGCGGCGACCATGTTGTCATGCTGGCGGAGAACCGGCCGGAGTGGATCGCCGCCGCGCTGGCGGTAATGGCGGCCGGCGGCGTGGTCGTGCCGCTGGACGCGCAACTTGCCGAGAAGCCGCTTGCCCACTGTCTCGCCGACAGCGAAGCGCGCTTCGTCTTCACCGCTGCCGACGGCGCGGCGCGAATCGAAAAACTCTGCCCGGAGCACGGCCTGCAGCTTCTCCTGCTCGACGCTACGCAGGACGACCCGCGAAGCTGGCAGCGGTTGTTGTCGGACAAGGCCACTGTGCTGCCGCGAATCGAACCGGGCGATCCGGTGACGCTCTTCTACACCTCCGGCACCACCGGCGCTCCGAAGGGCGTGCCGCTGACTCACGCGAATGTGACGCACCAAATGAACATGATAGTCGAGGTGGGCCTCGCGTTTGCCGGCGACCGCGCGCTGCTGCCGTTGCCGTTTCACCACGTCTATCCGTTTGTGATCGGCATGCTCGCGATGCTGGCGGTCGGCGCGACGATTGTGCTGCCGCACGCGCTGACCGGTCCGCAACTTGCCCGTGCGCTGCGCGAAGGTGATGTGACGGTGATGATGGGCGTGCCGCGGCTCTACAGCGCACTTTGGACGGGCATCAAGGCGCGCGTCGAGTCCGCCGGCCGCGTTCCCGCCGCGCTGTTCAACGCACTGCTCGGTCTAAGCTGCTGGCTGCGCCGGACCGTCGGCGTCCGCGCCGGCAAATCATTGTTGCGGTCGCTTCACAAGCAGCTCGCGCCCTCGCTGCGCATCGCGACGTCCGGCGGCGCGGCGCTCGACGCCGGGCTGGCGGCGAAACTGGAGGACCTCGGTTGGCAGGTCGTCATCGGCTACGGTTTGACTGAAACCGCGCCACTGTTGACGATCAATCCGCCCGGCAGCGGCAGGCTCGCCAGCGCCGGCCAGCCAGTTCACGGCGTGGAGATCTGCATTGATCCGGGCGCGCAGCCCGGCGAAGCCAGCGACGAAACGGAGTCGCGTCCGTCGCCTCAACGCGAGCGCCGCACCGCCAAGCCGGGCGAGCGAGGCGAGATTCTCGCGCACGGGCCGAACGTTTTCAGCGGCTACCGGCATCTGCCCAACGAGACGCGCAAGGCGTTCACCGCCGACGGCTGGTTTCGCACGGGCGATCTCGGCTATCGCGATGCCGACGGTTTCGTCTATGTCCTCGGCCGGCTCTCGACGATGATCGTCGCCGAAAGCGGCAAGAACATTGACCCTGAAGCCGTCGAGGACGTTTACCTCGCCAGCGGCGTCATCTGTGAGATCGGCGTGCTGCAAGTGGCGGGCAAACTCGTCGCGGTGATCGTGCCGGACCCGGCGAAGATTCCCGCGCGCAACGGTAACCATGTCGCCGCCGCGATCCGCCGCGCCGTCGAAGAGCGCTCCGCAAAGCTGCCGTCCTACCAGCGCATCATTGATTATGTCATCGTTGGCGAGCCGTTGGAGCGCACGCGGCTTGGCAAACTCCGCCGCCACAAGCTCGCGGATCAATACCGCGAGGCGAAGATCGCGTTGAAACCCGGCGAGGCCAAGGCCGGCGTCATGGCGCCGGAGCAGATGTCGCGCGAAGACCGCGCGCTGCTGGAGAACGCCGCCGCCAGCGCCGTCTGGCAATGGCTCGCGACACGCCACGCCGACAAGCGCCTCACGCCCGACACCAGCCCGCAGCTCGACCTCGGCGTGGATTCGATGGCGTGGCTGAACCTGACGCTGACGATCGGCCAACTCACCGGCATCGAGTTGAACGAGGATGCCATCGCGCGCGTCCAGACCGTGCGCGACCTGCTGCGCGAAGTCATCGCCGCTTCCGCCGCCGGCCAACGCCAACCGCCGGCCGACCCGCTGGACGAGCCGGAGAAGAAACTCACCGACGAACAGAAACGATGGATTCAACCGCTCGGTCCGCTCGCGCTGGCATGGAGTGCGATGTGGTTTGAGTTCAACCGCCTCGTCATGCGCGGCGTGTTTCGTGTGCGTGCGGTCGGCATCGAGAACCTGCCGGCGCGCGGGCCGTTCGTGCTCGCGCCAAACCACGCGAGCTATCTCGATCCGTTCGCCGTAGCGGCGGTGCTGCGCCCGCGCGTGCAACGCCAGACCTACTGGGGCGGCTGGACAGGTGTGGCGTTCCGCAACGCGTTCGCGCGTTTTGGCAGCCGGCTGAGCCAGGTGGTGCCGATAGATCCGGAGCACGGTGTCGTCTCCAGCCTCGCGTTCTGCGCGGCGGTGCTCAAGCGCGGGAAGAACCTCGCGCTGTTTCCCGAAGGCGAGCGTTCCGCCAGCGGCCAACTGCTGCCGTTCCGGCCCGGTATCGGCATTTTGTTGCATCGGATTCAGGTGCCGGTGGTGCCGGTGTTCATCCACGGAAGCCATGACGCGCTACCGGTGGGCCGCGCGCTGCCGCGGCTGAAGCAAATCACAATCATTTTCGGCAAACCGATTGACCCGCGCGAGTTGGAGCGCCAAGGCACTGGTGCCGAGCCTCACGAGCGGGTCGCGCAGGAGCTGCACAAGCGCGTCACGGCGCTAGGACGCGAGCCGGTGGAGTGATGCGATGATCGCGGCGCGTGTAGATTATATCATCCGTGTCGAACGCGCTAATGAGCGTCGCGAGAAAGCCGTCGCCCACCTGTGGGTGCGCATCCGAGCTGTGGCGAAATAGCGCGCCAATATCTGCGCTCGCCGGACGTTTATTGGACGAAAGGACAGCGCCATGAAAATTTCGTTCCGTTTGCTCTCGGTTGTGCTCGCAACCGTTGTGATGTATCTGCCGTCGTGGTCCGCCGAACCCACGGCGTCTTCCGACGCGCCGTTGCTCTTCTGCATTGGCGTCCACGTCGAACCGTTGGGCGCGCAACCGAGCGCGCTCGTTGGCGAAGACGTGGGACGTATGCCGCCGCGACCCGGTCCCGACTACAACCGCGGCCCGTTCTTTCTCCGCCACGTCGCCGATCTTCAGGCGCTCGCTGCCATCGTCGAGAAACACGGCGGCAAGATGACGGTGCAGGTGCAGACGCCGTTCACCAGCATGTGCGTGAAGACCGGCGAGCGCATCCTCGCCGACTTCGAGAAACGCGGCCACGAAATCGCGCTGCACTTCCACGAGGACGCGCATTTGGGCCGCAACGGCGGGTCGTTGCCCGTCGAAACGTGGACGGCGGTGATGAAGGAGGAGATCGAGTTGATCAAGAAGGCCGGCGCGACGCGCGTCCGCTACTGGAGCGGCGGCAATCTTTATCCGAAGGTGCTGGACGCCGCAGCCGCCGCAGGCCTTGAAGTCCAAAGCGATCACAAGAACCCGCGCGCGCAGCGCACCTTTCCGGAGTTGTTGAGCATCAATCCGTGGCGGCCCGCCGGCGGGCCGACGGCGGAGGACATCACGGCCTTCGCGAAACACGACCCCGCCGGCAGGATCGTTTATCTGCCGGATGGCATCTTCACGCGGACGGATTTCAACTCGATGCGGCGGTCGGAATTTGCCGGCGGCGAGGCGAAGTATTTCGACTTCCTCGCCGACTCGCTGCGCGCGTCCCTCAAAGCCGCCCGCAGCGACCGGGTCAACGTCTTTCACGTCACGGTTCACGCGGGCGAGTTCCGCGGCGGGCCGGACGCCGGGAAGCCGTTCGGCGTCATTGACCGATGGCTGAGCGATGCTGTGGACCCACTGGTGAAGGCGGGCAAGGTGAAGTGGGCGACGCTCGGCGGGATGGCCGACACGTTCCGCACGTGGGAGAAGAAGAATCCCGGCGTGGATCCGCGCGCGGAGGCGGGCACAACAATCAGCACCGCTGGTGTCCCGGCTTCAGCCGGTGCGGAACCGCCTAAAGGCAGGACACCAACCACCTTTTTCACCGTCCACTGCGAGGCCGGCACGGCCAACCCGCCGATGTGGGACGCGCTCACGCGCTTCGTGGCGATGGCCGGCCGCTACGGCGCGAAGCTGACGCTGATGTTCAACCCACAGTGGGCCGAGTTTATCTGCCCGGACAAGGAGCGGTTCGAGCGCGTGAAGACGTGGCAGAAGGCCGGCCATGAGGTTGCCGTGCATTATCACAATGTCGTTCACGGGAATTGGAACGGTCACACCAACCGCAAGGACGAGCGCTACACGCGCGACCGCCGATACCGCGGCACGGTGTCGGAGATGATGAAGAGTCTTCAGGAGTTGGCCGCGCCCGACACGATGCTGACGATGTGCATGGGACCCGATGCGCGTTGGGACTCCCTGAGCGAAGTCGAGATTGACGAGCCGGATTACCCCGACGGAATTCTCTATGACGTGGATGGGATGGACGTTGGACTCACGCGCCTGATGAAGACGAAGTTCAAGGGCCGGGACCTGTATCATCTGAAACACCACTTCTTCGCGCCGGATCGCAGGGCGGAGCACCTCGACAAGATCAAGGAGGAGTTCCGTCGCGCGAAGGCCGATGACGTTTTGGGCGTGGTGACGCATGAAGGCGATTTCGCGAGGTCGCCTGAATTCATCGAGCAGTGGTTCCAGTTCTGTCGCGACAACAAAGCGACCATCCGCACGGTGCGCGATATCGTCAGGAGTTATCCGCAGGACAAGGTTGTGGAAATGCCATACGTGCGCCAGGAACCGAGGTCGGCGAAACGGCCCGAAGGGATTTTCGTAAAGGTGCGGAAGTTCCATGAATTGCTCAGGGCAAGAAAGGCGGAGAATCTGGATACGTCCGCAGCGGAGGAACTCGACCGCAAATCGCGCGAAGCGGCCCGCGATGGCGACACGGAGGAGGCGGGCCGGTTGCTGGACAAGGCGAGCGAGCTTCTTGAGCGGTTGAAGAAACCATGAAGACACAGATGAAATCCGCCGTCAGGCCGTTGCTTTGCTTCGTCATCACCCTCGTCGCTTGCGCTCCGCTTGTTGCTGCGGCGGCGGAAGCAAGCAAACAGATGCCCGTCTATGTCTATCTCTTCGCCCACTACGAAGACCATATCAACCTCGACCTGAGCGAATGGCGCATCAAAGAGGTCATGCGCATCCTCAGCGACGCACACCGCGCGCATCCCGACCGCGTCGCGGCAGTGGGCGAGTTCTACGGCGCGGATTCGGAAATCTTCCAGCAGCGCAACCGCGAGTCGGGCATCATGGACCTCATCCGCCGCTGCGTTGGCGGAGGCTGGTATGACGTGGGTTATCACAGCACGCACGAACCGATCTATGTCACGACACAGCGAGCGACGCGCAACTTGACGGGGAAAAGCTGGAAAGAGATCTATGCCGCCTCGCGCTCGTTCTACACGGCGCACCGCGACCTGAAAACGGGCGAACAAGACGCTTCGCGCAAAGGCGGCGTCGCGCTGATGCAGGAAGTCTTCGGTCCCGCCACCGTCCTCAGCGGCGCGGCCGGTCCGACTGATCCGCCTGGCACGCTCGCGCTCTGCGATCTTACTGGCTGCCGCGTCCTCTTCGGCTTCACCGATCACGGCCCGGCGATGTTCAATCGCGACTACGCACCCGCCGTTCTGGAAATCCGCAAGGCCGTCAGTCCCACGCCCGAAACCTCGCCGGACGTTTTCTGGTTCATGGGCTGCCTCGTCACCTCGTCGCATCCGGTGACGCGCGAAGTCGGCGTCATCAGTTCCGTGCTGCCACCCGATCAGGTGATGGCGACATTCCAGCGACTCGACCGCACGCGCGTCGCCGTGCCGCACATGATGTATGGCGCCAAGTTCATTTACGCCCGCGCCAGTCCCACCCAATACGCCTATGGCGGCGACCGGAATTCCGCGCCGTTTCGCGCCACCCGCGAATCGCGCGGCGACGATTTCCGGTTGCCGGCGGAGTTGCTCGTGCCGGAAGCGGAGCGCAAGCAGAAGATCGAGAACTTCCGCCTGAACCTCGACTGGCTCCTGACGAAGTATTTCCCCGCCAATGCCGGCAGCCGTTGCGTCGGCAACCGCCTGCTCCTCGACTTGACCGTGCCTTACACCGGCGATTCCATCAGCGCAGCGGACCTCGACCGCGCCATCGCCGGATTGCTGCGCGACTGGACCGAGCGTCCGCCGAACTTCGCCTCTACGGGAACGCGCTACCTGACGCTGGCGCAGACGTTCAAATTGCTGGCAACCGCGCTGAAGTCGCACGCCGAGCGCGGCTCGCTACCGGCGACGTTCCAGACGGATCTCACCTACGGTCCCATCGGCACCTGGCCGGAGGTTGTGCAAGGCGTCGAGACCGACGTTGAGGCGCAAGTCGTCATCACTGCGGCATCACAAATCATTTTTGGCCCGGAACGTCAACGCGGCGAGGCGCAGCCACCCGCCAACCGCGTGCCTCTGAACGTCACCGCCGGCGGCAAGATGATGCACGCCGCGCAATTCCTGCGGCTGATGGCCGAGACGTATCAAGCCTTGCGCGGGGGCAAGCCGCCCGGCACACTGCGCTTGCGGCCCAGCAACATCCTGCCGCCGTTGTCGCCGCTGTGGAAACGCGCACATCGTGTTTACGAGGACACGCCTGCCGCCTACAGCTATCTGCAGCTCTGGACCGTCAAGCCGGCGCAGTTCAAAGAGGTAGTGCAAACCACGATGGAAGGTCCTAGGTGAAACGCACAACAAGAAGAGGAGACCACCATGATTCGATACGTGTTCATATTTCCAATCGTCTGCTTTTGCTCGTGCTTGCTCGCCAGCGGAGCCGACAGCACATCCAGCCGCACTCTGCGTGTGCCGGTTGACTATCCATCCATTCAAGCGGCGCTCGACCATGCGCAAGCCGGCGATACGGTTCTGGTCAGCGCCGGTGCCTACCATGGTCACGTCCAACTCAAAGAGGGCGTCTGCCTGCGCAGCGAAGGCGATGATTCGCCCGGCGCGCAGGAGCATGGCGGCCGACGGCCGTTGAAACGCGCGGAGCAGACGATCATTGACGTGCAAGGCTCGACGAAAGGCGCTGTGGTCGCAGGAGCCGAGGGCGCAACGCTCGACGGGTTCACCGTCACCGGGCTGGGACACGTCAACCACCACCTGCCGGGCCACGCGCACGCCGTCGAGTGCCGCAACTGCTCAGCCACGATCATCAACAACATCATCCGCGACAACGGCAGCACCGGCATCGGCCAGCACGCGTTGAAGGGCGCCACCGAGGGCCGCGTCGCTGCGCCCTATGTGGCCAACAACTTCGTTTTCCGCAACAAGGGCATCGGCATCGGCAACAACCACCGTTCCCAGACGGTCATCGTCAACAACGTCGTCTTTGAGAACCACGAGGCCGGCATCGGCGCGCGCAACGAAGCCGCCCCGCTCATCGAGGGCAACGTCGTGTTCAACAACGGCCGCGGCTACAAGTCCCTCGACCCCGCCGAGTGCAAGAAGTTCGACAAGGACCAGTGGAGCCTCTGGCCCGGCATCGGCATCAAGGACGGCGCGCGCGCCATCGTCCGCAAGAACAAGGTCACTGGCAACGCCCTCTGCGGGATCAGCGTGGACAACGGCGCGTTCGCACTCATCGAGGAGAACGACGTGCGAGACAACCAGATGCCCGGCATTGGCATCGGTGGCCACCGCGCCGCGACCGCCGTCATCCGCAAGAACACCGTCCGCGGCAATCGCGGCCCCGGTATCGGCGTCAACATCGGCTCCGAGGCGGCGATCATCGAGAACACGGTCGGTCCCAACGGCGACGGCATGCCCGGCATCGCGGTTGTGGACGGCTCCACCGCCACCGTCATCGCCAACAGCATCGAGCCGGGACCGGTCGCGGGCATCGCCGTCATCGGCGCCACCGCTACCGTCTCCGGTAACCAGATCGCCGGCCCGCAGAAGACCGGCATCCGTGTGGACGACTCGGTCACCACGCTCGACAACAACCACATCACGCGCGCCGGTGCTGTCGGCATGATGCTGAACAACTCGCGCGTTACCGTCACGCGCAACACGATCAATGGCAGCGCCCACCACGGCATCCTCATCGCGGGCAAGGAATGTCGCGCGAGCGTTGCAGCGAACATTTTGGAAGACAACGCCGGCTCCGGCGGCGCGCACATCTTCCTCGCCAAGGAAAGCGCGTGCCGTGTCGCCGCGAATGAGTTTCGCGGCAAGGCGCGGTTGGGCGATGTATTTCGCAGTAAGACCGACGCGCCGGCCACCTCGGCGGACAAACCCACCGAGATGATCAAGAAATTCCGGATGGATCCCGCGATACTCGGCCCCGGCCCGACAGAAAACTACTTCAAGACCGGCAAGCCCGACCACACCCACAAGGCCAGCGATCACGACCACGATGCCACGCCGCCGCGGAAATGAGTTTGATTCGTTGCGGCGCAATTAAAACGCCGCGGCAGACGTTAGTAGGGTGAGATGACTCCGAAACACGCAGCACTTGTCCTGGTCTTGTTGAGCACGCTGATCGGCCCGATTCAACCGGGTCTCTCGGCGGAAGCCGCCCAGCAGGAATTCACCCTCATCAACCCAAACAGCGGTGCCGAACTTTGGGCGACAGTCTTTCGTCCCGACGATGCCAGTGAGCGAAAGAAATACCCTGCCGTCGTGTTCGTGCCGGGCGGCTTGGGCTTCGGCTCGCGAATGGCGCGCACGCCCGCCGCTGGCGAGTATGTCCGGGCCGGGTTTGCGCTCGGTTTGTTCGACCCCGACGGACGCGGGCGAAGCCGCGGTTGGGAAAACTGGAACGGCAAGGTGCATCAAGATGGCTTGCACGCGTTTCTCAAACACATCGCCAGCCTCCCGTTCGTGGATCGGGACAACATCGGTGTCGTGTCCAGTTCGCTGGGCTTGGCGATGGCAGCGGGCACGTTGGGGCGT
Source organism: Verrucomicrobiia bacterium (assembly GCA_041667205.1). Classification (GTDB taxonomy): domain Bacteria; phylum Verrucomicrobiota; class Verrucomicrobiia; order CAIQCK01; family CAIQCK01; genus CAIQCK01. Next base: position 163,256 of record JBAYFL010000006.1, on the reverse strand, counting down.
TATCCAAACGACCCGCCGGTCAAATACTTCATAGACATTGAAGGCCCGACTGATCGTTTCTACATCGCCAAGAACGATGATCCGGGTTTCGGCCGCATCCTCGGCGGCCACACCACCCAGGACGCCGACTGGTGGGCCGAACGCGAGGCGGTGCGCACGATCCAAAACATCGTGTGCCCCTACCTGCGGATTCAGTATGAACTGGACCACGTCCACGGGCCGAACAAAGGTCACGCCATAGACATCATCAACTCTGCCACCAACACGAAGCATGGCGGCAAGGGCAAGTCGCCGTGGACGCGTGTCAACGGCGTGGAAAACCAGCCGAACCGCATTTACACCCAAGACAACCCGCCAAGGTGGATTGCGGGGCGACAGGGACGGGGTCGGACTGACGACACGCTTCGCTGGATTCGTGAGATGGCAGGAACGCAGACAAACCCTCAATCGCCACGCTCCGATGAGCGCGGATGCATTACGTTCGCCGTCAATATCCACGACTGGCCGCACTTGGACGAGAGCGCGGCGACTGTGCTGCGGCTTATCGGTATCTTTGAGAAGAACAAAGTGCGCGGTGACTTTTATTTTACGCCGCAGATCGTCGAACATTATGAACAGAAACGGCCCGACATGATCCAGCGGCTCAAGCAGAGCGGCATGTGTATCAGCTACCACGTCCGCCCGCCGCATCCGACTTATGCCGGCTTCGACCGGCGATTGCGCGACCTTGCCGACGACGCGCTCGCGAAAACACTTCGCGATTACGAAACCTACCGGCTCGATCCTGCCACAGGCGAACTCCACCGCGACAAACCCGGCGGTTATAGCTACGTCGCGAAAGTCTTCGGTCGCGCGCCGGTGGTGGTCTCACCACAATGCCGCGACCCGCGCATTCGCGACGCCGTGCTGAAGGTTTACGCCGAACTTGGCACGAAGATGGTTGTCGCCTACCACGAGAGCGGCACGAAGATGGAGCAGCCGTTCGAGTGGATGCAGGGTCTGCTGGCGCGGCCGAGCGATTTCAGCATCACGCGTTGGGCGGCGGGCGGGCGCCAGGAGATGTTCTGGTGGAGCATGCTCGACACGCCGCGCGCTGCCGATTTCGACCCGACCACACGCCTCAAGAGCCAGCTTGCCGCATGGAAAGGTTCGCGCGCACCGTTCATCACCGCGCTCATCCATGAGAATGACTTCTCACGATCTGGCACGGGTTGGAGCGGCATCTATCTCGACGGCGAAGGCCGCAACAGTCGGCCGAAGCAGCCGCCCTACGACCTCAACGCTCCCGACCCGTCGCGCCCACGGACGACGGAGGAGCGCGAGAGAATCTGGAAGGCTTACGCAGAGTTGGTCGCTTACGCCGCCGCGAACCTGCGCGTTGTCACCTCCGAAGAGATTGTGGCGATGGCCAAGCGTTAGGCGCCGCGCTTCAACGCGCATTTCCCACAAGAAACGAAAGCGCGGGTTTTGGCCCGCGCTTCCGTGTTTGAACTTTTGCTGCGCCGGTCGCGGCGCGGCCGGCTTTACACGCCGTATTCGCGCTTGCGGTTGATGCCCGGCATCGGTACGGGATACTTGCCGTCGGGACCAGCCTGCAACGGCGCGGGCGAGTCCTCCGTGAGCTTGTCAAGGCCTGGAGCGAACTCATGGTCGCCGTTGAGGATTTGGTCAAAGGTGATGACCTGGCCGGTATGCGCCGCCATGCGGCCCATGGAGGTGACGAGGCTCGCCTCGGCGCCACGCTTGACCTCGTTGTAAGGCTTGTTCTCGCGGATCGCCGCAATGAGGTCCATCCACTCGTTGTCGTAAGCATTCTGTTCCGCTGGCGCGACCTTCGATTCCCACACCAAGTCTTCAGGCTTCGGCTGCTGGCCCTTGTAGATCGCGGATGGCAAGCCTTGGTCGCCGTGCTTGGAACCGATCGCCGAACCTTTGGAGCCGTGGATGTAGCTGTTGTAAATGTTCTCGCAGCCGTTCATGCAGCGGCCGTCATAGAAGAACTTCGTCCCGTCGGCGAACGTGTATTCCACCGAATAGGTATCGAGGTTCTGGTCAATGTATTCGATGCCCTCGGGACTCTTCTTGTAATGCCGCCCGCCGAGCGCCTGCGCCGACACGGGCCACGCGTTCTTCATCCAGCAGAGATGATCAATGACGTGGATGTAAAAATCGCTGTAGTTGCCGCCGCTGGCCCAGAGGAAGCTGTGGAACCGCTGCACCTGGTAGCGCAGCTCGCTGATGCCCTCCGGTTTCGGCAGCGAGGAGAAATACCCGACGGGGCCGTGCATGCGGTAGCCGCGCATGAGGATGATCTCGCCCAGCTCGCCGCCATGGATGCGGTTGGCCAGCTCTTGCAGCGCCTTGTTGTGGCGGGACATGAGACCCACGCCGACCTTGAGGTTCTTCTTTGCCGCTTCCTCGCCGAGCGCGATCATGCGCTTGGTCGTCGGGCCGTCCACCGTCACCGGCTTCTCCATGAACACGTTCAGGCCCTTCTGGATGGCGTAGGTGAAATGCACCCAGCGGAATGCCGGCGGCGTCGTCAGGATCACCACGTCGCCCGGCTTCAGGCAATCCATCGCCTTCTTGTAGGCGTCGAAGCCGAGGAACTTCTTCTCCTCCGGCACCTCCACCATCGTGTTCACCTTCTTGTTCTTGCTCAGACTCTCGTGGCTCTTCTTGAGCTTGTCCTCGAACGCGTCCGCCATCGCCACCAGCTTGATCGGGCCGAGCGTGGCGGTGTTCAACGCGTTCATGACCGCGCCGGTGCCGCGTCCGCCGCAGCCCACAATGGCGAGCTGCACGGTGTCGCCGCTGGCCGCGTGGACGCGCGGGATGACGGCGCCCGCGAGCGCCGACACCGCTGCAATGCGGCCGGAGGTTTTGAGGAATTCACGACGAGTGGTGGAACTGGGCGTAAGATGGTTCATGGGGCGGATTGTTTTACGCCGATAGCCGGGCAAGTCAACCACGGAAATGTATTGCGTCTCTCCATAAGCCGCCAAAGACGCGAAGATTTGATGGACAACGGCCGCACGGAGGGTAGAAAGGATGGCGTCATGAGCAAGCCATTGGTCATCGGTCTCATCGGTTTTGGCAACATCGGCAGCGGCGTCATGCGCACGCTGGCCGCGCGCGCCGATCTCATCCGTTCGCGCGTGCCGCGCCCGATCGTTCTCAAGACGATCGCCGACAAGGACACCGCCACGAAACGCAACGCGCCGTATCGGCCGGAGCAACTCGTCGGCGACGCCATGACCCTCATCAACGATCCCGAAATCGAAGCGGTGATCGAGCTGGTCGGCGGCCTGGAGCCGGCCCGCACATTTGTCGAACGCGCGCTACGCGCCGGCAAGCACGTCGTCACCGCCAACAAGGCGTTGCTGGCCGTCCACGGGCCGGAGTTGATGGCGCTGGCCGAGGAGAAAGGCGTCGGCCTGCTTTTCGAGGCGAGTGTCGGCGGCGGCATCCCGATCATCCGCGCGCTGCAACAGGGCCTCTGCGCCAACGAGTTGACCAGCGTGCAGGGCATCCTCAACGGCACCTGCAACTACATCCTCACTCGCATGGGCGAGCGCGAGCTGCCGTTCGCGCAGGCGCTCGACGAGGCCAAGGCGCAGGGTTATGCCGAGCCGGACCCGACCTACGACATCGAGGGCTACGACACCGCGCACAAGATCGCCATCCTCGCCTCGCTGGCGTTCGGCATGGACATCCGGTTCAAGGACGTTTTCACGCAGGGCATCACGCAACTCGAACCGGCTGACATCCGAGCCGCTCACGAGATGGGCTACACGATCAAACTGCTCGGCATCGCCAAACGCGAGGCCGCTGGCGCGCCCGCCGAGGTCCGCGTGCATCCGACGCTCATCCCGCTCGACTCGCCGCTCGGCAAGGTCAACGGCGTCTTCAACGGCATCCTCGTGGATGGCCGGCCGATCGGCACGACGATGTATTACGGCCGCGGCGCTGGCGCGGACGCGACCAGTTCCGCCGTCATCAGCGATCTGATGGCACTCGCGGCGGACGAACGCGGTTTCAGCCGCTGGCGCGACAGCCGCCTCCGCGTCCGGCCCGGCGTGAAGACGATCAAGCCAATGGACGCGCTGGAGACCCATTATTATATCCGCTTCACGATGGCCGACCGGCCCGGCGCGATGGCCACCATCGGCCGCGCGCTCGCCGACCAAGGCGTCTCGATCCGCTCGATGATCCAGCACCAGAGCGACGATTCCGGCAGCCGCCCGGCGACGATCTCCATCGTGACGCACCTTGCGAAGGAAAAGGGCATCCAAGCCGCCATCGCGAGCATCGAGAGCCACGAAATGAGCGCCGCGAAGGCGTTCGTGCTGCGCGTGGAAGAGTGACCTCGCGGTGGAACGCCGGACATCCGGCTGAACGGGATATGAAAACCAACTGCGCCAGATTCCTCGGCGTCGTGGGGTGGCTGACACTCCTTGCGACGGCAACTCTCGCTTCCGAATCCGTCAAGCCGCCTGACCTCTACGTTGCCACCAGCGGCAACGACGCGTGGTCGGGCCGCTTGCCCGCGCCAAACTCCGACCGCACCGATGGGCCGCTAGCCTCACTCTCTGGCGCACGCGATGCCGTTCGGGCAATCCAAAATCCAAAATCTAAAATCCAAAATGGTTTGACCGTCCATGTCCGCGGCGGCACCTATCACCTCGACGCTCCCTTCGTCCTGGAGCCGCAAGACTCAGGCGTGACGTTCGCGGCCTATCAGAAGGAAAAGCCTGTCTTCAGCGGCGGGCGCGTCATCAGCGGCTTCCAGCGCAACGGCAAACTCTGGGAAGCCGAGATTCCCGAAGTGAAAGCCGGGCAGTGGTATTTCCGGCAGCTTTTTGTCAACGGCCAGCGTCGCCAGCGGGCGCGCTCGCCGAACACCGGCTATTACCGCATCGCCTCGCAATTGCCGGGGCCACGCGACGCGCACGGCAAGGAAATCGCCCGCGATAAGTTTGTCTTCAAGGCCGGCGACCTCCAGCCGTGGGCACGGCTCGGCGACGTGAACGTCGTGCTCATGCACTCGTGGGAGACCTCGATTCACCCGCTGAAGTCCGTGGACGCCTCCTCGAACATCGTTACGTTCGCCGCGCCGCTGAAGGAGTGGTGGTGCATCGGTTACTGGGAGAAGAACCAGCGTTACTACGTCGAGAACGCGCTCGAACTGCTCGACCAGCCCGGCGAGTGGTATCTCAACCGCGACACCGGCGTGCTGAGCTACTGGCCGATGCCCGGTGAACGGCTCGGCAAGACCGAAGTCGTCGCGCCACGGCTCACGGAACTCGTGCGGCTCGCCGGCAACGCCGACGAAGGTCGTTTCGTGCAGAACGTCACGCTGCGCGGGCTGGCGTTCCATCACAGCGATTGGGTGCTCGATCCGAAAGGCAACAGCAGCACGCAGGCGGCGGTCGAGGTGCCCGCGGCGGTGATGGCCGACGGCGCGCTCAACTGCGCGTTCGAGCGTTGCGAGGTCGCGCACGTCGGCACCTACGGCGTCTGGTTCCGGCGCGGCTGCAAAGATTGCCGCATCCAGCAAAACCGTCTCCGCGACCTCGGCGCGGGCGGCATTCGCGTCGGCGAGGACAAGATGGCGAAGACCGACGTGGCCGAGTCGAGCCGCGTGCTCGTGGACAACAACCACGTCTTCGACGGCGGCCGAGTCTATGCGGCGGGCGTCGGCATCTGGGTCGCGCAGAGCAGCCACAACCGGATTTCGCACAACGACATCCACGACATGCTCTACAGCGGCATGAGCATCGGCTGGAACTGGGGCCAAGAAACCAACCGCACGCACCACAACGTCATCGCGTTCAATCACGTCCACGACTGCGTCCACGGCACGCTCAGCGACGCGGGCCTCATTTACACGCTTGGCGTGTCGCCCGGCAGCGTCATCCGCAACAACGTCTTCCACGACATCTGGCCTTACGAGCAGCCGGCGCTCGGCTGGGGCATCTACCTCGACGGCCAGACCGGCAACTACCTCGTCGAAAGCAACCTCGTCTTCAACACGCTCAGCGGCGGCCTGATGTTTAACAACGGCGGCCACGCCCACCTCATCCGCAACAACATCTTCGCGCTCTCCGCCAACCAGGCGCTCTGGCCTTACTCGGAGAAACGCCCCAGCACGCTGCGCAACAACATCGTCTTCCTGACGCAAGGCACGCTGCTCATTCCGCACGGCGAGCGTTCGCTGAACGAGCGGCTCGCCGCGAAAGAACCGCCGGGCGATTGGGACAAGAATCTCTACTGGCACACCGGCGGCGCGGACCAACTCCGCTTCTATCGCCGCACGTTCGAGGAATGGCAGGCGCTCGGCCTCGACCGCCATTCGCTCGTCGCCGACCCGCAGTTCGCCAGCGCCGCGCGCCACGATTTCCGCCTCAAAGCCGCCTCGCCCGCGCTCAAGCTCGGCTTCCAGCCGATAGACACGAGCCGCGTCGGCCTCCACGGCGATGCCGCGTGGGCCAACGAAGCGCGTCACGCCAAGTGCCGCGTTCGTCCGCTGCCGCCGCCACCGCCCGCGCCGAAGCCGTTGACGGTGAACGACGACTTCGAGAAGACCGCCGTGGGCCAGCCGCCGGACAACGCGCACGTGGACGGCGAGCAAAGCGGCGCATCCATCCGCGTCAGCGATGAGCGCGCCGCCACCGGTAAACGCAGCCTCAAGATCACCGACTCCAAGAGCCTCAAGCCAACGTGGCAGCCGCATTTCTACTACGCGCCGCATCTCACGAGCGGCACGGTGCGCGCGAGCTTCGACGCATGGCTCGCTCCGGAAGCGCAATTCTTCACCGAGTGGCGTGACAGCACTGCGTATCCGCACAGCGTCGGTCCCAGCGTGTGTTTCAACGGCAACGGATGGGTCAGCGTCGGCGGTAAGTCGCTGGCCCGGATGCCCGCCAGTGCGTGGTTTCACGTCGAGATCGAAGCGGTTCTCAGCAAGGACGGGCCGCGCACGTTCAAACTCACGCTCACCCCCTCCGGCGGCGCGCCGCAGGTTTTCAGCGACCTCCCGATCTCCGGCACCAACTTCCACGAAGTCCACTGGCTCGGTTTCAGCAGCACCGTCGCAGCCGACACGACGTTCTACCTCGATAACCTGCGGATCAAAAAAGACTAGTCCAGTTCGTCGTCAGCCCGCCTCATGATGTCTTCGAGTTTACCGATGACGTTGGACGGCAACGGATTCTTCACGGGCGACGCGAGGATGGCTTCGACTTGCTTCCGGGCCTTGGTGTAGATGTCGGGCCGGCCGAGTTCCAGCCACCGCTCGTGGGTGTTGCGATCCGCCAACTGCGGCTGGCAAAATTCCTCGCTCCGACAGGCCATGACCGTGCTGTCCTCCATCAGGAAGTTTCCACCGGGACCGACGCGCGCAACATCGTCGAAGTAATCCTTCGCGTCGCTGACCTCGATGCCGTCCTTCATCCGTTTGCACAACACGGCCATCTCATGGTCCACGATGATCTGTTCCTGGACCAGAAGCTGGCTGGTGGCGATCTCGCCGATGCCGTTGATCACGTCCACGCCGGAGAGCACCAGCGGCAACGTCGTGAACATCTTCTCCAGCATCGCCTGCGCTCCCGGCGCTTTCGCGTCGGTGAGGCAGCCGGCCTGTGTGTTCGGCAGCTTGTAGAACCGCGCCATCTCGCCCAGTGCGCCATTGATCAGGTTCGACTCCGGAGCACCCTCGACGAAGCCACCGCTACTGAAGTTGGTGACGCCGGCCGCGCTGCCGTAGATGATCGGCGTGCCGGGCGTGGCCATTTGAAAAAGCACCAGCGCCGACAGGCTCTCGGCGTTGGCGACGGCGATGTCCGAGTAGAGGCTGGCCGGCCCGGTCGAACCCGTTGCCGGCATCGGGTAAGGCAGGATTGGCACGTGGAACTTCGCCAGTTCCAGACACGCGTCGCACATCTCTTCGTCGTGTGTCAGCGGCGGGATGGTGCAGTAGCAGACCGAAAAGATTTTCCGCTGCCGGATCGCTGCCTCGCTGCCAAGAATCGCCGCCAGCCCTTCGATTAGGTAAGGCACGTGCGAGGGATGGTGCATCTCGTGCTGGATGTGCTTGGACGAATGGATGAACGACACCAACGCCGTGCGCACGTCGCTGGAGTGCTCCGGAATGTCGCTGAGCACCACGTTCGGCCACACGACGGTTCCCAGCGGCAACTCCTCGAAGATTCGCAGGCTGGCCACCAGGTCTTTGGTGACGGCGTAGCGCCGCTCGCCGGTTTCAAAGTCCACGGCGAACGTCCCCGCGCCGTCGAGCGTGTAGCCGGTGAACGCGGACGGCATCGCGAAGTCGAACGCCGCGTTGCGCGCGCCGAGCGTGAACGATTTCGGCGCGGTCTTCAGCGCTTCCGCGACCACCTCGGCGGGAATGCGCGCGATCTGGCTGTCCTCATCCACCTTCGCGCCGGCGCGCTTCAAAATGCCGCGGGCTTGGGCGCTATGAAACTTGACGCCGACCTCCGCGAGAATCCGCAGACTGTCGCGGTGGATTCGTTCCTTCTCCGGCTCCGAGAGATAGCTGTATTGGGTTCGCATGAGCGTGCCTCCTATGGTGTTGGAGAAAACAAAGTTGTTCAGTGCTGCCGTCGCTGCGCCGACAGTATCCGGCAAAGTTCATCCCGCGGCAAGAACAGGAAATAGCCTGGGCGATCTAGTCCTGCTTCGGCACCTTCCACCGCGTCGCCGCGATGTGCGTGATGCCGTCGCCGCAGGTGAAGTAGTAGATGGTCAGCAACGTGCCGTCCTCCAACTCCGTCGTCAGCGGATAGCCGAGATCGGAGCCGCTGCGCTTGCCGTCGGCGCGCAGCACGAACTCGCGCTTGATGTTCCACGTCCGCCCGCCGTCGCGGCTCAGACACGCACGGATGCCCATCGGCGCGCGACGGTAGCCGTAACTGCACAGCACGCGACCATCGCGGAGCGCGATCAGTTGCGCGGGATAACCCCACATTGGCGTCTTTACCGGCTGGCTCCATGTCTTGCCGCCATCGTCGGAGATGGATTGATAGAGATAGCCGTGCCGGTCCGGGTCGGGCCGCATCATCGCCATGACGCGCCCGTCGGGCAGTTCGGCAATCGCCGTTTCGTCGAAGCCGATCTCGCCCTCCTTCGCGTCGGACACGGGCTTGGCGATGGTCACCAACTCCCACGTCTCGCCGTCGTCGGCGGAGCGGAGGACAAAGCTCGTCGAACGACCGCCGTCCTTGTGGCGACCGTAAACCGCGTTCAGCCGCACACCCGCGCGCGTCACGCACAACGCAGCGGTGTTGTAGTTCATCAGCGACAAGCCGGCGGGCGTGGCGACGACCGTGCGCTTGCCTTTCTCCGCACCGCCGCACCGCAGGAAGCTGTAGGCGCCGCTGAGATACGCCACGACACCGGGCCGCACGTCGCGCACAGTCAGGCCCTGCTCGCGAAACTCCGCCGCCCGTTCCGCCGGCACCTCGCGCCAACCGTAGGCCGAGGCATAGGTCGTGCCGCCGTCGCGCCGCAGGAAAAGTGGGTTCGTGACGCCTTTCTGTGTCGGCTGCCACGTGCGACCGCCATCACGCGAAGTGAAGGCCGCGCCGCCGCCCGTGCCGTCAATGTGCGAGCGCCGCACGCGCGTGCCGAAGCTGGTAAAGAGCGCGCCGTCGGGCAGCCGCATCAAGCCGGGGAAACACGCGTAAACGTCGGGCTTCTTATAGACAACGATGTGCTCGCCGCCTTCCGCGAGCCGCGCGGCGGGTGCGTGCGTGCGATGCCGGACGAACTCCCACAGCGCCTCGCCCGTTGCCGCGCTGGACAAGGAGCCGAAACCAACGCAGTTGCGACCGTTGTGGGCCGGTTTCGTCAGTCCCGCCGACTCGTCAACCACCTGCCGGCCGTCCACCGACAGGCTCACGCGCGTGCCGCGTAGTGCCAGCCGATAGGTGTGAAACGCATCGCTCGTGTTCATCGCGTGGCTGCGCCCGCCGTGGCCGAACTCAACTCGGTCGGCATGGAACGTCAGCGAGGTTTCGTTTGCGCCGTCGGCGGCCATCACGATCACGCCTGCCTGCGCGCTGCACGAGATGACTTTGAGCCGCGCCTCGACCACGCCGCCCAGCGCCCGGTCTGCGTGCCATTGGCGGTTGTAGAATCGAAGCTGGCCCTTTGCAGTGCCACGGTCGGTAATGCGCAGGCAATCACCCTCAACGGCCGCCGTCGTGTTCGAGCCGGCCGACACGCCCCAAGGCCATTCGGCCGACTCCGGCAGCTTCGTGCCGCGATAGCACTCGTCCCAGTCCTCCGACGCGCCGGCCATCGCCGAAGCGGCAGTCAGCAGACAGGCAATGGCCAAAGCGCAATAGCTTCCACCGTAGCGGGAAAAGCGGCGGAGGGCCGCCGCACTCCAAAACGCTGTCGCGTAATCACCGGCTCCATTCACACACGCGCGAGCGTCTTGGACTGCGCCAGCCCCCTGGCGCTTTCCCCTCGTCAAACCTGAAAACTGTCGCGGCCCGCGTAGAAACCAGCCGATGACTCCACGCGACAGTTTCATTGCGTCACCTGTTCCAGCACGAACGGCGCGAACAAGCCGTAGCCGACGGTGTCATAGTCTGCGCCGGGCGCCGGGCAGGTCTTTGGACCGATCTGGAACATCCGCGGCCAGGCGCTGCCGAGTGGCTGTTTGCCGTGATGCGGGCCGAGCGTGTTCTTGAGCGTGCCGATGACGACGACCTCGATGGTGTTCGCGCCGCGCTTGATCTCGTTGCTCACATCGCAGCGCCACGGCGGGCTGGCGATGTGGCCGGCGAGCTTGCCGTTGACGAGCACCTTCGCGACGCTGCCATACCACGACGGCAGCGTGACAGCGTAGCGGCCGGCGGGCAACGCCACGTTGAACGTCTGCCGATATGCCACGCCCGCGCTGAAGAACGGCGCGCCTTGTTCGTTCCAGCGGCCGAGCTTCAGCGGCTGCGGTGGCGCGATGTTGAAACCTCTCGCCGTCGGCTTGAGCGAGAAGTCGCCGAGCACGTAGGCAGGCTCCAGTTCGTGGAAGATCGTCATCGGCGATGCCTTGATGATGACGACGTTGTCGCCAACGCGTGCCGCCGAGGCGATGGCGATGCGCCCGAACGCCTTGTCGAGCCACCACGCGCCCTTCGCCGCGCGCACCGGCTGGCCGTTGCACGTGATGGTGTAGAGATCGGGCCGCTCGATGACGATGGCGAGGTTCTTCGGCACCGCGCCATCAATGATGAAGCGGTAGCTCGCCTCGAAGCCGCTCTCCTTCGGGAACTTCTTCGTGATGATCTCGTCCTTGAACTGCACGGCGCTGTCCCACGGATTGCGATCCATGCCGTTCTTCTGAAACGCGAACTGTTGCGCCTGGTAGAAATAGACGTTCGCCCGCGTCTCGCCGCCGGCGGTGATGTCCACGACATCGAGCGTCAACACGTTCGGCTCAATGCGGCGGATTTGCGGCCGGCCGACGGCGGCGATGTGCTTGACCTTCTCCTCAACGGCCGGCGCGGGCGCGCAGGCTTTCTTCGAGAGGAACAGCAGCAGGCTGCCCGACGGTGGCAGCGAGAACGTCGCGCGAACGCCGCTGTCGCGAGGCTCGAAGTGATACGCCGCGTTCTTGCCGGTCTGGAGGTTCCATTGTTCGACGCCGCGCGCGCGCGACTCGATCACGCCGGCCGCCGGCGATTCGATGCTCGTGTTGACCAGGAAGAGCAGCTCGCCGTCATCGAACTGGCGGCGGTGATGGAACAGGATGCCTTTGTCGTTAGCGGAGCGGCCGATGGCGAAGCCATCCGCCTCCGTCGCCTTCCGCAGCAGTTCCGGCAGCGCGGCTGGCTCGATCTTCTTCCACTTCGCTTGCTGCGCCAGCTTCGCACCACGATCCGACACCGCGCCGTCCACGCGCGCGGGCGGCTCGCCGGTGCAGAGGACCGTGCCGCCGGCTTTCATGTAGTTGTCGAGCAACGCCACGGTTTTGCTTTCGAGATTCTCATTCAGCGGCGGCAGCACGACCGTCGTGTAGTCGCGCTTGCCGACGCGCAGCGCCGCGCCGCTGACGGAACCGTGATTCGCAAGCACGTCCTCGCAACCGATGTCGTATTCCACCTGCGCGGCTTCGAGCGGCATCAGCAGGTTGCAGAACGCGTCGCCGAGGCCCTTCAACCGCGCTTCGTCGTTCTGGTTCATCCACGCGGTCGTCGTCGGCTCGATGACCAACACGCGGTTGATCTGCTCGCCCTGCGTGAGCGCCGCCGTCAGTCGCGCGAAGTAGCCCGCCGAGACGTGATACGCCGGCCACCACGGCTCGTGATACGAGAACGACTGCGGATGGTCGCGTTTGCGCGCGCCGCGGAGCGTGGCGTAGGAGAGATGCTCGTCGAGCGTGTTGACGCCGAGCACCTCCAGCCAGTCGCCGATGCGCTTCATGTCCTCGAACCGCAGGTCCCAGCCGCCGGCACCGTAGAGTTCCACGAGTGTGCGCTTGCGACCGAGTTGGTTGGCGAGGCTGGAGATTTCGCGGCAGGCGCGGACGTTGCCAAACTGCGCGTGCGTGTCCTCGCGATACTGGTTCATCAGGATGTCAATGCCCGGTCGCTGCTGCCACGCGGACATCGCCATGTTGTCGGTCACGCCGATGCAGCGCGGCCAGTCGTGCTCCCAGTAGTGGCCGGTGAACTCCAGCCCGTGCTTTGCGCAATACTCGTAATACGGCTTGGCCCATCGCTCGATGAAGAGGCTGAGCAGCGTGGCGAAAAAGTCGTGGCGCACCTTTTTCCAGTCGCCGACCGGCTGGCTGAGGCTTGCGAGGTTCTCCATCAGCCCGTAGCCCCATCGCTTCTGGAACTGTTGCGGCAAATCCTCCGTCCACGGCAACCCGCCGGCAGGGCGGATTTCCGGCTCGTCGGTGAACGAGCCGGGCACGCGCTTGCCGAACTGGCTGCCGATCTCGCGCCGATACGCTTCGAGCGTGACGTTGAGAAACTTCTCGGTGACGCCGGGATAGAGCAGGTCCACATAAGTCCGTCCGCCGTGCCACGGCCGTTGCTCCGCGCGCTTGATCTCCGCGGTGACGTAGCGCCCCTTTGGCAGCCCGCCCGCGCGCGCCTTCGCGGTCACGTTCACGGCCTTGTCGCCGGCCAACTGGAATACTGCGAAGTATTCATCCTTCCACTGCGGAGGCTGCTTATGTTCGCGCAGGTGCAGGCCGCGACCGCGCGACTCCGGCATCAGCTCCGGCACCCAACCGCCGGCGAAGCCCGACGGATAGGAGTTCTCGTCGTAAATCCAGCAGTTCATGTCGAGTCGCTCGGCCTCGCGCAGCGCGACCTTCCAGAGCCGGAACCATTCCGGCGACAGATACGGCGTCATCAAGCCGGGCCGCGGATGAACGAAGACCTGCTTGACCTGCTGGCCGGCGAGGTCGCGCATCGTCTCGACGACCTGCCGCTCGGTCATCATGTCGTTCCAGACCCAGAGCGGCGCGTTGGCGTAATCGCGCGTCGGCTTGGCGAAAAGTTTGCGCGCGTCGGTCGAGTCCACGGCTCCGGCTTGGAGTGTGGACGCGAGCAGGACGAGAGAGACAACGCGCAGGAGAAGAGATGCTGAAGTTTTCATATTGAGACCTCAGCGACATAGTCGCCAACGCGCTGTCTAAGGCAAGAGCAAATCAACGACAGTTCCGCTCTGCAACGGTGATTACGGCTGCTCGGCGATCAGTTCGACGCCGCAGATCAAGGGCGGTTTCGCGCTGTGCGGCACAAACTCGATCTCCAGTGCCTCGGTTGCTTTCACGCCGCGAAACTCGCGGACGATGCCGCGATTACTGCCGCCGGCTTGCTTGACGATGTCGAGCGCCGGGAGAACTTCGCGTCCTTGGAGCTTTACGTCGAAAACGCGCTGGCCGGCGCGGATATTCTCTGGCTCCGCAAACACCAGCCGCACGGTGTAGGCGCGTTCAACCGGCTGGACCGGCGGGCGGGGCTTGAGAATCGCCGGCAATTCGCTGCCCCACTCGAAACGGACCTGCGTGTCGCGCTGGAACAGCGCGGGGGTGCTCGTCCGCTCGTTGCTGTAAGCGCCGGACGATCGCTCGGCTTTGTAATAGACGCCCGCCAGACCGCCGCGGCGACCGTCGGGCGCCAGAAGTCGCTCCGGCGGAATGACGGTCTTCGGCACCGACGGACTGCTCCAACTCAATTCAGCAAACGCAGACGGTGCGGAGTTGGTGGCGGGTGCGTGTTTGTAATCCACGAACAGGTCATGCTTCGTGCCCGCCTTGAGCGTGATCTTCGCCGACGCCTCGCGCTGGCCATCGCGGAATGGCCTCAGCGTGCTGTCGAGCAATGGCCGGTTGTCGATCCAGACGTGCATCGGTCCGTCGCTGCGCGTGTAGAACGTGTATTCCTCGCTGAACTGCGGCTCGATCTGGCCGGTCCAGCGGACGCTGAATCGCTCACCGGGCGCGTTGGTGCACCGCGCGACGGTCTCGATCTCGATCTTGCGCGCGCCCTTGATGCCCGACGCGAACACCCACGGCCAGCCCTCGCCGCCTTTCATCCAGAGCGCGTGCCGGTAGAACGGCTCCGCAGTCTCCGGTGTGACGCGCACGCGCACGTCCGGCGACGGCCCGCCCACGCTGGGCCAATCGAGCCAGAGCGTGCCGTCGCGCGTCATGCGGTCGCCGGGCGCGCCGAAGTTGATGCCGACGCGCCGGATCGGTCCGTCCTCGGCGACGCCGCCCCACGCGCTCCATTGCTCGAAGCTCTCCGGCATCGAGACCAGCGCGAGCGAGGTGAAGACCGGATAGTTACAGGTGCAGTTGCCCGTCCACGACGGCACGCTCAGGACGCCGCAGGCGGGCACCATGTTGTTGCGGCAGCCGGAGCGCAGGCCGCTGATGTTGATGGTGCCGCTCTCGCTGCGCTTGTCGTAGAACGCCCCGGTGCCGGAGCGCAACGTGATGAAGTTGCCGTAGTCCGCGCCCACGAGGTCGCAGCCGTAGGTTTTCATATACTCGCGCGCTTCCTCGCGGCCGGTGATCGGGTTGCGGCGCGCGAGCGGCAGCGGCTCGGCGGATGCGGCCACGGGCGAAGCTTTCGGCCCGCGTTCCAGCAAGCGCCCGGTATAGACATCGCTGAACGCCGCCGCGTGCGTCTGCTCGTTGAACTTTCGCAGCATGTCCGTATAGCTCAGCTTCGGCGGCTTCATGCCGTAAGGCTCCGTGACCATGTAGCTCACCACGCCGTCCTCGACCGTGATGTAGGCGGGCAGGCCGCGGCCCGACTCCACCGTCACGCCATTGTAGAAGAGCTTGTGATGATGGAACGTGTCGCCGAACCACAGCAGGCCCAGCGGCGCGCGCACGAGATCGTCGAAGTTCGGCTGGCCGGTGTAGTTCGCCGCGCCGGGCAACGCCCCCGTCCGCGCCACGAGCGTCCAGCCGCCTTCCTGCCGCAACTGCGCGCCCGCCAGCTTTGCGAGCTTCTCGCGCGGCAACTCCGCCGTCTTCACGCACAACGTCCCGCCGTAGGGCCGCAGCGCCGCGAACGCCGCTTCGAGGAACTTCTCTCCCGCCGCGGCAGGTTCCTCGACAACGATGAGGTTCGCCATGTAAGGCGGCAATCCAAACGCCGCCGGCTCGCCGACGTGCGCGGCGATATTCTCGCCATAGAATCCCGCCGCATCCAGTCGCTGCCGGAACGCCGCGATTTTCTTCGCGTCGCGATCCACGGCGATGACGCGCAGCTTCGGCTGCGCCGCCAGCGATTCGGCGAGCTTGCCGTTGCCCAGGCCCAGCACCAATGCGTAGCCTTCGCTCTGACCGCTCAGTCTGAACAATGTTTTGGCAGTCTCCGGCCGGCTCCCCTCACCCTGGCCCTCTCCCCTCGCAAGCGAGGGGAGAGGGGAGCTTGTTGCCGTCGTTGCCGAACGCGTCGAACGGTTCGACGGTTTTCCCAACGAAGGTTTTCTCCCTCTCTCCGCGTCAGCGGGGAGAGGGCCGGGGTGAGGGGCGGCGGCGCCTGCATCGTTCCGGCGTGGCTCAGCCGGCCGCGCCTTTGCCGCGTGTCGCACGGGCGAAACCTCTTTCCCGCCGAAGCAATAAATACGGCCCTCGCGCGTCACGACAAACAACCGGCCGTCCGCCGCGAGCATCGTGTGGATGGTTCCCTCGACGCCGGGAAAGCCGTCACGGAACCGAAACTCCCGCGCGCCGACGCGGACCGTTCCCGCCACGCCATCCATTACGCGATAGGTTTCGTTGCCGATCTTGACCGTCTCTTTCACCTTGTCGCCGGCCTGCCGGCGCAGCCCGATCTGCCCGACGGTTTGCAACCCGCCGTCGTGCATCTCCGCGTCAATCGCCGGGTCCACGCAAAGCCGGCCGTCGGCGTCGCTCGACAGGAACCATCCACCCGTCTCGCTGTCCTGGCGGCCATGACCGAAGTCGAACGACAGCAGTTTGCCCGTTGCCGGATCGAGAAACGCGGGAAAGGCGCGGCTGCTCGGCACCACCAGCCGCCCGCGGTTCATCAGCAGATAGCCCTGCGGCGACGGCCCGCCAAACGACATCGCCTTGTGTGGATGCACCAGATACAACGACCCCATGCTGTCGTTCACCCACAGCGACCGGCCGGTCCGCGCGTCCACCGCGTGGACAAAGATGCCCTCAAACGGCCAGACGCCCGCCGCGAAAAACACGCGCCCGCCGTCGAGCACCGGCCCGCCGCGCGCGGGCCAGACCGAGATGAGCCGCTCGTTGCCGATCACCTTGCGGTTCGAGGGCACGGCGTGGACCTTCCACAGCAGCTTCTCGCCCGCCGCGTCGAGGCAATAGAGACAGCCGTCGTCGCAGACAAAATAAAGCTTCCGCTCCCAGGCCACCGGCGCGAACCGCACCGGGCCGTCGGCGAAAAACCGCCACTTCTCCGCGCCCGTCTCCGCGTCCAGCGCCGTGACACTGTCATTGCGCGACGACGCGACGAACATCGTCCGCCCCATCACCACCGGCTCGTAGCCGAGGTCGAACTGCACCCGCTCCTGCCGCACCTGCCAGAACGCCGGCTTCAGCGCCGGATATTCCCGCACCCACTGCAAGTGCAGCTCCTGCGGCAGCGACTCGCTGGAGGCCGCCGTCCGCCCCGCGTCGCAGCGCCACATCGGCCAGTCGGCCGCCGGCAGAACAGCCGGTGTGAGCAGGAATAGTGCGATGGGGAGAAAGGCTCGAAGATGAAAGCTCATGACAGCCGCACTCTAGCCGTCGTCCCGCCCCGCCTGCAACAACGACTCAGCAGAACTGTAGCGGCGGTCTCCGACCGCCGGCCGTTTATCCCGCGGAGGATTTCGGCGGTCAGAGACCGCCGCTACAGTATTTCGGTAGGGCCGGACCGCCCGGGCCGGCCGATCTTCGGTCAGGATTTCAGCCGCCGCACTGCATCATCCCCGCCAGCCTTTCCGTTCCTTGGGAACGATCCGGAACACCTGCCACCAATAATCGGCGGGCATCCTTCCGCTTCGGAAGCCCTCTCGCCGATAACCGTTGAGTGCCTCTCCACAACGGAAACCCACCCGCCGATAATCGGCAACTCCCTCACCTTATCGGAACGCCTGCCAACCACAGTGGGCGAACACCCTTCCGTTCCGGACACGCACTCACCCACAGTGGGCGACCCTCTTGCCGTATCGGAAGCCCACTCGCCCACAGTGGTTGACCCCCTCGCCGCACCGGCAGCACACCCGCCCACAGTGGTTGACCCCCTTGCCGGACTGGAAACACACCCACCAACAGTGGGCGACCCCTCCGCCAGACCGGAAACACACTCGCCCACAGTGGCTGCCCCCTTCGCCGCACCGGCAACACACACGCCAACAGTGGGCGACCCTCTTGCCGTATCGGAAGCCCGCTCGCCCACGGTGGTTGACCCCTTCACCGCATCGGAGCTGGACAAGATTTTTGTTTTTCCACAGGAAACCGCAGATTTCCTGTCCGGCGAAAGAGCGGTTTTATGCCGGCGGTTGCCCCTCCGAACTCTTAACTTTTAACTTTTAACTCTCAACCATCTCCCCATCCGTGTGCATCCGTGTTCATCCGTGGTTAAGATTCCGCCGTATCTTCTCCACACACCGCCCCTCGTTCTTGCGCGCCAGCTCGTGCTCCCAAACCCGCACCACCCGCCAGCCCAGCCGCCGCAGCGTCCGCGTCACCCGCCCGTCCCGCGCCTTGTTCGCAGACAGCTTCTTCCGCCAGAACGCCGCGTTGTTCGCCGGCTTCGTCGCGTGCTTCGGACAGCTATGCCAGAAACAGCCGTCCACAAACACCGCCAGCTTCAGCTTTGGGAATACGAAGTCCGGCCTTACTGAGAACTGACCACTGACAACTGACAACTTCAGCGTGACCTGCCTCCGCCAGCCGGTGATATGGTGTCGGCGGAACAGGGTCATCAGCGCCAGCTCCGTCTCCTTATTCCCGCGCCTGCGAATGCGCGACATCACATCTGAACGCTTGGCCGCAATGAGAACATTCTTGCCAGAGTGAATCGGTTAAGTGCAACCTGGCGTTAGAACTTGTCCAATGGCAAACGATTGGTCACGCGAGGAAGTAGAGGCAACCGTATCGGATTACTTCGATATGCTGGCAATGGAACTTCGCGGCGAGCAATTCAATAAAGCCGAGCACAACCGCAAGCTTCAAAACCTTCTGGCGAATAGAACCAAAGGTGCAATTGAGAAGAAGCACCAGAACATCAGCGCAGTGTTGATAGAACTCGGCTATCCATATATTGATGGATACAAGCCACTGCCGAACTACCAAGGGCTTCTATACGAAGTCGTCGAAGAGCGCCTTCTCGGTGCTGTTGAATTGCATCAAGCGACTGCGGCAGCGGTCGAGCAAACCGTTGAGCAGTCTCCCATCGTAAATGACGTGCTGGCAATTCTAGTCAGCCCGCCACGCCGAGAGGAAGATCAACCCAAGGTCTACGAGCGCACTCCGCGAATTCGCAAGCCGGTCAGAAGAAACTACCTTGAGATTGAATCACGGAATCAGACCTTGGGATTGGCGGGAGAGAAGTTAGTTCTGGAGTTTGAACACATGCGACTTTGGAAAGCCGGAAAGAAAGATTTAGCCGATAGAGTCGAACACGTTGCCAACACCACAGGAGACCACCTTGGCTTTGATATCAAGTCTTTCGAGACTGACGGGCGTGAACGACTAATCGAAGTCAAGACGACGCGGTTTGGTGCATTGACTCCATTCTTCGCGTCAAAGAATGAAGTGGACGTTTCCGAGGAGCGAGAAGCCGAGTATCAACTTTATCGTCTGTTCAGTTTCACCCAACAACCAAGACTTTTTGTTTTGCCGGGATCGCTTCGTAGAACTTGCTTGCTTGACCCGATACAATTCGCCGCGCTGCCTCGCTGAAGATCTACTTCAGCCAGTTGATCTTGATTTCCTTCTCCAGCGCCTTGAACTCCGGGTCGCCGGTGACCAGTTCGGCTTTCTTCTCCTTGGCGAGCGCAGCGGCGAAGGCATCGGCAAGGCTCATCTTGAAACGGGCCTTGAAGTCGGCGGCGAGATCGGCGAGGCGGCGGTCGGCTGGGTGAAAAACGATCGGGGCAGCGGCCAGTTCGCGGGCGACGGACTCCCATGCAGCCTGTCCGTCTTTACGGCGGATTGTGTATTGGACCTCGGCGTAGTTCACCTCGGTCATGTGGACCGGATGATCATGTTCGCCGGCGCGTTCGAGAATCTTGGCCACCACCTCGGCGGCAGGCTCGTCGCGCAACAAGGCCAGCAACGCGTGGCTATCGAGAACCTGTGTTGCGGGCATACTTGGCTTCCTCCAATGCGATTTCTTCGGCTTTGTGTTCGGCCCATTCCTGTGCAAAAGGTTTGTCACCCGGCTTGCGTTTCAGGATGCCGCGCAGCTTGCGGATCGTGACGGCCGTGACCGGCTTGAGCAGGATGCCGTCGTCCGTGGCGGTGACGATGGCGCGGGTGCCGTCCTCGATGTGGAAAAGCTTCCGCAGCCGCATGGGAATGACGACCTGTCCTTTGGTGGTGAACCAGACGGAATCTGTTTTCAATGTGATGCTCATTGGCTTAAATCCTACAGAGGATTAAAAGTCCGTCAATGATAAAATAGTAGGAATTATGGTTTAAGTGCGGAGTTCAGTTTTGGTAGCGATGTTGCTGATTCTGTATCCGTCCGGGGCGTTTCGCCTCTCAACCCGAAAACTGAAGTAGTGCCGGCAAGGATGCCGGCGTTACGGTCAACTTCGGTTTTCGTGTTCAGTTTTTCTCAAGCACCAACTCGACGCCGCTGAGGGCGGGGCCGAGGGTGGAGGCGGCTGACTTTTGCAGGCGGACTTCGAGCTGGGGGGCGAGTTGGACGTTCTTGAATTCCTTCACGACGCCGCGGTTGACGGCGCCGGCGGCTCTGACGATGTCGAAGCTCTTCAGGACCGGCTGGCCTTGCAGGAGCACGTCGAAGACGCGCTGGCCCGGCGCGATGTCGTCCGGTTCCATGAAGTAGAGCCGCACGGTGTAGCGCGCGGGCGGCAGCGGGGGAATGGCGGCGGCGGGCGCGGCGGACGGTTCGGTGGGGGTCGCGGGGGCGGCAGCGGTCTTGCCCTTGGCGGCGGCTTTGTCGTCTTCTTCGTCGTCCTTCTGGGCGGCGGGCGGCGGGGCTTTCTGTGTCTGCGGGGTGATGACGATGGACTCGATGTCGCGCAGGCCGGAGGCGAACGCCCACGCGGGGCCGTCGCCGGTGACGACGCTGGCGTGGCGGCGGAAGATGTTGCGGGTGTCGCCGGTGACAGTGACGGGCAGTCGCGGCGACGCGCCGCCGGTGTCTGGATACTCCAGCCAAAGCGTGCCGTCGGGGGCCATGCGGTCGCCGGGCGCGCCGAGGTTGATGCCGATGCGCGCGATGCGCCGGCCCTCGGGGGTGTCGAAGCCGGAGAGGTTGCAGGTCCACATCTCGGCTTCGGGCATGGAGACGAGGGCGAGTGAGGTCTGGTTCTGGTAGGGGCAACTGCATGTGCGGGTGTAGTCGGGGGCGTTGAGGACGCCGTTGGCGATGATGAGGTTGGCGCTGCAACCGCTCTTGAAGCCGCCGAGGTTGCCGGTGCCGGCGTGGGTTTGCAGGTCGTAGAAGCCGGCCGCGCCGGAGCGGAAGGTCATGACGTTCTCGGAGGCGACGGGGGTGTTGCAGCCATAGGTGCGATAGATGCGCCAGGGCTGGGCTTCGCCGGTGAGCGGGTTGGTGATGAGGTGCGGCTTGCCGTCGAGGAGGCTGTAGGCGCCGGCGGATGGTTTGTAGGAAGTCGGCGTGGTGATGATGAGGTCGTGGTGGAGGATGCACGGACCGGTGTATTTGAGGGCGGGATTTTTCCAGACCTCGCTGCCGTCCCTGGCACGGAGGACGGCCATGCCTTCCTTGGCCTCGTCCTTCCAGCGGTCGGTGGCGCTCGCGCCGGCCTGGAGCAGGAGGTCGCGTTCCTTCGAGTAACCCAGCCATGTGCCGAAGACGCCGTTGGTGTTTTCCCACAGCGGTCTGCCCGTGCGCAGGTCGAGGGCGACGATGCGGTAGCTCGCCGCGACCTTCTCGCCGCGCGCGGCGGCTTTCAGTTCCGCGCTCTTCGGCAGGCGGTCGAGGCAATAGACGCGGCCGCCGCCGGCGACGATGCCGTTGTGGACGAAGCTGTGCCGCGCGGCGGCCCGCCAGAGCAACGCGCCGGTGTGGCGGTCGAACGCGACCAGGCCGCGGCTCGCGGCGAGGTCGCTGATGGCGGCGAGGAAGTCGAGGCCGGGCGTCGGGAAGCGTTTGTTGAATCGGGCGAAGTCGGCGCCGCCGAGCAGCACGTCGCCGCAGACGCCGATGAAGCCCCAGTCGCCGCCGGTCATCGGGATGCTCCGGAGAATCGCGCCGGTCGCCGCGTCGAGGACGGCGCAATGGTCGCCGACGGCGATGTAAACCCTGTCCTCCGTGGCGACGAAGTTTGCGCCGCGGGCGTTGGCGCCGGGCATGTGGCGCTGGCTGTAGAGCGTGGTCAGGGAATCGGCCAGATGCGTGTTGTCGTGGTAGATGCCGGCGGTGTTCAGGCCGGGGATGGTCGTCTTCCAGAGCACGCGGCCGGTGTAAACGTCGCGCGCGCTGAAGCAGTCCATGCCTTCGAGGAACAACCGCCCGCCGACGACCTGCTCGGACGGGCCGTGGCCGTGGCGCGGCAGCACGTCCATGTGGGTGTTGCCGCCGAACCAGAGCAGGCCCGCCGGCAGCTTCAGCGCGCTGTCGTCGGACTTCACCGAGTTGGCGATGTCGCCGTATTGGTGGGTCCAGTCCGCCGCGCCCGGCAACGCGCCCTCGCGCACGATGCGCACGGCGTTGGCGAGGGTTTCAACCTTCGCCTTCGGCAGGCCGGCGGTGGCGACGCTCTTCGCGCCGGCAATCCACAGCGAGCCGCCGTAGGGCCGCAGCGATTCATAGACCTTCCGCAACGCCGCCGGAGCCAGCGAGTCATCAGCGACGATGAGATTGGCGATGTAGGGCGGCGCGCCAAACGCACCCGGCTGCGCCGCGAGCAGCGACACGCGTTTGCCGTAAAGGCCCGCGCCGTCCAGTTGCCGGCGGAGGCGGTCCACTTTCGCGGCGTCGGCATCCACGCCGATGAGGTGCAGCTTCGACGCTGCCGCCAGCGCCGTGATCAACTGGCCGTCGCCCAGGCCGAGCACGAACGCGTAGCCGTCGCGCGCGCCGGTTTTCTCGATGATCTCCCGCGCCTGCTCAGGTGGAACGCGGCCTCCGGACGCGTTCGCTTTCGACAGAAACGCGCCCGGAGGTCGCGTTCCACCGTCGCCGAACGCCATGATGCGGCCTTCGAGCGTCACGGCGAAGAGCATCCCGTTGGCGGCGAGCACGCGGCGCACGGTGCCCTGCACGCGCTGTGACCAGACGATGGCGGGCTTGCCGCCCTGCTTCGGCGTTTCGATGGCGACGATGGTGTTGGAGCCGGCCGCGTAGAGCCTGTCGCCCGCGCGGATGAGGTCGCCGGAGCCGTCGGCCGGGATTTCCCACTGCAACGATTTGTCCGCCTTCCACGCCTGGATGACTTTGACGGAAGCGCCATCCGGCGCGCTCTGCCGGGCGCGGCTCACGAGCGCCCCGGCAAGCTCGACCTTTTTCTCGGCGGAACTGACCGCGGCGGCGGCGCGTTTGATGGCGTTGGCCTCGGCCGCGTCCTGCGCGTCGGCGAGGTCGTTCTTCGCTTTGAGATGGGCCTGGCGCGCCGTCTCCAGTTTCAACTCCGCTTCCGCGCGGGCGGCGAAGTTCGTGGAGCAGCTCGCGGCGCAATAGACGTGCGTCCTGCCCAGCACCGGCTCGTTGACGGTGAAGGTGGTTTTCTTGCCGGTCGCCAGATCGTGGGCGCGCGTGCCGCGCTCGCGGGTGTGGACGAAGAACTCCTTCTCGTTGGCCATCACCGTCGAGCCGCCGGTGCCTTTGCCGGACTCGGCGATGGGGAAGTAGAGAAACGCGCCGGTCGCGCCGTCGAACGCGGCGGGGATGGAACGGCCGCCCGGCACGAGCAGGAGTTTCTCCGTCGCCACGAGCGCGCCCTGCGGCGCGACGCCCGCGAACGCCGGCGCGTTGTGCGGCTGTTTGACGAACTGCGCGCCGGTGCCGTCGTTGACCCAGACAACCTGCCCGGTCGCGGCATCGAGCGCGTGGATGAACGTGCCCATGAACGGCCAGATGCTCGCGGCAAAGTAAACCACGCCGTCGCGGATGACCGGCCCGCCGCGCGCGGGCCACGCGGAGATGAGGCGGCTGTTGCCGAGCACTTTGCGGTCGGAAGGGCCGCCGCGGTGTTTCCACAGCAGTCGGCCGTCATCGGCGCGCACGCAGTAGAGGCAGCCGTCGTCGCTGGCGAAATATACCTTCCCCTGCCAGCAAGCCGGCGCGAGCCGCACCGGGCCGTTGGCGTAGAACGCCCAGAGCTGTCGGCCCGTCTGGATGTCGAGCGCGACGAGCTTGTCGGCGTCGTTGAACCCGACGAACATCCTGTCGCCCATCACAACCGGCTCGAACACGGTATCGAACGGCATCAGATCCTGGTTCAGCGGATCCTCCCACGCCGGCACGCGCGCCGTGAACTCGCGCACCCAGCGCAGACTCATTTGCACGGGAAGTTTTTCGGGCGAGTCGGCGGTGCGATTGGCGTTGCACCGCCACATCGGCCAGTCCGCGGCTTCGGCATGGAGCGCAAACGCGAACAGCAGCAAGGACGCAAAAGTTTTCATGCAAGGCATCGAACGTTCGGATGACGCGGAATAGTCGCCCACGCGCCAGCCAACGCAAGGGCAAATCGCAGTTGTCGCCGCGATTCCCATGCGGGTAGGATGCCGCGCCATGAACCGACAACTTCTCCGTCGTTCCGCCCTCTGTCTCCTGCTCTGGCTCGCCGCAGTGCCGATGGCGTTCAGCCAGGCGAAACAAAACGCCCCGCCAACCATCGAACAGTTGACAGCGCGCTACGAGAAGGCGGGCCGCGAAGCCTACGACCGGCGGCAGGACATCCTCAAAGCCGCCGCCGTGAAACCCGGCGCGGTCGTCGCCGACATCGGCGCGGGCACGGGGTTGTTCACGATGATGTTTGCCGAGGCCGTCGGCCCAAAAGGCAAGGTCATCGCGGTGGAGATCGAGAAGCGGCTGATCGAGCACATCGCCAAACGCGCGAAGGATGCCGGTTTCGCAAACGTGGAGACGGCGCTCTGCATGGAGCGATCGGTGGAGTTGCTGGCGGGCAGCGCGGACCTGGTATTCCTCTGCGATGTGTATCACCACTTCAACCACGCGAAGGACTCGATGGCGTCCATTCACCGCGCGTTGCGGCCGAAGGGTGAACTGGTGCTGGTGGAGTTCAAGCGCATTCCCGGCAAGACGAAGGAGTGGATCGTGAAACACGTCCGCGCCGGGCAGGAGGTGTTCACGGCGGAGATCGAGGCCGCGGGCTTCAAGAAGGTCGAGGAGCGGGACTTCATGAACGAGAACTACTTCGTCCGCTTCCGCAAAGTGGAACGCAAATAGTCAACAGCTTGACGGCGGATCAATCGCGTCCCTGAGCGGGGGGCGATGACTTGCCCTCCTACCATTTGGACTTTCCCTTCTTCGGCTGCTGTGGCGGTTTTGGCACCACGGCGTTCATCTGCTTGCGCCACTCCAGGACGCGGGCGAACTCGGCGGCGTCGGCGGTGGAGGCGTTGTAGCGGGACACGTCCATGTCCTCGTAGAGCGCACGGTGCAGTGCGGCGTCGAATCTCGGGTTCGGCGTGTTGGCCTGCACGACCGTCGCGTCGCGCCACGCGTTGAGCTTGGCGCGAAGTTGCTTGACGCGCTCCGGCTCGCTCGCAGCGAGGTTGTTCTTCTCGCTGATGTCTTGCGCGATGTTGAACAGCTCGACGCGGCCTTCGTAGAATTCGATGAGTTTCCAGTCGCCGTCGCGCACCGCGCCGTCGGGCTGGCCGCCCTGGTTGTTGTAGTGGGGGAAATGCCAGAAGAACGGTCGCTTCGGCGCTTCGCCGCCGGTGAGCAGCGACGCGAGGCTCACGCCGTCGAGATCCGACGGCACAGACAGGCCGCACACTTCCGCCAGCGTTGGCACCCAATCGCTGTTCACCACCGGTGCGTTCACGACGCGGCCCGAAGGCACGCGGCCCGGCCAGCGGACGATGAGCGGAATGCGCAGGCCGCCCTCGTGGAGGAAGCCCTTGCCGGCGCGATACGGCGTGTTGTGCGTGATTTTCTCGTGCGGCCCCTCGGGCACGTGGAGGCCGCCGTTGTCGGAGGTGAAGACGACGAGGGTGTTTTGGGCAAGGCCGAGCGCGTCGAGCTTGGCGAGAAGAAGGCCAACGGTGTCGTCAAGTGACTCGATGACGGCGGCATAGACCGGCTCAAACGCCTTGCTGTTCTTTGCGACGAGCGGCTCCTTGGCGGCGTAGGGAATGTGCGGCGTGTTGTGCCCAAGGTAGAGGAAGAACGGCCGGCTGCGGTTTTCCTCGATAAACTTCATCGCCTGCGTCGTGAGGTCGTATTCGCCCTTGCCTCCCTCGGTTTCGGACGGCGTCGTGTTGGCCCGGCCGGCGTGAACGACGTCGAAGCCCTGCTCAGCCGGCCCGAAGCCTTTGCCGCCGAGATGCCATTTGCCGATGCAAGCCGAGACGTAACCGGCGGGCTTCAGGTATTCCGGGAGCGTTTTCTCCTCCAGAGGCAACTGCTGGCGGATGACCGGATGAAGCAGTTTCTGTGACGGACAATCCGGTCGGCCCGGCAGATAGGTTGTCAGGTGCAATCGCGCGGGATTTTTGCCGGTCATGATCGCTGCGCGCGACGGCGAACAGATCGGCTGCGCGCAGTAGGCCGACGTGAACCGCGTGCCTGCCGCCGCCATCGCGTCGAGGTGTGGCGTGCGGTGCTCGCGCCGGCCGTAACAACCGAGATCGTTGATACCGAGATCATCGGCGAGAATAAAGACGATATTGGGTTTTGGCGGAGATGATTCAGCGGCCAGACAGACAATGGGCAGCACGAGCGTGGCCATGAGCCACATCCAGCAAGCGGGACGTTTGACTTTCATGATGCGGAGATTACCGAAAGGGGCATGTCTGCCGCCACAGGTTTCTGGTTGCGACAGAAGAGTTTTGAACGGGGTTCGACGCCTGTTCTTGCCGGCCGGACGTGGTTGTGTTAGTCGGAGGGGCGTCATGCCCGGCAAGACTTATCCTCGCCGCCTTTATCTGCCTCCGGCCGGCCGGCCGCGCTGGTTGCCGCGCGACCCTGACGCATGGGATCTGCTCTATCTTTCGTGGGGCCGACGCTGGTTTCGGGACAATCCCATCCCAATCGCCATGCACGACGGCTGGGTCTATGTCGCCGTTCTCGACGGCGCGCCGCAACTGGTCACGGATAGCGGCACCCAACGGATTCGCGCCGGCAGCGTCATCGTCGTCCATCCGGATTGCGCCTACGGCTGGACCGACCAGCCGCGCCACTCGTGCCGCATCCTGGCGTGGCTGTGGCGCTCGGCTCCCGCGCTGGCCACGCTGCAACCACCGGCGGGCGGCTTTCTCTGTTTGAAGCTGGACCGCGCCGCCATGCGGCGGCTCGCCGCGCTGCACGCTAACAGCGTCCGCGAAGTCGCCACCCCGGACGAGGCAGCCGTTCTGTCGTTGCACTGCGCCCGGTTGGAGTTGGACATCATCCTGGCGCGCGCCGGGAACCGGCCGCCCGCAGTGGACTCGCGCTACCGCATGAAGCTGGCGCTGGAGTTCCTGCGCAACAACCTCGCCGAACGCCAGCCTGTCCAACGCTTGTGCGAATACCTTCAAGTGACGCCGGCTGTCCTCAACACGCTCTTTCGCCAGCACAGCGGTGAGAGCGTGAAACGTTTCCTGCTTCGCTGGCGGATGCAGGTCGCCCGTGCCAAACTGCGCGATGAGCATTTGCCAGCGAAACAGGTGGCTTTTGAACTCGGTTACCGTCACGCGAACGACTTCAGCCGCGCCTTCAAACGTTTTTTTGGCGTCACCACGCGCGGCCTGATGAAGCCGCGGGCTGGACGGCGGAAAGTAGCACCAGCAACGAGTCGCAAGACATGCTAGCCGATTGATGTTCTAGCGCGCCGCCACAAGAGCTATGAAGGACATGCACATTCAACCGTCATTACGAACATGAGCCAAATCAGTCATTCCCTCACCCGCCGCTCCTTTCTCCGCCGTGCCTCCACTGCCGTTGCGGGCATCGTGGGCGCGCCTTACATCCTGCCCGCGTTGGCCTTCGGGGCTAACGCACCGAGCAAGCGTGTCACCATCGGCTTTATCGGCTGCGGACGGCAGACCTATCACGCCAACATCCCCGGCTTCCTCAAGGTTGCCGGCGTGCAGGCGGTCGCCGTTTGCGATGTGGACTCCTGGCGCATGACCGAGGCGAAAAAGCAGATCGAAGGTTTCTACGCGAAGAAGAAGGACGGCAGTTTCAAAGGCTGTGCTGCTTATAAGGACTTCCGCGAGCTGCTCGCCGACAAGAGCATTGATGCGGTCATGATCGCCACGCAGGACCACTGGCACGTGCCGATGGCTGTCGCTGCCGTGCGCGCCGGCAAGGACGTGGCGCTGGAGAAGCCGATCACCCGATACATAGACGAGGGGCGGTTGCTCGCGAACGAAGTCGCCAAGCACAAGCGCGTCTTTCGCGTGGACAGCGAGTTCCGTTCGCTGGAGCCGATGCACCGCGCCGCCGAGCTGGTCCGCAATGGCCGCATCGGCAAGGTGCGCGTCGTCCGCACCGGCTCGCCGAAGGAAGTGTTCCCTGACGAGCCGGAGACAGTCACGGAGGCGCCCGCCGAGTTGGACTACGACCTCTGGCTCGGCCCTGCGCCGAAGGTTCCCTACATGCAAAAGCGTGTCCACACGCCGCACGACCTCAAGAGCCGCCCCGGCTGGATGCGCAGCCTCGACTATTGCGACGGCATGATCGCCAACTGGGGCACGCACCTGAACGACATCGGCCAGTGGGGCGCCGGCACTGAGCGCACAGGTCCCGTCGAGATCAAGGCCACGGGCAAGTTCCACGATGGCAAAGTCTGGAACGTGCTGGAGCATTTCGACGCCTACTACAAGTTTGCTAACGGCATCGAGTTCTTCTACCAGATGGGCGAGCCGCACGTCCGCTTCGAGGGCGACAAGGGCTGGATTCACGTCAACTACGCCGCCAGCAAGCTCTCTCCCGAACGCCTCAAGGCCAGCGACCCCGCGATCCTCAAGGAAAAGATCGGCCCCGAGGAAACTCACTTCCCGCTCAAGAGCGAGAAGCAGGACTTCATTGACGCCGTGCGCTCACGCGGACGGACGCTGGAGGACGAGGAAGTCGGCCAGCGCACCACATCGCTCTGTCACCTCGCCCACATCGCCATCCAACTGGGCGGCGTGAAGCTCGCGTGGGACCCCGACAAGGAAGTGTTCGCCAACAACGACGCCGCGAACAAGCTCGCCAAGCGCCCGCCGATGCGCGCGCCGTGGAGCTTCGACAAGCTATGAGAACTCTCGCTTTCAGTTTCCTCATCGTGTTGCTGGCCGGTATCCAGACCGGTTGCCAAACGCCGGCGCGCGATAAACAAGAGGCCGCCGAGACAAACCCGTTCTTCGTCTTCGACAACGGCCTGCGCGGCACAAACCTTACGACCATCGCCTCGCAGCTCGACCTTGCGAAGGAGGTCGGCTTCGCTGGCATCGCGTGGCGCACCGACGCGCCGGAGCGCGTGAAGGAAGTCCTCGATGGCTGCAAGCAACGCGGGATGAAATGCTTCGTCATCTACGCCAACCTCGAACTCAAGGACGGCAAACTGGTTTACAAGCCGGAGTTGAAAGAGATCATCGCGCTTTGCAAAGGCACCGACACGATGATCTGGCCGAACATGACCAGCAAGCAGTTCAAGAACTCCGACCCCGCCGGCGACGACATCGCCGTGGCCGGCTTGCGCGAACTGGCCGGTCTCTGCGACGCCAACGGCCTCCGCATTGCCATCTACCCGCACGTCAACATGTGGGTCCATCGCGTCGAGGACGCGCTTCGCATCGTCAAGAAGGTCAACCGCAAGAACGTCGGCGTGTCGTTCAACCTTTGCCACGCGCTCATTGACGAGGCGGAAGCGCGCATTCCCGCTCTCATCGAAGAAGCTGCGCCCCATCTGTTCGTCGCCTCCATCAACGGTGCCGACAGCGGCATTACCAAGAAGGAAATGGGCCGCGCCATCCAGACGCTCGACAAGGGCACCTACGACGTCGGCATCGTGTTGCGGAAACTCAAAGCCGTCGGCTTCAAAGGCCCCATCGGCCTCCAGTGTTATAACATCAAAGGTGACCCGAAGACACTCCTGACCGGTTCGAGGAACGCTTGGCGGAAGATGTCCGACCTGCTTAAGTAGCCAGAGATCCGCGAGAACAATCATGAAACCAACGCTCAAGTTGTTGACCTTTGCACTTCTCACCCTGACTCCCGTGCTGCCTCTCCTTGCAGCCAACAAGGCGAACACGCTCACCGCAAAAGAGAAAGCCGCCGGCTGGCAGTTGCTCTTCGACGGCAAGTCACTCGCCGGCTGGCGCGCTTACAAGACGCCCAAAGGCACGGGCGAGATCGGTGCGGGCTGGAAGGTCGAGGACGGGCTTCTGAAGAAGAAGGCGGGCGTCAAGGGCGGCGACATCATCACAGAGAAGCAGTTCGACGACTTTGAATTGACGTGGGAATGGCGCATCGAGCCGGGCGGCAACAACGGCGTGAAGTATTTCGTCACCGAGGCGCGCCCGCAGGCGCCCGGCCATGAGTATCAGATGCTCGACGACAAGTTCGAGAAGTGGGCGAAGATGCCGGCGAAGGATCACACGGCGGCGTTCTATCAGGTGTTGCCGCCGGTTGAGGACAAGGGCTACAAGCCGGCGGGCGAATGGAACCGCTCCCGCATCTTCGTGAAGGGCAACCACGTCGAGCACTGGCTCAACGGCAAGAAGGCCATCCAATACGAACTCGGCAGCGACGCCGTCAAGGCCGCCATCGCGGAGAGCAAGTTCAAGAAGTATCCCGACTTTGGCCAGAAGATCAAAGGCCACATCATGTTGACGGACCACACGGACGAAGCGTGGTTCCGCAACATCAAGCTGCGCGAACTCTCGAAGTAGCCGCGCCGATGAGAACGACACAGGCAATCCTCGCAGGCGTCCTTTGTTTCTGCTGTCTTGTCGTCAGCGCAGCCGAGAAGGCCGCCGCTCCGACGCTCGGCTGGGAAGCGATGCCCAACAACACCGGCCTCGCGCTCATCAACAAGACTGCTGGGCTTCCCATCTGGCGCGCGGTGTGCGACCCGGCACAGACGAAGCCCTACATCTATCCGCTCGCCACGCTCGACGGCATGGAACTCACCGCGAACGCGCCCGCCGACCACGTCTGGCATCACAGCCTGTGGTTCGCTTGGAAATACATCAACCACATCAACTATTGGGAGCTGGACAAGAAGACCGGTCTCGCCGCCGGACGCACGAACATCAAGTCCGCCAGCTTCCGCCGCGGCGACGACTTTTCCGCGCGCGTCGAGATGGCCATCGAGTATGCGCCGCCCGGCCAGCCGCCGGTGCTGCGCGAGACGCGCGTGATGAAGTTCACCGCGCCGCGGGCTGACGGCGCGTATGCGATTGACTGGGATGCGAAGTTCACCGTCGGCGACGCGGACATCACGCTCGACCGCACACCGCCCAAGGCCAAGAGCGGCGGTTATGCCGGCCTTTCGCTGCGTTTCCCGAAAGGCACGACGGGCTGGAACTTCCTGACCAGCGAGGGCGCACGCAATTCCGACGAGGGTAACGGCAAGCCCGCGCGCTGGGTGGATTTCAGCGGCCCGACCAGGAAGGGCGCCGTCGCCGGCATCACTGTATTCGATCACCCCGCCAATCCACGCCATCCCACCGCGTGGTATCTGAACGAAGGCCATCCCTATTTCAGTCCCGCGCTCATTTACAAGGAGCCGAGGACGTTGAAGGCCGGCGCGAAGATGCGGCTGCGCTACCGCGTGCTGGTCCACAGCGGCGCTGGTGATGCCGCCGTGTTGGAGCGCGAGTGGAAGTCGTTCGCTAAAAATTAGAGAAAGGAACCCCGCCATGATGACCCGTCGCAATTTCCTCAAACAAGGCAGCGTCGCCACCGGCGCGTTGCTCATCGGCACCCACCGCGCGTGGGCTGGCGCCAACGACCGCGTCCGCCTCGCCGTCGTCGGCATCCACGGCATGGGCCAGAGCCACATCAGGGCTTACAACGAATTGCCCAACGTCGAGGTCGTCGCGCTCTGTGACGTGGACGAGAACCTCTTCCCGGAGGTCATCGCCAAGCACTTCACCAAGAAGAAGCGCCCCGCGCCGAAGACCTACACCGATGTCCGCAAGATGGTCGAGGACAAGGAGATTGACGGCTTCTCGGTCGTGACGCCGAACCACTGGCATACGCTCGCGGCGATTTATGGCATCCAGGCCGGCAAGCACGTCTCGGTTGAGAAGCCGTGCTGCCATAATTTCTTCGAGGGCCAGAAGCTCGTGGAGGCGGCGAAGAAATACCGCGTGCTCGTCCAGGACGGCGCGGAGCAGCGCAGCAACCCGTGCTCGCAGACGATGGCGAAGTTCCTGCACGACGGCGGCCTCGGCGAGGTCTATATGGCGAAGGGCCTCTGCTACAAGTGGCGCAAGACCATCGGCCATTTCGAGGACGAGCCAGTGCCGAAGGGCGTCCACTACGACCTCTGGCAAGGCCCCGCGCCGGCGCGGCCGTTCAATCAGAACCGCTTCCATTACAACTGGCATTGGAACTGGGACTACGGCAACGGCGACATGGGCAACCAGGGCGTGCACGAGATGGACATTGCCCGTTGGGGCCTCGGCGTGACGTTGCCGACGAAGATCAGCGCGATTGGCGGCCACGTGATGTTCAAGGATGACCAGCAGACGCCAAACGTGCTCATGGCGATGTTCGAGTTCCCGAATCCCGATGGCGGCGGCGACAAGAAGAAAATCCTCCAGTTCGAGGTGCGCCACTGGGTCAGCAACAGCGAAGACGGCATGTGGATGAAGAAGGCCGGCGCCGACGGCTACATGGCCACCAGCGCCGGCAACACGGTGGGCAACCTGTTCTTCGGCTCCAAGGGCTACATGGCCAAGAGCGTCAACGAGTGGCGCACGTTCATGGGTGAGAAACGCGAAGCCGGCCCGACCGGCGGTGGCCTTGGCAATCACTACGAGGTGTTCGTCAACGCAATCCGCGACCCGAAACCAGAGACGTTCAACGCCAGCATCGAGAACGGATTTTATTCCTGTGCGGTGATGCATCTGGGCAACATTTCCTACCGGCTCGGCCGCAGCTTGGAGTTCGATCCGAAGACGATGCGCTTCCCGCACGACGAGGAAGCGAACCGAATGCTCAGGCGCGAATACCGCGCGCCGTTCGTGGTGCCGGAAAAGGTATGACGCCACGCGAACGTCTCATCACCACCCTCCGCGGCGAGATCGCCGACCGCGTGCCGGTCGCGCCGTTCGTGCAGGAGGAATACCTCTCCTTCTACTACCCGCAGAAGCCGAAGCTTGACCGTGTCATTGACGCCACGGAACTGGCCAACGAACTCGACTTCGACCTGATGGCGAAGCATCGCGCGCTGGAGGCGCCTCACTTCTTCCGGCGCAGCCATCCGAACTGGGAACTGCGCCGCAGCGAGACGCGCGGCGACGGCATGATCCGGCGGAAGTTGGAGATCGTCACGCCAGCGCGGACGCTTGTGCAGGAGGAGACCGGCCCGGACAGCGGCGCGGCCACGACCGGCGTGCGGTTCCATGTCACGCGAACGCTCTTGCAGGACGCGGACGACACCGAGGCGTTCCTGAAATGGCTGCCCGCGCTCGACAACGAAGACATCAGCTTCATGCGCGAGACGGCCGAGGCATGGCGGCGCGTCATTGGCGACCGCGGCGTGCTCGCGCCGTGGGGGTTCGCCGGCGTGTTCAACTTCTGCGCCGACCTCTGCGGCATGGACAACTTCTACGTCGCGCCCTACATGGACGAGGCGGCCTATCGCGCGTTGATGAGCGGCGTGGCCGATGCGATGTGCGCCTACAGCGCGGCGCTCGGCGAGACGGCTATTGACTGCATCGGCATCCAGGGCCACATGGCTGGCGGTTCGACCACCGGGCCGGATTTCTTCCGCCAGTTCGTCCAGCCTTACGAGAAGCGGATGATTGACGCCATCCACGCCGCGGGCAAGTTCAGCGTCTATCACAACTGCGGCTGCGCGAAGATCCTCTACGACAACTACCGCGAACTGGGCATGACCGTCTGGGAAACCGTCTCCGAACCGCCACGCGGCGACAACAAACTTGCCGACGCCAAGGCCGCCCTCGGCAACCGTATCTGCCTGCTCGGCAACCTCGATCACGTGGATTTCCTCAAGCGCGCCACGCCGAAGGAAGTGGACGCCGCCACGCGCGCCATTGTCCGCACCGGCAAGCCCGGCGGCCGCTACATCTTTTCCACGTCCGACTATCTGGAGAAAGGCACGCCGCGCGAGAACGTCGTCGCGATGATCGAAGCCGCGAGGGACGAAGGGCGCTACGTGTAGCGGAAGGTGAAAATGTCCCGCGCGTCCTCGTGCGACGTTCTATCGTTCGCAGCAACGAACGAATAGGAAAGACGCAAAGCGGAAAAGAGTCTCTGACTTCAACCCTTCCCGTCTTTCAGGTCCAACCCATCCGGCAAATCGCGCGCGGTTTCGGGTTTGGAAGGTAGGGGTTTTCCTTACGCGCTATCCGGGTGTTTCCTGAATGGCGCGTATTGTATCTACTGGGTAGTATTCCTCGCCAATAACACGGGAAAGTTCTCAGGCCATCCATGCTTGATGAATGCGATCCCGAGGAGTCGTGAGTCATGATAACCATTTTGGAGATCTGGGGAGTCTGCCTGTTCGCGCTTTTCATCTTCTGTCTGGCCTTGTGCCGGGCGGCCAAACAACCGATCCCCGGCCTCCGGCACCCGCATCCCACGATCCTCGTCGTGGACGATAATGCGGGCGTCCTCAACACGGTTCGCATGGGATTGGAAAACGAAGGCTACACAGTCCTCACGGCCTCCGATCCGCACGACAGCATCCAGTTGTTCAGGGAACAATCTCGGAACATCAGCCTGGTTCTATTGGATTTTTGCATGCTTGAAATGACCGGGAATCGAGTCTTTGACCAATTACGGATGATTGACCCTGAAGTGCCAGTCTTGCTCATGACCGGTTTCCGCGAGGACATCGAAACGGCCAGGAAACTTCAGAACAATGTTCAAGGCTGCCTGCTCAAACCGTTTCCCTTGGGCGACCTGATCGAGAAGGTCCGGGAATTGGTTAGCTTCGCCTGAGCAGCGCAGTGTCGCGTGCGTTACTGGACGACGCGCTTCTGTTCAGCCCTTCCGGATGATGCGCTTCTCGCGGTCGTAAACCGTGCGGACGCCGAGGTTGAACGACTCCACGGCCATGATGCAGGCGACGGAGTGCTGATAGCCGGCCTCGATCGGCGCGCGCGTGGTCTTGCCGCTGCGGATGCATTGCAGCCAATCTTGGAAGTGGTCGGGGCCTTCGATGCCTTTCACGTTGTTGACGCCGCGGATCTTGCCGTCGCGCTTCGGGCCGCCCTCGGCGCTGCAACTCGGCGCAGCCCAGTTGTCGAGGTTCAACTGGCCTTTCTCCGTGTAATACCGATGCCGCCGGCCGCCGGAGTGGCCCATGTTGCATGAGAACACCGCCATGAAGCCCTCCGGATAAACCCACAGCGCCTCTGCGTGGTCCGGCGAGGTGAACTTGTGTTCGTCATTCCACGTGAACGTGCCGCCCAGACAGACGCAACTGGTCGGGAATTGCGCGCCGGTGATGTAGTGCAGCAGGTCAACGAAGTGGCTGCCGAAGCCCGTAATGGGGCCGTCGCTGAAATCGCGATAGCCATACCAACCGGAGTAAACGTCGGCGGCGAACTTCCGCTTCGGCGCGTCCATCTGGAACTCCTCCCACGCCACGTCCTCCTTCTTCACGTCCTTCAAGTAACGATACCAGTAGGGCTGGTCGCTGTTGCGGCATTGCTCGATGCGCGATGCCTTGCCGAGCAAGCCGGATTTCCACAGCTCGCGGCAGGCGGTGCTCGTCGGCAGACTGCGAATCTGCGTGCCGACCTGCGCCACGACGCCTGCCGCTTTCACCGCGTCCACCGAGCGAACCAGCTCCTCCATGTTCTTCGCCATCGGTTTCTCGACATAGATGTGCTTCCCGGCCTTTGCGGCGGCTTCGAGATGCGTGGCGTGTTGGTGGTCGCACGAGGCGATCATCACCGCGTCCACGTCCTTGCACGCCAGCAGGTCGCGATAGCTGACGAACTGTTTCGCGTCGAGGCCATACCATTCTTTGCAAAGCGCCGCTGCTTGCTCGCGCGCGACGCGCCACGGGTCGGCCACCGCCACGAACTCAACGTTCTCGGCCTTGTCGTGCTTGTGGATGCCGGTCATGTGCGCCCCGCAGCCGCGGCTGCCGCAGCCGATCTGGCCGATGCGGATGCGCTCGTTCGC
Source organism: Verrucomicrobiia bacterium (assembly GCA_041667205.1). Classification (GTDB taxonomy): domain Bacteria; phylum Verrucomicrobiota; class Verrucomicrobiia; order CAIQCK01; family CAIQCK01; genus CAIQCK01. Next base: position 127,059 of record JBAYFL010000006.1, on the reverse strand, counting down.
GCCGACGATGCGCGCGTAGCTGCGCGCTGTGAACGACATGGCCGTCGCGCCTGCAGCGGCTGTCTTGAGAAAATCCCTGCGGTTACAGTTGGCTTGCATGGTTCAACTCTCCTGGATGGGTTGTCGGCGTCTCGATTCCATACTCCGACTCCGCACTGTCATGACGATACCGCAACACGGTCCACCGTCTTCTTGGAGACGCCGGCGTGTTCTCTCGCTTCTCGTGTTCGCGTGCCCGGCGGCGCGACTACTTGCCGCCGTTCTTTTGCAGCTCGGCCAGCAGTTGGTCCACGGCCTTGTCCATCGCCTCGCCCCGGACGTTCTTGAACCGGACGACGCCCTTGTGGTCGAGGACATAGATGGTGGGGTAGGAACGGACACCCCAAGCGGCGGCAATCGGTCCTCCGCTGCCGTCAAACCAACTGCGCCATGCCATCTCTTCCTTGCGGCAACGCTTCTTCGTCTCACTCTTGTCCGAGTCACTGTTGATGCCCAGCAGTGCGAACGGCTTGCCTTCCAATCGTTTCACGAGCGACCGCTCGTGTGGGATCATAGCCCGGCAGGGTGGTCACCAAAAACCCCAGAAATCCAGGACGACCACTTTGCCGCGAAACTCGCTGAGTTTCATGGGCTTGTTGTCGAGGTCTTTCCCCTTGATTTCCGGAGCCACCTGTCCGATGTCGAAGCCGTCCCCGCCCGCCCGGCTCTTCCTGCTCGTCTGCGCGTTGGCCGCGTCGAGCGCGCACACCACGAGCAACAACACGATGCTGACTGCGATGCGTTTCATGTGGTTCCTTGTTGCGGTTCCTGTGCTTTCTATACGCGCCCGGTCGCCCGATTACAAGTTCTCGCTGGCCTCCAAGTCTGATCAACCGGCGGTCGGCAGGATTCACCAAGAACGAGCAGTTGTAATTGAGCAAACAAAGCCGTTCGCCCGTCACAGTCCTGACGGGTGATCTACGAACGTCCACGGGAGACGAAACTTTCGCGCCACGTTCTCCGCCAGCGCCCGCACGCCGAACGTCTCCGTGGCGTAGTGCCCGGCAAAGAACACTGTGATGCCCAGTTCTTCTGCGATACCGAACGTCTCGTGCCCACCCTCGCCGGTCAGGTAGGCGTCCACACTGGCGTTCGCAGCCAGCTTCAGTTCGCCGCCCGCGCCGCCGGAGCAGACGCCCACTGTCCGCAAACGCGCCGGACCGAACGGCATCGTCTTCAGTGCGCCGTCCACCCGCATGACGCGGCAAATCCGCGCGCCCAGTTCCTCCGCCGACATCGGACGCGGCAACAGGCCGCGCCAGCCTATCGGTGCGCCGTGGTGTTCCAGGAACGGCTCCAACCGCTTCAGGCCGAGGCCGCGCGCGATGAGGATGTTGTTGCCGAACTTCGGATGCGCGTCGAGCGGCAGATGGCTGGCATAGACCGCGAGGTTGCCCTCCACGAGCGCGCGGAGTTTCCGGAAATGCCGCCCCGTCCACGGCTGAGGTTTCGACCAGAACAGCCCGTGGTGCGCCAGCAGCAAATCCGCCTTCGCGCGGATGGCGGCCTTGATGGTGAACTCGCTGGCATCCACCGCCGCGGCAATCTTCGTGACCCGGCCGCTGCGGTTCTCGCATTGCAGGCCGTTGAACGCGTCGTCGTAGTCCTTCAACGCGGGAGCGCGCAAGAGGCGGTCGAGGTGGGCCGTGAGCCTGCCGAGCGAGATGCCGTTCATGCCGCCGATTTTGACGGTAACGCCGCGCAGCTCACAAGCAAATTCCCGGAGCGCGACCGGCACCGGCGCATCTCAGTTCTGCACAGAAAGCTGAAACACCAACTCCGGTTGGGAGTCGTTCATGGTTTGGGCTTCACACTGCATCGCCTGGGAGCGCGGGCATCCTGCCCGCCAGTGGATGAACAAGTGGTTGAGGTCAATGGTCAGCACGGCGTTGCCACGCAGGTCGTTGACGGCGATGCGATGGAGGAAGCCGTCGTCGAGGCCGGGCAGTTCAGCGGCGGCTGCGGTCATTGGAGTTTTCAGGCTGCACGTCCACGCTCCACGTGATCGGCGAGCGCACGTCGTCCACGCGCACGGAGAACTCCCACGGGAAACGCTCGACCTTCACCTGCTGCTCGACGCTATCGCCCACGCGATAGCGGAGCGTCGCGCTTTTGCAGTCGTCGAGGCCGGCGGCGATGTAAACGTAGAGGTCGCGCCAAGTGAACGGCGGCACGCAGATTTCCGTGCCGATGGCCTCCAGCTTCGTGCCGGCGACCGGCTGCCGGCACAGGCCGTTCCCATCCGGCAGTGGCAATTTCGTTGGCGGCACAGCGCGATGCGTCGGCACGTCAATCTTCACGCCGTCGAGCGTCAGCGCAGCGATGCCGAGCGGGCGCAGTCTCAACGTCACCGCGCCGTCTTTCAGCCGCAGCGGCGACGCGGGCTTGTTGTCGAGCCGCACGGAGAGCTTCGCACCGTCCACGGCCCGGCCGAGCGCCTGCGGGTCAAATTTCACGCGCACCGTCTGCTCTTCACGGACCTGGTTCAGCAGCACGATGTGGAACTTTCCGCCGCCGTGGGCGAGGACGCGGTCCACGTTGATCGTGTCCACTGTCGCCGCCGTGCGGTGCAGCCACGGCCATGCGGGCTGGCCATAGACCTTGCCCGGCGCGTGGCCGCGCAGCCGGTTGTCAAACCAGACGTAGCCGCACTGGCGCACCGACGGAAAACTCACCGCGCCCTTCGACCGCGTCTCGGCGTCAGTGAAGAGGTAGTCGAGCACATAGGCCGCGAACGGCGGGATATGGTGGAAGTAGAACCACGTCACGTCCGGCCCGGCGACCGGATACTCCGGCCGCAGATATTGGTCCGTCATGCCGTCAATGTAATAGCCCGGATAGTTGCCAAAGCGTCCGATGGTGGCGTTGCGCGCGGCGGTGCGGAACAGTTCGTCGCCCGTAAGCCGCGCCAGCCGCAACAGATTCGGCGCCCAGCAGTTCATCGTAATGTTCGCGTGCCGCTCGGAGCGCGTGTAGGTGCACGGCTGTTCCAGCCCGAGGCCGGCGTTGCTCACCTGCCACGCGGGCACGCGCTTCTCTGGCAGCCGCGCCGGCGGCAAGTCGAACTTTGCCTTCTCGTCGCTGGTCTGCTGCGCGCCTTCGATGAAACCGCGCCGGTAACGCTTGTCGCCATACCACCAGACGTGCTCGGCGCTCTCGTAGTTCCCGCCGGGATGAATCGTCGTCTCGCCGGCCGGCACGCGCGGCTGCGTCCACAATGTCGTCACCAGCCAGCGCGCCGCGGTCGCCGCCGCGTCGAGAAACCGCTGCTCGCCTGTCGCGTCATAGACATGCAGCAGCCCTTCCCAGTCCGGCACGAAACTCATGTTCACGAACGGCATCACGCCGAGGTCCTTCGTCGGCAGCCGTGTGAGGTTCTCGGCGACGTATTTGTCGGCCGCCTCCACCGCCGCGTCCCGCCAGCGTTTCTCGCCGGTCAAGCGATACAACGCCAGCGCGTCTTCGAACGGTTGCACGTGACTGTAGCCCTTCGTCACGCGCGGCCGGCCCTTGTCGTCGAGGCAGAACCCGCCCAGCGCCGGCGAGCACCCGTGCGTCATCGCAAACGCGCTCGCAAACACCGCCGCGCCATACGTGGACATCGGCCCGCGCATCGTCTGGTGGCGGTAGTAGTTGTCGCCGATCTCGCGCTCGGCGGCGAAGTGCGCGCCGGGCCGCGAGATCATGAACTCCAGCGCCGGCAGCGCGAACCGCCGGTAAAAATCCTCGTCGCCGGTCAGTAAGTAGTAGCTCAGGTAGGTCAGCGGCGACGAATGCGACACGACGTTGCGGCTCTCGATGTTCCACGGCCCCTTTGCGCGCGCGTCCCAGCCGGAAGCCTTCTCGTCGCGGATCAGGTCGAGGAGATTCAGCGCCGCGTCCGACACCGACGCATACACCGGCCGCCGGTAATCGCTCAGCCCAAACACCTCCGTCGCCACGCGCCGGTAGGCGGCAAATCCCTCTCCCGCTTGCAGCCACACGCGGAACCGCGCGCGCAACGGCCCGGTGCCCGCGACCACGCTGCCGGGCTGGCCGAGCACCGGCGAGTAGAGGTGCGGCTGCGCCTGGCCCGTCTCGTTGCGGAGGCCAAACGCATAGCGCGAGTTCCGCGGGCCGGCCCACTCGAACGGCAGTTCACCCGGCTCCGCCACGAGCGCAAGCGACGCGCCGTTGCGGTTCACCAGCGCCAGCGGTGTCGGCGTGTGCGAGTTCAGCAGCGTCACCGGCTGCGCCGGAAAACGCTTCGCGTGATACATGAACGGCAGCAGCAGGAAATCCACATCCTCCAGAGCCGAAGCGACAAGGCTGTGATAGCCGAGCGAGAAATGCCCCGGCCCGTTCGGCACGAAGTCGAGCGTCGCTTGCGCTTGCGACTGCCTGCCGCCAAGCTGCCATGTCGCTGTCAATCGGCCGACCGGTAGCGGCGGAAAACCAAGCTCGACGGTCTGGCTGTCCACCTGTCGCGCTGCAATCGGCCGCAGCGCAAAACATTGGCCCGCCGCCCACGGCGCCGTCGGTGGCCCCGCGCGCGTCTTTACTGACGCGCCGCCGGCGCTGACTTCAATTTCCGAACTAAGGCTGATGTCCCAAGCCGGATGGACACGCGTCGCGATGATCTTCGGATCGCTCTCCTTCGGCCGGAACAGCACGCGATAACCTTCCGCGCCCGGCTCGCCCCGCAACGACTTCCACTTGCCGCCGTCACGCAGTGCTGCTTGCAACGCAATCACCGGCCCGCCCGCCGTCGCCGCGCGATGAAACGCCCAGCGAACCGCATCGTTCGCGAGCGTGGCGACCGCTTCCGGCTCCACGCGCTGGAGCGGTTCCGGCAACAACCGCGCGCCCACAGTTGTAGAGTCGGCCGTCCCGGTCGACGCAGTCGTCTCACGCAAAGCCTTGCCATCACGTTGCGGCGTAGCGGCCGGGACGACCGCCACTACAACGCCTGCGCCGCCGCTCTTGTTCTGAGCAACCGCCGCTATCTTCAACGGAACCATCTTTGCCGTCGCCTTGCCCAACGCGTGCGGCAAACCTTTCGGCCGGTAGCTGGGGCTGTCCGTCAGCAACAGCGCGTCGCAACGTGCCGACGCCGTGCTCGCCTCGCCGATCACGATCAGCGTCGGGCCGGCGGAGAGGTTGAACTCGCCGCCGTCTTCCCACTCCCAGCCTTCGATGCCTTGCTGGCCGTGTTTGCCGAACACCTTCGCCGCGCGCATCGCGCCGAGCCGGACGGTGAAGTTGCGGATACCGGGCCGGTCGTCCGGGAAATCCCTGCTGCGCACCCACAGCCGCCAGCGCCCCGCCTTCGGCAACTCGATCGCGCCGACCGCGGGCGCGGGCTGCGCCTTCATCCCCGACCAGAGAAACTCGCGCGCACCGTGCGTCTCGCGCGTGCTCTGCCACCCGCCGCTGGCTTCGAGACTTTTGGCTTCCACAAGCAGAGTGGTCGCGCGGCCTGTCGTCGCCGGGAAGAGTGAAAGGAGGATCGCCAGCAAAGCGGCGGCGCGGCACCGAAACACGCGGTCAATCATCATGCTCATGTCGGCCGCGATTCTGAATCGCCCGCCGTCGAACATCAAGCCGCTCCGTCCCCGAAAACGTTCCGGTTTGATTACAACTTTGACACTGCCATGCCCGACCCAGACAACTGTTGGCGCGTAGACGTTTGTGCGTTAGCATTCGTCTATGGTCTGGGCAGATTAAAAGAGGATGAAAGAAAATGGACGATCCAAAATATCCAAGATGTGAAATCTGCAACTTCCCTGCAACACACAGTTACAACGGCGACAAGACACACTGCGATTGCCTTCGTTGTGGTCGCTTCAGCTTCACAGGGTCAGTCCAAGCAAAACTGCTGAGCGCGATACCTTCCCGAGTGGGAGCGAATATGTCGGGTTTCTTGCGTGAGAACAGTCCGATTGACATTGACACTCAGAATGTGAGCCGTCTGATGGCGACTCCAACTCCTAGCGTCCCACAACGGGCTGAAAAGCTGCTGAAACTTCTTCATAGAATGAGGCCTTCTGCTGGAGCTATTGTGACCATTCCCCGAGAGGCAATCTATACCTTGTTCCAATACCGCGACATGCCGTTCACGGACCCTGTCCACGACAAGTATGCTGCGGATTTCACTCTTGCGTCGTCAGTCTGCGGGTCGTGCTGGGCAGAAGATTACTCAGAGTTTTCTTTCATACTGGAGAGATACCTCTGCAAGCAAATGCAGTTTCTAGAGCGCGTAGACAATGATTACAAAACATCTCAAATACATAGTCTCGCCAGCAGCATGGGAGTTTCTTGAGAGCCGCGGCTCGAACGACGAGAGCACAACGGTTTTCGTTGCGATGTCTTTCAATCCTGAGAATCCTGATCTGTCCGAGTTCTATAAATCTGGCATCGAAAAAGGACTTGAAGATGCCGGCTATGAAGCGGAGCCGGTGAATAGAAAAGAGCATTTGAACCTGATAGATGATGAGATCATGGCGGGGATACGAAAAAGCCGATTTATAGTTGCTGATCTCACGGAACAGAGAAACGGGGTTTATTTTGAGGCGGGGTTTGCTATGGGCTTGGGACTGAAAGTTGTTTGGTCATGCGAGAAACGAGAGCTTGAGGGGAAGATCGAGGGGAGAAAAGTCCATTTCGATGTGAACCATTACGACATTCTGCCTTGGGAAAAAGGCGCACTGGATGATTTTCGAAAACGTCTTCGGAACCGGGTCGAGGCGAACTTTGGCAAGGGGACGTTTAAGCGGTCGTAATACGGGTTTGCTTCTGCGACCAAAACGCAATCGTCTTCGGAGCCGGTTCCCAATTCTTGGCGGGATCAACGCCAACACTTTCTTTCCCACGCCGCACAGCCAGACTCTTCTCGTCTCTACGGCGCGAACTGTTTGTAGAACATCACGGCGGAGATGGCGAAACCGATGGCGGTGATGATCTGGCGGCGGAAGGTTGAGAGTTGAACAGGGAAGGCGAGAAGACGGGGCTTATGGACCGACGCGAACCACTTGACTGGCTTTGCAGCGAGGCAGGGCTGCGAGGATCGCGGGCACCAGAGGTTGGAGATCTCGGAAGCGGTTGCTGGGGCAACCCACCACGAGCACTGCGACCTTGAACTTGGGCAGGTGCTGCTGAAAGGACAGGTTCCTGTCCACGGTCAGGAAGACGTCAAAGCGGCCTTCGGCCAGGGCGAGTAGGCGGCCGTTCTTGATGGTTGCCCAGCCCATTTGCGGCACGGTCTTGACCGTGTGGCCGGTGAAATAGCGCGCCAGACGTTTCGGCACGCATTCGTCGAGCAGGATGTTCACTTTAGAGGCAGGCTGCCAGAAGCTGTTCCTTGGCTTGTTCGAGGAAGGTGATGGCTTGTTGGCGTGAAACCGTCGGGAAATCCTCCAAGAACTCATCCAGCGAATCGCCAGCTTCGATGTAGTCGAGCAGTGTCTGGATTGGCACTCGCGTTCCGTCAAACACCGGAGTGCCTCCCATCACGTCGGGCAATGAACTGATGATCTTTCGCTTCACGGACTTATGCTAGGCCAGCCGCGAGAGAAAATCAACGGTCTGACGGCGAAAGAATTCTGGAAGCGTGGAGGCGGATGAGGACTACGGCGCGAACTGTTTGTAGAACATCACGGCGGAGATGGCGAAGCCGATGGCGGTGATGATCTGGCGGACACGGTGTTGGGGGATGCGTTGGGAGAAGTGCGCGCCGAGATAGTAGCCAATCAGCGCGCCGCCGGTCATGACAACCGCCTTCGGCCATTCGATGAGACCCGCCCAGATGAACCACGCGGCAGCGACGAGGTTGATGAGCGAGCCGAGGATGGTCTTGAGCGCGTTCATCTCGTGGATGTCGCTCAGGCCAAGGAAACCCAGCGAGGCAAGCATGAGGATGCCGATGCCCGCGCCGAAGTAGCCACCGTAGAGGGCGACGAAGAACTGGAACAGCACCGCCGCCCAGACGACGCGATGATGCGGTGAGGTGGTTTCGGACTTGTCCGCGAAGCCGGCGAAGCGGCGCAGCGGCGCTTGGGCCAGGAACAGGATCGTTGCAAACAGCAAGAGGAACGGCACCATCTTCGCGAAAACTTTTTCCTCGGTGCAGGTGAGCAGGATGCCGCCGAGCAAACCGCCGAGCAGGCTCACGGGCACGAACCGCCGCAGCCACGGCCGCACCGCCGCGATCTGCCGGCGATAGCCGAACAAGCTGCCCGCGGTGCCGACAACCAGCGCGAGTGTGCTGGTGGCGTTGGCGACGGTGGCCGGCGTGCCGATGAGCAGCAGCGTCGGGAACGTGAGCAGTGTTCCGCCGCCCGCGATGGCGTTGACGGCGCCCGCGGCAGCAGCGGCAGCGGTCAGGGTGATGGCGTCTATGACGGTCATTGGTTGCGGAGAATTTGACCGATTGCGCGCGGAACGCAAGGCAACAAGTTGGGTCCAGGCTTCGCCTGTTTACCGCAGGGAGGGGCTGGCACAGATGAATCGTCCTGGCTGGGCGTTGTTTGGAGGTTGTTGATCTGCGTCAATTCCCGCGCCACTCGAAAATGGGAGGATGGCGGCGATGAGCCATCAGAGTCTGCGCCCGGATGGCCGCCCAAGCGCAAAACGCCGGTGAAGGTTTAGGCAAAGCGCGAGTTGAACTCCGGCCACGGGCCGGATACAAACAAGGAAGTTGGCTGCACGTCACCGAAACAAACAAGGAACCGAGAACATGAAGAACATCATCTGCCGACATGTCATCGTTGCGGTGTGCTGTCTGTTGTTGACGACGCCTGTTTTTGCCGCCGAGAAGTCGGGGCCGGTCGTCACTAACGAAAACAAGGCATGTGTGCAGTGCCATCGCACGAAATCAGCCGCGCTGGTGATGGAGTGGGAGCGTTCGCGCCACGGCGCGGCGGGCATCGGCTGTCTGGACTGCCACCGCAGCACGCCGGACGCGCCGACCGGGTGGCAGCACCACGGCGTCTGGGTCTCGACGCTCGTGACGCCGAAGGATTGTTCGCAGTGCCACGGCGACGAATACAAACAGTTCTCGCGCAGCCACCACGCGCGCGCCGGCGAAATCCTCGCCAGCCTCGACAACGTCCTCGCCGAAAAAGCCGCCGGCATGCCGGGCAACATCGCCGACGCCGTCAACGGCTGCTGGCAGTGCCACGGCAGCATCGTCAAGCTCAAGCGCGACGCCAGCGGCAAGGTGCTGCGCACCGGCAGCGAGAACAAGCCGGTGATTGACCCGATGACCTGGCCCAACAGCGGCATCGGCCGGCTTAATCCCGACGGTTCCAAAGGTTCCTGCAACGCCTGCCACTCGCGCCACTCTTTCGAGGCGAAAGTGGCGCGCTCGCCGGAGAACTGCGGCAAGTGCCATCTCGGCCCCGACCATCCGCAAAAGGAAATCTACGAGGAGAGCAAGCACGGCATCGCCTTCCACGCCAACCGCGAGAAGATGGCATTGGACAAGGAGGCGTGGGTGCTCGGCAAGGACTACTCCGCCGCGCCGACCTGCACCACCTGCCACATCGGCAGCCACATGACGCCGAAGGGCGAGACCACCGCCAACAGCCACGATGTCGGCGGGCGGATCAGTTGGACGCTCCGGCCCGTCGTCAGCACCAAGCTCAACCTCGTCATCTTCGAGGACGGCGCGCAGGAGGATTATCCCGACACCAAACCGCTGCCGAAGATCGGCGACGAAGTCACCACCAGCGAGAAGGTCGTCGAGAACGAGGCGCTCGTCAGCAAGCCCGTCAAGCGCCGCGTGGCGAAGATCTCCACCTGGCAGCAGCGCCGCGACGACATGAAGGGCGTCTGCCTCAACTGCCACGCCAGCACCCACGTGGACAACTTCTACAAGCAGTTCGACGACCTCGTCGTTCTCTACAATGACAAGTTCGCCAAGCCGGCGCAGCAGTTGATGAACGACCTCACCGCCGACGGCGTGCTGAACCCCAAGGCCCCCTTCGAGCACGAGCTGCAATGGGTCTTCTACGAACTCTGGCACCACGAGGGCCGCCGTGCCCGCCACGGCGCGAGCATGATGGGGCCGGATTACACGCACTGGCACGGCATGTATGAAGTCGCCAAGCATTTCTACACCAAGTTCCTGCCCAAGGTGGTCGAGACCGCCGCGAAAAAGCCGGAGTTGAAGAAGAAATACGAGCAGAAGGTCCAAGCCCTCCTCGCCGGCGACGCCCACCGCTGGAAGAAAGGCATGACCGCCGAAGAAGCCGAAGCGATGCGCAAGGAGTATCAACAGCGCTACGGCAAGTAGGATAGCGTGGCGCGGACATTGAGGGCGTGATGGCTCGTTGGCGGGCATGATGATTGCCTTCTCGAAGACACGACTGCCGGACCAGGTCGGGCTTGCAGGTAAAGAAGCTGAATAGGTTTGTCAACGCGCTCAGAGGGCGATATACGTAATCCGCCGCCGATCAAAAGCGCGCAATGCCGCCAAGCGAACAAGGTAACGACGCAAGCAAGCCACTTCACCTCCTGATCATCGAAGATTGCGCCGACGAAGCGCAGTTGTTGGTCAGTTTGCTGGGCGAAGGCGGCTACGCTGTGGTTTCGGAACGCGTGGACACGGCCAAAGCCATGCGTGCGGCGCTCGATCGCGGGCCGTGGGACATCGTCATCTCGGATTACCACATGCCGCAGTTTGACGGGCTGGAGGCACTTCGGCTGCTTCAGGAAAGCGCGCCGAACATCCCGTTCATCATGGTCACCGGCACTCTCGGCGAAGAGGTGGCCGCCGGCATCATGAAAGCGGGCGCCGACGATTTTCTGCTGAAAGACAGACTGGCGCGGCTCGTGCCGGTGGTGGAGCGCGCGTTGCGCGAGGCTCAGGAACGCCGGCAGCGCAAGAGGACGGAGGAGGCGTTGCGAGTGAGCGAGGAGCACTTCCGCCAGATCGCGGAGAACATCCGCGAAGTATTCTGGATGGCCGAGCCGCTGACCCGGAAGATGCTCTATATCAGCCCCGCCTATGAGGAAATCTGGGGGCGCTCCTGGGCCAGCCTCTACGAAAACCCGGCTTCGTTCCTAGACGCCATCCATCCGGAAGATCGGGAGCGAGTGGTTAATGAACTGGCGGTCCAGAAAGACGGTCTGCCCTTCGACCACGAATACCGCATCATACGGCCTGATGGGGCCATCCGGTGGGTTCGGGATCGCGGCTTTCCCGTCAAGGACAAGACTGGCCGGGTTTCCTACTATGTTGGTGTGGCTTGGGACATCACGGATCGCAAGCAGTTTGAAGAGAACATTCGGAATCTCAACGCTGAACTGGAACAGCGCGTTCTCCGGCGCACCGCCGAGTTGGAGGCCGCCAACAAGGAACTCGAAGCCTTCAGCTACTCGGTCTCCCATGACCTGCGCGCGCCGCTGCGGGCCATCAACGGCTTCGCGAGCGTCCTCTCCCAGAACTACGCGAAGCAGCTTGACGAGGAAGGCCGGCGCACGCTGGGCTTTGTCTGCGCCGAGGCCGTGCGGATGGACCAGTTGATCAATGATCTGCTGGCGTTCTCGCGGGCCGGGCGGCAGGCCATGCACCTGCTGGAGGTTGAAATGGGCGTGCTGGTCCAACGCACGTTCGACGAATGCGTGGCCCACGCGCCGGGCCGCAGCATCCAGTTCAAACTGCATCCGCTGCCGACGGCGCCGGGCGACCCCGCTTTGCTTCACCGCGTGTGGACCAATCTCATCTCCAACGCCATCAAATACACCCGGCCCAGACCGGTGGCCCAGATCGAAATCACCGGACAGGCCGGCAACAACGAGGTTGTCTATTGCGTGAAAGACAACGGCGTCGGTTTTGACATGGAGTATGCGTCGAAGCTCTTCGGCGTGTTCCAACGACTGCACAGCGAGACGGACTTCGAAGGCACCGGCGTAGGACTGGCGCTGGTCCGGCGCATCGTCGAGCGCCACGGCGGCCGCATTTGGGCTGAAGCCAAGCTCGGTGAAGGCGCCACCTTCTGCTTTGCCCTGCCCAACGTCGTCGAGAGCGGCTCCTGATTCTTCGAGGAACCATCGCCAGCTGTTTGTTTCCTGCTCAGGCGCGAATCATCGTCAGCATCATCTTGAAACGGACCGGCGCCTTGAGGGCGTGAGGCTCGTTGGCGGGCATGATGATGAACTCGCCGGCTTTGACGCGGTGGACCTTGCCGGAAATGGTGATGTCCGCCTCGCCATCGAGCACGTTGATGAGCGCGTCGAACGGCGCGGTGTGTTCGCTGAGGCCTTCGCCCGCGTCGAAGGCGAACAGCGTCACGGTCCCGACCTTCTTCTTGACGACTTGCCGGCTCACGACCGAGCCGGGCTGGTAATCCACCATGCCGAGTGTGTTGAGCACCTGCGCTTTGAACTTGGCGGTTTCATCTGTGTTGAGGTTGCTTTCCATGGTTGTGTCTCCTGTGTTGGGTCAATGTTTGAGATCGGCGGCCGGCGGTTTCGCGGCTTGCGCGACGCGCTCAATGTAGTGGATGAATTCCACATACGCCTCCACGTATTCGCGGCCGGCCTCCGCGCTGTTGTCGGCGTTCTCCTTGGCGGCGTGCGCGCGGTCAAACCGCTTTCGGATGCCGTCGGCAACGGCGTCGGCGAGCGTTTCCGCCAGAGGCTGCACGCGACCGCTAATCAAAGCCTCGTCGGCCTTGGCGACGGCAGTCTCAACTTCGGCGCCCGCCGGTCTCGGCGGGGCGTCCGGCGCGCCTTCGCCGGCGCGGTGAATCCTCACGAGTGTTTCGGAAAAATACTTGTCGGCGAATTCCTTCGCCTCCGGGCCGAGCTTTCTGACGGCCAGCGTTTTCTGAAACGCCTCGCGGATCCCGGCCTCGCGCTCTTTCTTCACCCACTTCAACGCCGGCGTCACGTCGCCTTTTTCCAGCGCCGTTTTCGCAGCGGTCACGACCGGCCCATCCATGGTGTCGCCGAGGGCGCGCGCGGCGAGCGGCGCGAGCAGCCAGGCGCCCGCGCAAACGGCAACGGCCGCCGCGATTCCGAATCTGTTCAGCTTCATTTTCATCGTCAGGTCCTCGATTGGACTCTCTGATCAACTCACGTTAGAGTATAGCCAAAGAATCTGGGTTGACGAAGATCAACAATCGTGTGTTTCGGTCTTTGAAAATTGTCTTTGCAAGTAATTAACCTGCGTCAACTCAAGTTCGCCGGGAGAGTGAGAGGATCGAATCATGAATTACAAACGCTTGTGGTTTGCATTGGCTGCGGTGATCGTCGGGTCATTCGCAGTGTTGGGCTACTACGGTTACGAAATTTATCAGCAAGCGCCGCCGGTTCCGACGAGCGTGGTGACGGCGGACGGCACGGTGGTGTTCACGGGGCAGGAGATCAAGGACGGGCAGAACGTCTGGCAATCCATCGGCGGGCAGGAGGTCGGCACGGTGTGGGGCCACGGCGCCTACGTCGCGCCGGACTGGTCGGCGGACCGGTTGCATCGCGAGGCAGTGTGGATGCTCGACCGCTGGGCCACGGCGGAGCACGGCAAGGCGTTCGATGCGCTTGACTCCGAGAACCAGGCGGCGTTGAAAGCGCGGTTGAAAAAGGAAATCCGCGCCAACACCTACGATCCGGTCACCGGCAAGCTCGTCGTCTCGCCGCTGCGCGCCGAGGCCATCGCGGCGGTCAACGCCCACTACACCGCGCTGTTTGGCAACGATCCGGCGCTGTCGAAGTTGCGCGACGCTTACGCCATTCCGGCGAACACGATCAAAGATCCGCAGCGGCAGAAGGCGATGAACGCGTTCTTCTTCTGGGCAGCGTGGGCTTGCGCGACAGACCGGCCCGGCCAAAGCGTTACCTACACGCAAAACTGGCCGGCCGAGCCGCTCATTGACAACAAGCCGACGGGCGCGGCGGTGGTCTGGTCGGTGGTCAGCTTCGTGTTGCTGCTGGCGGGCGTCGGCGCGCTGGCGTGGTATTTCGCCGTCATCAACCGCAAGGAAGACGGCGAAGAGGCACCGGCGTTTCCGGAGAGCGACCCGCTGTGCGCGCTGGTGGCAACGCCTTCGATGAAGGCGACGCTCAAATACTTTTGGGTTGTCGCGGCGCTGATCGTCGCGCAAGTCGGCCTCGGCGCGATTACAGCGCACTACGGCGTCGAGGGCGCGGGCTTCTACGGCATCCCGCTCGCGCAATGGCTGCCCTACTCCGTCACGCGCACCTGGCATACGCAACTCGGCATCTTCTGGATTGCAACAGCGTGGCTGGCAACGGGATTGTTCGTCGCGCCAGCCGTGTCGGGACGCGAGCCGCGCTTTCAAGCGCTCGGCGTCAATTTCCTTTTCGTCTGCCTGCTCGTCATCGTCGTCGGCTCGCTGGCGGGGCAATGGTTCGGCGTGCAGCAGAAGCTCGGTCTGGCCGCGAACTTCTGGTTCGGGCATCAGGGACTTGAATACGTGGATCTCGGCCGGTTCTGGCAAATCTTTCTCTTCGTCGGTCTCTTCGTCTGGCTGTTTCTGATGGGCCGCGCGTTGTGGCCGGCGATCAGGAAGCCGGGAGAGAACCGGCATCTGCTGGTGCTGTTCGTCATCGCGTCGGCGGCGATCGGATTGTTCTACGGCGCCGGGCTGATGTGGCACCGCCAGACCAATCTCGCGATGATCGAATACTGGCGCTGGTGGGTCGTGCATCTGTGGGTGGAAGGTTTCTTCGAGGTCTTTGCCACCGTCGTCATCGCGTTCCTGTTTACGCGGATGGGATTGCTGCGGGTTGCGACCGCCACGAGCGCGGTGCTGTTCTCGACGATCATCTTCCTCAGCGGCGGCATCATCGGCACGTTCCATCATCTTTATTTCACCGGCACGCCGGTGGCGGTGCTCGCGCTCGGCGCGTCGTTCAGCGCGCTGGAGGTCGTGCCGCTGGTGCTCATTGGGTTTGAAGGTTACGAGAACCTGACGTTGACGCGCGCGAAGCCGTGGGTGGAGGCATATCGGTGGCCGATCTACTTTTTCGTGGCAGTGGCGTTCTGGAACTTGGTGGGCGCCGGCCTGTTTGGATTTCTCATCAACCCGCCGATCGCGCTCTACTACATGCAGGGGCTGAATACGACGCCGGTGCACGGCCACGCCGCGCTGTTTGGCGTCTATGGCATGCTCGGCATCGGCCTGATGCTCTTCTGCCTGCGCGGCCTGACGCCGCATCACGTCTGGAAGACGAAGGCGCTGAGCATCTGCTTCTGGAGCCTCAACATCGGCCTCGCGCTGATGATCCTGCTAAGCCTGCTGCCGCTCGGCCTGATGCAGACCTGGGCCAGCGTCGAGCACGGGATGTGGTATGCCCGTTCCGCGGAGTTCATGCAGACGCCGCTGTTGAATGACATCCGCTGGGCGCGCGTCATCGGCGATACCGTTTTCGCCGTCGGTGTGATCGCGTTGGGCTGGTTCGTCCTCGGCCTGAAAACCGGCTGGTCGCTGAAGAGCGAAACGATTTCCGAGAAGTAGAAGAGCCGGAAGCATTGTTGCGGTTCTGCCGGAGCGCAGAAGGACCGTTTGAGAAACCGCGCGATGGATTGAACGGTTTTTGTTTGACCATTGGGAGGTTGATGCTGAAGTTATGCGGCCATGGGAGAGAAACCGATCCGCATCCTGCTCGTCGAGGACAATTCGGATGACGCCGTCCTGCTGCGACGCACGCTGGAGGAAGGACCACGCGATCAGTTCGAGCTGGTTCACGTCGAACGGCTCGAAGCGGCGTTGACACGGCTCAAGGAGCGGGCGTTCGACGTGGTGCTGCTGGATCTCTCGTTGCCGGACAGCCGCGGGCTGGCAACCTTTCGCAATCTTCACAGCCAGACGCCGGACGTTCCGGTGGTGGTGCTGACGGGGCTGGACGACGAGACCACTGCCATCACGGCCGCCAAGGAAGGCGCCCAGGATTACCTGGTCAAGGGACAGTTCAACCGCGGCCTGCTCGTGCGCGCGATGCGTTACGCCATCGAGCGGAAGCGGGCGGAGATGGAGCTGGCCAACTACGCTCGACAACTGCGCCTGAAGAACAAGCAGATGCAGGCGGACCTCGATCTGGCGTGCGAGGTTCAGATGGCGCTGTTGCCGCAACGGTTTCCCACGTTTCCGCCCGGTGTTGCGCCAAAGGATTCGGCGCTGACGTTTTGCGGACGCTACGAACCGGCTGCGACGCTCGGAGGCGATTATTACGACGTGTTTGCGCTGTCGGATTCCACCGCGGGCGTTTTGATTTGTGACGTGATGGGCCACGGTGTGCGGGCGGGGTTGCTCGCGGCCATGATTCGCGCGCTGATGGAAGAACTCACCACTCCCACCAACAATGTTGCCGCCGATCCTGGGAGGTTGCTCACGCAGATCAACCGCGGGCTGACCGTCATCTTGAAACAGGCGGGCACGACCCTGTTCGTCACGGCCTTTTATCTGGTGGCCGACGTGGCGCGCGGCCAGTTCCGCTACGCCAACGCCGGCCATCCCAGCCCGCTGCACGTGCGGCGGAGTCGGAATACTGTCGAACTGGTGGGCGTGGATAACCAGTCCGGACCCGCGCTGGGATTGTTCGAGGACGCTGTCTTCAAGACTTTCGAGCAGCCGATGGCTGCGGGAGACTTGGCGTTGCTGTTCACCGATGGCGTTTTCGAAGTGGAGGGATCGAGCGGCGAGATTTATGGCGAGAAGCGGCTGTTGGAAGCGGTGCAAAAGCGTCTCCAGATGCCAATGAACGGTTTGTTTGACGCGGTGCTCGCCGAGGTCCGGGAGTTTTCGCAGCAGCGGGAACTTGCGGACGACATGTGCCTGGTCGGGATGGAAGTGGCCCGCGTCGGTTGACGCGCGCCAGCGGAGAAGGCATTTTTCAAACTTGCGGCACTTGCGCTGGGATTGCCTGTTGCGCTAGATTTCGCGGTATCGCGAACACGGAGGACCGAGCTGATGCCGGAGGGCCATATCAAAATCCTGCATATCGAAGACGACCGTGCCAGCGCGGACGTGGTGCGCGCGGTGTTGTCGGCGGCACCGGGTATTTCGTTCGACTTGGAGTGGACGGACCGGCTCGACAAGGGTCTGGAGCGCCTGACGAAGGGTGGCGTGGACGTGCTGTTGCTGGACCTCGGTCTGCCGGATAGCCACGGTCTTGACACATTCCACCGGACGCGCGCGGCGGCTCCGCAGACGGCGATCATCGTGTTCACCGTCACGGACGACGAGGAACTGGCCATCCGCGCCGTGCATGAGGGGGCGCAGGATTACCTGAGCAAGAGTTTGATCCAAGGGCCGGCGGGCCGCCTCCTGCTGACGCGCGCCATCCGCTATGCTGTCGAGCGCCGTCACGTGCAGGAAACGCTGGCGGAGGAACGCCGCCTGTTGCGCAATCTCATAGACAGTTTCCCCGACCACATCTACGTGAAGAACACCGAGAGCCGATTCCTCATGGCAAACAAAGTGACGGCGCGGTTCTTTGGCCTGGAGACTCCAGAGCAAATCGTCGGAAAGACGGATTTCGACTTTTTCCCGCACGGGTTGGCGGCACAGTTTCACGCGGAGGAGGAGGCTGTGCTCAAGTCGGACCAATCGCTCGTGAACCGCGAGGCGGCCGTCACCGACAGCGCCGGCAAGACCCGCTGGGTGCTGACGAGCAAGGTGCAGTTGCGCGACAGCCGCGGCAAGATCACCGGTTTGCTCGGCGTCAACCGCGACATCACCGAGATCAAGGAAGCCGAGATGGAGCGCGCGCGGCTGGCGGGCAACCTGCGCCTGATGCTGGAATCCACCGCGGTGGGTTTCTTCGGCATGGATCGCACAGGCCGCTGCACGTTCATCAACAAAGCCGGTGCCAAGATGCTGGGCTACGAGCCGGCTGAGTTGGAAGGCAAGGACGTGCACCAAACAATCCATCACAAGTGGCCCGACGGTTCGCGATATGAGGTGGAAGAGTGCCCAATGACCAAGGCGATCCGGACGGGCGAAGGCGCCGACGTGGACTCGGAAGTCTTGTGGCGGCGTGACGGCACCGCGTTTTCCACAGAATACACAGCGTTTCCGGTAGAGGAAGGCGGCGTCATCCAAGGAGCGGTGGTGACGTTCCTGGATACCACGCAACGCCACGCCGCCGAGACGGCGCTCGACTCGGAGCGCAGCCTGCTGCGCGCGCTGATTGACAACCTGCCCGATTACATCCTCGTCAAGGACACGCAGGGTCGTTACCTCGTGGACAACACGGCGCACCGCGAGTTTTTGGGGGTAGAAACTGCCGAAGAGGTCATCGGAAAAATGCCGGAGGATTTCTTCCCGCCTGCCGAAGCTGAACGCATCCGGGCCGAGGATGATGAAGTGGTGCGCACCGGCAAGCCGATGGTCAATCGCGAGGAACCCATGACTCGTCCCGATGGCAGGCAGATTTGGGTTTGGAAAACGAAGGTCCCCCTGCGCGAACCCAGCGGCTCCATCACCGGCTTGGTCGCCATCACCAGCGATGTCACCGAACACAAGGAGGCCGAACAGCGCATGGCGATACAGCACGCCGTCACGCGCGTCCTGGCCGAGGCGCCGACGCTCGACGAGGCCACGCCCAAGTTTCTCCAAGCTCTTTGTGAAGGTCTCGGTTGGGACTTTGGCGAACTGTGGATTCCGGACTGGCACCAGAACGTCCTGCACTGTATCAAGACCTGGCACACGCCCAGCCTCGACCTTCACGAGTTCGACGCGGCCACGTCCGAGACGTTCCTCTCACCCGGCGTCGGCGTGCCCGGCCGCGTTTGGTCTTCCGCCAAGCCTGCGTGGATTCCGGATGTCACCCACGACAGCAATTTCCCCAGTGCGCGGTTCGCTGCAAAGGCGGGATTGCGTGGCGCGCTCGGTTTCCCCGTCACGCTCGGCCAACTGGTCCTCGGTGTCATCGCCTTCTGTAGTCGCGAGATCCGCGAGCCGGATGACAACCTGCTGCGGATGTTTACCGCCATCGGCAGCCAGATCGGCCAGTTCATCGAACGCAAACAGGCCGAGGAGCAACTGAAAAAGACGCTGCTCGACCTGACCCGGGCGCACGAGGAGCTGAAAGCCGCCCAAGCCCAGCTCGTCGAGGTGGAGAAAATGGAAACCGTCGGCCGCCTCGCCGCCGGCGTCGCTCACGAGGTAAAGAATCCGCTCGCCATCATCCGCATGGGTGTGGATTACGCGATGGGCCAGCTCAAGGGCCACAACGGCGATCTTGAGCAGGTGCTGAACGACGTAAACGGAGCCATCCAGCGCGCCACCAACATCGTCAACGGCCTGCTCGACCTCAGCGCGGCGCAGGAACTGTCCGTGAAGCCGTCGGATCCCCACACGTTGCTGGACCAGTGTCTCTCGATGCTCCGCCACGCCACCTCCACCACGCACGTGCAGGTGGTCCGCGAGTTCGCCGAGAAACTGCCGGCGCTGAAGCTTGATCCGCAGAAAATGGAGCAGGTGTTTCTCAACATCATGCTCAACGCCATCCATGCCATGCCCGACGGCGGCACGCTCACCGTGCGCACCTACTCCAAACGGCTCAAGGTGGGCGACGTGAACCACGATCCCGGCAGCCGTTCCGGCGTCCGGCTCCGTTCGGGCGACATGGCCGTGATCGTGGAGGTGGACGACACCGGCACCGGCATCCCCGAAGACAAGCTGGCGAAGGTATTCGATCCCTTCTTCACCACCAAACCGACCGGCAAAGGCACCGGCCTGGGATTGACAGTCTCGCGGAGGATTGTCAACATGCACGGCGGCACGATGCGCATACAGAACCGGCCCGAAGGCGGCGCGCGCGCCACCGTTTTGCTCAAAGCCTGAACCGAGAGGAAACAATCATCATGGAAAAGAAACGAATTCTGGTTGTGGACGACGAGGTGGGCTTCACCCGCATGGTGCGGCTGAATCTGGAGCAAACCGGCGTCTATGAAGTCCGTGAAGTCAACGAGGGCAAGGCCGCCCTGGCCACCGCCCGCACATTCAAGCCCGACCTGATCCTGCTGGACGTGGTCATGCCGGACATGGACGGCGGCGACGTGGCGGCTGCGATCCAACAAGATCCGATCTTGAAAAAAGTCCCCGTGATCTTCGTCACCGCCGTCGTGCGCAAGCGCGAAGCCGGCAGCGGCGGCATGGTCAGCGGTGGCGCGCTCTTCCTGGCCAAACCCATCGGCATCGTCGAACTCATCGAAGCCATCGAGTCCGCCCTCGGCAAACCGAGTCCCGGCGCCTGAGCGCCGCGCCAATTCCAGGAGAGACTCGCAGTTTCGGCCCGACTGCAAGAAGCGTTCGCTCTACGCCTGCCGCTCCTTGATCGCCGCCAGGATGCCCGCGATGACTTCCGCCCGCGGCTTCGAGCCGAGGTCGCCCTTGCCGTGGACGCGCACGGAGACGGCGTTCGCTGCCTGGTCGCGGCCGCCGACGATCAACATCGTGTGCGCCTTCGCCTCCTCCGCGCGCTTGATGCGGCCCTGGAGCTTGTCGTTGCTGAACTCCATGCTCGCGCGCACATACTGGCCGCGCAGCTCCTTCACGATCTCCTCGCAGTAAGCGATCTGGTCCTGCGTGATCGGCAGCACGCGCACCTGCTCCGGCGCGAGCCAGAGCGGGAAGTTGCCCGCGTAATGCTCGATCAGGAAACCGACGAACCGCTCGTGCGTGCCCAACGGCGCGCGGTGGATGCAGAGCGGCGTCTTGTCGCTGTTGTCCTTGTCGCGATAGACCAGCCCGAACCGGCCCGGCACGGCGAAGTCCACCTGATTGGTCGCCAGCGTGAACTCGCGGCCGATGACGCTCCAGACCTGCACGTCAATCTTCGGCCCGTAAAACGCCGCCTCGTTCGGCACCTCCTCGTAGTTGATGCCGCTCTCCTTCAACACCCGCCGCACCATCTCCTCGGTCTTCAGCCACAGGTCGCTCTGGTCCACGTATTTCTTGCCGAGACCCTCCTTCGCGTGCGTGCTGAAGCGCATCACGTATTTCTCGATGCCGAAGATCTTGAAATACTTCAGATACATCTCGTTGACCGCGTTGAACTCCTGCGCGAACTGCTCCGGCGAGCAGTAGATGTGCGAGTCGTTCATGTTCAGCGAACGCACGCGCATCAGCCCGAACAGCTCGCCCGACTGCTCGTAGCGGTAGCAGCAGCCGTATTCCGCCAGCCGCAACGGCATGTCGCGGTAGCTCCGCGGCTGCGCCGAGAAAATGCGGTGATGATGCGGGCAGTTCATCGCCTTGAGGTAATACCTGTCAGCCATTGGCAGTTCGCGCAACGCCTTCTCGGCCGAACGAGCTTCATCGACCGCTTCTTTGACTGCCGGCGACAGTTGTCCGAGTGCTGACCCTTGCGTCAGAAAGTCTTCAACCCACGCGCCGACGTTATCCTCGATTACACCCTCTTTTCGCGCAACAGCGGCAGCTAACTCGTAAGCCAGGGCTTTCGCGCGTTCCGCTTGCGCCTTGAATTTGGTTCTCTCTTCAGCGCATTCATCCAAATTCATCGGCGGGAACATGCTCTCCGCGTAATACGGCAAGTGCCCGCTGGTCACATACATCTTCTCACGCGCGATGTGCGGCGTCTTGACGCGGACGTAGCCGGCTTGAAACTCGGTTTGCTTGGCGAGTGTTTCGAGTTCCTCAATGATCGCGGTGCCATTGGGCAACCAGAGCGGCAGACCAGGGCCGACGTATTCGGCGTCCATCGCGAAAAGGCCCATCTCCGCGCCAAGTTTGCGATGGTCGCGGCGCTTGGCCTCCTCCTGCATCTTCAGCCACTCGTCGAGCTGCGTCCGGTTCTTGAACGCGACGCCGTAGATGCGCTGGAGTTGCGGGTTCTTTTCGTCGCCCTTGTAGTAGGCGCTGGCGACGCTGGTGAGCTTGAACGCGCCGATGTTGCCGGTGCGCATCACGTGCGGGCCGGCGCAGAGGTCGAGGAAGTCGCCGCTCTTGTAGTAGGTGATCGCTTCGCCTTCGGGAATGCTGCGGACGTTCTCCAGCTTGAACCGGCTCGGCTCCGGCCGCTCGGTGAGCGCGCCCAGCCGCCCGGTCTCCGCGTCGCGCAACGCCTGCTCGCGCGTGACGGTGACCTTCTCGAAGACCAAGTTCTCCTTGGTGATCTTCTTCATCTCCGCCTCGATGGCCGGGAAGTCGTCGGGCGTGATCCGGTGCTTGAGGTCGAGGTCGTAGTAGTAGCCATCCTCCACCGCCGGCCCGTAGGCCAGTTGGGCGTCGGGCCAGAGTTTCAGAATCGCCGTCGCCAGCACGTGGGCGCACGAATGCCGCAACCGCTCCGCCTCGCTCATCTGCTGCCGTTCATCCAATGTTTTTCGTTCAGCCATAAAATCAAATCCATCTGTAGCGGCGGTCTCTGACCGCCGGCTGTGGAATCTCCCGCATCGTTCGGCGGTCTGAGACCGCCGCTACAGTTTAATCAAAAAACTCGTCCGCTTCTTCAAACGCCGGCGTGCCGACGACGACCGTCTTGAAATCGCCGTAGCCGCGGTGGCGCGTGCCTGCCGGAATATAGACCGTCGTGCCCGGCGTCAACTCCACCGTCTCGCCGTCCAGCTCCATTTTCCCGGAGCCTTCGAGGATGTAATAAACCTCGTTGCACTTCTTGTGATAGTGCCGCTTCGACTCCAGGATGTGCGTGACGTGGAAATTGACCACGTCCTGCCCGTCGGCGCGCGTCAGGATGCGCGTGGACTCGCCACAGGCGGAGCAGACAACTGCCCGCGCCTTGTCGCGATGCCGAACGATCCATTTGGCCGGCTTGTTCATGGTCAGAATACTCTGATACTAGCGTTAATACCGCACTTATACTACCCGCCGTCCAAATGATAACAACGTCTTTGTTTGGCGACGCAGCGACCACAGCGGACAATTGACACTCCTCCGGAGCTTCCCTAGTATCCGACTGGTTACTTATGACGGCGTCCATCTCACACCTGCGGCGCTCACGGGCGACGACCCGTGATCCGCAGCGCGCACAAGAACGTATCCTGACGGCGGCGATGGCGGAGTTCTCCGCCAAGGGGTTCGCTGGCGCGCGTGTGGACAGCATCGCCCGGCGGGCGCGGATCAACAAGCGGATGCTTTACCACTACTTTGGCGACAAGGAGGATCTCTTTCGCGCCATCCTGCAACGCAAGCTCGCGACGCGGGCCGAGTGGCTGGCGAAGTCGCCGGACGATCCGGTCGAGGCATTGTCCTACTGGTTCGATCTGGCCAGCCGGGACACCGATTGGATCCGGTTGCTGCAATGGGAAGCGCTGCAAACGGGCAACGGCAGGCTGATTGACGAGAAGAAGCGGCTGACCAATATCAAGAATGGCATCGCCAACCTGCGCCGGAGCCAAGCCAGGGGGATGTTGTCGCGCAATCTCGATCCACGGCAAGTGCTGCTGGCGATGATCAGCCTCACGACTTACCCGCTGGCGTTTCCTCAAATCACAAGACTCGTCACTGGACTGTCGGTGACAGGCCCGGAGTTCCACAAGCGCCGCGCGGCGTTTCTACAGCAGTTTGCGACGGCGTTCCGGCCGAAAGGAAAGTCCGCATGAAGATGAATGTCTGGTTAATGGCCGGCGTGGCCGCGCTGGTCGCGGCGGCCGTGGCGCTGACGGGTTGCTCGGAGAAGCCGAACGAGAAGGGCAGCGCGAAGAAGGCGCAGCCGCCGGTGCCGGTGCTGGCGACCAACGTCGTGGAGCGCCCGATGGCGGTTCAAGTGCGCGCCATCGGCAACGTGGAGGCGCTCTCGACGGTGTCGGTGCGTGCGCAGGTGGATGGACTTTTGCTGGTAGAGCATTTCCGCGAAGGGCAGGAGGTCAAGAAGGGCGACCTCTTGTTCACGATTGACCCGCGGCCGTTCGCGGAGTCGCTCAAGCAGGCCGAGGGCAATCTCGCCCGCGACAAGGCGCAGTTGGAGAACGCGCGTCTGGAAAACCAGCGCTACGAGGAACTAGGCAAGAAGGGTGTGGCTTCGCCCCAGGACGCCGACAAGGCGCGCGCGACGTTCGCGGCGCTGAGAGCGACCGTGCAGGCCGACGAGGCGGCGGTGTCCAACATGAAGCTCCTGCTCGGTTACACCGAAATCCGCTCGCCGATTGACGGACGCACCGGCGATTCGCGCAAGGACGCGGGCAACGTTATCAAGGCGAAGGATGACGAGTTGGTGGTGATCAACCAGGTCCAGCCGATCTATGTCACGTTCTCCGTGCCGGAGCATCATCTGCCGGACATCAAGCGTTATCTCGCAGCGGGGACGCTGGCGGTCGAGGCGGTCGTCGCCAACCACGATGAGTTGCGGGCGCAGGGCCGGTTGAGTTTCATCAACAACACCGTGGACGTCGCCACCGGCACGATCCAGCTCAAGGCCACTTTTCCCAACACCGACAACACGCTCTGGCCCGGCCAGTTCGTCAATGTCCGGCTCGACCTGACAACAACACCGCGTGCGATTGTGGTGCCGTCGCAGGCGGTGCAAACGGGTCAGCATGGTGAGTTCGTTTTTGTGATCAAGGCCGACCGGACCATCGAGATGCGCCCGGTGGTGCTGGCCTATTCGCACAACGGCGTGGCAGTGATCGAACAGGGCCTGCGGGCCGGCGAGTTGGTGGTGACAGACGGGCACTTGCGGCTCGTGCCCGGCGCAAAGGTGGACGTGAGAACGAGCATCAGTCCGGCCGCAACCGCGCCGACGGAGGCAAAGGCGCCGTGAGCATTCCCGAACTGTTCATCCGCCGGCCGGTGATGACCACGCTGGTCATGTCGGCGATTTTGCTTTTCGGCATCATGGCGTTCCGGAAGCTGCCGGTCAGTGACCTGCCGAACGTGGACTTCCCGACGATCACGGTGTCGGCGAACCTGCCGGGCGCCAGTCCGGAAACGATGGCCTCGGCGGTGGCGACGCCGCTGGAAAAACAGTTCACCACCATCGCCGGCGTGGACAACATGACTTCGGTGAGCGCGCTGGGTGTGTCGCAGATCACCATCCAGTTCACCCTGAACCGGAGCGTTGACGCCGCCGGCCAGGACGTGCAGGCGGCGATTGCGCGCGCGATGTCGCAACTGCCGCCGGAGATGCCGACACCGCCGACTTACAGGAAAGTCAACCCCGCCGACCAGCCAGTCCTCTACCTCGCCCTGACCTCGCCGACGCTGCCGCTCTCGACGGTGGACGAATACGCGCAGACATTGATGGCCCAGCGCATTTCGATGGTGGATGGCGTCGCGCAAGTGCAGGTGCTCGGCGCGCAGAAGTTTGCCGTCCGCGTGCAGGTGGACCCCGACGCGCTGGCGACGCGCGGCATCGGGATTGACGAGGTGCAGAAGGCGATTGCCGAGGCCAACGTGAACATCCCCACGGGCACGCTCTACGGGCGGCATCAGGCGTTCAACGTGCAGGCCACGGGCATCCTCAGCAAGGCGGAGCAGTTCCGTCCGATCATCGTCGCCTACCGCAACGGCGCGCCCGTGCGGTTGGAGCAGATCGCCCAGGTGACTGACAGCACACAGAGCGACAAGGTCGCCAGTTGGTTCAACGGCGTTCGCGGCATCATCCTGAGCATCCAACGCCAGCCCGGCTACAACACCGTGCAGGTGGTGGATGACATCCGCAATCTCCTGCCGCAATTCCGTGCGCAGGTGCCGGCATCGGTGCAGATCGAGACGCTCTACGACCGCTCCAAGTCCATCCGCGAGTCAGTGCATGACGTGGAGTTCACGTTGGTGCTGACGGCGGGTCTGGTGGTGCTGGTCATCTTCCTGTTCCTCCGCAACGTCTCGGCCACGATCATCCCCAGCCTCGCGGTGCCCATGTCGGTCATCGGCACGTTCGCGGTGATGTATCTGTGCGACTACAGCGTGGACAACCTCTCGCTGATGGCGCTGACGTTGTCGGTGGGCTTCGTCGTGGACGACGCCATCGTCATGCTCGAAAACATCGTCCGCCACATGGAGCAGGGCGAGGAGCCGTTCACCGCGGCGCTCAAGGGCGCGAAGCAAGTCGGCTTCACCATTATCTCCATGACGCTGTCACTGGCGGCGGTGTTCATCCCGTTTCTGTTCATGCCGGGCGTGTTGGGGCGGTTGCTGCACGAGTTTGCGGTGACCATCGGCGCGGCGGTGCTGGTGTCGGGCTTTGTGTCACTGACGCTGACGCCGATGATGTGCAGCCGTTTCGTGCGGCCTTCGGCGACCGAGAAGCACGGCCGCTTCTACCGCGTCCTCGAAAGCGGCTTCAACGGCATGTTGCGCCTTTACGAGGTAACCCTGCAATCCGTGATGCGCCACCGCGCCGCCGTGATGATGGTGCTCGTGCTCTCAATCGTGTTGACGGGCTATCTCGGCTGGAAGATTCCGCGGAGCATGTTTCCCAACGAGGACACAGGCCAGATCTACGCCATCTCCGAAGGCTCGCAAGACATTTCGTTCGAGGCGATGCGCGAACACCAGTTGGAGGCCGCAAAGATCCTCTTGGCCGACCCGAACATCCTCAACTTCACCTGCTCCATCGGCGTCGGCGGCTCGACACTGACCGGCAACTCCGGCCGCATGTTCATCCGGCTCAAGCCACGTTCCGAACGCAAGCTCAACTCGGACCAGCTCATTCAGGATCTGCGGCCAAAACTCGCCAAGCTGGTCGGCATCAAAGTTTTTCTCCAGAACGTGCCGACCATCCGCTTCGGCGGCATGTTGACCAAGGCCCAATATCAATACACGCTGCAATGCGCCGACACCGCCGAACTCTACCGTTGGGTGCCGAAACTGGAGGCCGCGATGCGCGAACTGCCCGGCCTCCTCGACGTCAACAGCGACCTGCTCATCAACAGCCCGCAAGTCTTGGTGGACATGGACCGCGACAAGATGCGCACGCTCGGCGTCTCGGCGTTGCAAATCGAAAACGCCCTCTACAGCGCCTACGGCTCGCGGCAGATTTCCACCATCTACACGCCCAGCAACCAATACTGGGTCATCCTCGAAGCCAAGCCGGAAGCCCAGCGCGACCCTGCGGCACTCTCGCGGCTTTACGTGCGTTCCGACAGCGGTCGGCTCGTGCAGTTAAACAGCGTCGCACAGATCAAACGCACCGCCGGCCCGCTCACCGTCAACCACCTCGGCCAACTTCCCGCCTCCACCATTTCCTTCAACCTCGTCCCCGGCGTCTCGCTGGGCACGGCCATGGACCTCATCCGCGACGCCGAGCGCGAACTCCGCCTGCCCGCGACCGTCATCGGCAACTTCCAGGGCACCGCGCAAATCTTCGAGGCGTCACAGCAGGGCATGGGCTTGTTGCTGGTGATGTCGGTGCTGGTCATCTACATCATCCTCGGCATCCTCTACGAAAGCTTCATCCACCCGATCACCATCCTCTCCGGCCTGCCCTCCGCCGGCCTCGGCGCGCTGGTCACGCTGATGATGTTTGGCTGCGACCTGAACATCTACTCGCTCGTCGGCCTGATCATGCTCGTCGGCATCGTGAAGAAAAACGCGATCATGATGATTGACTTCGCCATCGAAGCGCAGCGCGAAGGCAAGACAGCCTACGACGCCATCTACCAGGGCTGCCTGCTGCGCTTCCGGCCGATCATGATGACCACCTTCTGCGCGCTGATGGGCACGCTGCCGATTGCGTTCGGTTACGGCGGTGGCGGCGAAGCGCGTCAGCCCCTCGGCCTCGCCGTCGTCGGCGGCCTCATCGTCTCGCAAACTCTCACCCTCTACATCACGCCGGTAGTTTACCTCGCGATGGAAGGTCTGCGCCAACGCATGACCCGGCGCGCGCGCAAGCCGGCAGTGGAAACCGAACTCAGCAAAGACCTCAGCCCGACAGCGGAATAGCGCTGGGTAAACTCTGATGAAGCCGAAGGCCCTGGACTGCTGTAGGAACTACAGCTTTGGAAGTGACTGCTGCGACTCAATCGAGCACGGAAAGCTGTGATGCTCACAGCAGTCCAGGGCCTTCGGCTTCATGTGCGAAAACAAACACGAAAGAAGCTGTTGTTGGTCTTGCACAAACCTTTCCTGTCAGCGCCGCTTCGTGTTTCTAGTTCTCACTGCGCGGCAACGGTTGTTCTTCATCCGTCGCACTGCTCGCCGCCGCTTCTTCTTCCACGCGCCTGACGCGCCGTGCGGCCTCGTTGTAGATCGGTCCGAACCAGCAGTCCCCCACGCACAAGCTGAATAACAAGCCCCACATCAGCGGCAGCAGCCACGTCTGCGCAATGGCATTCATCCCCAGAATGACCATGGCGCCGATTGAAAAATCCACGAAGCCCGCGCGATAGATTTTGGTGTTCGTCACATAATCAAACGCCGGCCCGATGCGCCCCGTCTCGATATAACGGCAGCACGCCACCGCGCAAAACGGTATCGTCAGGAAAAACGCCACCGGCGAGGCAAACGGCAACAGCGTCTCGAAAAAGAACTGCCACCGCTCACAGCCGGGAAAACGGAAGATCAACGCCACGGCCCATGTGAACCCCATCCATGCCAGCACCGGCACGAGCAGCGTCCCGAAAGTGATCAGCAGTTTCACAACGCCTTCCCTTGCGTAGCGTCCCCACAACGCCAAGCCAAAGCCTGGCAGAATGAACTTCTCTGGATTCTTTTTCGCGCGCCGCAGCACCTCCATCGTGAATCCCAGCGGAAGCAGAAACGTCAGCGGACAGAAAATCATCGGGCCGCCGATCAACACCTTCCACCACCAGCCCGGATCGCGCGTAACCATGCGAAACGCCCGCTTCAAATCGCTAAAACGTTCGTTGTTCTCCATGACAGTTGCGAAGTGTTCCGGCATCCGTCCGCCGAATGCAATCCTAAATCCCGCCGAAGCAGAAGTGGGTCAGTCGGGCAGAATTGTCTTTTAAGTGGGGTGAGCTTCCAAGCTCGCCCGCCACTGTTTTGTAGCACGCCGGGCGAGCTTGGAAGCTCACCCCACTTACACAGGCGCCAGGTAACTCATTACACGAAGCACGAGTGAAACGGCACCGGCAAATCCCGCCAAGCCGCGCCCGCTGCCAGCCTGCTCAGGTCGCGGTGCGCGTATGTGTGGAAGAACAAATGCCGGCGGCCAGCGCCTGCCAGTGACGCGGCGAACGCCAGCATGCCCGCGGCGGCCTTGGCCGTGTAAGTCCCATCCAGCACCACCGACGCGCTCGCTTCAAACAACGCCCGCGCCTGTTCCGACGCTTCCGTCGGCCGGCCGTAACCGCCGCCGGCTTGATCGTGAAGAATCAGAAAGTCTTCCGCCGTCGGTTGCGCCAGCGATGTCTCCTCGACGCCCGCAAGCTGCGCAAGCCGCTGCCGTAACCGGCGCGCAAGGAACACGACGCGCAGTTCCGTCAGCACCTCCGCCGCCACGCAGCGAATCGCCACGACGCGGCTACGCAGTCCTGCCAGCCGCAGCCCGATCGCCAACCCGGCCGCAACGCCGCCCGTGCCGCCGGCAACGTGAACGAAATCCGGCGCAGGCAACTCGCCGCTCGCCACCTGCGTGCCGATTTCCAGCCCAGCTTCGACGTAGCCCATCGCGCCGATCGGATCAGTGCCGGCCGGCGGAATGACGTAGGTGTCGCCGCGCACGCCGGAGTCCACAAGATCACCCAGCGCCCGTTCATCCAGTGTGCCGACGAGGAACAGTTTCGCGCCCAGCGCCTGCTCGGCCAGCAACGTTTGGCGGACGCGCTCGGTGGCCGGCTCCGGCCAGAGCTGGAGATGCACCTCGAAGCCAAGCTGCTTTCCGTAAAGCGCCGTGGCCAGCGTGTGGTTGGAACCAAGCGGCCCGAACGTCAGCACGCGCCGCGCGCCAGCGGCCCGCGCATCGCCGAAGTAATGCTCCAGCTTGCGCACCTTGCTCATCCCCCACGGCTCGCCGGAGAGATCGTCACGCTTTACCCACAACTGCCCGTCCGCCGGCAAGCGGGCCGCTTGTTCGACAGCCGTGAGCCGTTCAACGGGCGTCGGGTAGGTGCCGAGCGGCACAAACGGCATCGTGTCGCGCAAACGCGGAAACCGCTGAAACAAAAGCAGCCGGTTCAATGGGCTGACAGCACCTTGATCTTCACGTCCTTGAACCACACGTGATGGCCGTGGTCCTGGAAGCCGATATGGCCTTTGCGCGGCATGTCCTTCCATGCGTTCTTGTATTTGTTCTTCGTGCCGTCCGGGCTGAGGCCGGGCTTGTCGAACTGGTCTTCGTTCATCTGGCAAATCTTCTCGCCGTTCAACTCGACGGAAATAATCGGGCCTTTGCAGGTAATGATCATGCGGTTCCACTGGCCGACGGGCTTCTCCATGTTCTTGCACGGCGCGACCATGTCGTAGAGCGCGCCGCAATCATGCTTGCCCGGCGTGGCGACACCGACGCTGTCGAACACCTGCACCTCGATGCCGGTATGAACGGCGTTTTTGAGGTCGGACCAGCGAATGAACACGCCGCTGTTGCACTTGTGCGTTTCCTCCTTTTTGCTCTTCGCGTTCAGTTTCTTGGTCGGCGGCGACACTTTGAAGTCGAGCGACAGGACGAAGTTCTCATACTGCTCCTTCGTGTAGAGATAAGCGCCGCCCTTGACCTGGCAGGCAATGGTGCCATCCTCGACAGCCCATCCCTCCGGCTTGCCGGTGGTGGTCCAGCCATCGAGGGTCTTGCCGTCAAAAAGCGCCACTTCCTTCTGCGCCGCGACGATATTTTGCATCGCGCAAAACGCCATCGCGACCACTCCGCCGGCAATCAGTCTTCCTGTGATCGAGTTCATCTTCATCATCAATGCTCCTGTGGGTTGGTTGAGGCGCTACGCTTACGCCTTCCGGCGCGACAATTCAACCTTTCAGTCGGGCCGCGTTTCGTGTAAAAGAGCCGCCCCATGACACCCAAAGTTCTCCTTTCAGGTTTCGCCGACGAGGGCGCGGTCAAGAAGACCGCGCTTGAACAGATGACCTTGCTCGCCGCCGCCGGCCTCAAGCATTACAGCAT
Source organism: Verrucomicrobiia bacterium (assembly GCA_041667205.1). Classification (GTDB taxonomy): domain Bacteria; phylum Verrucomicrobiota; class Verrucomicrobiia; order CAIQCK01; family CAIQCK01; genus CAIQCK01. Next base: position 96,075 of record JBAYFL010000006.1, on the reverse strand, counting down.
CCGCTTCGTGGACGCCGGCAACGGCCTCAAGAACGTGATGCAGCTCACCGACGCGGAAATCAAATTGCTCCAGCAGTTCCACCTCGACTACGGCGTCGGCGTCGCCACCCTCGGCTCGCCCGTCGGCAAGGTGAAGATCAAGGACGTGGAGGACGGCACCAGCAACCGCTACATCCCGTTTCGCCAATACGTGGACCTTGACGTGCGCCGCGCCATCGCCCTCGCGCAGGCGTTTGGCACCAAGCTCATCCGCGGCTTTTCCTTCTATCAGCCCAAAGGCGAGCGGCCGGAGGACTACATCCGGCAGGCGGGCGACATGCTCGCCGAGATCGCGTCGCGCTGTGAGGCGGAGGGCGTCATCTTCGGCCTGGAGGTCGAGGCGAACCTCGTCGGCCAGAACGGCCACCTGCTGATGGAGCTTTACAAGCACGTCAACAGCAAAGCCCTCGTGCTCGTCTTCGACGCCGCCAACCTCTTCGTCCAGTTCGGCAGCGGCAAGGCCGTCGTCGAGAACTACCACGCCATGAAGGCTGGCATCGGCTGGATGCACATCAAGGACTACCACCAAAAGGGCAAGATCCAGTGGCGCGGCCATGTGGAAGAGGCGATGCTGAAAAACTTCGTCCCCTGCGACGACGGCGACTGCCAGCACCCCGCCATCCTCAAGGACTTCGCCAAACTCATCCCCGCCCTCGACCGCAAGCTCAGAAAGCTCGGCGTCCCCGGCGTCTTCCTCGACCTCGAGCCGCACCTGAAAGGCGGCGGCCAGTTCGGCGGCTTCAGCGGCCCCGACGGCTTCGGCGTCGCCTTGCGCGCGCTGACCGGCGTCCTCGACGCCGCCCGCATCGCCTACGACCTCCGCAGCTACAAGGACATCGAGACGATCAAGCGCGCGTTGTAACGCAAAGGTCCGTCGAGGCAATCGCCACCGAGCACGGCGTCACCGAGCAGGACGCGCTCAAGTCCGGCATGGAGGAGAAGGCGAAAGAGTTCGTCGAAAAGGGCGCGCAGGTTTACACGAAGGACTAACTTCCGGAGTGAGGCTCCGCGAGCCATAGCGGCCTTGATCATTGAGGCGATCTACGCCAAGGCAGAGTGCTTACAGAGGCTCCTGTGAAAAAGAAAGGACAGACAGCTTCGCCGGCAATGCACTTCGTGCGCATTGCGGACACGAGAATTGTCCGTCCAACTGACGAAACCACCTTCCGGCTCCGCCTAGAAGCACACAACCATGTGCTTCAAGCTTTCCCGCCAGCACGATACACGGAAACCAAAAAGGTTAATGCGATTCTCCAGCGTGCGTTCGAGTTTTACTCAGTGCGATTGGGAAGACTCCTCGAACAACTTGCGTCACGAGACTTCATTCAATGTATCCTGTTGCAATACGATGAATCGGTTCGGATTGGACATGGCGACACGCTGGTTCCTATTGAACGCGAGTTTTGGAGGGCCAGTGGCCCGCAGTTTCGTCGTGCATTGAAACATCTGTGCGAAAAAGCTTCCTCGGTTGCGCTCCGCGTGGACTCCGACCTGACCCAAGCGAGGTCAGTGAAGTTTTTCAACCAAGCGTTGCTCTGCGCAGAAGAGATGGTAAATCTCTACCATTTAAGTGAGACCACCTATTCTTTGTTCCCTGACGACATCGAACTCCAACTTTCGGAGAGATTCTTTGACTGCACGTTACAAGCGTCTCGCGCTCATCTGCTATCGAGATTCGTCAAGATGGTTGAAGACGACAGAGACAACCAGAGCAAGTTCATCAAAGGACTGACTTTTGATACTGATCCGCCAGCACAATGCGCGGTTTTGGATCCATACTTCTATCGGGCTTTCGGAATCTCGTTCGGCCATTTTCTCGATTTTCTTAGGCACGCTGTAGATGATCCAACGCCAGACCCCAATGGTCTGCCCATCCCGTTCATCAATCTAGAGAGGTTTGTCGAAGCAGGTTCGAAACTCGGAATCGAGCCGGAGTTGGTTCGTAAGATTCTAATGGGTTTCACACTCCGAAAAACTGCGATGCGGCAGGAAGGTCGCGTGATGTGGAACCCGAAGCAGAAACACCGGGCACTGAGGCGGGCGTTTTTCGAGTTTCCCCATCCAGAAGGGACGCATCTCGTTTGGTCGCGCGGTATGGCCAAGGAATCATTTGTATGGCTTTTGAGTGGAGCTTGCTTTCAACAGTTGCCAGATGAGTGGATCAACGATGAAACGCGAGTTGGCCTTGCCGCTGTCTCAAACGCATGTGGTGAATGGTTTGAGAGGGTCGCATCCGATAACTTGAGAAACGTTGGATTCAAAGGGCAGGCATACAACGGGCATGTTCGCGTAGGGCAAGAGGTTCTGGCTATTCCTGACTCAGTTGGGCAACTCGATTTTCTCGGCTACAACTCTGCTGAACGGCTCCTTCTTCTTGCAGAATTTAAGATGGTTGAGGAAGGCACCGAGCCGCGTTTCTATCGAGACGCGATTGCCCAGTTCGTCCGCAACAAAGTGAATTACGCGGACAAGTTCCGTCGAAAGATTGCTTGGGTAACAGAGAATCGCGAGCACCTTGCAGGCATGTTTCTGCCTGGAAGTGGTTCCGTCCGCTTAGCAAGCGTGATGATTACTCTCTATCCCTGCTTCGCGTCGTTTTTCATCGACGATTTTCCGTGTGTTTCAATTACTCACTTCAGGCTCGATTATCAGAGAAAGAGTGGATGGCCTTATCCACTCACTGCATGAGTGCTGCCTTGGCCCAAAACACCTCGCCTGCTAAGAACGGGACGTCGTCCACAAGACGCGGAGCAGCCCCTAAAGATTTCAAAGCTAGCGCGAGCAGGCCACGCCAGAGTTCATCGAACATTTTCTGGATAGGCCCAACGGTGGCACGGCGGCACAGATTACTTCGTGTCGAGGCGGTCGAGGCGGAGGACAACGGCGCCAAACTCGAAGGCGCGCTGGCCGGGGACGAAGAAGTGGGCGGGGATGCTGTAGAAATTGCCAAAGCTGCGTGCGGGACAGGGCCGGGGCCGAGCGAGATGTAATCCGGGGCAACGTCTCCATTGCAGGTATCGCGCCCGTTCGGCATTCACCAGAGGAACGGCAAACCTTCAACCTTTCAGTGTTCACTCCGTTGAGCGCGGAACCAGCGCGATAACAGGTCCTCGGTCAACGCGGCGTTGCCCGACTGGTGCTCGATGCAAGCAACGTCATGGCCCAGGATGATGTCGCGGGCGATGTCTTGTCCCGGTGGAAGGATTGCCACCACATCCCATTCGGGACGGCCGAACGCCATGCTGTAGTTCACAATCCAGGAATACGACCGGATGAGCGCTTCGTCCCCGGCGGGCGCAGAGACCTTTGTGGGAACGGCAATCACGACGAGGTCGGGCTTCATGGCGCGGACGCTTTTGCCCCAACTCTCCAACTGCGCCAGCGTCTTGCCCACCGTCGGCCAGCAGGTTGCGCGGATTTCGCAGTTCGGGCTCAGCCTCTTCAACACTTGTGGCACCATCGTGTGATAAGACTCCATCGCAATCACGTTGATCGGCTTGCCTTCACGCAGCAGCGCCAGCGTGCGCGGGATGCACGGCTGGAGCGGCATGACGTCGCGCAACGAGACGCGCTTGCCGCTGATGACCCGGGCGATTTCCCCGGCAAACAGCTTGTGGCCGTTCATGTTCGGGTGAATCGTCTCGCTCATCAACAGCATCCAACCGCGCGGGTCGGCGGCGCGGAGCGATTCGTAGGCCCGGTAGCAATCGGCCAGCGGCACGCGAGTGTCGGCGGCGACGGCACGGATGACTTCGGCATATCTGGCGAGGCGCTCCGGCGGTCGGCGGGGCACGGCGTCGGGATAGATGGAGTTCTGGGTGCAGAGCACAACCTCGGCGCCCACGTCGCGACAGCGGCGGATGATCTCGCGCAGGTTGGCGGCAAAACGCGTTTCCCGCTCCGCAATCTGCTGCCCGGCCATATCCTTCGCATCGAAGGCCATGTCGTTCATGCCGAACATGACGACAACCAAGTGCGGCTTGTGGGCGAGCACGTCGCGCTCGATACGCGCCAGCCCCGCCGCGGTCGTGTTGCCGCTCACGCCGGCGTTGATCATCTGCAGCCTGGCATTGGGATACAATCGCTGCAACGCGATGCCGAGCATGTCGCACCACGCCCGCCGTCCGCCCGTGTGGTAATAGACGCCCGTGATGCTGTCGCCAAAACAGACGATGCGAACCGGCTCGGCGCCTTGAGTCAGGAGCCGGCCCGTCTTCGGCAGACTCGGCTCTCCCGCCGCGATGGCAACCGTAAACGCACAAACAACCGCACACCAGATTCGGAGGAATATGTTCATCTCGTAGTTCGCGGCGGCCTGCCGCTTACTGTTCAGGGTTTCTTCTTTACCCAGATCGGGCTTGACCAGGCATGGGAGCGATTGCCGTGCGGATCGGTGTCGGTTTGAATCACGCGCACGTAGTAGTAGCTCGGACTCGCGAAGGTTTCGTCCACATACGTGAACGAGGCGTTCTGCTGCTGCGGATGGAGCGTATAGACGACCCCGCCGTTGCGGACGATGATGATCTCCTCAATCGGCGCGGTGCCTTTGACATCCACGACAATCCGCGGCTTGCCAGTCAACTCGATCTCCTCGCCCATAAAATGCCCGTTGATGCGGAAGTCGAGTCCGATTCGGGCGTGGTTGATGGCGTAGTTCCGCCGATGGCGCAACGCGTCGAAGATGGCGGCGCGCGTCAGTTCCGTTGCCAGCACGGCCGTGCGCGCGGCGGGTTTCCCGTCGTGGGTGTCGGTTCCCGCGACGAAGCCGGTCCTGCCACCGTGGTTGAGAAACTCGCGCACGCCCTTTTCCCAATTCAGTTGATAGGTCTTGCCTTTGTAACGGCTGGTGTCCAGGCCCATCTCGGTATTGACGATAACGGAACTGTTCGCGGGGGCGTATTCCCACTGATCTCTTGCCTCGTTGAAAACAGCAAAGGGATGGTTGTTCTGGATCAGACCGCCGTGCTTCCTTACCGCTTCCGCCAGCGTATCGGGATTGTTGCAGGCGGGATCCTTCGCGCTGAAGAGGTAACCGATGTGATTCGTGAAATAGACGTTCTTGTGATTGTAGAATCGCGGTGGCCCCGGAAACAGCCGCTCCGACGGGCCGTTGGTGAAGCCGGACCAATACTTCGCCTGCGATGTCCATTCGTAGCCGCTGATCGCGACGAAGCGGCCGTCTGCGTCGAACTGATCCGCCTTGTCCTGGATGAGCTGCCAGTTTTCCTTCGGCATCCGCCACGGTGCGCGGTTGCCGAAATCGTGGTCGGTGAGGATGACGAAGTCGAGCTTGGCGACATCGCGCGCGTAAGTGAAGTAGCCGTCGGGACTGACTTTGCCGTCCGATACCGTGGAGTGCCCGTGCACGTCACCCCAGTAGGTGTGGTATTGGCCGGCGGCCGTGCCGGCGCTGAGCAAAAGCAGTAGCAACAGGCGAAGCGCAGCGTAGCCGAAACTGCAATTAATGGGGTCAATGGTCATGTCCACAAGGCTATTCGCCCGTCGGCTTCGTCTTGAGCATTACGCAGTCGAAAACGCCGCCGAGAAAAGCGCCGGTGGCGGTTTGGCCGGGCGCGGCGGCGAATTTCACCACCACGGACGACTTGCCTCGTGTCAGCTCCGGAGGAATCGCATACTTCACGTCGAAGAAACGGTCCGCCCGCTCCTGGCCCAGCGTTTGCGCGGCGATCTTTGTGCCATCCACGACGATGTCGAACGTCCACGGCTGCGCCTTGCCTCCCCAGTATGAATAGGTGCAGAGAAGCGCCATCGGCTCGTTGGGCAGAGTCTTCATCATGTAGCTGAACCACCCATTGGATGCGCACCGGCACGACCGGCCCTGATGGGGTGCTGTGTGTGTGCGTTCGCCCCGAAACGCATGCGCTTTCTCCGATTGGCCGAAAGGTCCGTCGGCGATGACCTCATCAACCTTGTTCTGCTTCAGCAACTTGTCGCGCGCACGCTCGGCGGTTTCCTGCGCCTTGCGCTGCGCCTCGCGTTTCTGCCACTCCGGCTCCGGCACGACCCGCCAGTAAACCGCGTAGGGTTCACCCCACAGCCGGTGGAGAGGCACGAGCGTCACGTCGTGCGGCCGGCCGACGGACTGCGTGCGGAAGGTGAGCGGCTCGCCCGCCACAGGCTTCACCCACTCAGCAGGATCGGGCTTCGGCGTCACAATGTCCGGCGCGTGAGCGACGTGTTGTTTCGGATACTTGAAATAACTCTCGTGCCGGTAAACGAGGTCGTCGGTAATCGGGTCAGTTCCGAGACGACCACCGAGAACCATCGGGCCATACATTACGGCAAGCAGCGTCGGATCGTCGGGCATTGGCCACGCCCGGAGTTGCATGGGCAACGCCATTTCGACGCGGTCGCCGTCGGCCCATGTGCGATCAACCACCAAATATCCGCTCTTGTTTGCTGAAGCATCGAGCAGGCTTCCGTTTACTCGAACGGCGACGCCGTTGGCGGCCCACTGAGGAACTCGCAGCCGCAGCGCAAAACGAACCGGCCGTTCGGTCTTCACGCTGAACGCGGTTCGTTGTTCATCGGGAAAACGCGTTTCCTGTCGCAACCGAACGTGTTTATCTTTCCAGTTCAGTTCGGAGGCGATGAAGAGGTTGACCCAGATGCCGGCGTCGTCGTGGAAATAGATGGACTCGCCGTAACGCGCGTGGTTTTCCATGCCGGTGCCAACGCAGCACCAGAAGGTATCGGGCGGTGCGTTGAAAACTTTCCAGAAGCCGGAAGCGAGCGGGAAGTAATACATCATCATGCCCGTCTTCGGATCCTGCGTCGCCAGGATGCCGTTTAGCAAGGCGCGCTCGTAGTAGTCGGCGTAGTTCCGATCCGGTTTCCACGCGAACAAGTGGCGCGTGAGCTTGAGCAGGTTGTAGGTGCAACAAGTCTCCTGGTTGTGGCCGCCGAGTTGGTCGGACAATTTGCCCGGCTCCGCTTTCCAAAACTCGTCCAGACTCGTGCCGCCGGTGCAGTAAGACCGCGCGCCCACGACTTGGTTCCATAAAAACTCGGCGATGCGCCGGTCCCGCTCCGCGCCGGTCACCTCATACAAACGCGCGTTGCCGATGATATTGGGAATGATCGAGTTGACGTGCTGGCCCTTGAGGCGGTCTTCGCCGCGCGCCAGTAGTTCCGAGTAACTGTCCTGATCGAATCGCTTCGACAACTCCAACCATCGCTGGTCGCCGGTCAGCCCGTAGAGGGTGGCGAGACATTCGGTCATTCCGCCTTCCTCCGCCGAGTTAAGCATTCGCTGCATGGTTGGGCGATCAACTCGATCGAGCCGGCTCTTGGTCCAAGCCGCCATCTGCTCGGCCACCTGCAACGCCTGCGGATTTCCGCAATAGACGTGGACATCAATCAGGCCGGAGAAAACCTTGTGGAACCGATACCACGCGTTCCCGCCGCCTTTACCTGCGATCAACTCATCCACGTATGATTGAGGAAAAGCCCCGAGGAAACCGTTGCCGTGCGCCTTTTGACAGTCGGCCAACGCCGCCACGATGCGGCCGGCTTTTGCACGGAGGGCTTCGTCGCCAGTCGAGGCAACCATCATGGCGCAAGCTGAGAGGTAGTGGCCCACCGCGTGAGAACGGACTTTCGGCTTCTCCCAGCCGCCCAGCGGCTCGCCCGGAGCCGGCAGTCCGGCGGTCTCGCGGAAGTGAAACAGCAGGCGGTTCGCATCCAACTCGTGGAGATATTTCCGCGTTCGCTCCATCGCCTCGTGAAACGGACCCTCCAGCAGCCGCACGTCCTGAAGCTCAAACGGCCGGGCCTCTAAACGGACCACCTCCCGGCCCGCAGGCCACAATCCAGCGAACCCTGGCATCGAACCCGCCAGAACGACAGCGGCTACCAAGCCAATGCACGGATAACACGGACGCGTGTTGAGTGAGCGCATACGCCAACTTCCTCACGTGATGTTCAGAGAACTTCCTGAACCGAGTGACTATGGTCGCAGGCTAACCGGTTGCACAGCGAAGCGCAAGATTGCGGTCACGCGACAGCGTCGCCGCCGGTTTCGAATCGAAGTCGCAGGATGTGGTGATTGATATCTGCGCCCGCCAGTGCGAGCTACCAAGCAATCTCTGGCTTCGCAAACTCACCGGTCATCGTCGTCGGCAATCGCCAGACGTGGTCGCCGTCTTTGTTGGTGAAGTAGAGACGCGATTCCGATTGCTCCAGCGTGTTGCCATCGGCCCAGAAGGCGTAGAAGTCGGGATGGGCGTTGACGGGACGGCGGGCGTAGGTGTGGTTGACGCGGCGGTCGCGAGTGAGTTGCTTCACCTTCGTCCACGTCGCGCCTTGGTCGCGGCTGGTCCAGAGCACCATCTCGCCGCCGGTGGTCCACGGCTGCGGACCGGGTTCGGTCGGCGCGATGATCCGCCACGTGCCGTCCGGCTCGATGTAGAGCGAGCCGTGGTCGTAGTTGTGGTCGCTGGTGGTGAACGGCCGGCGCTCCCATTCCTTGCCCGTCCAGCGCAACGTGAACCACGGACGCAGGCCGTGTTTAGGGCCGGATTCGTATCCGGTGGTGGTCAGGTAGAGGATGACCGGCCGGCCGTCGGCATCGAAGTTGAGATCTTTGAGGTAAACAACCTTCTTCTCGACGCGTGAATCGTAAGCCAGCGAGGGGTTCTTCGCTTCGGTCAGCGGCAACGTCAACGGTTCGCCTGCAACGGTGCGCCACGTCTTGCCGTGGTCGCCCGTCTCGACGTAGTAGATGTTGGAGCGCTCGTTGAGGCCGACCGGTTTCGGATGATAGTCGAACACGCTGGCGAGCCGGTTGCCGCAGCGCCACGTCACTTGGTAATCGCCCATTTCAATGTGCGCGAGGCTCTGCGGCTCGCCCCACTTCACGCCGTCAGGGCTGGTCATCCAGAACAGGCCGCGACCGAGCTTGTAGCGCGTGTGCAGGAAAAGAAAACCTTTGCCCGGCATCCACCATGGATGCGGGTAGGAGAAGTTGGTTTCCAGAATCTGCTCAAATTCGTCCACCGAGTAAGGCTTCTTGCTTCGGTGAATCCACGACGGCCGTGAGGTGCCGTGGGCGGCAGAGAAGATCCAGACGTGGCCGGCGTCATCGAGCATGATGGTCGGGTTGTCGTGCGCGTCGTCGGTTTTCTTGTTCAGCAAGATCGTCGGGCGCGGCACCTGGCTGGTGGCGTGGTCGTAGAAGCTGACCATGTGGAGGAGTTGATTCTTCTCCTTCATCCGCCCGCCATAGCAGAAGAAAGTTTTGTTGACCTCCTTCGCGTAGTAAGCGTAGGGCAGCATCTGTTGCGGGTAGGTGGCGAAACCGCCGCTGTATTTGTAGCGATACTCGTCCTTCGACGGCTGGTTGTAATACCAGATGCCGCGATAGCCAGCGGCCTTCGGCAACGGCTCCGCAAAGCAGGGCAGCGCGGATGCGAGAAAGATGAACGCGACAGAGAGACGGACGAGGTTGGTTCTCATGCCGGCATTTTCGCCAATCGGACGGCGAAATCAACTCATCAAAGTGATGGGTCAGTCTTGATAAGTGGGGTGAGCTTCCAAGCTCACGCGCGGTTCTCATAACCGAGACGCCGGGCGAGCTTGGAAGCTCACCCCACTTAAGGACACCCAGAAGACCATTACCCGATCATATCCTGCGCGGAACTGCCTCCACCTGAAACGCCTCGGCGAACGGCGCGCCGCAGTTCAACTCCGTTGCGATCTGGCGGTTTACGTCGAGAATGCGGTCGTCGAAACCGCAGCCGCGCTGCTGACGGTTGCGATGCTCCTGCGAACGGTGATGCAGCAGCAGCCGGCGTTTCCAATGCGCCGCCTCCTCATCGAATGGCATGCAGAGGTCGTAGCGGAAACTGAGTGTCTTCGGGTCGCGTATCAGGAATGCCGCCGGTGGCTCGTCGAGCGCCGCCGCCGCGCGCAAAAACATCGCGTGAACGCGCCGATGGCCCGCATTGCTGTCCGCGCCGTGCGGCAGGAACACGATCTGCGGTTGATGAGCCAGAAGTTGATGTCGGATGGCCTCTTCGTTTTCGGCATCATCGAGCGGCGCGCCCGCGTCATCCTCTTTCAGCCGCAGAAACGCCGCGCATTCCTCGCCGAGGCCGAAGAACCGCAAGCTGTCACGCTGCTCCTGCTCGCGGACGGCGGCTTTCGTCGCGTTGTCGGGCGGCGAGCAGAACTCGTCGAGCACGCCGCTCGCGCTGCCGCTGACCACGGCGAGATGGATCGGGTTGCCGTTCTGTTGGAAGAACCGCAGCGTGACAGCGATGGCGTCGAAATCGTCCGGGTGCGGCGCGAGCACGAACAACCGCAGTTCCGCCGGCCACCGTATTGCTGAAATGACGGTGGGCCGCGGGCAATCGAGAAGCGTCTGCAAGTCGGTGTTCATCGCAAAGTAACTTGCGCGGCGCGCAGCAACAAACTCCTGGTTCGGGAGATGCCGCTGCCGCGGAGCCTCCGCGCTATGCGTGCCGATTCGCCGCGAAGGCGGTCGAACCAAAGAGGGTCAGCACGCAAAGCGGACGATGGCAGTTCATGACGCGCTCAACCCTTCGGGATGTCGGCGTGATAGCTCTGGAGCGACTTCACGCCCGCCTTGCCGGCGCGGTATTCTGCAATGCCGATGACGGCGGCGCGGGCCGCGGCGGCGGTGGTGACGTATGCGATTTTGTATTTGATCGCCGCCTGCCGGATGTAGGAGTCGTCGAAGGCGCTGGTCTTGTCCCGGGGCGTGTTGATGACCAGATCAATCTCCTTGCTCTTGATCTCGTCCATGATGTTGGGCCGCTGGTGTTCCTGAAGCTTGAAGCTGCGCTCGCATTTCACGCCATTCTCCTGCAAGAACAACTGCGTGCCTTCGGTGGCCTTGATGCGGAAACCGAGTCCCTGAAACTTGCGGGCCACATCGAGGATGACGGGGCGGTCTTTCTTCATGACCGAGATGAGCACGGTGCCTTGCTGGGGCAGCGGTGAGAGGGCGGCTTCCTGTGACTTGAAGTAGGCCAGACCGAATGTCGGCGCCATGCCGAGCACTTCACCGGTGGAACGCATCTCCGGTCCGAGCACCGGGTCCACCTCCGGGAACATGTTGAATGGGAGCACGACCTCCTTGACGCCGACGTGCGGAATCTTTTGGCGTTTGAGGTTCATGTCGTGGAGTTTCACGCCGAGCATGAGTTTGGTGGCGATGCGGGCCATGGGCACGTTGCAAACTTTCGAGACCAGCGGCACGGTGCGCGAGGCGCGCGGGTTGGCTTCAAGGACATAGACCTTGTCCTGGCAGATGGCGTATTGGATGTTCATGACGCCACAGACGTGAAGCTCCCGGCTGATGCGCAGGGTGTATTCCTCGATCGTCTTGATGTGCTTCTCCGGCAGCGTCACCGGCGGGATGGCGCACGCGGAGTCGCCGGAGTGAATGCCGGCCAGTTCGATGTGTTCCATGACCGCGGGCACGAAAGCATCAGTGCCGTCGGCCAGCGCGTCGGCCTCGGCCTCGACGGCGTTGTCGAGGAAGCGGTCAATGAGAATGGGCCGTTCGGGCGTCACGTCCACCGCGGCGGCGACATAACGCTTGAGCATCTCCTCGTCGTGGACAATCTCCATGCCACGGCCGCCAAGCACGAACGAGGGCCGCACCATGAGCGGGTAGCCGATCTTCGCGGCGATCTGGCGCGCTTCTTCGAAAGTGCTCGCCATGCCGGATTCCGGCATCGGGATGCCCATCTTCTCCATCATCTTGCGGAAACGGTCACGGTCCTCGGCGAGGTCAATGGTGTCAGGCGACGTGCCGAGGATCTTCACGCCGGCGGCGGCGAGTTCGGCGGCGATGTTCAACGGCGTCTGGCCGCCGAACTGGACAACAACGCCTTCCGGTTTTTCCTTTTCGTAAATCGCCAGCACGTCCTCGACGGTGAGCGGCTCGAAATAAAGTTTGTCGGAGGTGTCGTAATCGGTGGAAACCGTTTCCGGGTTGCAGTTGACCATGATGGTCTCGTAGCCGGCTTCGCGGAGCGCGAACGCGGCGTGGACGCAACAGTAGTCGAACTCGATGCCCTGGCCGATGCGGTTGGGGCCGCCGCCCAGCACCATGACCTTCTTGCGGGAACTGGAGGCCACTTTGTCGGGCCGGTTGTAGGTCGAATAGTAATAGGCCGCGTTCTCGACGCCGCTGACGGGCAGCGCGTCCCAAGCCTCGACGATGCCGAGCTTCTTGCGTTGCTCGCGAATTTTCACTTCGGGGATGCCAAGAATCTTACTGAGATACTTGTCGGCGAAACCGTCCTTCTTCGCCTGCACGAGCACTTCGTCCGGCAACACCTTGCCCTTGAACTGGAGAATCTTCTCCTCCAACTCGACCAGTTCCTTCATCTGCTGGATGAACCACGGCTTGATGTAGGTCTTGGCGTAAAGCTCCTCGACCGTGGCGCCCTTGCGGATCGCTTCATACATGATCCACTGGCGCTCGCTGGACGGCTCATTGAGCATCGTCATCAACTCGGCCAGCGGCCGCCGGTTGAAGTCCTTCGCGAAGCCGAGGCCGTGGCGGCCGTTTTCGAGCGAGCGGATGGCTTTCTGGAACGCCTCCTTGTAGGTCTTGCCGATGCTCATCACCTCGCCGACGGCGCGCATCTGCGTGCCGAGCTTGTCAATCGAACCCTTGAACTTCTCGAACGCCCAGCGCGAGAACTTCACGACCACGTAGTCGCCGGACGGCGTGTATTTCTCCAGCGTGCCGTCACGCCAGTAGGGGATGTCGTCGAGCGTCAGCCCGCCCGCGAGCTTGGCGGAAACGAGCGCGATGGGGAAACCGGTCGCCTTCGATGCCAGCGCCGAGGAGCGCGAGGTGCGGGGGTTGATCTCGATGATGACGACGCGGCCGGTCTTCGGGTCGTGGGCGAACTGGATGTTCGTGCCGCCGATGACGCCGATGGCCTCGACGATGCGATAAGAGTAATCCTGCAGCTTCACCTGGAGCTTGGGATCAATCGTCAGCATCGGCGCGACGCAGTAGGAGTCGCCCGTGTGCACGCCCATCGCGTCCACGTTCTCGATGAAGCAAACGGTGATCATCTGGTTCTTGGCATCGCGGACGACTTCGAGTTCCAGTTCCTCCCAGCCGAGCACGGATTCCTCGATGAGAATCTGGCCGACCATGCTGGCGGAAAGGCCGCGGCTGGCGACGACACGCAGTTCCTCGATGTTATAGACCAAGCCGCCGCCCGTGCCGCCCATCGTGTAAGCCGGGCGGATGACCACCGGGTAGCCCAGCTCCGCGGCAACCTTCTCGGCCTCCTCGACGTTGAACGCCGGCGCGCTCTTGGGCATTTCTATGCCGAGGCGCTTCATCGTTTCCTTGAAGATGATGCGGTCCTCGCCCTTCTCGATCGCATCGGCTTCGACGCCGATGATCTTCACGCCGAATTTGGCAAGCACGCCGGACTTGGAGAGCTGCGACGAGAGATTCAAGCCGGTCTGACCGCCAAGGTTGGGCAGTAGCGCATCGGGGCGTTCTTTTTCGATGATCTCGGTGAGTGTTTGAACCGTGAGCGGCTCGATGTAAGTCACGTCCGCCATGCCCGGATCTGTCATAATGGTGGCAGGGTTCGAGTTCACCAGCACGATCTGGTAGCCAAGCGACCGCAGGGCCTTGCAGGCCTGGGTGCCGGAATAGTCGAATTCACAAGCCTGACCAATGATGATGGGGCCGGAACCGATGATGAGGACTTTCTTCACGTCGTCGCGTTTGGGCATGATGGCGTCTCCTTGTCAGAAGCTACAATTACTTGTCTTTCGTCCTTTGTCCCGCTGGTCGCGGAGCTTGTTTTTCTATCGTCCAGCGGACGCGAAGGCAAACAGAATAGTCTTCCGACGGCGCTTAACGCGGCGTTACGATGGTTTGGTGAACGACAACGCCAGCTTCCACCGCGACACGCTGCTCAACGACGTCATGCCGTTTTGGCTCCGGCGCGCCCTCGACCAGCGACGGCAGCGTATCTTCGCGCGCGAAAGGCAGCATGTGGAAAGGCCCGTTCCACCTGCCGCGGATGCTGTGGTATTGCTGGCGGTTGCTGGAAGAAGTCAAAGCGCCGGCAAACTGACCATCGTGCCTGTCTTCTTGTCCGTCGGCATCTGTGCCTTGGTTTCCTTCAACCAGCGGGCGAGCGTCGCGGTGAGTTCCTTCGCTTTCGCGCGCTCCGTCTCAACAAGATCGTGTTGTTCGCCGAGGTCGGCAGCGAGGTTGAACAATTCGCAACGGCGGTCAGTGTGGTAGTAGATCAGCTTCCAGTCGCCGCGACGGATGGCGCTGTGCGGGCCAATGCCGGGACCGCTCGGCCCCCAGACGTTCGGGTAATGCCAGTAAAGAGCGCGGTTCTTCGGGTAGTGCGCCGCTTTCAATCCACCGCGCAGCAGCGGTGCGAAACTCACGCCGTCCACGCGCGGCAGCTTTTTCACCTTCGCCGACGTGCCGGTCATTTCGAGGATGCTCGGCAGGAAGTCTTCGATCATCACGTATTGGCGGCAAACCGAGCTGGGTGAGATCACGCCGGGCCACTTCACGATCATCGGCACGCGCACGCCGCCTTCGCGGGCGGAGCCTTTGCCGCTGGAGAGCGGCGCGTTGTGCGTGTGCGGCGGGCCGCCGCGAGCGTGGGCGCTGAGGCCGCCGTTGTCGGACACGAACAGCACGATGGTGTTCGACGCAATGCCGTGGCGATCGAGGTTGGTCATGATATCACCGAGGCTCTTGTCCATACCTTCCACCAGCGCGGCATACATCGCCTCCGTGTCGTCGAGGCCTGCGTCGCGGTATTTCTGGTAAAATCGCTTGTCCGGCGCGAACGGCACATGCACCGCGTAATGCGCCATGTATAGGAAGAACGGCTTCTTCTCAGCGACGGCTTGGTCCATTGCCTTGTTCGCTTCGATGGTGAGCGCCTCGGTGAGAAAGATGTCTTTGCCGTGATACTTCTCCAAGCCAGGCACGTCCCAGATGCTCGGCGCGCGGCGCCACGTGCCGCTGAAGTTCTGCTCGCCGAGATAACTGCCCGGCCCGCCTGCCGCATGGCCGGCAATGTTGATGTCGAAGCCAAGATTGCGCGGGTCGGCGCCGGGCGTGTCGAGCGCGCCCCAATGCGCTTTGCCGGCGTGAATCGTGCGGTAGCCCGCCTCGCGGAGAAGTTGAGCCAGCGTCGGCGCGCAAACCGCCCGCGGCGTGGCGGGGTCGGGGCTGAGGCCGTTGACGTTCCACTCCGGCAGCTGGAGCGTTGGGTGCTTCGCATCGGGAGCGGCATCTTTGCGCAGCGTCCAGTTGGTGACCTTGTGGCGCGCGGCGTTGAGGCCGGTCATGAGGCTCACGCGCGTCGGTGAGCAAACGCAACAGGCGTAGGCTTGCGTGAATTTCACGCCCGCCGCGGCGAGCCGCTCCATGTTCGGCGTGTGAAACTTGCGGTTCAGCGGTGTGACCTTGCTGTAAAACGGCACCGAAGTGTCCTGCCAGCCCATGTCGTCCACGAGGAACAGCACGACGTTGGGCGGCGGATTCGCGGCAAAAAGATTTGCCGCCGCAAGGAACAGAGCGGGGAGCAGGGGTTTCATCGTGTTAGTTTCCGATCCTGCAATGGTTCGCCTTCGGGACGAAGCACCGGCATCTGGAGCGCGCCGGATTTCCCCAGCTCGTCGAACATCTGCTTCTTCAGCTTCGCGATCTGCTCCTGAAACGCTGGCACGTTGATGAGGTTGTGGCGCTCGTGCGGGTCGGTCTGGAGGTCGTGGAAACTGTCCTTGTCCCAGAGGCCATGGTAGTAGATGTATTTCCAGCGGTCGGTGCGGATGGCGAACAGCGTCGGCGTGGCGGGGAAATTCCACTCCCAGTGATACTCGTAGAGGATGTGATCGCGCCACGGCACGTCCCGGCCCTGCAACAGCGGCCAGAAGGAGCGGCCGTCCATCCGTGGTGTCTTTGCGGGCTGCGCGACGCCGGCGGCTTCGAGCAGCGTCGGTGCGATATCTATGTTCTGCACCATTTGTTTCACGACCGTCCCCGGCTTGATGCGGCCCGGCGCGCGAGCCAGCAACGGCACGCGGATGCTCGTCTCGAACGCGTCGCGCTTGTCGTAGAAGCCGTGCTCGCCGAGCGCGAAGCCGTTGTCGCCCATATAGACCACCAGTGTCGAGTCGCGCAGACTCGCGTCGTCGAGTTGCTTCAGCACGCGGCCGACGTTCTCGTCAATTGTGTGGACCGCCTCGCTGTAGCGGCGGAACAAGTCCTCGAACGACGGCACCGGGTCGTTGTCGAACCGGCCTGTTTCCATGTGGTCCACGCCGTGGATGCCGTAGCGCCGCTCGCGCACCCAACGCGGCTGCGTCGCGTAGTTCTCCTCCGTGTTGGCCATCGTCGGCGGGTAACGCACCGGTGCCTTGTCATAACGGCCGCGATGGCGCGGCGCTGGCTCGAACGGGAAATGCGGCGCTTTGAACGAGAGATAAACGAAAAACGGTTTCTCGCGCCGCTCGCGCAGCCACTCGATTGCGAGGTCGGTGAGCGTGTCGGTGCTATAGCCTTTGAACTGCCGCCGTGTGCCGTTGACGTTCAGCGTCGGATCGCCGTATTCGCCCTGGCCGCGGAAGCCAGCCCAGTGATCGAAGCCCTTGCGCGGCTCGTCGCTGTCGTGGCCCATGTGCCACTTGCCGAAAAACGCCGTCGCGTAGCCCGCCGCGCGCAGATACTCCGGGAAGAACCGGATGCCCGACGGCTCCGGCCGCTGGTTGTCCACGACGCGGTGGTGATGCATGTATTGGCCGGTGAGAATCGAGGCGCGGCTCGGCGAGCAGAGCGACGTGCTGACGAACGCGTTGCGCAGGTGCGCGCCTTCCTTCGCGAGCCGGTCGAGGTTCGGCGTCTCCAGAAACTTCGGCGCTTCCGGCATGAAGCCGAGCCAGTCCCAACGATGGTCATCGCTGAGGATGAAGATGATGTTGCGCGGCTTCTCGACCGCAAACGCCGTCGCGCCAAAGCAGACGGCCACAGCGAGCAACAGGAACTGCAATCGTAGTTTCATGGCGATGGATTGGATTTCGGTTCGCGCCAGCGTGCGGCGACGTCGTCGAACCACGCTTCATACTGTTTCTTCATCTTCTCTACGATGGTCGGGTGTTCGGCGGCGAGGTCTTTCGTCTCACTTGGGTCGGCTGCGAGATCGTAAAGCTCGTGGCGTGGCGTGCCTTCGATACTGCGCTCGCCGCGGCCTTGCAACCGGCACAACTCGGCGTAACGGTCGCGGATGTGTTTTTGGTTCGGCGCATCCATGCCAACCGGCTGCACCAGCTTCCATCGCTCCGTCACGGCGCACCACGCGTGGCCGCGGCGCGGTTCCTGGCCGCTGTCCCATTGGAAGAACAGTGTGCGGTCGGACCAGCTAGCGGCCGGGTTTCGCAGTAGCGACAGGAAGCTTGTGCCGTCGAGCTTCACGCCAGCCGGTGTAGCGACGCCGCACGCATCGAGAATCGTCGGCATCACGTCAATGTGCGCCGTCAGCCGTGTAACCTTGGCCGGACTCTTGAAACCGGCCGGCCAGCGCGCGAAACACGGCGTGCGGATGCCGTTCTCATAGACCGTGCCTTTCAACCCGTGCAGGCCAGCCATGAAACGGTTTGCCGGTGCAGAGCCGGAACACGGTCCATTGTCAGATGTGAACATCAGCAGAGTGTTCTCTTCAAGACCGAGTTCCTTCAACGTAGCGCACACTTTGCCGAAGTTGTTGTCCACGCTCTTGAGCATTCCGTAAGCTTTGGAGGTCATCAGCCCCAAGCCCAGCTTGAGGTAGGGCGCGGCAAGTTCCTCATCCACCTGCAACGGCGTGTGGATGAGGTTCGCCGGCAGATAGACGAAAAACGGCTTCGCGCGGTTCTTCTTCACGAACTCGATGGCCGCGTCGGTGAAGATGTCCATGCAGTAGCCAGCGCGCTTCTCTTGTGTGCTGTTGTGGACCAACTCCGGGTCGAAGTATTTCCTCATCGCTGCACCGGTGTGGAGGAGTGCTTCGTCGAAGCCCTGCGCGTTCGGCCGGCGCTCCGGGTCGTCGCCGAGATGCCACTTGCCGAAAATGCCGGTCGTGTAACCCGCGCCGCGCAGCACTTCGGCCACAGTGATCTCCGCCGGGTCCATCAGCGTGGCCTTGCGGAACACGTCGCAGACGCCGGTGCGGAAATTGTAGCGGCCGGTCATCAGCGACGCCCGCGTCGGCGAGCAAACCGGGCTGACGTGGAAGTTCGTCAGTTCCACCGCCTCGCGAGCGAACGCGTCCATCTGCGGCGTCTTTACGTGCGGGTTACCGTGATAACCAAGATCACCGAAACCTTGGTCGTCAGTGAGGAAGAGGACGACGTTGGGCTTTCGCTCAGCGGCTGCGTGAACGGTGGCCACGGCCAGCAGACCGATGACGACGGGACACAGGCGACGAATCATGGCCGGATTATTGCGCGGTCGGCCGGAAAGTGGAAGCCACAGTTTTCACAGAGAAGAACCGCGCGCTTGCATCCTCCGTCGTTGGTGCCTAACCTGCCGGAGGTCACAGTTTAACCGGAGCACAACAACCATGAATACTCCGTCTCTCATTCCCAACTTCGCTGTCGCGCTGTTTGCAATCATTCTCGGCGGCGGCCCGCGCGCCGATGCGGCGAACTGGCCGTCTTGGCGCGGCGATGTGGCTGGCAGCGGCATTTCCAGCGAAAAGAACCTGCCGCTGCAATGGTCCGATACGCAGAACATTCGCTGGAGCGTGAAGCTGCCTGAGCGCGGCAACTCCACCGCAGTCGTCTGGGGCGAGCGCGTGTTTGTCAACCAAGCCATCGAGGCGGAGAACCGGCGCACGCTGATGTGCTTCCACCGCGCCGATGGCCGGTTGCTCTGGCAAAAGGGAGTCGTTTATGCGGAGCGGGAGCGGACGCAGCCTAGCAATCCCTATTGTTCCGCGTCGCCCGTGACCGACGGCGAGCGTGTCATCGTCAGCTTCGGCTCGGCAGGGTTGGTTTGCTACGACCTCGACGGCCGCGAGTTGTGGCGGCGTGACCTTGGTAAGCTCGACCACGTTTGGGGCAACGCCTCCTCGCCAGTGATTTTCGAGGACCTCTGTATCCATTACCACGGCCCGACCAAGAACGCGTCGTTGGTGGCGCTCGACAAGAAAACCGGCAAGACGGTCTGGAAATTCGACGAGCCGGCGTGGGACACCAGCGGTCGCACGGATGGTTTCAAGGACAAGCGCGACGGCGTCGTTGGCACGTGGAGCACGCCTATTGTCATTCGCGCCGGCGGACGCGACGAGCTGGTCATGACGTTCCCGATGGAGACGCGCACCTTCGATCCACGCACAGGACACGAGTTGTGGCGTTGTAGCGGGCTGAACCCGCTCATTTACGCGTCACCAATCTTTGGCGAAGGCATTGTGGTGGGCATGGGCGGCTATTACGGCAACTCGCTCGCCGTGAAACCGGGCGGCCAAGGCGATGTCACGGCCACGCAGCGCGTCTGGCACCAAGTGCGCTCGAAGGTCGGCATCGGCTCCGGTGTGATCAAGGACGGTTGCATCTACCACGTGCAATCGTCGGGCGCGGTCACGTGTTTGAAGCTGATGACCGGCGAGCTTGTCTGGGAGGCGAAACCACAGGGCGTCGGCAAGAAAGCAGGAAGCTGGTCGTCCATCACGCTGATCGGTGACCGCCTCTACTATCCGAACCAGTCTGGTGACGTGGTGGTGCTCAAAGCCGGTCCAAAGCTTGAGCAACTGGCGGTGAACTCGCTGAAGGAGCCGACCAACGCTTCAATCGCGGTCTCCGACGGCGAGTTGTTTCTGCGCACCGCACAAACCCTATGGTGCATCAGCACTGCAAAGCCCACCGCCCCGACGCGCTGAGTCCGGGCACAACTGTCCCGCAGCACTGAAGGCGTTTTGTATGCTCAAGCGCGCCGCGACTCCGTCAGAATTTCCCGCACGAAGGGATTGGTTGCGCGTTCGCGGCCGACCGTCGTCACCGGGCCATGACCGCTCATCAACCGCGTGTCGTCGGGCAGCGTGAGGATGTTCTCGCGGATGGACTTTGCCTGAGCCTCCCACGAGCCGCCGGGAAAATCGGTCCGGCCCACCGAGCCGGCGAAGATCAGGTCGCCGCAAAAGCAGACTTTCTCCTTCGGTTCGTGCAGCACAATGAGACCGGGAGAGTGACCCGGACAGTGCGCCACGTGAAACGTCAGCGCGCCTACCGCGAGCGTGTCGCCGTGGTTGAGATAGCGGTCAGCCGATATCGGCTCGACAGACTCCATCAAGCCAAACGCCCGCATCCGATCCGGTTCGCGCAACAAGACCTCGTCGTCAGCGTGGCAAAGCAGCGCCGCGTTGGTGAGTTGCTTCAGTGCCGCGTTGTCGGCCATGTGGTCCCAGTGACCGTGCGTGTTGACAATGTGGCGGATCGTCAGCCGGTTCTTGCGCGCCGCCTCCGCGATGTGCGCTGCGCTGCCGGGCGGCGCGTCCACGACCATCGCTTCACCGCTCGCCTCGTCGCCGACGAGGTAGGCGTGCGTTTCATACGGTCCGCTGGTGAAGGAGAGAATCTTCATGGTTTGCATCGCTTGTAGGGGCAACGCCCGTGTTTGGCAAGAACGCTTCGTTCCGGCGGGTGCAACGCCAGGCGCGGCGTAAAGGCGTAAAGGGTTGATTCCGTGGTGTTCGCGGACTAGGCTCCGTGCTGTGAAGTGGATCGTATTTACCGCACTGCTGGTCGTCGCAGTGGCGTTTGCCCAAACGCCCACCAAGAAGTTCGAGCCTTACAAGAAATCCGGCTTCGAGGGAAAGATGTTCGATACGAAGACCTTTACGACCAAGACATTCCAGACCAAGGAGTTTGAGACCAAGCGGTTTGAAACGAAGGAGTTTCCCGCCAAGACCAACCAGATGATGGAAGAACATTTTGACGCCAAGGCCTTCGCACCGCCGACGGAGAAGAAGGTCAGTTGGTGGCAGAAGCTTTTTGGAACGCACCAGTCAAGCATGAGCGGGAAGACCGTGGAGGGGCAGAGCTTCGCCACAAAGAATTTCACTGGCAAAGCAGCGCGGACAAAGGTGGACGG
Organism: Verrucomicrobiia bacterium; assembly: GCA_041667205.1. Taxonomy (GTDB): domain Bacteria; phylum Verrucomicrobiota; class Verrucomicrobiia; order CAIQCK01; family CAIQCK01; genus CAIQCK01. The sequence goes on along the minus strand of JBAYFL010000006.1, from coordinate 74,897 downwards.
GAAGATGCAGGAGAAGGTGGACCACCTGCTGAACCCCAAGTCGCTCACGATGCCAAACATCAAGCCGACGCCGGAGGAGATGAACAAGCCGGTGGACAGCCGCCCCAAGAGCTTCCCGACAGCGACTCCAACACCTCGGTAAGCCCTCGTAGTTGAGTCTTCAGCACGGACTGGGCTTTGCTGTTGTCGAGCGCCAGATCCGCAGGGCGCGCGGGAGTCATTGGCACGTCGCGTATGTTCTTCGCTTCGATCGTCGCCGTGGGCCAGCCGAAACGCCGCGCAAGCCGCATCCCGATCTCGTAGCGGCTCAACCGCTCCGAGCCGGCCAGATGAAACACGCCCGTGTGCGGCGAGTCCGCCAGTTCCAGGATCGCCGCCGCCAGATCGCACGCCGCAATCGGGCAACGGAACTCGTCCACAAACAGCTTCACCGCGTGCTCTTCCCGCAGCGCCAGGCCGAGTTTCTCGTCCAAGCCGCGGTCGCCACGCGGGCTTGGCCCAAAGATCAGCGACGTGCGCGCGATCAGCCACGCGTCGCATCCGCCGCGCACGCTTTGTTCCGCGTCGAGCTTCGTTTGGCCGTAGAGGCTGAGCGGGCAAGGCGGATCGTCCTCGACATAGGGCGCGCCCTTGCGCCCGTCGAAGATCAGGTCGGTGGAAACAAACAGCATCTTCGCGCGGAGCCGGCGGGCTGATTGCGCGAGCGTGGCGGTGGCGTCCACGTTCAACCGGCGTGCTAGATCCGGCTCGCGCTGGGCGCGGTCGGCGTCCGCCAGCGCAGCGCAGTGGACGATGAGGTCGGGCCGGAAATTGTCGAGCTTCGACCGCACGGCTGCGGCATCGGCAAGCTCAAGCGGTTCAAGACCGCCGGGAATATTCCGAGGTCGAAAACTTTGGAACAGGCCAAGCGTGTCAAATCGCCCAGCCGCCTGGCGCATGACATGCGAGCCAAGCAACCCGCTGGCCCCCGTCACCAGGAGTTTCTTCAAGCAGCGGACTTGGCAGATTCCGCGGCAGCCGCCGGTTTCGCGCCGGGTTTCTTCGCGACGCGTTGTTTGAGCGCTTCTTTCTTGCGCTTGATGTAAGCCTTGCGGCGACGTTGTTTGATCTTCTTGTTGTATTGCTGACTCATAGGGCGCGCGGACTGTAGGTGAAGCCATGCGCCTTGCCAAGCGAATTGAGCGGGCATGGACGGGATCTGTCCTCCATTCCGTTCTGCTCGACGGGTTTCTTTCAGCCGGGCGGGCCGGTTGTTTCGGCGAAATCCTTGCATTAGCCAGTGGCTTTCGTTACAGTCCGCGGCGCAATTCCATGAAAAAACTAGTTGTTTCCGCAGTTTTCCTGACGGCGTTTGTCATCCAGTGCGGGCCGCTGTTCGCAGCCGCTCCGGCGCGCGACGCTTCTGATCTTTTCCTGCGCGCCTACCTCCAGATTCAGGAGGGCGATGGCGCGTTTGATAGGAGCGACTTCACCGCCGCGCAGACCCGCTACAAGGACGCCCTCGCCATCCTCAAAGACATCGAAGCCGTCCAGCCCGACTGGAATCCGCACATCATCAGCTTCCGTGAACGCTACTGCGACCAACGCATCGCCGAGGCCAAAGTGCGGCTCGCCGGCGGCAGCGCACCTGTGAAGACGCCCGCCCCGTCCGCGCCTGTGGCGACTGCTCCGGCGCGAATCCCGGCGTCATTACCCCCAGCCGGTGTCATGGTCGGCGCGCCCGGCCAGAGCCAGCCTTCTTCCGATCTTTCCCAAGAACTGGAACGTCTGCGCGACCAAGTCCGCCGCATGCAAGCCGAGCGTGCCGCCACTCCAACGCCCGCGCCGACACCGGCGCCAGCACCAGTGGTTGCGCCTGCGCCCGCCCCGGCTCCCGCGTCGAAACCGGTGGTCGCTGACAACGAACAGGTCAAGAAGCTGGAAACTGAACTGGCCGACATGCGGAAGCAGTTGCAGCAGTTCATGGGCGAGAAGAACCAGACGCCACCTCCAGTGCCGCTGCCCAGCACCGACGCCCAGCGCGTGACTGAGATGACCGACCAAATCGCAACGCTGCGTTCACAACTCCAGCAACTGCTCGCCGAGCGTTCGCAGTGGGAACAGTCGCGCCAGGACTTCGCGCGGTTGCAGGCCGAGCGCGCCTCGCTGCTCAGTCAGCTTCAGGAAAGGGACCAGCGCCTTGCCGCCGGCCCGTCCGTGCTCGATGTCAGCCAGTCAAAGGCGCTCTCTGAGCAGTTGGCGCAATCGGCTCGCACCATCGAGGCGTTGCGCTCCGAGAGCAAGCAGCTCTCCATCGAACTCACTACCGTCCGGAACGACGCGCGCGACAAGGCCGCCAAGGTTGCCCAGCTTGTGCCGCTCACAGACCAGCTCACCGCCACGAAGGCGGAAATCGCGAAGATTCGCGAGGAGCTTGCTGCCAAGGACCAGCAGATCATTGCCAAGCAACAGGCCCTCGTTGCCAAGAGCCAGGACGCTGCGCGGGCAGAGTTGCAACTCAAGGAAATGGCCGCGCTCCAGCAGTCCAACACCAACCTCCGTCTCTCGCTCGGCAAAATCGAATCGCTCATCGCCCTCGGCAAGAACCGCGAACAGGAATCGTCCACGCAAGTGGACCGGCTCAAGCAACAGCTCCAGGAAGTGAAGACCCAGCTCACCGATGCCCGGCGCAAGGAAGCTGAAACCGCGAAGTTCCGCGACGAACTTGTTGCCAAGAGTCGGGAAGCCGGCCGCGCGCAAGACCAAGCCAGGGATTCCTCCAACCTTCGCCTCTCCATGAGCAAGGCCGAGGCCCTGGTCGCCGTCGCGATGGAACGCGAGCGCGAATCAGCCGCGCAACTTGACCAGCTCAAGCAACAACTCAAGGAAGCGCAAACGCAGGTAGCCAATGCCCGCCTCAAGCCGTCCGCGCCGCCCACCGCCGACCATGCCAAGGCCGACCGCGCTACTGCCGCGCAGATTGAGGAATTGAAGCGAAAAATGGAAGAATCCGAGCGTCGCGCCGCCGCCGACCGTGCCAAGGCCGACCGCGCCGCCGTTGCCCAAGCCGAAGAGTTAAGGCGGAAAATAGAAGATGCCGAGCGCCGCGCCGCCGCCGCCGCCAAGGACCGTGCGGTGCTTGCGAAGGAGAAGGATGTGCTGCGGCTTGCCGTTGAGAAGAAGACCGTCGAACACCAGAAGCTCGCCGAGAGCACCGAAGCTGACCGCAAGAAGCTGACGTCGTTGGAGAAGAAATACCGCGAATTGAACCATCAGGTTACCGTGCTGGAGATGTCCACTCGCAAGCTCTCGCCGGAAGAAGAAGCGTTCTTGAAACGGACCGAAGTGCTGGTCCAGCAGTCCGGCGGCGCCAGCGTGAGCGGCGAGATCAACGCCAACGTCCGCCGTGCCAAGGAACGCGCCCTGGCGCAGGTTGCCGCGCTCGATGTTCCCGCCGGCATCCCAACCCCGCCCGCACCCAAGTTCGCACAGGCAGCGCCCGCGCCTGAAACGACCCGTGTCGTCAGCGACGTCACCAACACCGCCGTCCGCACCAGTCCGACTGCAACCAAGGCCGTCCAACCGATCCCCGCGCGTTCGGTGACGCCGGAGGTTCCTGCGGAATTGAAACCGCTGGTGGACGAAGCCCGTGAGCTTTTCAGCCAAAAAAAGTTTGAAGAGGCCGCTGCCAAATACCGCGAGATCCTCAAGCGCGACCCGGAGAATCTTTTTGGCCTCTCCAACCTCGCCGTCATCCGTTTCCAGCAGGAGCGGCTCGAAGAAGCCGAGCACCTCCTCAACCGCGCGCTCCAGACTGCGCCCGACGACGCCTACTCCCACGCCACCATCGGCATCATCTACTTCAAGCAGGACCGTATTGACGACGCCATCGAGGAACTGACCCGCGCGCTCAAGCTCAATCCCGGCAACGTCGAGGCCCACAACTACCTCGGCATCGCCTGCTGGAAGAAGGGCTGGCGCTCCGCCGCCGAACAAGAATTGCGCCGCGCCATCGAGATGCGCCCGGACTACGCCGACGCTCACTACAACCTCGCCGTCATCTACGCCACGCAGAAACCGCCCTTCCTCGGCCTGGCCAAGTTCCACTACCGCAAGACCCTTGACCTCGGCCGCCCGCGCGATCCCAATCTGGAGAAAACCCTGACTGGCGAGACGTCGGAAAAGTAAGCCCGGAAGCCCAAGTTCGCTGTGAGGCGGGCGCACCTGTCTCGCCATGCTTTGTTTTCCTGGGTTCAACGCGGAGACGATCATGAAACTCAGCGCGCGAAGTTTATGGACAGTGGCAGTGCTGGCGACGCTCGTGCGTTCAGCCGGCATGGCTGCGGAGTCGGAAAAGTGGCTGCCGTTCCATCTCCCGTGGGAAGCGCCACCCAATGCTGTCGCCGACGCGCGGTTCCTGCTCGACGCGCCCGCCGGCAAATACGGCCCGATCACCGTCCGCGACGGCCATCTTGTTTTCAAGAACGGCAAGCGCGTGAAGTTCTGGGCCACGAACTTCTCCGGCGAGTGCAGCTTTCCGCCGCCGGAGGTCGCGCCGCGCGCCGCCGACCGGGTCGCCAAGTTCGGCTTCAACCTCGTGCGCTTCCACGGCCTCGATTCCCGTTGGGGCAAGTGCCTCTTCCCGAAAGACGCGCCTGACACGCAGCACTTCGACCCGGAGCAACTCGAGAAGCTCGACCGGATGATCGCGGAACTGGAAAAACGCGGCATCTACATCAACCTCAACCTCCACGTCGGTCGTCACTTCACCCCCGGCGACGGTCTGCCGCAAACCGAGTCGCTTGGCTACGCGAAATACTGTGTCATCTTCGACCCGCGGATGATCGAGTTGCAGAAAGACTACGCCCGCAAACTCCTCACGCATCGCAACCCCCACACCGGCCGCACCTACGCCGACGACCCCGCCGTCGTCATCATTGAGCTGACCAACGAGAACTCGCTCTTCGGCGGCTGGACCGGCGGTCAGTTGCGCGGCAAGCAAAGCAACCGCCCGGTCAACACGACATGGGCCGACATCCCGCCCTACTACGGCGAGGAACTGACGCGCTTCTACAACCAATGGCTCGCGAAGCGATACCCGACACGCGAGGCGCTGGTCGAGGCGTGGCAAGGTGGTGCGCGATCCCCGGGCGCGCAGTTGTTGAAGAACGCCACCTTCAGCGCCGGCGCCGACGGCTGGGAACTCTCGAAGCAGAAGTCCGCCGCAGCCAAGCTCGAAGCAACCCACGACGCTCCCGGCGGCAAACCCTGCGCGAAAGTCACCGTCACGACCGTGGGCGAACAACCTTGGCACATCATGCTCACGCAGCGTCCGCTCAAGCTCCAGAAGGACATGAAGTATCGCGTCGCCTTCCGCGCTCGCGCTTCCGCGACGCGGCAACTCGGCGCCGAGGTCTGCCACAGTTCGCCCTATCGCGGCTTCGGCGGCGCGCACTTCGAGGTTGGCACGGAGTGGCGTGACTGCCAGTTCACCTTTATCGCGCCGGAGGACGATACCGACGTGCGCCTCAGCTTCCAGTTTGGCGAAGCGACTGGCACGGCATGGATCAGCGACGTGATCCTGCACGAGGCCCCGGTCTATGGCCTGCGCGACGACGAAGACCCCGCGCGTGGCAACGTGCGGCGGCTCGAGCCGGAGGAGTTCGCCAGCCACACCGTCGCGCGCTTCCGCGACGAGGGCCGGTTCTACTACGAGCTGGAGAGCCGCTACAACCGCGAGATGTATCGCTTCCTGCGCGACGAACTGAAGGTGCGCGCGCTTATCGAGGGCACCAACCACAACTACGGCCTGCCCTGCCTCCGCGCCGAGTCGTTGCTCGACCTGATGGACTGCCACGCCTACTGGCAGCATCCGCGTTTTCCGCGCAAGCCGTGGTCGCGCACCGACTGGGACATCGGCAACACCGCGATGCTCGACGCGCCGACCGCCAACTGCATCTCGCAGCTCTGTCGCTCGTCGGTTGCCGGCAAACCGTTCACGGTCAGCGAATACAATCATCCGTTCCCGAACGAATACGGTTGTGAGATGCCGCTGATGCTGGCGGCTTACGCGAGCCTGCAAGATTGGGACGCGGTCTATGGCTACACGTTCAACCACCGTTGGGACGAGGCGCTGCTCGGCGGCGACCAGGTCACTGGTTACTTCGACATCGCCAACGAGGTCAGCAAGATGGCCCAGATGCCGACCGCGTCGCTGATGTTCCAGAAAGGCTTCGTGCGGCCCGCGAAGAAGCTCGTCACGGTCAGCTACGACGAGAACCGCACCTACGACAGCCTGAAGGAGAAGCGATGGGACCGCATCGGGTTTCATCTCGACGGTGAGTTGTCGCCACTGTTGCCGTTGGTGCATCGCTTCCGCGTTGAGCGGTTCGACGCGCCGCAGACAACGCGTGTTGTGGATGTTGCTTTCAAAGAGCCGGAGGGTCGCATTGAGAGCGACACGGGCGAGTTGTTGTGGGAAACCGGCGAGAAGCGCACAGGCCGGCTGACGATCAACACGCCGCGCGCCCAAGCCGCCGTCGGTTGGATCGGTGGCAAGACGCTCAAGACCGCCGACGTGGAGTTTCGCCTGAACACGCCGTTCTGCGCCATCAGCCTCGCCGCTCTTGACGGTCAGCTGATCACGAAGTCGAAAAAGATATTGCTCGTCGTCGCCGCGCGCTGCGCCAACACCGGTATGGAGTGGAATAAGGAGCGCACCAGCATCAATGACAAGTGGGGCGGCCCGCCGCTCCTCATCGAGGCGGTGGAAGGCGAAGTGATCCTGCGTCGCGCCGCTGGCGCTGCCGTGTTGCAGGCAATTCCACTCGATGGTTGCGGGCGACCGCAACCGCAACGCGTGTTGAAGCTGGCGAAGCAAGAAGCCGGAATTGCCGTCCCTCTGCGTGCCGCCGACGCCACTGTCTGGTATCTGCTGCAGCCTGTGCCGCAATAAGGGCCGGTCATGAAAACGCGTTTCGCCGCCATCCGCTGTGTCCGCAGGCTGGTTCTGGCGCTGGCGTTGTTCCTCGCCGTTACGTCGGCGGTTGCCATACCGGAAGAGGATCGGCGCGAGGTTCAACGCCACGGTTACGTCTTCGAAAAATGGGTGCGCGATACGTTCTTCGGTGGCTACGTCCAGCCGGATTACACCCAGAAGTGGGACATCCCGAAAGAGATCAACAAGAACCACGGCGGCCTGCCGTGCAACATGAAGGCCATCAAATACGGCACGCCCGTGGACATGGGTGACGCGTTGCGGCAGTTCCAAGTGGCCGAGCCTTTCATACTCATCATCGCCTTCTGGCAGCAGGAGGGCGACAACAAGCGCATCGTTAACATCATCGCGCCGACGGTGACGCCGAAGCTCTATCGCTCGCTCTGGGAGCCGATCACGCTGGAGGATCTCAAGCGGCTCGACGCGGCGGTGAAAGATCGCAAGCTTGGCTACCGCGAAGCGCGCGCTGCGGCGCAGAAGATCAAGTCCGTGCCGCCGTTCACCCGCGCGATCATCACGGTAAACCCGAAGATTGACGAGAAAAGCCAGCGCCGGCTTCAATGCAGCCTGAGTTTCCGGAACGTCTTCAAGCATCTCGCGCCACAGGCAGACCCGAAGCCGCAGGAGATGCCGCAGCTCTTTGGCGTGAGCGCGCCGGGACCGTTTCTTTCCCCACCCCGGAATCTTGAGCGACCATCCGTAGATGCCAAGCCGTGATGCTCGCGGTGTTCCGCTTTCGTCTTGAGTTGGCGGGCGGCGGAATCTAGCCTCGCGACGTGTTCGGTAGGAGACAAAGGAGCCATCCACGATGAACGCCGATGAACTGCGTCAGGTAGTCTGCGTCGTGCTCGCCGCCGGTCAGGGCACGCGCATGCGGTCCAACGACACACACAAGGTCTGCTTCGAGATCGCCGGCGAACCGGCCATCCTCCGCAATTTGCGCGCGATCGAATCCGCCGGCGTCACGCGTTTCGTCGTCGTGGTCGGCGCGATGGCTACCCATGTCATGACCACCGTCGCCGCGCGACACCCGGGGGCGATGTTTGTTTATCAGGCCGAGCCATTGGGCACCGGCCACGCCGCGCGGCTGGCAGCCGAAGCGCTCGAACGCATGGGCCACCGCGGGCCGGTGTTCGTAACGATGGGCGACAAGATCATTGAACCGCGCGTCGTGACGGAACTGCTCGGCACCTTCGCGAGCACTCAGGCCGACATGGCTTTTATGACAATGCCGAAGGCCTCCGGCGACACGGAGGGCCGCATCGTCCAGTCGTCCGCCGGCGCCATTCTCGGCAACGTCGAGTTGAGCGACATCCAGCGCGCGCAACTCATGGATCGGCTGGCCCGCGCGACTCGCGGCAAGAGAACCGTCCGGCCGGAACCGTTGCGCCAGCTCGCCACGGCCGCCGTGTCGAACCCCTCCAAACTGAAACGCCTGCTCGGTCCGGTCGCGCCGCTGCTGGAGAAGAAAGATCCGATCAGCGTCGCAGAGTTAAAAAAGCAAATTGAAGCGACGGGCCGGACTGTGACGTTGGCCGGCCGCGCGTTCACGGCTGCGCAGATCGAGGCCGCGTCGCCGACCGTCAACATCTCGCTCTACCTCTTTCGTGCCCAGCCGATGTATGAAACGTTGGCCAAGCTCAAGTCCAACAACGCGCAGGGCGAGTTCTACCTCACCGACGCCATCAACGACATGGCGACCGCCCGCGGGCCGAATGGCGAGCCGCTCCATCGCGTGCGGATGGTCGTGCTCGACGACCGCGACGCCGTGTTGAGCTACAACTCGCCGGACGAGCTGCTGCAAGTCGAGAGTGTGCTCCGACGGCGGCTCGCAGCGCAGGCCGGCAAGCCTCTCGCCAAACCGTCGCCTTTGAGCCGCAAACTCCTCAAGCCCGTGTCGGCGTGGATCGCGCTCTTCGAGAAGTTCCCGCCGAAACTCCGTTCGCATCTCGCGACGCTCTACGGCAACGACAGCGCCAGTCTCGACGAGCGGCGCGCGGCCATCCTGGCGACGCTGAAACTCTTCGCCGCACGCTACGGCAAGGACCGCGAGGTGATCATTTCTCGCGCACCGGGCCGGGTGAACCTGATGGGCCGCCACGTGGACCACCGCGGTGGCCACGTCAACGTCATGGCCATCAACCGCGAGGTGATCTTCGTCGCTTCCGCGCGGCAGGACGACACCGTGCGGCTCGTCAACACTGAGAGCCAGCAGCATCCCGACAAGGAATTTCGCATCGCGGAGCTTCTCGGCGGGCTGACGTGGGAAAACTGGCTGCACTATGTCAACTCGCAGCAGGTCCAGCAGATCGTCCTCAACAGCCGCGGCGACTGGTCCAACTACGTCAAGGCCGCCGTCCTCCGCTTGCAGGAATCCAACCGCCACGTCCAGGTGCTCGGCATGGATTGCGCCGTCAGCGGCAACGTCCCGATGGCCGCGGGCCTCTCCAGCAGTTCCGCCGTGGTGGTTGCGACGGCAGCGGCGGCGGTGGCGCTCAACCGGTTTGACCTGACGGCGCAGCAGTTCGTGGATCTCTGCGGCGAAGGCGAATGGTTCGTCGGCAGCCGCGGAGGTTCGGCCGATCACGCCGCCATCCGGTTCAGCCACCGCGGCAAGGTTGCCCACGTCGGCTTCTTCCCGTTCCGCATTGAGGGTAGCTCCGACTTCCCGCCCGAACTGGCGCTGCTCATCGCCAACAGCCACGTCCGCGCCGCCAAGAGCGAGGGCGCGCGCAGCCGTTTCAACGAAAAGGTCGCCACCTACGAGCTTGGCTTCCTGCTGTTGAAGGATCGTTCCCCGCAATACGCGCATCTGCTCGAACACCTGCGCGACGTGAACCCGACGCGACTCGGCGTGAAGGTTGGCGAAATTTACTCGATGCTGCGCACGCTGCCGGAACCGGTGACGCGGAAGCAGTTGGCCGACCTGCTCGCGCCGCACCATCGCCCGCGGTTGGAAAAGATATTCGCCTCGCACCAGGAACCTGACGGCTACTGGCTGCGCAGCGTGATGATGTTTGGCGTTGCCGAGTGCGAACGCAGCCGCCTCTTCGCGAGCCTGTTGCGGAACGGCGATCTCGCCCGGATCGGACAATTCATGCGGATCAGCCACAACGGCGACCGCGTCAGCGGCCTCGGCACCAACGGCCGTATGCATCAGGAAAACTGGCGCGTGACGGACGCGATGCTGGATTCGCTCATCGAGGATTTGCGGAGCGAGGAACCGGCGCGCGTTAACCGTGCGCAGCTCTGGACGCGGCCTGGCGGCTACGCGTGCAGCACGCCAGAGCTTGACCGGATGGTGGACCTCGTCAACCAGGTTGAGGGCGTCGTCGGCGCGCAACTGGCCGGCGCGGGCCTCGGCGGCTGCATCATGGTGTTGGCGAAAAAGGCGGCGGTGGTGGACGTGGAGCATCAACTGGCGTGCCACTACTACGAATCCGCCGGCCTCGAACCCGCCGTCACCGTCTGCGTCCCGGTGGAAGGCGCCTGCCTGCTGAGCGTGTAGTTGCAGGTAATGGGTGTGTCTCGTGGGGCAGCTCTTAAGTGGGGTGAGCTTCCAAGCTCGCCCGGCGTTTCTTCTGCGAGAACGGTGCGTGAGCTTGGAAGCTCACCCCACTTGCGAAACTCGATCGCCTTGTCCTCCCCACGAGACAGAAATTCATTACAGTTGTGGTAAACTTCGGGTTTGAATTTGCGGCGGACTTCGCCACACTCGCGCATTATGAAACGAATCGTCGCCTCTGTCGCTTTCATCTCCACCCTCAGCCTCATCGCCGACGCCGCAACGCCGTCCAAGGACTACCCGATCCAGCCTGTGCCGTTCACGGCCGTGCATGTGCAGGACTCGTTCTGGTCGCCGCGCATGGAGACCAACCGCGCGGTCACGGTCTGGTATGACTTCAAGCGATGCGAGGAGACCGGGCGCATTGACAACTTCGCCAAGGCCGCCGAGCTGATGAAGGGCGAGTTCAAGGGCATCCCCTACGACGACTCCGACGTTTACAAGGTCATCGAAGGCGCGGCCTACTCGCTCGCGCTCAAGCCCGACCCGAAGCTCGACAAGTATCTCGACGACCTCATCGCCAAAATCGCCGCCGCGCAGGAGCCGGACGGCTATCTCTACACCGCCCGCCGGTTGTTCACGCCGGAGAAGATGCCGAAAATGTCCGCCCCGCAACGCTGGACGAATCTCGGCGCAAGCCACGAACTCTACAACGTCGGCCATCTTTACGAAGCCGCCGTCGCCCACTTCCAAGCCACCGGCAAACGCACGCTGCTCGACGTGGCCACCAGGAACGCCGACATGCTCTGCAAGACCTTCGGCCCCGGCCCCGACCAGCTCAAGGAACCGCCCGGCCACCAGGAGATTGAAATCGGCCTCTGCAAACTCTACCGCGTCACCGGCCAGAGGCGTTACCTCGACCTCGCTAGGTTCTACGTCGAGTTGCGCGGTCGCGAGGACACGCACAAGCTGCGCGGCCCGAACCAGCAAGACCACAAACCGATCTACGAGCAGGACGAGGCCGTTGGCCATGCCGTGCGCGCCGCCTACTACTACGCCGGCGTTGCCGACGTCGCGGCGCTGACTGGCGACAAGAAGCTCATCGCGGCGATTGACCGGCTTTGGGAGAACGTCGTCTCCAAGAAGCTCTACCTCACCGGCGGCATCGGCGCGACGCGGCACGGCGAGGCGTTCGGCGCGAACTACGAACTGCCGAACAAGACCGCCTACAACGAGACCTGCGCCGCCATCGCCAACGCCCTCTGGAACGAGCGCATGTTCTTGCTCCACGGCGACGCGAAGTATCTCGATGTGCTTGAGCGCACCATCTACAACGGCTTCCTCTCCGGCGTCGCGCTCACCGGCACCGAGTTCTTCTACCCGAACCCGCTCGCCAGCGACGCGCGCTACAAGCGCAGCCCGTGGTTTGGCACCGCCTGCTGCCCCGTCAACGTCGTGCGCTTCCTGCCGGAACTGGCCGGCTACATCTACGCCACGCGCGGCGGCGAGGCGTTCGTGAACCTCTTCGCCGGCAGCACCGCGAAGCTGACGCTCGGCAAGACCGCCGTCGAGCTGCGCCAGCAAACGCGCTACCCGTGGGACGGCCGGGTCATGCTCACCGTCACGCCGGAGAAAAAGGCCGCGTTCACGCTCAACGTCCGCATCCCCGGCTGGGCGCGCAACGAGCCGGTGCCCAGCGACCTCTATCGCTACGACGCTCTGGCTGCGGTCTCTGACCGCGATCTCATTCCAACGCTCAAGCTCAACGGCAAACCCGTCGCGCTCGCGATGAAAAAAGGTTTCGCGCAGATCAAACGCACGTGGCAGGCCGGCGACACGGTCGAACTGGAGCTGCCGATGCCCGTGCGCCGCGTCGTCGCGCATCCGGCGGTGAAGGAGGACGTGGACAAGTTCGCCGTCGAGCGCGGGCCGCTGGTTTATTGCGCCGAGGGCGCCGACAACGACGGCAAGGTGCTCGCCAAAGTGCCCGGCGCGGACGTGTGGTTCGAGACGCAGGAGCGGCGCGACCTGTTCGGCGGCATCGTCACCGTAAAGATCGTCCCGAAGGGTGCAGGCGACGCGCTGACGTTGATTCCCAACTGCCTCTGGGAGAACCGCGGCCCGAACGAGATGTCCGTCTGGTTCCGCACCAAGCCCGCGCCGCCGGAACCGTGGGCGGTTTCGTTTTGTCATCCATCTGACAGCGCCGAGGCGTGCTTCGACGGCCAGTTGCCGAAGAACTCCAACGACCACAACATCCCGCGCATGACATGGTGGGACCACAAAGGCACCGCCGAGTGGGTCGAACGCACCTTCGACAAACCGACGAAGTTCTCCGCCGCCGAGGTCTATTGGTTCGACGATACAGGCAAAGGCGGCTGCCGCGTCCCGCAAAGCTGGAAGCTTCTCTACAAAGACGGCGCGCAGTGGAAACACGTCGCTAACGCGACCGACTTTGGCGTCAAGCGCGACCAGTTCATCCGCATCACCTTCACCCCCGTCACCACCACCGCCCTGCGCCTCGAAGTCCAACTCCAGCCGAAATTCTCCGGCGGTATTCTGGAGTGGAGGATGGGGGAGTAATGGGGATAAGCACCGAATGAAGAATACGCGCGCCACTTTTCATGTTGTCGCCTTTCTCTCGTTGGTTGGGGCGACCGTTGTCTGGTCGCAATCCGTCGCGCCGCCACCCCCGCTGGTCCAAGCCCATTCCCACAACGACTACCTGCACGAGAGGCCGCTGCTCGACGCGCTCGACCACGGCTTTTGCAGTGTGGAGGCGGACATCCATCTGGTGGATGGACAACTTCTGGTCGCGCACGATCGGGACAAGACCCGTCCAGACCGCACGCTCCAGTCGCTCTACTTCGATCCGCTGCGGGAACGGGTGAAGCGGAACGGCGGGCGCGTCTATCGCGGCGGGCCGGAGGTGACGCTGCTTGATCGACCTCAAGCACGACTGGCGTGTGCTGTATCCGGCCTTGCGTGCCGTGCTCGTCAAATACGCGGACATCCTCACGACGTTCCGCGATGGCAGGAAGGAAACCAAAGCCGTCCTGGTCATCATCAGCGGCAACCACACGCTCGACATGTTGGACGGCGAGCCCCTGCGCTACGCCGCGTTGGATGGCGGCTTGACTGATTTGGATTCCGATGTGCTGGCGAATCTGGTTCCGTGGATCAGTGGCCAATGGAGCCGCACGTTCAAGTGGCGCGGCGAAGGCGCGATGCCGGAGGGGGAACTGGCGCGGCTCAAAGAGATCGTTGCAAAGGCCCATCAGCAGGGACGGCGGGTGCGTTTCTGGGGCGCGCCGGACCGGCCGGTTTTCTGGGCGATGATGCGCGACGTGGGCGTGGACCTGATCAACACGGACAATCTTTCCGGGTTGGAAAAGTTCTTGCGCACCCCTAAGTTGCCCGCACCATGAAACGGTTCCGTATAGAACCCCGTCGCCGCCTCGACCGGTTTCGGCGTCAAGTGCGACCAGTTCAACCGCGTCACCACCACCGCCCTGCGTCTCGAAGTCCAGCTCCAGCCGAAATTCTCCGGCGGGATTCTGGAGTGGAAGATGAAGGAATGATTACCAAAATCCTAACACTCGCTGAGGAAACATGAGCTTCAAGACATTCACGATCTATGGAGAGTTTGAGGTGCCGCTCAAGAAAGGGAAGAGACACGACTACATCCCGGTCGACTGTCCGGATTTCTGGAGACACGTCCCCCACATGAACGACCGTGGTTGTTACATCTTTGCAATCCGAGCAGGCAAGGGGGTCCGCCCTGTTTACGTAGGGAAGACAAAGCGCACGTTTGCGAAGGAGGTCTTCACAGACCATAAGATCGCGCAACACTACACGCCGGCCCTTGCCAATACGGACAAAGGAACGCCTGTAATATTTCTAGTGGTGGCCCCAAGTGGACGCGGGAGGCCGAACAGCAAGATGATTGGCGATCTCGAGACATTCTTGATTCAGGTTGGGGTTGCAAAGAACCCGAACCTGAGCAACATCCAAAACCGGCAAGAAGCTAGATGGGGAATCAAGGGGGTTGTGAGGGGTGGAAGTGGAAGAACCACGAAGACCGAGAAGAGATTCAAAACTATGATGGGGCTATAGCTTTGGCCTCTAGGCTGAGGACAGCGCACTAGATTGGGACGTTACGTGACGCCTAGGCGGCGGCAGTGCGCCGCGGTCGTTTGGAATTGAATCCCTATGCTTCGGTTAAACGGCTACCACTGGATTCTCAAGCCCACCAGAGGGTTTGGGTCTTCCCACGGCCAAAGTCTGCGAAGCTGATCGTGGTGAGCAGCAGCCTCGTAAATCCGGGCAGCCGCCCGGAGCACGTTGTCGACTCGGTATTCCGTCTCAAAAAGTTGCATGCTCTCGTAGCTTCCCATCATCAGCAACGCAGCATGGATTTCGTCAAGCCGTTGCCACACACCTAGCACGAACATGGAGCGCTCCGACTCGGGACAATCCAATTTGGCTCGTGCTGAGTAAGCCAATTGGTCAATCTGCGCTGAATGCTGGTTACGCCACTGAAGCCATCCCTGGCGTCCGGGGCCGGACAGTTTCAGTCGCAGCATTCCTACTTCATTTGCATTGAGCAAGTGCTTCCAGTCTTTTTGCGACTGCTCGACCCGTTTCAGTAGCTCTTGAACATCCTCATGCCGCATAAATTTCTCCGGTTGCTCAGCCTGCCACGGAGCCTCTTTTGTCCGCAACTCTGAAACCGCTGCGGCTGACGACGGCGCACTTGATCGGGACCTTGCGCGAGGCTTGGGCGGCGGGGGCGCAGAGAGTGAAGAGTGCAGAGTTAAAAGTTAAGAGTATTTCCTGAGCGCCTCTTTGAGTTTCTTGGCGTCAGTGCGCGTGACGTGGTGGGGCGTGACCGTTCGCGCCGTGCTGTCGTTCTTCAATCGCTCTTGGCCGGCCCGGTGGTCCGGTCTTGCCCAACTGTGGGCAACACTGTGCGCGCTTCCTTACTTGATCGCCGCATAGACCCGGTGCACGTCGTCGTGATCGTCCAACGCGTTGAGGAACTCGGCGACCTCCTTGCGTTGCGCCTCGCCAAGCTCGGGAAAGCTCTTGGCCAGATAGCGGATCTCCGACGCACTGACCGTCCAGCCGGCGGCCTTCAAGGCCTTCGTGACTGTGTCGAGATCCTTGATGTCGGCCAGGAAGCGCGCGCCTTTGTGACCTGCGGGCACTTCGTCGGCTTCCAGCGGCTCGATCTCCTGCGCGCCGGCTTCAATGGCATCGCTCTCGGCGTCGCGCTGCGGGTCGGCGTGGCTGGCTTCGACCACGCCGAGGTGGTTGAAGAAGAAGCTGACGCTGCCGGGCTGGCCGAGCGTGCCGGTGCGGAAAATGTTGCGGATTTCCGGCGCGGTGCGGTTGCGGTTGTCGGTGAGACACTCGACGATGACGGGCACCTTGTGCGGCGCGAAGCCCTCGTAGGTGACCAATTCAAAGCTCACTTTTTCTTCGGTCTGGCCCGCGCCCTTTTTGATGGCGCGCTCGATGGTGTCGCGATAGACGGAGGCCTTGCGGGCTTTTTCCACCGCAACGGCCAGGCGGGCATTCAGGTCGGGATCTGGTCCACCCTGTTTGACCGCGACCATGATTTCCCGGACGATCTTGACGACCATTTGGCTTTTCTTTTGCGCGCCGGCTTCGCGCCCAGACTGTTTCCATTGAGCACCCATAATCAGATTACTGTGGGTGAGTGATGCGGGCGGCGCAATTCAAAACAGCCGGCTCGCGGCGAAGCGGTCGGGCTACGCCTCGCTGTGCTGGTGATGGACAAAACGGGAGTAATCAGGCAACATCAACCTTAGCTACGGACCAGTTCCCAAACAGTCCGAAAACAAGTCAGGTCAGTCATCATGAAAAGCACTGAGTCTTCCCACAGGCCCGATCGTCGGGCGTTCCTCAAGCGTGTCGCTCTCGCCGGCACGGGATTGATTGCCGCTCCGCTGGTGCTGCCTTCGCGTATGTTCGGCGCTGCGGCGCCCAGCAAGCGGCTCAACATCGCCGCCATTGGAACGGGCGGGCGCTGCCGCGCGTTGATCTCGGAGATCTTGCGCCAGGGCGAGAATCTGGTGGCGATGTGCGACGTGGACCAGCGGCAGTTCGCACCGATGCGAAAGGCCATGGCGAATGTGGCGGAGGGCGCGGATGAGATGTTGGGCAAGGCCAAGCTCTACGACGATTACCGCAAGCTGCTCGATGCCGAGAAGTCGCTCGACGCGGTGGTCATCGCCATCGGCTCGCGCTGGCACGCGCCGATTTCCGTGCGGGCGATGAAGGCGGGCAAGCACGTCTATTGCGAGAAGCCGCTGGTGCGCACGGTCGCCGAGGCGCGGGAGTTGATCGAGTTGACACCGCGCAGCAAAGTCGCCACGCAACTGGGCACACAGGGCACGAGCAGCAAGTCGTTCCGCCGCTCCGTGGAGGTCATCCAGGCGGGCGTGCTCGGCCAAGTCGAGCAGGTCTGGCTCTGGTCGGATTACTGCGGCAAGTTTCCGCCGAGCCAGGACCGTCCGCCGGGCGAGGACCCGGTGCCCGAGGGCTTGAACTGGGATGCCTGGCTGGGGCCGGTGCCGTGGCGGCCGTTCAAGGCGGGCGTGTATATGCCCGGCTGCATCAAGGCGCAGAACTGGCTCGATTTTTGCAACGGCATGCTCGCCGGCCAGGGTTGCCACACGTTCCAGTTGCCGGTCCGCGCGTTGAAGCTCGGGCCGCCCGCCCGCGTCACCGCCGAACTTCCCGAACCGGTCAAGGAGACCTATGTTTCGCGAGGATGCTTCCGCTTCGAGTATCCCGCGCGCGAGGGTCTGGCGCCCGTCACGCTCTGGTGGGGCGACGGCGGCAAGTATCCGCCGGAGGAGATCACCAACTCCGTCAAGGAATGCCGCGGGCAGTTGCCGACCACCGGCTGTCTGTTCGTCGGGCAGCGGGGCCAGCTCTACACCGACGGCTGGGGCGTCGCCGGTATCATGAAACTCAAGGGCGACAAGAAGTGGCGCGGCGTGTTGGATCATGACGCGGTCAAGACGCTGCCGCTCAGCGTGCCGCGCCTGACCAATGACAACCACATGCAGGAGTGGTTTCAAGCGTGCAAGGGCGGCCCGGCCACCTACAATCACTTCGAGATCGGGGCGCGCGTTTGCGAGGCCTACCTGCCCGGTATCTTTTCGCTACGCCTGGGCCGTCCCATCGAGTGGGACGCCGCCGCCATGAAAGTCCCCGGCGCGCCCGAAGCCGACCGCTGGATTCAGAACTCGTATCGGATGAAGTGGGTGGATTGACACTTTGAGAAACTCTCGTCGGAGTAATCGGATGAATCTGTTGCAACGACGTGAAACTGAGGCGCAAATTGCAGCGCCCTTGGTCAAGGCTTTCATGGATGAGTTCGGCCGTGAGAGAACCCTGAAAACCGTCGAGCGCGTCATTAAGAAGCTGGCCCGACGGAAAGGGGCCGAGATGGCGAAGCTCGCGGGCGGCAACGGGCTGAAACATTTTGCGAAGATGGTCCTACCGGTCTGGCGCGAGGGTGGCGCGCTCGATGTCGAAGTCATTGAGGCGAACGACCGGCGATGTTCGTTCAACGTCACGCGGTGCAAATACGCCGAGATGTATCAGCGGCTCGGTCTCGAAGAGTTTGGGTGCCTGTTTTCGTGCAGCCGCGATTTTGCGTTCATCGGCGGTTTCAACCGCAAACTAAAACTGAAACGGACCCAGACGATCATGGAAGGAGACCGCTTCTGTGATTTCCGGATCGTCCGGGGCAAGTAGAGGTTGGGCTGATTCGACGGCGCACTTGATTGGAACCTTGCGCGACGCTTGTGCGGCGATTCGACGCTGAGGACTCGGTGCTTGCGCCAGCGGAAGCCGCTGCTACGATGCCAGCGGAGTTCAATAATCCTGCTATGAGTCTTCATCTGAAAAGGGTGTTTGTCCCTTGGATCGTGTTCTTCCTGCTGTCTGTGACTTTTTCTGCCGCTATCGCGGCGGAGGCGCACCCGAAATATGGCCCGAAGGCCACTCCGCTCATCAACGACCACCAGTATTTCCGCGGGGCCGTCGCCGGGGATTTCTGGCGCCTCATGCCTTTCTACGTGCCGCAGCGCAACGACTACGCCTGCTCCGTTGCCTCCATCGCGATGGTCTTCAACGCCGCGATCAAGGACCGCACCCGGATCACGGACACGGAGAGGAACATCACGCAGGACGTGCTTTTGGAGAGCATTCGGGATGTGCCGCTGCGGGAGCTGGTGTCCAAGGAAGGTTTTCGGGGACGGCACGGGATTACCTTGGATGAACTCAAGATCGCGGTCGAGCAAGCGGCCCGCAGCCAGGGCGTCCGGGCACATGTCGCGGTCCATTCATTTCGGAATCGGTCCCTGGAGGAATTCCGGGAGATCCTCCGGGCCAACGAAGAGAATGCTGCGGATTTCCTGCTGGTCCATTTCGTTCAGGACGATCTGACCGGCGCTAGAGGAGGCCCCTACGCTCATGTCTCGCCGATCGGGGCCTACGACGGCGCGACCCATCGCGTTCTGATCCTCGATGTGGACCGGGAATGGTATTCCCCCTACTGGGTCTCCGACGGAGACCTTCTGGCGGCCAGTAATTACGTCACGAAACCTTTGGGCGCCGGCGGCCTGATCCATATCCGCTTCGACTCGACCGGCGGATCGCCGCGATAGCCGGGCCTGACAGAACTCTCCGTGACACGAAAGAGTTTCTTGTGAAGATTGGTTTCCGGCCTGCACCCACTTCTCCTGCCGAGTCGCACCCTGAAGGGCGAGGAGGATTCTGCGCTTGTTCGGCGGCGACGGTTGTCTAGAATTCAGCCTCGTCCAATATGAAAACGCTTTGTCTGCTCATCTTGCTCGGCTGGACGCAACTTGCTTTCGCGCAGAACAACCTGACCGGTCACGCTGCTGCGTTGTTCAAGAAGGCCGAGGCTTCGAGACAATTTTCTACCGTCGCGGGACTGAAGCCCGAGGTTCTTCCCACGACCGACGGGCAGAGTTTTCTCACCGTCTGGCGCGCGAAGGGCGGCACGAGCGCGCCGAAGCACTGGATCGTTTCGTTGCACGGCACGCACGGTTTCGCCACCGACGACCTCGCGATCTGGAGTCCGCACCTCAAGGGCCGCGACGTTGGTCTGCTTTCTGTGCAATGGTGGCTGGGCGGGGACAACCCGCGCGACTCCTACTACGCGCCCGCGCAGGTCTATCGCGAGGTTGATCTCGCGCTGCACAAGCTCGGCGTCCGCCCCGGCACGGTGATGTTTCACGGCTTCAGCCGCGGCTCGGCCAATGCCTACGCCATCGCTGCGCTCGACGCCGGGCGCGGCAGAAAATACTTCGCACTCAACGTCGCCAGTTCCGGCGGTGTGGGACTCGACTACCCGCCGACACGCGCGATTGTCGCCGGCGTTTTTGGCGATCACCCGCTGAAAGGCACGCGTTGGATCACGTCCGCCGGCGGACGCGACCCGCAGCCCGACCGCGACGGCATCCCCGGCATGAGGCGCGCCGCCGCGTGGTTGAAGGAACAAGGCGCAACGGTCGTGCAAAGCATCGAAGACCCGAACTCCGGCCACGGCGCGTTGGTGCTCAACCCGAAGAACGCAAAGCGCGTGCTGGATTTGTTCCTCGCTGAACAACCTTGAGCCGCCGGGCAATGATTGTGTTCGCGAAGGCTGCACCAGGATGCCGGCGAAGCCTGGTTGAACCATCGCCGTAGCTGTCGGAAAGGAATGGAATGATCCGATGAGAAAGAACCTCTCCGTGTTAGCGATGATGTCGCTCGTTGTTATGTTGTTTGCGGCGGAACATGAGAAATCCGCCCCGGCGACGAATCCCACCGCCGACGGCTATCGCGGGATTTGGTATGGCGGCAAGGAATATGGGGGCGGGTTTGCGCTATTCCCTTCCCAACACTCGCCCTCGGCGATCTATTGTGCGGAGGCCAAGAAGACCTTCTTCGTTTACGGCGGCACGGTTGCGGGCAAGCAGCAATTGCAGGCGATGGCGTCTTACTACGATCATGAGCGCGACGTCGTGCCGCGGCCCACAATCGTTCATGATTGGGGGAAGTGGAATCTCAAACCGGGTCAGGCGGCCGATGGGCACAGGAACCCTACCCTTTCCGTTGACGGCGACGGCTACGTGTGGGTTTTCGTCAGCGGTCACGGCGATGCGG
Source organism: Verrucomicrobiia bacterium (assembly GCA_041667205.1). Taxonomy (GTDB): domain Bacteria; phylum Verrucomicrobiota; class Verrucomicrobiia; order CAIQCK01; family CAIQCK01; genus CAIQCK01. Next base: position 54,198 of record JBAYFL010000006.1, on the reverse strand, counting down.
CTTACATCTATCGCGCTAGGAAGCGTTGCAGCGTCGAGAGCTTCGAACGGATCGTCGCGACGCCGATGACGTATCCCAACCCGTGGTGGATTCCGAACAAGGGCTTCTTCCTCTTCTTCACCAAGTATGATCACAATCGTGAGTCCTTCTGGACCACCAGTTCTACTGGCAAGGGATTGGCCAACAGTGAAACCTGGAAAGCCCCCGGCCAACTGAATGCGTGGACGGTGGGCCAGGATGGAGGAAAGCCCGGCCACGGCCTCTATCAGTTCACCGCGGCGTGCGGCTCACGCGTGGCCACGGCCATGAACAACTGGATCGGACGCACGAGAGACCGTTCGAACCTGTTCTATTTGCAGAGCGACAACATGGGCAAGACCTGGCAGACGGCTGACGGGAAGGACTTTGCGCCGCCGATTCGAGAGGTCAAGTGTCGGGCTCTGGTGCGCGACTTTTGGGGCGAGCATCTGCAAGTGTATGTCCAGCACTTGACGTTTGACCGGCAGGGACGACCCGCGATCTTGATCCTGACCTCGCCCGCGGGCCAGACCAAGGAGGGAGCCGGCGGCCCTCGGACATGGACGGTTGCGCATTGGGTGGGAGACCGCTGGATGTTTCACCCGGTAACCACGTCGTCGCACAATTTCGACTGCGGCTCGCTCTGCATCGAAGACGATGGAACTTGGCGGATTGTCGGCCCGACGGAACCCGGACCCCAACTGTGGAAAACCGGCGGCGAGATCGCCATGTGGACCAGCCGCGACCAAGGCTCAACGTGGAAGAAACTCAAGCAGCTCACGACGGGCAGCAAACACAACCACTGCTATGTGCGACGTCCCGTGGACGCGCATCCCGACTTCTACGCGCTTTGGGCCGACGGCGACGGAAACAACAAGTCCGCGCCCTGCCAGCTCTACTTCTGCAACAAGGCTGGTGCTGTCCGTGTTCTCCCGCAAACGATGAGTGGCCCGTTCGCGCAACCAGCAATCCTCGACCGGAAGGGGGCCGATGGCGTGCGGTAACGCTCAGGGTTTGCCGATGCAGTAAAGTTGGTGCAGCGTCCGCAGGTAGATGCGACCGCCCAGAATGACCGGCGTGGCAAAACCGCCGTCGGCCAGATCGTTTTCGGCGACCATCTCAAACTGCCGGCCGGGTTTGAACACGAACGTCACGCCCGTTTCGCTGGGCAGATAAATATGGCCGCCGGCCAGCACAGGCGAAGCGCTGAACTTGCCACGCACTTTCTCCTCCCAAACGACCTTGCCCGTATTGGCCTCAAAACAAACCAGCTTGCCCTCATCCACGGCCATGTAGAGCAGGCCGTCGGCGAGCAATAGCGACGGCACGTAGGCGCAGTTGCCGTCCCGCTTCCACGCCACGTGCGTTTTCGTCACGTCACCATTGCCGTTGGCGCGAATGCAGAGGAGGTTCCGCTTCGGGAACCCGGCCGAAGCATAGACCCGTTCCGCGTCGAAGCTGACGTTCGAGCAAGTGGACTCGCTGGGACCGTCGCAGGTCCAAAGCAGCTTGCCGTTGGCGGGGTTGTAGCTGAAGACCTTGAACGGCCCCTGGATGAACAACTGCTCGCGGCCAGCGACCTGGCCAACTGACGGGCTGGCGTAGGTTCCCAACTTGTAATCGTCGCGGCTGGTCCGCCAGGCGACCTCGCCCGTGCGCCGATGGAGCGCCGTGATGAAGCTGCCCTTCACATGGTCGGCGACCACGATTACCAGCGACTTGTAAAACACCGGCGACGCGCCGTAACCGTGCTTTGAATGGAAATCGCCGAGCCGTTTTTTCCAGACGAGCTTGCCGTTGAGATCAAGTGACACCAGCCAAAACCCGTCTTGGGCGATGAACGGCAAGAACACGCGCTCGCCGTCACACGCCGGTGTCGGCGAAGCGAAGGTGTTCTTCGAATGCTTGGGCATGAACCCGCCGCGATGGATTTCCGTCTGCCAGAGTTTCTTCCCGCTGCGGCGGTCGAAGCAGAGAATGAACTGCGCCTCCGCCGCTTCGTCGGCCGTCGGCAGAAAGATGCGGTCACCCCAGATCGCTGGCGAGCCGTGACCACGGCCGGGCACGTCGCTTTTCCAGATTACGTTCTCCGTGGCGCTCCAGCGCGTTGGCGGGGTCTGCGGCGCGGGAGCAATGTTGTCCAGCTTCGGCCCGCGCCACCACGGCCAGTCTTCCGCGGCGACGCGAATGGCTGGCAGATCGTCCGGCACAGGAGCGCCGGCGCAGTTGCCCGCCAGGAAGCTCAAGCTCGCGACGACAGGGAGCCAGCAGAAAATCTTGTTCATGCCGCACCGTTACCAGAGCAGCGCCGCAATTGATAGTGGAAAGTGGACGCTGTGCGCGCCGTGCTCCACGGGGATTCCGTGCTTGTGTTCACGGAGGCTGCGGCTACGATTTCTTCCTGTGGACCACGACAGCAAGCAATCCGGTTGGCTCACTCTCCCCATCAGCTTGGGGGTGGCTCTTACCGGCATTGCCATTCTAACATCGGTGATGTTGGGGGTGACGACGTTTTACAGCGTCCGGTCTTTCGTGCGGCAGGGTGTGCAGGAGCGCCTGGCAGACGCCGTGGGGATTGCCGCTCTCAAGCTGGATGGCGATCTTCACGCCACCTTGCGGGACAAGGGCGATGAAAGCACCGCAGCCTATCAGGAGATCCGGAGGTATTTGCGAACCATTCGCGACACGGCGAAGGACATCCGGTTCGCATATACAGCGCGCATGGATAAACGGGGCAAAATGGTGTTTGTCGTGGATGCTGAGGAGAATCCCAAGGAGGCAAGCCACATCGGTGATGCATACGAAGAGGCGTCGAACCTGATGCGCGAAGCGTTCCGTCCGCCGTATGGTGTGCGGGTCGAAAAACAGTTCGTCACCGACCGGTGGGGAGTTTTTCTTTCCGGTTACGCGCCGATCTTCAAGAAGAACGGGGAGTTTGAAGCTCTGCTGGGCATAGACATCACGGCCCAGAAAGTCTTCGACTATGAGCGGCATTATCTCTTGATGATTTGCCTTATCTGTCTTGGCGTTTGCGCGCTGGCGGTGGCACTGGGCGCCGTTCTCGCGCGGCGGATCAGCAAGCCGCTGCTGTTGTTGGAGGCCGACATGTCCCGCATCCAGACGTTCGACCTGGGCGGCAGTCCCGTCATCCGTTCGAGAATTGTGGAGGTTATCCGGATGAAGAACGCCGTGGAGAACATGAAAAGCGGCCTGCGTTCCTTCAAGAAGTATGTTCCCGCCGAGCTTGTCGCGGAACTGATCAAACTACGGAAGGAGGCAGTGCTCGGCGCCCAGAAACGGGAACTGAGCGTATTCTTCTCCGACATCGCGGGGTTTACCTCCATCGCCGAAGGCTTGTCGCCCGAACTGCTCTCGCAGAATCTGGGGGTCTATTTCGAGGCCATGACCGGCACCCTGCTGAGCAACCAAGGGACCGTGGACAAATATATTGGCGATGCCATCATGGCGTTTTGGGGTGCCCCTGTTCCTGTTGAAAACCATGCCATGCTCGCCTGTCGCGCCGCCATTCAATGTCAGCGGCGCGTGGACAAGATTTCCACCGGTTTTGTCACAGCAGGACTCCCGCCGTTTGTGACGCGCATTGGCATCAACACTGGCGAAGCGATTGTCGGCAACATGGGATACAAGGACAGGCTGAGCTACACCGCCGTGGGCGACACCGTGAACCTGGCCAGCCGGTTGGAAGGGTTGAACAAGCACTATGGCACCCGGATACTCATCAGTGAATCCACTTATGACAAGGTCCGGGATGATTTTGTAGCGCGACCGGTGGACATGGTCGCCGTAAAGGGAAAAAGCACGGGGGTGAGAATCTACGAACTGCTCGTCGAGAAAGACCGGGCCGGGCAGGATGCTCTCGCGTTTGTCTCACTGTGCGAGGAGGGGATGAGGTTGTATCTGTGCCGGGAATGGGCAAAGGCGGGAGAGGTGTTTCGGACAGTCCTTCAAGCCAGACCGGACGACCAGCCCGCACAGACGCTGGCTGAGCGGTGCGTGGCATACGAAAAAGACCCGCCTCCCCCGGATTGGAATGGCGTGACAATCATGCAGGAGAAGTAGACCCGCGCGGGCGATGCTGATCCAATTCTTGGATGTCGAGCAGTTTGAAGAGATGCTCGGTATCATTGGCAACATCTTCCTGGCCGGAGGCTGGAGGATTTTCAACTTGCGATGCAGGCGTCCGGACTTACACTGCCGCCAGCGTTCGACCGAGCCACACAAATGACCACCATGGCGGCAACGATAGAGCTACTGCAGCGCGACGAGCGGGAATTTCTCCCTGTCATTTGTTTCAACCGCACTCCGTGAGCCGCCGTCATGTTTCGATCTGTTTCAATTCTCATCCCCACGCTCAACGCCGCCAAGGTGCTCAAGCCCTGCCTGGAGGCGATTGCCGCGCAGGATTATCCGAAAGAGCTGATTGAGATCGTCATTGCCGACGGTGGTTCCGCGGACGATACGCTTGCGATCGCGCGCGAGCACACGGACAAGATTTTTCCGAATCCGCTCAAGACCGGCGAAGCGGGCAAGGCCGTCGCACTGCGCAACGCGAGTGGGGAAATTGTCGCGTTTGTGGATTCAGACAACATCCTGCCGACGCCAGATTGGTTGAGGCGAATGATGGAGCCATTTGATGATTCCGAGATCGTGGCGAGCGAACCGCTGCAATACACCTACCGCGCCCAAGACGGCATGATCACACGTTATTGTGCGCTGATAGGCATGAACGACCCGCTCTGCCTCTTCCTTGGCAACTACGACCGCTACTGCCAACTCACGGGCAAATGGACCGAATTGCCGGTGGAGGTCGAGGAGCGCGCCGATTATCTGAAGGTCGGTTTTCCCGGCGGACGGCTGCCGACCATTGGCGCGAACGGATTTCTCATGCGACGCTCGGAACTGGCCGGCCAGCTTGCCAGTGACTACCTCTTCGATATTGACGTGCTTTACGAGATTGCGGCGACGCGCGCGTTGCGCATCGCCAAGGTCAAGACTGGCATCATCCACCTCTTCTGTGGTGAAGTCTCGGATTTCTCCCGGAAGCAGAAGCGCCGTGTTCGTGACTATCTTTACTACCAGAGCCTTAGCGTGCGGAAATATCCGTGGGGGGCGTCGAGCAGGGCAGGACTCATCAAGTTCGTGCTGGCGACGGTGACGGTGCTGCCGCTGTTGTGGCAGAGTCTGCGTGGTTATCTCCGCCAGCCCGATGTGGCGTGGTTCTTTCATCCGGTCGCCTGCTGGATCACGCTCTGGCAATATGGCTGGGGCCGCATCGGCGCGCTGTTTATCAAGCGCGGCGAGCTTTCCCGCGCCGACTGGAGACAATAAGCTCGCAATTCATGAAAACGACGACGCCAGGTTCGGCGGCTGAAAACGCGCGGAAAGGAACACGCCGATGAGCGGTGACAATCGCAAGAGCGTGCTCATCCTCACCAACGGTTTTTCTCCGAACATTGGCGGCGTCGAGACGCACTTGGACGACCTCCTGTGCGAGCTGGGCCGGCGCGGCTGGCGCGTGAACGTGCTTGCGTTCTTCCCCCTGACGACACCGGTGTCGTGGCGGCGCTACGAGGAACGCGGCACGGCGCGCATCTGGCGGATGTGGTGGTTCGGTTGCGGTTGGTTTCACCGGCTCGAACACTACGCGGCCCTACAGTTCCTGTATCTCGTGCCGCGGCTGTTTCTAGGCACGCTTTGCTGGCTGTTGCGGCACGGAAGCGGAATTGGCGTGATCTACGCAAACGGGTTGGCACCGGCGTTTGTGGCGCGGTTCCTCAGCCCGCTTTTTGGAAAACGCATCGTCTTTGGCTCACACTCGATCTACGGCTTTGCGCCCGGGTCGCGGATGGAGCGGGTGATGGGGTGGATTCTACGTCCGATGCAGGCGGTGCTGGGGCTTTCGGAGGAGTCAACCAACGAACTGGTCCGCGCCGGCGTGCGGCGGGAGGTCGCGGCGACGTTCCGTTACTGGATTGACTTGGAACGGTTCTCGCCCGGTGATCGTGCGGCGGCGCGGCAGCGGCTCGGTGTGCCGGCGGAGGCGTTTGTGTGTCTGTTCGTGGGCCGCATGATCGCCATCAAAGGCGTGCGATTGCTGCTGGAGATTTCCAAACGGCCGGAGTTCCGGGACGTGCTCTTCCTCTTCGCTGGCGTCGGCCCGGTGGCAGATGAGGTGGCACGGGCCGCAGCACAACAGCCCAACGTCCGCTACGCCGGCGCGATCGTGAACAGCGACCTGCCCGATTACTACCGCGTGGCCGATGTGCTGGCGGTGCCGTCCCAATACGCCGAGGGCTTTGGGCGCGTCATTCTGGAAGCTTTGAGCTGCGGCACACCTGTGATCGGCTCCGACTGTCCAGGCATCCGCGAGGCGACCTCGCCTGATGTGGCGTGGCTGATTGAGCCAACGGCGGAGAAACTCGCGGTGCAGTTGGCGCGGGTTCTCAGTGACCCCGCAGCGACGGCGGAGAAACGTGCGCGTTGCCGGCAGTTCGCGTCGGAGCGGTATTCCACGGCAAATGTTGCGGTAATTGAGCGGATGCTGGGCGGTTAATCCGGGCGCGAAACCGTTTCAAGCATCGCGACTCGCGCAACAGTCCAAGATTTCTCGGTTCTGACAAAATGCTGACACGGTAATTTGAATCTCCAAACATCATGAACATGAAACTCGTCTTCGCCGTTGCCGTTTCACTGTGGGCAGCAACGCTCGCAAACCACGCTGCGCCGGCCATGCGCCAGACCGCGAGGTTCGAAACCGCCGACTTCGTCATCACCGGCAGCGGCTGGACACCGGTGAAGTTGGCCGACAAAGAGAAAGCGTTTGGCAACCGCAACTACGTCTGGCAGGGCGTGCCGGAAAAATTTCGCGGCTGGCGCATCACGCAGACCTCCGGCGGCGAGCGCGCAGAGATTCGAGTGAAGGCCAAGCGCGACACGACGCTTCTTGCCGCTACCACCGCGGCGAAGCAGACGGGGATTGATGTTGCCGGCTGGAATGCCGCCGCGAATGCTGCGTTCCACTACACCGACAAAGGCAAGACGCCGATGACGGTCTATTGCCGCGCGCTGAAATCCGGCGAGGAGATCGTCGTGCCGCAGGGCAACTGGAGCGGCATGATGGCGCTCCTGCCGCCGGACGGCGCCAACGTCGCGGCGCTCGTGGCGTCGGCGCAGCCGTTGGAGCGGCTCAAACACAACAACCCCGGCCTCGTTGTGGACCTTGGCGTCGGCCTGTGGGCGTGGCCGCTGCCGATGGACTTCGACGGCGACGGCGACCTCGACCTCGTCGTCAACTGTCCTGACAAGCCCTATAACGGCGTCTATTTTTTCGAGAACGCCAGCGGCGACACGGCAAAGAACAAGATGCCAGTCTTCAAGCCCGCGAAGCGCATCAGCAAGGGCCTGCAGAACGTCCAGATCAGCTACGTGGACGGCAAGCCGCGCGTGATGTCGACCGCGACCGAGTATCCCGACTTCCTCAAGACCGGCCTCGAAAACGGCGTGAAGTTGCCGTTACCGCCGAACATCCACCCGAACAAAGTTCGCGCGAACATGTGGCGGCAAGTGGACTACGACGGCGACGGCAAACTCGACATCATCGTCGGCGTCGGCGACTGGACCGAATACGGCTGGGACAACGCTTACAATGCCAGCGGCACGTGGACCAACGGCCCGCTCCGCGGCTTCGTCTATATTGTCCGCAACACCGGCTCGACTGTTACGCCCGTCTACGACAAGCCCGCGAAGGTCATGGCCGGCGATAAGCCGGTCGAGGTCTTTGGCTGGCCGTCGCCGAACTTTGCCGACTTCGACGACGACGGCGATCTCGACTTGCTCTGCGGCGAGTTCCTCGACGGCTTCACCTACTTCGAGAACATCGGCACGCGCACCGCGCCGAAATACGCGCCCGGCCGCCGGCTTACGCTGCCAACCGATGCGAAGGGATCCCCCTCCGCGTGGCTGGCGGCGCGTGAAGCGACGAAGCTCCCCGGCAAACCGCGTCCGCTCACGATGGATTTGGAGATGATTACGCCGACAGCGATTGATTGGGACAAGGACGGCGACCTCGACCTCATCGTCGGCGACGAGGACGGCCGCGTCGCGTTAATCGAGAACACCGGCAAGTTCCGCGATGACCACACGCCGCAGTTCCTGCCGCCGCGCTATTTCCAGCAGGAGGCCGACGACCTCAAGTGCGGCGCGCTCGCCACGCCGGTCGGGTTCGATTGGGATGGCGACGGCGACACCGACATCATCAGCGGCAACACCGCCGGCTACATCGCGTTCTTCGAGAACCTCAGCGGCTCCGGTGTCGAGAAGCCGAAATGGGCCGCGCCGAAGTATCTCCGGGCCGACGGCAAGACCATCCGCATCATGGCCGGCCCCAACGGCAGCATCCAAGGCCCGTGCGAGGCGAAGTGGGGCTACACGACACAAACGGTGGCGGATTGGGACGGCGACGGGCTGCCCGACATCCTCGCAAACTCGATTCTGGGCAAGGTCATCTGGTTCAAGAACGTCGGCACGCGCACGCAGCCGAAACTCGCCGCCGCGCAACCTATCGAAGTCGAGTGGGACGGCCCGCAGTCAATGCTCGCTTACGGGTGGCTGCGACCGAAGGGCAAGGAGTTGGTCACACAGTGGCGCACGACGCCGGTCGCGATAGACTGGAACAAGGACGGCCTCACCGACCTCGCGATGCTCGATCACGAAGGCTATCTCACGTTCTTTGAGCGCGCCCGCCGCGACGGCAAGCTCGTGCTGCTGCCGCCGAAACGCGTGTTCTGCGACGATAAAGGCGAGCCGTTGCGCCTTAACGCCGGCATCGCGGGCCGCAGCGGCCGGCGAAAGCTCTGCATCGTGGATTGGGACGGCGACGGCAAACTCGACATCCTCGCCAATGCCGCAAACGCAAAGTTCTACCGCCAGGTCGGCGCGCGCGACGGCAAATGGCTCTTCAAGGACATGGGCCTGCTGGTGGAGCAGAACATCGAAGGCCACGACGTCAGCCCGACGGTGGTGGACTTTAACGGCGACAAAATCCCCGACTTCCTCGGCGGCGCTGAGGATGGGCATTTCTACTATTTGAGGAATCCGCGCACACAACCCAAAGAGCAAAATGTCGCCGCCATCGTGAAGAAGGAGTTCATCTACGAAACCGCGCCGATCCCTTCCTGCCACGCGACGACCATCGTCGAGCCGCAAGGCGGCGGTCCGGTTGCCGCATGGTTCGGCGGCACTCGCGAAGGCGACAAAGACGTTGGCATTTGGCTCGCGCGCCACTCAGGCGGCAAGTGGACCGCGCCCGCCGAGGTCGCCAACGGCGTGCAAGCCGACGGGACGCGCCATCCGTGCTGGAATCCGGTGCTGTTTCAGCCGAAGGATGGGACGTTGATGCTCTTCTACAAAGTCGGCCCCTCGCCAAGCACGTGGTGGGGTGTGCTGCGCACGAGCAACGACGGCGGCAAGACGTGGAGCGACGCGCGCCGGTTGCCCGACGGCATCCTCGGTCCAATCAAGAACAAGCCGGTGCAGCTCGCCAACGGTGACATCCTCTGCCCGACCAGCACCGAAACGACCGAGAAGCCGAGCAAGTGGCGCGTCCACTTCGAGCGCACGGGCGACCTCGGCAAGACGTGGACGAAAGCCGAGCCAGTCGCCACAACGACCGGCCCGGAGATGAACGCGATTCAGCCGAGCATTCTTTTTCATCCCGGCGGCAAACTCCAAGCCATCGGCCGCTCGCGCGAGAAGCGGCTCTTCCAAACGTGGTCGAGCGACGGCGGCAAGACTTGGAGCACGCTCACGCCCACCGACCTGCCCAACCCGAACTCCGGCACCGATGCGGTCACGTTGCGCGATGGACGGCATCTGCTGGTCTATAACCCCGTTGAGCGCGGACGTTCGCCGCTCAGCGTCGCCATCTCGCGCGACGGCAAATCGTGGCGGAACGTGCTCGTGCTGGAGGACGAACCGAAGGCGGAATTTAGCTATCCGGCGTGCATCCAGACCAGCGACGGCCTCGTCCACATCACCTACACGTGGAAACGACAGAAGGTGCGCCACGTCGTCGTGGATCCCGCGAAGCTGGTGTTGGCCCAGCCGAAGCGCAGTCCGATCACCAACTGCGCAGAATGGAAAAACGACCGGCCCATGTCGTTGCCCGGCGCGACGCGGCCGAAAGTGGAGAGCGTCCTCATCTATCAGCCAACGACGGAATGGACCTACTCGCACCACCAGAGCATCACGTTCTTCAAAGGCCGCTTCTACGCGATCTGGTCGAACGGCCGGCAGGACGAGGACGCGCCCGGCCAGCGCGTGCTGATGGCCACGTCGGCCGACTCCAAGAACTGGACCACGCCACGCCCGCTGGTGGATTCAGTGAAGGACGAGAAAGGCGTTGAGCGCGTGCTGACGGCGGCGGGTTTTCATCAGCACGACGGCACGCTCGTCGCTTACTTCGGCAACTACGGCCCGAACAAGGAGACGACGCGCCTGCAAGCCGTCACGACGACCGACGGCGAGCATTGGAGCGCGGTGCGCGAGATGGGCGTGCCGGTCAATCCCAACCACGGCCCCCAGCGCATCGCGTCGGGCCGGCTCATCATCGCGGGCAACATCTCGTTCCCCTACACCGACGACCCAGACGGCCTCGCCGGCTGGAAGATGACCGGCATCTATCCGAAGGCAATGGCCGCAACGATCAAGGACGACCCGGCATCGTTCTGGGAAGTGGCGAAGCATCAAGGCTGGTCCGCGGCGCTCTGCGAAGGCTCGTTTTACCAGACCGATGACGGCGTGCTACACATGCCGTTGCGCAACACCGCGAAACTGAACGCGCGCCGCCTCTGGCTCACCGAGAGCCGCAACAACGGCGCGACGTGGTCCACGCCCGTCGAGACGGAATTCAGCGACACCAACGCCAAGTTCCACTTCGGTCGCCTGCCCGACGGCCGCTTCTACTACATCGGCAATCCGGTCGGCGGCGGTCGCACACCGCTGGCGCTCTCGCTCTCGCGCGACGGTGTGCGTTTTGACCGCCACTTCATCCTCGGCGACACGCACTACGAGTCACGCCGGAAGGGACGTTGGAAAGGCGGCGAATACGGTTACCCCCACAGCCTCATCCACGACGGCCACCTCTACGTCATCGTCTCGCGCCAGAAGGAAGCGGTGGAGGTGCTGCGCGTGGCGTTGAGCGAACTGCGATGATCGCGGACTGGCAGCTCATCCGTGTCATGCTGTTCGCGGGCGGCATCGTGCTGACCTACTGGCTGGCTATGCGGTGGGTGCTCGACCGATGGCAGGCCGTGGCTCCGTGTTCCCGTTTGGATTACTGGTTTCGTTCCGTGTGGACGGGCGGAATGCTGTTGAGCCTCGCGGGCGTGGGTCTCGCGTGCATTGCTTATGGCATATTCATCGAGCCGCGACGGGTCACGGTAACGACGTATTCCATCCAAACGCCGAAGCTGCGGATAGGCGAACGGCTGCGGTTGGTGCAGCTTGCCGACCTGCACATTCGCGAGGACGGCCCGCGTGAGAAGGCGTTGCCGGAGATCGTCCGCTCGCTGCGTCCGGACATCATCCTCCATACGGGAGATTTTTTCGGGGCACGGGCGGACGTGAACGACAACGTCGTCCGGCTGCTCCGTTCGTGGGACGTGCCGCAATACGCCTGTGAAGGCAACCTCGACCGGCTGGGGCGTTTTGAGCATTGCATGAGGCAAGCAGGCGTCATCGTCCTCAACGGCGGCCGCCGGGAATGCTGCGACGTGCGGGGCATCCGTCTCTCCATCAGCGGGTTTCCCTCCGGCGCGGAGGAAGTCATTCACCAAAGCTTGAAAGACCTGCCGCCGGTGACGTTCAACATCGTGCTCTACCATCATCCGCAGGGTTTCCCCGAAACGTGGGGCACTGGCGCCGACCTCATGCTGGCCGGTCACACACATGGCGGCCAAATCTGTCTTCCGTTCTATGGCGCGCTGATCACGCTCGACCGCTTCGGCAAACGGTGGGAGTCGGGCCTGTTCGACGAGCACAGCGTCAAACTGGTTGTTTCGCGCGGTCTCGGCTGCGAGCCTGGCATTCCAGAGATGCGCTTTTTCTGCCCACCTGAGATTGTGGTGATAGACTTGGTTGGTTGCTCACACAGTAATTCAAAACCATGAAATTGAAACGTCGAGAGATGTTGAAACTCCTGACTACTGGCGTTGTTGCCGGACTACTGGACAGGCCGGCGCATGGCGCGGAGGTTCCGACACGGGCTGGTGAAACAAAGGCCGCGCGCGAGGAGATCGTGTGGTCGCGACGCGTGCCCGTGCGCTACAACGCCGACGTGGCGGTGGTCGGCGGCGGCATCGCGGGCGTGGCGGCGGCTTGCGCGGCGGCGAAGTCGGGAGCAAAGGTTGTGCTGGTGGAACGGTTCGCGATCACGGGCGGCAACCTGACCACCGGCGGCGTGGCATCGTTCTGCGGCGAGACGGCGGGACAGGGCGAGGTGTTCGATGAGATTCTCGCGGACATGGAGAAGTTCAAGGCGGTGGTGGCCTACAAGCCGTATCCGCAACTTGATCATCGCGTCTTCGACCACCACATCCTCGCTATCGTGCTTCAGGAACTGCTGCTCCGGCGCAAGGTGAAGCTGCTGCTCCACACCCGTTTCGTGGACGCGCGTGTCAGCGATGGTGGACGGATCACCGAGTGCATCGTTTGCGGCAAGTCCGGCCCGGAGGCGCTGCGCGCGAAGCAGTTCATTGATTGCACCGGCGACGCCGACGTGGCGCGAATGGCGGGCTTCTCAGTGATGAAAGGCCGGCCCGAAGACGGCCGGCAACTGCCGATGTCCATGATGTTCTTCGTGCGGCACGTTGAGGAAGGTCAGGCGGGCGCGCAGTTGCCGGAAGGCTGGTTCCAGCCGTGCCGCACCCCGCAAGAGATGCCCATGAGCAGCGTCTGGCCCAACGGCCCGCGCAGCAACGCGATCAAGGTCAAAATCCCGATGTTCGACTCGACCGACACCGAATCGCTGACCGCCGCCGAGATTCGCGCCCGTCGCCGCGCGTGGGAGGTGCTCGACTACTACCAGCGCAGAAAAGCGGAGCCGTGGCGCTACGACGGTTGCTCGCCACAAATCGGTATCCGCGAGGGCGCGCGCATCGTCGGCGATTACGTGCTGAAGCTCGCCGATCTGCGCGCCGGCCGGACGTTCGACGACGCCGTGGCGCGCGGCGTGTATTACCTCGACGGCCACAAGCCCGACGACGACAAACGCACCTACATCCTCAAGAAGAGCGAGCTAAAGGTGCCTCCCTACCAGATTCCGCTCCGCAGCCTCATCGCCAAGGACGGCGCGAACCTCCTGATGGCTGGCCGCTGCTTTTCCGCCGAGCAACTCGCCCTTTCCTCCGCCCGCGTCAGCACCAGTTGTTCGATGATGGGCCAAGCCGCCGGTATCGCAGCGGCGCTGAGCGTGCAGAAGCAGTGCGATGTTCGCAAGCTTGACCCACAGGCCGTGCGGCGCATTATCGAGGAACGCGGTGCTCGACTGGCCGTTTGAGCCGCCAACCTGAATCTGGAGTTCGCTATGAAACGGTTTCTTGCCACCATTGTCCTCGTCATCGTTGCTCTGGCTCTTGTCAATCCAACAGCCGCTGCCGAGCCGGAACATCCGAACATCCTTTGGCTCGTCAGCGAGGACAATCACACGTTCCTCGGTTGTTACGGCGACCCGCTGGCGCGGACGCCGACGCTGGACAAGTTGGCGCGCGAGGGTGTGCTGTTCGAGCGGTGCTTCACGCAGCCGGTTTGCGCGCCGTCGCGGCACACATTGATCGCCGGCGTGTATGCGGCCTCGTCCGGGCCGGGCCAGCACATGCGCGCGCAGGGCAAGATTCCGGCGTGGCTCAAGGGATTCCCGGCGCTGCTACGTGAGGCGGGTTATTTCACATCGAACAACGCCAAGACCGATTACAACTCGCCGATCAGCGTCCAGGACGCTTGGAACGAGAGTGGCCGGAAAGCCCACTGGCGCAAGCGGCCCGCCGGGCAGCCGTTCTTCAGCGTGTTCAACCACGGGGTCACGCACGAAAGCTGTCTGTTCCCGGAAAAGGAACTGCCGCTGGACTTCCCGCCGATGGACCCGGCGCGCGTGCGCATCCCACCGTATCAACCCGACACGCCGGAGATGCGTGCTGACTGGGCGCGCTATTACAACCACATCACGCTCATGGACGGCCAGATCGCTGCGAAGCTGAAAGACCTCGCCGACGCCGGCCTCGCGGAGAACACCATCGTCTTCTACTACGCAGACAACGGCGGCGTGCTGCCACGCAGCAAACGGTTCCTCCAGGAAAGCGGCACGCACGTCCCGCTCATCATCTACTTCCCACCGAAATGGCACCACCTCGCGCCCGCCGCGCCCGGCTCGCGCATCAAGGAGCCGGTGCATTTTGTGGACTTCGCACCGACGGTGCTCTCGCTGGCCGGCGTGAAGAAGCCGGGCTACATGCAGGGTCATGCGTTCGCCGGGCTGGCGAAGGAAGCGCCGAACGAGTTTGTCTTCTGCACGCGCGACCGGATGGACGAACGCTACGACATGATGCGCTCGGTCGTGGACTCGCGCTGGCTTTACATCCGCAACTTCCGGCCCGACCTGCCCTACGTGCAGCCGCTCGACTACATGTTCCGGGCGCGCGGCTACCAGTCGTGGGCGCGCGTGGCGCGCGAGGGCAAACTCACGCCTGCCACCGCGCAGTTCTGGGGCGCGAAGCCCAGCGAGGAGCTTTACGACATGGACACCGACCACGACAGCGTAAAGAATCTCGTCGCCGACCCCGCACATCGCGCGACGCTGGAGCGGATGCGCGCGGCGTTGAAACGTCACACGCTGGAGATCAGTGACAACGGTTTCCTGCCCGAAGGCTCGGCGCTGGAAGGCTACGACGCCTCGCGCGCACCGGGCGCGTTTCCGGTGGAGCGCGCATTTGATCTGGCGGTGCTCGCCTCCGACCGCAACGCGGTGAACCTGCCGAAGCTGATTGCCGCGCTCGACGACGCGAGCGAGCCAATTCGCTGGTGGGCCGCACAAGGTTGCACGATGCTCCGCGAGAAGGCCGCGCCCGCCGAAGCGGCGCTGCGGAAGCGGCTGGAGGACGCCTCCGGCGCGGTGCAGGTGGCCGCCGCCGAGGCGCTGGCGCGCATCGGCAAGACCGACACAGCACTGCCGGTGTTGGAGCGTTGGGTGACGAACACGGACGCGCCTTTCTTCGCACTGCAAGCGGCGAACGTCCTTGCCCGTCTTGGCGAGGTCGCTCGGCCCGCGCTGCCGGCGTTGAAGCAGCCGCTCGCTGCGTTGCCGAAAGGCAAAGGGAAGGGGAAAGGGAAAGGTCAAAGCACCGAAGGCCAATACCCGAAGCGCATCCTGGAGCGTGTTGTCGCTGTGTTGGAAGGCCGCGAGCAGGCGCTGGTTTACCCGACGCCGCAGCCGTGAGTGAGTGGGGCGAGCTTCCAAGCTCGCCCGGCGCTGTCTGTGTGAGAACCGTGGGCGAGCTTGGAAGCTCGCCCCACTTATGAAGGTTCCACCCGCCCCCGGTCAATCCGCGTGGAAGACTTCTTCCATGTCGGACCACCATTCGCCTTCGAGGCGGCTGTCGAGCGGGGTCTGGCACGGTTTGCAGAGACTCCACCAACGCTGCGTAGTCGGGTCGGCGGCCATCTTCGCCATGTCGGCGGCGAAGTCGGAGCCGGTGTATTCGAGATAGCTGAAAAGGTAAGGCTTTCCGTCGTCGAGGCGGCGGAGGTAGATCGAGTAGTTCTGGATGTTGCACGCCTTGATCATCTTCAACACCTCCGGCCACGCGGCGGCGTGCAGGCGTTTGTATTCCTCCACCTTCTCCGGGCGCAGCCCGATGACCCAACCGAATCGTTTCATGGCTTCTCCTTCTTCTCCACCGCCGGGTTGACGCCGGCGAATTTCCACGACGGCTGCATATCGCGAGCGAGTGGCAGCTTCAGCAGCGCGGCGCGCAGCAACTCGATCGGCATCGCGTTTTCCATCAGCACGGCGTCGTTGAACTTCTGCTCCGTCAATTTGCCGGGGCGGACCATCTCGTCGTGCAACGCTCTGAGTTGCAGCCCGCCGAGCATGTAGCCGGCCTGGTAGAGCGGCGGCGCGATGACGAACCGCCGCACCTCGCTCGTTGCGCCAAGCTTCTCGTGGCCGACGCGGTTGACGAGGAAGTCCACCATCTCGGCGGGCTTCATCTGGCCGAGGTGGAACTTGAGGCTGACGATGATCCGCGCGGCGCGGTTCATGCGCCAGAAGAGCATCCCGATCCGTTCCTGCGGCGCGCGCGCCCAGCCGAGGTCCCAGAACCGCAGCTCGCAGTAGAGCGCCCATCCCTCGACGTAGAACGGCGTGCCGAAGACACGGCGGTGCGTGTTGTGCCGCGCCGCCTGGAAGTTCTGGAGGTGATGGCCGGGTATCAACTCGTGCGCCGTCGTCAGGTGTGTGAACGCACGGTTGTTGCCGCGCATGACCATCAGCTTGTCCTCCTGCTTCATCTCGTCCTTCGCGTAGGCCACCATCATGTTCTGTCCGCCGTAGGCCGCGTAAGGAATCGTCTTCATCGTTTCCGGCGACATCATCGTCAGCCGCCACGTTTCCTCACAGAGCGGCGGCACCGTCGCGAACTTGTGTTTCTTTACAAACGCGATGGCCTCGCGGGCGGTTTTTCCGATGAAGTCGTCCTGCTGGCCCGGCGGCACGAAGTCCGCCTTCACCTTCGCGAGGGCGGCCTTCCAATCGTCGCCGCAGCCCATCTGCCGCGCGGCAGCCTTCATCTCGCGCTCGCCCCAAGCCATCTGCCGCTCGCCGATGGCGATCAATTCCTCCGCCGTGTAAGGCAGGAACTCGAACCGGATCGCCTCCGCCACCGCGTCCGCGCCGATCGGGTCGCCGACAAGCGGGTCCTCGTCCTTGCCCTTGAGGCCGGCGACTTCCTCGCGAAGGAACTTGGCGTAGTCCTCCAGCAGCTTGTCGGCCTCCTCATAAGGCTTCTTCACCCACCACTGGAAATCCGGCTGATAACCGTCGTAGAAACTGAACCACTTCTTCAGCGCGCCGCGCAACTCCGCCACCGCGCCCGCCGCGCGCCGGGCCAGCGTCGCGGAAACGGTGATCGCCGACGCGCCGTCGGCTTTCTTCTCCTTCGCCGGCTCAGCCTTCGCTGACTTCTCCGCAGCCTTCGCCTTGACGCCTTTCTCGACGCGCTCCTTGAGTTGCTTCGCTTGTTTCGTCAGTTCGTTGACCTTCGCCGCAGCCGACTGCGCGTTCGCCGGCTCGCCGCGCCAACGGCTCTGTTCCAACTCGTGAACGATGCTGCGGAACGTCAGCAGATGATCCATCTCGGCGACGCGTTTACGTTCGCGAGTGATCTCCGCCAGCGACTGTGCAAGCGCGTTGCGCAGCAGCAGGTAATCCACGCGGCCCGATTGGTCGAGCGCGTCGAAATCCACCGCCGCCAGTCGCGTTTGCCAGGCCGTATAAAGCTTTTCCAGCCGGTCGGAGCGAACCACCGACCGCGGCAGATCGTAGAAGCTGGAGGCGCTGCTGTCGTCCGCCTCGAACTCCCGGATGAGGTCGGCTAATGAGGAGGCGGAAACTGTGGTTGGTTTAGCCGGTGCGGGACGGCGCGGCTCCGCCGCGAGTAGCGGCGTCATGACAAGCAGGCAAATGATTGAGATAAGTTTCATGTTGTTTCTCCGAGCAGCCACAACGCCGTCTTCGCGGCGCGCGGGAAAACGCGCGAGGCGGACTGCGACTCGATCGCCGCGCCGAGCAGCGTCGCCTCGTCGTGGTCGGCGAGCGGCAGCGATTTCAGCAACGTGCATTCCTCGCTGAGGCAGAGTGTCTTCCGGATCTCCGTGCGCTCGCCGACGACGCGCGCGAGGTGGAACGATGTCCGCCCCGACCCGGACACCGCTGTGATGTCCACCATCGTCAGCCGCCCCGGCGCGAGGTTATCCACAGCCTGCGCGAGCAGTTCCACGCTCACGTTGCGCGACGCGGCGTCGGTGAATACCGTGCGAACGCCATCCGGCGTGGGTTTACAAACGACGGGCTTCCACTGCAACTGCCCGGCCAGCCAACCGGCGTAGAGCGCAGCAGGCAGCGCCGCCGTCGGCTCCCCGGTCGGCGTCGCGTAGCGCACCGTCACCGTCTCGATGCCGTGCAGCGCATCACGGAGTTGCGGCGGATCGAAGAACTGCGCGGTCAGTTCCCGCCAATGACTCATGGTGTGCCAGACCATCACCGTGGCCTTGTCGGCGGCATGCTTGCGCAGGCACAATTCCAAGCTCGGAACTGCACGGAGCGTTCGTAGCGCCGGACTGGCCAGTGGTTCCGCATGCACAATCACACGGTCGGCCAGCTCGCACAGCGCGTCGAACAGTGCCGTCTCGGCGTCTGCCGGCATCGCCCACCACAACACCACCGGCAGGTCCGGCTCCAGCAGCGGCAACACCGCGCACGGCACGTGGCCCGCGCCGCCGCGGCCGGTGTGGAGGGTGATGAGTTCGCTGCAAACCTGCGGGTTGCCCGGCGACGGCAGATGACAGAGCGCTGTGACATCGGCGGTGAGCGCGGCGGCGGCGCTGCCCGGCCCGAGTTGCGCCCAAAGAATGCGACAGGGAAAACGGGCACTGATCTTCTGGAGCGCGCCGGCGTGCCACGCGTTGTTGGCGGTGTCGCCGACGACGAGGAGGTTGGCAAGGCAAACGCGCGTGACAGCGGCGCTGGCGCCGGCGCTCGTCTGTTCGGACGCGGGTTTCCACAGCGCCGCCAACTCGCGCTCAATGGCCGCCGGCTCCACCGGCACAGGAATGCCGGCGAGGAATTGCTCGACCGTTGCGTTGTCCGTTATCACCAAAACTCCAGTAAAGAGTTAAAAGTTAAGAGTTGGCGGAATCCCCAAACTCTTAACTCTTAATTCTTCACTCTTAACTTCTCCGTTCACAGTCTTCTCCATTTCGCGCCGGTGCCTTCCATCAGCCGGTCCGCTTCCGCCGGACCCCAACTGCCAGCGGCGTAGTTCGGGAACTTCGGCGGCGGCGTTTGTCGCCAGCCGGAAATGATCGAGTCCACGAACCGCCACGCGTGCTCCACCTCGTCGGCGCGCGTGTAGAGCGTCGAGTCGCCGAGCATCGCGTCCAGCAGCAGCCGCTCGTAAGCCTCCGGTGGCTGCTGGCCGAACGACGAGCCGTAGCGGAAGTCCATCTTCACCGGTTGCAACCGCACGCGCATGCCCGGTGCCTTCGCCTCGAACGCCAGCGAAATACCTTCGTCGGGCTGGATGCGCAGCGCGAGCAGGTTCGCGTTCGGCACGCTGCCCGTGCCGCTCTCAACAGCAAAGAGGCGCGTCGGCGCGCTCTTGAATTGGATGGCGATTTCCGTGACGCGCTTCGGCAGGCGTTTGCCGACACGCACGAAGAACGGCACGCCGGCCCAGCGCCAGGTGTCGAGCTTCAGGCGTGCCGCAACGTAGGTTTCGGTGGTTGAGTTGGGAGGGACGGCCTCTTCCTCGCGGTAGCCTTTCACGGCCTTGCCGAGCAACGTGCCGGGGCCGTATTGGCCGCGCACGACTTGCGCGGCAACCTCGTCCGGCGAGAGTGGCTGCAGTGCCCGCAGCACCTTGGCTTTTTCGTCGCGGATCGCGTCGGCTTCCATTGCCACGGGCGGCTCCATCGCCACCAGCGCGAGCAACTGCATGATGTGGTTCTGCATCACGTCGCGGATGGCGCCGGCGGTGTCGTAGTAAGCACCGCGCCGGCCTTCCATGCCAAGCTCCTCGGCGGCGGTGATCTGGATGTGCTCGATATACTTCTGGTTCCAGAGCGGCTCGAAGATGGCGTTGGCGAACCGCAACGCCAGGATGTTCTGGACCGTCTCCTTGCCGAGATAGTGGTCTATCCGGAAAATTTGCCGTTCATCCAGCACCGCCGCCGCCGAGCGGTTCAATGCCAGCGCCGAGGCGAGATCGTTGCCGAACGGCTTCTCGATCACCACGCGCGTCCACGGATGCGCCGCCGCCGGATCGGCGATGAGGCCCGCCGCGCCGAGGTTCTTGATGATGACCGAAAAAAACTCCGGTGATGTGGCGAGGTAGAACAACCGGTTGCCTCGCGTGCCGCGCTGGCGGTCCGCATCTTCGAGCCGCTGCTTCAACGACGCATAGGCGGCCAGGTCGTCGAGATTGCCGACGTGATAACCAATGGCTTGGCCAAAATGTTTCCACACCTCCGGCAACGCCGGCTTGAGCCGCGAGTATTTGTTGATCGCGTCGAGCATCTCGCCGCGGAACTGCTCGTCCGTCTTCGGCCGGCGCGCGAAGCCGAGAACCGAAAGCCCGGCAAGCAACATGCCTTCGCGCGCGAGATTGTAAAGCGCCGGCATCAGCTTGCGGCTCGTGAGATCGCCGGTTGCGCCGAAAAGCACAACGACACATGGCTCCGGCGCAGCAGCACGCGGCATGGCTTCACGCAGCGGGTTGGCGGGACTCGGCTCGGAGTTCATGGGCGGAAATGTAGCAGACGCGGGCGTTTCCGGCACGCGCGGTTTTGACGATGCGCGGCTCGCTCCTTGACTTTGGCGGGTGGTTGAAAAACACTCCCTCCATGACGGCTCGCCGCCATCTCGCCGCTCTCAGCCTCCTGGCGTTGGTTCTTGCGGCCGGGTGCAAACCTCGCGCCCAAGACAACGCCATTATCATGATCGGCACCATTGAGCGCGACCGGCTGGAGATGCTCGCGCCGGTGACGGAACTGCTGGCGGAACTGCCCGTGCAGGAAGGTCAGACGGTGAAAGCCGGAACCGTCGTCGCCCGGCTCGACGACACGCGGCTCAAGGAAGAAATCGCCGCGCTGGGTCACACGCGCGACGTCGAGAAGGCGAAACTGGATGAACTGGAAGCCGGTTTCCGATCGGAAGAGGTTGCGCAATCGCGCGCCGCCTATCAGGCCGCCGTCGCCCGCGCCGAAATTGCCGCCATCGAATTCCAACGCGCCAAGACGCTCGTGGCGCAAGTCATCCAACCGCAGGCGACTCTCGACACCGCGAAGTCCACCCTCGACGCCGCCGAAGCGGACAAGCGCAAGGCGGCGGAAAACCTCCGCCAGTTTGAAACCGGCGCGCGCGGCGAAGACATTCGCGCCCAACGCGCGGCGTTCGAGGCGGCCGGGGCGCGGCTGCGCGAGGCACAGGTGCGGCAGAGCCAGCTTTCGTTGGTCGCGCCGTGCGAATGTGGCGTCGTGACACTGCCGTTTCGCGCCGGCGAGCGCGTGCTGCAAGGCGTGAGCGTCGCCACGCTACGCGCCACCGACCGGACTTTTGCGCGCGTGTTTGTGCCGGAGCGCGCCAAGGCGAAGATTGTGCCGGGCACCGAAGGCACGGTGAAGGTGGACGGCATCGCGCGGGCGTTCAAGGGACGCGTGCGGACGGTCTCCAGCGACGCGGCCTTTACGCCGTTCTACGCATTGACGGATCGCGAGCGCGGCCGGCTGTCGTTCGCGGCCAAAGTGGACCTCGTCGAGCCGGAAGCGCGCGAGTTGCCCGTCGGCGTGCCGTGCGAGGTGCGGATTCCATTGGAGTAATGGAGTGTTGGAGTAATGGGGCAATGCAAGAAGAACCACCACTCCATCGGTCCACTACTCCACCACTCCAATCCTCCAACGGCCTCGCCATCGAGGCCCACGGCCTCACGCGCCGCTTCGGTTCGCTGACGGCGGTGGACCGGCTCGACCTCGCCGTCACGACCGGCACGATCCACGGGTTTCTCGGCCCCAACGGCTCCGGCAAGACCACGACCCTGCGCATGTTCTGCGGCCTGCTCAGGCCGAGCGCCGGCACGGCGAGCGTGCTGGGCATGGACATCGCGCACAAGGCCGAGGCGATTCGTCGTCGCATCGGTTACATGACGCAGCGGTTCTCGCTCTACGAAGACCTGACGGTGTTGGAGAACCTCCAGTTCGTTGGCGAAGTGCAGGGCGTGCCCGCGCGGAAGCGGCGCGAGAAGATTGACGAACTGCTGGCGACCTACCGGCTCAAGGACCGTCGCGGCCAACGCGTCGGCACGCTTTCCGGCGGCGAGAAGCAGCGGCTCGCGCTGGCCGCCGCGCTCATCCACGAGCCGGACCTGCTTTTCCTCGACGAACCGACCTCGGCGGTGGACCCGCAGAACCGGCGCGATTTCTGGGAGAACCTCTTCGACATTTGCGACCGCGGCACGACGATTCTGGTCAGCACGCACTATATGGACGAGGCCGAGCGTTGTCACAACCTCTCCATCCTCGACTACGGCCAACTGGTTGGCAGCGGGCCGCCGCGCGAACAGATCGCCCGGCTCGGCAACCGCGTTGTTGAGGTGGAAACCGACACGCCGCGCGAGGCGCAGACCGCGTTGCATCGCGCCGCAGGCGTTCTCAGCGTCGCCCAACTCGGCACACAGCTCCATGTGCTCGTGGCCGAAGACGCGGCCGCTCCGGTCGAGTTGGTGACGCGAGCAATGCGCGACGCGAACCTCATCGGCCGGGTTCATCCAGCCCGGCCCGGCCTCGAAGACGTTTTCGTCGCCGTCACCGTTGCCCGGCGCAAAGCGCAGCACAAGGAGGCCGCATGAACAGTTGCGGTCTAAGTGGGGCGAGTTTCCAAACTCGCCCGGTCAGGAAATCCAAGGGTGGGCGAGCTTGGAAGCTCGCCCCACTCAAGAGTCGTAAGCCAGATACTCTTGTCTGGCCATCGGTCTTGTCATTAACGGCCAGACAAGAGTGTCCGGCCTACAGACGACGCCCATGAACAGCCTCCGTCGGTTCTTCGCCATTGTGCGCAAAGAATTCCGCCAACTCGTGCGGGACCGGCTGACGTTTGGCATGATCGTCGGCATTCCGATCATCCAGCTCACCATCTTTGGCTATGCCATCAACACCGACGTGCGGCACCTGCGCGCCGCCGTCAGCGACGAGTCGCGCACTGACCTCTCGCGCGAACTCATCGCCATGGTCCGGGAAACGCAGGTCGTGGACATCATCGGCCACGCATCCGGCCCGCGGCAACTGGAGCAATGGATCAAGGAAGGCCGCATCTCCGTCGGCATCGTCATCCCTTACGATTATGCGCGCCGGCTCGAACGCGGCGAAGACCGGCCAGCGCAATTGCTGGTGGACGGCAGCGACCCGATCGTCGGCCAAGCCGCGGTGCAAGTCGCCCAACTGCGCGTTCCCGGCACCAAGGCGCTGGCCGCGTCGCGCGCCACCGATACAGACGAGCGGTTTCATGCCGCAGCCGTCGCGGCCACGGCGGCGACGCAACAATTCCCCATCAACCCCGTCACCGCGTTCGAGATTCGGCTCGACTACAACCCGGAGCGCATCTCGGCCGTCTCGATTGTGCCGGGGCTGCTCGGCGTCATCCTGACCATGACGATGGTGCTGATGACCGCCGTGGCCATTGTGCGCGAACGCGAGCGCGGCACGCTGGAGATGCTCATCACCACGCCGGTGAAAACCACCGAACTGATGCTCGGCAAAATCCTTCCCTACATCGGCGTCGGCCTGGTGCAAATGTCGCTGATCCTCTTCCTCGGCCATCTCATGTTCGGCGTCCCCGTCCGAGGCTCGCTGGTGCATCTCTATCTCGCCGGCCTTGCGTTCATCACCGCCAACCTGACAATGGGCCTGCTGAACTCGACCTTCGCCCAGAACCAGTTCCAAGCGATGCAGATGACGTTCTTCTTCTTCCTGCCCTCCATTCTGCTTTCCGGCTTCATGTTCCCCTTCGACGGCATGCCCGTGCCAGCACAATGGATCGGCGAGCTGCTGCCGTTGACTCACTTCAACCGCATGTCCCGCGGCATCCTGCTACGCGGCGCGACGCTGTCGGAAATCGGCCGCGACCTCTGGCCGCTGGCGGCGTTCTTCTGCGTGATGATGACGGTCGTGTTGCTGCGGTTCAGGAAACGGCTGGATTAGTTCGGCGCGCGCGGTAGCATGACTCCTCAGACATGAACGTCGTTCGGAACCGATTGTTCAGCCGTATCCACTCAGTAGCTGAGGCCCCTCACCCCGGCCCTCTCCCCACTGGCGTGGGGAGGGTCAGGGTGAGGGGCCGCCGGTGCTTAGCTGCATGTTTACAGATCGGGACGCTGGTGGTGGCATGGATGGCTTCGGCGGGGCTGGCAACGGCGGCGGAGGTCTGGCCGGCGCAGACGCAGCCGTTGAACGAGGCGACGTTGAAGTTCCAACTCGATGCGCTCGATACCGCCGTTAAGGGCAGAACGCAGCATGGATTCAACTACAAGTGCATCGGAAGTCTCCGCCGGCAGGCTGATGAGACAGGCCAGCTCATTGGTATTCGCGTGGCACTCTGAGCCGCGGCCAAAGCAAACGAAATCCACATTGGGCAACATTGCCTTTGCTGACGCCAGTCTGCTAATAATCGAGCCATGTTCTACCTCTTGAGCAAACTCTTGCAGCCGTTCCTACAGCCTTTCAACTGGCTCTTGCTGGGCATCGGTATCGCCGTTTGGAAAAGCAAAGGTTGGTTGCGCCGTTTACTCTTCAGTCTCCTGCTGATCCTTCTGGTGTTCAGCAACCCTTGGTTGTCCAGTTCGGCTTACAGGGCTTGGGAGATCAGTGATCGCCCCAAGGAAATCAAGGCCAACAGCTATGACGCTATAGTCGTGCTTGGCGGCGGCACTGTTTATAGCACAGACGCCCTTGGCAACGATCTGCACTTGGGCGGCGCGGATCGGCTGTATCAAGGCATGCGCCTCCTCCAAGCTGGAGCGGCCCCCAGAATCCTAGTGACCGGATATGGCGATCCACTGTCGGAAGCGGCCCTTGCGCGTCAAGTCCTGTTGTCTATGGGCATACCAGATTCCGCGATTCTTGTTGAGACGGCGGCTCGAACGACATGGGAAAATGCCAGCTTCACATCGGCTTTGGCGAACAAACACCCCGACCTTTTCCCACGCAAACGGCTTCTACTTGTCACTTCTGCCCTGCACATCCGCCGGGCCGTGTGGTGCTTCGAGCGCTCTGGGTTGTCTGTGACGCCCTATCCCTGCGACGTTCAGGGTTCAGCAGCGCCGCCCGCTGAGTGGCTCAACCGGATTCTCTGGAATCTTCCTGCTGCGTGGGTGTTCTGCGGATGGGATCAGTTGATTCACGAGTGGTTCGGAATGTTATCCTACCGCTGGCGCTATGGCCGCTAAACACAGACGGAGTCGTTGGTATTGCACCGCCTCTGCTGAATCCAATGTCATCTTCATCGGCTTGACCAAGTCCATGCTGGCTGTTCATGCCCCTCTTTTCTCAAAACTCCAAATAAAGGACGAGTTCTTCGGAGATTCCTTAGGCGAGAGCGTTCCAAGCGCGCGTGCGGTTCTCGCGCAAGCAACGGCGGGCGAGTTTGGAAACTCGCCCCACTTGTGCAGTTCTGTTGACCGCGGCTTTTCGGTTCAATAAGAAACTCACCTGCGCGCAAACGGGCCTTGCACTCCGGGCTGGCGCCCTCTACAACAGCGCGTCATGAAACTTGACTCTGCTCTCTTTGCAATTGGCGCGGCGTTGTCGTTCGCTACGGCGGCGTTTGCGGCGGGTGGTTCCACGGGACATGCGTTCTACGGCGATCCGCCCGATGACCGCCACGCGTGGTGCGTCCACGACCAAAACCGCCCGCAGCCGAAGGTGGTCGCGCCGCTGCCGGTGAGCGAACTGGAGGCGAAGGCCAAGGCCCCGGCGGACGCGATCGTCCTGTTCGGCGGCACCGAGGCGTGCCTGTCGAAGTGGTGCTCCGACAAGAACCCGAACGAGCCGACGAAGTGGATCGTCAGGGACGGCGCGATGGAGTGCGTGCCGAAGTCCGGCTACGTCCGCACCAAGGAAGAGTTCGGCGATTGCCAATTGCACGTCGAGTGGGCCGCGCCGAGCAAGGTCGAGGGCGACAGCCAGGGCCGCGGCAACAGCGGCATCTTCCTTCTGGGCGTCGAAATCCAGGTGTTGGACAGCTACAAGAACCTGACCTACGCCGACGGCATGGCCTGCTCGATGTATGGCGTCAACCCGCCGCTGGCCAACGCGCTGCGTCCGCCGGGCGAGTTCCAATACATTGACATCACCTTCCACAAGCCGGTCTATAAGGACGACAAATGCGTCCAACCCGGCTGGGTCACCGTTTATTGCAACGGCGTGCTCGTGCAGGACCGCACGCAGATCGAAGGCCCGACCGGCCACCGCGCGCGCACGAAAGTCGGCCCGCTGGCGGACAAAGGCCCGTTGAAGCTGCAGGATCACGGCAACCCCGTCCGCTTCCGCAACATCTGGTATCGCCCGCTGCCCGCGACCGCCGCCAAGGGCGGTGTCCGCGGCCCGCTCCCGGCCAAGGCCGTCGCCGCGAAGCGCAAGGAAATCGCCGCTTCGATCCGCAAGAATGCCGCCGGCAAACCCGAAAACTCCGTCGAGCAAATGCTCCGCTTCGCCGAATCGCTCGTCTATGAGAAGGACGACGCGATCTTCCAGAAGGTGGAGCAGATGGCTGGCCAATACGCCGCGAGCCTGAAGCAACTGCCCGCCGATAAGATCAACGCGAAGAAGGACGAAGTGATGCAAGTGGACACTGCCTTCAAGTATCTGGCGAAATGGAGCTTCGTGCCGGAAAACTCCGGCCCGAAAATGGAAGTTGCGAACTTCATCAAGGCGCAGGGCTGGGACAAGAAGCCGAAGAAGAAGTAAACGGCGTCCCACAACCTGCGGGTTTCGATTCTCGCGCGTCCGTCTCTCACGAGGCGGACGCGCGATTCGTTTTGCGACGGCTCACTCCAACTCCAGCACCGCGACGTCTTCCGGATTCACCCAGCCTTGTATGGACCGTTACCGGCAAAGGCTGAATAGGCTTCGACATCAACAGGATAATCGCCGTAAACTTTAGAGTGTTGGGAGAATCAGAGCACGACGATGAGAATCTTCAAGTATTGCGATAAAGGTGGCTTGTTCATCCTGAAGGACATGGAACTTCGTCTGTCGTTGCCTGATTCTTTCAACGATCCGTTCGAATTCTCACCGCGACTGAACCTTTCTGATTATCCGAAGGAACAATGGATCGAGGCCCTAAAACTAGAGCACATGTTTCACGAATGGTGTGGGCGACAGAACAGGCCCTGCAACAAGGCAACAAGAGATTACTACTCTACTCATCTGTCCGAGATAGCCGACGAGATGATGCCGAACTTCCTCGCTAACATTGCGCGCGAGGTGGCAGCTTTTGCTCAGAGGACTGCGCAATCTTGGGCAGTGGGATGTTTCTCAGAAACAAGCGAGTCCATCTTGATGTGGTCCCATTATGCAGACCACCACCAAGGAATGGTTATTGGTTTTGATACTGACCAGGAGCCATTCAATATCACCAAACAAGTGGCAATCCTTAAGGTTTGTTATGGCCTGAGCAAGGTTACTTATAAGCATCCATTTGGCGGCGGCAAAAGGTTCGAAACAGCCTTTCATGAGGTGGCAGCGTGGAAATTCAAAGATTGGGAGTATGAGAAGGAGGTGCGAATCCTCGTGCCACGGGGGGCGCTTCGCGATGGAAGATTCCTGAGATTGTCACCGTCGGCGATACAAACAATTACCCTTGGCTGCAAATCCGAGCCTTCGCTTGCAGCCAAGGTGCTAGATGCACTTAGGGCACCGTGTTTCGGACATGTGAAGGTTTACATCGCGGAGCAAAATCAGGACGAGTTCAAGATTGACTTGAAGGAAATACAGAGAACGAAGCGACCATGTTCGTGACCAACGAGACCGTCATCGTCTGGTCCGGCGTGAAACCCGCCGGCTCCGACCCGACAGCGACGTTCATCCTCAAAGCGGCATAGATGACTGCCAAATGACTATGAAGCCTGATGCCAAAAAGAGTATCACGAGGGACCTTTGGGAAGTGTCCTGCGCGGTTAAGCCCGTGCCCGAAACTGGCTGGTTTGAGGGCACGCACAATCTCGCTTGTGATTCTTCGCACTATTTTATGCCTTCGGAGCCAGGCCGCAAGTTTGATGATTTACTGAAACGCTTATTAGTTCAACAAGGCTGGAGCGAAAAATACTCCGAGGAGTATCTCAAGGAATTGTTATACGATCTATGTCGAGTCGTTATACGAACTGCCCAACAAGATGAGCTTGCACAGAGTTTTCAAAGGTGTGTCACGGATTATGAAACGTATGACTGCAACCAGACAGTTCACGTTTTGCTTAGCGGGATTCGACTTCAAGCCGAATTCCGTTTGGGCGGACTAACACTCAAAAGCTTGACCGTCGACGACAAGAAAGAACTCGTGAAACAGTTGGAGACCATCGTCTCTCAGCAGCCGCAGTCAGAGCAAAGGCTGCAGGTGAAGGAATTTGTAAAACAGAATGTTCTAGAACGTTTCGAGGGCAAAGTCTGCGCGGTTTTCACAACATTGGCAGAACCGAAGAGGGCAAAACAGAAAACACAAGAAAGATGCGCCTGCGTTCTGGATTTATTGAGGTATGCGATCCCTGCGCTATATCCGCGCAGTGCTGAGGTGAGAGTTGGATTCGACGGCGAACTTTGGAGATTTGCCTCCCCGATACCAATTGTTTCGTCCGACAACAGCCAATTCAGCATTCAATGGCTCGAAATGGGGCCGGTTTTCCCGATGGAAATATCACAGGAGACAATCCAGAGTTTGGAAGAGATAGGCGTGCTCAGGCTTGGAAAGGCTCTTGAAAAGCAAGCGTGCCAACGGAGTGAGTTTGAAACGGTGTTGCTCCGTGGCGTCCACTGGTTCGCAAACGCACAGCTTCCGCTGGAGAAAGCCACTCAGTTTCTCAGCTTGGTCACTTGCCTAGAATCTTTTCTGTGTCCAAAGGACCGCGACCCGATTTCAACTTCGGTAGCTGAAGGTGTGGCGCTAGTATTAGGAGAGAATCTGGATAATCGAAGACGGCTGAAACGAAAGGTTAAAGAACTTTACGGCATCCGATCGGCAATCACCCATTCAGGGCTTGAGACGGTTTTGGATGTTGATTTGGAGACGCTGCGTAACATTGCACTAGCCCTTACGTCTGCACTGATCAAACGCGCAGACGATTTCTCCAAACAGCAAGACCTTCTCGATTGGATCGAGGATAAAAAACTGAGCTAACAAAACGTTCGAGTTGGGTCGCTCCATGACATCGGACGGCAGTGATTCGCGGCCCTAACGCGCCCTTCCGAATTTCTCAATCGCGGCTTTCATGAACGAGCCGTAGAACTCCTTCTGTTCGGCGCGGCTGGATTCGTTGGTGGCGACTCACTCCAATTCCAGCACCGCCACGTCTTCCGGCGGGAGGCTCAGTTCAATCTGCCCGTCGCGCACGGCGAGCGTGCGACCACTGAGCAACTCGCGCGCGGACTTGGCGCGCAAACCTTCGAGCGTGATCGTTACCGGCTGCGGCTCCTGTGTGGCGGTGCCGGACGCATCGTGGAAGACCGTCAGGAGTTTCTCGCCGAACCGCTCGACGTAGATGCGCGGCTGGTTTGAGCGGGCGCGCGTCAACGGCTGCCAGCCGGCCTCGGCGACGCGCTTGCAGAGCGGGATGTATTTCTTGAAGAGCGGGCGGTCGCGGTTGTAGAGCGCGGGCTGCGAGAAGTAATGGCCGGTGGAGGCGTCGGCGCTGAAGAAGCCGGGGAACATGCCGTAGGCGAGGCTGCGCTTCATGAACTTCTCCGTCAGCTCGGCGGGCCACGCGGGGAAGTGGGTGTTCATCAGGAAGCAATACGGCTTCGGCCCGCACATTGCGCGGCGGTAGAGCAGGTCGGCGTCGCTCATCGGCCGCCAGATGTGCGTCGTGGCTTCGGAGCGTTTCTTGCCGCGCTGGGCGGGTGGGTTCCAATCCGTCTCGGTGCCCATCACGTCGAGCCACGGCGCGAGCCAGCAGAGGCGGATGGGCGTGCTGTTGGCCATCATCAGCTTGCCCATTGCGTGAACGTCCTCGGCCATCTGGCGGTTGTATTCGCCGATGATGCAGCCGCGGAAGATGGCGGGCTTGCGGCTGTCGGGCGAGAACGTCAGCGGCAGGCGAGCGGTGGCGAAGTTCTCGCGGCGGAAGTCGAGTTCGTCGGTGACGTAGCCTTCGCTGGAGTCAATGTATTCGCCGTCAAGGTCGCCTTTGCGATTCGGGCCGTAGACCTTCTCGCGCACCGCCGCTCCCCATTTGAGAGACCAGTCGGTGACATCGCCTTTGATGCCGGGCATGGAGTTCATGCTCCAAACCGCGCCGTTGCACCACGGCGTGTCGAGCAAGCGCGCGGCGAAGCGGCCGTTCTCGTCGTGATAGCCGGACGTGAAGAGCGCTTTCGCCTCCGGCCGGCCGGCGTCGGCGAGGCGCTTGGCTTCCGCGAGCGCCGCCTCCATCGTGCGCGGCATTTCCTTCGACATCCGCATCCACCACGTCATCGGCTCGGTGTAGCGGAACGTCAGGATGCCGTGCGCGTCGTCCCACGCGGTCTCGTCGTTGCCTTCCTTGAACTTGAAGCCGAAGTCCTCCCAGCCCTCGACCTTGCTGATCTTGTGGAATGGCATCCAGACGCCCTGCTCCGGCGTGCGGCAACGGAAGTAGTCGGGAAAAATTTCGTAGTAGCGTTGGAGCGCGCCGCGGAAGCCGAGCCGGCCGTCGAACTTTGCCGTCACGAGCCGCACACGCGCCGACGGTTTCTCTGGCGCGAGGCCGAGGTCGAACGCGATGAACAGTTCGCGCGTGGCGGCGTTGAAACCGCAGCGGTAGAACGCCGGCCAGCCCGCGTCAATGCCGACGAGCAGACCTTCCTTACCGCGAGCGATGGCCGCAAACGGATAAAGCGAAAGCCGCCCGTTGGCGCCGGCGTTGAACCGCGCCGTGTTCATGAACTCGCCCGGCGCGACGGCATTCGTTGTGGAGCGCGGATTCACCAGCCATTGCCAGCCGGTTGGTGTCCCGGCTTCAGCCGGAGCGGAGCCGCCAGCAGAACCGCCGGCAGAACCGCCTGAAGGCGGGACACCAACGGGGAGCGAATACACGAGCGTGATGGCGCGATCTTTGCCGGTCGTATCGACGAGATCTGCTTCGACGATTGTCGCGGCGGCTTTGCGCTGGCGTTTGTTCGTCAGTTGCAAACCGAGGTCTTTGACGTCGTCGCAGAAGTCGGAGCCTGCCGCCACGTCGCGGAACTGGAAGCCCTCGCGCACCTTGGCGGCGAGCGTTACCGGCACGGCATCGAAAAGCATCGAGCCGGCCGGCGCGGCGATCTGCCGCAGCGTCGCGCCGCGAAACCACGCCTTGCCCGTGTGCCGGCGCAGCAGCAGGTGGAGCGAGAGGCTCTTGATCGGCTTGGCTGGCAGGACGACGACTTGGCGCTTCTCCCAGTCGTGGGTGCCGGTGCTGAAGAACGCCGTCTGGCCCCAGAGTTGGTCGCCGTCGGCATACACGAGGTCGAGATAGAGCGCGTAATCGCTGTCGCGCGAGCCGCCGACGTTCTCGGCCTTGCTCCACGCTTCGGCGACGATCGGCACGGCCGTCTTCTGGTTGAGCACGACCGACTGCGAAGCGCCGCGCTGCGCAGTCGCCTCCGTGCCGTTGTCGCAGACGAACATCTCCCCGTCGCGCGCAAATCCCGTCTGCCAGCCGCGCCAGCCGTCGGCTTTCAGCAGGTTCTCACCGGCGGTCGTGGTCGTCAGCGATTGTTTGACTACGGCGGCATGGGTGGTGAGGGAGAGGAAGAACAAGAGGAGGGGCAAAAGCAAGCGCATGGTGGTTCTCCGGGAGTAATACGTAATGCGTAATACGTAAGCTCCGGTTACGCATTACGCATTACGCATTACGGGTTCATCTTCAAGTGTTTTGGCGGTTCTTCGGGCAACGTCCAGATGATTTCGCCGTGACCGACAGCAATGTGGAGCCGGTTGCCTTCGTCGGTGGCGCGCTTGAACGCGGCATCGAACGCGGCGAAGTCTCCCGCGGCGACGGCCTGCGCGACCGGCTGGAGAAACTCCTTGTCGTAGTTCTGGACCATCGCGGTGTATTTTGGCCGGGTAACGGCGCCGGTCTTGAAGAGGCCCTGCACTTTGCGGAGTGCGTAGCTGGCGAGCTTCCAGTTGCCGGCTTTGGCGGCGTGGTGACAAATCCACCACCGCTCGCTGATCTGCGGCATCAGCCCGCCCCAGCCCGGCTGCAGGTTGGCGATCTGATCGAGCGTCAGCTCGCCGTGTTTGGTTTTTCCAACGACAGGTTTTTCATCGCTCATGGCCGGTGTCTCCTTTTGGTTGGCGCGGACAATAGCTCTTTTCCCGGCTTGAGTGAAGCTGTAGATTGTGACCGAGACGATGCAGGGAAGGACGATTCATGACGCTGTCGCAATGGCTGCCGTTCGTTGAAACGGCGCGCGGATACAAGCGGAGTTGGCTGCTGACCGACGTGTCGGCGGGCTTGACGCTCGCCTTGCTTTCGCTGCCGCAGGCCATCGCCTACGCGATCATGGCGGGGCTGCCGCCGATTTACGGGCTTTATTCCTGCGTCGTCGTCGCCATCGTTGGCAGCTTGATGGGCAGCAGCGAGCATCTGGTGCCCGGCCCGACCAACTCCGTCGCGATCCTCATCAGCGGCGCGATCATGACCTCCTCGGTGCCGGAGGTTCGCGAGAACCCGACGATCATCATCCCGCTCCTGGCTTTGCTGACCGGTGGCACTCAGTTGTTGTTCGGCGTGCTGAAACTCGGCAATCTGACCCAGTTTGTCTCGCGCAGCGTCGTTGTCGGTTTCACAGCGGGCGCCGGTTTGCTCATCGCGCTCAACCAGCTTGCGCCGTTGCTGGGCGTAAAACAGCCGGACGCCGCCCACATGCTCGAGCAAGTGTGGTTGACTCTCCAACAACTTGGCGACGTGAACTTCTACGCGTTGGGCATCGGCCTCGGCTCGATTCTCGTCACGGCCACCGCGCCGCGCTGGCTGCCGCGTTGGTTGCCGGCTCCCTTGGTGGTGGTGGTCGTTTCGGCGTTGGTGGTGGAGGCGTTCAACCTCACCGCCAAAGGCGTGATGCTGGTCGGCGACCTTCCCAAGACGCTGCCGGCCGTTCACCTGCCTTTCCTCAATCTGCGGTTGATCGCCGATATCGCCGACGACGCGCTGGCGATGGCGATTCTCGGTTGCATCGAAACGCTCTCCATCGCCAAGAGCATTGCCATGACGACCGACCAGCGCGTCAACAGCAACCAGGGCTGCATCGGCCTCGGCCTGGGCAACATTGCCGCCGCGTTCTTCCAGTGCATGCCGGGCAGCGGCAGCTTCACGCGGTCGGCCCTCAATTTCCTTGCGGGCGCCAGGACGCGATTCGCCGGTGTGTTCAGCGGCCTCTGGATCGTCGCCATTCTGGCTTTGCTCGGCAACTGGGTGCACTGCATCCCGCTGGCGTCGCTGGCGGGATTGCTGATCGTGATCGGAGCAAGCATGTTCCGGTGGCATCACATCCGGGTCGCGTTCCGCGCCACGCGAAGCGACGCCGCCGTGCTGATCCTCACGTTCGCTTCCGCGCTGGTGTTGAGCCTGCGGCAAGCCATCTACGTCGGCGTCATCAGCTCGCTGGTCCTGTTCTTGCGCAAGGCCAGCGCGCCACACTTGGTGGAATACGACATCGAAGGCGACTCCATGCGCGAGATCAAGGAGAAGTCCGAGCGCACTCACCCGGAGATTTCCATCATCCACGTTGAAGGCGAGCTTTTCTTCGGCGCTGCCGAACTGTTCGAGGACGAGGTGCGCCGGCTCGCGCACAATCCCAACATCCGCGTCGTCATCCTGCGGATGAAGAACGCCCGGCACCTCGACGCCACCGCCGTCATGGCGCTGGAGGGACTGCTGAAGTTCCTTCGCGCCGGAGGACGGCTGCTGCTCATCAGCGGCCCGTCGCCTGACGTGATGGGCGTGCTCAGTCGCAGCGGTCTGCTGGACGAGATCGGTCGCGACTGCGTGTTCGAGTCCGAGGAAAACCTCACCGCCTCCACGCGCAAGGCGCTGTTGCGCGCCCAGCAGTTCCTCGGCAAGGAAGCCAAGCCGGAGGTGCGCGTGTTCTACGAGCAATCGCGCGCTCAGAAGCAACAGAGCAAGCCGGGTGTATGAGCGGCATGGCGCGGCGCGAATAAGGGACGCGACCCGCGCCGATGGACAACGCGCTAGCCCGCTGTTACGGTAGTTGGCGATGACGAAGAGGAATTCATTTCCAGACATCCTGCCTCCGCGCGCAGATGCAGGCGGCCCGACAACCGCGCCGGGCGTCATCAAGACGGTCGCGGAGGAAACGAAGACCGACCTCGCGCCGCCGTGGCACGTCATCGTCCGCAACGATCCCATCAATCTGATGACCTACGTCACGATGGTTTTCCAGAAGGTGTTCGGCTACTCGCGGCAGAAGGCGGAGGCGCACATGATGGAGGTGCACAAGCGCGGCCTGTCCATCGTCTGGACCGGCGGCCGGGAGCCGGCGGAGCATTACGTGCGCGTGTTGCAGCAGTATCATCTTCTGGCAAACATGGAACAGGCGGAGCCGTGATGTCGCTACATCTCCAAAGACTTCCCGACGGCAGCCTGTGTCTTGCGGGTATGGACGAACACTGGCGGCATGTTCTCGCAAGCGTGCCGGCGCTGCTCGCGGAACCGCAACCGCCCGCCGTGCGCGAGCGGTTGTTGCCCACTCCCTCCTCGAAGGAAAGCATCAACCGCGACTGGCGCGAGTTGATCGCGCCGGAATTAGAGGCGTTGTGGCGCGCAAACCACGAGCTGATGGCGGCGGACTTGGGACGGTTGGAGAAGGACACCGCTCATCGCAAGTGCTGGCGAGTCGTGTTCCCGGCGAATCATGCCGCGGCGTGGCTCAGCGTGATCAATCAGGCACGGCTGGTTCTCGGCAGTCGTTGGGATGTGACCGAGAAGGACATGATCCGGCCTGCCGAAGACCTCAAGCCGACCGAACGCGACCACGACATCTTCCTCATCCACCTGCTCGCGTATGTGGAGCAGTTGTTCATCGAAACGGAGGAGGGAAGTAACCAGTAGGTCAGTAATTAGCAATCAGTCGCTTCCTGATGGCGTGTTGCCCAAATCAACATACGGCCCGAACCGGCTTCAGCCAGCAATCGTTTGGTATTGGGGCAACACACCACTGACGACTGGCCCACTGATTACTGACCTACTGGTTACTGACCTACTGGTTACTGACCTACTGGTTACTGACCTACTGGTTACTGATTACTCTCTCCGCTGCCTTCACGACTTCCTCGACCGTGATTGCGGTCATGCAGCGGAAATCAATCGGGCACTCGCGCATGAAACACGGCGAGCAGGGCGGCGCGTGGCGCAGAATCACATGACGGGAGTCGTTGGGACCGGTCAGCGCCGGCTCGGTGGAGCCAAACATCGCCACGACCGGTTTGCCAAGCGCAGCGGCGAGATGCATCGGACCGCTGTCGTTGGTCAACAGCAGTCGGCACTGCGCCAGCGCGTGACACAAACCGAGCAGCGTAGTCTGGCCGGCGAGGTTGATGGCGTTCGGCGCGCCGAGTGCGGTGGCGATCTCGCGACCAAGATCGCCCTCCTTCGGGCCGCCAAGAATCACCCAACGAACGTGGTGACGCTCGACAATCACCTTCGCCGCTGCGATGAAGCGGTCGAGCGGCCAGCGTTTGGCCGGGCCGTATTCCGCGCCAGCGTTGAGCGCGAGCAGAGGTTTGTCCTGCGGCAGGAGTGCGTCGGCTGGCGGCGCGGCGAGCTGCAATTGCGGCGCGCACGGCGTGGCGTCGGCGCCCAAGCAGGCAGCAAGTTGGAGGTGGCGATGAACCTGGTGTTTGAAAACCGGCCGCTCCGACGCCGCTGACAAGCCGTTTCCAAAACGCCGAATGGCCTCCGATGTCATTACTGGTTTTGTTTGGTAGTCAGCGGATTCGCCCAACCGCTCCGTCAACATCCACGCACGCGCGTGGCCGCGGAAGCCAATGCGCCGCGGAATGCCGGCGAGCCAAGTCGGCAACGCGCTGCGCCAGGAGTTTGAAAAAATGATCGCGGCATCGAACGCGCCGCGCCGCAGTTCACGCGCCTGCCGCAGGAGAACGAACGGGCAGTTGCTCTGCTCATGGACGATCACTTCGTTCACGTCCGGATGCAGCCGCCAGAGGTCGGCGAGTTTCGGTCCGGTGAGGACTGCGATTTGCGCCTGTGGATGGGCTTGTTTCAGCCGTTGAATGGCGGGCATCGTCATGACCGCGTCGCCCAGCCAGTTCACCGAACGGATAAGGATGCGGCTGAGACTCATGTCAACTGAAGCAGATGCGGCCAACAGCGTCGTCGAAGTCCTTCGCGCCGCTCAAGATCTCGATTTCGACACGCATGAAGTAGATGGTCACGTCGCGGCGCTCGACCAGTGGGAAGCGCACGGCGTCTTTCTCCGTGGTGACGATCGCCTTGGCGCCGCTCTTGTGGCTGCGGTTGATGACATTGATGATTTCCTGCTGGCTGTAGCGGTGATGGTCGGCGAAGCGGTGGGAGCAGACGAGGTTTGCGCCGAGTTTCTCCAGCGATTGTTCAAAGCCCTCCGGCGCGGCGATGCCGCTGAGCGAGGCGATGTCGAGGTCGCGCAGGAACTCCAGTGGCTTGCGCTCGCCGGTGAAAACGTCCTGGAGGTAAAGCGGGTGATGGGCGCACTCGATGATTTCGGCGGTGGGATTGAGCGCGCGAATCTGGTCGCGAAGCGGGCCAATATCGGTGCCGTCGCATTTGGTGACGAAGACGTAAGAGGCGCGGCTGAGGTTGCGGATCGGCTCGCGTAACGTGCCGCGCGGCAGCATGTGGCCGGTGCCCCACGGGTTGGTGCGGTCAATCAGCACGAGGTTCAGGCGGCTCTTGAGGTGGAGGTATTGGAAGCCGTCGTCCAGCAGGAGCGTGTCGGCGCGGAGCTTCTCGATGGCGTATTTGCCGGCTTTGACGCGGTCCTTGTCCACGAGCACGATGACGTTCTTGAGATTGGAGGCGAGCATGTAAGGCTCGTCGCCCGACTGGTGGGAGTCGAGCAACAGGGACTCGCCGTCGCTGACGACGCGCGGCGGCGTGAGTTTCTCCAAACCGGTGAACTTGATGATTAGGCGCTCCAGCAGCGGGCGCTTGGCGCTCTTGTAGCCGCGCGAGAGGATGGCAACGCGCCGACCACGCTGGGCCAGGGCGCGGGCGAATTTTTCCACGACGGGCGTCTTGCCGGTGCCGCCAACGGTCAGGTTGCCGACGCTCACCACGAGGCAGCCAAGCGTCCGGTAACGCAGCAGCCGCACGCGGTAGCACCAGAGCCGGAGTTGGACGCCGACGGCAAAAAGCTGCGAGAGCGCCGTCAGGAACACGCGCATCAGATTGGCGCGTTTGCCGCGGCGGCGCTCGAAAATGACGTCGAGGACAAAGGTCTCAAAGTCCTCGGCCCAGATCTGTAAAAGCTTCGGAAGGGCCATGTGGCTGGCGGCGATACTGCGACGCGCTCAACGCGCGGTCAAGGGCGGAGTGACGCGAATTGGAGTGATGGAGTGTTGGAGTGATGGGGAAGCGAGAGAGATGGTTGTCTTCATTTACTCCAATACTCCAGCACTCCACTACTCCGCTCCTCTCAATAATCCTTTTCGCTCGGCTCCGGGACTTCTTCGATCAGACGCTGGACGATCTTGTCGGAGTCCATGCCCTCGGCGTCGGCGGCGAAGTTGGTGAACATGCGGTGGCGCAGGATCGGCCGGGCGATGGCGCGCACGTCGTCGGTGGTCACCAGCAGGCGGCCATCGGAAACCGCGTGGCCTTTGGCAGCGAGCACGAGGTATTGCGAGGCGCGCGGGCCGGCACCGCAGTGAATCCATTTCTTGATGAAGTCCGGCGCGTGTTCGCCGACGGGCCTCGTAGAGCGGGCCAGGCGCGTGGCGTATTTCACGACGTGGTTGGAGACGGGCATGTTTCGAACGACATCCTGCAGCTCCAGAATTTCCTTGCTGTTCATGGTTTTCTGAAGCTCGACCTTGTTCCTCTTGGTGGTGACGCGAGCAATTTCCTCTTCTTCCTCCGCGCTCGGATAATCTATGTAGATGCTGAACATGAAGCGGTCGAGCTGCGCCTCAGGCAACGGGTAGGTGCCTTCCTGTTCGAGCGGATTCTGCGTCGCGAGCACGAAAAATGGCAGCGTGAGCTGATAGGTGTGGCCGGCGGCAGTGACGCGGTGTTCCTGCATCGCTTCCAACAGCGCGGCCTGTGTCTTGGGCGGCGTGCGGTTGATTTCGTCGGCGAGGAGGATGTTGCAGAAGATCGGGCCCTTGATGAAACGATACTCCTTGTGGCCGGTGGCGTCATTGATTTCGAGCACCTCGGTGCCGGTGATGTCGGAGGGCATCAGGTCGGGCGTGAACTGGATGCGGTTGAACTTCAGGTCAATGACCTCGGAGAGCGTGCGGATCATCGTGGTCTTGGCGAGGCCGGGCATGCCGATCATCAGGACGTGGCCGTTGGAGATGATCGCGGTGAGCAACTGGCTGACGATCTCGTTCTGGCCGATGATGACCTTGCCCATTTCCCGGCCGATGGCCTTGGTGCGCAGGCTCATCTGCTGGACGAGCGCCTGGATCGCGGCGTCTTGCGCGAGTGAGCCAGCCTCCGACTGCGGAGCGGAGGGTGCAGACGTCGTCGGGGGCGCGGCGGCTCCGGCGGCGGACGTTCCGTCACTGAACACCATGATGACTTCGCCGATGGCGATTTTGTCGCCGGAAGCGAGGATGGCGTCCTGAACCTTCGCGCCGTTGTGGAGAGTGCCGTTAACGCTGCCGAGGTCCTGGATGCGCCAACCGTCGTCGGCCTTGTAGAAGCAGGCGTGATGGCGCGACGCCAGCGGAATGTCGAGCAGCAACTCGCAATCGCGCTCGCGCCCCATGACGAAACGCTCGCCGGTGATGTTGACGAGCTGGTCTTTGAGCGGGCCGGTGAGGATTTGAAGTGTAGGCATGGAAGTGTCTCAGGGTTTGGGCAACGGCACGAGGCCGAGCGATTTGACGGTGTGCACGATGCGGATGTTGCCCAGCGCGGCAACGAAAACATGTTTGAAGTGGGGTAGCGCGCCCTCGCTGGACTCGGTCTCGCGGTAGATATGGCGCGTGTCGGCGACCTGCCAGTCGTCGGAAGCCTGGTTGAGTTCGAGCACCTCGAAACGCCGCACAAACGCCATCGCTTCCTTGCCGTTGCGCGTTGCCTTCACCACGTCGCCACCTTGTGTGAGGAACTTCTTGTCGCGGAGCCGCTCAACAAGTGCGGACATCTTCAGCGTTTTGTCGCCGTCCTTCTCGATCGTCTGGATGCCGGCGCGCATGATGAGGTAGCAACTGAAGAATCCGTCCTGCTTGCCGACGATCTTCTCCAGGTTCTGTTTCGACACCGGTGGCAGTTTGGAGATGTCGTCGCCGAGGTTCAGGCCCTCGTAGATCACGCTCTGGTCCTGGTTGATGAAAACGAGGTCATACTTGCCGACAGGCAGATGCTCGAACTTGAACGCCTTGTCGCCCTCGCTCAACGCGCCACGGAAGCAACGTTCGTAGGAGTAGGTGCCCTCCTTGTCCACAAACTCCCGGCTCATGGCGAGCGCGTGCGTGAGCGGTGCGTCCACCTTGCCTTCGAGGCCGCCGTCGTCGGTAACGTCCACCTCGGTGTAAATCCGCTGGATGATTTTCTGCTGGGCGTCTGCGCCGGGCATGCCGCCTAGAACCAAGCCCAGCAGCACCGCAAGGAGTTTCGTCTTCATGGCGTCACGGCCCACTTGGAACTCTGCGCCGCGAACTCGTGTCGCGGATACTTCTTGGCGATTTCGGTCCAGATCCGGCGCGCTTTGGGTTTCTGGCCCAGTTCATACAGTGCCCGCGCGCGATGGAAGTTTATATCTATCTGGTAGGCGCTGTCAGGCTGCAATTGCAGCATCGAGTCCAGTTCGGCGAGCGCCTCGCGCCAGCGTCCGCCGGCCATCAACGTCCGTCCACGCAACAGCAGGAAATCGCTGTCGAGCTTCACCATCGGATGGACCGCCTCCCACTCCAGCAGTTTTTCCTCGGCCTCAATGCGCTGGCCGTCGAGCAGCATCTCGCTCACGGCGATGGAGAACGCACGGTCCTGCGCGGGCAGCTTCTTACCGCCGGTCTCGTCGGTCGCCTTCTGCTGGACGCTTTGGTATTGGGCAACGGCTTCCTTCATGCGGCCTTGCAACCGGTAGAAGTCGCCGACGCGGACCATCGCGATGCGGGCAAGCTGCGAGTCGGGATGCTGTTTGGCGATCTGGCGCGCGCGGTTTACCGCCGCCTCGCTGCGCAGGTAGAACACGAGCAGTTCCAGTTCGAGCAGGTCGAACTTCTCGTAGTGTTGCTGGCGCGCCTTGACGTCGAGCTTCGCCATTTCGCTCAACGCCAGCTTCGGGTCGAGTTGCATCAAACCGCGCAACCGCAGCAACTGCGCCGCGACCCAGAGCGGATCGTTCGGGTCGGGATGTTTCTGGAGAAACACGCCGGCGCACTTGGCCGCGACCAGTCCGCCGGGGCTGAGTTGGAGCAGCGTCGTGTAAGCGCGCAACGTCCTGACCGAAAGCGTCGCCGGGTCTTGCTTGCCCATCAGTTCCACATACCGGTCGAGGTCTTTCGCGTCGTTGATGGAGGCCATGCGCGGCAGCAAGCCGAAATCAATCCGCCGGATGCCGCGCAGTTCCTCCTTTTCACGCTGCAACGTCACGCGGAACCTCAGCGGCGTCATGCCGACCGTGACGCGTTCGACGACCGGCTCCGCGGACACGCAGCCGTCGTCAAACTGCCAATTCACCGTCCAGCCTTTCGTGTCGCCGTGCGGCAACGCGCAGCGCGTCTCGAAGAGGAACTGGTTTTCAAAACCGACATACGATTTGAATTCAATCCGCCCCAGCGGCACCGGCCGGCCGCTCGCGCTCTCCATGCCGACGAGCGTCGCCTGCTCCGGGCGCAGCCAAACGTTTTCCGGCACCGGCTCGAAGACTTTGCCTTGTTGCCAGCCGAGCACCATGCCGGGCGGCTGGTCGGGGTTCGCCTTGACGTGGTAGTAATCAACCTTGACCAAGTCGTCGGCGACCTTCACCAACTGTCCGTGCACGGTCTTCTGGTTGGCGCGGCCGTCGTGGATGCCGCCCCACTCCAATTCAAACCGGCCGTTCACCGTGACGAACGAGGCGTCGGAGGACTGCGTGTAGAGATAGACGCTCTTCATCCCACGCGTCCGCATCCAGCCGGTGTAGTGCGTCACGAAATGCACCGTGTCGCCGAACGGATTCGCCGCGTGGAAAATCCGCGGCACGAAGCCCGCGCCATCCACTTCGGTCGCGCGCCGCCAGGTTTTCTCCATCTCGAACCAGTTGTCGAACCGCGCGCCCGACGGCAGCCGCCGCGTTTCCATCAGCAGGCTGACCCGTGGCTGCCACGTTTCGCCGCGGCGAGTCTTGCTGCTGCCGAAGTAGAGATAGTAGTTCGCGTTGCGCTTCATCTCCTTGGCGAGGAAGATCACTCGCTGGCCTTCGCCGCGCCAGACCGCGTAGAGCGGCGCGAGCTTGCCGTCGGCATCGGTGAGGACGCAGTCAGCGAGATTCGGCAACGTGTGGCCGAACTCCGGAATCTCGATGGCGTAGCCGGTCTCGGGGCATGGCGTCGGATATTCGGCGCGCACGACGGCGCGGTAAGGCGCGTCCGGCACGGCCCACGGCGCGGACGGAGCGGTCGGAGCGGTTTCACGATCACGACGCGCCGCAAACGCCGGCATCGCCAGCAGCAACGTCAGGAGGATGAGGGGAAGCTTCGCAGCGACGGCGGTCATCATTTCCCATCGGTGAGCGAGCGGTAATACTCCGCCATCATGTCCTTGTATTGCGCGGGCACGGAACCTTCGCTGCTGCCGAGCAGTTGTTTCTCCTCGGAGCGCACCGCGTCGTCGCCCGCCAACTGCACCACGCCGCCGGAGCCGAGGTCGGACTTGACCTCCTGCAACTTGCGGATGATTTGCGCTTTCAGCCGGCCATAGTCGCCGAGCTTGCCGTATTTGAGCGCCCACGCCGCCTGCTCCTGCAAGCGCGCCACGTCGGCCAGCCCGTCGGCGCGCAGGTTGAGCATCTGCGCCTGCGTCACCGCCTTGGCCGTCTTGTTCTTCAACAACTCCTGTTGCACCGCGAGCGCGTCGGCGGCGAGCTTCCGCGGCGCCTGCGAGCCGCGCAGCGGTGCGTTGCCTTCCATGCCCATGCGGTCGCCGAACGCGCCGGCCTTGCCGCCCGCGTCGGTCGCTTTCGTCGCCGTCGGGCCGTCCGGGTCTTCGATCATGCCGCGCGACATCTTGGAATTGGAGCGCCGCGCGTCGAGGTCGCTGCCTTCGAGGTTCTGTGTTTTGCCGCCGACCATCTCGCCGTCGCTCATGCCCTGCCGGCCGCCGCTGGAACGGCCGTTCTGGATGTTCTTGTTCGGCGGCGTGTTGCCGGACTTGCCTTGCGCGCTGAAGCCGGGCATCGGGCCGTCGGCGATCTCCCAGCCCTGCGCGGCCTGCGCGAGCGCCTGGTTGGAGGCGGCGTCCTGCGCCTCCTCCTTGATGTCCTGCTGCTCCTTCAACAGATTGCCGACGATGTCGTCCATCGCGTCGGGCAACGGCAGGTTCGGCATGTCGGGCATCTCACGCTTGTCGAAATTCTCGTCGAGCCACTTCGTCGTGTCGCTCTTCTGCGGCAACCACGCTTCCATGTCCTCCTCGATCTTCTTCGCCTTCTCGATGGCCGCCATGAGGCCGTCCTCCTTCTGCACGGCGATCTCCTGTGGCTTGAGGTTGTTCTTGTCTATGTCCTCCTTGTCGGCCTGGATGACGTCCTCAAAAATTTCGTTCACCGACATGCGCAGTTCTTCATACGACTGGATGTCGGGCCAGACGTGGGCGTCCACGAGCATCTGCTCCAGCACACTCTCCATCAGTTGCTTGGTCTTCTTGATCTCCTCCGCGAGCGCGATGTCCTCCGGGTCCATCTTGCCCTTGTGGAGCCAGTCCTTGCTCTTCTCCACCACGTCCTTCTGGAGCGCCAGTAACGTGTCGAGCTTCGCTTTGATCGCCGCCAGTTGCGCGCGCAGCTTGTCGAGGTTCGCCGCGCCCTGCATCTTCTGGCCGTCCTCAATAAACCGGATGATGCGCTTCAAGTTGGCGATCACGCGATCCTGCGTGTCGGCGGCGGGCTGGAGCTTCTTCGTCTCAAGCTGCTCGGCCGCGCCCAGCATGTCCTCGTAAATCTTCATCGCGCCGAACTTCGCCGCCGCCTGCTTGAGCACGTCCGCCAGCTTCGCCTGGTCCAGCGGCGGGTTGCCGAGTTCCTTGCGGACCTGCTGCGACTGCTCGGCCAGCGCCTCCTGCCTGCTGCCCAACGGCTTGGCAGCGTCCTCGCCGGCATTCTTCGTCTCGATCTGGAGCTTCTGCTGCTTTTCGAGCAAACCGTGGATACCGCCGAGCAGGTCGGCGAGTTTCGCCTTGAGCGCGGCGTCGGCGACGGCTTCCGGCGTGCCGACGAGCTGCGCGAGGATGGAAACCTCCACGTCAATCGCCCGCGAGACGAACTTCATCCGCGCGGCGGGATCGGCAGCGGTGCCGGCGTTGCGGAGCGTCATCACCGCCTCGTTCATCTCCTGGTTCACCAGCGAGCGCAGCTTCTCTCGGACCTTCGTGGCAATTACGTCCGCCGAGCCGACGAGCGTGCGGCCCATCTCCAACACTTGCGTCTGCCGCGCGAGCAACGGCACAGTCGCGTCCGCCGGCATCGGTTTCATCCGGTAGGCGGCGCGCGTCTCGTCAAGGTTGGTCTTCTGGAGCTTGATCATCTCTTCGAGGCTCTTCTGGAGCTTGCTGGCCTGCGCCTCCTTCTGGGCCGCGAGCTTCTCAACCTGCTTCAGCACGACCGGAATTGGCCGCGAGATCGTCACGCCGGGGCCGGTGACATCGTTCAGGTCCTTTGCGACGA
Source organism: Verrucomicrobiia bacterium (assembly GCA_041667205.1). Taxonomy (GTDB): domain Bacteria; phylum Verrucomicrobiota; class Verrucomicrobiia; order CAIQCK01; family CAIQCK01; genus CAIQCK01. The sequence continues at coordinate 10,059 of JBAYFL010000006.1, read as the reverse complement.
GCACGAACCGCAGCCGCTCGTCGCCCGCCTTCGCGAACGGCGCGAGCGCCACCGCCGCTGTGCCGTTGAACGCCGGCTTGCCGGGCACGTCCTTCCACTCCTGCACGAGATGCCCCGTCTCCGATTCCTGCGTGCTGCGGTAAAGCGCGAGCGAACCGAGGCCGTAGTTGTCGCTGGCGGCGAACTTGATCTCGATGACCGAGTCGGGCGATCCGGCCAGTTCCTTACCCTCGGACGGCGAGGTGATCTCGATCTTCGGCGGCTCGTCGCCGCGGGTGGCAACCTGGAGTGTGTCGCGGTCGGCGATGTTGTCGGTGTCGCGGTAGTTCAGCGTGACGGTGCGGTTGGCGAGAATCTTGTCGCTGACGCGCCATTGCTTGTCGGTGACCTTGGTGACGGCGAGCGTTTGCGCCTTCTCGTCCGTCGCGCGCAACTCGGCGAGCGGGTAATTGAAATCGAGCGTCATCGTGACGACGGAGCCGGGCAGGACGTTCTGGAGGATGTTGAAGTCCTTGACCGTCACGGGTGCCGCGTGGGTGTAGGGCGGCAGTTTCACCTCGGCGACCTTCGCGCTGATGGCCGTCGCTGGCCGCACCGTGACGCGATACTGCGCCGATTGCGCGTCGTTGGCGACGATGTAGAAATCCATCGTCTGGAGCACTTCCTTCCAACGGTAGTTGAACAGCGGCATGCCGACTTCGCGGCTCATCGGCTGCTTCTGCCACGTCGAGCCGAGTTCGCGGAAGTAAATCCACGCCGCGTGCGGGATTTCACCGTCGAGCTTCACCGTCGTGGCAAACTCGCGGCCGTGGATGATCTGCGTCTGGCCGGGCGAGACCTCCACGATCTGCGTGCGCGTCAGCGGCGCGATATTGCTGCCGGGAAGAATGATGCGGGCGGCGGAGTTGGTGAAGTGGTCCGGGCTGATGACCGCCCAGATGATCATCGCGACGAGAACGCCGCCGAGCGCGAGACCGAGCCGCTTCAGCAACTCGGCGTCGAAGACATTCGCCCATTGCACCGCCGGGAAGGGGTCGCTCATCTCCGCGAACACCGCCCGGCGCAGCGGCGAATCCGGCGGCAGCTCGCGGTCGAACTGCACCGCGCTGATGAGCACGTTGCCGCGCAGCGACGACTTCGATTCGATCCGGCGCGCGACGCTCTCCTCGGAAACCATCGGCCGCCAAGCCCAAGCCGTCATCAGCCCGCCGACGACCAGCGGCGCGATCGTCAGCAGGAAGCTGATCCACCGGCCGAAGTAATCGAAGTGAAGCCGCGCGTCGAGCAGGAGGCCGGCCAGCAACAGCAGCAGCGCCCCCGAGACGCCGACGAGCGCGTAGCGGACGCTGCGCGAGACCCGCAGCTTGCGCGTCGCGTCGCGCAACTGCTCATGAACGAGATTCGCTGAGAGTGCCATACGCCTTTGCTCCAGACCATATTACTATACCACTACTCGCCTGCCTTGACCTTGACGATGCGGAAATTGCAGAAATAGCTGACGATGTTCGACTTCTCCTGTAGCGCCGTGCCGAACATTTCCGGCTGGAATGTCATGTATTCCGGTCGTTGCGTCACGTCTGGGCGGCGCTTGAGTTTCTCGATTTCGGGATAAGTGTCCTCCAGCAACAGCCGGTTGGTGCGGACCGTGTCGCCCGCCGGCGGCCCGGCCGCAGCGGCAGTGGCCTTCGCGAGTTCCGCCGGATAAGCCTCCTCCAGCAGCGTGCGGTTGAGCTTCACCAATTCCGGCCCGCGGAGGTTCTGCTTGAGCGCGGCCTGCGTCGCGTCGCTCAGCCGGACCTGCGCGAAGAGTTCCGGCGTGTAGAGGCAGTCGCCCAAAACAAGTTCGTTAAACTCCTTCACCAGCGCCTTCTGCAACGCCTCCGACGGCGACAGCGTGCTGTGCCGCTTCACGTTCGATCCGAAGTTGTGGACCTGCCGCCGCGTGGTGGTCGAGAACCTCTCCATCAGGAACTTCGACAACGGATCCGCACCCTTCTGAAACCGCGCCGCCATGCCCTCGACGTTCTGGATGTCCTCAACCTTGAACGACGCATAACGCTCCTGCGCCGCCGTCATGTCGCCTTGGAGCCGCACCTGGCCGAAGCGCTCCGGCGTGTAGATGTTGCCGCTCTTGAGGATTTTGTTGAGGTCGGCCATCAACAGCCCGCCCAGCGAATCGGGAAACGGTTCCGTGGCCATCTGCTTCTTCGTGTCGGCGGAGAGCTGCTCGAAAAGGAACTTCGACACCGGATGGCTGGCGTCCTTCAGTTTCACCGCCAGCCCCTCGACATCCCGGAGGTCGCCCTCGACCAGCAACGCCGTCGCGCGCTTCACCGACACCTTCTCCGGAACCGTGAACTCCCTCGACGTCGTCGCCCATGTCTTCCCGCCCTTCGGGTTCGGGAACTGGACGCGGTAACACTGTTTGAGCGCCGGCAGGCCGTTCATCGCCGGAATCTGCGTCGTGGTGAGCATGTGCAGTTCCGGCTCCGGGTTGGTCGTATAGACCATGACAAAAACCTTCGCGAACGCCACCGGATGCCAAGTCATCACGTCCACCGAACCGCGATAGGTCGCGCCGGGTTCGCACTTGAAGAACGGGCTTTGGAGCTTGGTGCCCTGATTGCTGGCGACGCCGGGCGGCTGGTTGATCTCGACGACCCTCACGCCGGGCCGCGGCGCGTGGTCGGTGACGATGCGGACGTAATCCTTGTTGTTCTTATACCAGCCTTCAAACCCGAAATCTGTGCGCCAGCCGAGCAACGGCGGGTTCGCGAGGAAGTCGGCGTTCGGGATGAGGTTCTGCTCGACGGTCTTGGCAGCCGGAGCCGCCGGACTCGCCGGCCGGATCGGGCGGAACTGTCGAATCTGCCCGGATGCCGCCGCGATCCCCAACAGCAGCGTCCCGCCCAAGATCAGCGCCTGAGAAAAGCCTTTCATCGTCAACTCCGTGGTTCGATTTCGGCGCGAGTCTATGGTCAATCCCATCCTCCGTCCAGCCACTTCAAGGTCACATGAATATGCTCTCACTGTTTCAGCGGGTTTCGATTCCCACTCCCCGTCCAGCATGCGCTGGCTGCCATTCCTCACGGTTGGAGGTTGCCGTTGGAGCGAAGCTTCCTATAAACAAACAGACCAACCAAGCAGTATAGAATGGCAAGCAAAACCATCAACCCAAAGCTCAGTTTAAGATCAATGAGGTCGAACTCACAAAAAGCCATGCAGGCGAGAAAAGGAATACATAGACCAAAGCGAAGCACGAAAGAAAGCAATCTACTTCTGCCTTCTTTACGTGTTCGCGAACTATCCCACGCGTAAACGAGCGCAAACATCAGAAATATTATCAAGAAGATCATGGCTGTTTCTGTTATTGTTGAATTCAAACAATACCGTGCGCGGAGCGCCCGCTCCACCTTGTCTTCACCGCGCCGAGCGCCTCGCTCCTGCTCATGGCAAACTCCAGAACTTGCGCGCGATCCAGTCCGCCGCCAACAAGCCCATCAGCAAGCTCAGTAGCGCGGGATGATTCCACAAATCCAGGATCTGGACGCGCGAGATGCGCTGCTCCTCGTAGTGGAGGTCTTTCCGCCAGTTGTTCCAGTTCTCCGTCGTGTAAAAGCGGCCCTTGGTCGCGTCGGCGATCTTCGCCAGCAGGTCGCGGTTGATTGGCTTGCCGGTCAGCTCGGTGGCGGGCTTGGTGACGACGAAGCGCGTCTCGCCCTCGATCTTCGCGCTGCCGACGGTGGTCGAGCACTTGGCGACATAGATGCCCGCCATGTGCGGCTCGACATCCACGCGGTAGCCGGGCACCTGCTTGCCGTCGCTGGTCTGGAGCGTGGCGGGGCGGAGCGTGTATTCGAGCGTCTTGTCGTCAGGCGAACGGACCTGGAGCGGCAGCGTGGCCGGCGGCTTGGCGTCGGGCGATTGCAGGCTCAGGATGGCGCGCACCTCCGGCTTGTCGCTCTGCTCGTAGTTGGTGCGCTCGGTGAACAGCTCGATGCGGTTGGTGTTCTGCTGCTTCTTCTCCTTCGGGATCAGCCAGTCCATCAACTGCGTCCAGAACGTGTCATAGGGCGACTTGTCGCCGGTCCAGCCTCGCGACGCGAGCCGCCAGCGCCAGATGGTGTCGGTGAGCACCACCACGCAGCGGCCCTGCCCGAACCGCGTCGCCGCCACCGCGGGCCGCAGCTTGCCGTCCACCTGCGCCTGGAGCAGCACCTCCGCCAATTGCGTCGGGCCTTCGGCGACGTTGACCGTCAGCAGCGTGGGGAAATCCTTCACCTTCGCGAACAACGGGCCGAACACCGGATGCCGCAGGCCGGTGTCGGTGATCTCCACGGGAAAACCGCCCGTGCCGCTGTCGCGCTCGTCGCGGTATTCCGCGCCCGCGCCGATGCGCACCGGCAGCACGTCCTTGAGCGGCGACCGCGCCAGCGTCGGCGACGTAAGCCCGTTCGGCCCGCCGAGCAGCACCAGCGCGCCGCCGCGGTCCACGAAATTGCGGATTGTTCCGAGCTGACCGGCGGTGAACGACTCCGGCGGCACGTCGCCGAGGATCAGCACCGCGTAACGCGCGAGCATCTGCTGCGTCAGCTCCAGCGTCTGCTGCGAAGCGGCCATGCCGCGCTCGCCGAACTGCACCATCCGGTCGCCCATCCGCACGTAGGCGTTCAGTTGCAGGTTGCGGTCGCTCGTGATCGCCTTGCGGAGGAACTTGAAGTCGAAGCCGAGCGTGTTCTGGATGTAAAGCAGCCGGTTGCCCGGTTCCAGCACCTCGATCAGGAACGGAAACGATTTCGCCTGCTTGTCGGCGGCGGGATCGTTCACGCGCACCTCGTATTGCACCAGCCCCGGCTTGTCGTGCGAGATCGCAAACGCCGTCTCGCGCATCTGCTCCTCCTCGTTGAACGCCACCGTCGTGCCGCGCTGCTTGCGGCCGTCCCGCCACAACTCCACCGGCACCGTCCGCCCGCTCATCCCGGAGCCGCCGATGCTCGCGCGAATCTCCGTGTCCCAGCCCACCACCACGCGCTGCGGATAGTCCATGTTCGCGATCGTCACCCGGCGCTCGCGCGGCTTCGGCTTGAACGCCTTCTCCAGCTCGAACGCATACACCGGCACGCCCGCCGGGACGCTCGCCCCCGCCTTGTCGCCGAGGATCGTGTCGAGGCCGTCGCTGAGCAACAACACCCCGGCCACCGGCTGGCCGCGCAGATGCTCCTGCACCTTCATCACCGCGCCCAGCACGTCCGTGCGGCTGCCGGCGAACTTCAACTCCTGCGCCTCCTGCGGCTGCTCCTTCGTGTCCGTGTCGAACACAAACATCCGCACGTCGAAATCGCCCCGCGCTTCCTGCATCGCCGGCGACTTCAGGAACTCCCGCACCCGCTCCGCCCGCGTCGGCTGCTTCTCGTCCGGCCGGTCCGTCATGCTCTCCGAGGTGTCCACCATCACCGCGAGCTGCGTCCGCAGCGCCGAGACCTCGTCGTGCCGTTGCTGCGGCTGGAGCATCACCACCAGCAACGTCAGCAGCGCGCCCGTCCGCAGCGACCAGAGCAGCAGGATCTTCGGCTTCGACCGCAACCCGTAGAAAAAACTCCACCCGATCACCACCACCAGCGCGGCGACAATGCCCACCAGCCACGGCCAGCTCAGTATCGGCGTGAGGAAGAAGTCTTTCATCCTAAACCCGGCGTCTCATTTCGCCGCGAGTCTAGTTTCTATTGCCGCCCCCGTCCAGCGTGCGGTGGACTTGACCGCCAGCATCGTGCTCTATGAGTTGCTGGCGAGGTGGAAACCGTAACGGCCAAGCGTTGACCCCGCCGCCAACCGCCTCCGCCACGGTGCCTATCGCGGCGCGTGGACGGTGTGATTATCCGTGAAACCAACGCGTCACTTTGCCTGCGGCACGTCGCCCGCCGCCACGTGCTTCCAGAATTCCTTCGTAGGCACACCATTGATTGTCTTCAACGTGGTGATTGATCGCAGGATACTCCTGTCGCGTTCTGGAACAAAATCACATGAAAGCTCAGCGAGCGGCATGTTTTTGATCGGTGACAAATCGGAGATTTTTGTTAGGCAGCATTCGAACTTCGTCAAGCGCATGCCTTGTAGGGGTGACAGATCAGCAACCATTGACTTATGGACGAATAATTTATCCAGCGGCATGCCCTTCAGCGGGCCGAGGTCTGAGACGCTGGTGCCGCCACAGTCCAAGTGTGTCATTGGCATTCCTTTCAGGGGCGAAAGATCAGAAACACCTTTGCAGTTGTTCAAAACCAGCGTCTGCAGTTTCATGCCTGACAATGGTGTCAAATCACGGACCAGAGAACAGCACTGTATGTCCAAGAAATTCAGCGGCAAGCCTTTCAGCGGAGAAATATCAGCCAACGAACTCGTGGTGCGCCATCGCCCGCAAACCAGCTTGCGCAAATACTTGAAGTTTTGAACTGGTGAAATGTCCGTGATGCCGGTTGTCACAAAGACCAACTCCGTAACTTTGCGTCCATCGGCTTCGTGCGTCACCTGTCCGTCAAAATCCGGGTTCAACTCTTTCATCTTCACCACGAACTGCTCGATCTGCTTCTTCGCGGACAAGCCACTTGGCGCTGACGTTGGCATCGTGAGTTGCAGCGGCGTTGTTTTCTGTAGCGGCGCTCTCTGAGCGCCGGCTGTTCCGTCCATTCGGCGGTCGGAGACCGCCGCTACAGCCACCGGCCCGACGCGTGCCCAGAACGTCGCGGTGGGCAGGTCGTTAATCTTCGCCAGCGAGCGAATACTGCGCAGCCCGGCGGCGTTTTGAGCCGCCACCGGTTGGTCGCATTTCAGTTCCTGCAAAGGCATCGTTTTCAGTGGCGTTAGATCGGTCACCTTCGTGTTGTTACACCAGAGCACGGTTAGCGGCGAGCCTTCCAGCGGGGCAATGTCGCTGACGACGGTGTCGTTGAAGCTGAGCACTTGCAGTTTCATCCCGGTCAACGGCGAAAGGTCGCTCACCTGCGTGCCGCCGAAGCTGAGCACCGTGAGCGGCATGTTTTTGAGCGGCGTGAGATCGGAGATCGGGTTATTGTGGCACCAAAGCCACGTCAGTTGCATGCCCTTCAGCGGAGAGAGATCAGCGAGCGAACCTTTCTGGTTGAGCATCGGTGGCGTGATGGTAAGCGTTCTCAACCAAGCCAACGCTTTGACCGGCGAGATGTCCGTGACGCCGACGCTGGAGAACGCGAGCGTCGTCACCACGCCACCTTCGATCTTGTGGTTTTCCTGACCGTCGAAGGTGGGGTTGAGTTCTTTCAGCTTGGCGCTGACGGCCCCGGCCTGCTGCTCGGCCGGCAGTGCGGAGACGGCCTTGATGAAGGCGTCGTTTGGCGGGCTGTCGGCGCCGGCAGCGGCTGCCGCAGAGAGGATGAGCGCACAGAGAAGGGAGACTCGGGTTGTCATTTTCATAAGCCGTTCCTCACGTTCGATTCTGCGCCGCTGATGGTTGCCGTTCAAGCCTTCGTTTGGTTTGGAATCGAATCTTCATTCGGCGGTCATAGACACGCCGCTACAGGTTGTTTATCTCGCCGTCGCTCCGAAGAAACTGTTGGCCCAATCGCGGAAGGCGCGCATCTCGCTCTGCGTCGGCGGGTCGCTGAAGTCTCCCATGAACGGGCCGATGCTGGCAGGGTTCCTCGCCGTGCCGGCGATTGCGTCGTTGAGTTGTTGATTTGAAACTTCTCCCGCTGGGCCTTGCGGGCCTTCGGGGCCGGGACTGCCGGGGCTGCCGGGATCGCCAGCAGGGCCTTGACTGCCTGCGGGACCGGACGGGCCGACGATGGTCAGCAACTTCCAGCGGCCGTCTTGGTCCGGCGGCGGGCCGGAGACGCCGTCCGCAAATGAAACGTAGATGTTGCCGTTGTAGGCCACCACATCGCCGCGATTGTAGCCGCTCCATGCTTCCCAATCGCCGCGCATGTTGAAGTTTGGCCCCGGCTCGCCCGGCCCGCCTGCCGGGCCTTGGGGACCGTTCGCGATGGCGTAGGGGCCGTAGTTGGTGCCATCGCTCATGACGATGACGGCGCGGCCGTCGCCGTAGTCCATGACGTTGCTGACGTGACGGCCTTCGGGGCCGGGTTGTCCGTCATTACCGGCAGGTCCCGCCGCGCCATCATTGCCGGGAGCGCCTTGCGGCCCGCTGGCGATGGTGAACGGCCCGTAAGTGGTCCCGTCGGTCATGCGCACCATCGCGCGCCCGTCTCCGCTGTCATAGACCTCGGCAATGCCGCGGCCTTCCGGCCCCGGCTGTCCCGGTTGTCCGTCAGCCCCGGCGGGTCCGGGCGGCCCTGCGGGCACGGCGTCTATGAGGGCTTTGAGGCCGGTGAATTGGCCGCGAAGCTCGGCGGAGCTGACTTCGGAACCGTTGACGGGCAATGAAGGATCAAACATAAGAAAGTTAAGAGTTAAAAGTTAAGAGTGATGAGTGAGGGTCGCCGACAGCGGCTGTCGGCGTGCCTTCATTATTAACTCTTCATTCTTCACTCTTCATTTCTGTTTCACGTCACCGTAGCGGAGACTTCGTCGCCGAAACGGCCGGTGCCTGTTTCGTTGACGGCGCGCATCTTGAACTTGACCGTCGCGCCGACGGTGTAGCCTTCGAGAGTCTCGTCGGGCATCGGCGGGGAGTCGGCCAGCGTAAAGTCCTCTTCGTCGGGCAACTGTTGGTAGATTTGATAATACTCGGCGCGGGCGGCGGGGTCGCACTGGACGCGCACTTTGCCGCCGCCGGCGGCGGTGGCGCGGGTGTTGGTGACCTTCGCGGGCGAATCGGGCGCGCCGGGGCGCTTGAGGCCGAACGTGAGCCAGTGCGGACTCATGGGGTCGAGCAGTTGCATGAGTTCATCAATGAGGTTGCGCATGCGGGTGCGCAACGCCTCCTCGGCAACATCGCGCTCGTCCTTGGCGGCGCGGATGGCATCGTCCTGAGTGTTGGCGGCGGCGCGGGCGTCCGAGAGGGCGGTGTGCAGCACGCCGGCACGCGCAGCGGTGAGGTTCATGGAGGCGACCTCGCGGGCGGGGTTGGCGGTGAGGTAGCCCTGGACTTTTTGCAGCAGCGGCAGGATCAGGTCGCTGGTGCTGGGCACGGCGATGGATTCCGCGGACCAACCGGCGGCTTCCCACGCGTTGGAGGGCGTGGAGCCGAGGAAGGTCTTGAAGTTGTCGCGGGCCATGAGCAGCCAGCCGCGGGCGTTGGAGCGCGCGACGGTGAGCGCGCTCTGCAACGGCACGCGCGCGGAGAGCACGGTGTCGTAGCCGGCGGCCTTGGTCACAAACGTGCCGAGGTCGAGCCGAAGGTCGGCCTCCTTGTTGTGCTGAAGGCCGACGGAGACTTCGAGCTGGTGGCAGCCGTCGGCGGCGTCCTCAGTGAGGGTGACAAGCGCGTCGAGTTTGTCGGGGAGTTTGTTAGAGGCCATGATGCGTCCTTTCTTTATGGGTTTGGGTTTCGGTGGGTCTGACTGGTCGTAACGAGAGAGCGGGTCATCGTATTTCTTGCCGGTGTCGTATCTCATGAGGTTTCCGGCTTGTTCTGGAGAAAAACTTGCAAGTCACGGTGATATTGCGGGTTAAAACAAAAAGCATGGCCGAGCGCGCATGAAAAACGGCGTTTTTTGGGCATCCGCAGCCTCGGCGAGGTAAAAAACGCGGTTTTTTGAGGACCCGCGGCCGCGGCAGGTTGAAAAACGGCGTTCTTTGAGCGCCCGCAGCCTCGGCGGGCGAAAAAACGGCATTTTCCAAATGTCCGCAGCCTCGGCGGCACGAAAAACGCCGTTTCTTGAGGGCCTGCGGCTGCGGCTTGGTAAAAAACGGCGTTTTTTGACCGCGTGAGGGCGGCGGTTGGAAGCGAACGGGATCGCGAATGTGTGGGTAGGTCGAAGCGTCCCGTTAAGACACTATGCGGCTCCTGCGCTCCTGCGCTCCTGCGCTCCTGCGCTCCTGCGCTCCTGCGCTCCTGCGCTCCTGCGCTCCTGCGCTCCTGCGCTCCTGCGCTCCTGCGCTCCTGCGCTCCTGCGCTCCTGCGCT
>JBAYFL010000005.1:0-281986 GCA_041667205.1 Verrucomicrobiia bacterium | reverse complement strand
TCGGTGGTCGTGTTCGTCACCGTCACGATCCCGCTGCCGAGGGCCGTGACCATCACCATGTTCGGTGCGGCGAGCGCGCCCCAGATCAGGTTGGTGCCAAGATCCACCGTCACCGGCCTGCCCCGCGCCGAGAACCCGCCGGAAACGGCTCCCATGGACACGCCGTTGTTGTTCACCACGCTGAGCAGCGGCCGCGTGAAGTCATTGGAAAGTTCGAGAATGGCCGGGACCGTGATGCTCGCGCCGTTCTCGATGCCCATCATCACCACCGGCCGGTTGGTGACGATACCCACGCCCTCGTCCGCCCGCAGCGTGCCCTGGTTGATCACCGTCAGCCCGTTATACCAGTTCGTCGCCGGCAGCCACAGCACTCCACGGCCCGTCTTGAGAATGTTTGCGACGCCCGACCCGGTGTTGGTGATGGTCCCGCTGATGATGCCCGTGGCCCCGCCCACGTAGAAACCGCGGATCGAGCCGCCCGCGTTCGTGCTTCCGTTCAGGTCAATGTTGTTCACCAACGTCAGCGTATGGTCCGCGTAGAGACCGTTGATCGCAAACGTCACGGGGTTGAAGGTGCTGAAGTTGTTGGTGGAGGGTGTCGCCGCATAGTTGACACTGGTCGCGTTCACATAGAACTGATACGTGTTATCTATGCGGGTGATGTAAGTGTTCGCCTGGAAGTTGCTGTTGCCATAAACCGCCATGCCCACCCGGAGGTCGCTGGTGTCGCCACCGCCCAGGATCGTCACAAGGCTTTGGCCCCACGTGTTGCTCAACAACAACGACGGCGCCGCCACGTTGCTCCAGACCAGCGTCTGCCCGTCGCCGCCGATGTTCACAATCCGGTCATCCCCATACGCCGAGAAGCCCGACGCGCCGGGGCCGGTAATCGTCACGCCGCCCGTGGTCACCCCGTAGCTGTAGCCGGAATTGTAGGCCGCCAGCGCGCTGGTGATCAGCGGCCGTGTAAAGTCGTTGCTGCTCTCGAAGATGCCGTTGTAAGGCATGATGATCGGGCTGGTCACAGGCATGCCCACACCCTCCTCGGCCCGGAGCGTGCCATTCCAAATCACCGTCACGCCCGGATAGCTGTTGGTCGCCTGCAACCATAACACGCCGGGGCCATCCTTGTTGATGGCACCACCGGCGTATTGCGAGCCACCCGCGCCGCTGAGCGTGCCGCTGGTCAGCGCGCCGCTGATGATACCTGTGTTATAGACATAGAAATTCCTCTGGCCGCCATTGAGGTCAATCGGATTGACCCACGTGGTCGCATTCAAGCTGTTGGCGTCACCGAGATTGAGCCAGTATATGTTGAAGAAGGACTCGCCCCAGAGCAACCCGTGGCCATCGCCGCCAACGTTGACGGTCAAGGGATTGACGAAAGCCGCGAAACCACCCGAATTGGGGGCCCAGACCGGGCTGGGAAGGCCACCGCCTATCTGGAACTGCCCGGGGCCTGCGCCCAGAGCGCGGCTGAAGGTGCCGCTCGTCTCCAGGATGCCGCGGTTGCCCCCATCCGCGTTGAGGACGAGGTTGGCGGCCGTCGGCAGACCGACGCCGTCCTGAGCGTTGAGGATGCTGTTGACCTCAATGAGGCCGGTCAGTGTGTTGGTGTTGGTCAGGAATACACGACCTTCATAAGAGGGCTGGCCGGCCACGAGCCGTCCGGCGCCACTGACGACACCGGCCACGGTCTGGGTAACGTCTCTGCTCTGGATGTAGAGCACCGCGTTGGTGTTGACGAAGATGCCGCGGTTGGCGTTGATCGTCATGTTCGCGGTGTTGCGCAGCCAGGCGTAACCGCTCATCGCCATGATGTTCGTCCGCGCCGAAGCCGGCACCGCGCCCAAAGCCCCGTCCGCGGCGATCTGGATGCCGCCGCCGTTGAGGATGATGCCGCCGGAGAAGGTGTTGTTGTTGTTGGTCAGCAGCAGCAGGCCCGAGGCCATCCAGGCATCGTTGGCCGTAATGCCGTTGACCACCAGCGTGACGCCGGTCGCCCCGTTGTTGATGATCTGCGAGCCAATAATCACCCCTTGGCCGTCACGCCGGGCAACGGTCCGGTTGATCATAACCACCATCTCGTTGGTGCCGGAAGTGATCGTGCCGCCGCCAATGGCGTTTCCAAGACCAGCGATGTTGCCAAAGAGGATGCCACCGCTCTGCACAACGACAGCTCGGTTGGTGAGGCTGAGCACGTAAGTGCCGCTGTTGGTGAACCGCAGGCTGTTGACCACGCTGGTGCCACCAACACCGCTCGGCGCAAAGCTGTTGGTATCCACCGTCACGTTGGCCGTCGCACCCCAACCGTTGGGCGTGACGTAGGCCGTGTAGTTGGTGAACCGGCCCGTGCCGTCATTGGCCGCCCAGTCGTTCAGCCCGTAAAGCGCCCAGCCGCCGATAATGCCGCCGGGACCGTTGGACGGCGCGCCACTGATGTAGCTGCCGCCCGTGCCCAACACCTGCAGGACCGCGCCGCTGCCGCGAGTGAATGCGCCAAGGTCAACGGCCATCGCCTGTCCCAGCGGCCCGTTGCTGGCCACAATCGTGGAATAGCCCGACGCCAGGTTCAGTTTCTCGAAGCTTTGCGTGGCAACAAAGTTCGCCGCGCCGCTGAACCAGAGCGTGCCACCGGCCAGGTTCATCGGCGCGCTCTCGTTGAAGATGTTGCTGACCGGAGCACCGGCGCCGGAGAAGTCCAGCTTCACCATGTTCGGCCCGGTCTTCCATACCTCGCCCCTGCCAACAATCGGCCGCACCAGCGTGAAGTTCCTGCCCTGGCCTTTGGTGTCGAGGATGAGGGTCGCTTTGTTGGTGATGACACCATAGTAGGAGCCGATGTCGCTCAACTTCAGCACGCCCCGGTTGATCGTCAGCGGCCCGCTAAAGTTGATGCTGGCCCCCGCCAGCGTCAACGCGCCCTGGCCGCTCTTGGTCAAGCCGAGCGTCGGCTCCCCCATCGCCATGAGGCCGCCGCTGTAGTCGCGGAAGTAACCGTAGTAGAAGTTGTCCACGTTGTTGCTCACCGTCAGGATGCCGGAGGTGTTGACGGCTTCATCCTGGCGGTTTTGGATGACCGCCGTGCCGTCCGTATTGAAGATGCCCGACACCGTCTCGTTGTTGCCCATCAGGACTAGATACGGGTTACGCCCGCCCGCCGCACCCTGGAAGGTGATGGTGGCCGTGTCCGGGATCTGCTCCGACGCGCCCAATTTGACGTAGGCGCTGCCACCGGCGGAGGTCGGCCCGTCGCCAATGCGCAAATCGCCCGTGATGGCATTACCCGCCAAGTTGCTCAGGACCAATTGCGCACCTTGGCGCACCCACGTAAGCCCGCTGTAGGTGTTGGCGTTGGTGAAATAAACTGTGCCACCAAAAGCATACGGAGCGGTGCTGGCGCCCGCGGGGCCAATGATCACGTCATACGCGCCTGTGAGCGGTTGACCGATGAACAGGTTGCCACCGCCGCCGCCCAGCCGGTAGGCGCCGCCGCCCGGCGTGATCGTGCCCAAATTGGTCACATTGTTGGCCCAAGCCACGCCGAGGAAGGCGTTGCTCAGCGCGCTCGACGAAAAGTCGAAATTGTTGGTGTTCAGGTTCGCGCCCAAACCCTGCATGATAAACACGCCATTGAGCCGGTTGGTGCTGTCCGAGCGGCTCGCCGCCCAGTTAAGGAACGACTGGTCCAGCAGCGCGTAGGCCGGACCGAGGGCGCCGCCGGCCGCCATGCGCAGCGACCCGGAGCCAAGACTGTTGGTGGAGCCGATGAACAGGTTGCCGCCGTAGATCAACGTCCCGCCACTGTAGTTGTTGCTGTAGGGCAGCGTCATGACCATCGCGCGATCATCGGCCTCCTGCCCGAAGCTCAGCGCCAGTTGGCGCCCGTTTGCGCCGTCCTGGATCATGCCGGAGTAGGTTGTCGCGACAGCGCCGCCAGCACCGGCCGCCAGCGACAACGTGAGCCGGGTCAGGCCGGGTGTGCCGATGTTGTCGGTGATGACCGCGCCGAGGTTGCCCGCCAGCGACTCCACCATCACGTTGTAGCCGTTGAGATCGAGCACGCCGCCGTTCATCACCAGTGGCGCGCGCGCCGAGGCGTTGCGGTCCGGATGCCAGAGGCCGATGCTGCCCAGCGCCAGCGGGGCGCCCACCTGGAGCACGCCCTCGTTGACCGTGTTGCCCCAATACATGTTGTTCGTCGCGAGGAGCAACGTGCCCGTGCCCCACTTCACCAACGGCCGGTTTCCAGCGTTATTGCCCGCGATGTCCATGATAGACCCCGATATTACCGCGGTATTGCCGCCGACGTAGATGGCGCGGGTGGCGGCGTTGAGGTCTAGCTCGTTGGCCAGCGTCAGCCTGTCACTGGCGGTGTTGGTGTTCAGCACAAGCATGGTGGGGTTGAACGTATTACTTCCCCACTGGATGCGGTTGTAGCCGAGGTTCGTCATCAGGATGGTGGTGGCGCCATTGGTGGTGCTGAAGCCGCTGTTGCCGCCCGTCACACGAACCTGGCCCGCGCCAAAGCCAAGAGTGCGGCTGAAGTTGGTGCCGCCATCCTGGCTGACGACCTCGAACACGCCGCCGGTCAGCAGCAGGTTTGCGCCAGTGGGCAAGCCGACGCCATCCTTCGCCCTGAGCGTTCCGCCAACCACCGCTGCCGTGCCGGCGAAAATGTTCGGCGCACTAAGGTAAACCGTGCCCATGCCGCCCACCGGGCCAATGATGACGTTGGTGCGTGTGCCGGTGCCGATGACGGACGAATACTCCAGAGTGCCGTTGCCGCCGCCGAGCAGGAAGTTGGTCGTTCGGAGGCCGAAGAGGGTGTTGCCAAGTGTGCTGTTGGTCCAAGGAGTGAGCGTGCCGGAGTAGATCCACGTGCCCTCGGAGGCGCCGAGGAAGGCATTGGTGGTGCCCTGGAAGTTGAAGTTGAGGTTGCTGTCGCTGTCAACCCCGGCAAGAACAATCGCGCCGTTGATGGCTTGGCCGGCCCGGACGGCCTTCGCGGCAAAGAACGCCACGGCTTGCTGCTCGAGGACATTCGTGGTGCCGATGGAGGCCGAGCCGCCCAAGCCGATGTTGATGCCGTTGGTGCCGAAGGCGTTGGTGGTGGTTGCCAACAACGTGCCGGCATTGACGTAGGTGACGCCGCTGTAGGCGTTGGTGGCGCCGGGGCCGCGGGTATCCAGGAACATCGTGCCGAGGCCGGCCTTGATGAGCTGGCCGGCGCCGCTGATCACGCCCGTGACGGTCAGCATGGAGGAGGGATCTATGTTATAGGTGGCGTTGCCCGTCTGGGTGATGCCGCGAGTCAGGATGATGGAGTTGGTCGTGCGGAGGGTTGAGGCGGCGCTGAAGGTAAGGCTGGAGTAGTTGGCCAGGTTGGAAATGCTATTGAGGTAGAGGGTGCCGGCGTTGATGGTCACCGTGCCGTTATAGAAACCGGTGTTCATCAGTTGGAGCGTGCCACCATTAACATAAACAGCGCCCGTAAAATTCATCGGAGCATTGACGATGAGCCAGCCCGCGCCCTCCTTCTGGAACTGCGCCGCCGTGCCGCTGCTGTTGATAATCGCTCCGGCCAGCATGCTGGTGGAAGCGCCGACGTTAATGAAACGGGTGGCACCGTTGAGGTCGAGACCGTTCTGCAAAATGAGCAACTCGTTCGCCGAAGCCGCGTTCAGGACGAACTGGCCGGGATTGAAGAAGGTCGAGCCGAATTGGAGGTCCGCGCCAAGGCCGCCGAGGTTGATGACCACGCCGGTGGTATAGGCTTCGTAACCATAGATATTGTTGGCGCTGAAGCCGGCGTTACCGCCGGCAAGAATCTGAATCTGGCCGTTGCCGTTGCCGAGGCTGTTGGTAAATCCAACGCCGGTTTCAAGCACGCCGCTACCGCCCAGCGTCAGGTTGCCCGCCGTGGGCAAGCCGATGCCGTAGGTGGCGCGGAGGACGCCGTTGCTGACGAACGTGCCGCCGGTATAGGTGTTCTTGCCGGCGAAGGTCTGAATGGCCGTGCCGATCTTGCCCACGGACACGTCAGTCGTGGCACCGTCGGCGATAATGCCAGAGTAGATCGTCGCGTTGCCACCGCCAAGCTTGAGCGTGGTGACGCCACCCGCCGCGCTGTTGTCCGTGACCAGCGAGCCAAACTGGCCCGCCAAGGCATTGATCGTCGGATCCTTGTCGTTCAGGTCGAGCGTGCCGCCGAAGTTGAGCGTCAACGTGGCTGTGCCAAACGGATTGGTGCTGCCGGCCTGCAACGTGCCGGCGTTCACAAACGTGTTACCGGTGTAAAGGTTGGTGGCCAGCAACAGCAACGTGCCCGACCCGTTCTTCGCCAGCGTGCCACCACCCGAGATGATGTTGCCGACCGCATAAGCATCCGACCGGGCGAAGACCAGCGTGCCCGCATTGGTCACGTTGCCTCCGCCAAGCGTGCCCGTCGTCGTGTTACTGCCAATCTGCAGCGTGCCGCCAGAACTGATATAGGTCCAGCCGCTGTAATCGTTGTTGTTGGTCAGCGCCACGATGCCGGCATTGCCAATGAAAAGGTTGTTGGCGCCTGTCAACTGCCGCCCCATCAACAACGTGCCATATTGCGGGCCGCCGTTGAGGCGATAGGTGGCCAACGCAGGCGTCAGCGTGCCATCGTATCGGACGACCCGCCCGGGCGCGGCGGCCAGGAGAGCGTTCGTCGTGAGGTTCGGCAGCAGGCTGAAATCGAGGTCATTGGCGCTGTTGGTGGCCATGCCGATGTTCGCCAGCACCGGCGCCGCGGCCCGGTCGTTGATCTGATGGATGAAGTCCTGGTCAATCGCGTAAGCCGTGCCGATAGCGCCCTGGTTGGTGGCATAGAGCCAGCCACTGCCCATTGAGTTGGTGGAACCAAGATAGAGGTAGCCGCCCTCGATGTAGGTGCCGCCGGTGTAGTTGTTGGTGTTGGAGAAGAACACCGCGCCACCGTTGCCGGTGGTCATGATCCTGGCGCCTGCCGAACCGGTGACCGCACCGTCGAGGTAGAGGTCGTTCAATACCCAGTTCGCCAAGAGCGTGCTGTTGGTGCCCACCATCGTCATGATGCCCGCGAGGTGCTGGTTGCCAGCCACCGCATATATCAAACCACCGTTGTTGGTGATGTTGTTCGCAATGTTATAATCCACACCACGGAACGGGAGCGCTGCTGAACCACCGAAGCGCAACTGGGCGCCCGGCATGATGGTGACAGGACCGCTGCCGAGCGCGTTGGCGCTTTCCTGATAGCCGCCGTCCGTGCCCATGTAGAGGATGCCGGCGGCGATGATCGTGCCGCCACTGTAGCTGTTAGAAGAACCCCAGTAATTGTTGATTGAGCCAAGCACCAAGTTGCCCGCGCCGCTCTTGACCAGCGTCAGCGGCGACAGCGGGCCATTGTCCACGATGCTGACACGGAGGTAGCCAGAATTAGGGCCGAAGCGCGAGTAGATCAGCTCCGCCGGAGCCGTATCTGTGCCCGCTGTCAACGTGCCACCGTAGATGGTGAAGTCGTTGGCCACGGTCGTCGAGTCGAGCAAGCCGCCACCGAGGATGGTCGCGCCGTAGCCCGCCAGATTCCAGTAGCCCGGCTGATTGGCGGTGGTGCTGGTGGCACGGACGTTCAAGGTGTAGTTCGTCGCATCGCGGACCTGCGTAAGGGTCGCGTTGCCGCCTTGGATGACCAGAGCGTTGACCGTCGAATTCCAGTTGGCGGTGTTATTGGTGCTGGCGTAGGCGGTGTAGTTGGAAATCGAGCCAATCGCTGAGTTATAGGTCGCCCAGTCATTGGTATTAACGTAGGCCCAAGGACCGATGATGCCGTTAACCAGCGCCGGTGCGGCACTGATAGCGATCCGATCCTGGTAGTTCGTGCCCAGACCGGTGCCAATGAAGTGGATCGTCGCTCCCAGATCGCGGCTCAAGCTGGCGAAGGTCAGCGTATTGGTGGCGGTCGTGCCGACCTGCATCATGTTGATGGAACTGGCGCCCGCGCTGACCTTGAGGACGCCAAGGGCCTGGGCGTAGACGGCGGTGCTGCCAGAGTTGCCGAAGGCGAAGTCGCCGCCCTTCATGACCAGCATGGCGTCGGAGCGCAACCGGCCGGCGTTGTTTGCCTGGGGCGTGTTGCTGATGGTCAACCCCGCGCCGGCGACGATGGTAATGTTGGTGGATCGGGAAATGGCGCCGAGTTTGTTGGTGAGCCAGATCCGGCCGGCGTTGATGATGGTTGCGCCTTCGTAGTTATTGTCGTTGGTCGAGGTCAACGCGCCACCACCATACTTGGTCAGGCCGCCGGACTGGCTGTTGGTGGCCAGGCTGAAGCCGGCAAGGGTGACGTTGGTGTTGCCGCCGCCGATCAGCGTGATGGTCAACGTGTCGCCGCTCCCGTAACCCACACCCGCGCTGGTCACGACGATGTTGGTGACAATTCCCGACACCGGATCAATCTGTGCAATGGCCGTCGCGTTGGAGCCGCTGCCGCCAGTGATCCTGACGTAGGGCGCGCCGATGTAGCCGCTGAGTTCGCTGACAGCGAGGCCGTTGGTGGTGATGCCCGACAGGCCGTAGCCGGTCGCCGCCTGCAGCCCTGGGGAAATGGTGATGTTGTTGATGCCAGAGTCAATCGTCGCGCCACCCTCATACACATACATGCCGCTGATGTTTTGGACAAAGGCGGCGGAGGCGCCGGAGCCGGCCCTCAACGTGCCACCGTCAAAGTTGAGGAAGGAGATGGCGCTATTGTTGGTGGGCGCGATCTGCCTCGTTTCGAACTGACCGCCGTGGATGATGTTCAGGATATTCGTGGTGCTGGCCCGTGTGCCAAGGTAGGTCAGGTTGCTGACGGTGACGACGCCGCTGCCGGCGACGGTGAATTCAGCGCGACCCGAGGTTGCGGGCAAGTAAACGCCACCAATGCTAAGCGGGACGGCCGACACGAAGTTGCCGCCCGCAACATAGACCACGCCCGTGCCGCTGTTGCCAAGATCGATGCTGTCACCCGCCTGATAAAGCCTGCCGCCGTATTGTTGCAACATGCCATAGCCGACATAGCCGATGCGGACGTAACCCACGTTCGTCAGGGTGCCATTGTCGAGCTGGTAATAACCATAACTGCCCGCCACGGTGCCGAAATAGCTGTTGTTTCCGCTGACGCCCGTGTTCACCACGACGCCGCCGCGTTGATAGACGGCGCCGACGCCGCCGGCCGAGTTGCCAATCAGGAGCTTGTTGGTCACCAGCGCGTTGTCCTGCACAATGAGCACGCCCCTGCCGGCATTGCCAATGTTCAACGCGGTGTTGCCGGAAGAGATCAGCGCAGCGTTGCCCGACAACTGCAACACGGCGTTGCTGCCGTTGGCCCCGTTGATCGTGCCCACGCCGGTGCCCACCATGATATCGGCGTCCCTGATCCCCAACAAGCCGCCGGTGACATTCACGGCGTTGGCCATCGTGACAACGCCCGTGGAGCCGCCGGTGAGATACAAGGTGCCAACCCCGCTCTTGGTCAGGCCTCCCGCCGTCGCGCCACCGGTGCTGATGGCGCCGCTGAAGGTGTTTGTAGTGTTCGCGCCGTCCACCTGGACCGCCGAAGCGTTTGTGAAGATGAGCGGACGGATGGAGTCGTAACTGTTGGTTGTCTCCAGCGTGCCGCCACCGAAAACGATCGGCGCGGACGGATCGCCGAGGTTGTTGTCGTTCGTAACATAGAGAACGCCGCCGCCGACAATCGTGCCGCCACTGTAGGTGTTGGCACCGCTGAGCACCAGCAGGCCCGAGCCAAATTTGCCAAAGCCACCGCCGCCGATGTTGTTGGTGATGGTGAAGATGCCGCCAGCGGCATTGCCGATGCCGCCGGTGAAGTTGTTCCAGTTCACCGTGAAGGCGTCGAGGTTGGTGATCGTGTTCGCATCCCTGATCTGCAAGACGCCGCCGCCGAAAGTGAGGTTGGTCCAGTTGCCGAAACCGTAGCCGAGGTTGGTGCGGCTGAGAATGCTCAACTCGCCGCCATTGATGATGGTGCCACCGCTGTAGGTGTTGGTGCCGTCCAGGGTCAGGACGCCGGAGCCGCCCTTGACGAGCGTGATCGCGCCGCCGATCTGGCCTCTGAATGTGGAGTTGGCCGCCTGGAAGATGGTGAGCACCGCGTTGTTCGCGACGGTGTTGGTGACCACCTCCGCCTTGAAGTTGTTGGTGGCGCCGTCAGCGAGCCGGCTGAAGGTCTGGTTGAAACCGTTCAAATCAAGCCGGCCATTTTCACCACCGCCGCCCGAGCCGATGACGAGCGCGACGTTGGTCGCGAACGCATCGTTGACACCCAAACGCGCGAGACCATTCCAAGAGGGAGTCAGCGTGGCCATGTTGTTGTTGGTCACGCTGAAAATCACCGCCGTCCCGTCCGCCACCGTCACGGCGCCACCAATGAAGGTCACAGGCGTGTTGGTGATGATGATGATGCCGCCACGACCACGGAAGAGGCCGTTGTTGGTGACACCGCCGGAAAGAATCAGCGTGCCGAGGGTTGAAGCAATCGAACCACCCGTAATCCCGCCGGCCCACGTGTTCGTGCCGCCCACGTTGTTCAGCGCGCCGCTATATTGTGGTATGCCGTCGCCACTGAGCGTCAGCGATTCGTTGACGGTGATGTTGCCGGTGATGCGCAACTGCGCGAGGTTGGAAACGATCGTGCCGCCGCTGGTGTTCCCAAGCGCAAGGCCGTCTGAAATCTGCAGCACGGCGCCGGTCGCCGCCAGAATCGTCTGGCCGGAGTAGCTGTTGGCGTTGGTGATGACGATGACACCGGCCTGGGATTGGTTTACAGCGCCGTTGATGGTGTTGATGAAGAGCCGGGATTCGGAGCCGCCGAAGTTGCCATCCGCGATGACGTTGGTGAAGGTGAAGACGACGTTGCTGTAGGCGGCCAGCCGGTAGTAGTTGATGCCGCCAGATTGAAACGGCGTGTAGGTGCCACCATAGGTCATGGTGGACGCCGCGCCCAGGCTGAGGTTCGTGTAGCCGCCGTTGCTGGTGAAGTCGAGGTCCTCATTCGCGCTGCCCGCCATCAACCCGACGGCGCCCGACGAATCGCCGCGGATGTGGGGCAACAACTCGGTGACCACCGTGTTGCTGTTCAACATGACACCGGCGTTGATGGAGCCGACAAAAATCTTGCCGACGGTCGGAATGGCGTTGGTGGACGTGAAGCGCAGCATGCCGTCGTTGATGAAGGTGCCGCCGGAGTAGTCGTTGTTCCCGCTCAACACCAACCCGTAGTAACCGAGCTTCGTCAGGTCGCCCGCACCCGTGATGTTGCCACCCATCATGAGCGCGCCGCCGAGTGCATCAAACCGGTTGGAGATGCCATTGAGAGTGATTGGACTATTCCAAATCGAACCGAGTTCCACCGTGCCACCACCCGCTTGTTGCACGCGACCGCCGTTGATCACGACGGCATTGGTGAAGGTCAGGTTGCCATAGGTGCGCAGCGTGCCGTTGGTCTGGACGGTGAAGACCGTGTCACCCGCTCCGGCAAAATGACTGTTGGCTTGGAATCCAAAATAGCCGTTGGTGATGATGACCGAAGGCGTATTGGTCAGGTAGCCGCTTCCAGCAAACCATGTTTCGTTACCGCCCACCTTGTAGAGAGCAAAGCCTCCACCGTTAAGAACGCCCGTGATGTCCATGCGACCGCCGCCACCACCGATAGCCGCATCGCCGGAAAGCGTAACGTTGGCCAGCCCTGAGTTGATAATGCTCGCGCCCGCGCTGTAAACTGCGCCGGAGTCCGAACCGAAACCGCCCGAACCGAAACCAGCAATGAAGAGTGTCTTGCTATTGTAGTTGGTGACAAGCGAGAAGCCATTGAGGTCGAGCGAGCCGCCGGAGTTGACTGTCGCCACTGTCGAACCGCCGGGCAAGCCCAGCGCGTTGTAGGCACCGAGCCGAACGATGCCGTCGTTGATGATGGTGCCACCGGTGTAAGTGTTGCTGGCGTTGAGCAGCACCGTGAACGCGCCGGTCATGGTCAAGCTGCCGGAACCAGCAACCGCGCCACGAAGAGTCAGCAGACCCGCACTGCTGCCACTGCCGCCAATAGTGAGCGCGTTGTTAAGAGTGATGTCGCTGTAGATCGTGTTGGTCAGATTGTTGTTCTGGTTCAACGCCGGCAGCGCGCCAAGGCTGTCGGCCCAGAAGACAAGATTGGTGGCGCTCCCATTGGTGATGTTGACAGCGCCCGCGCCGTTGAAGACGAGTTGGTTGAGCAGGAACGAGTTGCCCGATGCGCGGTTGTTCGTGCTCCAATCCGTCGCAGCGTTGTTGAAGATGATGATGTAGTTGCTGCTGCCGCCTGCGAGCGGGATGCTGCCAGCAGCCCAACTGCCCGCAGCGCTCCACAATCCCGACGCCGTATTGGTGAACGTGCTCTGCGCGTGCGACACTGCGAGCGCGGCCGCCCACAACAACGTCGTCATCAGGGCACACCACGTCCGTGCAAGTCGGAAACCGTTCATGCTTCGGCGCGCGCAAACTCCAGGCGTTGGTCCGTTACCTTTTCCGTTCAGGACAACTGGTTCGTTCGTCTTCATGACGTGCCTAGTTAAACTGCAAAACTTCTCCGGCCTCAACGGCCGGCTGCTTCCGACGATGGATGGGGGCAACACACAACAACGGCTGCACGACCCGGAACGCTGCAAAAAAATTCGCGCACGCGCACACCACTTCCACGGTGTTCGCGAACACGCGGTCTCGGCAAAAAATCAGACTACACCTCAAGCGTGACTGCACTCGACTTTCTTGGGTCGTTTGCACACCTCAACAATTTTTCTGCAGAAAAAATTAAACGTGCGCTGTTCTACCTCGGTCTAACCTTCCACTGACAACGCGCGGACTATAGCCAGCGTAGCGAGAAGCTGTCTAGAAAAATGTGAGTCTCTTTGACGCACCAATAGGATCAGTGTGCCACGTGTTCCGACCGCTGTGATGTTATCGCCCAGTTCGATGGTTGTCCCCGCCCACACCCTGTATCACCGGTTCAGTCCTCACTCCAGCCAGCCGCCCGGCAGATAATAGAAACGGCCGTTCTCCAGCTTGAAATCCGCACGCACCGCAGCCAGTCCCGAAAGCTTCAGAGGCAGGCGCGACTCGGCAAACAACGACAGCAGCTTGCGCATGGACCACGGCGCCTCGTATTTCACGAGCTTTGCCTTCTCGATTTTCGCCAGCGATTTTGCCTTCGCCACCGCGTCCTCAAAGTATCCCAACTGGTCCACGAACTTGTGTTCCAACGCCTCCGCGCCGCTCAACACGCGCCCGTCCGCAAGCCCGGCCTTCAATTCCGCTGCCTTCATGCGCCGCCCCTCCGCGACCACTTCGATGAAGCGGTCGTAGTCACTCATCACCAAACGCTGCGCCACCTCCTTTTCCTCCGCGGTGATCTCGCTCTCCTGCTTTTCCGGACTGAGCATGTCTTTCATCTTCCCGCTTTTGTAAACGATCGGCTTCACACCAACCTTGTCCATCAGCCCGCGATAATTCCACAGATGAAAAATCACG
Organism: Verrucomicrobiia bacterium; assembly: GCA_041667205.1. Lineage (GTDB taxonomy): Bacteria > Verrucomicrobiota > Verrucomicrobiia > CAIQCK01 > CAIQCK01 > CAIQCK01. The sequence goes on along the minus strand of JBAYFL010000005.1, from coordinate 268,417 downwards.
CCGATGCTCCCCGTGAGCGTCGTGCGATGCGCCACGATCCAATCCGCTCCCGTTGCCACATAGTAGCCGCCGCTGGCCGCGAGCGGACCAAGGCTCGCCACCACAGGCACGCCGCTTTTCTTTTTCGTGGTGACGATCGCGTGATGGATCACATCCGACGCCGTCACCTCGCCGCCCGGCGAATCAATCGCAATGATGATCGCCTTCACCATCTCGTCGCGCGACGCCTTCGCCAATTGCTCCTTGATGTCGCCGACCATGCCCTCTTCGCCAGAGTAACCCGGCGCCGAAAAACTGATGAGGTCCTGCACATAGATGACCGCGATTTTTTCCTTCGCGCCGGCGTCGCCACCGATGCGCGTCTCGCGAAACGCCGTCGTGCGACTGTCATCCTCGAACAGCGGCGACACCGCGAGCCACGATCCGAGCAATGCGTTACCCATCAAACTCACGGCGAGCAACGCCGTCGCCGCGAGCGCCATCACGATCCATCCCCATGGACAACGTCGCGACGCGCTTGGTGAAGTCGGTGAGAATGTCTGAAGGATGGGAGGAGTCTCGTTCATGGTTTTTAGAAATACTGTTCTTGATTCGCGAATCCGGTCCGCGCCCGGCGCGCGCCGTCACCTCATGCACCGTCGCTACGGGTGACGCCGTCTTATACGCGCCAGCCCGGATGCAGGCAACTCGTTTAGGCAACTCGTTTCCCCTTGTCACGCATCCGGCCACACTCCTACAATCCGATCCGAAACCAGAAGTTGAAACACGTCGCATGAGTCTGGAAAGTTTCTACCACGAAGTCGCGTTGAGACAGGCAAGCGCCGATCGCAATAATCTCAAACTCCTCCCACTGTGGCAAAGGCGATTGCGTGCGACTCTGCCGCCGGCAGCAAAATGGTCTATTGCAGTCGCCGTCGTCGTGGCTCTCGCAATCGCCGTCTGGTTGTTTCATTCGCCCATCAACCGGTATCTCCTCAGCAGCTCTCCTCATCCGCAGGGCGCTGCCGATATCCTCGCGGCTGTCGTGCATCACGCGCATCCCATCGCGCGGGTCCATCGCCTGGTGCTGGCCTGCGCCCGCGAGAACAACGCGCACGCCTGTATGGAAGCGATTCGACAAGCGTTGACCGTCGTCCAGCCCCAAGTCGCTGCAACGTGGCTCAAGGAAAAGGAAGTCCATGCGTTGCGGATCAATGCCTATTTTGAACAGTTTGCCAACGATTTGGAAAACCATCCTGGCCGTCTCAACCAGCAAAACATTATTTCGACCGCCGCTGCGGTTCGTTTTCCACAAATCAACAAACCCGAACCGCACGCAGCCCAGACGGAAAGAATGAACGCCAACCCGCCCGGCGGCCTGATGGAACACGCGGACGACTTCAAACCATCCCCCATCAATCCCGCCAAGAAAGACCCGCTTGCTGGCCCCACGTTTGAAAGACAGAACTGACAATTACTTGTCGCTCGTTTCGCGAGCACGACCGCCACGCTTGATTTCGAAAGCAATTCACTGTTAGAAGCAGAGCAGCAACATGATTCCAGAACTCGCTGAAGCCAAAACAGCCATCGAATCCAAGTCAAACGGACGCAAGCCTGCCATCGGCGTCGTGCTCGGTTCCGGCCTCGGTGCGTTTGCGGACCGGCTTGAAGACGCCGTGAAAATCCCCTACACCGGCATCCCCGGCTTCCGTCCCACATCGGTGCCAGGCCATGCGGGGCAACTGATGATTGGGTCATTGCGCGGCAAGACGCTCGCGGTGCTCCAAGGCCGCTCGCACATCTACGAAGGCTGCACGGCCGCCGAAGTGGCATTCCCGATCCGCGCGCTCGCCGCCATCGGCGTGAAAACGCTGATGACCACCTGCGCAGCGGGCGGCATCAACAGCCAACTCCGCGTCGGCTCGCTGATGGCCATCGAGGACCATATCAACTTCACCGGCGAGAATCCGTTGATCGGTTTCAACTCCCACGAAGGCGAAGCGGTGAAGTTTCTGGACATGACCCAGGCCTACTCGTCGCGGCTACTGGAGAAACTGACCGTCGCATCGGACAAGTTGAAGCTCGGCTTGCGCCGCGGCGTTTACATGGCCGTCACGGGCCCCAACTACGAGACGCCGAGCGAAACGAAAGCAATGGCGTGGCTCGGCGCGGATGCCATTGGCATGAGCGTGGTGCCGGAAGTGTTGGTAGCGCGGCATCTCGGCATGGAGGTCGCCGGCATGGCGGTGATCACGAACCTCGCCGCTGGCATCGGTGGACGGCGGCTGTCGCACGATGAGGTTTTGGAAACGACGCGGAAGATTTCGGAGAACTTCAACAAGCTGCTGGAAGAATTCGTCGCCAGCCTCTAGCAGCATATATATAATTATGGAGTCGCAGAAAACCCGCCGATTGGTGGCAGAAGCCCGCGCGGCGCGGTGCAAAGCTTACGCACCTTGCTCTAAGTTCCGTGTTGGTGCGGCCTTGCTGGCGGCGAACGGCAAGGTCTATCGCGGCTGTAACATCGAGAACGCCAGTTACGGCTTGACCGTCTGCGCCGAGCGGATCGCCTTTTTCAACGCGGTTTCGGCGGGTGAACGGCGCTTCGTCGCTATTGCAATCGCCAGCGACGGCGCGGCCACGCCCTGCGGTGCGTGCCGTCAGGTCATGGCCGAGTTTGCGCCGAACCTGAAGATTCTCGTGACTAACGCCAAGCGACACGGGTCAGTGAAAATGTTTCTCCTCGACGAACTGCTACCCAACCGTTTCTCGCTCTGATACTCTCGCGTCATGGCGACCGGACAGGAACCGACTCCAACGGAAGCGACATCCCAACAACGGACGGTCGTCGAGGTTTTTGACCGTTTCTCCGGCGACGCGTGGGATGCGCTTTATGACGAGAAGGGGTCGCAAGCCGACAATTGGAAGTTCATCCAGCGCAAGCTGCGCGTCGAGGAACTGCTCGCCAACGAAACACCCGGCCGACTTCTGGATGTCGGTTGCGGCACCGGCCCGATGGCGCCGACGTTCTTGCAACGCGGCTGGGAGTTCCACGGCCTCGACATTGCTCCGAAGATGATTGAACACGCCCGGAGGCGGTTCGCTAGCGACCTGCGCGCCAAGTTTTGCGTCGGCAAGATCGAGGAGGCAAACTTTGGATCGAACTACTTCGGCGCTGTCATCGCGATGGGACTACTGGAGTATCTCAACGACACGGAACTCGCCGCCGCCATGAAGGAAATGGCGCGCGTGCTCAAGCCCGGCGGCGTGATGATCATCAGCGTCATCCAGCCGCGCTCATTGGACTCCGTCATGCGCCAAGCGCTCGCTCTGCCGACGCGATGTTTGAAACCGATCTATATGAAGCTGCGCGGCAAGAAATTCGACCTCGACGCACTGGTGCATCGCCAGTTCTCCGTTGCCGAATTGGAGCGGATGATGGTAGATGTCGGCTGCGTCCGCGAAGACCACGCCTTCTACAATCTCGTGCCTCTCCCCTTCCCCTTCGACAAGCTTCTCCCGCGCCTCGCTCTGGCCGCCAGCCGTTGGGCCGAACCGAAGCAACACGATCACCTTCACTGGGCAGCGACCGCTTGCATGTTGAAGTCCCGCAAGAAAGGTTGAGCCAAAGTAGTCCTCACGCTCCGCGTGAGGATCGCCCTCGAAACCATCACGCGGAGCGTGAGGACTACTATTTCTGCTTCTCCTCCACCTTGTCCGAAACCTGCTGCTGCTGACCCGACTCCGGCAAGCGGTCGAATTCGAGCTTCGCCACCAACACCGTGTTCGCCAGTTCGTTCACCGGCAGCTTGCGCAACCGCAGATACGCCTTCTGCTCGACGTGGTCGCTCGGCGCCATCTCCATCGCGCACTCGATCGGTCGGCCCGTGTTCAGCAGCGTCGCTCGGCGCGGCGCGACGGTCATCGGCTTCAGTTTCACCGCCTCCGTCATCGGATCCTTGTGCATGATGACGTAGAGCGTGTTGTCGCGGCGCGTCAGCAGCACGTTGCGGTTCGTCGTGAAATGCGACGCAGGCGCCGTGCCTTCCAGCGATTCCTTCACGGTGCGATACCACTTGCCGATGCGGCGCAGGATGGCGGCGGCTTCGTTGGGAATCGTGCCGTCGCCTTTCGGGCCGACATCAAGCAGGTAGTTCGCGTCGCGAGCGAGATACTTCACGATGCTACGCAACAGATGCCGGTCGGTGTAGTAGTCCTCGTCCTTGCGATAGCCCCAGCTCTCGGAACCCACCGATTGGCACGCCTCGGTGCGCTTCTCGAAGCTCGGCAACTCCTCGCCGCCCTTGTCGTAATCGCGCTCCGGTGTGCCGAAGTCGCCTTCATCGTAGCCGCGATTGTTGATGACGGCTTTCGGCTGAAGTTTGCGGATCATGTCGTTGATGGAACGGTCCACGTGTTTGTCCACGTTCATGTCCCACCAGATGCCGTGAATCTCGCCGTAGTTGGAGCAAAGCTCGCGAACCTGTGCCTTGAGAAACCCCAGATACTTCATCAGGTCCGGCTCATCGCCGGGCTGCGGCGGCAGTTCGTGATGGCGGCCCTGGTTCGGATAATTCTTCTGATGCCAGTCGGCAATCGAGTAGTAGAGGCAGAGCGGAAAACCGCGGCGATGACAGGCGTCGGCAAGCATCCTGACCACATCCTTGCCGTAGAGCGTGTTCATCGTGTTGTAGGAAGTCAGCTTCGTGTCCCAGAGGCAAAAGCCGTCGTGGTGCTTTGTCGTGAGGCAGATGTATTTCATGCCCGCCGCCTCGGCGAGATCAAGCCACGCGTCGGGATTGTAGTTCACCGGGTTCCACTGCTTCGCGAGCTTGACGTATTCGGCGCGTGGGATGCGGGCGCGCCACTGCTCCTGCTCATGGAAACCGTGGATAGCGTAGAGGCCCCAATGGACGAACATGCCGAATCGCTTCTCAAACCACCAATCGCGCCCGTCGCCAAAGCGCGGGGCGGGTTTTGGAATCCGCGGCGGCTTGGCGATCTTGTCGCCTGCTGACGCAACCGCGACGTGACAGGGAACGTTAGGCAACGCCGACGCCGCCAGCGCGCCGGTGGTCGTCATGATGAAGTTCCTGCGGTTCATGATTTCTCGTCATCCGGCATCCATGACGCAACAGCAGAAGACGCGCGACGTTGCCGCCGTCCGCTCTGGTTTCCTACTTCGCCTTCACGTCGAAGCAGAAGATCAACTCCTGATCGCGGAGGTAAAGTTTGCCGTTGGCGACGACGGGATGCGTCCAGATTCTGCCCTTGGCGCTGCGCTGGGTCGTCTGCGGGTCGAGCGTGAAGCGGCCGTGCTCCTTCCAGCCTTTCGGCGACGCTTCGATCAACACGACCGTGGCAGGATTCTTGCCGTTGCTTTCCTCCAAACAATACAGCAGCCCTTCGGTGCAGCAGCCGATCGCGCCTTTGCCAAGCGCTTTTTTCTCGGCCCACACCTGCTCGCCGGTCTTGAAGTTCTGGCAGACCCAGCCGGCCCCGTCGGAGTAACCGTAGAGATGATCGCCGACCAGCACCACACCACCGTGATGGTTTTTTATGACAGTATTGACGTAAACGTCGCTGACTTGGTTGCCCGCAGCAACCTTCACCAGCTTGCAGCCAGCGTTGTAACCAGAAGCAACATAGACACAGCCGTCATGGAATATCGGCGTCGGAATGACCGCGACCTTGCCCGGCCACTCGGAGCGCCAGAGCAATTTCCCATCCGCCCCGCCAACGCCCGCCACACTCTGCATCGTCAACTGGATGTATTGGCGCGCGCCGTTGTGGTTGACTGCGATGAGCGACGAATACTGCGCCCCATCGGTGAACTCCTTCGACTGCCAGACCACATTACCGGTTATCTTGTCGAGCGCCGCGATCGCGCCCTGCGCGCCGCCCGGCGTGCAAACAACCAACTTCCCATCCACCAGCGGGGACTCGGTGTAACCCCATGTCGGCACCTTGCCGCCTAGTTCCTGCATCGTCTTCTTCCAAAACAGTTTGCCGCCGGCCGCGTCGCAGCAAACCAGCGTGCCCTGCCCGCCGAGCGCATACACGCGCCCTGCGTCCACCGTCGGCGTGCCGCGCGGGCCGTCACCCCAGTTGTTCGTCAACAGCGTTCCAATCTCAGCGCACCAGAGTTGCTTGCCAGTGTTTGCGTCGAGCGCAATCAGAAACTCCTTCCCATCGCGCGCGCCCATGGTGAACAGCTTGCCGCCGACGATGGAGAAACCGCTGTAGCCAAGACCGCCGTCCTTGTTGAGCCACACTTGCTTCGGCCCGTCTTTCGGCCATTGCTTAAGCACACCAGTCTCTTTGCTGATGTCGGTGCGGTCCGGCCCGCGCCACTGCGGCCAGTCATTGGCAGCAGCTTCACGGGGCATGAGCAACATGGCGAGTAACGAACTGAGGACGACGAGGCGAGTGATGTTCTTCTTCATAATTCCTGATATTCCATTCAACTGTTTGAACACAACGACCTGCGCATTTAATGCGACAACCGCCCGCGCTTCCAGCGAAATCATTGCGGGTGCCCCGCTTAAGTGGCATGAGCTTCCAAGCTCATGCATCTCCAGAAACAACGCGGCGAGCTCGCCCCACTTAAAATCGCGCCGAGCCGAGCCGCGGGTCGGACAGGTCGAGCCGATACATGATCTGGTTGTAGTCGTAGCGCGGCGTCGCAACCGGATTGCCGGAGAACGTCTCGGCGTAGGTGCCCTCGAAGTAGATGACACGCCCGCCGGCCTGGTCGAAGAGCGGATGCTGAACCGGATTGTAGAAGGTGTATTTATTGTGTGTGATGATCTTCTTCGCGCGCAGCCACGGGCCGGTCAACTCCGGCGCTTCCGCGTAGTAAACCTCGCCAAGGAACGACGGCCCGCCGCCCTGCGCGACAGCGATCATGATCCAGCGCTTGCGGAAGTCGTTCCAGCACACCGAGCCGTAGTGCATCGCCAGCGGCTTGCCGCTGTCCACGTCCACCGGCTGGAAGCGCGCCTCGGCCGGCTTCAGCTTGCCAGTCTTGATAAGCTCTCGTTCCGCGGCTGCGTCAACCGGCTTCGCTTCCCGCTTCCAACCGTCGCGCGTCCAGACCTCGTAACTCGCCGGGTCGGCAAGCCGCTTCCACTCCGCCTTCACGCGCGCCACAGGAAACGGCTCGCCGAAGTAGAACCAATCGCCGCTCGCGTCGCACCGACGGTTCGGATGGCCGCGCGGGCAGCGCACGCGGTCGCTGAGCGGAAACTCGACCACCTTCTTGAACTCGCCTTTCTCATCGTTGAACACCGCCAGCCCGTGATCGAGCATCTCGCCGAGTGACTTCATGTGCGCGTAGTGCGCCACAAGCCGCTCACGGCCGGCATCGTCGTTGACCGTCACGAAACCATCCAGCCACATCGGCCCGCTCTTGACGCCGAGCCGAGCCACCGGCCGGCTGAAACCGTCCGCGTCCACGAAGTATCGCAGGTTCACGCCGTCGCTCGGATTCAGCCCGCCCTTCTCCGGCAGGTCACTCGTCGCGCCTGCCATCCAGTAGTGGCCGAGCGGATACTTCAGCCGATTCGTGTCGCCCCAGAACCAAAAGAGCTTCCCACGATACCGCGCCACTTGCACCGAATCCTGCCCGGCGACTTGCCCGCTGCCGAGCGGCTCCGCGAGCGGTGTTTTCTCGCCGAGGAGCACACTGTCGCGATAGATGCCTTCGCCCGTGATGCGGTAGAGACGTTCGGCGATGTTGAGCCGCTTGATCTTGATGACGGACTTGCCGCCCGGCTCGATCTTCAACCGTGTGCCCGCGAAGCCGAAGCCGTCCTTGGGAAACTCGTAGCCGTGACTGCGGACGTGGAAGAACACTGTCTGTCCCGCAAGCCCCGGCTCGCCAAACGCGACGCGTCCGGCGCTGTCGGTGATGAAGCGCAGGTGATTGACGGTCTCCAGTTCCACCAACGGCACGCCGCGGCTGGCCTGTTCGTCCACAACCTGAATCTGGAAATAGTCGGACGGGGCGGCGTGGAGGGAGAGAATTGAAAACCACGGAAGACACAGAACACACGGAAGAAGGAACAACCGGAAGTTCATCTCTGCGCTTTCCCTTTCCGTGTATTCCGTGGTTCACCCCCGCTTCCATCGCTCGGCGGGAAATGCGGCGGCATCCACGCCGGCAGCTTCTTGATCTCGTCGAGCGCCGACTGCGACACCGGAACGCCCCACGCTTGAAAGAACGGGCCGAGATTCTTACCGGCGACCTTCGAGAACCGCACCATCCACTGGTCGCGCTTCTCGTCATCGTTCTTCGGCAAATCGTCCTTCGGCGCGGCGCGATACTCCGCAAACACCTTCTTGAAAGCGTCCCAGCCGAAAGCGTCCTGCAATTGCACATACATCGAGAGCGCGAGAAATGGCTCCTTCTTCCAGAAATCGAAACTCTTGCCGTTGGCCACATGCTTCGCGTAGTTCTTGGCAATCTCATCGAAGCCGACGCGGCCCTTCGCGGGCTTCACGCCGCAGAGTGCGTCGAAGACATACACCGAGAAAATGTTGCACGTCACCTCGCCAGCGCCATCGAACGTCCAGTGGCCGCTCTGGTGATTGTGGCCCAGTTCATGGAAGATGCCCCAGTTGCCTTTCAGCAGCGACTCCTTGCTGGTGAAGTTCTTTGGCTGATCCATCCACGTCATGATCGGATAACCAGCGTGCATGTAGCCGGCAGAAATCTGTTGGTCGCACACCACGCGCTCCGGCCGGCGGCGCTCGGCGGCGGTGCCGGCCAGGTCATCCTCCAAATCCACGATTCGTTCCCACACCTTCATCAATGCGTCCGGATCGTCGAGCGTGCGCACGAACGACGACGGAACCGTCAGGATCAGCTTCGAGCACTCCAGTTCCGCCCACGGTGCCGGTTCCTTGCGGAGGCAGTCTTTCCAATCCATCGGCTTCGTCTTGCCGAGCACGAAATACGGCGCGGCGACCGCTCCACTGACCTTGACCGCCACCTCGCCGAGGTCGCACTTGTCCGGCACCTCGATGTAGATCAAGCCGCCGAACATGCTCGCTGCCTTGGTTATCGGCATGGCGAGTTGAACACGCGTCGAAATCTCCGGGAAACGGTCCCACTTGTCCAGATTCCAGAGGCTGTCGCTGTGCGCGCCAATCCGCAGCCAAAGTTTCTTGCGCGCCGCCGATTCCGAAATCTCCACCGTCACCACGCCGCCGGCTGGCGCGTAGAGACCGGTGCTGTGCCACGCAGGAACGCTTGTATCGAGCGTCAACGAACGCGCCACGCGCGGCGTGTTTGGCGGCACCTCGCCGGGGAAGTTCTTCGCAGCAGGATGTTCCTTCACCTGCTCCGGCGGCAGGATTTTCGCCGTCATCGTCTGGAACGTCGCCGCCAGCCGCGGGCTGAGGTCGCTCTTTTTGATCGGCGTCTTCGGCGTCGGCAGCACTTTGACCTTGTCGTCGCCAGCCAGCTTCGCGAGCTTCGGCAGGAACCTCGTGTCGTTGGGTGGCAACGCGCGCGCGGCTGCGGAGATCGTCGCCGAGGCTTGGATCACGTCATCGGCACTGAGTTGGAACCGGCCCGCCATGTGTTCGAGCGTGTAGTGCAGCGCCAGCCCCGCATGCACCGTCGTCGGTAGCCGCTCGCCCGCTACGAAGCCGCGCGAGCCGGTGTGTTCGGTCGTGCCCTCGCCCCACACCATGCCGGTCGGAACGAGCAGCTTGTTGCCGGAAAACTCCGTCTTCAAATCCTTCCCGGGATTCAACTGCGCCCAGCCCCAACCGCACGACGCCGTGATCAAGCCGCCGCCGCCTTGCACGAACTTCACGACCGTCTCCACGTCCTTGTCGGAAAGACTGTGCGCGTCGGACACAAGCACCTGGACCGAGTTCAGACGGCGCAGGTCCGCATCGGCTACCTTGAATCCGTGTTTGTCGAAGAACTCGGTGAGACCGCCTTTGCGGTAGAGCGCGACATGCAGCTTCGCTCCCGTCGCCTGCGCGCGACCACCCGCGGCCCAGCGTGCGGCGTTGGCCATCAGCGCCGCCGTGTCCGCCGTCGCCAGCGCCTCCGCGCCGAAGTAGCCGTTGTGACTGAACGCCACCACGCGACCATTGCCAAACCGCGCCGCTCCCACCACCGGTCCCGACGACTCCTTTCCTGTTCCGCCGACCACGACCGGAAAAGCCGCATCGCCAAAGACACACAACGTTCCCGGTGCGCCCGGCGCGGCGATCTCATGCACTCCGTCAAGCAGCGCGGCAAGGTCCGCCTTCAGCGTGCTCGCCTTCGCCGGAGCAGCCGGAATTCTCGCTGCCGCCGCGCTTGCGTATGAAGGTGCGAAGAAAAGGATCGCGGTAGCTGCCAAGAGCGATGTTGTTCGCATGACGGTCGGCGAACATGCCTTAGCAAACCATCTGCGTCAATGTCTCTCCCAAGCTGTCCCCAAAATGCTTTGACCATAGCACTGGTGTTGTCGAAGATAGACCTCGTGGAAGCCGTGCATATCATCCAACCGAATCCGCTCTGGATCGTGCCGTTCGGGGCGCTGCTCCTCTGCATCGCACTGATGCCGTTCATCGCGCCGCATTGGTGGCACCGACGCTATCCGTGGATCGCCGTCGGCCTCGGTGCGCTCACCGTCGGCTATTACGTCTTCGGCCTGCACAACGGCATGCGGATGCTGCACTCGCTCCACGAATACGTCAGCTTCATCGCCCTCATCGGTTCGCTCTTCGTCGTCTCCGGCGGCATTCACATCAACGTCCGCGGTGAGTCCACGCCGATGGCCAACGTCCTCTACCTGCTCGCCGGCGCGCTGCTGGCCAATGTCCTCGGCACCACCGGCGCTTCGATGCTGCTGATCCGGCCGTTCCTGCGCACCAACAAATACCGACTCACGACCTACCACGTCGTCTTCTTCATCTTCATCGTCAGCAACGTCGGCGGCTGCCTCACGCCGCTGGGCGACCCGCCGCTGTTCCTCGGCTACCTGCGCGGCGTGCCGTTCTTCTGGGTCGCGGAACAATGCTGGCCGATGTGGGCGTTTGCCGTTGGCGCGCTGCTGGCGGTGTTCTGGGTGATTGACTATCGCAACTTCCTGCGAGCGCCGCGGGCTGTGCGCGCTAAAGAGACGGCGCACGAGGAATGGCGCTTTGATGGGATGCACAACGTCTTCTTCCTGCTGCTGATCGTCGTCGCGGTGTTCATCCAACAACCGCCGTTCGTGCGCGAGGCGTTGATGGTCGTCGCGGCAGTCGGCTCCTACTTCACAACGAAGAAGCCAGTGCATGAGGCCAACGACTTCAACTTCGCGCCACTGAAGGAGGTTGCGTTCCTCTTCGTCGGCATCTTCGCGACGATGGTGCCGGCGCTGGATTGGCTGGAGTTGAACGCACGCCAAGTTGGCATCCAGACCGCCGGCCAGTTTTACTGGGGCAGCGGCGCGCTCTCCGCCGTGCTCGACAACGCCCCGACCTACCTCTGTTTCCTCTCCGCCGCCATCGGCCTCTTCGGCGACAGCGGCGTCACCACGCCAGCCCAGCTCGTCGCCGCCAATCACCTTTACCTCGTGGCCATCAGTGTCGCGTCGGTTTTCTTCGGCGCATGCACCTACATCGGCAACGGCCCGAACTTCATGGTCAAGAGCATCGCCGACCATGTGAAGGCCCGCACGCCGAGTTTCTTCGGTTACGTCTTCTGCTACGTCGTCCCAATCCTGCTGCCGGTGTATGCCGTGGTATGGTGGATTTGGTTCAAGTAATGGTGCCTACGCCCTGATCACTTCCACCGAGCAATGCGCCCGCGACGCCACCCACTGCGATACTGAGCCGAGGATTTTCTGCAAGCGCGTGTGCCCGTGCGCGCCGACGAATACACAGTCCGCGCCCCAACGCTCCGCCTCGTGGAGAATCTCCCGCCGCGGATCGCCCCGCCTCACGATCGGCGCGGCCAGCAATCCCGCAGCGCGCAGTTTGTCCGCCGCAGCCGTGGCAAACTCCCGCAACCGCGCCTCTTCTTTCTCGTAATCCTCCGGCATCAACCCCGACACCGGCGGACATTCTGAGGAGGAAAATATCGCCACGTTCACGACGTCGGCGAACGCCACCACATGCGCCGCCGTGCCCACCGGCCACGCCCGCTCTGCAATGCGGCTGACTGTCAAGTCGCTGTGGTCCGAACCGTCCACACCCACCACGAGCCGGGGCGGCGCCACGTCCTCCGCAAACAGTCCGCGCGCGATGCGCACCGAACAGTTCGCTTCCGTCGCCACGCGCTGCGACGTGCTGCCGAGCACCATCCGGCCCAGCGCGCTGCGGCCATGCGAACCGACCACAATCAGGTCGGGCTTGAACTTCTCCGCCTGCTTGAGAATGCCCCACCACGGCGCGTCGTGGCACGCCACCGCGCTGACCCGCCAGCCGGTAAAGCGCTTCTGCAACTGCGCCGCCGCTTGTTGGGCCAGCGCCAAAGCATGCTCCTCCGTTTCGATCGCATGCGCCCGGGATGTCCGAACCGACGGCGGCAGCATCTCCGCGGCGGCCGCAACCTCGCTGGCCGGCGGCGGCAGCCACACGTCCGCCACTGAGACGACCAACGCCTCAGTCTCGCGAGGAAAACCGGCCCGCTTCAAGTCGTTCAGCGCCGCCCCGGCACACTGCGATCCGTCATAAGCGATCAGGAGTTTCATAGTCTTTTTCATGGTTCGTTCCTCCGATTGTCGGTCGCGCGACGCCGGCGCAACCATTTCTCCAGTTCCACAGCAAAGAAAATTACGCTCGCCAGCGCCATACACAAGCCAAACTCTGCCGCGCTCAGCGCCACCGTCTTGAACACGCGCTGGAACGGCGGCAGGTAGATCACCGCCAGTTGGAACGCGAACGACAGCGCCACAGCGGCCGCCAGCGGCTTGTTCGACATCAACCCTTGCGTGAACAACGACTGGCGCCACGAGCGAATAGCCAGCGCGTGTGCCAGTTGGGCAATCGTGACGATCGTGAACACCATCGTCTGCCAGTGCGGATTGCCGGCCTGCCATTGGCAGTAACCCGTCACCAAAGACAACAGGCTCATCAGCACTCCCACCCACGCGATGTGCCAGCCCATGCCCTCCGAAAAAATGCCCGCCCCAACGCGCAGCGGCGGTCGTCGCATCACATCGCGCTCCGGCGGCTCCACGCCGAGCGCCAGCGCCGGCAACCCGTCAGTCATCAGGTTCATCCACAGGATTTGCAGCGGCAACAACGGCAGCGGCATGCCGGCCAGCGGCGCGAGCAACATCAGCCATATCTCCGACGCGTTGGTCGTGACGATGTATTTGATAAACTTGCGGATGTTGTCGTAGATGACGCGACCCTCGCGCACCGCCGCGACGATAGTGGCGAAGTTGTCGTCCATCAGCACCATTGCGGAGGCTTCCTTCGCCACATCCGTGCCAGTGATCCCCATCGCCACGCCGATGTCGGCCTTCTTGATCGCGGGTGCGTCGTTGACGCCGTCGCCGGTCATCGCCACCACTTGCCCGCGCGTTTGCAGCGCCTCGACAATCCTGAGCTTGTGCGCGGGCGCAACGCGCGCATAGACCGACACCTCGCCGGCGAGTTTCTCCAGTTCGGCAGCCGACAGACGCTCCAACTCCGCCCCCGTAACCGCTCGGCCGTCGCCGGCGATGCCCAACTCGCGAGCGATCTGCATCGCAGTCAGCGGATGGTCGCCGGTGATCATCACCGGCCGGATGCCCGCGCTGACACACGTCTGCACCGCATCGCGCGCTTCTGCCCGAAGCGGGTCCATCATTCCAATAAAGCCGGTGAAGATGAGATCGCGTTCCAGCAGGGCCATGTCCGGCTTGCCGGGCAACTCTGCCAACGGTCGAAACGCCACGCCGAGCACGCGCATCCCGCGCTGCGCGAGCCGGTCGTTTGCCGCCTGAATCTGCTCGCGCCGCGCGTCGTCGAGCGGTTCAGCCCGTCCGCCGGACCATACGCGCGACGACACCTCCAGCAACGATCCAACAGCGCCCTTGGTGAATGCGACGAGGGGCGCATCTTCAAATAATCCGCCAAGATTCAATGCCCCGGGTTCCTTTCGATGCACCGTCGTCATCCGTTTGCGCTCGGACTCAAACGGCACCTCCGCCACGCGCGGCAGCGCCCGTTCGAGTTCGATCTTCCGCAAACCGCACTTTGCCGCTGCCACCACCAGCGCCGTCTCCGTCGGATCGCCCACGACTCCCGCCGCATCCAGCACCGCATCGTTGCAGAGCGCCGCGCCCGCCAGCAAGAACTCGAACTCCGGCCGCTCGCGCACCCCAGCCTCGCTGAGCGTCGCCGCGTCCATCTGACGACCGGCGACCTCGACCACCGCAACCGTCATCCGGTTTTCCGTCAACGTGCCGGTCTTGTCCGAACAGATCACCGTCACCGAGCCGAGCGTCTCGACGGCGGGGAGCTTGCGGATCAACGCGCGGCGCTTGAGCATTCGCTGCGCGCCGAGTGCCAGCGCGATGGTTACCACCGCAGGCAAACCTTCCGGCACCGCCGCCACTGCCATGCTCACCGCCGTCAGGAACAGCACCGTCAACGGCTCCCCTCGCAGCAGACCGAGCGCGAACACCACCGCCACAATCACCAGCGCCACGACCGCCAGGACTTTACCGAGATGATCGAGCCTCCGTTGCAACGGCGTCGGCTCGCGTTCGACGGTCTGGATCATCGCCGCGATGCGACCCAGTTCCGTCTCCATGCCCGTTGCGGTCACGACCGCCGTGCCGCGACCGTAGGTGACGACCGTGCCCATAAACGCGGCGTTGATCCGGTCGCCCAACGGCGCATCGGCGGGCACCTCGGCGCGAGCGTCTTTCTCGACCGGCACCGACTCGCCCGTCAGCGCGGCCTCCTGCACGCGAAGGTTGGCGGTCTCGACGAGCCGCGCGTCGGCAGGGATGAAGTTGCCCGCCTCGACCAATACAATATCGCCCGGCACCAGCGCGGTCGCGGCAATTTCCCGCAAACGCCCGTCGCGTCGCACGCGCACGGTCGGTGCGGCCAGTTGCTTCAGCGCCGCCATGGCCTTCTCGGCCCGATTCTCCTGCGTGAAGCCGAGGATGGCGTTGAGGATGATGATCGCAAGGATGGCACCCGCGTCCACGAACTCGCCGAGCGCCGCCGAGATGACCGCCGCGATAATAAGGATGACGACCATCGTGGCGGTGAACTGCTCCCACAAGATGCGCCACGGGCTTTTGCGGCCGCGTTCGACGAGCTGGTTCGGCCCGTGCTGTGCGAGCCGGCGGGCGGCTTCGGCTTCGGTCAAACCGCGGACAGGGTCGGCGACGAGTTGTTGGAGCACCGCGGCGAGGTTCTGACCTGTCTGCGGAGAGGTCGTTGCAGTCATTGCGGCAATCTTCCCCGCTCCAGTGCTGCTGTCAATGCCGTAACGCCGGCTCAAGAATCAACACGAGATTGGTTTGCCTTGTGGCTTTTCTTCCGCGCTGCGGCTAAAAATGAGGCGATGTCTCTTTCGGACCTTAAACAACCGCTTCACATCGGCAACCTCGCGCTGCCGTCACGGTTCTTTCTGGCGCCGCTGGCGGGCTATACCAACCTCCCCTTCCGCCTCGTCGCGCGCCCGCTCGGCGGCCTCGGCCTCGCCACCACCGACCTCGTCAACGCCCGCTCGCTCATCGAGAAGCGCCGCCAAGCCCTGGAACTGATCGAGACCCGCCCCAAGGACCAGCCGCTCGCCGTGCAAATCTTCGGCACCGTCAAAGAGGAACTCTGCGCCGCCGCGCAGCTTCTCCAGTCCATCGGCGTCAGCATCGTGGACCTCAACATGGGTTGCCCGGTCCACAAAGTCGTTCGCGGCGGCGGCGGCTCCGCCATGATGCGCGAGGCCGACAAGACCGTCGCGCTCGTCCACGCGCTCGTCGAGAGCGTGAAGATTCCCGTTACCGTGAAGATGCGGCTCGGCTGGGACGACGAGAACATCTCCGCGCCGTTCTTCGCGCGCGAGTTCGAGCGGGCCGGTGTCGCCGCTGTCACCATCCACGGCCGCACCCGCGCGCAAGGATTCAGCGGCAGCGTCAACCGCCCTGGCATCCGCGCCGTCGTCGAGGCCGTCGAGCGCATCCCGATCATCGGCAACGGCGACATCCGCACCGTTGAGGACGCGCGGACGATGTTCGCCGAGACCGGCTGCGCCGCCATCGGCATCGGGCGCGGCGCGCTGCTGAACCCGTGGATCTTCCGCCAGTGCGAAGCCGCGCTGGTCCGCGGTGAACCCGTTGTGACGACGAGCTACGCGGAGCGGATCAACTTCATGGTCAGCCACTACGAGATGTTGCAGAGCTTCCGCGGCGAACGGGTCGCGTGCATCCAGTTCCGCAAAATGTCGCGCTGGTATGGCCGCTCGCTCCGCATTCCCAAGGCGACCCAGCACCGCCTCGTCATGCTCAAGGACGCCGCCGGATTCCACGCCCTCGTCGCCGAGTTGCGCACCATGACGCCGCGCCCCGAGACGCAGTCCGCTCGTGGCGAGCCGACCATCCCCGTTCCCTCCAAGCCCAACGAACGCTGGTAAACCGCGTTAATCGCTGACGCCGCTGGCGTCGGCACCAGTGCGAACACCAACGCCGTCCAACTGCTCGACTCCGTTGAGTAAATGTTCGACTAGAACGACAGAACGCCTTAATTTACTGCCATGAAACTGCCACCTTTGACGGCTGTTATTGAACGCGGAGAGGATGGATGGTTTGTGGCCACCTGTCCGGAACTGGACATTGTGAGCCAGGGCGAAACCCCGGAGCACGCGGAGGCGATGATCAAGGAGGCGGTGGAACTCTGGCTGGAATGCGCGAGCGAGGAGGAGGTGGCGCGGCGTCTAAACAGCCAGCGGCGGATTGCGGTGAAGCCCTTGGAGTTGTCCCATGCCTAAGCTGCGCGTCTTCTCAGGCGCGGAGCTTTGCGATCTGCTGGCAAAACAGGGATTTGAGCGTGTGCGGCAGCGGGGCAGCCATGTCATCATGCGCCGGGGAATCGCTTCATTTCCCGTTCCCTTGCACCGCGCGGTGGACCGGGGCACGCTGCGGGCGATCATCCGCCAGAGCGGGCTGCCGCGGGAGCTTTTCATGGCCTGAGCGTGCCTGTTATCGGAATCGGTTCCTGATTCTTGAGGGATTCACCGCCGACCATCGGCTGGTCACGGAGATTGTAGCAAGCCGCACCCAGTCAGCCGGCGGCGAAGAAACCTGATAAAACTTCTTGTGCTTCTTGTGCCATTTTGTGACTTAATGCTCCCATGCTTTGGTGTGACCAGTTAGCTCAAAAGATCGAAGGACCGCAGACCATCAACGACTCGAAGACGCCGTCGGGACGGGTGCACGTCGGCGCGTTGCGCGGCGTCATCATCCACGACGTGATGTTCCGCGTGCTGAAGGAGCGCGGCGTGCCCGTGCGCTACATCTACGGCGTGGACGATTACGATCCGGTGGACGAAATCCCCTACGGCCAGCGCGAGCATTTTGAGAAATACCTCGGCGCGCCACTCTGCAACACGCCGCCGCCCGCCGGCTCCGACGCCACCGACATGGCCGAGCATTTCATCCGCGAGTTTTTTCAGGTGTTCGAGGAACTCGGCGTGAAGGTCGAGACCTACAGGATGCGCGACATCTACCGCTCCGGCAAGTTCAACGGGCCGATTGATACCATCCTCCGCAACGCCGACAAGGTCCGTCGCATCTACAAGGAAGTCAGCGGCTCGGAGCGGGCCGACACGTGGTTCCCGTTCCAGACCGTCTGCGAGAAATGCGGTCGCATCGGCACCACCGAGGTCACCGCCTACGACGGCAAGGAAGTCACCTACACCTGCCGGCCCGATCTGGTGAAGTGGGCGCGCGGCTGCGGCTACGCCGGCAAGGTCTCGCCGTTCGACGGCCGCGGCAAGCTGCCGTGGAAACTCGAATGGCCCGCGAAGTGGACCACGTTCCCCGTCACCATCGAGGGCGCGGGCAAGGACCACAGCACCAAGGGCGGCTCGCGCGACGTCTCGGAGCATTGCCTGCGCGAAATCTTCGGCACCAAACCGCCGATGAACATCCCCTACGAGTTCTTCCTCGTCGGCGGCGCGAAGATGAGCTCCTCGCGCGGCGTCGGCGCGTCGGCGCGTGACATGGCGAATTTCCTGCCGCCGGAAGTGTTGCGGTTCCTGATGACCAAGCCGCAGCCGAAACATCCGGTGAACTTCTCGCCCGACGAGATCTATATCACCAAGCTCTTCAACGAATTCGACCGCTACCACTGGCGGACTTATCACGATGCGAAGGCGCAGGAGCCGGACAAGCGGCTCTATCTGCTGTCGGAGATCGCGCCGGAAGGCAACTTCCACGACGCGAACTTTCAACTCGTCGTGACGCTCGTGCAGATGCCGCACCTCAACCTCGTCGCCGAGATCGAGAAACGCAAAGGTTCCAAGCTGACGGAGCTGGAACTGAAGCATCTCAACCGCCGCATCCAATCCGCCAAATACTGGCTGGAGAACTACGCAACCGAGGAAGAGAAGACGAAGTTGCAGGATTCGCTGCCGGCCCGCGCGCAGCAACTCTCGCAGACCCAGCGCGCGTTCCTCGACATGCTGGCCGACGCATTGCCCGGCACGGCGTGGGAAGATGAGCCGCTCCAGCACAAGATCTTCGAAATCGAGCGCCTCGTGCCCATCGAGTATCCCGTCGGCTTCCAGGCGATCTACCGCGTCCTGCTCGACCGCGACAGCGGACCGAAAGCCGGTAATCTGCTGGCGTTTCTCGACAGCGGCTTCGTGCTGAAACGGCTGAAGGAACTGACGTCCGACAAGCCGGTTTTCTGGCGCGAGAGCAGCCTGACTGAAGACGCGTTCGAGCAATGGCTCACGAAGGAGAAGACGCACGTCAAGTCCGCCACGGCCCGCGCCGATTTCGCCAACGGCGTCGGCGTGGCCGAGTTCACGGTGACGATGGACGACGAGAAGACTCACGCGAAGCGCGTGATCACTGAACCATGTGAATCCGCTGCCTGTGCGGTCGCCTACGGAAATCGCCTGACCGAGCAACTAGCCGGACTGACGGGCGTCGCCATCCAGTTCAACGGCTAAACCTGACCAGCGCATGCATCGCGCAAAGCTCCGTTAGGAGCGTCATGTCTATAGAAACGCGTCACAATCACGAATCAGCTCCGTAGGAGCGACATGTTTTATGGCTAACACCTACACGCAAATCTACGTTCAGGTGGTTTTTGCCGTCCAAGGCCGGCAGAATCTGATTTGCCCTGAACACAAAGAAGAACTACAGAAATACATCACCGGCATCATCAGCGGGCAGAAACAAAAACTGCTCGCCATCAATTGCGTGCCGGACCACACGCACATCCTGATTGGGATGAAGCCGGACATGGCCCTCTCGAATCTTGTTGGCGACATCAAAGCCGGCTCGACAAACCACATCAACAGAAGCCGTTGGGTCGCGGGCAGATTCTCGTGGCAAGAAGGCTTTGGTGCTTTCTCCTACGGCCATTCGCAGTTGGACACGGTCATCCGTTACATCCAGACTCAAGAGAAGCATCACGCACGGCTAACATTCCAGGAGGAATACTTCGCTTTTCTGGAGAAGTTCCGAGTGCCGTATGATGAGCGATATGTGTTCAAGCCAGCCGAATAAGAATACAGCCGACCACGAACATGTCGCTCCTACGGAGCTTCCACAATTAGCGGCATGATTACTATAAACATAACGCCCCTAACGGGGCTTGGGGTTCAACATAATGTCAACCTGCGCCGTAGGCGCGGCATGTTTATAGAATCAAACCCAGAACAAACAAGCTCCGTAGGAGCGACATGAACAGGGCCGCACAAACACAGCATCCAACCAAAGACATGCCGACACGGTATATCCTCGGCACCGATTCCGCCGCCGCGCACCGGCTGCGCGTGCTCGATGAGGTCTATCACCAAACAACCGTGACGTTGTTGGAGCGGGCCGGGCTGCGCGAAGGCTGGCGCTGCGCTGACATCGGTTGCGGCACCGGTCTGGTGACACTGACGATGGCTGAGCGCGTCGGAACTGCCGGGCGAATCATCGGCGTTGATGAAGCAGGAACTTTCGTTGACGAAGCACGCCAATCCGCCGCCGAGCGCAAACTGAAGAACACCGACTTTGTCTCCGGCGATGCTTACGCGCCTCCCCTGCCCTCCGCGCAATTCGATCTCGTTTACGCCCGTTGTCTGCTGTCGCACTTGGACAATCCGCTGCGGGCGTTGCAAGCAATGGTCTCGCTAGCGCAACCGGGCGGCTGCGTCGTCGTCGAAGACATTGATTGCGGCGGCGTCTTCGCGCATCCGGAAACGCCGGCGTTAATGCGGCATCTTGACCTCTACCAGCGCGCGGTTCGGCTCAACGACGGCGATCCGCTTATTGGTCGCAAGTTGCCGAGACTATGCCGCAACAGCGGCTTGACCGACGTGCGATACGAGGTCGTCCGTCCCGCTGAGCCGACCAAAGCGGTAAAGCGGCTTTACCCGCTGACGCTGGCGTGCTTGAAACCGGCGATTGTCGAATCCGGACTGGCGGCTGCCAGCGAAGTGGATGCGCTCGTCGCCGAACTCAACGCGATGGCGGACGATCCGGCCGCAACAGTTTCCTCCTGCCCGATGGTCCAAGTTTGGGCGCGCAAATCCTGACCGGCCGCGCTACGCTGCGGTCATGATCTACCGATGGTTCTTCCTAACCGTCTTCTCGGCGTCATTCGCTCACGCCGCGCCTTCCCTAGTAGAACAAACCACTGACGATGTCCGCATTGTGCGGGACGACATCGGCCAGTGGGGCGGCGCTTCGGCTGGCATGACACATCAGAACAGCCCGCGCTACCAAGCGAAAAAGATCCTCGACCTCGCCGCGGTGTCGGAAGCGGCGTGGGATGCGGCGCGCGAGGTGCGGCTGTCGGCGTTCTTCTGTGTGCGCGACTTCTCGCTCCCGTCGCTCGGCAAAGCCAACGGGCTGGACGAAGCGTTTGAGATCGTCGTCAACGGCAAGGTCCACACGTTTCCGAACAACGGCGGCGCGCCGGTCTATGCGGACGGCAAGCCGATGGCGATGGCGTGGTTCGATTTCGATTTGCCGAAGGAGGAGTTCGTTCGCGGAACAAACGAAGTCATCTTCCGAAAAGCAGCGACGACGAAAGCAAAGGCGGACGATTACCTCTACCTCGGCATAGACAACAGCGCACCGCGTGGAAACAGCCTTCTCAGCCTCGACGGCGGCAAGACGTGGTCCGACAAGCAACTCAACACCATCGGCGCGCGCGGCGAATACATGGTGCGACTGGTCTTGCTCGGCGGCGAGCGGAAGTTCGAGAGCGCATGGCGGCCGGCCTCGGCGCCCGCTCTGAGCGATCCGGCAAGCGCCATCCTTTATGCCGGGACGCATGACGGTGAGGCGCGGCTGGAGTGGGAGCGTTCACGGCTCGACCTGTCACAGCCGGTGACAGCGGTAGTCGAGACGGCCGGCGCGGCGAAGTTCAAGCTCCGCTGGCTCGATGCGGACGGCAAACTGTTGCCGCCTGTCAGCGGCGTCGGGCCGAGATTTGAAACGACGCTGAAAGGCAAGCCGACGAGCGGCGTCGTGGTGGACACTGCTGTCCAGTCACTAACCGTCCGTGGCGTGCGCGGCTATCACGCTGTGGAAGCACCAATCAACATCTGCCCGCCCATCGCGCAACCCGCCGGAAAACCGGCGAAGCGCAAGCCTGCCTGCCGTGTCGAGAAAGACGGCGTGCTGCTGGAGAATGCCACGCTGCGGTGCCGGTTCAGTCTGGACGCAACCAAGGAACGGCGGTTTGCAAGCGCCGGCGTTGACACACACGATGCGGCGGTTGTAAACCGCCGCTCCTTGGATGCCCACAACCTCAAGCTCGTGTCCATCTTCAATGAACTGGCGAACGCCGAAACCGTCCGCCAGCCGGACAGACTCGACCTTTTCCTCGTCGAGATCGGCACCAACCACTTCTCCGCCGCACGCGACTTCGAATGCTGCTCGTTGTGGGCAGACGGTCGCAACGGTTTCGCAGCGGAGTTGTTTCTGCCCGCACATTCCTTGGCCGCCACGCTGACCGGCTCGATTGGCGCGGATGGATTGCGGCTGGGACTCACGCTCGCCAATCGCGGCCCGGCGACGCTCGACTTCAAGGTCGCCTTCCCGCATCTCGCCGGCCTTGCGCTCTCCAGCGATCCGGCGAGCGACTACTACTTCTTCCCGCGCGGCGGCGGCATCATTGCGGATCGGCCGGCGCTAATTCGCCAAGGCTATGGTGATCATCAAGCGCTCTACCAGGTCATGGACTTGTTCAGCCCGTCGCTCGGCGCGGGATTATCGGTGCGCACCGACGACACTGACGGGCGATACAAAATCTTCGCGCTGAACAAGCATCTGCCCGGGCGCTCGCCGGTCCAGACGCTGACGCCGTTGTGTCCGACGAAGCCGGAGTTCCAGTTCAGCAACACCTTCGAGCAGGTCACCGGCACGAGCCTCGCGATGGAATACCTGCGCCGGACACGCGGGCCGGGTGGGACGTTCACGCCATCGCCGGTCGTCATTGCCGCGCACACGGGCGACTGGAAAACGCCGATGAAAGACTACGCGGCGTGGGCGCATCGCGTCTGGAAGTTCCGGCCGCATCCGTCACGGCTCGACAATGTCGCCACGATGATCGCCGTCGGCTGGGGGCGCGATTTGTTGTTCAAGGACGGCAAATACCGCTCTGACTTCCTCAAGCCGGGCCGTGATTGCCTGGAGTTGATGTCGTGGTGGGAATGGTCGCCGCTGGGGCCGTGGAACACGCCGTTCGACAAGCTCAAGGAGAAGATCGGTGAGGCGAGCTACACACGATGGCTGCCGTATTTCGTCAAAGACCCGGTGACGGGCCAGACGATGTGGAATAACCAGCCCGGCGATTACGACGGCTACAACGCGCGCTTCGGCGGTCTGCCGGCGTTCCGCAAGGCGGTGGAGGATTACAAAAGGAGCGGCTCGCTCATCACGCTCTACACAGATCCGTTTCGCTTGGACGAGAGCTGCAAGACGGGCCGGGAGCACGGCAAGGAGTGGGGCGTGGTCCTACCGAATGGCGAGCTTTCCAGAGGCTACGAGGTCTGGAACCCGTGTCACGATCTCCCAGAGGTCCGTCAGTGGGCAGCCGATGCGATGGGCCGCGTGATACGCGAGACGGGCGCGGAGGGTATTCGCCTCGACGAATACGGCCACCGCGGCTGGGCGTGCCACAGCCCGTCGCACAAGCACACGTTCGCAGAGCCGGGCTGCACGGAATGGCAGCGCGCCACCGCCGAAGCCACGAAGATGGTCCGCGCGGCGATGGACAAGGCGAACCGACGCTCCGTGCTGACGACGGAGCATCCGGGTTACGACTACCTGATGCAGTATCTCGAAGGCTGCATCACCTACGATCTCACGGTGCAGGCGACGCCGTTGCGCCCGCTGGAGTGCAACACGCAGCGGTTTTATTTCCCTGAATGCAAAGCCTACGAGTTGGACCATCGCGGCGCCGACCGTGACTGCCACAAGCGGCTCTGGAACATGGTCGCTTCGTTCGGCCGGGAGTTTCCGCCGCCGATCTACGCAATCTTCAAGGAACATGCCGACGTCCTCCGCAGTCGCGACTCTGAGCCTTTGGTGCCGACGCTGATGCCGCTGGTTTATGCAAACCGGTTCGGTTCAGGCAAGAAAACGCTCTGGACGCTCTACAACGCCACCGGCCACACCGTGGACGGTCCGGTGCTGGAAGTGAACGTGGCGAAGGGACAACGCTTGGTTGAGCTATTGAGCGGCGAAGAGTTGGCGAAAGGCGCCACCGGCAGACAACGGATCAGCTTGTATCTTCCGCGTAGCGGTGTGGCCTGCATCGCGCGGCTCAGCAGCAAGACTACGGGCGCGTCGGCTCCTTCCCATTAACGGGCGCATCTTCCGAGAAGTCCAGCGAGACAGGGCTGGCGCGGAAACCGCGCGTCAGCAGCGCGAGATAGATGATGCCCGCCAGCAACCATGCGCCGCCAGCAATCTGCGCGACGCGCGACAGGTTCAGCCAAATGATGAGGCAAAAGACGAAGCCGGCGGCTGGCACGACGAAATCCATGAACCATCGGCGCGTGTGGCCCTCCCGGCGACGGATGCCGTATTCCCAAAACGCGGCGGCATTGACGCCGAGGAAGCCGAGGAACGCGCCGAAGTTCAGCACTTCCGCAGCCCGTTCGTAGCTGATGAGCCACGCGCCGAGGAAACTCAGAACGCCGAGCAAGGTGATGTTGAATGCCGGAATGCCGCGCTTCGCGTCCAGCCGGCCGAACAGACTCCGTGGCAACACACCGTCCCGGCCCATGCTGTAGAGCAAACGCGCCGCGCCCGCCTGGCCGCTCAGGCCACTGCCGACGCACGCGACGACCACGGTTGCGCCCATCGCTTGGAACAGCCACTCGCCGCCAACCATGTGCGTCACGTCCATGAACGCCGTCTCCACGTTCTTGAACGTCGAGGGGTCCGGGCAGACACGCTGCGCCAGATAAATCTCCACCGTGCTGAACGCGCCGGTAATCAGGCAGACCAACACGGTCGCCACCGGCACGGTGCGGCGCGGTTCTTTCACCTCCTCGGCGAGCGTCGTGACGCCGTCGAAGCCGATGTAGGTGAGCGCGGCGAACGACGTGGCCGACAGCGCCGTGCTCCACTGGAAGGCGTGCGCGTTGTAAAACGGCTCGATGGACGCCAGCGCGGCCCAACCGCCGTGCTGCAGGAGGTGTCGCGCCGCCATGACCACGAACGCCCCAATGACGACGCACATCACGTAGAGCAGCAGTTCGTTCGCCCGCGCTGTCGCGCGCACGCCGCGGAGGTTGAGCCACGTGATTATGAAGGCAATCGCCGCCGCCCACACGAGGAACGGCACGCCCGGCACGATCCGTTGCATCGTCAACGCGCCGAATACGACGTTGATCAGCGGGATGATGAGGTAGTCGAGAAACATCGCCCAGCCGGCGAGAAAGCCGAGGTGCGGGTTGAACGCGCGGCCGACGTAGGTGTAGGCCGAGCCAGCCGACGGATAGAGCGTCGCCATGCGGCCGTAGCTCACCGCGGTCAGGCTCATCGCTACCATCGCGATGAGGATGGCTGTCGCCGCGTGACCGTCCGACATGCGCGAGGCGATTCCGAAGATGCCGACGGGCGCGATGGGCTGGATGAGGACGATGCCGTAGAAGATCAGGTCCTTCGCCGTCAACACGCGGCGGAGGTGCGGGGCATCTGTGGCGGGATTACTCACGAGTGGAAGATGACAAACCGGGCGTTCATGAAGCGAGCAGTTCCTTGCGCGCCGCCGCAACAATGCGATCAATCTCTCGGACCAACGCTGGCTCCACGGCCGGCGGCGGCTGGCTGGCCACCAGTTTACGCCATGCTTCATCGGCTTGCTTCAAAATCTTTTCGTCGCCACAAGGCGCTGGGTCCGTGTGATCGCAGTAGCCGCGGTCGAACAGTTGCGGGTTCCAGCCGACGTTCCGGAAATGCGCCACCGTATGCTCGCTCTCCAAGTAGTTTCCCTTCTCACAAAAGAGCATCTCGTTGATCAAGTCCACGGCGCAGGTGTCGGCGTTGACCTCGATACCACGGTTGAAGCGATAGATAGCTTCGTTCATCTCCATGTCAATCATCGCCTGCGTCGGCGAGAAAGCCGCGCCGTTGTCGAGCGCGCCGATGGCCAGCGGCAGGCTCACGGTGCTGCCGAACGCCATCTGCCGGTAGGTCTTCATGAACGCCGCCTGAAGGCCCGGCACCTTCGCCTCGACGTAGCCCGGCTCGACGTTATGGACGATGCCGTAGCGGTGGCGGAAAAGCTGGTGCAGCGCCACGTCGGTCAGGATCGCCGCCGGCGTGCAGTAGCAAATTTGCGTTGTCTTCATATCCATCTCGCCGGCGATGCTCGTCGAGAAGTAGAAGACGTCCGGGTTGATCAGGCTCGTGGCGGTGATGCAACCGAGGATTTCCGCCGCCGCGACAATGGCCGCGCCCGCAGGCGTCATCGGCGCGGTCGCGCCAAGGATCGGCATTGGCGCGAAGTTGACGGGGAAACCGTAGCGCAGCGCTTCTTCGAGCACCTCACAGGAGCGCGTGTCCACCTTCAGCGGCGATGTGGTGCAGTAGGCGGCGACGAACATCGGCGGCTGTGTGCGGAGCGCGTCGCGGTCGCCGCCCGTGACCAGCGACGCCAGTTCGGACAAATGCTTCACCTCGCGCGCCGCGCTGGTGCCGACCCAGCCGGGCTTGCGCGTGTTCAGCAGCAGCAGCCGCGCCGACTCGATGATCTCGACGCGCGAATCGAACTCGCTACAAATGAACGGCGCGTTGACCGCCTTCGCGCACGGCAGCGCGTTGCCGAGGCGAATCATGTCCACCTGGTCCTGGACGGTCGGCTTGCGAAACTGGCCTTGCGGATAATCGTAAATCCACGGCGCGGCGTAGCCGTAGTCAACGGTGAACTCTTCCGACATCGCCACGTCGTTGTCGGGCAGACTCCGGCAGAACGGATACCACAGCGACGAGCGCACCATCCGGTAACGGCCGCGCTGGGCCGCAACCTGACGCTCGACCAACTCCGGCTTGAACCACGCCCGCCGCGCTGCGAAATCCACGCGGCAGCCGGCGTCGGCCAGCGCGCGCAGCAGAAACTCACCTTGGATTTGCAGCCCCGTCCGCTCCAGCACCTCCAGCGTGCCGCGATGCAGCATCTCCATCTGTTCCGGCTCGATGACTCTCAGCAATCCCTTGAGCATGTCGTCCTAACTCGCTTCGCCGCGATACCAGACCAGTTCGATGCTCGCGCCGTCGGCTGTCTGGAAGAAGCCCGCCACCGCGAAGCCGGCGTCGAACGGCTCCAGCAGCACCTTCATGCCTTTGCCCAGCTCTTTGATCTGCTCGATGCTGTCCACGCGATAGCCCACATGCGGCATGTCGTGGAGCGGGCCAGTTACCGGACTGTCCGGATCGAACCGCAACCACTCCACGCGGAACGGATGCTTGTGCGCGTCAGTGACCCACACGCGCGTTGCCGGCACGAACGTCTCGCCGGGTTTCTTCTCCGTCGTCGGGATTCCCACGTGATCGAATTGCATTGGTGTTCCTCCTACCGTAACGCGGACACTCCTGTCCGCGCTGTGGCTTCGCGGACAGGAGTGTCCGCGTTACTGATCTCCGCCATCTTCACTGGCCGCTTCTCCTGCCACGACCGGTCGGCGGCGAAAATCACCTCATGCGTTCGCACTGCGTCGCGCAGCCCGGTCAACGTCATTTCCTCGCCCCGAGCGAGTGCCGCGAAGAAGCTGTTGAACTGCTCCTCATACGGATGGTCGCTCACATCGCCGGAATCCACCGGCTTGTAGGAGAGCTTGGTCCATTGCTTGTCGAGGCCGGCGAACTTGTCGTCCAGCACCGTGCCCTCGCTGCCGACGAGATGTGTGTGAAAATAATACGGTTGGAAGCAATCGAGCACCGACGCCACCTTGCCGATCCGACCGTCCTTGAACTTGAGCATCGCCACGGTCGTCGAGGGAAACTCGAACGGCGCGAAGGCCGGGTTCGCCGAGCGCGTGCTGTAACCAAAAACCTCCTCCACGTCGCCGCACATACACAACAGCAGCGCGTCCATCGCGTGACAACCCGCGAGCATGAGGCTGCTCACGCCGTCCTGCGCCTTGGAATACCACGAGAAGCCGGCATACCACGGGCCGATGCCGTGATAGTAGTCCACCTCGCCGTAATGCAGCTTGCCCAACAGCCCGCGGTCGAGCAGCGACTTGATCTCGCGGAACTGCGCCGCGAACCGCATCTCGAAACAAACGCAGACCTTCACGCCCGCCGCGCGGATGGCGCGCTCGACTTCGCGCAGGTCGGCCAGCGACAACGCGAGCGGCTTCTCGATGATCATGTGTTTGCCGGCGCGCGCGGCGGCGAGAATCTGGTCCCTGTGGTGCCGGTGGAAGCTGCAAATGGAAACAACGTGGATGTCCGGGTCGGCGAGCATCGCGGCGTAGTCGCTGTAGGTCTTGATGGGGCAGCCGTGCTTCGCCGACATTTCCGCAGCGTCCAGCCTGCGCGATGAACAGACCGCCGTGACCTGGCCGAGCGCGCCAGCATTGATCGCTGCGATATGCGCGCTGGCAGCCCAGCCGTAGCCGACGATTCCGACATTGAACTTTTTCATAAGCGGAATGTTTGCGCCGCGAGTAGAACCCAGCCGGCCGGCATTGTCGAGCGTTTCACTGTGCAACTTGCTTTACGCCGGACGGGCGGGCGGCGTCGCGCACCACGCGATGATCGGCCGGCGCACCCCGGCGCTGGCGCGACAGCCAGTTCAAACCGGCAGCCAGCTCCGCATCGTGGCCACCCTCGAAGATCGTGATCCGCGCAGCACCCGCCACGCGCCGGAACAGGACGGTCTTCTGACGTTCAGGGTCGTCTTCGCGCTCGACGACCAACGGCGGCGGAACTTTCCGCTCGCGAACCAGGAAGGCGATCTGTTCGTCCGTGACTTGTTTGCCGGCACAAGCGTTCGCCGCGGCTATGACGTTGAAGGCACGCAGGGAGTGACTGACCGGCACCGAACCGGTGTGGCCGTCGTGGATGCCGGCGTTGATGTCCAGCGGCAGGCCCTTGGCGGCGGCGAGATGGAACACCGGCGAGCGTTTGCGGTAGTCCGCTTCGTTCTGCGGGCCGGGCGGGCCGCCGCAGACCTGTTCGAGCATCTTGTCGTATTTGCGCTTGGAGATCGTGTTGTCCCTGTGCCATGCCGCGAGGTCCGTGACCGGCACCCATGCGCTGACACCGGCCCAGAGTTGCGGTGCGCGCGACGCCATCATCAACGCCATGTGGCCGCCACCAGAAGCGCCGATGACGTAGATGCGAGACTCATCCACGCGGGCGTGCTGCTTCGCAAACTCGACCGCATCGAGGACATCCTGCACGGCCAGATCGGACGCGCAAGCTTCGGGACGGCGATTCGGCCCGCGGAAGTCGGGAGCGATCATGATCCAGCCGCGCTTCTTCGCGTGGCTCTTGTGCTCAACGCCTTGCTCGTAGCCGCCGCTCCATGTATGTAACGCCACCAACAACGGTATGCGCTCGCCTTTGGCGTCAAGCGTGGCTTCGGGCGGGCAATAGAAGACGGCTTTCTGCGGCGTGCCATCCTTTGAACTGGTGACGGTGACGGTATAGCGGGCAAGTTCTGCTTTCGCAGCCTCCTTGGTGTCGGGCTTCTCAGCCGCGTCGAGCACAACCGCGCACACCAACAACAATCCGCAACTCCAGTATCTGATGTAGTTCGACGACTTGGGAGCAGGCACCAAAAAGGAACCGAGGGACACTTCCCCTGCTTGGTAGTTGGTTTGCGTTTTCGATGCCGCTTTCATTGCAGGCTCCGTGGCTCGTCGCAGTTCGGCGGCAGCATAGCGATCGCCACCCACCACTCAAGCGCAAATGCTCAACGAGCGGTCAGGCCCGGCGGTCAACGGCACCGAAGGTCACTCTGCTGCGGTCTGTCTCTTTCGAAAGAACTTGATCGCCAGTGCGTAGTCAGGCCTATAGACGACACGATAGAAATCCACCGCGTCTTGGAGTTTGACCAGAACCCACGGCTCAAGAAAGTGTGATCCCCTCTTGTTGAACACAATGCCATCAACGATGTAAACGCATGAATGAACCACACTGCCAGTGGGGCTCATCAACAGCACTATATCACCCATCTTGGGATTCCCTATCACTGGATCGTGATCTGCGGCCATGACGTGGGCAACGTTCTTAAGATCGGTAAAGCTGTCGTCCGGCACTTCGTTGAAAAAGTTGAGCGATGTCCAGTGGCAGTCCCGCCTCAGTTCAAGCGGGTTCTCAGTAGGATAAGGAAAGGTGTAAAGCCGTTCGCGGGCAAACGTCGGCAACAAATGCGCGATGTCGAGTTCGGCCCCACCTTGAACACGCCGGAGGGATTCCAGCAGCGGTCGCAAGTCTTTGTTGCGCCGGCCGGCACCCCAGTAGTCCGCGAGCTGGTCAATGTTGGAATCGGGTTTGACGCGAAGTTTTGCGGTGTAAGTCCACTGCTGCATGACGGTCTGATAAAGCTCCCGTCTTTCCGCGGAATCCGCCATTTGAGACATCAGCACGAAAATATCGGCCAGCAAGAGCCACTTGTCTTGCGGATAGAGTAGTCTCTTCACCTTCTCCACTGTCGCCGGTGAAACGCCGCTGTCAGCAAAGCGTTCATCCACAAACCCAGGGCTGAAAACAAGTGGAGCGTGTTGTGTCTCATTCTCCCAGTAGTTGCACAAGACACCATAAATCTGCCGCCTGGCATTCGGACCAAGCTGAAGCACCACTTGCACAGGCGGCTGCAACCAAATGCCTTCGGGGGACACTTTCCATTCGTTCACGTTCAGAAGAGCTACGCGCTCTTCCATCGTCAGTTCGACGCCATTGAGGAACTGTCTCAGCCTGTCGGTCGAAAACCCTTTGAAAAACCAACGGGGTATTGAAGTTTTTGGTTGGTTTGCAAATAAGAACTCCTGCGGTGGCCCCAATGCGATGCGAATGCACGTGACGTCGCCCCATGGACCTTTGGCCAACTGGTAAACACGATCCGGATCCGTTCTGTTGCTGGCATTTGTCATGGTCGCCACAAGTTTGCGGACCGGTTTTGTTTGAAGAAGCAGGACGCTCACTGCCAGCCAGGGCGCAAGCAACAGAACGAACATAACGGTCAACAGACCGTTGGGCACGCAAAGAAGGCCGGAGCGCAATGAATGCGTCTTGCTCGCATCATCCACGTGTTGGGTCATGAGATCACTCATATCCAAGTCAACTCAACATGGAATCCCTTGGGCATCCGTCGGCACCGCGCTGTGACGCACAATGACCCGCCTCAGTCCCTCTGTATCGCTTCAACATGTTTCGCATTGTGTCGCCTGTGGCTGTATGGCCTACTTGCGCCGGCACGTTCTCACGCTCGGGGGTGTTTCTTGCGGAAAGAAAGGCGCCCACTGATTTGCCCAGTAACTTATCGTTGTCAACAACCAAGGACTCGTCGGCCTTGGACTCGACCGTGTAAAAATGATATCGTCTGCGATGTAAACTGCCGCGCTCACCATTTTGTTGTCCGCAGTAAACAAAGCAACCATATCCCCCAACCGGCCATCGCCCGCTATTTCATAATACTCTTTTCGAATCGTCTCGCCCGCCAGCATGATGTCGGAGTAACGACTGTCGGGTGTCCAATTGAAGAAGTTTAGAACCGCCCAAAGATCGCTCATCGAAGCAGACTCTCGCTTGGTCTTTGGTTGGGCGTAGGTGTAAAGCCTCCGTCGCGCGAACGATGGCAGCAGTTGTGCAATACCCAATTCCGTGCCACCAGACACCCGGCGCAGAGATCGCAATAAGGGCTCCAAGTCCTTCGCGCGGCCACCCACCCCCCAATAGGAAACCAGTTTGTCCACGTCAGTCTCAGGCGTGATCAGCAGTTTGACCAACAAGGCGTTCTCTCGATCCAGCATCTTCAAGAAGCGCAGCCGCTCGGCATCGTTCGGAAGTCTAGGCAGCACCACATCCTCATCGGCAAACAACAACTGTTGGCCCCGGCGATAGAGCAGTTTGCGAAACAACTCGACCGACTCCGTTGCCAGCCCGCTGGCTCCGATTCGTTCATCCAGGAAGTCGGAGTTGAACGTGTGCAGCTTCGCCTGCATCTGATTCTCGGAAACCAACATCAGCAAACCATAGAGTTGCGCCCTGACGTCCGGAGTCAAAGCCAGCACCAACTCCGCCGGGGGTGCCAGCCAAACCCCTTCGTTGGTCTCAGTCCACGTTGCTGACTGCGTGAATGACACACGTTGAATGTCCGTAAATGGCAAAGTCTGCAAAACACTTGTCAGTTGCTCCCGCTTGACCCCCTTGAAAAACCACCGCGGTGCTTGCGGCTGTTTCGAAAGAACAATGAAACGCTCCGGCGGTTCAATGGCGATACGCGTGTATTGGAGATGACCCCACGGACCCGGCTTGCCCCTCATCACCCGTGCTCCAAGAATGTTGGAACCCGCAACTCCGGCATCGTCAAACAGATTCAAGACCCCAAGCCCAAGAAACAATAGAACCATCCCTCCCCACGGCGCCGTCAGAGCCACTACCAATGCAATTGCCATGCGTCGCGACAAGTAGAGTCGCATGCCGTCATTCTGGACGGCGGATGGAACTTGAGCGGTCCCGGTCTGACTTGGTTTGCTCATCTTTCGTCAATTAACACTGAGCCGCAAGTGAAGTATATTATCATCGTCTTGGTCTGGCAGCAGCATAGCGGCCGCCGCCCGTCTCTCAAGCAAAAGTGTCCCGCGTGCGAATCGTTCGGTGCGGTTTTCTCATTCTTCAACGTCATAATTCTTTCAGCGCGACGCACAGGCAGGCAGTAGAAGATGGTCTTCTCCCGCGTGCCGTCCGTTGATCTGATGACGGCGGAAGGCGCACCTCTGCGTCTGCCGGGCAAGCCGAAACCAATGATTTCGAGCCATCCGCACCGCCTGAAAGCGACACCAACGGCAGCCGACCGATTGCTGTTCGCCATTGTGGAGCGCTCTGACGAAGGCTTCCTGCTTGAAACGACGCCAGATGCTCCTATCATGCGCTCGCGTTCCGAGTCGCACTGCAAATAACAGCGCGCCGAGAAATCGCCTGTTTGAGGTCCAGTCAAAGGAGCACACAGCTATGTCGCCGGAAATGAATCGTCGGGAGTTCGTCACAGGGTCTTTGCTGGCGGCCACAGGCGGCGCGCTGGCAAGCGCCACCGCGGCCCAAGCTCAGTCGGCAGCCGCGTCGGTAAAAAAGCCGGCGCAAACGTTGCCGATGGGCAAGATTGGCGCTGACATGAAAGTCAGCCGTGTCATCCTCGGTGGCAACCTGGTCAACCTCTTCACCCACAGCCGCGACCTGCGTTACGTCGAGCAACTGGCCGCGCAATATCACACCGACGAGCGCATCCTGCAGACGTTGGCGGTGGCCGAAGAGAACGGCGTCAACACGATGTCCATGAGCAATCGCGCCCGCGCGTTGGGTCTGCTCAAGCGCCACCGCCACGAGCGCGGCGGCAAAATGCAGTGGATCATCTGCCCGATCAGCAAACCGGACGACTCGATGACCGCTTACCGCGAGGAGGTCGAGCGGCTCGTCGGCGAAGGGGCCGATGCGGTCTATATGCACGGCGGCGTGTCCGACAGCTTGCTGGCCGCAGGTCGCGTGGACCTGATCGCCAAGGCCGTCGAGATTTTCAAACTCCAGAATGTTCCCGGCGGCGTCGGCGCGCACGATCTCGGCGTCGTCGAGGCTTGCGAGAAGACCGGCGTCCCGAACGATTTCTACATCAAGACGTTTCATCATCTCGACTACCCCTCCGCGCCGAAGCCGGAAGACATGAAGAAGCCGTGTGCCGAATTACCGGGCTATTGGTGCAAGGACTGGAAGGCGGTGGCCGAGCGGATGAAGAGCGTCAAGAAGACGTGGATCGCCTTCAAGATCATGGCCGCCGGCGCGATCCCGCCGAAGAAGGCGTTCCAGTGGGCGTTCGAGGGTGGCGGCGACCACATCCTCGTCGGCATGTTCGACTGGCAGATCGCCGAGGACATCGCCCTCGCCCGCGAAGCCATCGAGAAGGCCAAACCAAACCGTCAACGTCTGTGGTGCAGTTGATACTCCCATGATTACACGTCGCCATTTCCTTGGAACGCTCGGAACAACCGTCGCCGGTCTTGGTGCGACAAAAATGTTCGGCGCCGAAACCGCGAAGGACAACATCCGCCTCGGCATGATGCTGCAAGCCGCGTCCGCCGCCGAGCTGCACAAGAACGCCAAGGCCATCGCCGCCGCCGGCTTCGACACCATACAGCTCACGTTCTTCTTCCCGCCGACTGCCGACGAACTCAAATCGCTCGCCGGCGCGCTCAAGGAACTGAAGCTGAAGACCGTTGCGTTCGGCACCTACTTCAACCTTTTCCGTCCCGACGACACTGGCTTCATGCGGTCGAGCATCGCCACCATGAAACTCGTTGCAGCGCACGCCGGACTGTTCGACTGCAAACAGTTCGTTACGTGGAGCGCGAGCTACTCGCCGCAGTTCCGCGGCACCGACCCGCGCAACCACACGCCGGAAGCCGTCGCGCAACTGCACCGTGCCATCCGCGAGATCGTCCTGCCGATCCTCGAACCCATCGGCGGGCGTGTCGCTTTCGAGCCGACCTTCCGCCACGTCGTCGGCACGTTGGAACTGGCGAAGGAAGTGTTCGCGCCGTTCCCCGCCAGTCGCGTCGGCCTCATGCTCGACCCGCCGAACTTCATCTCGCCCGCGCTCTACCCGAAGCGCGAGGAGGAGATGCGCCGCCTCTTCCGCGAGCTCGGCGACCGCATCCACCTTGGCCACTTCAAGGACATGAAGTTCAACGCCACTGGCCAGAACGTGGATTATCCCGGCCCCGGCGGTGGCGAGATGAACTACCCGCTGCTGATCTCCGAAATCCGCAACCTCCACCGCCCGCTGCCCTGCATCATCGAGCACATCAAACCCGAACCCGCCGAGTTGTCGAAGACGAAAACGTGGGTGGAGGCGAGGCTGACAGACATTGGAAATTGAAAACCGCGTTCTAAGTATTTGCGTGGCGGCTGTAGCGCGCTCGGCAGCCTCGGCTGTTTTGTTCTCTGAACATCCAAACGCTTGCTCTCCGGCGGCGGCGGCGGCATGATTGACAGCAACTTATTTCCTGCAACCGCGTTATGATAAGGAGCACGATGAACCAGAATGCTAATAGCCACACCTCTCGCCGAACCTTCCTGAAACAATCCTCCACCGCCGTCGTTACCGGCGCGCTCGCGTCGCCGCTGGGACTACCGTCCATTCTTGGCGCGGCTGAAGCCCCGAAGCTCAGGCTCGGCCTCATCTCGGCGGCGACTTACGGTTACATGGGCGCGGAGCGTGTGCAGGGATCGAATCACGGCACGGCGTTCTCCACCTGTTGCAACGGCTTCGACGAGGCCAAGCGCAAAGGGTTCGTGGGGACATTCGTCGCGTCGAAGAAGCGCATTGAGAATGTGCAGGTGGTGAAGATTTGGGACCCGGTGAAAGCGGCAGCGGAGAAGCTTGCGGACGTGTGCGGCATCGCGAAGGTTTGCGACAACGCCGACGAATGCTCCGATGGCGTGGACGCGGTGGCCATCCCGGATGACGGCACGGGCGAGCATTGGAAATACGCGCTCACGCCGTTGCGCAAGGGCGTGCCGACGTTCTGCGACAAGCCGCTGGCGATGACCGCGAAGCAGGCGAAGGAGATCGCCGAGGTCGCGCGCAAGACGGGCACACCGTTCATGTCTGCCAGTTCGCTGCGGTTCGTGCCGGATGTGCTTGCGCTGGCCAAGGAAGTGCCGTCGCTGGGCAACATCAACCTCGCCACGACCATCTGCGGCAACGAACTGGTTTACTACGGCATTCACGCGCTGGAGCTGGCCTACGCGGTTCTCGGCCGCGGCGCGGTGTCGTGCCTGAACGTCGGCCAGCCGGGCCGCAACATCGTCCGTGTGCGGTTCGAGAACGGCCGCGACCTGATGCTAATGGTCGCCGAGAAGGAGTGGATGCGCGCCGGCTACCAGATCAACCTCTACGGCACGAAAGGCTGGAAGTCCCTGACGCCAAACCTCGCCGACCTCTACTGGTATCTGTTGCAGAAGTTCATCGAACTGGTGCGCACGAAGAAGGAATGCGTGCCGATCGAGGAGGAGGTCGAGGTCATCGCCGTGCTCGAAGCCGGCAAACGCTCGCTGGCCGAGAAACGCGAAGTGACCTTGGCGGAAGTGTTGAAGTGAGTTGTAGTGGCGGCCGTCCCGGCCGCAACGTTGCAGGGTCTTGACAAGACGTTGTGTGAAGTGACTTCGTCTGCCAAGACGGCCGACTCTACAACCAAGGTTGTATCAGCACAGGCTTGCTTTTGCGTCGGTTTCGAGTAAAACGCGCGGCGAAATCAGAGGAGTTATAGGCTTGAACAAACTGATGTTGCTGTTGTGCGTGGTGTTGCCAGCGCTCTGGGCGCAGGACGCAAAGAACACTAAAGATGTGCCGCCGTGGGCGAACGACATGCGCGTCACGGGCATCATGCGCCAGGGAGGCCACGAGCAAGCCAGCATCGAGCGGCCCGGGGTGATGCTTCGATTTGTGAGAGAGGGTGATTCCCTGCCGGGCCACATCATTGTGTTGGATATAGACTACGCGCACCGCAACGTGACGTTGACGGATGGCAAGGACATCGTGACGCTGCGCGTGGCGAATGTCATGGCTGCGCCGCCCCGTCCTGTGGTTGAGGCGCAGCAGCAGGGCAAAGGCAACAACCAAGGGGCATGGCCGAACCCGCCCGAGAAGACCACTGCGATGCGCGACGGCGAGGGCCGCTGGCATGTGGTGTTCCCCAATGGCCGCGCGATGAACATGGAGTCGTATGCGGAACGGCATGGCGGCATCAAGGCGACCATTGACCACGTGCGGGAACACATGAAGAACGACGACAACCCCGATCGCCGGGAATTTCACGCTCAGCAATTGCGGGCGCTCAAGTCCATGAACAAGTCCGGCATGCAGTAACGGGGAGCACCACTGTTTGTTGCAAGCGGGGTAAAGCTCTCCAAGCTCGCCCATCGTGGTTGATACGAGAAACAGCGCGAGCTTGGGAGTTCACGCCACTTATTGAATCTTGCGCACGGCAGCTTCGCGAAACTCGACCTCGGTTGGCGCTTCTCCAGTGCGCAATTTTCTCCCTGCGACGAAAGTGCGCGCCCAACTAAGAAAGCGGCGGTGCGTCTCATACGCGGGCTGCTTCACGCCCTTGTCGTCAATGAGCCAGAAGCCGCGCTGCCTGCCATCAGGCTCGACCTCGTTGTTGTAGAGTTCCCAGTAGAGGACAAACGGGCAACCCCATTCGAGGCCGGCGCGCATCACGCCGCGCGCGAGGCGGTCCTGCTCCTGCGGCGTGTGGCGTGTGGCAGGAAAACCGTATTCGCCGATGAACACACGCTTGCCCACGATGCCGGGCTTGGGCGTGAGCTTGGATTCGATGTAGTCGAGCGCGCGTTTGAGAAGTGCGGGATCCTTGGCGGTGTCGTAGCTGGAGTAGGAGACGAAATCCACGGGCACTTGCGGCAGCACGCGGTTCACGAGTGCGGGGCGGCCTTCGTCCATCGCAAGCTTCACGTGGTTGACCTCGGTGTAATGCCACACCTGCACGTCGCGGTGCGGCGTATCGCGCTTGGCGTCGTCCACGGCGCGTTGCCGCGTAGCCAGCCAATCGGCCATCCCTTGCGCCGCTTCGGGCGTCACCTTCGCATCGTCGGCTTTCTTCACGCTGCCACGCAGGAAACCGTCGCCCTCCCAATGGCCGAGGAAGAAGGTTTTGCCGGTGTCGCTGTAGGTTTTGAGCAGATGCGCGGCGAGATCGTAGATTTCGCGATATTCCTTGGCCGCATCCTCTTTTGAGAACCCGTGCCGCCACTTGCCTTCGCCGCCGTTGAACGTGTGCGCCCACAACACATAATAGGCGAACGGCATGTCGAGCACGTGACGATGAGAAGGTTCCCGTTGCGCCAAGTCCGCCAGCGATTGGATGGACGGGTCGGCCACGGGAACGTTGCCGTTGGGCGAAGCGTAGCGACGCGCCAACTCGAACTTGATGACGGTGGCACCCATGTCGCGGATGGCTTCGGCGGTTTCCACCAATCGTGTCTTGCTGGTGAACTGGTAGGCCGCGCCGAACGTTTGCGTGCCGATGACGTAGCTGAACCGCTCCACCGGTGAGAGAGCGGCACGCTTGGCGGCGCGCGGCCCGACGGCGCGTTGCTCCAGCAGCTTCGCCAACACCTGCGCGGCCTCCGCGCGAGTGACGGGCTGAGCCGGGTCTTTAGGTGTCGCCTTCAACTCGAACGGCCGGTCCGACGCCAAGATGGCGTTGGTGAGTGTTTGCAGGAAGCGCGCGCCTGTAACCGGTGCATCGTCGGTGGCGGCGGCCGGCGCGGGCGCTGACAGGAACAGTTTCGCGATGACGATCGCGAGATCGACAGTGGTGAATTTTCCGTGCGGGTTGAACTTTCCTTTCTCATCGGTCAACAGGCCGCGTGTGAGCACGAGTTGCACGGGTTTCCAGTTCGGGCTATCGCGGCGAACGTCGGTGATCGGCGTGAGGAAGAGCACGTCGCCGGCATCGAGCAACGCCAGTTGCACGAGCACGGGATCGAGGTCGCGCGGGCGGATGTTGCGTTGCACAGCCAGCGCGGCGATGGCGCCCGCGGCCTGGCCCATGAGCATCGTGTGAGGTTGGAGGCGGGTTGCACCGTTGGCCATGCGCGATTGCGAGATGTTCTTCTCCGCGGGCAGGAAGCCGTCCACTTTCTCTGGGATGAAACACTCGAACGGAATCGGGAACGGCCCGACGCCGCGCGAGCCGAACTTCTCCGTCGGGATGTCTTCGGGGCGGTCAAGGCCCGCCTCCAGATACTTCGGCGTCATCGAGCCGTGCAGGTCCACCGCGTAATCACCGAGCGCGACGGCGTGCGGAAAGCGCGTGGGCTTGCCCGGATACCGCTCGATCTCGCGCGCGACGAGCGTGTGCAGGCCGATGATGCGGCGGCTCTCGCGCGTGTAGGGCATCACAGAGAAGTGGTGGAGGACGGCGCGATACGGCACGAGGTCGGGACGTTCCTTGAGCCACGCGTCAATCTCCGCGCGATTGTAGGGTGTGGCGTAGCCCTCGTCGTTGGCGACGGCCCAGTCCTTTTTGCCGAGCGTGTTTTGGATGTAATAGAGGAGTTGCAGCGTCTTGAGCCGCATCTCGCGGTCGGTGACGCGGCGCTGTGCGGGGTTCTCCAGTTCGGCAACGGTCGAGGGGTAATCGTTGTTGTAGTTCAAGTGCGTGCGCGTGATAGGAGGCGAGTTGCCGGGGCGCGAGCTGTCTGGCATGGCCCGGTAGCCGATGAACGTGGTCCAACTCCACGGCTTGGCCTTCATGTCAATCTTCTCGCCGTCGCAGAGCGAGCGCACGAACGCGGCGTGAACCTTGTCCGTATAGCCCGGCGGCGGTTGGGTGATGAGCAACTCGGCGGGCACGCCTTGCGGGTAGTGCTTCACGACAGCGGTCCAGGTGTTGGCTTGCACGCGCTGTGCCGGGTTGATGGCGTCGTTGGTGCAGTTGCCGACGCGATAGCGAGCACCGGTGAGCGGGATGACATCGCCCCACTCGGTGGCATCAATGAGCATCCGGCTCCGAACGCGGCGCGTCTCCTTGCCTTTCTCCGTCACGATTTCCACCATCGCGCCGGTGACGGTGTTGCCGTTTTTCGAAACCTTCGTCACCCGCGAGCGCAACGACAGGTCCAGCACGCCCGCGCCGCGCGCGTCGCCCATCATCGTCAGCAACAGCCGCTGCCCGATGCGCGGCTCCACGCACACGTGGCGCAACCAGTAGGCGGTCTCCCAGTTGATGTCCAGCGGCCGGTAATGCGCCGCGATCAGCCCGCAAAGCTCCCGGTAAACCCCGCGCTCGCGGCAGAGCGTCCTGCCCTCGTCCATCGAGGTGACCGCCGCCGCGTTCATCTGGCCGCCGACCCAGTCCGTCTCCTCCAGCAGCAACACCGAGCGTCCCATCCGCGCCGCCTGCGCCGCCGCGCCCACGCCGCCCGTGCCCGCGCCGGCGACGACGATGTCGTAGCTGTCCCTCAACTGCGCGGTCGTAACCGCCTCCAGCGGCTTCGCGTTCACCGACTTTGGCGGCGGCGTCGGCAGCCGGCTGGCTATGCCGTTCAACACCGTCGCCACGCTGAGGGCCGCGCACACGTTGCCCGCCACCGCGCTCCTCCTCCAATAATCCGGCTGGCCGATGACACCCCGCTCCGCGATCACCGCGATGGCCTCCTCCGTCGTCGTCACCGCCTTGAACACCTTCGCCAGTTCCACCAACAGCGCCGCCACCTTCGCGCCGTCGCACTTCCCACCCGTGACGACGTGCGTCAGCCAGTAGTCCGGCGCGCGGATGATGCCCTGCTCGGCTAGCAACCCGACGGAGTATTGCACCTGTTCCACCTGCACCTCCGCGGCAGATTTGGAGGCGGCGTGCAGCGGAGCCAGCGGCGCGAGCAGAAGGGCAGTAAGAATCAGAAGAGCCAGGTTGACGAAACGGTTTCTCATGCCAGTGGTCGCATCATGGAACAACCGCACCGCCGGCGGCGAACCGAAGCTGTCATCAACAGCGCGGAGCCGAGCAGGCCGGACGTGGACGGTTCGGGAACCGGCGTCAACAGGAAGGCTTCCTGTTGACCATTGTAGAAGCCCTTCCCCACGATTTGACCCGCATTGTTGATGTCGGAGGCGGCAGTGAGTTGCCACGTGTTTGTCGCGTTACCGATCAGACTGTTCAGGTCGCGCAGGCCATTTGTCGAATCATAAACCCAAGCTCCTCCAGCCCGATCGTCGCCACCAACGACCACGCCGAGATCGTTGATGCCGTATGCCTCAGACTCGATCGCGCCCGGCAACAACCCCAGATTATGGACGACGCCGGCGCTGTCCCACAGCACCGCGCGGACCTTGGTGCCCGTATCGGTGTTGACGCCAACGACCTCCGAGGCGCTGTTCACGTCGAAAGCGGAGCCGTCGTTGTGACCCGACAGGAATTCAAGGCTTCGCGCCCCGTTGACGCTGTCCCAAATAAAAGCCTTGGACGTGGCAAGCTCAGCCGCTTCGCCGACCACAACGCCCGCGTCGTTGATTGCGTAAGCCGTGGACAGGATCGTGCCACTGGGCAGCGTCCCCAGAGCCTGCATCGTCCCGGCGCTCCAGAGGAACGCTGTCGCATTGCCGACACCATCTTGGCTGTAGCCCACCACCTTGTCCGATTCGTTCAGCCCAAAGGCCTTGCTCACCACGCCGCCAGACAGGAACCCCAGGCCCGTCATGGTGGTTCCGTCGAACCAGAAAGCCTGGCCCGCGCTCTCGAAGTTGATCGCGGAATTGCCCGCGACGTGGCCCGATGCGTTCACGCCGTAGGCCATGCTGTAGCTGTCGCCAGGGAGAGTGCCCAATTTTTGCATCGGCCCGGGCGATTGCCACAAAAAACCGCGTGTGCTGCTTGTCGCATCCGAACTTGCCCCGCCACCGACAACGTAGCCGTTGTCGCTGATGGAATTAGCCCATGTGCCGCCACCGCTACCGAAGGGTTGCCCCAAGCCGGTCACCGAATACGCCTGCGCGGCATTCGAGACGGCCGGGAACGCCACCGTCAGCCACAGCAACAACAACCGCACCACCGCCAACCGTCTCGTGGTTTTTACAGTCAGCAGAGCCTTCATCGGCTGGTTTTCCCTAACTGTCCCGCTTGAGCCGACTGCTCGCGACAGCCATCTGATGCGATATCTATGGCCCTGCGCCTCGCCCTGCGGGGAACCAAGCCCAACATCCCCGCCGCGAGCAAGAGGACGCTGGAAGGCTCCGGAACGGCCGAGATGGTGGTGGTGTAGGAAGCCTTCGACCAACTATCGCCAGCCCTGTTGAGCAGGTAGTAATCAATGGTCATCTTCTCGGCGCCCACAGTGGCCAGCGCGAAACCGTAATGGGTGGTGTTGCTGTAGAGGATGCTCATGCCTGCTTCGGCGACAGGCGCGTTGGTGTCAGGCTCCGCGCCGCCATTGCCGGAGAGCAATTGATAGATCCCGTTTCCGGCGTCGTCGGGCGCAAGGCTGACGCTAAGGTTGTGGGTGTGGCCGCAGATGTAGAGACTGCTGCCGTTGGTGCCGAGCGAGTCCCAGAACTCGGCGCGATTCGCCATGCCGGTGGTATTGGTGCCGTAGAAATGGTCAATGTAGACCGGCTCGTGGGCCATGACGATTTTGTAGGGTGTATCGGCCTGCTGCAGTTGCTGGTTCAGCCACGTCTGATCAATGCTGTTGTAGCCCCCGTTCGTCGAGACGGGGTAGAAATACTGGTCAACCACCATGAAGGTCGCGTTGTTGT
Organism: Verrucomicrobiia bacterium; assembly: GCA_041667205.1. Lineage (GTDB taxonomy): Bacteria > Verrucomicrobiota > Verrucomicrobiia > CAIQCK01 > CAIQCK01 > CAIQCK01. The sequence goes on along the minus strand of JBAYFL010000005.1, from coordinate 226,306 downwards.
GGGCAAACGAATAGGTGTAACCGCGCTGGTCGTCGAAGACGCTGTTGTTTGGCCCGTTGGTGGGCATGTGGCTGCCGAGCGCATCGTAATAGGCCTGCTTCAAGTCCAACAGAGGGGGGCCTTCGTCGGCATGGTTCTCGTGGTTGCCGCGGACGGTGTAAACCGGGATGTTCAACGCATAAACGGGATTCATCGCGGTTTTCCAGTTATCGAACTGTTGCGCGTAAGTCAGCGAGGTCAGCCCGTTGGTGGCGTTTCCGTTGACTTGGTCTCCGCTGACCAGCACCAGTTCCGGATGCATTTCGGCAATCTTCGCCGAGATGTTGGTCAGGTAAGCACTGATCCCCGTGGTCGTATCGTGGTAGCCTCGCGTGTCGCCCATGATGGCGAACGTCCAATCCGCGTGCGCCGCCGGCGCGAGCGCGCCGACGAGGAAGATGGCGGAGAGGAATGTTGATTTCAGTCCGGCAGAGGTGAGGCGCGGGATTCCACTCAGGCCAAATCCTCCTGCGTCTCGGTCGAACCTCGCCCTCGGTGACTTCAGCGTCTCGGTTTGCATGGTTGGATCGGACCTCGCCGGCATCGTAGCAACGCTCTCTGCGAACACAAGCACGGAATCCCCCGACGCGAATCTCATTCACAAATTGTCAGGGTCACAATTGTCAGGGTCGTTTCTTGATTCGTGATGGTTTCATTGCCAGCCAATCGGCTGGTCACGGAGATTATGCTGCGCGAGGAGTGTTGAACGTGGGCGCCGTGCACGTCGAGGGGAGGGCTTTACATTCCGACCGGTCTTGTCCAGAATCGTGCTGTGTCAAGCGCGGGAGCAGCCATGAGAACATTGAGGCATGCAGTGATGGGAGCAACACTGGCGTGCGCGTTGATTGGCGAGGGTGCGGAGTATGCCGGGTGGACGGTAGGCAACATCTGGAATGGCTACGGCACGATTCTGCGATCCACCGACAGCGGGGTTTCTTGGACGCGCCAGGGAATTGGACAGGTGGCTGGCGCGAGTTTGGAAGGCGTGTTCACCGTGGATCCTCTTACGGCCTGGGTGGTGGGCGAGTCGAATGCAGGCTATGCAACGATCTATCACACGACCGATGGCGGCCTGACATGGGATCGGAAGGGGTCGGCGGCCCAAGTGCCCGACACCTCGTTGCTGAAGGTCGCCACCTTTGGGGATAATAACGTCTGGGCCGTTGGCTCCGGCACGATTCTGCACAGCGGCGACGGCGGAGCCACTTGGATAAACCAGATTCCCGCTGGCTATGAGAGCGTTCATCTCCAAGGCGTCTATACGCCCGACGGCGTCAACGTGTGGGCGACTGGAGGGCCTTTGGACGGTTACGCGACGATCCTGAAGAGCGGCGATGGCGGCTTGAGTTGGACGCGGCAGAACGGAGGTGACGTAGGCCTTCTGGGTCACGTCCTCGGCATCTCCGCAGTGGATGCGAACATTGCCTGGGCGATGGGGGCAACCGCCGACTCCATGCAGTGGAGCGTGCTGGGCACTGCCGACGGTGGCGTCACTTGGAACGTGCAGCGACAAGGCAGCCTGGACGGCAACAATGTGTATGCTGTGGACGCCTCGACGGCTTGGGCGGTCTCCGACACCTCGATCCTGCGGACTACTGACGGTGGCACGAACTGGTCTCTGAGCGTCTCGTCACCGGCAGACACCCTGGGCATCAGCGCCGTGGATTCCCAGCAGGCGTGGGCCGTGTCCATGGAGCTAAACGGGACCATCATGCACACCACCAACGGCGGAAACAGTTGGACGACGCTGACGCAACTGGGCGGCGAAACCTTGCCCGGCCTGCAAACCGTTTCCTTCTCGCGCGACGCGGTTCCGGAACCTTCAAGCGCAGCGCTACTGGCCCTTGGCATGGCAGCGATATTGGGCCAGAGCCGGCGGCGCTCGTGATGTCGGGGGCGGTCTGCGCAGCGGTCAGGCGCAACATAGGCCGAGATCGGGGGGAATTGTCTGGACAACTCAAGGGTGCAGCGTAGCCTTGCATTCGTTGGAAAATCGGTGTTGTCCATGAACGCGAAACTGTTTCCGAGAGGTGTCGTGTGGATGGCCTTGTCTCTCCTGTCTGCGCCGGCGCTTCAAGCTGATTGGTCCTTCGCCATGCTGGGCGACACGCGCGGCGAGCACAGTTCAACCACCAACGGCGTCAGCACCCACCTGCACACCGTTGCCGAAAAGATCGCTTCGCTAAATCCCGAACTGGTGCTGGTGGCCGGCGACTTGGTCAACGGCGATGACACCAACACGTCCTCCCACGTGTCGTTCTCGCAACAGTATGCCAGTTGGAAGAACGAGATGAGGTCGGTCTTCGACTACACCTCGAACACGGGCATCCCGATCTATCCCGTGCGCGGCAATCATGACAACAACACTGGCGAACTGGCACCCATCCCCGAATTGCAGCAGGCTTACTACGACGCGTTCAGTGCCTATGTGCCCTTCAATGGTCCGAACTATGGGGTAACCAATGACCAGCGCGGTTTCACCTGGTCCTTCACGCACAACAGCGTCACCTTCGTTGGCGCCGACCAGTATTTTTACTACAACCAAACGCCGGGGCAGGACGGATACCACGATCTGGATCGGACGTGGGTCGCGCAGCAGTTTCAGCAGACGAACTCGGCCTACGAAGTCTTCATGGCCCACGTGCCGATCTTCATGACAGAGGGCCAGCGCACACCGGAGCATTTCTTCGGCGACAACGCCGCGGGATTCCAGACCCGGAGCAACTTCTGGAACGACCTGGGCGCGGCCGGCGTCCAGCTTTACCTGACGGGCCATCTCCACAACGAAACCGTCGCGCGCACCACCAACGACTACGGGGACACCATCATCCAACTGCTGGCGGGCAACGGCGGCGCGCCGCTGGGGCCAGTCACGGTGGATCTCGATCCGGGAGTTGAGTTGCTTCACACCAACGCCTTCTACGGCTTCTCGATGGCCACCGTGAAGGCCGACGAGATGACGATCGAATACTACTCGCTCGACACAGGTGACAACAGTTGGACCAAGGACACCTACGTCACCCACATCGCGCCAAGCCAAGTCGTGCCTGAAGCTTCATCTGCCGTTTTGCTCGCGCCGGCGCTGATCGCAGTGATGACTGGCCGTTCCCGGAAACGACGAAGGAATCCAAGAAGTGTCTGCTCGTCGGGTTCGAGTCCATGAAAACGAACGTGGTGCCGAGATTCGTCGTCTGGCTGTCCGCGCTTCTCCTGAGCGCGCCGTCGCTGCGAGCCGACTGGTTCTTCGCCATGCTGGGCGATACCCGCGGAACCGGTGCGACAACCACTAATGGAGTCAGCCCCTACCTGAACACCATCGCGCAGAAGATCGCCACGCTGAGTCCCGAACTGGTGCTGGTGGCCGGCGACTTGGTCAACGGCAATGACGTGCCATCAGGTTCCCCTCTTGAGAACTACGCGGTTCAGTTTGCCAACTGGAAGACGGCCATGCAGCCGGTTTACAACTACGCCTCGAACACAGGCATTCCGATCTACCCTGTGCGCGGCAACCATGAGAACAACGATAGCGAGGGGGCGCCCGTCGTCGCCTTGAAGCAGGCTTATTACGACGCGTTTAGCGCCTACGTGCCTCTCAACGGCCCCAACTACGGTTCGACCAACAATCAGGTGGGTTTCAGCTACTCCTTCACCACCAATAACGTCACCTTTGTCGCCGCCGACCAGTATTTTTATTACGACCTGACGCCGGGCATGAATGGATACCACGATCTGGACCGCGCGTGGGTCACCCAGCAGTTTCAGCAGACAAACTCGGCCTACGAGATCTTCATGGCCCACGAGCCGTTCTTCATGACGGCCGGTCATGAGTCGGACGAGCATTTTTTCGGCTCCCATCCCGGCGGGTTCCAGACGCGGGAGGATTTCTGGAACGCGCTGGGCACCAACGGCGTCCAGCTTTATCTGACCGGCCATGTTCACAACGAAACCGTTGCCAGCATCACGAATGATTACGGGAACACGATCATTCAATTGATGGCGGGCAACGGCGGAGCACCGTCGGAGTCGCTCGGTGACATACATGATCCGGGAGTGGAGGTGCTCTATACCAACGCCCTTTTCGGCTTCTCACTGGCAACGGTCCAGGCCGACGCCATGACGATCCAATACTACTCGCTCCACACGAACGACAACAGTTGGACAGTGGCGAGCTATATCACCTCGATTTCGCCGAACCAAGCCGTCCCTGAAGCGTCGTCTGCCATTCTGCTCGCGCCAGCCTTGATCGCGGTCATGGCCGGCCGTTTTCGTAAGCGGCGAAGGAGTGAATGCTGATTCGAGTCCGCCATCTGGTGAGTGCAGCAACGCTGGCGTGCGCCTTGGGCAGCGAGGGCGCAGAGTATGCCGGGTGGACGGTAGGCAACGTCTGGAATGGCTACGGCACCATCCTGCGATCCACCGACAGCGGGGTTTCATGGGCACGCCAGGGAATCGGACAGGTGGCTGACGCAAGTCTGGAAGGCGTGTTCACTGTGGATCCTCTTACGGCCTGGGTGGTGGGCGATTCGAATGCAGGCTATGCAACGATCTACCACACGACGGACGGCGGGCTGACATGGGACAGGAAGGGGTCGGCGGCCCAAGTGCCCAACACCTCGTTGCTGAAGGTCGCCACCTTCGGTGATGGCAACGTCTGGGCGGTGGGCACCGGCGCGATTCTGCACAGCGGCGACGGCGGCGCTAGCTGGGCGAACCAGATCCCCACCGGCTATGAGGGCGTTACACTTCAAGGCGTCTATACGCCCGACGGCGTCAATGTGTGGGCGACTGGAGGGAGCAAAGACGGTTACGCAACGATCCTGAAGAGCAGCAACGGCGGCCTGAATTGGACGCGGCAGAGCGGGGGTGACGTTGGCCTTCTTGGTCACGTCCTCGGCATCTCTGCGGTGGACGCGAACACCGCTTGGGCGATTGGGGCGACCAACGGCGCCATGAGGTGGAGCGTGCTGGGCACCACCGACGGTGGCGTCAATTGGACGGAGCAGAACCACGGCGGCTTGGACGGCAACAATGTGTATGCCGTGGACGCCTCGACGGTGTGGGCGGTCTCCGACGACACGGTCCAGCGGACCACCAACGGCGGCGCGAGCTGGAATGGGAGCAGTTTACAATGCTACACCATGGGCATCAGTGCCGTGGATTCCCAGCAGGCTTGGGCAGTGTCCTTGGGGCTGCACGGGGCCATCTATCACACCACCGACGGCGGAAACAACTGGGTGACGCTGACGCAACTGGGCGGCGAAACCCTGCCCGGCCTGCACACCGTTTCCTTCTCGCGCGAAGCGGTCCCCGAACCTTCGGGCACGGCGCTGCTGGTCCTCGGCATGGCGACAATGTGGGGCCGGAGTCGGCGGCGCTCACGTGGATGTTTGTGAATCGAGTCTTGTCTGTGAAAACAAAACCTATTCTGAGATTCGTCGTGTGGGCGACCGTGTTTCTGCTCTATGCGCCGGCGCTTCTAGCCGATTGGTCCTTCGCCATGCTGGGCGACACCCGGGATGACCGCTTCACAACGACCAATGGTGTCAGCCCCTACTTGAACACCATCGCGCAGAAGATAGCCACGTTGAATCCCAATCTGGTGCTGGCGGCAGGCGACCTGATCAATGGCGATGACGTGCCATCCGTTTCTCTTCTTCCCTATGCATTTCAGTTCACCAACTGGATGTCAGCCATGCAGCCGGTTTACAACTACTCTGCGGACACAGGCATCCCAATCTATCCCGTGCGTGGCAACCATGAGAACCACGACAACGAGGGAGCGCCCGTGACCGCACTGAAGCAGGCTTACTACGACGCGTTCAGCGCCTACGTGCCGGCCAACGGGCCAAATGATGCTTCGTCCGGCAACCAGCAAGGTTTCAGCTATTCCTTCACCACCAACAACGTCACCTTCGTCGCTGCCGACCAGTATTTTTATTACAACCAGACGTCGGGCTTGACCGGGTATCACGATCTGGATCGGTCATGGGTCATCCAGCAGTTTCAACAGACAAACACGCCGTTCAAGGTCTTCATGGCCCACGAGCCGTTTTTCCAAACGGAGGGCACGGGGGAGGGCGAGCGTTTCTTTGGCACCAATGCCGCCGGGTTCCAAACGCGGGAGGATTTCTGGAACGCACTCGGCACCAACGGCGTCCAGCTCTACCTGACCGGCCACATCCACAACGAAACCGTGGCCAGCATCACGAATGATTACGGGAACAGCATCATCCAATTGATGGCGGGCAACGGCGGAGCACCCTTGGATCCGGTCGGCAACGTGGTTGAGCCGGGCGTGAACCTGCTCTACACCAACGCCCTCTACGGCTTCTCGCTGGCCACGGTGCAGGCCGACGCCATGACGATCCAATACTATTCGCTCAACACGAACGATAACAGTTGGACCGTAGCGAACTACGTCACCCAGATTTCAGCGAATCAGACGGTTGTTCCCGAAGCCTCATCCGTCGTCCTGCTTGCACCGGCCATGATGGTATTAATGACCGGTCGCTTCCGGAAACGACGAAGGAACTAATTTGGCGAGTCAGCGCGGCGGACAGAACTTGCGGCAGATTTCCAGTCCGGTCATCCATTCGATCCGGTCGCGGTAGTGTTGGCGCAACCGCTCGACGGCCAACTGGAAAACGCGGAAGCCGCTCTTGGTGCCGTTGCTGTATAGCGTCTGGGCGTGGGTGTAGAAGATGAGACACTTGCCTTTCTTGATCTGCTCGACGAACGAGCCGCGCTGGCCGTCGGCGGTGATGTAGCGGTCGGCGTCGTGGAGGATGTCCTGCTCGGTCTTCTTGCCGAAGGTGTGGTCGTAAACGTCGGTGACGGCCGGGCGGAGCGAGACGGCCATGGCGCCATCGCTGCCGCGATAGATAACACCAGGCTGCTCGCCAGTGTCGTTGAACACCATGACGTATTTCAGCCCCAGGACTTTTTCGGCCGCCCGGACCGCGGCCTCGCCCAGCGCGGCGTTCTTCTCCTTGGGATAGAACCAGCACATCGTCAGGCCGCCGGCTTCGATGCCCGCGCTCTTGAGCATCCGCATCGCCTCGGCAATGTAATCCGTCTGCACCGCCAGCGGCTGCGTGTGAAGCCAGTCGTTCTCCGTGATCGGGCCGGGGTTGAGTCGCTTCGCCGCGATGTTCCAGACGTGCCAGTGCGTGATCACTTCGGGGGTGATGGTGAATCGCGGCGCATAGAGCTTCCTGATCATCGCAATCCAAGCCAGTCGTTCCTCACGCGTGTGACCGGGGTATTCGCCGAGCGAGCCATCAATCGGTTTGATACCGCCCAGGCATGGCACGACGCTAAACTTGCCTTTGACGCCGTTCTGCTTGGCCCACTGCCCGAACTCCATATAGAACGACGTGGGAATCTCCCGGCAGACGTTGGTGTCCTTCACCGAGCGCATGTTGATGAATGGTGCCGGGTCGTCAACGATCATGCATACGGGGATTGTTGGGCCGTCGGCGGCACGCGCTGTCGGACACAGGCCGAGTATTCCAGCGAACATCCAACCAGAAACAGTCAGCAGGCGTTTCATGCAAACCGGCGCGTCAGGCCAGCAACTCGTGGGCGGCTTTGAGCTTCCGAACGATGGCGAGCCGCGCGGGACAGACCTGCTCGCACTGACGGCAATCCGTGCAGGCCGGCGCTTGTTGATGGCTCGCCAGCGAGGCGTAGAGCTCGCGCGCGTCGCGGCGGTGGCCGTAGTTTTGGTGATACATGCGGTAGCGGAGGATGTCCGGGATGCGCACGCCGGCCGGGCAGACCGACACGCAGGTCTCGCACATCCGGCAGTAATCGCCGGTGGCCAGCGAGGCGTAGCGGTCCAGCAAACGTTCGTGGAGCGCGCCGAACTTCCGCGTCACCGCCGCGCAGTTCTCCGTCACGTCCTGTGTCGCGCCCATGCCGACAATCGCGCAGGAAACACTGGGGTTCTTCAGCACCCACATTAGGAACGCCTGGTAGAGGTTCTGTTTGCCGAGCGCCTTCAGTTCCTTGAGCAGCCCGGCCACCTTCGGGTCGTCGGTCTTCTTCGCCCAGTTGGGAATGAAGTGGCCGGTCATCGGCTTGATCACCATCACGCCCACGTCCTTCTTCTTGCACAACTCGAACAGCTCCTCCGTGCCGACGCGGTCGGTCTTTTCCGTCCACTTGGCGAGGTTCATGTAGTTGTAGGGCTGGAGGATGAAGTCAACCAGACCGGTTTCGACGCGCAAGCGATGCTGCTCCGGAATGTGGCAGCTCATGCCGATAAACCGGATTTTGCCCTGCTGCTTGAGCTTCTGCGCGGCCTCGGCAAACCCATCGCTCCAGCCGCCGTGGCCGAAGTAACCGTCAATCACGTCGGTCTGAAATCGCGTGAGGCTCCGCTCGCAGTCCGCGATGACAGCCTTGGCGTCGCGCTTGCCGGAGGCGGTGAAGATAAACGCGTCCTTGCGGCGGCCTTTCAGCGCGCGGCCGAGAATCTCCTCGGTGTCGTGGTAGCTGGCGGAGGTGGCGACGAAGTTGCCGCCGTGCTCCAGCAATTTGTGCGTCATTGCAGGAAGCTCCTCGCGATACTTGTTGAACATCTCCGGCCCAAGCTGCTGCGAGCGCAGCCCGCTGGCGCAGCCCAGCCCGATCTCGGAAATCCTGAGGTTCGTGCGGCCAAGCCGGCGATACTTCATGCCCGCCGCCGGCTCGCTCGCCGCCACCGTGCGGTTCTCCGCGAGCGTCCCCAACGCCACCGCGGTGGTGGTTTCCAGAAACTGGCGACGTGTCACTGAACTGTTCTCTTTAGCACTCATGGCGTTCTCCTTTCGTAACAAACGTTCGTTGACTTCCTGCCTCACTACACCGGCGCGCCCAAGAAGCCCTCGTGATAAAACACCGGCTTGTAGCCGTGTTCGGTCACCCAGCGGATGGCGGTATCAAGCCGCAGGGCGTGGTCGGGGATGTAGCGAGTGTAGAACGGCCAGAAATACTGCTCGTGTGTGAACAGGTCCATAATCTCGGCCGTGTTCGGGTCCTTCGATATCGGCTCCAGCGTGGAGGCGATACGGTCAACCGGCGTGGAGTTGCAGACGATGTCCACCCGCGAGCAGACGATCCCGCTTTTGAAATCCTTCCAGGCGTCGTGCGTCGAGACATACTGGGAGATGACGTCGTCGTAGCGGTAGTTCACGTCGTAGCGGCCGCTCCCGGGCATGCGGAAATAGCCACTCAGCGCGCGGACGCCGCGCTTATAGAGCGGCTTGAGCGCTTCCTGCCGTGTCATGCCCCAATGGATTACAGTCGGCGGAGCGTAGCTCTGCGCGCCGGCGAAACGGTGTATCTCGTGAGCCACGAGATCCAGGTCGGCCAGCAGCTTCTGTGGCGGCGCATCCTGATACGGCCGGTCGGGTTTGTCGGCGTAGGCGTGGAAGGCAAGCTTGAGCCAGTGCGCGCAGTCGCGCCATTCGGGCTTGTAGCGGTCGGGGAACTGCGAGATGTCGAAGCCGTCTTCGGTCGTGTAGTAGATGTTGATGGTGAACTTCACGCCATACTTCTTGTGCAGGTCGCGCAGCATCGCCATGTAGAAGCAGTCGAACAACGAGCCGTAGTTCTTCTGGAAGATGTCGCGGAGGAAGAAGCTGTTGTCGTCAATCGAGAACCGGTAGCGTGGAAACGAGTGTCGGTCCCAAACCACGCGCACGCGATCCTCATGGCGGCCCGAACTGCCTTTGCTGGTGACCGTGATGTTGGTCTCTCGGTCGCGCAGCACGACTTCGGCTGTAAACCTCTCCCCTTCTCGCTCCGCTTCTTTGTCACCGACCAGGACGCGGTCGCCTTCCGGCGCCTTGCCGGAGACCCGGATGGCCAGCCCGCGATCAACAACCTTGCCATGCCGGTGATTGAGAACGGCTCCATGAAACGGCTCCTCAATTTTCAGCGCCGAAGGAGCCGCCGCAAACGTGCTCAGCGGTCTTCCGAGAACAATCCCGACTGCACCCAGCGCAGCGGTTCCCAAGAAGTCACGTCGTCCGATGGGGTTCTTGCTCATGGTGCTGGTCTCCTGATAGCGATTACACCTTTGGTTGCCGTCCTTCTCAAAGCTCTCATCAGCCTACGTTCGCAGCGTAGGCCAGTGGCCACCGTGACTCAAGCAGTCCTTCAGCGATCAGTCGATCAGCTTTTGCAACTCCGCCTGCTGGCGCTGCAATTCCTCGCGCTTGGTCCGCTGCTGAGCCACAACGGCGGGCGGGGCCTTGGTGACGAAATCCTGGTTGGCCAGCTTCCGGTCAATCGCTTCGATTTCCTTCGCCAGCTTTACAAGTTGCGCCTCGATCCGTTTCCGTTCGGCGGCGGGATCCACCAAGCCTTCCAGAGGCATGAAGATCGAGCCGAGTTCGGCGACGGCCGCGGGCGTGCCAGACGGCGACTGGCAGTCCGCGCCGACGAACTCGATCTGCTCGGCGTTGAGCAGGATGCGGAGTGTCGGCAGTTCCTGCTGCAACCGCGCAGCAATGTCGGGCGTCTTGGCTTGAACCTTGAAGTTGGCCTTTTTGCCCGGCGCGATCTTCTTTTCGGCGCGCAGGTTGCGGCCGGCGACGACCAACGCGTATTTCTTCGACACCCACTCCACCACCGATGCGTCGCCGAGACCGGTCGGCTTCGGCCACTCGGCAAACTGGATGGTCTTGTTCTGCGCGAAGCCGAGGCCGTGCCAGAGTTCCTCGGTAATGAACGGCGCGAACGGATGCAGCAGCCGCAGCACGTTCGAGAGGACCGTGTCCATAACAGCGCAAGCATTGGCTTTCAGCGCGGCGTCGGTGCCTTGCAGCGCGGCCTTCGAGACTTCGAGATACCAGTCGCAGTATTCGCCCCAGAAGAAGCCGTAGAGCGTCTGTGCGGCTTCGTTGAACTTGTAGCCGTCAAGGCTCGCCGACACGTTGCGGATGCAGTCGTCAAGCTTGGCGAGGACATGGTGGTCGTCGGGCGAAAGGAGTTCCTTCTTCACCTCGCTGCCAGCAACGCCCTGCATCTGGCGGAGGCGGGCGGCGTTCCAGAGTTTGTTGCAGAAGTTGCGGCCGACCTCCATCCGCTCCTCGGCGAACAGGATGTCTGAGCCTTGCGGCGCAATGAGCATGAGGCCGAAGCGCAGACCGTCGGCGCCGTATTTGGCGATGAGGTCGAGCGGGTCGGGCGAGTTGCCGAGGCTCTTGGACATCTTGCGGCCGAGCGCGTCGCGGATGATGCCGGTGAAATAGACATTCGAGAACGGCTTCCGGCCCATGAACTCGTAGCCGGCCATGATCATGCGCGCGACCCAGAAGAAGATGATGTCCGGCCCGGTGACGAGGTCGGTGGTCGGATAGAATTTCTTCAGCGTCGCCGACTCTTCCTCCGGCCAGCGCCCCATCGTCGCGAACGGCCAGAGCCAGGACGACGCCCACGTGTCGAGCACGTCGGAGTCCTGTTCCCAGTTCTGCGGGTCGGCCGGGCCGGCGACGGAGCAATGCACCTCGCCGGTCTGCTTGTGATACCACACGGGAATCCGGTGGCCCCACCAGAGCTGGCGGCTGATGGCCCAGTCGCGGATGTTGCCGAGCCAGTGCGTGTAAGTCTTCGACCAGCGCTCCGGGTAGAACTTGATGTCGCCTTGCTCGACCGCCGCGAGCGATTTCTCCACCTGCGGATATTTCAGGAACCACTGCTCGCTCACGCGTGGCTCGATCGGCACGTCGGCACGCTCGCTGTAGCCGACGTTGTGCATGTAAGGCTCGGTCTTCAGCAGCAGGCCGTCGAGCCGCAGCTTCTCCACCACAGACTCGCGGCATTCCAGCCGGTCCATCTCCTCGAAATCCTCGCCGGCGACCTCGGTCATGCGGCCGTCGGGACCGATGACCACCGTCAGCGGCAGGTTGTGGCGCTGAGCCATTTCGTAGTCGGCGGGATCGTGCGCGGGCGTTACCTTCACGCAACCGGTGCCGAACTTCGGGTCCACCAGCGCGTCGGCAATGATGGGAATCTGCTTGTTCTGGATCGGCAGCAGCACCTTGCGCCCGACAAGCTTCTTGTAACGCTCATCGTTCGGATGCACCGCCACAGCCTCGTCGCCGAGCATTGTTTCCGGCCGCGTCGTGGCGACCACGAGAAACTGTCCGCTGTCCACTGTCCCCTGTTCACTGACTAGCGGATACTTGAAGTGCCAGAGTTCGCCCTGCACTTCCTTCATGATGACTTCTTCGTCGCTGAGCGTGGTCTGCGAGACGGGGCACCAGTTGACCATGCGCTTGCCGCGGTAGATGAGGCCCTTCTTGTAAAGATCCACGAAGCAATGGAGCACGGCTTTGCTGTAGCCCTCGTCCATCGTGAACCGCTCGCGCGACCAATCGCAGGAGCAGCCGAGCTTCTTGAGCTGTTGGATGATGATGCCACCGTGCTTTTCCTTCCATTCCCAGATCTTTGCGACGAGCTTTTCGCGACCGAGATCGTTGCGGTGTCGAATGACGCCTTGTTTGCGGAGCGTCCGCTCGACGACGGTCTGCGTGGCAATGCCGGCGTGGTCGGTGCCGGGCAACCAGAGCACCTCAAAACCTTGCATGCGCTTGCGGCGGCAGAGGATGTCCTGAAGCGTGTTGTTCAGCACATGGCCCATCGTCAGGACGCCGGTGACGTTCGGCGGCGGGATGACAATGCAATACGCCGGCTTGGCCGACTTCGGGTTCGCCGTGAAATGGCCCTTGGCGAGCCAGTCTTGATACCACTTATCTTCGACCAGTTTCGCTTCGTAGGCTTTTGGAATGTCAGTCATAACGGAAAGAAGTCAGAAGTCGGGAGTCAGAATCCAGCAGGGAATTCCGGCTACTTTTTCTTCTCGTCCTTGAACAGTTTGTATTCGACGCTGTCCACCAGCGCCTCCCAGCTTGCCTCAATGATGTTGTCGTTAACGCCGACGGTGCCCCAGATCGTCTCGCCGTCGGTGGACTCGATGATCACGCGCGTCTTGGCGGCGGTGCCGGTGCCGGAATCGAGGATGCGCACCTTGTAGTCCACCAGCCGCACTTTCTGGATAGCTGGGTAGAACTTCACCAGAGCGGCGCGCAACGCCGTGTCCAGCGCGTTGACCGGGCCGTCGCCTTCCGCGACCGTGTGCTCCACCTTCTCGCCTACGCGCACCTTGACGCTGGCCTCGCAGATCTGCCGGCCGTCCTCGGCATGACGATCCATGATGATGCGATAGCCAAGCAACTGGAAGAACGGCTTGTGCCGCTTGAGCATCTTCTGCAACAGCAGCTGGAATGACGCGTCAGCCGCCTCGAATTCGTAGCCGCGGTGCTCCAGTTCCTTGAGCTGCTTGAGAATGTCGCGCAGTTCGGGCGTCTCCTTGCCTATGTCGAACCCAAGCTCCTGCGCCTTAAGCAACACGTTGCTGCGGCCGCTGAGTTCGCTCACCAACACGCGGCGACGATTGCCGACCAGTTCCGGCTCGATGTGCTCGTAGCTGCGCGCAACCTTCTCGACGGCGTTGACGTGGATGCCGCCTTTGTGCGCGAACGCCGTCGCGCCGACGAACGGCTGCCGGATGTCAGGCCGAACGTTGGCCAGATCGTCCACGAACATGCTCAATTCGCGCAGGTGTTTCAGATTCTCACGCGGAACCGACGGGATGCCCATCTTCAGGACAAGGTTGGCCATCACCGTGGTGATGTTGCAGTTGCCGGCGCGCTCGCCGTAACCGTTGATCGTTCCCTGGACCTGCGAAGCGCCCTGCTCCACCGCCGCGAGCGCGTTGGCCACAGCGAGACCGCTGTCGTTGTGCGTGTGGATGCCGAGCGCCGCGCGAAGTTGACGCTTCACCTCGGCAACGACCCGCGAAACCTCGTGGGGCATCGTGCCGCCGTTGGTGTCGCACAGCACGAGCACGTCAACGCCGGCGTCCTGCGCGGCGCGCAACGTCGCCAACGCGTAGGCCGGGTCGTCCTTGTAGCCGTCGAAGAAATGCTCCGCGTCGTAGAAGACTTCTTTGCCACGTTCCTTGAAATAGCGGACGCTGTCACCGATCATCGCAAGGTTCTCCTCCGGCGTCGTGCGGATAACCTCGCGCACGTGGAGCGACCACGTCTTGCCAACCATCGTCACGACCGGCGTGTGCGCCTCGACGAGCGCCTGGATATTCGTGTCGCGCGAACAGATTTCCTTCGCGCGCCGCGTGCTGCCGAACGCTGCGATCTTCGCTTGTTTGAACTTTCGCTTGCGGGCCTCGGCAAAGAACTCCATGTCCTTCGGGTTCGAGCCAGGCCAGCCGCCCTCGATGTAATGCACACCAAACGCGTCGAGCCGCTCGGCGATCCGCAGCTTGTCGGCGCTGGACAGCGAGATGCCTTCGCCTTGCGTGCCGTCACGCAGCGTCGTGTCGTAGATGGCGACTTTCGGGTTCATTTTTTGGTCAAACCGAATTTCTCGTGCAGCACGTTGACGGCCTTGTCGGCGTCCTTCAGGTCAATGACCACCGAGATCTTGATCTCGCTGGTGCTGATCATGCCGATGTTGATGTGATTGGCCGCGAGCGTCTCGAACATGTCGGCGGCCACGCCCGGATGGCTACGCATGCCGACGCCGATGATTGAGATCTTCGCGATGCCGTCCTGTGCGGTCACACCGCTCGCGCCGACTTCCCTCGCCACCTTCTCCAGCGCGATCAGCGACTTCTTCAGGTCGTCGGTGCCGACGGTGAACGTGATGTCAGTCGTGCCTTTCTCGGACACGTTCTGCACGATGACGTCCACGTTGATGTTCGCGTCGGCCACGGCGCGGAAAATCCGCGACGCCACACCCGGCTTGTCCGGCACGTGAGCCACGGTAACCTTCGCCTGTTTTTTGTCCACCGCGACGCCGCGGATGACCATGTCTTCCATGTTGCGCGTTTCTTCTTTCACAATCGTCCCTGGGTTGTCGTTAAAACTGCTGCGAACCTCGAACACCACTTTGAATTTCTTGGCAAACTCCACCGACCGCGCCTGCATCACCTTCGAGCCGAGCGCGGCCATCTCCAGCATTTCGTCGTAGCTGATCTCCGGAATCTTCCGCGCGTCCTTCACGATGCGCGGGTCGGCGGTATAGACGCCGTCCACGTCGGTGTAAATCTGGCAGATGTCGGCCTTCAACGCCGCGGCAATCGCAATCGCCGAAAGGTCGCTACCGCCGCGGCCGAGTGTCGTGATCTGCTTGTCGGGCGTTTCACCCTGAAAACCAGCAATGATGACGACGTTGCCGTCGTTGAGCAGTTCATGCACGCGCTTGGCGTGATGTTTGCGATCTTCGCCTTCGTATGAACGCGGTCGGTGACGATGCCGGCCTGCGCGCCGGTGAGACTGGTGGCCTTCGCGCCAAGGGCGTGGAGCGCCATCGCCAGCAACGCGATGGTCGTCTGCTCGCCCGTGGCCAGCAGCATGTCCATCTCGCGCTCGTTCGGCATGTCGTGGACTTCCCTCGCCAGCTTGATGAGATTGTCCGTGACGCCGCTCATCGCCGACACCACCACGACGACCTGGTTGCCGGCCTGCTGGGTGGCGAGGACGCGCCGCGCCACATTCTTGATGCGGTCGGGGTTGCCCACCGATGTGCCGCCGTATTTTTGGACGACCAATGCCATTTTAGTATCCGTTATTCGTTGTCTGTCGTTCGTTTGAGACTGTTCTTCAAAACTTCCCACTCGCACCGCCGCGCGGGCCGGCCGGTGCCGGGCCGTTCCTGTCACACAAATAAAAAAACCCTCGATGGTCAACCGAGGGTGTGACGCGGCAAGCCGTTCACCCCGGTCAGGGGGTAACGATAATCGTCTTCACAACCTTGCCGCGCTTGCTGTTCATTGCGGGCTGGAAAATCGCAAAAACACGCCAGTGAATCAAGGACATTCCGCGACAGGGCTTTCCGCTCACATCGGCTGCATCAAACCCGCCTGCACCAACACCTTCAACAAATAAGCCACGAAGGCCCCGATGGCAGCCGACGCCGGCAATGTCAGCACCCACGCCACCACAATCGAGCGCGTGATGCCCCATCGCACCGCCTTGACCCGATAGGTCGCGCCAACGCCCATGATTGCCGAGGTGATGACGTGCGTCGTGGAAACCGGAAATCCAAGGTGGCCGGTCGCCAGCAACACCGACGAGGCCGTCAGTTCGGCGCCGAAACCGTCGGCATTACGCAACCGCGTGATGCGCATCCCCATGGTCTGGATGATGCGTTTGCCGCCAGACATCGTGCCCAAGGCCATGACAATGGCGCAGGTCAGTTTCACCCACAACGGCACGTCGGCAGTCTGAGGCAACTGGCCCGCCGCCACGAGCGCCAGCAAGATGATGCCCATCGTTTTCTGCGCGTCGTTCTGGCCGTGAGACAGCGCCAACAGCGCCGCCGAGAACGGCTGGATCGCCCGAAACCGTTTGTTCACCTTGCCATGCGGCACGCGCCGGAACATCCACGCCATCGCCATCGTCAGGAGGATGCCAATGACAAATCCGATCAGCGGCGACATTACGGTTGGGATGAGCACCTTTTCCACAATCACCAGCCATTGCACACCGTGACCGTAAGTGACCATTGTCGCACCGACGACACCGCCGATCAGGCAGTGCGACGAGCTCGACGGAATGCCGTAATACCACGTCAGCAGGTTCCACGAGATCGCACCGATCAGGCCGGCGAACACCGCCTGCAACGTGATGACGCTGGGGTCCACAATGCCCTTGGCCACTGTCGCCGCCACCGACGTGGATAAGAGCGCGCCGACGAAATTGAGCAAGCCGGCCATCCCCAACGCCTGCCACGGACGCAACGCGCGCGTGGAGATGGAGGTGGCGATGGCGTTGGCCGCGTCGTGGAAGCCGTTCGTGTATTCGAAAAACAGCGCCGCGAGGATCACCACGATGACAACCGTGCTCATGCTTTGTGGGAGCGGAGAGTTAGCGTTACCACGGCACGAGCCTACGTGTGTTTCAACACAATCCGCACGATGATGTTGCCGGCGTCGCGAAACCGGTCGAGCGTCTTCTCCAACAACTCGTAGATGTCCTTGCGCATGACGATTTCCTTCACGTTGTCCATTTCAAGGAACAGCTTCTGCATCAAGTTCAGCATCAGCTTATCGCCCTCGCCCTCGAGCCATTGGAGAATCTGATTTTTGGCGCGGATCTCCTCCGGATTCTTCATTGTGCGCAGGCTGCGCACCATGAACAGCATCGTTTCCGTGGCCCGCTGCAACAGTTGGCACTGCGAGTGAAAGTCGTTCTGCCATGGTTCGAGCCGGTAGGCCAGCAACCGCTCGCCGATGCGCTCGATGTTCTTCGGAATCCGGTAGAGCGCCTCGGCCAGCGCCACGATGTCCTCGCGGTCTATCGGCGTCACAAACGTCCGGCACAACGCCTCGGTGATCTGCTGCGTGATCTGCTTGTCCTTGCGCCGGTGCGCCTCGAACTCTTCGAGCGTCGCTGGCGGCAGCGACTTGTTCAGGCTCACCAACAGCTTCTCCAGCAGTTCCGCGCTGCCTTTCACTTCTCCGGCGCTCGCCTCCAGCAAGTCGTAGAACTTCTCGTCTTTCGGCAAAAATCGGGAAAGGTTCAACATAAGTTTTTCCAATAATCAGTTAACGGCTATTCCAACCGCACCGCCGCTTCGCCGCACCACGGCGACCAGCTCCGGTCATTGCCGCGAATCTGTAACATAACCGCTCCGTTGCTGCCACACTTCTGTTACAGAATCAAGGCTCGCTCAAAACCATCACCTCCTGCGCCGCTCGAACTGACGCCGGGATGCGGGTTTGACTTTCGCCCACCGCTCGCATAGACATTAGCCGTCATGCGATTCAGCAGCACCATCCGAATCATCCTGAGCGCAGCCCTCAGCACATTGCTGCTGTCTGCCCTCTTTGAATCGGCAACCTGCCTTTGCTCTGACGACGCCGACTGCTGCGGGCCGTGTATGCTCTGCCTTTGCACGCAGGCGCTTGAAACGCCGGATGCGGTCGGCGCTGTCAACCAACCCGTTTCGGTCCCAGTGATGCCGGTGATCGAACAGGACCAGTTCGTCTCCCTCACCTTCCGCCCTCCCACACCTCCGCCGCGAGCCTGAATCCTCATCCGCGCCCGTAGTGTGTTCGTCTGCCGCGACCTTGTCGTGGTGGAACTCTCGTTGCCCGAAAATCATTTGAGGTTTGTATGAAAGTATTCTGTCTGTTGTTCTTTGTTGGCGTTATCGCGCTTGCCGATGCGGCGACCCAATCCAAACTCGACCTGGCATCCGCCGTTACCGAGGCAGTCGCGAACAATCCCGAACTGCGCGCCGCCCGATCACGCATCGAGGCTGCCACGGGTCGCGCTGTCCAAACGCGCGTCTGGCCCAACCCGAACCTGGAACTTTCATCCGAACAATTCCCGCCGGACCGGGGCGGTTTTAACGGTGCGCAAAACATGGTTGGCGTGGCGCAAACCGTGCCGTTTCCCGGCAAGAAGGCACTCGACGCCAAAATCGGCGCGCAGGGCGTGACGCTGGCCGAGTGGGAATACTTTGGCCGCGAGCTTGAATTGGTCCGTGATGTGAAAAGCACATTCTACCGCGCGCTGGCTGCCCAAAATAAACTGGCTGTCACCGGGCAACTGGCGGAGCTGGCCCGCTCCACTGCCGAAGCGGTCGGCAAACGCGTCGCGGCCGGCGCCGCAGCCGATCAAGAGCAACTCCGCGCCGAAGTCGAGCACGACCGGGCTGTGGCGGAGATGGCTGCCGCGCGCCGCGAAGTGGCCGAGCCGCTCAAGACGCTGGCGGCGCTGATGGGCCGGCCTCGCGATGCGCTCGGCCCGTTGGCCGGCGAGCTGGCGGAACAGGTGCAGCGGCCCGACCTCAACCAAGCCCGCGAGCAAATGCTCGCCCGCCATCCCAACGTGCGTGCCGCGCTGGCTGGCCGTGAGCGGGCCGACTTGGAACTGCGCCGGGCGAAACTTGATCCGTATCCTGACGTGAACTTCGGCGTCGCCGGGGGCCGCGACTACGCCGCACGAGAGGGCATCATGACGTTTCGTGTCTCGATTCCGCTGCCGCTCTTCGACCGCGCGCAGGGTAAGAAGCGCGAGGCCCGTGCCAACGCCGACATCGCCCGTTACGACCTCACCGCAGTCGAAGTGCGGCTTACGCGCGAATTAGCCGTGCTTGACGAACGGCTGAAAGCCGCCGGCGAACAAGTCGAAACCTATCGCACGCGGATTGTGCCGAAAGCCGAAGCCGCCTCGCGTCTGGTCCGCACCGGCTACGAAGCCGGCAAGTTCGGCTTGCTCGATATCCTCGACACACAACGGACCACCTTTGAGGTCCGGCTGACCTACTACGACCGGCTGTTGGAATTGAACAGTGCCCAGGCCGAACTCGAGGCGCTGCTGGCCAAGAACATGGCGGAGCTTCATCTGGCCAAGCCGGCGGTGATCCCACCCAAGCCATGAATTTCAACACGAACAAGAGAGCAAACAGACGCAACATGAAAACAAACACACTCTGGAAAAGCGTCGCGCTGGCGACGGTCGCCGCGTTGGCGGTCTTCGCCGCCGGCTGCGACAAGAAAGAAGCCCACTCCGAAGATGATGGGCACGGACACAATGCGTGCGGACATGGCGAAGCCAAGGCTCACACCGAAACCAAAGACGGCGTGGTCATGTGCACCGAGCACAACGTGCCTGAGGCGCAATGCGGCATCTGCAAACCGCAATTGGCGGCGACGCTGAAGCCGGGCGAGTCAGCCAAAGTTCGCCTGGCCTCGAACGACTCGGCCGGGATCGCGGGTGTTCAGACCGCAACCCCGACGGTCGGGACGATTAGTGACGCGGTGGAGTGCTACGCCGAGATTGCGTTCAACCAAAACAAGCTCGCCCAGATCGTCGCCCCCGTCGGTGGCATCATTCAGGAAGTCACAGTGGACTTGGGCAGCAAGGTGGAAGAAAAGCAGCCGGTGGCGAAGATCTGGTCCGCCTCCATTGCGGAAGCCGTGGCCAAGGCGGTGTTGTCGCACCAGACGCTCGACCGCGAGCGCAAGCTGCGCGCCGAGCGCGTCACGTCAGAGAAGGACTTGCAGCAAGCGGAAGCGGAGCATCGCGGGGCCTGCCAGCAGCTTCGCACGCTGGGCTTCACCGAGGAGCAGATTGATGTGATGGGGGCCAAGCCGCACGAACAGGTTCTCATGGAGGTGCGCGCGCCATTCGCGGGCGAGATCGTCGAGCGCGTGGCTGTGCGCGGCGCTCTGGTGGAAACAGGCAAGCCGTTGTTCACGCTGGCCGACCGCTCGACCACGTGGGCCATGCTCAACATTCCAGAATCGGCCTTGGCCCGAGTGAAAACTGGCCAGACGGTGGAACTGCGCGTGGAATCACTCCCGGGGCAGACGTTCATAGGCAAGCTGACGTGGATCGGCGCGGAAGTGGATGAACGCAGCCGCATGGCCCGTGCTCGCGCGGAAGTGCCAAATCCGGAAGGGTTGCTCAAAGCCAGGATGTTCGCGCAAGCGCGCATCCTGACTCGCACCGCCGACGGGGCGTTGTTGCTGCCACCGTCGGCCATCCAAAAGATCGGAGGCCAAGCCTTTGTCTTTGTTAAGCTGGCCGAGGATTTGTTCGATGCCCGGGTGGTTCGTGTTGGCGCCAAGCACGATGGAAAGGTGGAAATTGCCGAAGGGCTGAAGTCCCAGGAAGTGGTGGCGGTGAATCACGCTTTTTCGCTCAAGTCGGCCTTCCTCATTTCCCGCCTCGGCGCGGGTTGCGCGGATGATTAAACGGCCTATTCAACGTTCCTATCACATGAAATCCGGAGACTCTCTACTATGTTGAATTGGCTCATCACAACCTCGCTGAAGAACCGCCTGCTCGTCACCGTCCTGGCAGTGCTGCTGATTCTGGTCGGCGGGCGCTCGCTCACCACCCTGCCGATTGACGCCTTCCCCGACACAACGCCAGTGCAGGTGCAGATCAACACCACCGTGCCGTCGCTGAACGCGGAGGAAGCCGAGTCGCAAGTCACCCTTCCGGTGGAACTAGCCATCGGTGGTCTGCCCGGCTTGAATAACATCCGCTCGGTGTCCAAGTTCGGCCTCTCGCAAGTTGTCGCGACGTTTGACGATGACACGAGCATCTTTCGTGCGAGGCAGCTCATCACGGAACGACTGCAAACCATCGAGCTGCCACCGGGCATCCAACGGCCGCAACTCGGCCCCATCTCGACGGGCTTGGGCGAGGTGTTCCACTACGTTGTCCGGTCCACCGATCCGAAACGCACGCTGACGGAACTGCGCGAGATTCAGGACTGGGTGGTCAAGCCGCAGTTGCGCAAAGTGCGCGGCGTGGCCGAGGTCAACACATGGGGCGGGTTTGAGAAACAGTTTCACGTCATCACCGAACCGCAACGGTTGGTCAAACACGGCCTCACACTGGAACAACTGTTCGAGGCGCTGGAATCCAACAACCAGAACGTGGGCGGTGGCCAGGTGGTGCGCGGCGGTGAGTCGCTACTGGTGCATGGCATCGGTTTGACCACGAACGTGGAAGAAATCGGCAACATCGTCATCACAGCGCATGATGGCGTGCCAGTGCACGTGCATGACGTGGCGACGGTGAAGGTGGACCACGAAATCCGCCGTGGCGCGGTCACAGGCGCGGGCAAGGGCGAGATCGTGCTCGGCCTCGGCTTCATGCTGATGGGCGAGAACAGCGCCGAGGTCACGCACGGACTGAAGAACAAACTGGCCGAAGTCCAGAAGACGCTGCCCAAAGACGTGCTGGTCGAGGTGCTCTACGACCGCACAGAACTGGTGGACAACGTCATCCAGACGGTTGAACACAACCTGCTGGCGGGCGCGTTGTTGGTCATCGCCATCCTGTTCGCGTTCCTCGGCAGCCTGCGCGCCGGCCTGGTGGTGGCGTCAGCCATCCCGCTCTCGATGCTGTTCGCCGGCGACCTGATGCTGCAAGCCGGCATCTCCGCCAGCTTGTTGAGTCTGGGCGCGGTGGACTTCGGCCTCATCGTGGACGGCTCGGTCGTGATGATTGAGAACGCCATGCGCCGGCTGGCTGAACTGCAGCACAAGCTCGGCCGGCCGCTCACCGAAGAGGAACGCCGCGAAACGCTGACCAGCGCCCCGCTGGAGGTCGCGCGGCCGGTCGCGTTCGGCGTCGGCATCATCCTCATCGTCTTCCTGCCAATCCTCGCGCTCGAAGGCATCGAAGGAAAACTCTTCAAGCCGATGGCACTGACGATGATTTTCGCGCTGGCCGGTTCGTTGATTCTGGCACTGACCCTGACGCCCGTCCTGGCCAGCCTGTTTCTGCCGAAGCAGGTGAAGGAAAAGGAGCCGTGGCTGGTGCGGCTGTCTCATCGCCTTTACGAGCCGCTGCTGGGTCTGGCGCTGCGTTTCCGCATTGTGACCCTGTTGGGCGCGGTCGCGCTGCTCGCGGGCGTCACATTGCTGGCGTTGCGCATGGGTGGCGAGTTCCTGCCGAAGCTGGGCGAAGGCGCCATCGTGGGCACCACTGTCCGACTGGCCGGCATTTCCGTCGAGGAAGCCGTCGCCTACAACGACCGCATCGAAAAGCTGCTGCTTGCGGAGTTTCCCAACGAGATCACCAACATCTGGACGCGTCTAGGCAGCGCCGAAATCGCTACCGACCCAATGGGCATCGAGTTGTCCGACTTCTTCCTAGCGCTCAAGCCGCGCGGGCAATGGAAGAAAGCGCGCACGCAGACGGAACTGGTGGACAAGATGCGCGAACTGTTCGCCAAGTTTCCCGGTATGACGGTGGCGTTCAGCCAGCCGATTGAGATGCGCCTGAACGAAATGATCGCGGGAGCGCGGGGCGACATCGCCATCAAGATCTATGGCGACGATCTGGAAACACTGCGCGAGCTTTCCGACGAGGTGCAGAAAGTGTTGGGCGGCATCAAAGGCGTGGGCGAGGTCAGCGGCGAACAACTCACTGGCCAACTCATCTTGCAAGTGCGAATGGATCCGAAGGCCATTGCGCGCTATGGCGTGCCCACGCGCAACGTGATGAACGTCGTCGAGGCTGTCGGCACCAAGAAAGTCGGCGAGATCCGCGAGGGCCAGCGCCGTTTCCCGCTGGTGGTGCGCCTGCCCGACCGCCAGCGCACCGATCCCGAAGCGCTCGCCAACACGCTCATCCCGACCGCGACAGGCTCCGTGCTGCCGCTCAACCGCGTCGCGCAGGTCGTCGAAACCGAAGGCCCGGCCACCATTAACCGCGAATGGGGCCGGCGCCGCATCACCGTCCAGTGCAACGTTCGCGGTCGTGACGTGGGCAGCTTTGTGGCCGAAGCACAAAAGAAGATCACCGACCAAGTGAAACTTCCCGAAGGCTACAGCATCGAGTGGGGCGGCCAGTTTGAAAACATGCAGCGGGCCAACGCCAAACTCACGTTCGTGGTGCCGATGGCGTTGGGATTGATTTTCGTGCTGCTCTACTTCAGCCTGAAATCGTTGCGCGACGTGTTCATCGTGGCCACGGGCATCCCGCTCGGCGCGGTCGGCGGCGTGCTCGCGCTCTGGCTGCGCGACATGCCGTTCACCGTCAGCGCCGCCGTCGGTTTCATCGCCCTCAGCGGCGTCGCCATCCTCAATGGCCTCGTGCTGGTGACGTTCATCAAACAGAAAATGGATGCGGGCACGCCGCTGGAAACAGCCGTGCGCGAAGGCTGCATCGTCCGCCTGCGGCCCGTGCTGATGACCGCGCTCGTCGCGGCGGTGGGCTTCATCCCGATGGCCATCAACGTGGGTGTGGGCGGCGAAGTCCAGCGCCCGCTGGCCACAGTGGTCATCGGCGGCATTTTCAGCAATACCCTGCTGACGATGGTGGTGCTGCCGGTGCTTTACATGATCGCAGGCCGGGTGCGCAGACTCGGCGCATCAGCGTCCTCTTGACGTTTGGCGGTGTTACCTGTTTTATTCCGCCGCCTCGTGCGCAACAAAGGCTCTTAGGAAAGGAATTCGACCCATGCCGGTTAAACCAAGTGAGAACGAAGAAAAGTATTTTCGCGATCTGGAACTGAAGGCGCGGCTGGAGAAGCTGGCGAAGGATCAGCAAGCGACCGCCGAAGCCGAGAAACGCCGTTTGAAGGAACTGCACTGGCTGCATTGCCCAAAGTGCGGCCAAAAGCTCGGCCAGGAACGCTACGGGGAAATAGAGGTGGACGTTTGCGCCGGCTGCAAAGGATTGTGGCTCGATGCCAATGAGCTGGAAGCAATTCTGGAAAGCGCGAAGGGCAGCAACCCGTTCCGGTCGTTCCTGAAGATTCTGGGCAAGTGACGCGCCGAAACCTCGGTGGCTTTGGCGACGCGACGGCGGTTGTGACTCGCGCTGGCCACAACGACTTACTTGGGCGGTTTGCCTTTGCCTGCCGTCGTGATAGGTTTGGCCCGCCACGGTGGAAACCGAGAGAATCCGTGGGGTGAATTGATGACGCGAATGGATTCGGAGAACCCAAACTCCAGGCCGCCGCAGGATGCCAGCAACATTCCGACCAGCGCGCCCGCAACGCAAAAGCAGATAACGCGACGCGACGCGATCCGCTACGGCGCTACCGGACTGGCGTGCGCGGCGGGCGGTTACGCTGCGGTGAAGTATCTCGCTGACGCTGTGCGCGAGCTGACCGCCGAGGGTGTCTTCAAAGGCGACGCACCAAACGACGTGGTGTGGGAACTATGGCGTCAGCGCGGCTGGACCCACGAGGGTTATCATTACCTGAAACTCGGACGCAACGTTCAGTGCAAGATTTGCCCGAACAACTGCCTGATGGAGCCGGGCGACCGCAGCCATTGCCGCAACAAGATCAACCGCGACGGCACTCTCTACTCGCTGGCGTTTGCCAACCCGTGCGCGTTCCACGTGGACCCGGTCGAGAAAAAGCCGCTGTTCCATTTCTTTCCCGGCAGCCTGTCGTTTTCCATCGCCACCGCCGGCTGCGTGTTCCGTTGCCTGAACTGCCAGAACTGGGAGATTTCGCAGAAGAAACCGGAGGAAACGAAAGACCCGCGCGGGCCGGAGTTGCGACTGCGCCCGCCCGTCGCCGGCCTCACCGCCGCGGATGTCGCCCGCCTGAGCATGTTCCCGGAGGACGTTGTCGCACTGGCCGCGTGGACGAAGAGCGTCTCCATCTCCTACACCTACTCCGAGCCGACGGCGTTCTACGAATACACCTACGACACCTGCAAACTGGCCCGCGAGCAGAAGATCAAGAACGTCCTCGTTACCTGCGGTTCGATGGAGGAGCCGCCGATGCGCGACCTCGGCCAGTATCTCGACGCCGCACATGTGGACCTGAAAGGGTTCAACGAAGACATCTACTGGAAACTCAACGCCGGCCGCCTCAAGCCTGTCCTCAACACGCTCAAAACGCTCAAGAGCATGGGTATCTGGTTTGAGATCATCAACCTCGTCGTCCCCACCTACACCGACAAGCCGGACATGATCCGCCGGATGTGCGACTGGCTCGCCGCCAACATCGGCCCCGACCATCCGATCCACTTCTCGCGGTTCCACCCCCAGCACAAACTCCAGACCCTGCCGCCGACGCCCGTGGAAGTCCTTCTCCAAGCACAATCCATCGCCCGCTCCGCCGGCCTGCGCTACCCCTACATCGGTAACGTCCCCGGTCTGCGCGATGCGGAAACCACCTTCTGCCCCAACTGCAAACGCGCGGTCATCGTCCGCGACGTCTTCGCCATCACCGGCTACCACCTCAACGCCGGCAGATGCGGATTCTGCCAAACGAAGATCGCCGGTGTCTGGTCGTAGGATTTATGTAACGGCCAACGGCACCCTCTACTGCCCCGGCAACAACCTCTGGCGCAGCACCGACCACGGCAAAAGCTGGAAACAACTCACGAGGTTCCCGTTCAGCTCCCGCATCATCGTGGCCATCGAAACCGACCCGGCTGACGCCAAACGGATGTGGTTCGCCACCACCACCTGGGGCAACAAATGCGATGGCGATGTCTATGAGACCCGTGACGCGGGCGCGACGTGGCAGCAGATCACCGGCAACCTGCCTTACCGCAAGCCGCTTCTCCTGCGCTACAATCCCGACACGCGCGAACTGTGGGCCGCGGGCGTCTGCCTCTTCAAGTGCCGCCGGTAACTGTCGTCACAGCCGCACGCGGTTTTGCGGTGAACGATCGTATCCGGACAGTGTAATCGGCCTGAGGCGCAGCTCGGAGCTTGCCGTTGCGGGGGAAGTGTTGGCATTATCCGCGCCATCATGAACCCGATGAAACGAAGCATGTTCGCCCTCCTGCTCGCCGCCGAGTAACAGCCCCATTGTCTAAACGAGAATTGCTCAACTGGATGAGGTGATCACGTCAACACGAGAGACGGCCGTGAATCAGCAAACTTACAAATACGATGTGGCGTTTTCGTTCCTTCAGGAGGACGAAGCCTTGGCGCAACAGTTGAATGACTTGCTCAAGGGACGATTGGTGACCTTTATTTACACTGAACGTCAGAAGGGAATCGCTGGCACCGACGGCGAGCAAACCTTTAACCGCGTCTTCAGCCAAGAGACGCGCATCGTGGTCATTCTCCACAGGTCAGCTTGGGGCACCAGAGGCTGGACACAGGTTGAACAGACAGCGATTCGAAACAGGGGGTTTGAGAAAGGCTACGACTTCACAATCCTCATTCCGATGAGTCAGCCGATTGCACTCCCTGAGTGGTTTCCGAAAAATCGAATTTGGGCAGACCTAGAACGTTGGGGTGTCGAAGGTGCGGTGGTGGCGATTGAACAAAGAGTCCGAGATGCCGGGGGCACTCCACGCGAGGAAACAGCGGAGAATAAAGCGGCGCGGTTGAGCCGTCTGATGGTCCAGGAACAGACAACGCGTGAGTTCCTCGGATCTGAAAAGGGTGTGAGGTGTGCCTGGAGGCAGGTGCAAGAATTGTTCGCTGAGATTGAGAGAATCTGCGGCAGCATCTCGGCGGCGGGAGGCAAAACAATCGTTGGCGTGCATCGCCAACCAAACCAGTCTAGAGAATGCACGATCTTCTGCTGCGGCTATATGCTCCACGTGCGTTGGGAGAATCAATACATCAACACGTTGAACTACGCGGCTCTACAACTGGAAATGACCCATCAAGATAGTCGCCATCGTGAACCTGTCAGCATGTTCGAAGAGACTTTTAAGTTTGGCGGCAGCAATCCTGATGATGTTGAATGGCTTCGCAACCCAAAAGACAATCGCCATTTTTCCACGAAACAGATGGCCGAATACTGTGTAAAGACACTGCTCGACACGCTTGAGAAAGAAAAGCCTTGGCAAGAACGGTAATTTCCAGGCTGCAGAAACTCCAAGCGGTCTTGCGACGTGCGGAATAGTAATGGCACTATGCGCGCCCGTTGAAACCATGCGAAAGGAACTTATGATCAAGCGTAATATTGTTCTGCGCAAATCAATTGCGGCACTTATGTTGGGTTTGGTGTTCAGCATGACGCGGCTGGCGATGGCCGGCGAAGTCCTCGTCGAAGCCGAGGGCTTCAAGGATTACGGCGGTTGGTCTCTGGATACGCAGTTCGTGGACATTATGGGATCGCCGTATCTGCTCGCGCACGGCCTCGGCGAGCCGGTGAAGGACGCCACCACGACCGTCACGTTTCCCGGCGCAGGCATTTACAAGGTTTTCGTCCGCACGAAAGATTGGGTTGCGCGCTGGAAAGCGCCGGGCACGCCGGGAAAATTTCAAGTGCTGGTGAACGGCAAGCCGCTGGCGGAAACGTTCGGCACGAAGAGCGCCGACTGGTTCTGGCACGACGGCGGCACCGTGAGGATTGCAAAACAGGAGGTGAAGCTCGCGTTGCACGATCTCACCGGTTTCGCGGGGCGTTGCGATGCGATTCTGTTCACGAAGGACTTGTCGGCAAAGCCACCGAAGGACCTCAAGGTGATGGCGGCGTGGCGCAAGAAGCTGCTGGGCATTTCGGAGAAGCCCGCCGATGCCGGCGCGTTCGATCTCGTGGTGGTCGGCGGCGGCTACGGCGGCCTCGGCGCGGCGGTATCCGCGGCGCGGATGGGCTGCAAGGTCGCGCTCATCCAGGACCGCCCGGTGCTCGGCGGCAACGGCAGCGCCGAGATCCGCGTCTGGCCGCAGGGCCGCACGCGCACCGGCCTCTATCCACACCTCGGTGAGATCATCGAGGAACTCTCCGACCGCCCGAAGGAATCACCCGGCACAACGCAGGAGTTCGACGACGCGAAGCGCGATGCCGCCGTCCGCGCCGAGAAGAATATTTCGCTGTTCCTCAATCATCGCGGCGCGGCGGTGGAGATGGACGGCAAGCGCATCGCCGCCGTCATCGCGACCGACATGCGCACTGGCCAGGAGCGGCGGTTCAAGGCGAAGCTGGTTGTTGATGGCACCGGCCACGGCACCATCGGTGTGCTGGCCGGCGCAGACCACACGATCAAAGAGCAAGGCCACATGGGCATGAGCAACATGTGGCGGTTCAAACAAGCCGACTCGCCGCAACCGTTCCCCGATGTCCCGTGGGCGCTGCCTCTGGCGATGGAGGATTTTCCCTACCCGAAGAAGGGCGTAGGGCCGTGGTTCTGGGAAACCGGTTTCGACAAGCATCCGATCCACGACCTCGAATACATGCGCGACTGGAATTTCCGCGCGGTCTATGGCGCGTGGAATGCGATGAAGAACGGCGGCGGCAAGGCCGACCACGCCAACGCCAAGCTGGAGTGGCTCGCCTACGTTGGCGGCCCGCGCGAATCGCGGCAATTGCTCGGCGACGTGGTGCTTACGCGCGATGACGTCGCCGACAAGAAGGAGTTCCCCGATGGCTGCGTGCCGACGACGTGGAGCATTGACCTGCACTACCCGGAGGAACGCTACGCCAAGAAGTTCCCCAACGACCCGTTCATCTCGCGCGCCGCGTTCGACCGCTCTGTGGATTCCAAGAAAGGCTACCCGGTCCCCTACCGCTGCTTCTACTCGCGCAACGTCGAAAACCTTTTCATGGCCGGCCGCAACGTCAGCGTCACCCACGAGGCGCTCGGCACGATCCGCGTGATGAAGACCGGCGGCATGATGGGCGAGGTCGTCGGCAAAGCCGCCTCCGTCTGCCTCCGCCACAACTGCGCGCCGCGCGACGTGTATCACTCCTACCTCGACGAACTCAAAGGGCTGATGAACCAGCGCGGTTGGACCCGACGCGACACCGTGGACGGCAAGTTCTATGATCCTCCGGGCGCGCCGGATTTCCTGCCCTCTGACATGAAATACTACAATCCCGCCAAACTGCCGGGCATCGTGGTGGACGACGACAAGGCCGAGTTGATCGGCACCTGGCAGGAAGGCACCGGCCTCATGAACTTCATCGGCACTTCCTACACCTACCACAGCCCGAAAGGCAAAGCCTTGGCTCGTTTCAAGTTCACCGTGCCAAAGACCGGCCGCTACGAAGTCCGCTTCGCCTATCAACCCCACGAAAACCGCGCGTCCAACGCCGCCGTCACCGTCCGCAGCGCCGATGGCGAGAAGCTCATCCGCGTCAACGAGCGCATCGCTCCGCCAATCGAGCCGACTTTCATCTCGCTCGGCGTCTTCCAATTTGATGCCGCCACACCCGGCGTCGTCGAAGTCACCAACGACAAAGCCAATGGCAACGTCGCCATTGATGCAATTCAGGTTCTGCCGGCCAAGTGACGCGGTCTGGCGGCGGCACTCAGATCGTGATCACTTTCTGAGCGCGCCATTGGGCCGCGATGATGTCGGGCATCCCGCCGACGATGCCCACGCGGATCTTCTCGATGAGGCCGAAGTAGTTCAGGCAGGTCTGGCAGACGAGCAACAGCACGCCCTTGGCCTCCAGCGCACGCAACTGTTCCAGCACCGGCGAACCCTCCACGACCAGCTTCACGCCGTCGGTGTAAAAGCAGATCGCGCTTGGCAGGTGGCCCGTCTCGTCAAGCAGGCGCAGGTAGGTCTGCATCAGCTTGTGCTGCAACGCCGGCTCGGATTTGCCCATGCCGTCGTTGGTAACGAGAATGATGACGGAAGGTTTTTCGGGTTTGTCGCTCATGGTGTGGTTAGGTTTTCGGTTTTGCTGGCGTCTGGTTTCAGGATGCCAGCGATTCTGAAAAAGTTCCGCAACATTCTCTCGCCGTCGGGATGTTCGGCGTCGAAATGCTCCGGGTGAAATTGCGTGCCGTAAAGCAGCCGCGACCTGTGTTTGATCGCCTGCACGCGGCAGGCGTCGGTGGAGGCCAGCAGATCAAACTCCTCCGGCAGCCGCTTGATCTCGTAGGCGTGATACTCGCGCACGACCACCGTGTCGCCGAAGCCGTCGAAGAGCGGGTCGCGCCGGACGATCTTCACTGGCAGGAACGCCCATTCCTTGAACCAGCCCGTGTAGCGCGCCGGATTGGGGTCCTTCTCGCCGGGTGCCAGTGGGCGCATCTTCGCCACCTTGCCGCCGAAGGCTTGGGCAATGAGTTGATGGCCGCCGCAGAAGCCGAAAGTCGGCAGGTTCGTCGCACGAATGGTCGCGAGGAGCCGCGCGGTGTGGTTGGAGGAAATGCCCTTGTCCATCATGGTGATAAACACCGCCTTGATGCGCGTGCGGTCGAGGCTCCCGCCGCTGAGCTGCGAATAGTGAATGACCGCATAGGGCAGGCCGGTTTGCTGCTCCACGGTCTTCTTCACCTTCGCCAGATACGCGATATGGCCGGTCGCCGGCTTCTTCAACGCCTCGCGGATGGTGTCGGGATGATGGCAGTTGATGTGGCAGACTATGGACGGCCCGCTGGCGAGACTGTCGAGATCGTCGAGAACTCCGCCAATGCCGGCGAGGATGCCGCTCGTGAAGTTGGTCTTCTCAGCGCGTGCTTCGGCGCAAGCGAGCAAAACCACCAGCAGGAGGTGTATGCGGTTTCTCGTTACTCCTTTTCTTGGCAACACGCCCGGATTCTACACGACCCCTTGTCCGGGTCAAAGCGCGATGCACACGGCGCGCAATGGATTCGGGATTGTGTCGCCTCCGCCAACCGCTTACGTTGCCTGCCTATGAGAGCCATTCTGTGGCGTTGTGCCGTCATCCTGCTAACGCTTGCAAACGTGCGCGCTACAGGCGCTGCCGAGTTGCCGGTGCTGTCGGATTCGGCGAAACCGTTTAGCTTCGTCGTGCTTGGCGATGTGCATTACACACGCCCAAAATTCGAGGTCAGCAAGGTCATCGCCGGCATCGCCAGGAACGTCAAGGACTGCCAACCGCCTGTTGCGTTCGTCTGCCAGACCGGTGACATCGCCGAGGGCGGCACCTATGCGATGAAGGACGGCAAGCGAGTTTATCGTCAGGCCAGCTACGACGAGATGAAGGAGGAGCTGGCGTTCGCGATGAAGGACGTCACGGAACGCTTCCGGCTGCCGCTGTTCATCGCCGTGGGCAATCACGATAAGCACGCCGGAGGCAAGGCGTTCCCAGAGGTGGCACTACCGCTGTTGTCGCGGGAGTTGGGCGTGACGGTAGCGCAGACTTGCTACGGGTTCCGCTACGGCAACTCGTGTTTTGTCTTCCTCGACTTCAAACCGGCGGACTTCGACGCGCAACAGAAGCTTGCCGCGGAGTTGCTCGCGAATGCCCGCGCCGTTGGTGTCCGCCATATCTTCCTGTTCGCGCACTATCCACTCTGGACGCTCATCCGCCCGGGATTCAGCAGTCAACAATTCACCGACTCGCTGATGCCGATCTTCAAGCAATTCCCGGTGGACGCCTTCTTCTGTGGTCACACGCACAACACCGCCGCGTGGGTGCGCCGTTTCGATGGCACAACCCTCACGCAAATCCAAGGCGTCTCGTGCCAAGCCAGCCCCGAACTGGTGCCGATGGAAGAGCGTCGCACGCTGATGATACCAAGGGAGGAACTCAGCTACTACTGGGGCTATCTCTCCGGCCCGCCGGCTGGGTTATTCCTCGTGACGGTGGACGGCGAGCGCGTGCGCGTGCAGTTCCGATCCGGCGCGAAGATCCTCCGCGAGTTCGAGTGGCGCGAGCCGGGCCGGATCACGGACATCAAAAGGCCGGAGCCGCGCCCGACAACGCCCGTAACGGAAGCGACACTCAAGCAAGCAACTGCCGCGACACTAGCGCTTTGTGCGTGGGCCGAGGATGGGGCCGAAGTGGGCGTCTCGCTCAACGGCGAGCGTGTCGCCACGGGGCAACTTGGCCCGACAATGCGCAACAGCAACGCGTTCGCGGGAGAGAAACGGATTTCGATTCCAAGAGAGAAGCTGAAGCTGCTGCAGCTTGCCAACGAAGTGACGCTCGACAATCCAACCCGCGCCATCTTCGGCGTAGGCCACGCGTATCTGGAGATCAAGCTCGCCAATGGCCGCACCGCGCGCACGGCTGTCTCGAACCGATTCCTGTTCTCCGCGACCCAAACCGAGGGTAACTCCAGCGGCAAGACGGAAGGCTGGAAGATCATTCCGCCCGACGCGCTTACTTCCGTCAACCTCGGCCAGCCGCTCGGCCCGATGCGTCTCAGCTTTGGCGCGAGCGCGAAGTGATTTGCGCAGTCACGCCTTCTGGCCGGTCAGCTTCTCCAAGAACATGCGCGCCTTCTTCGCCTCGACGGCGAGAGCGGGCAGGTCGCCTTTCTCCAGGCACTCGACGATGAGCGGGCCGCGGGTGAAACCGCCTTTCTTGAGGTTGGCCATGACGACCTCGAAGTTCACCATACCCGTGCCGGGCGTGAGCGCGACATCGCCGCCATAGGGACTCTTCTTCTTGGCTGGCGCAGCGGGGTCTTCCTTCATCAGCCGGTAATCCTTCACGCTCATGCCGACGACGAGGCCGTTCACCTCCGCGGAATCCTTGGCCGGATCGAGCGCGCCGTTGGAGTAGAAGAAGATGTTGCCGGGGTCATACCAGAGGCCGAAGTTTTTCTTGCCGACCAGTTCGACGATCTTGCGGCATTGCGCGCCGGTGGAGTTGCTGCCGCCGTGCGGCTTGACGCTAAGGCCGACACCTTTTGTGGCGGCGTAGTCGCAGGCTTCGGCGACGGCTTTGTAATAAACCTCGTGGAGCTTCGCGTTACCCGTGCCGCCGACCATCAGTTGCGTTGTGCCGCACGCGACGCAGTTGTCTATAAGTTTCTTCAGGTCTGCCACGCCGGTTTCGAGTGACTTTTCCACCGCAAAGCCACCGCCCCAGAGCGACGCCACCTTCAGACCGCGCTTCTTGACTTCCTCGCCGACAGCTTGCGCTTCCTCGACGGTGGACGCGGCGGAGACGACGAGGTGGTTCTTGGTGTTGGTCGTCATCAAGCCGGCATACTTGAAACCAGCCCCGGCGATGGCATCGAGCGCGACGCGCCAGTCATGCTCACCCCACGGCCGCGTGTAGCAGCCGATCTGATACGCGCCGGCCGACGCAACCTCGGCGACGCGTAGCGCAGGGATGGTGAGCGCGGCGGCGGTGATGAATTGACGACGGGTGAGTTGATGCGGGGAAGTGCAAGTGGTTTTCATGTTAGCTCCTGCGACGTTGTTGGTGACTCGCGCAGACTACGCCGGCGGGCGCGCCGAGCCAAGCCGGAAGTAGCCGCGTCACTCCGTGACGCGATCATCGGCGTGCAATGCGCGTCACGGAGTGACGCGGCTACTTCAACGCCGTTCAACATCCCCAATGAACAACGCCGGTGGATTCGCCAGCGTCATCGTCCGGCGCAAATCTTCCATCGCCTTTGCAGCGCCCGCCTTGCCACCGAGCACACCTCCGAACACCACGAAGTGAGCCGAGCCGCCCGCGCCCTCGACGCCGACGCCGCCCATGCCGCCGCCGGGGCCGGTGCGATGCATCGCGATGCCGTCGGGCGTGACGCAGGCGAGCGTCAGGCCGTCAGGACGAAACTTCGCGCCCCACGTTGTCGCCGGCTCCGCCTCGCTTAGCACGCCTGGTTTCGAAAGGTTGCCCGTCCGACCGTTGGAGAAAAGGAACTGGCCCGGCGTCTTGCTCGCGGCGGACATGAGATCGGCATCGTCAAAATTCCAGCTATCGCTTACAGGCTGGCTCAACTGCACCTCGCACCACGGCTGGTCGCCGTAGAAGCTGACGACTTTCGTGAAACCATCCGCTGCCTTCATGCGGTAGCGCGCCAGCACCGGCCCGCGCGCTTCGCAAGTGAGCGAGAACGGCTCGTTGCGGTAGCCGCGCACGTCGAGGAAGCCAGCCCAGCCGCGCTCGCCCGGCTGTGTGATGTCAAGCCTGCCAAGCGATTTCACCTGCCAAACGTAAGCGTGCCCGCCTTCCGCGCCGAGTTGCACCTTGATCGCCGCGTTCTCGATCCAAACGCTTTGTAGCCCGCCACTCCGTGGCGAGGTTGGATCCACGGATCCCGCCACGGAGTGGCGGGCTACCAAGGTCGTCATGGCTTCGTAGTTCGCCGCCGGTTTTGGCGCGCTGTCGAAGTAGATGAAGAAGAACCGCGGCGTTTTCGGCTGCGTCCGGCCGCGCGCGATCCAGACGACGTTGCCTGCGGCGTGCCGCTGCGCGTCGAACTTGGCGACCCGGTCGAACTGGCTCGGCACTTCGCCAAGCAATGCGCCATCAGCCGCGTGCTCGACCACGCGCACCGACTGGGGATCGAACGCACTTTGTAGCCCGCCACTCCGTGGCGGGGTATCTGAATCTGATCCCGCCACGGAGTGGCGGGCTACGGTGGAAAGCAGCCGTGTGAACTCCAGTGTCGCCTCCACCGGATAATCCACGCGCTCGAACCTGCCCGCGTCTAGCTTCACCAGCACGCGATACTGCCAGTCGTTGTTCCACCACTTGCAGCGCGCGGCGAAATCCTTCGGCGGCTCGAACGGTTCCGGCGCGCGGCTGCGGCGGATGGCGCTGCGGTCGCCGAGGCCGATTTTCTCCGGTTCCGGCAACAGTCCGGTTTGCTCGTAAGCCGAGAGTGTTGCGTCCAACTGCTTGACCTTGGTTTCGAACCGCTCGGCCAGCGCGTCGTAACGCGTCGTGATCGTCTCCAGATAATACGGCCGGTTCTCGACGAGCCAGAGCCGCTGATACTCGTCGCGCAGGCGAAAGACCTCCGTCGCGAGCGCGCGCAGACGCGCTGCGCCGTCGCGCAAGGCCACCTTCGCAAGCTTGCGGCTCTGCGGTTCGTCCGCGGCGCGGCGGTAGGCGGCGGCGATTTCGTCCGCGATCAGGAACTTCCGCGCCAGAAGTCCCCAGCGGCCCGCGGCGAACACCATCGCGTCGAGGCTCGCCTCGTTGGCGCGCACCTTCGACCGGCTTTGGCCGATGAGCGCCCGCGCGCGACCGGACGACTCGACAATCTGTTGCAGCCGCTTCGCGAGGTCGGCGCCCGCGGGCCGTTGTCCGGTGAACGGGTCTTCCCAGAACGCGGTGTCGGTCGAGCGCGGCGCGCGCAACACGCGATGCAGCCCGCCGAGCAGATTGATCGCCTCGGTCAGTTCCGGTGCGTCCGCGCCATAGAACACCGGCGCGAACGCCGTGTCAAAGCGCGCCGTGTCGAACTTCTCCGGCTGCCACGCGCAGTCGGCGGACCATAGGAAGCCATACCAGTTGTATTCGGTCAGATTCTCGCCGTCGTCGTCCCAAGCGGTGTTGAGCATGCCCTGCGCGCCCATCGCAGCGCCGTCGCGGACGAAATACGCGATGTTCGTCCGCGCGGTGACGCAGTCGGGGAAAATCTGGTTCCAGCAACTCACGCCGGGGCAGACCCACTGGTCGAGGCCGGCCGCCTTGAACGGCTCCAGCCGTGCGAGGTAGTTCGTCGCGCCGCCGTAGGTCCAGTTCATCACGACGTAATCCTTCGGCAGCTTCGGAATCATGTCCTTGTGGTGCAGCGCGATGTCGCCCCAGAACATCAGCCGCTTGCCGTAGGGCTTCAGGATTTCGCGCAGCCGCTTCATGTGCTGGAGGTAGAGGCCGTCCACGCCGATCTCGGCGGCCTTCTCCTTGCTGCGACCCTTGCCCAGCTCGAACGTCTCGTCGCAGCCGACGTGGAAGAACTTCATGTCGTGGACCGGCACGAACTCCGAGTAAAGGTCGCCGAGCAGCTTGTAGGTGCCTTCGTTCAACGGGCAAAACACGTGGCCGCCCTCCGGCATCTCGCGCATCTCGGCGAACTCCGGGTGCTTGAGGATGTGCGCCTGGTGCGCGAACGACTGGATTTGCGGCAGCAACTCGACGTGATACTTCTTGCCGTAGGCGATCAGTTCGCGCGTTTGCTCGGCCGTGATCTCGCCGCCCTCCGGCGCGATCTGCGGGTATTTGCGGAACTTGAAGACGTGCTCGGTGTAGAGGCAGAAGACGTTGATCTTGAACGCCGCCAGCGTGCGGATTTGCTTCTTAAAATACTCCATCGTCGGCACCGGCCCGCGGCTCACGTCATCCTGGCAGCCGCGATAGCGCAGTCCCGGCCAGTCGCGGATACGCACGCCTTCGATGGCCACGCGACCATCCGGCAGCCGCTTCACGAGTTGCCGCAGCGTCTGCACTGCATAGAACACGCCCGGCGCAGCGTTGGCGGCCGCGACGACGCCCTCGCCGTTGATATCGAGCACGTAGCCTTCGTTACCGAGTTCCGGCGAAACCTTCAACCCGCGTTGCTCGCACGCCGCGCGCACCGCCGCGTCGCGGCTCGCGATGCCGATGAGGATCGGTCGTTTCGCCTTGCTGGCGATCTTCGTTTTCAACTCCCCACATAGCATCCCTGCCGCAAAGCGATCCTGCCCGTCGTCCGGTTTGCCAAGCACCACGGCAGCGTCCGCGCCGAGCACGAAGTCTGCGCCGCTCGCGCTCACTTCGCGCGGCTGCGGAATCACCTGCGCGGCAAACGAGCTGCTGACGAAGAGAACAAGAAGAGCAATGGTGCGGAGCATGGTCTTACCTTTCAAACGCCATCACCTCGACCAGATGGCGGCCGGTGTTGGCGGAGTTGTGGGTTTGCGTGACGCGGATGTAGCGCACGAGGCGCGGCGGGAAGGTGCAAGTGTAGCCTTCGTCGGTGGACGACTCCTTGTTGTCGCGGCGGTCGGCGACCTTCTCCCAGTGCTGCGCGTCGTTGGAAACCTCGACGGTGAAGCCGTAGTGGCGATTGTCGCCGAAGAAGCAGACGACGACCACGCGACCGACGCTCGTCGGCTTCTGCAAATCCACCTGCCACCACGCCGCGGGGTCGCGATTCACATCGGTGGCCCAGTAACGCTCGGTGTCGGAGCGCATGCCGTCGTTGGCGAGACGGGCGGGATGTTCCGACAGCGCGCTCGAACACGTCGTCGGCTTGCCGGTCGTCAGGCTGACGGCGTCCTGCGTGACCGGCTCGGGTTTGAACGCATCGGCGTATTTCGCCCAGAGCTTCCGGGCGACTGCAATGCTGTCGCCGCGTGGCTTCGTCGGAAAGCTCTCGCGCTGATCGGACCATTGCGTGGTCCATTTCAGCAACTCCTCATTGTATTTCTTGCTGTCGAGAGGCTTGTTCTCCCGCAGCGACTCGGCTGCGGCGTCGAGGAATCGTTTCCATCGCGGCGCGTAGTAACCGTTGAGCATCCCGGACCACTGCCTGCGGGCGTAGTCGTTGATCGCAAAGGACTCGCCCCAGAGCGTCAGCACCCGCCGGGCGTTCCACTCGCACTTCGCGCGCTCGGCCGGAGTCGCGCCCCAACGCTTGGCATCTTCGAGCCAGCCGCCGAGCAGGAACTCCTGCCGCGTGGCGAGCAGTTCGTCAAGATCGGTTATCAACTCCAGAAAACGCTGCGAGGTTTTCTCAAGCTGGGCGAGGTCTTTCGCGCGCCAAGCTTTGACCATGTCGTTGTGGAGCAGGCTCGCGTGGTCGGCGAGCACCTGACGGGCGACATTCACGAGGTCGAATCGGAACGTGTCCGCTTTGTTGAGTTCGTCCGACGCCTGTAGCAAGTCGCGCCATGCTTCGGCGAGGCGAACCTGATCATAGGGCGTCGTCCCGCGCGATTTGGCCAGCGCAGGCGCGGAAGTGACCGCTGACACGCTGCGGGTCGGGAGATTGAGGACCGTGTCGAGTTGCGCCTGCCACGCCCGTTGCGCGTCGGCGTTGTCTTTGCCGTAGCGATGGCTCGCGTAGTTGCCGACCCACGCTTTCAAATCCACCGCTTCGTCGCGCCACGCGTTCTCGAACATAAGGTCATAGGCTACAGGGTTGTAGCACAGCCCCTCGTTGACGAAGCCGAGGCCGATGAGTTGGCCGCTTTTCGGGTCGCGCCGCGCGGCGAACAGGCCGTCGTTGTTGCGAGTCAGCGCCGCGCCGAGGCCGACGGTGCGGCCGAAGCTCTGCACGTTGCACCAGAGCCACGGCTTGCCGCAGAACGCGTCGGTCTTGTCCCACATCGGCGTTGACTCGCAGAAAAGGTCGAGCACGACCATTCGCTCGTTCGGAATGGCATCGAGGAACGACTTGAACCGCGGTTGCGTCCAGAACTTCCGCTGGTTCATGAACGCCCATCCTTGTAGCACCCACACGGCTTGCGGATCGCTTGCCGCCATGCCGTCGTAGATGGCGCGGCCGAGGTTGGCCAGATACTTCAGGTCGCCGCTCGGCGGCACCATCTCGATGAACGTATCCGCCGCGTAAACGTGATCAGTCCCGAATCGCTTCGTTTGCTCCTCCAGGAACATTCGCGCGATCTTCGCAAAAAGCGGGTCGAGCGGATCGAGCAGATGCGTCTCCCATTCGATCCACTTGATGCGCTGGAGCGGCGCCTTCGGGAAAAGCTGCGCGACGGCGGCGGGCACATGGCCGGTGAAACCTTGCAGCACCGGCGTCATGCCGAGTTCGCGTTCGCGGGAGAGAATCTTCTTCTCCAGTTCCTCGTGGCGCGGAACCCAGCTTTTCGGTAACGGTCCGCCATAGCCGTCGAGACAGCCCATCCACTGAAACGGCAGATACGGCGGCCCAGCGAGAAACTCCGTGATCTGCGCGTCGCTCATCCCAAGCCGGCAGCAGACCGCCTGCCAAACCGCCTCCTGGCCAGTGACCGACAGCGGCATGTTCACGCCGTTGAGCGCCATCCAGTCAATCAGCCGCTCCCATTGCTTCCAGTCCCACCACGGGAGCGAGTAACCGAAGCAGCAGTAGTTCAGGAAGTAGCGGTGCTTCGCCCAAGTGACGCGCCGGACCTTTGGCTCCACGCGCGGCAACGGCTGCGGCAGGTTCAACTGGTCGCCATACCACGACACGTGGCAGTGACAGTGGTGCTTGAGGAACCAGTTCAGCCCCATCGCCATCGCGACGCCGTTGTTGCCGCCGATGACGACCCTCCCATCGCGGCTCCCGATCTCAAAGACGTCGCGACCGTTGTCGGCGACAATCAGTTCGAACACAAACTGGCCCGCGTGCTTCGGCAGCAACCGGCCCAGCAACGACTTCGTTGCGGAAACCGCATCGTGCGATTCACCCGCAAGAGCGTTGATCGCCAACAGGAAGGACACCAACCATACGATGCATCGTTTCATTGCAGACTCCTCTCACTTGCCCAGCAACCACGCCGCGGCATTGTGCCAGAAGCGATGGTATAGATTCCAATAAACAAAATTGCAGCCCCAGTGCGGGGCCGGGTCGGATGTGTAGGCCAGCACGCGGCCTTTGCCGAACTGCCCGACCGCCAGCATCGGGTCGCGCGAGCCTTCCCACACCGCGAGCACGTCGCAACCACGGCGCGGCTTGACGACGTTGTAGCCAAGAATCGGCGGCATCGTCGCAAGGTCGAGTCCTGCGAGAACCGGATGCTTTGGCTTGAGAGCGCGCCCGCGCCAGCCTTCGGTGCTCTCGCGCAGGTCTTCGTGTTCGAGACACTCGACCGGCAACACCTCGCGCAATTGTGTCCGGCCCCAACCGCCCTTGCCCATCTCGCCGTTGAAGCTCAACCAGCCACCCAGGAACATCATGTGCTTGCCCGACCGCAACGCTTCGACGGTCAGCCGCACACGGTCGGGGAACGTCAGCGGCTCCTTGCCGAATTTACTGCGGTCGAAGAACTGCGGCGCAAGCTGGAAGTTTTTCGCCTCCACGTCGGAGAACACGAAGGCGTCATACTCGGCCAGAATTTCTTCAAAGCGTCCCGGTGGCAACCGGTAAAACTCCCAAGTCGGCACGCTCGTCACCTGATGCTCGCCTCCCGACTCGATGGCCTCCTTGAGCCAGTGCCCGTAATTAAAGATGTCCGTGCCCTTCCACGCGTAGTTAAACGGCGTCTCCGCGAACATCGGCCCCAGCATCACCGCCCAATCACCGACGTAGTAAATTTTTGCCATGCGTCCGTTTTTAGCAGATGCCTGTCACGCGCGCTTCGCAGCGACGACAGAAAAATGTCGCTATTCCTGCCAGGCCGTTTCACCCTCTCTTGCGAACACTCATGGCCGTTCAGTTTGACATGGCAGAGAAGGCAGGCGTCACCGCGCCGGTGGAGAGGCTGATTCTCGTGGACGAGGTGGAACGGATCCAGACCGGCCGTTTTCAATCGCACAGCCTGCCGGGCCATCTGCTGCACATCGTGACCGCGGGTGCCGTCAGCCAGTGGGCCGAGGGACGCCCCGAGGTTTTTGGCAAAGGAGCCGTCGTCTGGTATCACGAAAACGAGCCGGTGCGCGGCGAAATCCTGCGCGCGCCGTGGCGGTTCATTACGATCAACTTCCACGCGCCCGCCATCCCGCCGCCGCCCGACGACCGGCGCGTGTTGCGGGCAGGTCCCGTCGCGCTGCGGCTCGGCCGGAAGCTGCTGGCTCTCTGGCGCGACCCCGCGCTGCCGCTGTTGGAGCGCCAACTTCGCTGCCATCGCGCGCTGTTCGAACTCCTCCAACACCTGCTGCCGCGCGCGGGTTTCCAACCCACCGCGCAACCGGGCGCGAAACACTGGTGGCGCATCGAGAAACAATTGCGCGCGCGATTGGAGGAAACACGCACTCTCGCCGACGTCCAACGATTGAGCGGTCTCAGCGTGCGCACGGTCATCCGCGTCTGCAAGGCGGCCACCGGCGTGCCACCCATGAAGCGGCTGAAAGAAATCCGTCTTAGCTATGCACGCGGGCTGGTGCAGCACTCGGACTTGCCGATAACCGAAATCGCCTTTCGTGTCGGCTACGCCCGGTCGCAGGAACTCTCACGCGACTATCACCAACGTTTCGGCTTCACGCCGCGCGAAGACCGCCGTCGCCCGCCCGGCTATCGGCGCTTGGAACGCCCGAACGCCGGCGCGTCCGGTTGCGTGTCCTGACATTGACCAACACTTCGACATCTATCAGCGTGGGCTAAACACAAGCTGGCGTCCAAGCGAGGACGGCCGCCGCGGTTTCAATACGCCGCGATGACTTCGATCTCGACCTGCGCGCCTTTGGGCAACGCGGCGACCTGGACGGTGGAGCGGGCGGGCGGGTTGGTCGGAAAACTCTGTGCGTAAACTTCGTTCATCGCCGCAAAGTCGGCGAGGTTGGTCATAAACACGGTCGTCTTCACGACGTGTTCGGGGCCGATGCCCTGCGAGGCGAGCACACCCTTGATGTTTTCCAGCACGCGCGCGGTCTGCTCCTTGATGCCGCCGGGCACGAGCTGGCCCGTGGCGGGATCGAGCGGAATCTGGCCGGCGCAGAACAAAAGCTCTCCGGCACGGACGGCTTGAGAGTAAGGACCGATGGCTTTCGGTGCTTTATCGGTAGCGACGATTAGGGGTTTCATGACGTGCTCCTTCTAGCAAGTCCGGCGATGCCGGACAAGAGTAACCAGCGACATTCAGCCCAAAAACCGGAACTGAGCCATCAAGAGTGCCGGCGCTGCTCCAGAAAACAGAACCGCCGGGCACACGCGGATGCGCATGCCCGGCGGAACCGATACAGCTTCAGTGGCGAACGAGCGCCGGTTTACAGGCCCTTGGTGATCATCATCTTCACGAGATCGCCGACGCGGCAGCTATAACCCCACTCGTTGTCATACCAGCTCACGAGCTTGAAGAACCTCTTGTTCAACTCGATGCCGGAGCCGCCGTCGAAGATAGACGAGAGCTGGCAGTGGATGAAGTCGCTGCTGACGACCTCGTCGGTGGTGTAACCGAGAATGCCCTTGAGATAGGTCTCGCTGGCTTTCTTCATCGCCGCGCTGATCTCAGCGTAGCTGGTCTCCTTCACGGTGCGGACGGTGAGGTCCACGACCGAGACGGTCGGCGTCGGCACGCGGAACGCCATGCCGGTGAGCTTGCCCTTGACTTCTGGCAACACGAGGCCGACGGCCTTCGCCGCGCCCGTGGTGGAGGGGATGAGGTTGATCGAAGCGCTGCGGCCGCCTTTCCAATCCTTCTTGCTGGGGCCGTCCACGGTCTTCTGCGTGGCGGTAAAGGAGTGGACCGTCGTCATCAGACCTTCCTCGATGCCGAAGCCTTCCTTAAGCAGGACGTAAACAACCGGCGCGAGACAGTTCGTGGTGCAGGAAGCGTTGGAGACAACATGGTGCTTGGCCGCGTCGTATTTGCCGTCGTTGACGCCCATGACGACCGTGAGGCAATCGCCCTTGGCCGGAGCGGAGATGATGACTTTCTTGGCGCCGGCGGTGATGTGGCCTTGCGCCTTCTCGACGTCGGTGAACAAGCCCGTGGACTCGATGACGAGGTCCACGCCGAGCGCCTTCCACGGCAGTTCCGCCGGGGACTTGGCGCTAACGACTTTGATTTCCTTGCCGTTGACGACGAGCACATCGTCCTCAGCCTTGTCGGCGGCCGACTTCTTCGAAGTGACGGTGCCGTCGAAGCGGCCTTGGATGGAATCGTATTTCAGCAGGTAAGCGAGATTGTCCGCCGGAACGATATCGCCGACGGCAACGACCTCAATCTCCTTGCCGATGAGGCCCTTTTCCGCAAGCGCGCGGAAGGCCAGACGACCGATGCGTCCAAAACCATTGATTGCTACTTTAATTGCCATTGTTGTCTCCTAAGTTAGTTATACGTGTGTTTAGCCCGCCATTCTCAAGAAAGCGGAACCGCGGATACTATTGACCTCGCCTTTTCCCGTCAACGGAAAAGGCCGAACAAACTGGCAGCAAGGCGCGCTCGACTTGCAGCGGGAAATCATAACAGATCGCTTCCCGATCTACGTTTTCTTCCAAGCCTGATTCTCCACCGTCGCCCGCCGATCTTCGCGGATTGCATAGCACACGCTCAGGTCCGCGCGACGTTGCCGTCACCGTCAGGTTCTGCCGACGGTCAAGTCCAACGTCGCCGTTGACACAGTGGCAGGCACTTTTTCTCTCATGAACGGTTGGCCCACCTGAATCAGCCTTCCAGTGATGTTCAAACGGAATAACGCAAAATCCGCAGCGACCGCTTGGGAAGCTGCCATCGTTTCGCGGGTGCGGCTGCGAGGTCATCCGTGGGGACATACGCATCGGCCGTCTCGATCTGTTGGGACGATTGGCCGTAGTTCGCCAGGACCAAGTGCAGGTCACGATTGGCAAAGGCCGAAGCCACGCAGTCTTTCGGCAGGGGCTTGGCGAACAAGTCCGAGTCGGTGATCTCCAGATACGCCCAGGTTCCATCTTCCACCAGAGGCAGGTATTTCTTGAGCCAGCGTGCGTGGGCCGGCCGCATCTCAGCGTTGGGCGGAATCGGATCCCAACCGCCGTAGATGTAGGGGCCGTTCGGATGAGCCTGGTAGTATTCCCATGCTTTTCGGTAAAACCCTTTTTCCTGCACTCCCGGCAAACGCGGGATGGGAATCACGGCCCGTTCCCCGGTCAGCGGTCGCCCCCCTTGCAGCAACGGGAATTGCATGTAGGGAATCGAGTGCAGGAAGTGCTCGCTTTCGCCCTCGACCTTGGCGGAGGTTCCTTGGATACAGGGAACAACGTAAGGCGCATGGTTCTTGGTCGCTTCGCGCAAGCCATCGGCATTCCCGACGTTCTCTCCCACCCAAAGATAGTCATAAACCTTAAGTCCGCCCGTCAGAGGTTCATTGGTCCGATCCGCGTGTATCTTATAGATGCCACCGCGTCGCTTCACCTCCGAGTAGATGAGATACAAGAGGTCGGTCATCGCGCCGTCATACTGAGGCGTTTCCATGAACGCGGCCGTCTCGTCCTGGGCAGGCTCCTTGATTTGCTTCGCTGCGTTGGGAACATATCCCCAATCGTTATAGAGGCCGTCGAGTTCATAATCCTCGAGGATCTGCACCATGCGCGGCAGGAAATAGGCGCGCCAACCGGGACTGGCCGGCGAGCAGCGTGGCAAATCCCACCAGCCGCCAATCGCATCACCGGGGCGCGACCATTCCTTGCGGTAATCCGGATCGTGCCCGGCGAAATATCCACTCGATGCATAGGCAAGAATCTTCATGCCGCGCTTGTGGACCATCGCCA
Organism: Verrucomicrobiia bacterium; assembly: GCA_041667205.1. Lineage (GTDB taxonomy): Bacteria > Verrucomicrobiota > Verrucomicrobiia > CAIQCK01 > CAIQCK01 > CAIQCK01. Next base: position 181,845 of record JBAYFL010000005.1, on the reverse strand, counting down.
CAAAACGGCGGAATCCCGCCGGATTGACCGCCGTCAACTTGTTGCCTCCGAAAAGCCCATAGCGATCGTTCCATTCGTCCATCACATGAATCAATTGGATTCCATGGTCCTTCAACCGATCCAATTCCTGTTCGTCGTATTCGCCAGGCTCCCACGGCTTGCAGCTGGGATACTCGCCCATGTTGAAGACGCATTGAGCGGGCAGATAGTCGGCAATCAGGTGCTTGCGCAGGCACTGGCGAATCTTCTGCGTGCAGATGCCAACGCGCGTAAGGCGGCGCCGGTGGTCCTCCGCCGTGTAGCGGGCGAGAATTGCCGGCGTCGTGGATGCGCCGGCGGCGGTTTTCGCCGCAGGCGAGCCGGTTGCTTGGATGGTGTTGATGGGGAGGGAAATGGCCGCGGCTGCCGTGGTGCCCGTTTTGAGAAATTGTCGCCTGTTCATGATAGACTCCTGATGATTACGGTTATTCTGGGATCTTTGGTGTCAAAAGCTCGTCACCTCCCATGATAAACCTCCGAATACCCCTCATGCTTCTTCCGATTCTCCGTGTATCGCTTAGCCAATTCTGAATCTTTCAAGACCAGCAAGTTCTCAGTTTTCAAGACAGTATTTCTCAATTTCACCGGCAACCTTCTTTGTAAAGGCCACAGCCTCGACAACTGTTTTCGGGCCTGTGACGATGTCGCCCGCAGCGAATACGCCTTTTGAAGAGGTATGTCCGTTTTCATTGGCGTCCACAAGACCACGCTTTGTTCTCGAAACATTGCTGTTGGTCATCGCCGCGCCTTGGGGGCCCTGACCGATGGCGAGAATAATCGAATCGGCCGGTATCTTGCTGACGCGGGTGAAATCTTCCTCGTATACTGTTCCTTTTCCCGTTTTTTCGGCTGTGACGGCAATGCACTTTACACCGTCATGTTCGAGCTTAACAGTCTGCAGAAGATGAACGAACTTTACACCCTCCTCAGTCGCATCGGCGATTTCACGTTTGTTGGCCGTCATTTCCTCTTCCAGCAAACTGTTAATGATCGTGACAGTGCCGCCCTCTTCGATATTGCGGATCGCAACTCTTGCAACGTCAAGGGCAACGTTGCCCGCGCCTACAACAACAACGTTTCTGCCGAGACGGTAGGCTTCAGGACTTTTGAGATAGTCTATAGCATAATAAACGTTGCCGAGGGTTTCGCCCAACAGACCGAGCTTGTTGGGCTTTGCTGCGCCGACAGCGATAAAGACGGCTTTGTAGCCATCGATAAACATTTCATCAAGGGTTGTGGAGGAACCAATAAAGGTGTTCGGTTTGAATCGGACGCCCAGCTTGAACAGGATGGTTTCGTATTTTGCGAGAAAGTCCTTGGGAAGCCTGAATTCGGGTATACCATATCTCAGAACACCGCCTATCTTATCGTGGGCTTCCATAAGCGTTACTTTGAATCCCTTCAGAGACAGAAGAATGCTCATCGTAATCCCTGCGGGGCCTGAGCCGATGACCGCAACGTAGATATTCTTCTTCTCGATGGTGGGAGGCTCGTATTCGGCCAAGAATTGTCCTGACAGATGCTGCTCTATCTTGAAGAATTCCGCCGGTTCGGATTTCTTGCCTAGCACGCAATGACCGCAACAGTTGCGCTCATGCGGGCAGACAACGGAACATATTGCGGAAAGCGGATTGTTCGCAAACAGCATTTCCGCCGCCTCTCGTTCTCTCTTCGCTTCAAACAGCCTCATGACGTCGGGGATTGGTGTGGATACGGGGCAGTGTTTTCCGCACCGTGGAACCTTGCATTTTAAACAGCGCGATGAGATTCGGTGAAGCATTGCGATCACATCCTTACACTACCAAGGCGATCAGATCAACCAGAGGCAATGCCAGACGTTTCGCCGGGGTGAATTTACTTCAGGATCTCGATATGGGAAATGAATGAACACTTGTAGAACCCCAAATCGGTGTTATTATTTTGGCGCGTAGAAGGGTGACAGCGGTGTGAGTGAAGTGCAGTGCAGAGGCAGCTCAATAAACCCTTTGCGCTATTTTTTGCCCTCGATAATCCTCAACGCCCCTCCCTTCCACCCGGCTGCCCTTTGGCCCTCGGACCACCAATTCCAAATCCACGTCAAAAACTGTCTGCGTATGAATGTCTATGAGCTGTAGTTCTACTTCATTTCGGCACCGGTGACCTTTTCAAGTTGCGGTGAAAGGTCGGTGTGATGATGAACCAGCTTCCATTGGCCTTTTTCCCGGCGGAAGACGTTCGTCGCCCTGTGGCTTACCATTACCGGCTTGCCGTCCGCGCTCATGTTTTCACCCCGCTCAACACAGACCGTGTAACCCATGTCGGCTCCCGCTTGAACGATCAAGTCGGTGCAAACAACGCGCCCACCGAGCTTCATGCCAGCCTCTTTCTTAAACTCTCCGCCCACCGCTTTCCAACCGGTCAACCGTCCGCCGAACGGACCCATATCGGTCACATCGCTGCGGTGCGACCAGATCGCGTTCATGGGCGCAAGATCGCCGACGAACATCGCGTTGAGCGCCGCGTAGAATTGATCATTGGCGGCGCGAAGTTCCTTTTCCGCCAACGCGCTCGATGGCGCTGCGCTTGCGGCGGCGGACGATTGTTGCTGCTGGGCAAAGCCAGCGTTTGCCGCCAGACACACCGCCAGAACCAAGGGCCGACGAGTGATGATGTTTAGTTTCATATGGATGTGGAGTCAGTGGTTGGAGCGTCACTGGCTCCGTAGTTGATTCAGTTTTCGGGGCGAAACTAGGCCGTCGTCGCGCAGTGCGCAAGGGCCAGTCTCTCCTATCCGATTCGCCGCAAGTTAAGCGACACCTGTGGCGGCCGTGGAGGACACAAAAGCGTGCAGTTTCATGTCTTCCGCCTCGCCTGCTTCTCGACCATCGCCTTCACGCGAAGACGGAGGGCGTTGAAGCTCGATGAAGCCGGTGGCGTCGTCCTGGTTGTAGATGCTCTCGCCGCTTTCCATCCTCGCGATGTCGGGCTGGTAGAGTGAGAGATCGCTCTTATGGCCGGCGGTCATGATGTTGTCTTTGACGAAAGCCGTTAAGTCGTTGGTGGTTGACCCGCTATGCCAAGAATCAAGAGTTGACCCAACTTCAACACTCCACCAGAATGGTGAACATGAGGTTCGGCGCGCCGGTTTGGATTGGCTCGATTGCGATCACATGGGTGACCGGCTACGAGCGATGTCGGACGCGGCGCTGCGGGGGAAAAACAATGGAGACGGAATGCTCCGCATCTTCTCCATTCAGACGGGAGAAGATATGAGAGTCAAATCACCGTTCGTTGCGCTCATGTTATTTGCCGCGCCGCTCGCCGTTCTGTTTTCGTCGCCGGCATACGGCGATTGGTCATTCGCCATGATCGGGGACACCCGCGGCAACGACTCCGGCACGGACTCAGGAGTAAGCCCATACCTGAACACCATCGCCCAGCGGATGGCCGCCATGAACCCGACGATGGTGCTCGTGTCCGGGGATTTGTGCAGCGGAGACCTGGCAGGGTCCACCTATGCCGATTTCATCACGGAGTTCAACACGTGGAAGACGGCGATGACGCCCGTCTCGTCCCTAGGGATACCGATCTATCCGGTGCGGGGAAACCATGAGAATGAGTTCATGGACGCCCTCCCGCCCAACACCGATTTGAAACAGGCGTATTACGACTCCTTCGGCGCGCTCCTGCCGATGAACGGTCCAAACAACGGCCCCGGCGACGATCAGCGGGGATTCACGTATTCGTTCACTGTCAACAATGTGACCGTTGTCGCGGTGGACCAATACTTCTACTTCAACCCCAGCAGCGGCTACCACAGCATTGACCAGAACTGGGTCACCGAGCAGCTTCAGTTGTCCTCATCGCCGTTCAAGGTGGTCATGGCTCACGAGCCGGTCTTCATGGCAACGGGTCAGGACGTGGGAGAGCACTTTTTCGGTACGGATGCGGCGGGCTTGCAGGCGCGGAGCGATTTCTGGAATGCACTGGGCACGAACGGCGCGCCGTTGTATGTGGCCGGCCACGTTCACAACCTGAGCGTCAGCAGCGCGCAGGATGACTTCGGGGACACCGGCTATCAGTTGATCGCCGGCAATGGCGGCGCGCCCTTCGACAATGCCTCCATAAACGCCGACCCCGGTGTGAACGTGCATTACACTAATGGCACGAATTTCGGTTTCGCCCTGGCGACCGTGACCGCCGACACCATGACCATCAACTACCACCTTTACAACACAGCGAGCGAAACATGGTCGGTGGCCAGCTATGCAACCGCCATTGTCCTCCCGGAGCCGTCAACGGTTGCCTTGGTCGCTTTGGGACCGTTGATTCTGGGCGCGCCCATCCTTGGAAGGCGAGTCCGGCGCCGGCGCGCAGTCGGGATCGACTTGGGAGCGCAACTTTAGCGGTGCCACCGCCGGCACGGTGGCGTTCCAGCGCAGCACGAATCACGCTTTCCGCTTTGCCTGCTTCTTCACCATCGCCTTCAGAGCAGCAATAGAGTATTGGAGTCGTGCGGCAGGCAAACCCATCACTCCAATACTCCAACATTCCGTCACTCCAGCGCCCTGACACTCCATTCTGCAACGCTCTTGCCGCTCTCCATCGTCGCAATTTTGTGCCGATAGCGGGCAGGCGCGTCAGATTTTGTAGGGCGTGTCGAACGCGTCGCACCAGCGGTAGGCGTGAAGCAGCGCCAGTTCGCCTTCCTTGCCGCCCTTGCTCTTGCCGTGTTCCATCCCGAGCACGCCGTCAAACCCCTTTTCGTGGAGGTATTTGAAGATGCTGCGGTAGTTGATTTCGCCCGTCGTCGGCTCCTTGCGGCCCGGCGTGTCGCCGAGGTGATAGTGCGCGATGTAGTCCCACGCGGCCTTGATGTTGGGGATCAGGTCGCCCTCGGTGATCTGCTGGTGGTAGAGATCGTTGACGATCTTGCACGAAGGGCTGCCCACCGCTTTGCAGATTTCCATCGCCTGCGGAATTCTCGTCAGGAACAAGCCCGGATGATTGCGCGGGTTCAGCGGTTCGAGCGTCATGATGCAGCCGGTCGGCTCGACTTCCTTCATGATCGCCTTCAGGTTCTCGATCAGGTTGGCGGTCATCTGTTCCATCGTCAGGCCTTTGACCAGCCCGCCGGGGACGACGAGAAACCACTTGCCGTTCACCCGCTTCAGCTTCTCGCAGACGCCCTTGTAGTGCTTTGCATAGTCTTCCTTCTTGTCCGTCCCGGCGACGAGGCTCTGGCCGCCGACGGTGTGGCTGCAATACGGTCCGCTCAACGTCATCCCAAGCTTTTCCATCTCCTTGGCCAGCTTGTCCTGCAGCTCCTGCGGCTTGTTAAGGAAGCCGCCATCGAGCAGCGCGGAAAAACCCGCCTCGGCCATGAAGTTCAACTGGGCGATCGGGTCTTTGCCCGCGTGCGCCTCAAAGGCGCCGAACGTCGGCGCGTATTTGAGTTTGAACTTCTTCCCGACCGTTTTGGCTGGCGCCTGCGCCCGCGCGGCGGTGGTCGCTGCGAACAGGCCGGCTGTGGCGACGACGCCGATGTTCAAAAAGCCCCGGCGGTCCAGCCCTGTATGTTGAACTGCATGCGCGTCATGGATGGTTTTCTTCATACGCGCATTGTTATCAGCGCCGGCAGAAGTTCAAGCGCCAATCCTGCGCGTGGCGCAGTTGTGGATTGCCCAGGCTACGCCTTCCGCTTCGCCTGCTTCTCGACCACCGCGTTCAGGGGAGCAATGGAGTCATGGAGTATTGAGGTAACGGACTTATGCAGCAGGCCAGCCCAAGACTCCAACACTCCAGCACCCCAATACTCCAAGACACTATCCGGTAGCGTCGTCCTGGTTGTAGATGCTCTCGCCACTCTCCATCGTGGCTCTGTCGGGACGACAGAGCGATAGCTTGCTCTTGCGGATAGCAGCGGTGATCGAGCGAAAAGGGCACTCGGAATATGAGCGTTGCCGTTTGGGTGGCCTCGTCAGGGGGACCGAGAACAGCCCTGCGATTCATCGTTGGATGCGCGACGGTCCAAATCCAACAAGTCCCGTCAGAGACGACAGAAATCGAGTGTCAAGATGTTGAACACAAGATGCGACCCCGATTTGATAGATGAGAGGCTAACCTTTCTTTGCAGGACGCTTTTGTCTTTCCTGTTTCTCCAGGTAGGACTCTACATCTTGTTCGATTTCCGGCGAATTGGATTCCTTGAAAATGCGACGGCCTTTGTAGATCACCCGCACGTAGTAACCGCGAAATCTTGTTCCGATGGTCTGGCCGTTACGGTAGGTGGTCATCCCGGTCATCTTTACATCGTCCGAACGCAGCGTCTTGGATTCGAACGGTTTCAGCTCAATTTGGGACTCCTCGCCTTGAGAATATTGATCCGCGGCAGCGGCGACGTTCATCACGACGGCCACCCATTGCCACTCGATGCCCGTGACTACTTGGGCGGAGGTGTTCTGCAGCGTCAACTCGACATACATGCGTTGCCGGAATGCGCTGCCGGTAACGGAGCCACTACCCGTGCCGCGGCGCACACCCGTGAAGCGCTTGACATCGCACGTGAACGGCAGCAGCAGCGGCACCTCCTGGGATGTCGTCTCCATAACATTGGTGGTTGCCGCGGTCGGCGATGCGGCTGCGGGCACCTCGACCTTGGGCGGCGGCGCTTTTGCAACGGCGGTAGCCAATGCCTCGGGCGCGTCGCCGAGAACGGTGATCTGCGATGGATCCGAAATAACCATCTCGGGCCGGCCGGCTACTTTGCGCACGATGCCTGTGATGGACACCTTCTTCGCCATATACAACGCGTCAATTTTGCCCGGCCACCGCGCGGCGTTGCTGGCGAAGATGATGACAGCGAAATCAGTCTTGGAATTCTTGGAGAACTGGAGGCAGTAGCCCTCGCGGGTTTGCAGGACCTGCATCACAGGACCTTCGATGGAGCACAACCGGCCGACGTGACTGCGGGCCTTGTCCCAAGAAACCGCAGGGCCTTGCGCTGACGTGGTCATCGCAGCGACTGCCAGGATGCCAATCAAACACACTATCTTTACCGTTTTTTTCCCATCACGAGTCATGTAGATACAACTGCAACAGTTTCCTTCCTGAAACTCCGCTTTACCGTGTCGTCACACCCTACTTGCCCTGCGACTTCCAAAACGTCGCGGCGGACTGACCGTTGATGATCCTCAACGTCTTGATCGCCCGCAGAACTTCTAAGGTGCCGCTTGGCCTCACATCACACTGGATCACCACCAGCGGCACCTCTTTAAGCTGGCTGAGATCAACACCAGGTATGCCTTCGCAATGCAGCTCACGTAACGGCAAACCTTTCAGCGGTGCCAGGTCTTTGACCCGGGTTTGCCCACACCAGAGATAACTCAGCGGCATGCCCTTGAGCGGCGTCAGGTCCTTGATCGCGGTGCCAGCGCACCAAAGATGGGTCAGCGGCATGCCTTTGAGCGGTGCGAGATCCTTGATCTGCGTATGGGCCACGTTGAGCTGACGCAACGGCACGCCGCGCAACGGTGCGAGGTCTTTCACGGGCGCGTCGTAGCAGTAAAGCGTTTCCAACGGCAGGCTTCTCAGCGGCGACAGGTCGCTGACCTGCGTTTGGCCGCAGTTGAACATCGTCAACGGCATGCCCTTGAGCGGCGCCAAGTCCTTCACCGGCGAGCTGTCAATCTCCAGCGTCGTCAGCTTCATGCCCTTCAGCGGCGACAGGTCGCTGACTTTCGATCCGCTGCAATCCAATGAGCGCAACGGCATGCCGCGCAGCGGACTTAGATCGCCAATCAGGCTGTAGTTGCATTCAAGCCGGCTCAGCGACAGCCCGCGCAGCGCCGTGAGGTCGGCCAGTGAGCGTTTCTGAACCTTGCCATTGCACGTGAGCTGATGCAACGCAGTCAGCGCCCGCACTGGAGCCAGATTGGTCACGCCGACGCTGGAAAAACTCAACTCCGTCAGTTTGCCGCCTTCAATCACGTGGGCCACCGACCTCAGATCGAAGGCCGGGTTCATCTCCTTCAACTTCTCAAGAACTCGTTCCGCCCGATCCTCTGGCGGCAACGCAGCGATGGCTTTCACAAAATCGTCTTCCGCGCCCGAAGAAGGCTGCGGCGTTGACTGATCGCCAGACAGGCCCTGTGCGCAAAGCAGCCACGCCGAGAAGACGCGGATTAATGCTGCTCGAAGTTTTGGCATGTCGGCAACTATGTAAGCGATTTGCGGCAGAAACAAAAGCCAAAAGAGAAGAGTCCCTGGGCAGTTGCCGCCGTTCGTGGCGGGTTACGATGGCGGCATCCGCTGAAACGCCAGCCCGTCGTCGCACTCCGGCTGAATGTCGGCCCGCCGGGCGGCGGGTGCAGGGCAACGGGAGGTGACAGAAGTCCAAACTTCCCTGTTTCACCCCACTTCAAGTTAGGTTATTATCCCCGTTATCATAATGGATCAAGAGATTCAAATCCCCGGCTACCAGCTTCTCGACAGAATCGGTGAAGGTGCCCGCGGCACCGTTTACCGGGCGCGACAGTTGTCGCTGGACCGGCTCGTGGCGGTGAAAATCCTTTCACCGAAGCTGGCTTCCGATGCGGAATACACCGCCACTTTTTTTCAGGAAGCACGCGCAGCCGCCAGACTCAGCCATTCGAACATCGTCCAAGCCATTGAAGTGGGGGTCCACGAGGGCGTTTGGTTTTTTGTAATGGAACTGGTCGAGGGCGGCAACCTCCACGAGTATCTCGCGCGCTCAGGCCCCGCGACGGAACCAGAGACGCTTGAACTGGCTCTGCACATGGCGCAGGCGCTTGACTTCGCGTGGCGCCGGGCCGGCATCATCCACCGCGACATCAAACCCGCCAACATTCTCTTGACGCCGGAGGGTCAGGCAAAACTGGCGGATCTCGGCTTGGCCATGCGGCCCGGTTCTCAGACCGAGGCTCCGAGCTATGCCGAGGGCACCCCGCAATATTGCGCGCCAGAACAGTGCCGCGGAGAACCCAACCTCGACACCCGCACCGATCTTTACGGACTTGGCGCCACGCTTTATCACATGGTCTGCGGCCGCCCGCCTTTCGATGACAATGATCCAGCAAAGGTCATGGGCATGCAGTTGACCCGCCCGCCGGAACCGCCACGGCAGCTCAACCCGAACATTTCGCGGGAGCTGGAGGTCCTCATCCTCAAACTGCTCGCTAAGAATCCGGCGGATCGCTACCAGTCGCCCGCCGAACTGATCGAAGTCATCGAGCAGATGCGCGCGCGCATCGCAACCCCGACGCCCGCCCCGGCTGTGGTCGTCGTGCGCCCGCCGCCGATAGTGTCGGTCGTTTCACCCCCTCCCTCGCGCTCGCGGCGACCTTGGGTGTGGGTCAGCGGCACAGCGCTGGTTCTTTTTGGACTGGGGGCCTTGGCAGTGGTGGCTGTGTTTACCCTGCGTCCGGAGTGGATTCGCGGCTACGTCGCGACGTTATCCGAACCGGAAGGTCTTTCCGACCAAGCGACCAACATCGTGGCGCGCGCAGCCGGAACCGAGTCGGCACCAACCAAAGCCAGACGGACGGCCAGAGGGACGTCCGCGCCACCCCCGCCGATCAAGACGGCAGGGACCGTTCCACCACCCGCTCAGGCGGCCCCCGTGACCAAAGGTCTGCCGGCCAAGACCCCGGCCGCCGCCACCAGCGTGTCCCCGCAAGACGTGCAGAAGTTGTTGGACACGGTAACGGCGATGGTCAAGACCAACAACTACGTGGGAGCAGAAGCAATACTCCAGAATGCGCTCGACCAGTGGGCCGACGTGCCGAAACTGCGCACGCGCATCGAGACCGTCTGGCAGGACGTTCAGACCGCACATATCACCTACGAGAAGAGGCGGGCCGAGAATGAGGTCGCCACGACCGCGGCCGAGAAAGCCCGCCGCGACAAACTCGAAGCCGACATCCAAGTGATTCTCGCGGCGGTCGAACCATTGGCGCGCGCTTTCCACCTCGAGTATGCCCTCCAACTTCTCTGCTCGACACTCGCCAAGACCACCGACGCGGAACTGCACGCGGCCCTGCAAGACAAGGTCACCGAGCTGCAACTGCTGTGCGATCTGAAAAAACAGCTTGTCTCGGCCATCAAGCGAGGCCGCCTGCACGCGCATTCGCTGCCCTTGACCAGCGGCAACACAATCGAAGGCCGACCCACGGCTGCCGATACCGAGGGACTTAGCGTAGCGCTCAGCGGCGGCACGGGCATGATTGAACTGTCCTGGAACCGTTTCGCCGAACCGGCGATCTACGCCATGCTTCAGGAAGCGTTCGCGACCGGCAACGGCCAAGCGATGGCCGCCATGGCCCTCTACGCTTGGGAAACTGGTCGGACTGACGATGCAAAACGATACTCCGACTTGGCCAAGGCAGCCTTGGCCGATAAACTTCCAGCCATCGTCAAGCGCCGCGCCGAGCGGCAATGATACGGGCGCACGCCCGGCGGATTCGGTCCAAGGCCAACAGTAAGAACGGCGTAGGAGGAATCGCCCCGAAGGAACTATTCTGGTATGTTGGACGCCATGTTTCGCACGCAGGACTTGCATGTAAAAGAGATTGTGCCGCTGCTCTCGCCGCGGGCGATGCGGGCCTTGTCGCCCACACCGGAAGCGGTGAAAGGTGTTGTGGCCGGAGCGCGGGAGCGCGTCATCCGCATCCTCAAGCAGGAAGATCTGCGGATGCTCGTGGTCATCGGGCCGTGTTCCATCCACGACGAAACATCGGCGCTGGAATACGCGGGTCGCCTGGCGAAGCTGCAAAAGGATCTGGCCGACAAGATGGAGATCGTGATGCGCGTCTATTTTGAGAAGCCGCGCACGATCATCGGCTGGAAGGGCCTCATCAACGACCCGCACATGGACGGCTCGCAGGACATTGAGACTGGCTTGAAGATCGCGCGGAAGCTGTTGCAGGAAATCAACGGCCTGGGCTTGCCGGCGGCGACGGAATTTCTCGACCCCATCGTCCCGCAATACATCGCCAACTTCATCACCTGGGCGGCCATCGGTGCGCGGACGACGGAATCGCAGACGCACCGCGAGATGGCCAGCGGCTTGTCCATGCCCGTGGGCCTGAAAAACGGCACCGACGGCAGTTTGCAGGTGGCGATTGACGCGATGGGGGCCACGGCGCATCCGCACAGTTTTCTGGGCATGAACGAAGACGGCGTGACGAGCATCGTCCGCACGAACGGCAATCCTAACGCGCACATCGTGCTGCGCGGCGGCCGGGCGATGACGAATTACGACCCCGCTAGCATCAAGGCGGCGGAGCAGAAGTTGATTTCCGAAAAACTGCCGCCGGTGTTGATGGTGGATTGCAGCCACGCGAATTCGGAAAAGAAATTCGCCAGACAGGAGGAAGTCTGGCGTAGCGTCATCGAACAGCGCGTAGGCGGCACCAAGTCGCTTATGGGCCTGATGGTGGAAAGCCACCTAAACGAGGGCAACCAGCCCATCCCGAAAAACAAGCGCGACCTGCGTTACGGTGTGAGCATCACCGATTCCTGCGTGGGCTGGGAAACCACCGAGCGCATGTTGCGTTGGGGCTACGAGCAATTGAAGAAAGTATAAGCCGCTTCAGGACTTTCCGTAGCCGGACGGGCGCGCCTGTCCGGCTTTTTCGCCGATAGGTTCCACTCTCTGAGCATACCCGATCTTTGCTGCGCTTCGGGCGGGCATGGCACCCGGTTCAGAAGGTGGCGACTCAACGGTCCGAAAAGCGCCGAAGCGTTTTCAGTTCGGCACCGGCATAGGCACGGCGCTTTTCTTGGAAGTAGTTGTATTCGGCCTTTTCCGCGTCAGTCCACGTGTTGTGCTGCGTGTAGGAACCGCAGAAGGGGACGAGCAGATCCAGCCAGCAGGCGAAAGTGCGTTTCTCGTTCTCGCTGACCTTCACGCCGTAGTGGGCTGGTTCAAAGTAATCCATGATCTTGCTCTTGCACGACCCTGTGTGATACGGCGGGAGCGCGCCGGTGCGGCTGCGGGGCTTCAGCCACGTCATCCACGGGTTCTTGTCGGGATTGCCGGAAGTGGTGATGTTGACGTAAGACTGCGTGTAGGCGCGTTTGGGATCCACCTGTCCTGCGCCGATCAACTTGACGCTCTCCGGCTTGGCCACTTCTCCTGTCAGACTGATTTTGCTCTTCCCAATTTCCGAGGCGTTGTGGCAGCTCACGCAGTGCCTATCGAAGATGGGCTGGATTTCCTGGACGAAACTGAAGCCGTCCACCGGCGCGGCGGCATCGGGCGAGCGCGGGACATTGACCCCCAGGTAGTTCTCCACGCTGTCCGTCCACGACTGGGACGCCAGCCGCCTCAGTAGCGGATGCTCCTTGCCTGCAAAGGGCTTGAGCTTCTGGACCGGCTTGGAGAGTGCCACCGTAGTTATGCGGGTGGTTGGCGCCTGCGCCCCCGCCTGCATCTTGTTTTCATGGCAGCCAATGCAGGAGAAATGCTCGCCGTTCTGGAGCGTGGACCAGCTTCGCATGGACTGGATGGTGTAGCCTCTGGCGTCGAGGACCTGGAAATAGACCGGCGTGTGCGCAGGCACCTCAAAGCTGCAACTGCCATCCGCCTCGATGTCAACCTCGCCGAGGACATGCTTGACGTCCCAACTGCCACTGTTCAGCGAGATCGGCGTCTGGCAGAGACCGGTCTCGCACTCGCCCCCGTTCTGCCCGTAACCCATGCGAGCAGCGCGATACTCCAAGGCGACGACGCGGATTTTCTTGGCGGTGCCGCGCGCGATGCCGGCAAGGCCCGGCCCTGCGTAGATGTCCTGCACGGTATAAACCCCGTAGTTGTCCTGGGAGCGAACGAGCGACGCGAGCACGCGGGGCGGAGTGCGTGGCATGACCGGAATGGCCAGGCCCGTGCCTTGCCAGTCATCGAACGCCAACAGTTCGCGCACGCCGTCGGGCTTCATGTAATAGACGCCCAGCGGAGGATTGAACGGGCCGAAAGGCGGCAGATAACCTTCCGGGCAGAACGAACAGAAGTAGTTCTCCTCATCGAACGCATAGGGATGCGAATACTGCGGGCCGAACTGTCCGAAAATGTCTATCTTGAAGTCGAGGTGGGGTTTGGACGGATCCGGCGGCTCGGGCTTGATGAAGTCGGCTGATTCGCGCCCGGGGGATCCGTTGAGCTTGGTGTTGATAAACTCGATGCCCTTGCCCTCCTGCATGCCTTTGGTGCGGTCTATGAGGCCGAGCTTGCCCTTGTAGATGGAGTGGTGCCCGGCGATCACGGCAATCGCTTTCTGCGACCCGGGGATGCCACGCGCGTGGATAATCGCCGCCGGGAACATGCTGTAGTTCCCGTAGTATGCCGTTTGTGTCGTGCCGTCCGGGTTCATGGAAATGAGTGGATGGGCGAACAGCGCGTTGCGATCGTTATACTCCCAGCGGGTGAAGACGATACGGCCGTCATCGAGAATCTGGGGGTTGTTCGACATGAGCTGGTCGAACGTCAGACGGCGGATATTACCGCCGTCGGCGTCGCAGCAATAGATGTTCCCACCAGCGCGATACCAGCAGTCGCTGATGTGCACGTCTCGTGTCGAGGTGAAGACAATGCGACCGTCCGGCAGGAACGTAGGCTCGCAATCGGCGACGGGCAGGGGCTTGCCGTTCTTCACAATGGGGAACGTGATCTGCCTCACCCGGCGAGTCGCCATGTCCATCGTGTAAAGGTAATAGGAATCGGTCTCGAAATTGTCGCGCATGGAAAAGACAAGCGTGCGCGCGTCCCATGAGAGGTTCGGATAGCAGATGGCGCCATCGGGCTTTTCGAGCAGCACCTCATGTTTGACCGTGCCGTCCTCAAGCAAGGTTCCCATGCAGAGCTGCCCGCCCTTCTTGAAGCCGTAGGTGTAGTCGCGAATCTGCTCGTCGGGAAGGTCGTATTTTCCGGCAAGGCCCTGCATGCAGCCGAAAATGCCGTGCTTGGCATAGATGAACTGGGTGGCCCTCTCACGGACGGTCTGGAGGCGAGCTCTGCGCCGGGCGGCGCAGGCGTCGAGATACAACGAGCGCCAGCGCGGATCACACGCGGCGACTTCCCCGCCGGCAAGATCATCCAGCCGCTGCCACAGCTTCTTCACCCCGGGATCATCATTGGGGACCCGCCCCAAAACCTTCTGCACCATGGAGCTTTCTTTTTCGCAGTCGTTGTCCGACGTGAAAACGCGGGCGATGTCGAGCCCGGCATCCTGATAGAGCCAGTCGCGCTCGATGCGGTGGCGAGGAAACGCAACGTCGGGCGGGTTCTTGACGGCGTAATCGGCAGGGCGGGTATCGTAGCAGGTGATTTCCGCGATCTGGATGTTCAGATTCTTCCCGTCGCCCGCCGTGGGAAGCCCCACTTTGCGGCACCAGGGAATCTGCGACTCAGGCATCCACGGCCCGGGGTAACGCTTCTGGTAGGAGTCGTTCACTCGCACCTTCAGGTAGCGAGTTGTGACCGGGGGCCACTCCACAAAGGCGGAGTTGGAGTTGGACGTTGCGGGCAACTCCTGGTCCACCGCCAGCGGCCTGACGTGCTCCCGCCCTTGCGCGTCAGCGCAGGCGGAAATGCTCACGTTCTTCACCAACACATAGACCCAGGCGTTGCGCGCCACGAAGCGCATCCCGGAAACCGTCCGTTCTGATCCCAAATCCAGCACGAAGGTGGCCGTCACGGGCGGCTCCGCCTTGGACGGACAAACCGCCGTGCTCTTGCCTGTGCGCGTGTCGTCCAGCAGACAAGCGTAGGTGCCCAAGTCGCCGTCAATCATCTTCCCCACCGCATACTTCCCCGGCGGGTTCGGGAACCACTCCGCATCCGTCCACACGGCAACCGGTCGGAACTCCGCCGCCGCCAGCGGGCAGGCAGACAAAACCAGCGACAGGATAAGTGGTGTGGCTTTAAGGATAGAAGATGAAATCATACGAGTTTTGTTTCCAGTCGCCCGATATTGCTGGCATTGACTTGCGGCCTGCTCACCGGGGCTAAATTTCCACTCTGCGCGTTGCTCTGGCTGCATCGCTGTCGTCGTCGTGTTCATCGCTGGTTTCTGCGGCATTGTCGCCGCCGCGCCGCCCAACACAAGCGCAAACATTCCCCAGCGACAGTTGCTTCTTCTTCGCCTGCTTCTCGACCATCGCCTTCACGCGGAGGCGGAGGGCATCGAGCTTGATGAACCCGGTGGCGTCGTCCTGATATTGGATGCTCTCGTCTGTAAGGACTCACCTTTTCGGCGGACAGCGAATCTCCAGACTGGCGATCTGGAAGGCTTCAAGAAACGCCGCCGGCTTTCGGCGTTGACAGCCCCTGACGGGCGGCGCAGCATGCGATTTAAACAACCCATTTGCTCGAAGGAACACGTCTATGCACAACCAACCAAGCACAAGCAATCCAATCACCCGACGTAACTTTCTCAGCGGCATGGCGGTGGCTACCGCGTTCTCCATCGTGCCGAACCACGCCATCGCCCGCTCAGGCAAGCGCGCGCCGAGCGATAAGTTGAATCTGGGCTGCGTCGGTGTGGGCGGAATGCAAGGCGCGGGTGACGTTAAGAATGTCAGCAGCGAGAACATTTACGCGCTTTGCGACGTGGACGAAAATTTCCTAAACAAAGCCGCCGAGAAATATCCGAACGCGAAGCTCTACCGGGATTTCCGCGAGATGCTGGACAAGGAGCGCAAGAATCTCGACGGCATCACCATCACCATTCCCGACCACATGCACGCCACCGTGGCGTTGTGGGCGATGGAACGCGGCTTGGCGGTTCATTGCCAGAAGCCGCTGACCCAAAGCGTCTGGGAAGCGCGGCTGCTGACCAAGGCGGCCAGGAAATACAAGGTGCCCACCCAGATGGGCAATCAAGGCTACTCTTCAGTCGCCACGCGCGTCGCGTGCGAGACGATCTGGAGGGGCGACCTCGGCGACATCACCGAAGTGCATTCGTGGAGCGGTGGCGGATTCGCCCGCGGCATCATGGAATGGCCGCCGGTCGAGGAAACGCCCAAGACGCTCAACTGGGACCTCTGGACCGGCCGCGCCCGCGAACACTCCTACAGCTCGAAGATTCATCCATGGCATTGGCGCGGGTTCCTCGATTACGGCACACAAATGATCGGCGACTGGGGCATCCACATGCTTGGCCCGGCAAACTGGGGCCTGCAACTTGGCAGCCCGACCAGCGTCCAGTGCACCGCCGTTGATGAAGTCAACCCGGTGACGTATCCGCACTACGCTTGCGTGTTCGAGTTCCCGGCGCGTCCGAACAAACACGTCAAAGCCGGCAAGATGCCGCCAATGAAGCTCTACTGGTATGAAGGCAAGATGGCCAAGAACTTCAAGCCGCCCGGCGACTTGACCGAGCAGGATCTCAAGGGATTCAACGAACTCTTTGTCGGCACCAAGAGCTGCATGGCCACTGGCGGCCGCGGCGAGAGCGTCCGCATGGTTCCCGAGTCGAAGATGAAAGACTGGCAAAAGCCGCCCGAAGTCATCAAGCGTTCGCCCGGCCATTTCAAGGACTGGATCGAGTCCTGCAAAGGCGGCAAGCCGGCCTGCTCCAACTTCGGCATCGCCGGCCCCTACACGGAATGGATGTTGCTCGGCGCCATCAGTTGGCGTTTCCCGAACGAAAAACTCCTTTGGGACGGCAAGAAACTGCGGTTCACCAATAACGAGAAGGCCAACGAATTCATCAAGCCCTACATGCGCAAGGGTTGGGAACTGAAAGACGTCAGGGCCTAAGTCGGTAGCGCGAGGCGTGCGAGATTGAAGCAGCCCTCAACGGGTTGTCCTCTGCCTTTGCCAAGGCTGCGCCTGCTTCTCTACTTCAACAGTTGCTTCACCTTCGCCTGGATGGCTTCGGCCCAGATTTCATACCCTTTTTCGTTCGGGTGCAGCAGGTCGGGCATGATTTCCTTGGAAAGCGTTCCGTCGGGCTGGAGGAATTTTGCATTGACGTCCATGAAGAACACGGTCTTGTTGTCGGCGAAGCCCTTGATGATCGCGTTGGTCGCTTCGTTTTGCTGGCGGAACTTGTCCGCGTTGCCCGCCCCGCGCGGGAAGATTGCGAGTAACAGGATTTTCGCCTTGGGGCACTTGGCCTTGAGCTTGCCAAGAATCGCCTTCACGCCATCCGCCGTCTGCTGCGCGGAACACTGATAAACCGCACCGTTGAGTTCTTTCTGTGGACGGCCCTGATGGCCGGTGTTGTTCGTGCCGATCATCAGCACGATGGCCTTCGGCTTGAGGCCGTCAAAGTTGCCGTGCTCCAAACGCCACAGCACGTGCTCGGTGCGGTCACCGCCGATGCCGAAGTTGGCAGCC
The DNA here is from genome assembly GCA_041667205.1 of Verrucomicrobiia bacterium. Classification (GTDB taxonomy): domain Bacteria; phylum Verrucomicrobiota; class Verrucomicrobiia; order CAIQCK01; family CAIQCK01; genus CAIQCK01. Next base: position 164,465 of record JBAYFL010000005.1, on the reverse strand, counting down.
TTCAACGGCGCCCAATACTTTTCCCAGACAGCCTTGCCTTTGGCGCCATCCCATCCATGGGTGATCGAATCACCGAGGAAGACAAGCTGCGCCTCGCCCTTCTTGGAGATTTCGTTGAAGGATTCGTGGCGCTTCTCGGTGCCCGGGTGCAGCACGGGCATGGTGGCGTAGTTCGGGGTCGTGTCGGCGAAGGTGACGTTCGCCAGGCACAGTAGCGTGATGAGCAGAAATCGAGTGTTCATAATGATGTCAGTGGCGTCATTGAAGTTGGAGCCGCGCGCCGTGGCAAGCGTATTCGATGGGTGCCCGTTGCTTGCTTTCCCGACCATCGCCTTCCGGGGCAAATGGAGTGTTGGAGTAATGGAGTAATGGGGTAATCGAATCATGCAGCAAGCCACTCCATCACTCCATCACTCCGTTGCTCCGCAATCCCTCCCTCCGCTGGGGATGGACAATGCCCAAACGATCAGCCAACATCAGCAACAGTTGCAAACTGACTTTCAAGTGGCTCGAAAAGATGAGTCCGGTCATGGATGGCCGCAGCAACCGCAAACCAAGAGGATGGCATGAAGCTGGAAAAAACCTTGAATGGTGCACGCATGACCGTTGTGCTCACCGGCCGGCTCGATGCCGCTACGGCTCCTGTTCTTGGCAAGTTGGTCGACAGGCAACTGGAGGGCATTGCAGAACTCGTCCTGGATTTTGACGGTCTTGATTATGTCTCGTCAGCCGGGCTGCGTGTCATTCTGACCGCACAACAGAAGATGAAGGCAGCCCGCGGAAGCATGGTGGTGAAGAACGTGAGCCAGACGATCGCCAGCGTTTTTGAGATGACCGGTTTTGACAGCATCGTGACTTATGAAAGGAAGCTCAGGCAACTGTCGGTCGCCGGCCTGGAGATGATCGCGAAGGGGGCAAACGGCGAATGCTACAAGGTGGATGATGAAACCGTCGTGAAATTGTATTACGACTACATCGACGAAGCTTCCGCCGCGAGAGAGAAGAAACTGGCGAAAAAGGCCTTTGTGGCCGGGGTTCCAACCGCCATTTCCTATGATGTGGTGGAGTGCGGCAACCGCAGGGGTGTCTTGTATGAAATGCTGAAAGCGGACACCCTCTCAAAATACATCGAAAAGAATGTCCATCGCCTGGATGCCGTGGTTGAGATGTATGTCGGCTTCTGCAAGCAGATCCATGCAATTGCGGGTGACCCGAACACGTTTCCGGATGCCGTTACGCTCGCCTGCGGCTACATCGATGCCTGTGGCCTCTTTAACGATAGCCAGCGAGCGGCTATCAAGGAACGCCTGTTGCGCGCTGAAAGACAAAACACGCTGATCCACTGGGACCTTCATCCGGGCAATATCATGATGCAGGGAGACAGTCCCTGCTTGATTGACATGGGGGATATGGCCATCGGCACGCCGTATTTCGACTTGGGACAGATCAAACAGGTCTTGCACTATTATGCAGGCATGGGTCTCTGCCAGAAGATCATCGGACTCGACGACGCGATCGCGCTTCGCGTGTGGTCGAAATTTGTCGCGATCTATTTCGGCAACCCGGCCCCGGATGAGTTGTCGGCGATCGAGGAGAACATCAATTTCTACAGGGCAATCAAGAACATGTTCCTTTATCTGAGCGGCAGCGGTGGCGAAGCCATGCGTTCAAGACGCAAGGATTTCATCTTCCAGATGCTTCCCAAGGAAATCACGGAATTGAAATAGACGTCTCCCTGCCGCGCCGGCCACGGGATCCGGAGCGGATCCTTCCCGGCCTTGACGCCGGCACAGCCAACAACCGATGCCTACGCCTCCCGCTTCGCCTGCTTTTCCACCATCGCCCTCGGAACAGCACGGAACAGGAGCAACGGAGTGTTGGAGTGATGGAGTAATGGAATCACGCAACAAGCTAATCCAACGCTCCATTACTCCACTTCTCCATTGCTCCCACTCCGCACCGCTCTCGCCGCTCTCCATCGTCGCGATGTCGGGCCGGTAGAGCGACAGCACGCTCTTGCGGGACAGCGGCAACGGGGAATTTGAACAACGCACACCGATTTAACGCAAAGACGCCAAGGCGCAAAGTCTCGAAGCGACGGCTGGAAATATCCCGAAGGGATTTCATCAATCAGCCAAGTGTTGCCACGATGAAGTCGGGCTACGCTGGGTGGTGAATCCCGTTGGGATTCTTTAAGCCTGCTCTACTTGTCCACCCTGCTTGTCTGCCTCCACAATCATATCTTCCCAAGGCCATTTCACCGTGGCAAAGCGCCGATAAAGAAGCAATTGGCGATCTACAATTGCGAGTTCTTCACTGGCGGAACTATAACCAAGAACAAGCCCCCTTCCATCTTCATCAATCTGCAAACTTTCAATCTTCTCCAAAATCGCTTTCAAGTTGCTGTATTGAATACGATTTTGACGCTTGACCGCTCGCTCAAAGATTTTTCTAGCGTGTAAACCTCGAATTAGTTCGTCATCCGTGGCGTCCATGATCACTGCCATCGAGTGAGCATAAATTCCAGTGGCGTTGGGACGTGACCGAATTCCGGTCGACACATTTTTTGCGAATTGTTGGTAAAGAGGATTCAATTGTTCGGCATACGCCATACTTGCGTTGTCAACCAAACCGCGGTCGGTTACGTGGAACGCAAATAGACCTTTCTCTTTGAATCCAGCTTCATCAAGTGTTAGCAACGTCAATTGTTGGAGAATGCCAGCATTTGAATAAGCCAAACCGGCCAAGTGGTTCTGTATTTCGTCGGAGAAACGAACATTCAGAGCGTCTCCGCCCTTTTTCAAAATGTTCTTCAGGTCGTCTTGAGTCCAATCAACGGAAATTTCGTGAACCCTCCCTGCCAAATCCGTGTTTAGATGCAGCAGTAAATTTGTTTCGCTCCAAATACCGATGATGATGACAAAGACACCATAGTCCCAGAGTGCTTTCAAATCGTAGGCAAAATTTCTACGGTCATCGGTTGACATGTAGTGAAAATCTTCAATCACCAGTCGCCTGTCCGACTTCTTGATGATTTCAGCAACAAATCGAAGATCATCAATGTCATGGCCGATGATCTTATGTTCAGCTTCTGTGGTGCGTTCACTTCCAACAGATGCTGAAATGCCAGCTTTCGCCAAAAGCGCTGCCCCAGCCTCGCCTTTCGCACCAAGCGTAGCCTTAAATACACCCTGTTTGTTCTCCTTGATCTTGATGCTGATATTTAGTTGAGAAAGCGCATCAACATAAATATCGGTGAACGGTTTTCGCAGCCTGCATTGCACCGTTATTGCATCCGACAGTGCCTTTTGCCGAAGCCAAGACTTTCCGCATTTCGACGGACCTCGGATTGCAAGGTGTGTTGTGCGTGCAAGAAATCTAGATATCGATGCGTCAAGATTGCCGCGATCAACATACGAGTTTTCGCGTAGCTCTGGCGAAATTCCGAATACTTGATCAGCACGCATAGAATTCCTCGCTTAAGTGCTTACTTCTTCTTCGCCTGCTTCTCCACCATCGCCTTCACGCGGAGGCGGAGGGCGTTGAGTTTGATGAAGCCGGTGGCGTCGTCCTGGTTGTAGATGCTCTCGCCGCTCTCCATCGTGGCGATGTCGGGACGGTAGAGCGACAGCTTGCTCTTGCGGCCGACGGTGATGATGTTGCCCTTGTAGAGCTTGAGGCGGACGGTGCCGGTGACGTTCTGCTGGCTTTCCTCGACGAGCGCCTGCAACGCGAGCCGCTCCGGCGAGAACCAGAAGCCGTAATAAACCAGTTCGCTGTAGCGCGGGATGAGGGAGTCGCGCAGGTGCATGACCTCGCGGTCCATTGTCAGCGTCTCCATCTGGCGGTGCGCGGAGTGGAGGATTGTGCCACCGGGCGTTTCATAGACGCCGCGCGATTTCATGCCGACGAAACGGTTCTCGACGAGGTCCACGCGGCCGACGCCGTGCTTGCCGCCGAGTTTGTTCAGCGTGCGCAGGACGTTGGCGGGCGAGAGGCGCTTACCGTTGACGGCGACGCAGATGCCGCGCACGAAGTCGAGCGTGACATACTCCGGCCGGTTCGGCGCGTCTTCGGGCGCAACGCTGAGCTTGAACATGTCCTTCGGCGGCTCCATCCACGGGTCTTCCAGGATGCCGCTCTCGAAGCTGATGTGCAGAAGGTTGCGGTCCATCGAGTAGGGCTTCTTGGCACTCGCCTCGACGGGGATGTTCTTGTCGGCACAGTAGGCGATCATCTCGGCGCGGCCGGGGAACTGTTTCCGGAACCGCTCCTCGCGCCACGGGGCGATGACCTTGATGTTCGGCTCCAACGCGTAGGCAGTCAGCTCGAAGCGGACCTGGTCGTTGCCCTTGCCGGTGGCGCCGTGGCCGACGGCGTCGGCCTTTTCCTTGCGGGCGATCTCGATCATCCGCTTGGCGATGAGCGGCCGGGCGATGCTGGTGCCGAGGAAATACTGGTTCTCGTAGATCGCGCCGGCCTGGATCATCGGGAAGATGAAGTCGCGCGCGAACTCCTCGGTGAGGTCGTCAATGTAGATCTTCGACGCGCCGGTCTTGCGGGCCTTCTTGTCGAGGCCCTTGAGTTCCTCCTCCTGCCCGATGTCGGCGCAGAAGGCGATCATCTCGGCGTTGTAGGTTTCCTTGATCCAGGAAAGGAGGACGGAGGTGTCGAGACCGCCGGAGTAAGCGAGAACGATTTTCATTGGAGTAAGTGGGGGTGGAATAATGGAGTGTTGGAGTGTTGGGTTTAGGCAGAGGAAGGCTCCGCGTTGTAGATGGCGTTGCTTTCCTTGACCATAAGGTTGTCAATCCAGTCGCCGGTTGTTTTCTTCATCTCCAGGCTTTCTATCAGTTTCAGCATGCCATTTTCCAGCTTGTAAGCCAAAACATCAAGCCGCTCAAAGTTGTCATCGGAGATTTGTCCTGCCCGGTGATAAGCATGCACACCAGACACGGATTCGCCCAAGGAACCGAGTGCGATGTAGAGAAACTGCAAATATTCGCGAATCGAACGCCGGCAATAACCTTCAGCAATGTTGCGGTGGACGGAGTCGCTGGAGGCGATGCCCTGCGAAGCAACACGCTTCATCTCGTAAGGGAACTTGCGGAACACATCGCAGCACAACCGGTAGAACTCAATCGCATCCTGCCAGACGACAAGCTGCATGTAGCCGCGATTCTTATTCCGCCGTTCCATTACTCCAATACTCCATCACTCCACCACTCCAGCCGTCACTTCTTCCATCCCTTCGCCAGCAGCGCCATGATGGCTTTCTGCGTGTGGAGGCGGTTCTCAGCCTGGTCGAAGATGGTTTTGGCATGACGCTCGAAGACGTCGTTGGTGATTTCCTTGCCACGGTAGGCGGGCAGGCAGTGCATCACCAGCACTTTGGGTTTGGCGTGCTCCAGCAATTGGTCATTGATCTGGTAGCCGTCCAGTTCGGCGAGACGCTGAGCTTCTTCCTCTTCCTTGCCCATCGAAATCCACGTGTCGGAGTAAATCACGTCGGCACCGGCGGCGGCTTTCGCGCGATCGTCGGTGACGATGATCTTCCCGCCAGCGCGCTTGAGCAGGTCGGGCGACGGCTGATATTTGCGCGGCGCTGCTATGCGCAGCTCGAAGCCGAGCTTGCCGGCGGCCAGAATCCACGAGGCCGGCACGTTGCACGCGCCGTCGCCGATGAAGCAAACGACCTTCTTTTTGATCGGGCCGAGCTTCTCCTCGACGGTGAAGATGTCCGCCAGAATCTGGCACGGATGTTCGTCGTCCGTGAGGGCGTTGATGGTCGGGATGCCGCTGGTGGCGGCGAAGTCCACAACATCCTTCTGATGGAACGTGCGGATGATGCAACCGTGGATCATCCGGCCCAGGACGCGCGCGGTGTCCACGATCGGCTCGCCGCGACCGAGCTGGATGTCGTTGTTCGACAGGAACATGACACGGCCGCCCAGTTCGCGGATGCCAACCTCGAACGAGACGCGCGTGCGCGTGCTGTATTTGGCGAAGATGAGCGCCCACGTCTGGCCGGCGAGCGGCTGCGGATGGCTGCGCTTGCCGCGCGCGGCCTTGAGCTTCTTGGTCAGCGCGAGAATCTCGCCGATCTGTTTGACCGTCAGGTCTTCGATGGAAAGCAGATGTTTCATGACTGTCCCAACACTTTCTCCACAATGGCCAGCGCGGCGTCCGCGTCGGCGTTTGAAATCGTCAGCGGCGGCACAAACCGGAAGGTGTGCGTGCCCGCAGGAACAACCAGCAGGCCCTCCGCCGCGCATTTGGCGACGAGGTCTTTGACTTCGCGGTCCAGCTCGATGCCAAGCATCAGACCGATGCCGCGCACTTCCTTGATGCACGGGAATTTCGCCTGCAGCGCCTTCAAGCCGCGTTTGAGCCGCTTGCTGCGCGCGACGGCTTTCGCCATCAGATTCTTCTCCTCGACCGTGCGGAGGACGGCGAGCGCGACGGCACAGCCCAGCGGCGTGCCGCCAAACGTCGAGGCGTGCGTGCCCGGCCCAAGTATGTCGCAGAGCGGCTTCTCGCCGTCGGCGGTCTTCACTTTACGCGCGGCGCGAGTCCAGATGGCACCGATGGGGAAACCGCCACCGATGCCCTTGGCCATTGAGAAAGCGTCGGGCGTCACGTCGGGCGCGATGGATTGGAATCCGAAGAATTTTCCAGTCCGGCCGTTGCCGCACTGGATTTCGTCGAACATCAACAGCAGGTTCCGCTCGTCGCAAAGCTGGCGCAGGCCGCGCAGGAACTCTGGCGTTGCCGGCCGGATGCCGCTCTCGCCTTGAATCGGCTCGACAAGAATCGCGGCGGTCTGCGGGCCGACGGTAGCGCGGACGGCGTCGAGGTTGTTAAACGGCACATGTTTGAAGCCGGTCATCATCGGCTCGAAGCCCTTCTTCACCTTCTCCTGGCCGGTAGCGGCAATGCCGGCGAGCGTGCGGCCGTGGAAGCTGCCTTCCATCGTGATGATCTCAAAGCGGCCTTCGTCGTGACCAAACTTGCGCGCGAGCTTGTAGAGCGCCTCGTTGGCCTCCGCGCCGCTGTTGCAGAAGAAACACTTGCCGTCAGCACCAGCCAGTTCAACGAGCTTCTTCGCCAGCAAACCCTGCGGCTCGGTGTAATAGAGGTTCGAGCAGTGGATGAGTTGCGGTGCCTGCTGCTTGAGCGCGCGGACGACGGCGGGATGGCTGTGACCGAGGATGTTGACGGCCACTCCACCGCCGAAGTCCAGATACTCCTTGCCGTCGGCGTCCCAACACAAGCTGCCCTTGCCGCGCACGATAGCCAGCGACCGGCCGTAAGTCGGCATGACGTGGTTGTTGTAGAGGGCGACGATTTCTGCGGTTGTCATTGCACTATCTCCGTTCCAACGCCTTTGTCGGTGAAAATCTCCAGCAGCACGCTGTGCGGCACGCGGCCGTCCACAAAGTGCACCCGTTGCACGCCGGACTTCACAGCTTCAACGGCGCTGTCCACTTTCGGAATCATGCCTTTGTCCACGATGCCGGCGGCTTTCAACGCGGGCACTTCGGCGATGTGCAGGCTGGAAATGAGCGTCGCCGGGTCTTTCGGGTCGCGCATCAAGCCGGGCACGTCGCTCATGAACACGAGCCGCCGCGCCTTGAGAGCGATGGCGGCCATAGCGGCGGCCACGTCGGCGTTGCAGTTGTAGATAAGACCATCCTCGCCGAGTGCGATCGGACTGACCACCGGCGTGATGGAGCGGTGGATGCACTGACGCAACGGGTCGGTGTTCACCTCGACGACTTCGCCAACGAAGCCGAGGTCCACGCCACCGGTGACGAGCTTCCGGCACTTGAAAATCTCCGCGCCGGAAAAACCCCGCGCCTTGCCGCCAAGCGACTCGATGGTCTTGACGATCTCCGGGTTGATCTCGCGCGAGAGCACGCGATCCACGATCTCGACGCTGGCCTTGTCGGTAACGCGCATGCCCTGGATGAACTGCGCCTTGATGCCGGCGGCGTCCATCGCGCGAGTGATGGCCTTGCCACCGCCGTGGACGACAATGGGGTTGATGCCGACGGCTTCGAGGAAGACCACGTCGGCGGCGACGCCGTTACGGACCTTCAGGTCGGGCGAATCCATGAAACTGCCGCCGTATTTGACGACGAAGGTGTGGCTGCGGAATCGCTGGATGTAAGGCAGCGCTTCCAACAATACGTCGGCTTTCTGGATCAGGTCTTGCATGAGAAAAAGAAATCGCCCGCCGCGGACAACGCCCGGGCGGTTGGACGATTACTCTCCTTTGTTGAACTCGACGTAGGCTTCCGTCAGATCCGTCGTGTAGGCGGTGAACGTGCCATCGCCGAGATTGAGATCCACGCGGACGGTGAACTCCGGCTGCGCGAGGACTTTCTTCATGCGCTTCGGCGGAACACCGGTCGGCGCGCCGCCGGCGACGGCGTGGACCTTGTCGTAGTAGAGGTCGAGCTTGTCCGGGTCCACCTGCGCGCCGCTGTAGCCGACGGCGCAAAGGACGCGGCCCCAGTTCGGGTCGCCACCGAACCACGCGGACTTGGTGAGCATGGAATTGGCGACGGCCTTGGCCGCCATACGCGCGTCGGCATCGCTGGCCGCGCCGGTGATCTCGACGTTAATGAACTTGGTGACGCATTCGCCGTCGCGGACGATCGCCTGTGCCATCTTCAACATGACGAAGTTCAATGCCTCCTGGAACTTCGGGTAGTCAGGATGTTCGAACGTCAGCGGCACGTTTCCGGCCATGCCGTTGGCAAGAATGATGACGGTGTCGTTGGTGCTGGTGTCGTTGTCCACGCTGATGCGGTTGAACGACTGGTCGGCGGCGGCGCGCAACGCCTTGTCGAGACAGTTGGTGCTGACGGTGGCGTCCGTGGTGATGAAGCAAAACATCGTCGCCAGCGACGGATTGATCATACCCGCGCCCTTGGCGATGGCACCGATGCGAACCTCGCGGTCGTTGATCTTCAACGTCACCGAGATTTCCTTCGGATTCTTGTCCGTCGTCATGATGGCGCGGGCCGCGGCGGCACCGCCTTCGTCGCTGAGCACCTGCTCGGCAGCGCGGATGCCGGCGAGCACGTTTTCCATCGGCAGGTTCACACCAATGCGACCAGTGGAGGCCACCAGCACCTCGTGAGGCGCGACGGCGAGCAGTTCGGCGGTCAGGCGGGCCATATCGAGCGCGTCCTTCATGCCTTTGTCGCCGGTGCAGGCGTTGGCGTTGCCGCTGTTGGCGACAATGGCTTGGGCGCGGCCCTTGGCGATGTGCTTCTGCGAGATGCGCACGGGCGCAGCCTTGACCTGGTTGCTGGTGAACACGGCGGCCGCGTGGGCCGGCATCATCGAGACGATCAACGCCAGATCGAGCGGCGAGTCCTTCTCGGACTTGCCGGCCGGCTTGATGCCGCAATGAACGCCCGCGGCGCGGAACCCCTTGGCGGCGGTAATGCCGCCGGGAATGACTTTGTATTTCGCTTTCATTTTGTTTTCGGGACCGGTCGGTTGGGACCGGTCAAACCAGTCCGGTTGTCTCGTCGAGGCTGCACATCAGGTTCAACGACTGCACCGCCTGACCACCGGCGCCTTTGACGATGTTGTCCACCGCGCTGAGCGCGATCAGCCGGTTGGTGCGTGGGTCAATGCGCACGGCCACGTCCAGGAAATTGGTGCCGGCGATGTTTTTGGTGTCCGGCAACCGGCCCGGCTCCATGACGCGCACGAACGGCTCGTTCCGGTAAAAATCCTCATAGAGCTTCTGCGCGTCCGCCTGCGACAGTGGCTTGGCCAGATCAAAATAGACGGTCGTGTGGATGCCGCGGTTGATCGGCACCAGCGTCGGCGTGAAGCTGATGGTGATCGGCGTTGCCGCCAACAGGCTCAGTTCCTGCTCAATCTCCGAGAGGTGCCGGTGCTTCGGCAGACCGTAGGCACGCACGCTCTCGTTGCACTCGATGAAAAGGTAGTCAGGCTCCGCCTTGCGACCGGCGCCGGAAGGGCTGCTGAGCGAGTTGGCGATGATGCCGACGGTCTTGACAACTTTGTTTTTCAGCGCGGGCGCCGACGCCAGAATGATGCTGGTCGGATAGCAACCCGGCGAGGCAACGAGCCGCGCCTTGCGGATTTCGTCCCGCCGGAGTTCCGGGCTACCATAGACGGCTTCCTTCAGCAGCGCCGGTGCCGGATGGTCGTGCGCGTAGAAATCCTTGTAAACCTCCGCGCTCCGCAACCGGAAATCAGCGCTGAGATCAATGACCCGCAGCCCTTTCTCCAGCAGCGGCGCGGCAAACTCCGCCGCCACGCCGTGCGGCAGCGCCAGGAACGCCACTTCCGCCTGCCGCGCGATGTCGTCCACCTTCGGCTCGGTGAAGACGAGTTTGCTGCGGCTGGCGAACTTGGGGAAGGCTTTGCCGAGCGGCTGGCCCGCCTGTTGGCGCGACGTGACACATGTCAGCTCGACGGCGGGATGCGACAACAGCAACCGCACCAGCTCTTCGCCGGTGTAACCACTGGCCCCAACGATGGCGATCTTGACCTTGTTCATGTGACCTCGGTGCGCGGCGCTTTCATGTTGTGCCGTGCAAAAAGCAAAAAACCCCGACGGTCAGCCGGGGCTTTTCGCGTAGTTCGAAAATCCGACTAACGCTTCGAGAACTGGAACCGCTTGCGGGCGCCGGGCTGGCCGTATTTCTTGCGCTCGCGCATTCTCGGATCGCGCGTCAACATGCCGGCGCTCTTCAGCTTCGGCCGCAGCGCGACGTCCACCTTGTTCAACGCCCGGGCCACGCCGTGACGCACCGCGTCGGCTTGGCCGTGCGGGCCGCCGCCGGAAACGTTGACAAACACGTCAAACTTGCCGGCCGTTTCGGTCAACTTCAGCGGCTGCTGAATGACTGTCCGATGGGACTCAATCGAAAAATAATCCTCCACCGGCCTGCCGTTGATGATCCATTTGCCGGTGCCGGGGGAGAGGCGGACGCGCGCGACAGCAGTCTTGCGGCGACCGACGGTCCATGTGTATTGCTGGAGTTTTTGCTGCCGGGCGGCGGCGGTTGAAATTGCGATAGGTGCCATGTGTGTCTCGAAAATTCGCTCAGTTCAACGTCATCGGCTTGGGTTGCTGCGCGCTGTGCGGATGATCGGCGCCAGCGTAAATCTTCAGCTTCGTCAGCATCTGCTTGCCGAGCCGGTTCTTCGGGAGCATGCCTTTGACGGCGTGCTCGATGATGTTCTCCGGATGCTTGGCGCGCACTTCGGCGACGGTGCGATACCTTTCGCCGCCCCGCCAGCCGGAATAGCTCATGTAGGTCTTCTGCTCTTCCTTCTTACCGGTGAGCTTGACCTGCGCGGCGTTGATAACGACGACGAAGTCGCCAGCATCCAAGTGGGGCGTGTAAGTGGGTTTGTCCTTGCCGCGCAAGGCGTTGGCGACCTTGACGGCCAGCCGGCCCAACACGACACCTTTGGCATCAAACACATGCCACTGACGCTCTATCTCTAAAGTTTTAGGCAAAAAAGTCTTCACATGTTCCAGAAATTAAGGGCGCAGACACTAACTACCGACCCAACTACTGTCAACCACTTTTCTGGTCAGAATCGAAAAAACTTCCAAAAAAGACACTGGCAACGTCGGTTGCCAGTCGGGTTGGAAGCTGAAAGCAGCTCAATACAGGTCCTAAATCAGGTCGGATTTGCGCTAGAAGCCATGTCCGGACCGCGCCCATCGGACGCTGGCGCACACAAACGCCACCACGATGATCCAGATTCCCGCCACCCAACGAGGTTTGTATTGGCGCTTGATGCCGATCCCAGCCTCGTCCAGCGCCCAAGTCAACAGGAAGGCAGCCGGAAAACCAAGGATCATGATGACAGAAATCCACGCCCAATCCGGTGCGCCCACAAACCAGCGGCCGACGGGCCTGAAAACCTTGCCCAGCTTGTCAACCGCCCAGTTGGCAATAGGGTGTGAACCGCTGCCCAAGGCCGAGACGACCACCTCCAACAGGATCAAAGCGAAGATTGCCCCCAGCACCGCGCCGACGACTCGCAGAAGTTGGCGTCGCAAACGTTTCATCATGATTGCCGCCGCATCGCCCACGAAGTCCAACCGCCCGCGCTTTCCCGCGCCACGCCGCGCCAACCGAGCCGGCGAAACACCGCCGTCACCCGCCGGGCGTCGCGATCCAGCACACCGGCCAGCGCCAGCGTGCCACCGGGCCGCACCCACCGCGTGAGCCGGCGAGCATTCCCCACCAGCACGTCGGCGGCGAGATTGGCAGTGACGAGGCTGAACTTTCCGGCGAACCGTCCGCGGATGGATGGCGTTTTGACGCTCAGAGTAAAATCCTCCAATGCGCTCTTGATGATTTCCAGCCGGCGTTCCACGCGGTTGAGTTTCGCATTCGCCCGTGCCACGCGCACTGCCTGACGGTCATAATCGAACCCAATCGCCGGCGCATAACCCAGCCGCGCCGCCGCTATCGGCAGAATGCCAGTGCCGCAACCGCAGTCAAGCAAGGAGGGTGGCTCCTGCGTTTTCGCCTTCTGCCTTTCGCTCTCTGCCTTCACTCGCTCGACCATTCGCAAACAAAACGCCGTCGTTGGATGATGCCCGGTGCCAAAGGCGAGCGTCGGGTCAATCTGAATGATCACCTGTCCCCCACGCGCCTGCAACTTCGACCACGTCGGCTTCACCACCAGCGTCGGCGAAACCCGCACCGGCTCGAAACTGTTCCGCCACGCGCGTGCCCAGTCCTTCGCGCGAATCATCTTCCGCCGCACGCGAATCGGGCCGGGCGCAAGACCGAGGTCGCACAGGATGTCGCGAAACGTCCGCACCGAACGCAGGATTTTGTCCGTCCCGCGCCGCGCGGGCATGAAAAGCGAAATTTCCGCTCGGTCACCGCTCGCTGGCATCCAGCTCGTCGGCCATTGGCCAGCCAGCGAACGCAAATGCATCGTGAACGCCGGCTCCAGCCGTCGCGGCACTGTGACCAAGATCTGCTGCAATTTGTTGTGAGTCATTTGACTTATGTTTTGGAGTCGGGCGCGCCCTCCGCTATTATGCTGGCGTGCCAGCTCAGCAAAAGTCAATGTCGTATCGGTGATGAAAATCGGTCTCATCAGCGACACGCACGGCCACCTCGACCCGAGGATTCCCGCATTGTTCGCCGGCGTCGAGCATATCCTGCACGCTGGCGACATCGGCGGCGAGTCGTTGCTCGACACGTTGCGCGCCATTGCCCCCGTCACAGCCGTGCTCGGCAACACCGACGGCCACCTGCGAGACCACGGCTTCCGCGACGTGGAACGCCGGACGCTCAGTGGGAAGACGTTTCTCATCATCCACGCCGGCCGGCCGCGCGATCTCGCCGAAGACGTGCGCCGGATGATCTTCGACGGCGACAAACCCGACATGGTTGTCTTTGGCCACACGCATCAGCCGGAGCGGCTCGTCGAGAACGGCGTCATCTTCGTCAACCCCGGCTCGGCCAGCCGCCCGCGCATGCACCAGCCTGCCACCGCCGCCATCGCCGAAATCCACGCCGACGGCCGTATCGAAGTGCACTGGCTCAAGCTCGGCTAGGTGGGGTGAGTTTTCAAACTCCCCCACTTAAACGAACGCCGGACAACTTTCATGCAGGAATCCTGGCGCAAAAACGATTCGACAGACGCCGGGCCGCCGCTATACTCCGCCGCCACTTTTGGAAACGGAAGGTTTTATGCCCAGAAACATCGCGTTGCCTCACATCGAAGGACTGGTCTCTTATGAACCGGGCCGGCCCATTGAGGAAGTCGCGCGGGAGTTGAAGCTGCGCCCCGCGTCCATCATCAAGCTCGCCTCGAACGAAAACCCGCTCGGTCCGTCGCCGAAGGCTGTCGCGGCAATGCGCCGTGCGCTGGCCACCGCGCATCTATACCCCGACGGCGGCGGTTTCTATCTCCGCCAGGGTCTGGCGAAACATCTCGGCGTCGGCGCGGACAACATCGTCCTGGGCAACGGCTCCAATGAGCTGATCGAGATGCTCTTCCACGCGTTCGTCGCGCCTGGCGATGAGATCGTTTGCGGCGACCGTGCCTTCGTCGTTTACAAGCTCTGTGCAGCGATGTTCCAAGCCCGCGCCGTGGAGGTGCCGTTTCGCGACCACACCCACGACCTTGAAGCGATGCTCGCCGCGTGCAACGGCCGCACGAAGATCGTCTTCGTCGCCAACCCGAACAACCCGACCGGCACGCGCGTGGATAACGCCGCGTTCTGCCGGTTCCTTGACCGCGTGCCGAACCACACGATCATCGCGCTGGACGAAGCCTACTACGAGTTTCTGGACAACCCGCCTGACACGCTCGGCTACATCATCGGCAAACGCGCGCCAAACATCATCGCCCTGCGGACGTTCTCCAAGATCGTCGGGCTCGCCGGCCTGCGCATCGGCTACGGCGTCGCCGGCAAGGAGATGGTGGGGCTGCTGAACAAGGTGCGCCAGCCGTTCAACGTCAACTCCATCGCCCAGGCCGGCGCGCTCGCCTCACTCGCCGACCGCGCACACATCACCCGGACGCGGCGGTTGAACAAACAGGGACTGGCCTATCTCAGCGGCGAGTTCCGGAAGATGAAACTGGAGTTCATCCCGTCCGTCGGCAACTTCATCTGCGTCCGCGTCGGCGACGGCCGCGCCGTTTTCGACGCGCTCCAGCGCCGCGGCGTGATTGTCCGGCCGCTGGCAGGCTACCGCATGCCGGAGTGGGTCCGCATCACCGTCGGCACGATGCCGGAGAACCGGCGGTTCATCCGGGAACTGAAGGCTGTTCTGAAGTAGTCGGCCGCTCGTAGCGCTTGGACAATGAGAACCAAACTGTTTCTCATCTGCCTCACCAGCATCTGCGCGATGTGCAGCGTCTGCACCGCCGCTGAAACCGGACCAGCTTGGAAAGTCCTCGCGCCGTTTTTTCAGCCCCCGCCCGAATACGCCGCTCCGACCAATTCCCTCCGCACTCCGCTGCGCTTCAACGACGGACAGCCGCTGGCCAGTGCTGCCGACTGGCCACGCCGCCGCGCGGAAATCCTAAAACAGTGGCACGACTTGATGGGACCGTGGCCGGCGGTCATCAAGCGGTCAAACGTGGAGACGCTCGCAACAACTCATCGCGACAACTTCACGCAACACCGCGTCCGCCTCGACATCGCGCCGGGCCAGACGGGCGAAGGCTGGCTGCTCGTGCCGGACGGCGAATGGCCGTTTCCCGCCGCGCTCGTCGTCTATTACGAGCCGGAGACAAGCGTCGGTCTCGGCAAGCATCCGTTGCGCGACTTCGCCTATCAACTCACCCGGCGCGGCTTCGTCACGCTCTCCATCGGCACGCCCGGCGGCGACGCCTATAAGCCCAACATCGGCGACGCGCGCTGCCAACCGCTCTCGTTCCATGCCTACGTTGCGGCCAACTGCTGGAACATCCTCGCGAACCGGCACGAAGTGGACGCCCGGCGCATCGGCGTGGTAGGCCATTCCTACGGCGGCAAATGGTCGCTCTTCGCCGGCGCGTTGTGGGAGAAGTTCGCCTGCGTCGCCGTGAGCGATCCGGGCATCATGTTCGACGAAAAGCGGCCGAGCGTGAACTACTGGGAGCCATGGTATCTTGGCCTCGACCCCGATCTTCCTCGCCCGAAGCGCGGCCTCATCACACCAGAGAACCCTCGCACCGGCGCTTACAAGAAGATGATCGAGACGGGCCGCGACCTGCACGAACTGCACGCGCTCATCGCGCCACGGCCGTTCTTCGTCTCCGGCGGTTCGGAAGACTTCCCCGCCCGCTGGGCCGCGCTCAGCCACGCCGCCGCCGTGAATCGCTTCCTCGGTTTCACCCATCGCGTCGGCATGACCAATCGCCCAGCCCACTCGCCCACCGAGGAATCCAACGCCCAACTCTACGCCTTCTTCCAACACTTCCTCGGACGGAAAGTGCAGTGACGGTTTTAACAAGGCGCGAAACCTTCGCCGCCTACTTGCCAACACCCGACAGCTTGAACCGCGGGTTGTCGAAGACGAAGGGCGGGCGCTCGCCGAGGAAGACTTTGTAGATGTCGTAGTTGGTCTTCGTCATCTCGCCGAGCATCACCTTCCACGGGCGATCGGCGACGGAGATGAGGCCGGTGTTGGCGGCTTCGCCGTTGTATTTGTCGAACCACCGGCCCGTCACCGCCTGATCCACCAGCGTGAACCATTCGATGCCCACCACGTAGCCGAGCGTGGCGGCTTGTTCGACGTAGTGGCGGTAGGCGAGACCGCGCTCGCGCTGAGTGGACACGTCCTTCACGCCGCCGGTGAGGCCGCTGTCGCCGGTCGCGCTGAAGTAGAACTCGCTGAAGAACATCGGCTTGTCGCCCGTCCAGCCGCGGATGCGCGCGAGCAGCGCGGTGTCGAGGCCGTAGGTGTAGTAGTTGAACGAGACGATATCCAAATACTTGCCGCTGAGCCGGCAGAGCGTTTCGTTGTTGATCGTGCCGGGCTGGAGCCGGTTGCCGATGAGCATGTGGTTCTTGTCGTATTTGCGGAACGTCTCCGTCACCACGCGAAAATAAGCGTCGAGGAAGACGCCGGCGAACTTCCGTATGTCCTCCTTGGCGGCGGAGCTCTTCACCGGCAGGCCGCGCGCGGCGACCTCGGCGAACGACGCGAGCGTCATTTCCCACGCGCTGTTGAACGCCTCAATGGTCTTGTATTTCTCCTCCAGCATCTGCGCCAGCCGCCGCTTGCACGGATGCGAGCCGTCGAGCGCCGCGACGGCGCCGGGAATCTCCTCATAGAGCGGCTCGTTGTTCAGGAAGTAGCCGATGAGCAGTGGATCGTCGGCGGCCGGCGGGAGTTTTTCGGCGAAGAGCTTGTCGCAAAGCTCGCGCAGCTTCTGCGAGAACGGATCGAACACGCCGTGCGTGCCGGGGATGTTGCGAAAGCCTTCCCACGTCGCCAGCGGCAGGGACGCCACGTGCGGGAACTTCGCCTGCTGCCGCGCGCCCGCGTCGCCCGCGCCGAACGCGCCCGCGGAGTTGAAACCCCACTTCCGCACGCGCTCGATCATGCGCGCGGTGTAGGTGGCCGCGTCGTAAGGTCGGCCGGTCTTGCGGATGGTGTTGATGAGGTGGAACGAGAGGACGTTCGGCTTCCAGTAGGCGTCGGCATGAAACGCGCTCGCGAACTCACCGTCGCGCGCGGGCAGCCACTCATAGACGCGCTCGCGGCCGGCAAAGTAAGTGTAGTCGTCCGACGGCCCGAAGGCGCATACGCCGAGATGGAAGAACGCGCTGCCCTCCGGGTCCACCAGAATCCACCGCGCGTCCTTCTTCTCAACGTGGAAGAAGCCGGTCCGCTTGAGGCCGAGTTTCTCCTTGCTGCCGGGCAGCCCGCCGAGCGTGTCGAGCGCCGGCGGTTGCAGGCCAGCCAGCCACGCTGTCTCGGCCTGCGTGTCCTGCTTGAGTTCCTCCTCCGATTTCACCTTGCCGGGAAAATCGGAGCACGTGCTCTGGCCGAAGCGGTCCACGAGCTTCGGTGCGTCAGCCGACGGCGCGCCGAAAACGATCTTCACGCGCATCGCCGCCACGCCGGTCTGGCAGGGCGTGTTGAACTGCCACTGAAATATCTTCCAGCCCCATTCGCGGTTGTCGGTCAACTCCTGGAAGCTGAAAGGCGGCACCTGCAACACCAGCGTCGCGCCATCGCTGTAGCGCAGCAGCAACGATTCAGCGTTGCCCTGATAGATGTGCGGCTTCGGCGGTTTCTGCGCAGGGAACGGCGTCTCCTTGCCGTCGCCGATCTTCCACGAGCCGCCCATGGCGTAGCTGAAATCAACCTGCATCGTTACGCGGATCGACTTGACGCCGGCGGGCACGTTCACCGGCGTGAACGTCAGCGCCCCCTCCCCCGGCTGCAACGCCACCTCGATGCGCGTGTCGCCGTCGAACTTGAGTGTGGCATTGTTGCCCGAAATTTTCGTCTCAATCGCTTTGCGCACGTCGTCCCATTTCTCACCAACGAAGACCGGGTAGGCGAGTGTGAACTGCCCCGCACTGCCCGCCTCGATCGCCAGCCCCTCACGCGTCAGCCGCAGCGACGTTGAGCTCTCCGCGCCCGCTGCTGCTAGAACGCCGCTCACGACCGCGAGAGAAACCGTCAGCACGCGAAGCGCGACGCGAAAAAGGAAAATGTGTTTCATATCTTTCGACCGAGGGTGGAAAGCGTGGTCCGGAGCGTCAAGCCATCACTCCGGCTTGAGGTCCGCACGCGCCTTGACCTCGTTCACCATCGCCTCCCAATGGCGGCGAAGGAAGGGCGGGTCGTTCAGGCTGTCGAGCGCGTAGCTGCGGTCGGCGCGGGCAAGGTCGAGCACGGCGGTGATCATCTCCTCCTGGTAGTAGCCCGCCTCGGCCAACGGCATACCCGACGGCTCGCGGATGAACGACTGGCCGCTGGAGGTCTGCAGACCGTCAGGCGACTGCCCCACCGTGTTGGCGACGCAATGGAACATCTTGCTATTGGGGCCGACCGGCTGCTGCGCGCGGCCCGCCACGCGTTTCCACAACACCGCCTCGATCTCGTCCGAGCTGCACGACGGGTGAAACAGCACCTGCGCCCCCGCCATCGCCGGCAGACGATACAACTCCGGGTGCCGCCCGTCGCGACAGATCACCAGCGTGCACCGCACCCCGTCTATGTCGAACAGCGACACCTTGTTGCCGCCGCGGCAAAACTTCCGCTCATCGCGGCCGGCCATGTGAACCTTGGCGTATTCATGCACCACCGTGCCGGTCGGCGAGATTACGTGAGCGAGGTTGAGAAAACGGTCGGCGGTCTTGCGGACGCTGCCCGCGATCACCCAGAGACCGGCTTCCTTGGCCGCGCGGCACGTTTTGTCGAGCGCCCGCTCCACGGCCGTCGGCGCGAGCCGGGCCACATACGGGAAGTAATAGCTCGTCAGGTTCGCCTCCGGGAACAATACCACCCGGCTGCCTTCCTCGGCGGCGAGGCGGATGTAATGCAACGTCCGCTCCAGATTGCGTTCGAGGCTCTTGGCCCAATGGAGTTGCACGCAGGAGACTTGCAGGGCTTTGGTCGCGCTCATAGCCGACAGGTTAAACCAGAATGGGTGAGAATCCAGAACTATCAGGAAGCGCCCACTGGAGCAGCTATCGCGTTGAAGCTTCGGCCCGATTCTGAATCCGCCAGAGCTTGGAGAAGGTGCGGATCACGAGGCTGTCGTGCACAACCGCCGGCGTTGCCAACGTCATCTCGTCGAGGCGATTGCTGCCAAGGAGCTTGAACTCCGGCCCAGCCTGCACGACGAAGGTCTCGCCGTCTTCGCTGAGGCAGTAGATTTTTCCGTCACACGCCCACGGGGAGGCGGTGAAGGCGGTGGCACCGGGGCTGAGGCGTTGGCGGCTGTAAACCGGCTTGCCCGTCTTCGCGTCGTAGCAGGCGAGAAAACCTTTGTCGTAGAGAACGTAGAGGTAGTCACCATAGAGCAACGGCGACGGATTGTAGGGGCCGGCCTTGCGGTCGCACCACGCGATGAACTGATTGCTCGTCTGGTCGTCCTTGAGCGAGATGTCGCCCGCCGCGCCGGGGCGGATGGCATAAACGGGCCGCAGCGAGTTGCTGACGTAGCCGGAGCTGACGTAGAGCAGGCTGCGGCTGGCGACGGGCGTGGGAATGACGATGTCGGACATGCCGGAGAGCTCCCACAGGAGCCGGCCGTCGAGGTCGTAGGAGCGCACTTTGCCGCGGCCGGGCGTGACGATCTCGGTGCGGCGTTCGTTTTCCCAAACCAGCGGCGTGGACCAGTTGCTCGGCTCGTCGCGCTGGACGCGCCAAAGCTGCTTGCCCGTGCGCTTGTCGAACGCGGCGAGGAAGGACGCCTTTTCGTTGTCGTTCACCACATAGACGCGGTCGCCGTGCAACACTGGCGACGCCGCCGGCCCCCAACCAAGCCGCGTCGGGAAGAAGCCCCATTTCTGCGACCACACTTCGCGCCCGTCCATGTCGTAGCAGAAGAGGCCAACGTTGCCGAAGCACGCGAAGACGCGCTCGCCGTCCGTGGCGGGCGTTTCGGAGGCGTAACTGTTCTTCATGTGGATCGCGCCCAGCGTCGGCCCGCGATGCGCAACGCGTTCCCAGAGAACCTTGCCCGTGGCGAAGTCGAGGCAGTAGAGGACGCAACGATACTCGTCAGACTCGCGCGTGCCCCAGAACCGCCAGACATACAACCCTTTTCGCGGCGGCTCAACCGCCTCTCCACTCACCGCCGACGTGACGAAGACTTTGTCGCCCCAAACGATCGGCGACGACCACGCTTTGCCGGAAATGGCGGTCTTCCACGCAACGTTCGTGGTCGCGCTCCAGACGCCCGGCATTTTCGCGCCGTCGGCCACACCGCCACACTCGCCACGGAACTGTGGCCAGCGATCCGGCCCGGCGGCCAGCGCAACGGTGGTAAAGAAAACAAAGGCGCTGAGGCCGGGAAGAAGATGACGTTGGCAGATCGTGTTGTGTTTCATTGCCGGAGTTCTTTTCGCACATCGTTAGATGACTTGCCACGCAGTTTTGCATAGCAGCTTCTCCGCAGCCAAAACGCCCGCTTGATTCCGGCGCGGCAAGTGGTATGGATTGGCCCGCCAACAGCACTTCGCGCAAAGGAGAAGCTATGAAACGATATCTCGCCGTCTGGAGCTTGGGTCTGACGCTCTGTGCCGCAAACGCCCAAGACCTCAACGTCCTCCCGCCAACGCCGCCCACCCCGAAAGGCACCAACGCGCCGCTCGCAATGCTCGACGCCTATCTCAAAACCGCCGCGTTCGCCGCGCTCGACAAACGCAAAGCCGACTACGAGAAGGTCAAGACGCCGGAGCAAGTCGCCGCGTGGCAGCAGCAGCGGCGCGATTTCTTCGAGCGGCAACTCGGCGGCTTCCCGAAGCGCACGCCGCTGAACGCGAAAGTCACTGGCACGATGGACGGCGGCGATTACCGCGTCGAGAAGGTCGTCTTTGAGAGCGAGCCAAAGCATCACGTCACCGGCCTGCTCTACCTGCCGAAGACTCCCCCGCCCTACCCCGGCGTGATCGTGCCGTGCGGCCACAGCGCCAACGGCAAGGGTGCCGAGACCTACCAGCGCGCCAGCATCCTGCTCGCGAAGAACGGCCTCGCCGCGTTCTGCTATGACCCCATCGGACAAGGCGAGCGCGCGCAGGTGCTCAAGCCCGATGGCAAGGCCGCCCTCGGCAGCACCACCGAGCACACGCTCGTCGGCATCGGCGCGATCCTCGTCGGCCGCAACGTCGCCACCTACCGCATCTGGGACGGCATGAGGGCGATTGACTACCTCCAGAGCCGGCCGGAGATAGACCCCAAACGCATCGGTTGCACCGGCAACTCCGGCGGCGGCACGCTCACCAGCTACTTGATGGCGCTGGACGACCGCATCGTCGCCGCCGCGCCGTCGTGCTACCTCACGTCGTTCCGCAAGCTGCTCGAAAGGCAGGGCGGCCAGGACGGCGAGCAGAACATCTTTGGCCAGATCTCGTTCGGTATGGAGCACGGCGACTACGTCATCATGCGCGCGCCGAAACCGACGCTGATGTGCGTGGCGACGCGCGACATGTTCGACATCACCGGCTCGTGGGACTCCTTCCGCGAAGCCAAGCGCATCTACGGGCGGCTCGGCTTCGCCAACCACGCAGACATCGTCGAGGCCGACGAACCGCACGGATTCAGCACGCATCTGCGCGTCGGCGCGGTGCGCTGGATGCGCCGCTGGCTGCTGAAGGTTGACGACGACATCATCGAGCCGGATTTCTCGATCCGCAAAGACCCGGAAATCCAATGCTCGGAGAAAGGCCAAGTCATGTTGATGCCTGGCGAGAAATCGGTTTTCGACCTAAACACCGATGCGGATAAGAAGCTGGCAGTCGAGCGGCGAGAACTCTGGTCAAAGTCGGCGAAGACCGATGCGTTGGCGAAAGTCCGCGAAACCGCCGGCGTGCGCCCGCTGGACAAGTTGCAACCGGCAAAGTGTCGCGCCGCAGGCAGTGTTGAGCGCCAAGGTTACCGCATCGAGAAGCTCGTGCTGGAACCGGAGCCAGGCATCGTGTTGCCCGCGCTGGCATTTGTGCCACCGAAGCCGGACGGCAACGCCTATCTCTACCTCCACGGTCTGGGCAAACAGACCGATGCCGCGCCCGGCAGTCCCATCGAGCAACTCGTCACGCAAGGCCATCTTGTTCTCGCCGTGGACCTACGCGGACTGGGCGAGACGGTGGAGAAGGCGCGGAAATGGTATAGCGGCTCGTTTGGACCTGTGGCAGGCGACTTCTATCACTCATACCTGCTCGGCCGTTCGCTGGTCGGCATGTGGACCGAGGACGCGCTGGTCTGCGCGCGGTTCCTCGCCGGCTATGAAACGAAAGGCGCGCCGCGCAAGGTTCATCTCGTCGGCGTTGGCGCGGCAGGCATCCCCGCGCTGCACGCGGCGGCGCTGGAGCCAGAGCTGTTCGCCTCGCTGACGCTGCGCCGGACGCTGGCGTCGTGGACAAGCGTCCTCCGCGAGCCTGCAGCCAAGGACCAACTCATCACGACCGTCCACGGCGCGCTGAAGGTTTATGATCTGCCCAACCTTGTCGCGGCGTTCGGAAAAGACAAAGTCACCATCGAGGAGCCAACCAAGGCTGACGGCACCGTCATCGTGAGCACAAAATGAACACTGCAAGACTCCTCTCGTTGTTGACGGTCGGCCTGCTGTTCTGCCCGAGCCACGGTTTCGCCGCGACCGTTGAAACCAACTACCTCTGGAAGGCGGGCGTGGCGTCCGCCGTCATCACACCGCAGACAAACATGTGGATGTCTGGCTACGCGGCGCGCAAGTCGCCTTCGCACGGCACGGCACAGGATCTTTTCGCCAAGGCGCTCGCGCTGGAGGATGAGAAAGGCACGCGACTGGTGATCATCACGATGGACATCATCGGCGTGCGGCCGTGGCTGCGGCAGTTTGTGGAGAAGCACGCCGCCGAACGCCACAAGCTGCCGCCGGAGTGCCTCGTGATGAACGCGTCGCACACGCATTGCGGGCCGGAGTATCGCGAGATCAAGGAGGGAGAGAAGACGGCCGGCCATTACACGGCGTTCCTGCGGGAGCGACTGGTCCGCATCGTTGATGAAGCGATCAGCAAGCTCACCCCGGCGCGGCTCAGCCAGGCCCATGCGCGGTGCGGTTTCGCGATGAACCGCCGGCTCAACTATGCGCTCCCGAAAACCGACTCGAACTCCAAGAGAGCGCCAAACCCCGACGGCCCGGTGGACCACAACGTGCCGGTGCTGATAGTGCAGTCGCCGGGCACCAACCTCTGCGCCGTGCTCTTCAGCTACGCGTGCCACAACACCACACTCAGTTCGACCTCGATGACGAACAACGTGCCGCGTTATGAGTTCAACGGCGACTACGCCGGCTTCGCACAGGAGACGCTGCAAGCCGGGCGGCCGGGGTTGACCGCGATGTTCATGCAAGGTTGCGGTGCCGACCAGAATCCCTACCCGCGCCATTACATGGTGCCCTACGTGAAGCCACTGGAGTTCGCACAGCAGCACGGCCGCACACTGGCTTTCGCGGTCGAGGCCGCGATGGCGGCGCACGTGCGACCCGTGTGCGGGCCGATCCGCAGCGCGCTCGAATTCGTGACGCTGGAGCGCGAGCAGAAAGACCCGAAGAAGCCCACGCCAAGCCGCCAGTATCCGGTGCAGGTCATTCGCCTCGGGGACGACCTGACGCTGGCGACGCTCGGCGCGGAAGTCGTGGTGGACTACTCGCTGCGGTTGAAGCGCGAACTGGCCGGCAAGGCAGTCGTGTGGGTCGCGGGCTACTCGAACGACTACGGCGGCTACATCCCCAGCCTGCGCGTGTTGAAGGAAGGCGGCTACGAAGCGCCCGATTACAAGCCCGACATCGAAGAGCGCATCGTCGGCAAGGTCCACGAACTCTACGATCGCCTGAACCGGTGACGACATCATGAATACGCGGTGCTGCGCATTTCTGACAAGCGTGCTCATCCTGACGGGGCTGACGGCGGTTGCCCCGGCTGCCGAGACCGGCAGTGCGCAGTCAAACCGTCCACCGCGACTGGACCGCAACAATCTCCTGATTTACCGCAACGCACGCGGCGAGGTCGCTCCGGTGAAAATCGTCGCCGACTGGCAGAAGCGTCGCGCGGTAATCTTGGCGGCGATGCAGGAAGTCATGGGACCGTTGCCTGGCAAGGCGAAGCGCTGTCCGCTCGACATGAAGGTGGAAGATGAAACCGACTGCGGCACCTATGTCCGCAAGCTCATCACTTACGCTTCCGAACCCGGCGGCCGCGTGCCGGCTTATCTCCTCATTCCGCATTCCGCACTCCGCACTCCGAAATCGAAAGTTTCCGCCGTCCTCTGCCTCCACCCAACTAACGCCACCATCGGACATAAAGTCGTCGTTGGTCTCGGCGGTAAGCCGCACCGCCAATACGCGCAGGAACTCGCCGAACGCGGCTTCGTCACGCTCGCGCCGTCGTATCCGCTGCTTGCGAACTACCAACCCGACATCAAAGCGCTCGGCTGGCAGAGCGGCACGATGAAGGCGATCTGGGACAACATCCGCGGCCTCGACCTGCTGGAGTCGCTGCCTTTCGTGAAGCGCGGCGGTTTCGGTGCCGTCGGCCACTCGCTCGGCGGGCACAACTCGGTTTATACAGCCGTATTCGACCCGCGTATCAAGGTGATCGTGTCGAGTTGCGGCTTGGACTCCTACTGCGACTACTACGACGGCAACCCGAAGGTGTGGCAGTTGGAAAAAGGCTGGTGCCAAACGCGCTACATGCCGAAGCTCGCCGGCTACGCTGGCCGGTTGGCGGAGATTCCGTTCGACTTCCACGAGATGGTTGGCGCGCTTGCGCCGCGCGTCTGCTTCATCAACGCGCCGCTGAAAGACTCGAACTTCAAATGGCAGAGTGTGGATCGAGTCGTCTCGGCGGCAGCAAAGGTTTACGAGCTTTATGGGAAGCCAGCCAACCTCCTCGTCGAGCATCCCGACTGCGACCACGATTTCCCCGACGCGATGCGCGAGAAGGCATATCGGTTGTTCGAGCAGAATCTGAAATGATCAACCGGCAAGCGGGGAATGTTCTGGCTGCCCCGTTGATTCGCCGTTCTTGTCCCACCTTTCGCCGCTTGACGCGCCCGCCGGAAACCGGAAAACTCCGCGCACTCAACTATGCGCCACAAACTATCTCTCATCGTCCTTGCACTCACCTTTGCCACCGTCATCGCCGCGCCGCCGCTGGAGACCAAACCGAACGATCCTTGCTTTGCCAAGTTCGATCCGGTCAAAGCGCCCGCGCCCGCCGGTCTCTTGCTGAAACCCGGCGACCGGCTCGCCATCTGCGGCGACTCCATCACCGAGCAGAAGATGTATTCGCGCATCATGGAAACCTACCTGACCGTGTGCGTGCCGGAGTTGCACGTCACCGTCCGCCAATACGGCTGGAGCGGCGAACGCGCGCCGGGCTTCCTCGCGCGCATGACCAACGACTGCCTGCGCTTTTCGCCGACGATCGCCACAACCTGCTACGGCATGAATGACCACGAGTATCGTCCCTACGAGGAGCGCATCGGCAAGACCTACTGTGAGAAGACCACCGCCATTGTGCAGTCGTTCAAACAGGCCGGCGCGCGCGTCGTGCTCGGCTCGCCCGGCTGCGTCGGCAAGATGCCGCATTGGGTCAAGACAGCCAGCGGCACGGTGGAGGATCTGAACCTCAGCCTCTGCAAGCTGCGCAACATGGACATTGAGATCGCCGCCAAGGAGCGCGTCGCGTTCGCCGACGTCTTCTGGCCGATGTTCACCGCCGGGTTCGAGGCGCGACAGAAATACGCGCCCAACTACGCCATCGCTGGCAAGGACGGTGTGCATCCCGGCTGGGCCGGCCAACTCGTCATGGCCTACGCCTACCTGAAAGCAATGGGCCTCGACGGCAGCATCGGCACGTTCACCGTGGACCTTGCCAAGGGCAAAGCCAGCGCTACCGCCGGTCACAAAGTTGTTTCCAGCAAAGCCGGCGAGATTACGATTGAGAGCCGCCGCTATCCGTTCTGCGCCACAGGCGACGAAAAGAGCGACGGCAGCGTCCGCTCGGCGATGACGCTTATCCCATTCAACCAGAACCTGAACCGCTTGACGCTCGTCGCGAAGAACGCCCGCGCGAAAAGCTACAAAGTCACCTGGGGCGCCGGGACGCGGACCTACTCCGCCGAGCAACTCGCGCGTGGCGTGAATCTCGCCGCCGATTTTGCGGAGAACCCGTTCTCCGATGCGTTCAAGAAGGTGGAAGACGCCGTGTTGGCGAAGCAGAGCTACGAAACCAAGCAGGTGAAGCAAATCTTCAACGACCTGATGAAGGGCAAGTTCAAGACCGCCGCCGACATCAAAGACCCGGAAATCAAGGAACTCTTCGCCATGCGTGACGCCGCCGGCAAGCTCGACCGCGAAGCCATCGTGAAAGCCACCGAGGCCAAGCGCGCCCCGCTCGCCGCCGCCATCAAGGCTGCATTCGCGCCCGTGACCCACACGATCAAGATCGCTGCCGAGTAAACGATCACGACAGACCAGGTTTCTTGGAGTTCCGCCTTCAGGCCATCCGGAGGAGGCAGCGAAGGCCGGTTCTTGATCCATGGAATTGTTGTTCGTTGTAGCCGCTTCTGAATCTGCCTTTCCCCGCAGAATCTGATTACGGTATTTAGGGGTTTTGAATTGACACATGTAATGGCTATCTATACAAATTGACCGCTATTTAAATGAGAAAGAGGCTTGGGCCGAGAGGCGTGCAGCGGCAAGCAGGAATCGCGCATGCAAGATTGTGGATGTTAATGAACATGCGGATAAGGAGAGTCTGGTGAATACAACTCAAACAAATCACGCGACAACAGAGGTGAGGCGAGAGTGGAAATCAGCTGACGGTTTATTGATCCCCCTGCTCGTGAGCTTGATAGCTGTGTTGGTCATATCCACAGCCGCACAGGCACAAAACACCCCCCCACCGCCAAGCAATGTAAACGCGGCATTGCGGGACGCAAGTAACAGGGAAATGACGCTGGGTCAAATGGCGTATCAGTTTGCCCGCAGCCTCACACCACCCTTCTTGGGCAGTAGAGAGGCGGACGCGATCACATGGTTGATGGGCGGCCAAGTGGGAGAACAGGCCGGTCACCAACCGCCGCTTTCACCACTCGGTGGATGGGAAAATCTCAACAGGCCCGCAACGGTGGGTGATCTGACGGTGCTTTTGGTGCAACAATTCAAGATTGAGCCAACAGCCGCTGCAGGCGGGCAACCGACTGCGCAGGACTACCAAAACGCGCTGGTCGGCTACATGGGCAGTGCAAGCGTTTCCACCTACAACAGTATTGCCAGTATTTTCAACGACTGGGTCAGTCCCACAATCAACGTGTTAGGCCCCACTCCGAGTCCGGGTAATCCAACTCGGTCGTCGCCGTCGCCAAATCCGTAGACCCTGTTTTGCTGACAACAATAGTGCCGGTGTAATGACTGAAGAATTCGATGAGGAGAGCAGATATGACTAACCAGCCAATGAAACTGGTTGTATTGGGTATGATGGCAGTCGTGTGCACGGCATCCGCGCAGGACCAAGACATCAAGCAGAACATGGACCGGAATCTGCAGGGCGTGGTAAAACAGCGGGCTTTTGCATACGGCCTGACGCTGCGCGAGGGATACGACAGTAACATCTACACCCGTTCTGATAATGCCAAAGGCAGCTTCAGCACCACCGCGTCGCCGGACTTCCAATTCGGATGGAGCAATCCGACTACGGATATAACCGCCCACTACGCTTATTCAGCGGTCTATTACGACAGCCGTCCGGAGAAATCGTTGGATCAGTCACACAACCTCAATGTCAGTGTCGGTCATTCATTCTCGCCGCGTCTGCGCATGACGTTCTCTGATGATTTCGCGCCAGGTTTCGAGCCGGACATCGAGGAAGGCACGAGTCAGCGCAGTGCCGACTACATTCAGAACACCGCAAGGATGAGCGCCAACTATACGCTGAACAGTCGGTGGGACATGACCGCAAACGTGAGTCATTATTTTATTAATTACAGCGATGATTCGGTATTGCCTGTTTTTCCTGGAGTCCCGACTTCACAAACAATGAACCGGCAATCTTATGATGTGAACGTTGGTGTCAATTACCGGCCGCAATCAACAACGACCTTGGGCGTATCGGCGGGTCTTAGCGCGACTTCATACAGCGGGAACGATCGCGACAATATGGGAGAGTCTTTGAACTTCATCCTTCGACATATTTTCAACCCGCGTTTGTCTTTTGACATGAGCGCGGGAGCGCAACTGCAAACTTTTGATGCTGTCGGCGGCCAGTCATTGAATCCAGATGTGAATATGGGCTTGAACTATCTACTCACTGCTCGCACGAGCCTGGGTGGCCGTTTCTCAACTCGTATGCAGCCCACGGAGGTGGCCAGCTACCTCGAACAGCAGACTTTTATGCTCAGCGGCAGCGTCATTCATCAGTTCACGTCCCGGCTGATGGGAACTGCAAGTGTGATGTTCGTGCCGTCTGAATATAATGGCAGCTTGTTAATGCCGGGCGCGGGCGCCACCGGCAACCAGTCCGAGACTTCTCTCGCGTCATCTTTCACGCTGGGCTATCAGTTCAATATTCACCTCCGCGGAGAGATTGGCTATTCCTATACGCACTTCACCTCCGACTTCGTGGGGCGCGATTACGACCGCCACATGACCTATCTGCAGGCACGTGTCGGTTTCTAGGAACTGAGGCCTGATAGTAGGACACGGTGTCTGCGGGCGATGTCCCGGTAGAAAGTTTCCAACCTGATTAATGGATCTGTTCCGTGTCCCCGTAAAGAGCGTTCAAGCTTGGCCTGTGCTACCTCGCAATAGTGCCAACGGTTGTCTGACGACGGTTTCAGAACTTGCAAGTTGGCGTGTAACACCTACATTCTCGCTGCATGGCTGGGTTGAAAGACAACTTGCTCGAACTCATTCGCCGCACGTCAGCCGAGATGCCTGACGATGTCAATCGCGTGCTCGTTGAGGCGCTCAAGGCGGAGGAAAAACGCACGACGGCGGAGTTTGCACTGAAAACTATTCACGCCAACATCGCGTTGGCGGCGAAGAAGAGCCAGCCGATCTGCCAGGACACTGGCTCTATTCTCTTCCATGTCCACGGTCCCGTCGGCAGTGACCAGCTCGTGTTCGAAGAGGCTGCGCGCGAAGCAGTCGCCGAAGCAACGAAGAAAGGTTTCCTGCGCCAGAACTCGGTGGACTCGCTGACGGGAAAGAACAGTGGCACCAATCTCGGCCCCGGCACGCCAACGTTTCACTTCACGCAGGTGCGCGGCGCGACAGGCATGAATGTGCGGTTGATTCTGAAAGGTGGCGGTTGCGAGAACGTCGGCGCGCAGTATTCGCTGCCTGATTCGCGCATCGGCGCCGACCGCGACCTGAAAGGCTGCCGCCGCGCGATCCTCGATGCGGTGCTTCAGGCGCAAGGCAAGGGCTGCGGCCCCGGCGTGCTTGGGGTTTGCATCGGCGGCGACCGCGCCACCAGCTATGCGTTCTCAAAGGAACAGCTTCTCCGGTCGCTCGACGACCGCAACCCAAACGCGGAACTCGACGCGCTGGAACAGGAGATCGTCGCCACGGCCAACCAGCTTGGCATCGGGCCGATGGGCTTTGGCGGCAAGACCACGTTGCTCGGCTGCAAGATCGGCGTCGTCAATCGTCTACCAGCGTCATATTTCGTCAGCATCAGCTACATGTGCTGGGCCTTCCGCCGACGCGGCGTCGTGCTGAGCGCGGACGGCGGCAAGATTGAGAGATGGCTCTATTGATCAGGGCGTATTGCGTGATGAGACGAATGCGGAATACGTAATTTGAATCACGAACATGGAACTCACCACGCCCATCTCTGAAGACGTCATCCGCTCGCTGCACGTCGGCGATCTCGTTGAGGTCACTGGCATCGTTCACACCGGTCGCGATGCAGTCCACAAGTTTCTCCACGACGGCGGCTCGCTGCCGGTGGACATGCGCGGCGGAGTCCTCTACCACTGCGGACCGGTGATGGTGAAGGAAGACGGCCAGTGGGTCTGCAAAGCCGCAGGCCCGACCACCAGCGCACGGGAGGAGCCGTATCAGGCCGAAGTCATCCAGAAGCTTGGCCTCCGTGCTGTCATCGGCAAAGGCGGCATGGGCGACAAGACGCTGGCAGGATGCAAGGAGTTCGGTTGCGTCTATCTCCACGCCGTTGGCGGCGCGGCGCAAGTGCTGGCCGAGTGCATCAAGAAAGTCCGGGGCGCCTGCATGTTGGAAGAATTCGGCAGCCCCGAGGCGGTGTGGGAATTGGAAGTGGAAGAGTTCCCGTGCGTCGTCACGATGGACAGCCACGGCGGCAGCCTGCACAAAGAGGTGTTCGCCCGGTCGAAGGAAGCGCTGGCCAAATTGCTGTAACCCGCGTGCTGACGCGGTTACTTGCCGATTGGTTTGATCTCGAACGTCGCGCCAAATTTCAGCAGCGTCTCGGCAACAATCTCCGCCGTTGTTGCAACCAGCTCCATGCAGAACTTGTGGCGGTTTTCGCCGGCAAAATCTCCCTGTGGGCCGGTGAGATGATTGCAGATGATGTCCACGGTTCCATCGGGCCGACGACGTCCGCCGGGGCCGAGCGGCGCGCGCTTCTCCCACTGCGAGCGAAAATGCGCCATCGCAGATCGGAACTTCGGCGAAACTGGACCGGCGGGATTCGGGTCGCCGAAATACTGGCCGATGACCAGTTCGCCGCCCTTGATCGCGCCGCACTCGCCATCGCCGGTGACACCACCGCGCCGCAACGCCTGGTAGGGCGCGCTTGGCAGGTTAAACGTCAAAGCCATGCAAACGCCGCACGAATGATGCGGCACGAGCTTGCCTTCGTAGAGCGCGAGCGCCTTCTTGCGCGCCGCGGCGATCAGTTCTATTTCTTTGCTCATGGCAGTAAAACAAATCACTTACGCCGCCGGCAGGCTTTGTGCGGCCTTGACGACGTTCTCCGTGGTGATGCCCATCGTCTTCATCACCGTGCCGCCCGGCGCGCTGATGCCGAAGCGGCTGATGCCGATGACCCTCCCGTCAAGGCCGACGTAACGATACCAGAGATCGGGCACGCCCGCCTCGATAGCCACGCGGCGGCGACAACCCGACGGCAGCACTTCCTCGCGATAGGCCGCGGGCTGCCGCTCAAAGCGGTCGAAGCACGGCAGCGACACGACACGCACGCCGTCACCGAGTTGCTTGGCGGCTTCGAGCGCGAGTGCAAGTTCGCTGCCGCAGGAGAGCAGGATCAAATCGAGCCTGGACTTCTCCTTGAGCGCGATGTAGCCGCCGCGCGCCACGCCCTCGCGGCGCTGCTGGACGGGAATCTGGTTGAGCATCGGCACCGCCTGCCGTGACAAACTGAGCAGCGTCGGGCCGTTGGTGCGCTCCAGCGCGGCGACGAACGCGCCCGCCGTTTCCTCCGGATCGGCCGGGCGAATCACGTCGAGGTTCGGCATCACGCGCAGGCCGCTGACCGTTTCCACCGGCTGATGTGTCGGGCCGTCCTCGCCGACACCGATGGAGTCGTGCGTGAATATGTAAATCACCGGCAACGATGCGAGCGACGCGATGCGGATCGAGGGCCGCGCGTAGTCGGCGAACACCATGAACGTCGCGCCGGAGGGCCGGAAAATGCCGTCGTAGGCGAAGCCGTTGAGCATGGCGGCCATCGCGTGCTCGCGAATGCCGAAGCGGATGTTGCGGCCGGCGGGATTGTCGCGGCCAAAATCCTTGCTGGCGACGATATAGTTGAGTGTTGAGCCGTGCAGGTCGGCGCTGCCGCTGATGAGGAGCGGCATGGCCTCCGCCAGCGGCTGGAGCACGTCACTGCCCGCCTTGCGAGTTGCGATCTTCGCGTCAGCCGGGAATGGCGGGATCTTGCCAAGCAAACCTGCGGGCACTTCCTTGTTCAAGCCGCTGTCGAGCAACTTTGCCAGGGCGGGATTCACGGCGCGCCACGCTTGGTAGGTCGCGTTCCACTTCTCGTAGTCCGCGCCGAACTTCTTCTTGTGCTGCACGAAATAATTGCGGACATCGTCAGAAACGTAGAAATGTTCGGCCGGCAGTCCCAACGCCAGGCGCGAGGCATCAATGAACTTTGCGCCGCCTTCGCCGTGGGCCTTGCTCGTGCCTTCGACGGCGGCAATGCCCTTGCCGATCAGCGTCTTGGCGACGATCAACTGCGGCTTGCCGCTCGTCGTCGCCTTCGCCTTCTCCACCGCCGCGATGATTGCCTCGATGTCGTGGCCGACAATCGTTTGCACGTCCCAGCCGTAAGCCTCGTAACGCTTTGCGGTGTCTTCGCTCTGCGTCGCCTTGGCCATCGCGTCGAGCGTGACCTCGTTGGCGTCGTAGATGAGGATCAGGTTATCCAGCCCAAAATGCCCGGCAAACGCCGATGCCTCCGCCGAGACGCCTTCCTGAATGCAGCCGTCGCCCGCGAGGCAAATGACGTGATGATCGAAGATGGTGTGCTGCGGCGTATTGAAACGCGCCGCGGCCATCTTGCCCGAAACAGCGTAGCCGACCGCGTTGGCAACGCCCTGGCCAAGCGGGCCGGTAGTGGCTTCGACGCCCGGCGTTTCGCCGAATTCTGGGTGACCTGGCGTATGGCTACCGAACTGGCGGAAATTCCTGACCTCGTCGAGCGTCACCTTCGGGTAACCGGCCAGATGCAGCCACGAGTAGAGGAACATGCTGCCGTGGCCGGCCGAGAGCACGAAGCGGTCGCGGTTGAGCCACTTCGGTTGGTCGGGATTGTGCCGCAGCGCGAAGCCGTAGAGGGCTGCGCCGATTTCGGCGCAACCGAGCGGCAGGCCGAGATGGCCGGAGTTACAGGCATGAACTGCGTCCATGGCCAAGCCACGAGCCTGGGTTGCGGCATGCGAAAGGATGTTCAACGGTATAGTCATGATTTTGACGCTGGATGGTAGGATTCGGCGGAGCGAAGTCAAGCCGGCGGACTCTCTGAAAGCATCTCATGGCGCCGCCGCCGGTTGGTTAAAGCCAGCGATGTGGTTGGCGTCGAGTTTGAACCTGCCGGTGACGACGATGGCCTGCGTTGCATTCGTGGCGCCGCCGCGCTCGATGAGGTTGTTGCGGAAGAGCGAGGTGTCACTGCCGTGGGAGTCGAGCATGACGGGCTGGCGACAGCCGGTGAGGGTGTTATCGTGGATGATCCAGTTCACGGAGGGCGCGATGACTTCGAAGCGGTCGCCGGGTTTCATCGGGTGCGGCTCGCGTAGTTTGAAACGGAGGGTTTCGGGGTCGAACGATGCGATGACGGATGCTGCGCCGGTCGGCTTGGATTTGCTGTCGAGCCAGACGAGACGCCAGCCGACGCACGTCTGAGGCCGGAGCCGGTCCAGCGGCAGGCTGGGAGGTGCGAAGGCGCGGATGAAGGTTCGGTCGTCCACGACTTCGCCGATGCGAGACTCGCCGCGCTGGGTGGTGATGCCCGTGCCGCAGTTGCGGATGAGGTTGCCGTGAACATTCACGTTCAATGCCGGCTCTTTGAGCTTGATGCCGGTGAGCAGCGGGTCGGCAGCGCCGCGAACGTAAACCTGGTTGCCGCTGACAATCGTGTCGTTGGCGCTGACGTTGATGGCGGTGCGGGACACGGGCTTCGCGCCGACGCAGGTCATGTCGAAGATGTTGCCGCTGATAATTGTATTGCCGGAAGCGTAATGGCGGTGATCGGTGGCACCGGACGCTTCGACGGCGGAGGAATTGAAGTTGATGAAGAGGTTGTTGCGGATGATGACCTGTGTTGCGCCGACAGCGGAACGGATGGCGCAACTGCCGTAGGGCACGCCGCTCTCGAAGACGTTGTCGGCAATAATGTGTTGGCCCGCGCCGAGGTCGGGATAGGTCTTGTCGCGGTTGGCGGGGCCGAGGTTGCCCATCGCCACGGTGCCGCCGTTGCGGATGTAGTTGCCGATGAACTTCACAAAGCGCGACGCGCCCTCCCATGAGCAACCGCCGACATCCACGATGCGGCATTGCAGGACGCTGGTATTCTCGGTGCCGCACATCACGTCGTTGAACGCGTTGCGCGCGGAGTCGGTGACGGAGCAACGCAGGTAGGTGATCCACTGCGAATACGACTGGCCCGGCTTTACCGTGCCGCGGCTGGGGCCGCCCGACACGAAACACTCGCCCGACATCCGGCTCGCGTGACAGTTCTCGACCAGCACGCGCTCGGTGCCGCTGATGGTGACGGCATTGCAGTGCTTGAGGCCGAAACCCCAGATGTAGGTCGAGCCGCGGGTGTTGATGTAACCGGCCTTGTCGCGCTCTTCAAAGCCCATGAAACCGGTCATGCGGAAGTTGCGGAGCGTCACCTCCGTTCCACCCGTCAGCGTGAAGCACGCGCCCTCGCCGTCGCTGATGTCCAACAACGTGTCCACCGCGCTCGCGCCCTCGATGGCGAGCGCAGCGGCGTTGCGCACTCTGATGCTGTGCGCCAGCCGGTAATGTCCCGCCGGCACATGGACGCCGCGCTTCTCCTTGAGCGCCTGGTCCACGACCGCCTGGAGTGCGAGGGTGTCGTTGTGCCGAACGACGGCGTCCTTCACCGTCCGATTCGCCGCGTCCTTCAGCGTCAGGACGTTGCCCTCGATCTTCTCAACCCGGCTCACGAGCTGGTCGCGCGCGCCGAACGCAATGACATAGCCGGATTCCCAGTCGCGCTTGCTCAGCTTCACCTCGACACCGCCGCTGAGCCGCTGCCAAGCGTGCGTGATGGGCACCTTCGGCTGCCATGTCCGGCCGAGGTCGTCTGTCCACCGGAACGCCGGCGTGGCCGACGGCTCGATGTCGAGGATATAGATCGTCCAACTCCCGGCGCTGCCGTCGTAGCCGCGCACCTCCACGGAATCATTCAGCGGCTTCGTGTTGTAGTAAGGCTCGCCCGTTCCCCAAAGCTGGATGCGCGAATAGCGGATGTTGCACTTCGACACCATCACGCCCTGCCCGACCTTGAAGTCGCCGGCGTTCTTGACCGTGATCTGCTTCGAGCCGTCCGCGGTCGCCGCGGTCGTCTCGAACTTGGAGCCGGACGCACCGCAGTCACGGGCATTGATTAAATCCGCCGCGCCGGCCGGCGCGTAGGCGCAGATGAAGGAAAGCAATGCGATGTTAAATCTCATGGTTGTGCTGACTTCTTTGCGGTCTTGTCGTTGCCGAAATAACCGAGTTGTTTCAGCGCATCGGCGATGTGCGGGTAGATGCGCATCGCGTTGCGGAAATAGATCTTCTCCAGCACGTCGAGCGGTAGCGCCAGGCCGCGCATCTTGTGCTCCTCCTTGATGCCGCTCGGCAACTCCTTGTCCGTCTCCAGAAACTCGAAATAACGCTGATACTGCGGGACCTTCTCGCGGATCTTCGGCAGCTTCTTGTCCAGCTCCGGCACGAACCACTTGCTGGCCATGTCGGTCCCGAACAGGATTCGGTCGGCGTATTCGATCATGAATTCGCGCAGGTTGTCGCGTCCCACGGCGTGGAGGAAGTTCGGCACGGTGGCGAGGTCCACGTTCAGGTTGGGATACGTCTTGAGCATGTAGCGCAAGTAGTCCAACTGCTCGTCGGAGAGACACAGCCAGAGCATGTGGGCGTTGACCACCACCATGCGCGGGTGCTTCTTCAGCACGTTCTCCCACGCGTGTTGCTGCCGCCAGAACTCCACCGGCTCGGCAAACCATTCCGTGCGCCGGCCAAAGGTCCCGCACGGGTTCGCCACGTGGGGCGAGGCCGCCACCATGCCGATCTGCTCCATCCTGTCGAAGGTCGGGTCGTTCGCCGGCAGGTCAATCTGCACGCCGCGCTCCCATCCGGGATAGAACTTGAAGCCCATCACGCCGCGCTTCTGCCAATCGGTGAGTTCTTGTGGTGAGAACCGCAGCCCGTCCTTGATCGTGAAGTCGCTGATACAGAACTGGATTCGGCATTGGTAACGCTTGCGCATCTCGTCCATGTCCGGCGGCTCGGCCCGGCCGAGGCTGATGAACATCGCCATGTCCGCGTGGAGCTGCTCCTGGATCGCTTTGCGCAACTCCATCACCTCGTCGAGCGTCTTCCAGTCGTTGCCGATGTGCGTGTGCACGTCAATCCGCGGCATCGTCGCCAGCGTGAACGGCCCTTCGGCCCGCGCCGCGCCGCCCATCGCCAGCCACGCGGCGATTCCCAACGCGCTCATCCAGTGTCGTGACATGGTCGTCTCTCCTTTCACGTGCTCAAGAACCTCACGGCTAAGGCGCGAGGATACGCCGACGCCAGAGGCCGTCAACGGGGAACTCTAGCCCTGCTTCAATTTGGCGAGCGCACTCTCTTCGTGCAGGATTCGCTTCCGCAGATCGTCTTGGGGAAGGTGCGTGTGGGATGGCGAGAACTCAATCGAGATTTCCGGAAACTCCTGCTCGAAGAGAAATCGTGTGCGCGCCACGTGGAAGTCTGACGTAACCACGATCAATTTCGTGAAACCGTGCCGCGCGACAATAGGGCGGCATAGCTTTGCGTCTTCGATGGTGTTGGCGCTTTCCGCGCACTCCACGAACGCTTCGCCGGGAATGCCCTGCGCCGTGAGGCATTCACGCAGGTAGTGACCATGCGGCTTGGTCGTGGTGTTGAAGTGCGCTCCCCATCCCCCTGTGGGAAGGATTTTGCACTCAGGATGTTTCCGATACTCCTTCAACGCCTGGTCACAGCGCTCCTTGGCGATGCTGGAAAGAACTCCGCGCTCATCGTTGGGTGCTCCCAAAACGACAATGGCAGTCAGTGTCGCGCTCACTTCAACTCAACTCTTTGCCAGTTCTTTGCGGTGCGCCCAGACTTTCTCGAAGGCCCGGATATACTGTTCGTTGAGTTCGGGCATTTCCTTGGTGAAGAACGGAAGTGAAAGCCCGTGCTTGTCCACCGCGGCAGCGCCGGGGAATTGCTCCGCCACCACGGGCTTGTGGTGCCACCATTCGTTCTCGTGGAAGATCGCATTCTTGCACAGGAACTGCGCGCCGGCGGCACCCACCTGAACACCTTCCGCCCGCAGCGCCTTCACACACGCCGCCCGCGACATCCCGGCTTCAGCCTCGTTCAGGAAGAACCGGTTCGCGGCGTAATACACGCGGTCCACGTCCTTGCGGTTTTGCTGCTCGTAGAGACCGGGCAGCTTGGTGATCCGGTCGTTGAGCCGGCGCACCTGGGCTTTCAACGCGGCGTTCCGTTCGGTGAGCTTCGCCAGTTGACACTTGGCCAGCGCGGCGGCCATCGGGTGCATGCGCAGTTTCATTCCAAGCCCGTAGGCGTATTTCTTGAAACTGCCTTTCAACTTCGAAGCCCATTCATAGTGCCCGAGTATCGTGGCTCGCTCGAAGTCTTCCTGATTCTGGTAGTTCCCCATGCCGCCTTCGATGGCCGGGAGCGGTTTGCTGGCTTGGAAACTGAAGCACGCCATCCGGCCCCACGCGCCCATGAACTTGCCGTGCATGGAAGCGCCGTGCGCGTGGCAGGCGTCTTCGAGGACGATGAGGCCCTTCTCCTTGCAGAAATCAGAGATGTGGTCCATGTCCGCCGGCATGCCCAGGTAATGCACCGGGAACACGGCCTTCGTGTTCTTGGTCAGCTTCCGTTTCGCGTCCTCCACGTCGAAGTTCAGCGTAACGGGATTGATGTCCACCATGACCGGCACCAGACCAAAGAACCGCATCGGCGTGATCGTGGCCCAGAACGTGGAGCAAGGCACCATGATCTCGCTGCCGGGCGGAAGATTCAGCGCGAAATACATCGCTGTGATCGCGCTCGTGCCGTTGTAGTGCGCCTTGCAAAACGGCAGCTTGAAATGCTTCTTCCAATCCGCCTCTAGCGCATCAATCGGCGTGTAGTCGGGCTTCCTCAACACATCCAGCACGGCCTTCTCCTCCTCGGCTCCGTAGCGCGGCCAGGTCGTGCCATCGTCATGCGACGCCGTGACCGCCTTGGCGCCGCCCTTCAACGCCAGCGTCTCCGCATCTTTCCGCGGCGCGCCCGCCGTCGAGATCGTCGGCGGCAGCAAAAGCCCCGCGCCGGCCAAGCCAGTGGTCTTGATAAACGTCCTCCTCGTCGCGCCGGTCGTGGAATCCTGTGGGTTCTTTTTCATGGCTCCTTTCGGAAACAATGGTGGTGTCTGATGGCAGGCCGCAGTTTGCCACCGCGCGGCGTTCGCGCGCTACGAAAAAATTCTTGTTACCGATTCCCTTTCGGTAATCTGCGCCCATGTCGCCTGCGATAGAGCGCCCGTCATCGCAGCAGAGCGATACCGGGCGCGTCGCAGGCATGTAATTGGAGAAACACATGGCCCGTGCCGACATTGATCGTGCTGACTTTTGTTACGCCAACATAGACGCGCCGGCTCCAACGCCCGCAACCCGGACGAGCGCTCCCGCGCCCGTCGGGGCCGACGGCAGACGCCACAGCTCGACAGCCGCACAGCGGACGGCCATGTCCCGACAGCGGACGAGCATCCCCAGGCGGTGGATGACAATGTCCCGATCCCGGACGAAGACTCCCGGACGGCGAACGAACACCGCCGGGCGTCGGATGAAGACTCCCGGGTGTCAGATGGACACCGCCCGACGCCGGACGGCCACCCCCGGACCTCGGATTGAGACTCCCGGATGTCGGATGACGATGTCCCGGAGCCGGATGACGACATCCCGACGCCGAACGGCCTTGTCCCGGAGCCGGATGACAACCCCCGGACAGCGGATGACCGTGTCCAAACGTCAGATTTTCAATGATTTAGGCATTTTCAGCCTCTTCAACCTCAAAACCAGCCGTTACTGCTCATTTCTGACCATTTTCAATCCCTCCAACTGCCATCTGCCAGCTTCCAAAGGAGCTCGCCGACGCCATCGGCGGCACCTGCGCCAACAGCAACGCCGTTCAACTACTCGACACAACCGGCTTCAGCGACCCGCCGACGCTCAACGATTTGCTCGCCGTGGCAAACAAGCTGGACGAGTTGATTCGGGCGCTGAGGAGATAGCCGGCAAGAGCAAGCGGCTACTTCGCGAACTACAATGAGCAAAGCCAATGCGAAATCGAGGCGATTTGTCCGTCTTCCGTCAGATTGGCGGCGTTGTCGAGTTCGCCGGCCCGAAGCATGGACCATATCTCGGACGCCATCTTTGCTTCGATGGCTGCACCGATGAAGAAGGTCTTTGGCTTGAGTCTGGCCTTCGCAAACGCAGAGTGGATTCGTCGCAAGGCCGTGCCGGCAGTCTTCCAGTGCTCATCCGCTCCTGCCGGATCAATGCCGCCTTTCAATTCGGTAAATGTCGTTTGGCGGCGCTTCGGCCTCTGCAACCGCGTGCTCTTGATTCTGCACGGAACTCGGCCG
The DNA here is from genome assembly GCA_041667205.1 of Verrucomicrobiia bacterium. Classification (GTDB taxonomy): domain Bacteria; phylum Verrucomicrobiota; class Verrucomicrobiia; order CAIQCK01; family CAIQCK01; genus CAIQCK01. Next base: position 124,888 of record JBAYFL010000005.1, on the reverse strand, counting down.
TCACTCTGAGTCGCCCGTGTTGAACGCCAACGTAGTAGGCCTCCAGACAAGTAGCACAGTAGCTTCGCTTGGCATCCCCCACTCGTTTGACGGAGACGGCCACACTTCTGATTGCCGGGCTGTCGCACAATGGGTTGTCGCAGAAGACCACCTTCCGCCTTCCCGGCATGAGATCGGTGGTGGTATATGGCACAGTAAAGTCGAGTGGTTTCATGGTTCTACTCGTTTATCCCTTTCTCCTTCTGAAGGCCAACTCAATCCGTTCGACACAACGCGCCAACTCATCGCGCAATTCATGTTCCCAAAACCGGATGACTTTCACGCCCAGCCCCTGAAGCACCTCTGCCGTCTTCCTGTCCCGAACCCTGTTACGCTCGATCTTGGCCCGCCAGAACTTGCTATTGGTTTTCGGATAGTGCCCGCACCGACGGCAGCCGTGCCAGAAGCATCCATCAACGAAAACCGCCAGACGCCTTTTTGGGAAATAGAAATCTGGCCGTCCGGGTATTTCCTTCGAGGCGATTCGCCATCCGCGGAGGCGAAACCGCACGAGGGCCGAACGGAGCCGGATCTCGGTGGTTCTATTACCGCGTCCTTTCACGGCACGCATGCGTTCCGAGCGTTCTTTGCTGACGCCAACGAACTTACCGTGCGGCAGCTTTTTGCGAAGGAGTCGCTCCACGGCCTAAATGCCTTCGTCGTAGAAGGCGGTCAATGCGGTTGCGAACCAGAACAGCTCCGTATCGGAGAGAGATTCGGACACCCAAGTGGGGAGGCCCTTGCGTGGGAACATCAGGCCCTTTAGCGCAGAGCGGAGCGCCTCAATCTTTAGGTTGATCCGCGTTTCAAGGTCGGCTTGTTTCGCAGCCAAGTTCAGGGCTTTGGCGAGTGCGAGCAGCACCTCCAAGAATACGAACTGCGCTTGATTCGGTTGCGACGGGCTTCCGACGGTGGCCCAGAATTCCATTCCCACTTGCCGGTAAACGCGAGTGGCTCGGCCCTTCTTCGCGACCAGGACTCCCGGTAAACTGCTGCGGTCTTCCTCCGCGAAACCAGCCCCCAGCAACTTGATCAGGATTTGGTTCTCTTTGTTGTTCGTGGTCCGCTCGGTGCCGTAAGTGAGGCCGACTATGATGTCGAGGCTGTTGACTCCGGGATAGGTCTGCTTCGTCTGCACAAGCCATTCGGCGTGGTTGACACTGATGGCGTCCGTCATTGCCTGAACTTGGGTGTCGTTGATGCAATTCGGGCCGCTCTTGACCGAGACAAGATAACGCCGGTTCCCGATGACACAGGACTTGTCTATCTCGCGCCAGACGGACTGACGGCGTTTCCGCGCTTTCTGTTCGCGGGAAAGCCCAACGAGAGACTGCGCTTCGGAAACTTTCTCCGGAGGATCAATCCACCTGGCTGACGGTTTGGAGTTCAGCGGATAGAAGCCCAATATGGCGGCCTCGATTGACTTGCCGAACGAAGTTTCCAAGCCCATGTAGAGCTTGTTGTTGAAAAGAAAGTCGGCAAACCGGGCGGGATCACTGAGTTTCATCACACTGGCGCAGGTCAGCAGGACGTAGGGATTGGTCCGGTAATCCGGCAGGCCATTTCGTTTCGCGATGGCTTCGGGAAGATTGGCACCGATGTATTGGGCAAGGACATCGGCGAGTGCATTGACGCGCTCCTTGCCAACACGGGCGAACAACCGCACGACTTCCTCCGGTTCGTAACGGTGCCTTTGTGACTTCAGCACATCGTAGAGTGGGTTGGCGATCTTTCGGTGTGGCATATGTCGTCAGGCTCCAATCAGGACTTTGCTCCGCCGCTTGGTCTTGGGCGCACCGTAGCTCGGATTGGCGCCGTCTTCCGCGTCCCCGTCCTGCCACACAAGCGTTTTGCCGTCTTTGAACCATTGCCGGGTGCGAACGTGCGACTGGACGTAAACGATTCGGTAGGCCGAGGGTGTGGCAGAGTAAGGCTCGCAGCCCCTTTTTGCGAGCGCGTCCAACTGTGGAGCGATCACTTTGGCGGCAACTTCGCCAAGACGCACCGGCACAGCGTTCCCAACTTGCGCATATTGCTCGGCCGGCGTGCCGCAGATTTGCCAATCGTCGGGGAATTCCTGAATGCGGACATATTCGCGCAAAGTAAGGGCGCGTGTTTCCGTCGGGTGGCAGAGCGCAGTGCCGGCGTGGTTCGGCATCGTGACCAGCGTTGGAGACGGCAAATCGAAGGTGAGCCGCCGCCACCAACCGGAGCGGCCTCCTTTGGCGAACCAAGCTTTTCCCATCGACTCTTTCTGAATCTCCAACGGCAGGCTCCGCCAGTTCGAGCCGGGCGGAACCATTGCTAGGTAACGCTTCTTGCGCGGGCTGAAATCCATGATGGTGGGATTCTGCTCCTGAAGACCTTTCAAGGCGTCTCCCAGCGTCTTCCAAGGCAACGCATTGACTGCGTTGTCGCTAAACAAGGACAATGTTTCGATCGCCGGCGCGTTGTTCGGCGCAGCGTGCGTCGGTGCTGCAAACTCCACGACCGCATTGAAGCGATTGCCTATGAACAACGCGCGTTCGCGAAGCTGAGGCGCTCCGTAGTTCACAGCGTTTACCTCGAAACAATCCATGTGATACGTCGCGCCCTCAATGCGCTGCATATCCTCGGCAAAGGCGCGCACCACGGAGCCGGGCTGCTCGTCCTGTTCCAACGGCGGCCCGCCCTTTTCGGGCCGTTCAGCAATGGGGCGGTGTCGAAGCGCAGCCGACAATAAGCCCCGGACGTTCTCCATGAGGAAAAACTTGGGTCTGAGCGCCTCGACGAAGCGAAGGTATTGCCATAGCAAAGTGCCCCGGTGGTCCTGCACCGTGCCGCGTTTGCCCGCCGTGCTGAACGATTGGCAAGGCGGACCGCCGACCAGTAAATCAAGCTCGCCCGGCTTGAGGCCCACTGCGGCCATCAGTTCCGACGGCTCAAGCAGGGTGATGTCCCGATGGAAAATCACAGGTTGGCCGAGCACTCGTCCTGCTTTCGCGTTGGCCTCAATCGTTTCCGCGAAAGACTTTTCTTTCTCCACGCACGCAACAACCTCGAATCGGCTCGTTCTCTCCAAGCCGATGTCGAGTCCCATCGCCCCCGAAAAGAGCGAGACGACTTTGTATCGTTGCATCATCATGGTTGGTTAAACATGTCGGTAAACGACCCGCCCCTTATTCGCTTGGAAGCTGACCAGTGGTCGGCTCAGGGCAGTCTCAATGCGAAGCTTGTCCTTGTAGCGGCTCTCGAACTCGGCATTGAGCTTATAGATTTCATCCAGCGCACGAGGATCGCCGACAGCTTCGACGACCGTATCAGCCGCCGCCTCAGCAGCAGGCGCTAAAACGGCCTCAGCATCGAGCTGTTGCAGAATAGCTAGGATTGCGCTCATCGGGTTTACCATACCCTACAGTTAAACGCTTTTCTTGGAAAGCAGCCGGTTCATGCCGCGCAGTGTAGGGCAAAGCGTCCGGCAGCGTCAACGGCGGCAAGCGGTCACAGAGATTTTGCTGCGCGATCTGAAGAGGTCTGAGTTTTCAACGGCGGAAAACAACTACTTGCTGCTGCCGGCTCGCGGCTTGGGTTTGATGAAGATCACCTCAGCGTAATCAATCCATCCCTTCCGCAGGTCCATGCGGAACCAGCCTTCGCTGTTCTTCTCGTGGAAGCGGGTGGCCGAGCGGGGGCCGAACTCCTTGAGGTCGTATTGCGCCCACGTCTTGCCCATGTCGAGCGAGACGATGATGCCGGTCTTCATCGAGGAGGCGGGCGCGCAATGCGACGCCAGGATCACGCCGTCCTGAATGATCATGTTGCCGGACTCGACCTGCGGGTTGAACAGCATCGTGTGCTTCTCCGGCTTGGGGATGTCGGCGGGGTCGCAACAGAAGATGCCGCGGTCGTAGTCGCCTTGGTTCCACGGTCTGCGAGCGTTCGCGTCGCTGATCCAGTAGCATTTCCCGTCCACGAAGTTGATGCCGCCGCATTTGTAACGCGAGTTCGAGTCCACCGAGATGAGGACTTTCCACTGCCACTTGTCCTTCTTCGCGTCGTAGGTGCCGCGCAGCCAGTGGCATTCAAGCCCGGCTCCCCGATCAATATCACCCGTGCAAGCGTAGAACGCGTTTTCGGGCGGGTTATACGCCACGGTGTGAACGTGGCGGCAGATCACCGGATTGTCGGGGTTGCCGAGCAATGTGCCGGTCTTCGCGCCGCCAGACGAGCCATTGTCGCGAAGGCAAGGATTCTGCCCAAAGGCATACGCGATCTTCACGGTCCGACCGCTGTCGGTGGAGTAGTAGATGTTCACGGGGACCGCGCCGCCAACCACGTTGCAGTAGTTGCCCCACACCATCATCTCCCTGCCTTTCACGTCCCACGAGATGACGCCCGCGAGCGTGTGGAAATACCAGCCGGGGTTGTCGGGGTTCTTCGGCGTGTGCGGCAGGTAATCCGCACCGTTGGCGTCCTTCACCGTGATCGGCTGGATCGTTTTCAGCTTGTCGGTGCTGAGGAAGAGCCGCTCGCGCGTGCTGAAGAGGACGTTCCCGTTCTTGAGGATGTGACTGAACGTGATGTGTTTCTCTTCGGGAAACGCGATGCGGTGCGGCCAAGTGCGACCGTTGTCCTCGGAGAGCATCACCTGCCCGTCAGCGTGGCCGAACGCCCTGTTGTCGCGCTGCGAGTCAATGTAAGGCCCCGGCGGTGCCGGCCGATACCAGAAGTGGTCGTTGGAAGGAAACTCGTCGGTGGCGGCGCTCAGCTTGCGTGCGCCAAGCATGAACGCTCCGCCTGCCGTTGCCGCGGTGGCGCCCAGGAATTTACGACGGGTGATTCGTTGTTGTGGCTTCATGGAGTTCTTCCTTTTCTGATGCTTCGGAGCTTTCGTTCGCTTCTGCGAGCGCCTTGATTTGTTCACGTCGCGAGGATACGCCGACCCCGCAAGCCGTCAACGGGGAATTCTTCGACGTAGCCCGCCACTCCGTGGCGGGGTTGTCATGATTCCCGCGACGGAGTCGCGGGCTACGATTCTCAAAACGGCTGGCTGGTGCGGCGGCGGATATAAATCTCGTCAATGGCTGCCTTCTCGGATAGCGACAGCAGGAACATCACAGTTTGCGCGATGTCCTCCGGCCGCATCAGGATCGAACGATCCAAATCCGGCCGCGCGTCGCCGACCAAGCCCGTGTCCACGCCGCCGGGCAGAATCGCGCTGACGCGGATGCCGTGCGGCTGGGCTTCCACCGCCAGCGACTTGGTCAACCCCATCACGGCGTGCTTGGTGGCCGTATAGGCGGCTTGGTTGGGATAACCCTTGAAGCCGACCACGCTGGAGATGTTGATGATGTAACCGCGCTGCTGCGGGATCATCAGGCGCATAGCCTGTTGGCAGCACCAGAACGTGCCAAGCAGATTGACCGTCACCACCTGCTTCAAATCCGCGCTGGCAAAATCCACCAGCGGCCCGAACCGGCCGATGCCCGCGTTGTTGACCAGCACGTCCAGCCGCCCCAGTTTTTCCCTGACTTGCGCGAACGCAGCGCCCACTTGGTCTTCCTGCGCGATGTCCAGCGGCAGGGCCATGGCTCGGCCTCCGTCGGCGACGATCTCCCGCGCCACCGTTTCGATCTCCGGTCGGCTCCGGGCCGCCGCCACCACGTGAGCACCGGCCGCCCCGAGCGCGCGGGCAATCGCCCGGCCAATCCCCCGGCCCGCTCCAGTGACCAAGGCCACTTGTCCTTCAAGCTGTTTCGACATGCGCGATGAACTCCTTTGCGCCCGCGCAATCAGCGGGCACCGGTCACCAACTGCTCGACGAACAGGCGGCTTTTGCGGGCCTCGCGAATCAACTGCGCGGGGTCGCCCGGGGCCAGCGTCTCGATGATCAACGGGCCGTGCGTGAAGCCGCCCTTGGCCAGTCGCGCCATCAGGGCCGGGAACTTGACCTGTCCGGTGCCGGGCGTGACGGCCACGTTCTTGGGATGCTGGTAATCTTTCACGCACATGCCGCTGACGATGCCGTCGAGCACGGCAGCGTCCTCAACAGGATCAACCTTCCCGTCGGAATAGAAGCAGATGTTGCCGGGGTCATACATCACGGAGAAGTTCTTGTGGCGCACCGCATCGCACGCCTTGCGGAGCAGCGGGCCGGGACTGGTCAACCCTCCGTGCGGCTTCAACACGATGCCCACCTTCTTCTGCGCAGCGTAGCCGCATACCTCGGCGATGGCCTTGCAGTGGTTATCGTAAGTCTTCTCGTTGCCCAAGCTGCCCACCATCATTGACCAGACGCCGGCGGCGGCACAGTTGTCAATCATCCGCCGTAAACTCTCCACGCCGTCCTTCACCGAGCGGTCGCTGGCGAACGCGCCGCCGTAGGCGTTGGGGATTTGCAGACCGCGCTTCCGGGCCTCCTCGCCCATTTTCGCGGCTTCCTCCAGCGGCGTGGCCGGCGCGATCACGCGCTTGGTGGCCGACTTGATCCCGGAGAAGCCGATGTATTTGAACCCGGCCTCGGCGATGGCATCGAATGCCTCGCCATATTCGCAGGCCGCCCACGGGCGCGTGTAACAGCCGATCTGCCACCCCGTCGCCGGCGCGCTCATTGCGGTCTGCCGTCCTGCAAACCAGCCCGCAGCCACAGCGGTCGCCGTCTCTTTCAGAAAACTCCGTCGTGTCATCCGGTCACTGTTTTCGTGTCGCACTCTTGTCATGGTTTGGTCTCCTTATTGAAGTTCCACGGAAAGGCGATCTTACCACGGCCGTATCCAAAGGTTCGCCCAACGGTTCAGGGTCGCGTAAGGACCGCTGGTCGGGGAGATGGACCACGCTTCGGGCTGGCCACCAGTGAAACGCGTGCGCCCGACTTGGATGCCCCACGGATACGTCTCCGACGGGCCGATGTCGCCGAAGTCTTTCATCGGGATCATAATCTCGACGGTCCAGCGGTCATCGTGCTTCTTCACTACCGCCTTGGTGCCCGGATTCCACAGCACCGGCAACGTCGCGCGTTCCACGATGCTCACGTCGGTGGACTCGTCCCAGATCGCGCCGTTGGGGTTCACCGCAATCTTGAAGTAGGAACGCTGCGGCGTGTTGACGTAAACCTCCACGACGTCGTCGTTGAAGATGCTGAAGTCGTCGTTGGCCCGGCAGTTCGCCTTCAGTTCCTGCATCTTGCTCTCGGGACAGATCGCGGCGACGATCAGGGCCGACTTGTCGCGGGTCATGGCGAGCGTCGCGGTGGTGCGGGGAACACCCTTCGGCGTCGGCTCGCCGGTCTTGTTGTCGCGCAGGGGCAACCAGCCGTAGCGATATTTCTTCACGTCGCCGTCCAGCCCCGGCCATGCAAGATCCACCGGATACGCCCGGACGAGCGGGCCGGTGCGCGCGAGATTCGGGAAGAGGGTCTTGAGCGGCTTCATCTCGTCTTCCATCCGCGCGATGCGCCGGTCATAAACGGTGCCCTTGCCGGCCTTGGCTCGCGCGCGGGAGAGGATCGCGAAGAAACGGTCCACGTCGGGTTCCTTGAGAAAGCCGGTGGTCTGGGTGACGCTGCGCGATTCCTGCCGCATCCAGACGGCTTCGGCAAACTCGATGAACTCCCGCATCTCCACCGCGGCGGGGCCGAAGAAAAGCGTGTAATACTCCGCAAGCATTTGTTTGCGGTCCATGTCCGGGTTCCAGAAGAGCTTGTTCTGCCAATACACCATCAGGTGGATGAGGCCCGGCGTGTTGAGCCGATCCGCCTCGCGGCCGTCGGGGGTCTTCGCGCGGGCGGGCTGGACTTCGATGAACTTGCCGTCGCAGAGCGGCAGTATCTCCCGCATCTCCTGCTGCATTGCCTCCGTGAAGAAGACGGGATAGCGCGGGTGGGTGGGGGTGCGATACCAGAGGAAGTAGTTCCAGACGGGCGACCGGCTCGGCGCTTTCATCCGGCTGCGCCACTCCTGCCAGGCATCGCGTAAAGCTTGCGCCTCGGTTTTCAGGACGCGGTTAGCTGGACTGTAGCCGCGCAGGGGGACAATGAGATTGTCCGGGAACTCCTCGACGTTGGTCGGCAGCAGGTTCGCGCCGTAGCCGCTCATGTAAAGGAGATGTTTTCCGGGGTGCGTTTTCTTCAGTTTCCGGGCGAGATAAACGTGGAAGTCCCAGACGTAGTTCGACGCTTTCTGGGTCTCGCTGTCCTCGGGCTTGCCGTAGGGCGCGAGGTCGCGGGTGTCCATCTTCACGCCTCCGTCCGGCGGACCGACTGTCATCGCCGAAAGATCAGGGAACGTGTCGAACACCTTGTTCATATACGCGACTGCCGCCCGCCGGAAGCCGGGATCGCTGAAGCGCGGCATGCCGCGTCCCGGCGGGTAGCCGACATAGGGTTTGCCGTCCGGCCCGCAGGCCAGCCATTCGGGATGGAGTTGCTGTTGCTCCAGCGAACTGTAAATGGCGTAGGTGGTGTGGTTGTAGAGAATGGTGTTGTAGTCGCCCGCCTTCAGCCGCTTCAGCCACGCGATGCCGTCGCCGTCGCTACGCATGGTGCCGTAGAAACACCATTCGCGGCGGTCGAACTTGGCCTGTTTGACCAGATGCTGGTCGGGAACGGTGATGGTCCGCTTCTGCGGGATGATCGTGCCGTCCTCATACGGCATGTAGAAGCGGACGCCGAGTTGCTCCAGCAGTTCCGCCACGGCATACCACGTCCCGGTGTCGTCATTACTGTGGATGCCCAAGGGCCTGTTCAGGCTGCCGAGATGGTCGTCCAGATGCTGCGTTGTGAACTTGTAGCCGCAGAACTCCTGCCATTGCTTCAGGTCGGGCGAGGGAAAGCCGTCCGGTTTCGGAGGGACGTTGCCCGTGATGACGCTGCCAGCCAGGTATCGGATGTCCTGCACAGTCTGGCTGTAAGGCGACGGCGGGCGTTGCTTGTCGGGGCCGGCGAGGATGACGCGGTTCTTCTGCGCCAGAATTTCCAACCCGCTGGTCGTGAAGGTCGCGAGCTTGAAGCCGAGCTTGCGGGTGAACTCGCTCTCGCCCACATACACTTGGCTCGGCACGCCGGCCGACGGCGCATGGACGATCGGCAATTCCGCGCCGGACATCAGTTTCAAGTGTTTCTGAAGGTCCTGCGCGGCCAGCTTGACCGCTTGGATCGCGTCCGGCGCAATCACGATCTCCGCCGCGGCCCGGCCGTCGCGCACCATCTCCACCGCGCCATGCGCCGTGCTTGCTACCACCAACGCTGTCAGAGCGGCTGACAGCCTCTGCACGCAACAGGCCTTTCTCAAGGTTGACCGGCTCCTTCTTCCTTGTGTCGTTACTGCCGTCACACTCATTTGGGGTGGCTCTTTTGAACGCCGCTGGCATTGTCGGCCACCCGCCACCCGATGCAAGCGCAGAATCCTCCGGGCGCAAATCCTGAATCACAAGATCGCCTCCGCCACTGTTGGTGTCCGCTCGGCGTTTCGCCGCATCGTCGCCGTTCCTTCGGCGCGACCGCGATCGGGTCGGGCATGACAACGGCCGCGTTCCTTCAGCGAACGGATTGGGCTGTCCCTTCTCTCTTGTCGAAGCCGACGATGTGGTTGCCGATGAGTTTGCACTTGCCGCTGCCGACGATAGCCTGCGTCGCGTTGGGGACGCCGCCGCGCTCGACGAGGTTATTGCGGAAGAACGACGTGTCGCTGCCGTGGGAGTCCAGGACGACCGGTTGCAGACAGCCGGTGATGGTGTTGTCGTGAATCGTCCAGTTCGCGCCGTGCGACGGGAAGACTTGGAACCGGTCTCGTTCCTTCATTGCGCACGGCTTGGTCAACTTAAAGCGAAGGGTTTCGGGATCGAACGACTCGACGACGAAAACCGACTTGGCCGCTGCGCCGCTGAGCCACGCGAGATTCCAGCCGCGATACCGGTGCGAGCGCCGCCGCTCGAACGCGATCCCATGTGGTCCCTCGGTGCGCTCGAATGTCTGCGCGTCAATGACCTTGCCGACGAGGCCGTCGTTGCACGCGGTGACGATGCCGGTGCCGCAATTGCGGATGAGGTTGTCGTGGACGTTCAGATTCACCGCCGGTTCCCTGAGTTTGACGGCGGTGACGTTGGTGTCGCACGCGCCGCGCGTGTAAATCTGGTTGTCGCCGATGATCACATCGCTCGCGCTGACATCAATCGCCACGCGCTTTACGGCGTTGGTGGCGACGGCAGTCATGTCCATGATGTTGCCGGTAATCGTGCCGATGCCGGCGGGCAGATCGCGCATGCCGGTGGCGCAAGTCAGCTCGATGGCCGAGGAGCCGAAGTTGACGAAGAGGTTGTTCCGAATGACGACCTGCAACGCTCCGCCCGCGGCGCGAATGGCGCAGCCACCGTAGGGCACGAAGCTCTCGAAGACGTTGTCGGCAATGATGTGCTGTCCCGACGGGAGAATCTCAAAGTCTTCGCTGCGGCTGCGGATGTTGCCCATCGCAACCGTGCCGGCGTTGCGGATGTAGTTGCCGATGAACCGCACAAATCGCGATGCGCCTTCCCACGTGCAGCCGCCCACGTCCACAATGCGGCAGTGCAGCACGCTGGTGTTCTCGGCCATGTCATTGTTGTTGAAAGCGTTTCGGGCACAATCCGTCACCGAGCATCGCGAGTAGGTGATGGCCTTCGTGTAGGCCTTCGGCTCGTTGTTGCCTCTGCGGGCGCGGCCCGCCGAGTAGAAACACTCCGCCGACATCCGGCTGGCGTGGCAGTTCTCGACCAGCACGCGCTCGGTGTTGCTGATGCCGACGGCGTTGCAGTGCTTGAAATAGAATCCCCACACAGCCGTGCCGCCCAGCGTGCGCAGAACGCCCGCCTGGTCGCGGCCCTCGAAGCCCATGTGGCCTGTCATCCGGAACTTCCGCAGCGTGACTTCCGTGCCGCCCTTGATGCTGAAACACGAGCCGCGCCCTTCGCTGATGTCCAGCACAGTATCCACCGCGCTCTGGCCCTCGATGACGATCGCGCTGGCGTTTTCCACTCGAATGTCGCGCGCCAGATGATAATGACCGACGGGGAAAAAGACGTTGCGCTTCTCTTTGATCGCACGGTCCACGGCAGCCTGCAATGATGCGGTGTCGTTGTGCCGGACAATTGCGTCCTTGACCGAACGCGTCGCGGCGTCCTTCAACGTCAACGTATCGCCCTCGATCTTCTCGATGGTGGTGACGAGCTGGTCGCGGGCGACAAACGTGGCGGTGTAGCCGGATTCCCAGTCGTGTTTGCCGAAGCGGACCTCGATGTCGCCGCCGAGCGACTGCCAATCGCCGGTCATCGGCGTCTTTTCGTGCCACGTGCGGCCCAGATCGTCCGTCCACCGAAACATCCGCGACGCGCCGGCAGGAACATCGAGCACATACACGACACAACTGCCCGCGCTGCCATCGTAGCCGCGCATCTGCACCTGATCCCCAACGGGCTGCGACTTGGCGTAGTCCTTGCGCGGCCCCCACAACCTGCTCTCGTCGAAGCGCGGACAGGCCTTCGACACCATCACGCCCTGGCCGACCTTGAAATCGCCAACGTTCTTGACTGTGATCTGCTTCGATCCGTCGGTGGTTGCGGCGGTCGTCTCAAACTTCGATCCCGACGCGCCGCAATCGCGGGCGTTAAGCCAATCCCCAGCGCCGGCCTGCGCAAGGCCGAGGTTCAGCGCGAGGAGGAAGATGTTCAGAAGGACAGACGGTTTCATGGTTTTGTGGGTGCGTTGGCATTCTTTTCATCGAAGCCGGTGATGTGGTTGCCCATGAGTGTGAATTGTCCGGTGACGACGACAGCTCGTGCCGCGTTGGTCGTTCCGCCGCGCTCGATGAGGTTATTGCGGAAGAGCGAGGTGTCGCTGCCGTGGCTGGTGAGCGCGACGGGCTGGGTGCAGCCGGTGATGGTGTTGTCGTGGAGGTTCCAGTTGGCTGATGGCGCGAAGACTGTGAAACGGTCGCCGACCTTCATCGCGTGCGATTGCTTGAGTTTGAAATGGAACGTCTCTGGGTCGAAGGACTCGATGACGGAGAAGCCATCGGGTTTGCTGCCGCGGAACCACGCGAGGTTCCAATCGCGATAGCGGTGCGACAGCCGCCGTTCCATTGGGATGGTGCCGCGGCCCGCCTTGAAAGTCTTCGCGTCCACAATCTCGCCGACAACGGAGTAGGCGGTGTCGCTGAGGATACCGGTGACGCAGTTGCGCAGGAGGTTGTCGTGGACGATGAGGTTGATGGCCGGCTCGGTGAGGCGGATGGCGGTGACGTTGGCGTCGCACGCGCCGCGCGTATAGACCTGATTGTTGCTGACGATGACATCGGAGGAGCCGACGTGGATGGCGACGCGGGCGCGGGAAGGTTCGCCGATGGCGGTCATGTCCATGATGTTGCCGGTGATGGTGCAGTTGCTCGTGGGCAGGCTTCGCTCGTCGCCGCCGGGGATGATTTCGATGCCGCAGGAGTTGTAGTTCACGAAGAGGTTGTTGCGAACGATGACCTGCGTGGCGCCGTCGGTAGCACGGACGATGTAGCCGCCGGGGCGGCGGTTGTAGAACGTGCGGCCCTCGAACACATTGTCGGCAATGATGTGCTGGCCGGAGCCGAGTTGTTCGAGGTGCTCGGCGCGGCTGCGGATGTTGCCCATCGCAATGGTGCCGGAGTTGCGGACGTAGTTACCGATGAACCGCACGAACCGCGACGCACCCTCCCACGTGCAACCGCCGACGTCCACGATGCGGCAGTGGAGCACGCTGGTGTTCTCGGCGAGGTCGTTGTTGTTGAAACCGTTGCCGTCGCAGTTGGTCGCGGAGCAGCGCAGGTAGGTCAGCGACTTTGTGTAAGCGGGCGGCGCGTTGGTGCCGCTGCGGGAGCTGCCCTGGCAGTAGAACGCCTCACAGTTCATTTTGCTCGCGTGGCAGTTCTCGACCAGCACGCGCTCGGTGTTGGTGATGTGCATGGCCGAGCACGGTTTCAAGCCAACGGGCCAGCATGCTTTGCCGCTGCTCGTCTTGAAACTGTGCCAGCCCGGCCCGTCGCCAAGTCCCGTGTGGCCGACCATCCGCAAGTTGCGCACAGTCACGTCCGTGCCTCCGCGCAGGCTCACGCACGTGCCATAGCCCTCTGAGATGTCGAGCACGGTTTCCCCGGTGCTTGCGCCTTCGACCACGATGGCGGGGGCGTTATACGCCGACAACCCGCTCGTCAGCCGATAATGGCCGGCGGGGATGAACACGTTGCTCTTCTCCTTCACCGCGCGCGCGACGGCCGCTTGCAGCGCCTCGCTGTCGCAATGCCGCACCACCGCGTCTTTCACCGTCCGCATCGCCGCGTGCGCGAGCGTCACCACGTTGCCCTCGATCTTCGCGATCTTGCTGACCAACTGGTCGCGCGCGTGGAACGTGATCATGTTGCCCGGTTGCCATTCGCGTTTCTTGAGCTTGATCTCCACACCGTTGCTGAGCGGTTGCCAGTCAAACGTGACGGGAACCTTCGTCCCTTTCCAAGTGCGCGCCATGTCATCGCTCCAGCGGAACGTGAGCGGCTCGGCGCTGTTCACCTCGACGAGGAACACCAGCCAACTGCCGCTGGCGCCATCATAGCCGCGCAACTCCGCCGCATCGCCCATCGGCTTCGTGTCGTAAGGATTCTCCGGCGATTTCAGGATGCAGCGCGTGAACTGCGGGTTGCATTTCGAGATCATCACGCCCTGCCCAACCTTGAAATCACCGACCTTGGCCACGGTAATCTGTTTTGACCCTGCCGTCGCGGTCGTCATCGTCTCAAACATAGAACCGGACGCGCCGAAGTCCCCCACATTGAGCCAATGGCCGGCATGGGCGGGCGGTTCGTTGGTCGCGCCGACGCAGCAGACGGCGGTGAAGGTGAGGAACAGGAAAAGTGTCCGGCTCAGGCGTGCGTTCATAGAACTGGCTCCAGCGTCGCGCCGAGAGTGCCTCAATTCTGCACGGACGGGCGAGATTATTTTGTTTCCCTGCGCGCCGGGTCAGAGGCCCAAGTCGGCCGCGAGCGTCTTGCGGTAGTCCGCTTTATCCACGTCCTTCCACTCGCGGATGCGCGTCAGCTTGCTGCGTTCGAAGGTCTGCATGAACGTCGCGAAGCGCTTTCTGGCCAACACAATCAATTTGCGCTGCTGCGCGCTGCGCTTGCTGTCGGCAGTTTTCATCGCCGCCCTGGCCTGCTCGGCGATGACGTAATCCATGCTCATTCGCGAGCGGCGGACGCGGTCGAGCGCGGCGACGATGTTCTTCGCGAGCGACTCGGCCTCGTCCCAGAACGCGCTGGCTTGTGCCAGCATCTCAGGCGTCAGGTGCGGATGCGTCTGCTTGGCGAAGATGCCGACGTGCACAGGCTGCTTCCCAGCATAGTCGTGGATGAGGTCGAGGTATCGCTGAATCGCCGACGCCGCCGGGCCATAGTAGGCGTCGAGAAACTCGCGCGTCGCCAGCGCCTCGTCGTAGTTCGGGTTCCAGAGGAACTTCGCGATCAGATACGCCTTCAGCGCCACCATCTCGCTGTCGAACGTGTCATAGGTGCCCTGTTCAAAGACACCGGCAACGTGGTTCGCGGCAAAGAGGCGGATGTTGTCGTCGAGCAAGCGTTTGTTTGGAAGCGGCAGCAGGTAATGCGCGTAATCGGTCGTGTAATCCCATATCCAAAGCCGGTTGCACGCCTTGGCCCACGCTTGCAGGTCGGCCACGAACTTCTTGTTCGCCTCCTGACAGCCGCTCGCCAGCGGGTGCGCGAAGCAGCATTCGATGTCGGCGAGACGAATAACGACGTTTGGACGCGGACGCATCGTCTTCGGCGGCTGGCGCGACCACTGATAGGCCAGCGTCTCGACGATCTTGTCGGGGAACTCCTTCTCGACACCCTCCGCGACGCGGTTCACAAGGTGCAGCAACGGCCCCATCCCGCTCTCCTCGGCCTTGGTCAGCGCCGAGCAACGGTCGCACTCGCACGGCTCCCTGTTGTCGCTCTGGCTAAGCGAGAAGACCGTCGCCTCCGGCTGCGCGCGCATCCCGGCGCGGATCGCCTCGGTGCAGAGGCGGATGACGTCCTCGTTGGTGCAACAAAGCTGGGAGGTTCTCCGTTTGCCCTTGCGGAGCGCGAAGTATTCCGGATGCACGGCGAAGTATTGGTTGGACGACACCAGCTTGTCGAAGGTGTGGACGAAGAACCCGAAGCCGAACCGCACGCTGCCACCGTGCCGCGCGTCGAGTTCCGGCACCGGCGGGCGGATATTCTGCCGCTCCAACAACCGACCGCGCCCACCCGCGCCATTAAGCCGGTTCCGTGCCATCCAGTTCCCGTCGAAGCTTTCCCATGTGTAGGTCTCGCGATACTCGAAGACCGGCACCTTGCGCTCATCCAACCGCGGCAACGGAAGCTGTCGCATCGGCGGCACACGCTCGATCTCCGGCGTGAACCACCGGCAACCGAAGTGGTCCTCCAGCAAACTATAGACGCCGTAAAGCGTGCCGCGTGGTTCACCGCCAGCAATTACCAACTGCTCATTGACCGTGCGCAGGATGTAGCCTTCCTTGCCCAACCCGGACCAATCAACCGCGACGCCCAACGAATTCATCCGACTTGATTTCCCTACGAGAACCTCGTGTGGCCGCGCCGCCTCCGTGTCCGCAACTATCGGCAGCCGCGCGCCGGTGATCTTCTCCAAGTAACTCTGAAGCTCCTGCGCGGCGTAGTTGACCGACGGCGATGCCGCGCGGGCGATCACGATCTGATAGTCGGAGCGGCCCGCGTCGGCCAGCATTGGCTCGGTCGCGCGCCGGGCCGTAGGCGGGCCGGCGCACCCCGTGAGAAACAGCAAGGCGGCGCTGAGAAAGCAGAGAGTCGGTTGCGGTTGCATCGCTACGCCCGCTTTCCCAGTTCCCGCGTGAACTGAGCGTTGGCGCTGACCTCGTCGAAGAACCACGGGAACATGCCGACGATGACGCCATCGGTGGGCTTGATGTTCTCGAAAGCGAACTTGAATGCCGCGCGCACGGTCTGCTGGTTCGAACAGTGACGGCCGGAGCCGAGGATCTTGAAGCCGAAGCAAGGCTGTTTTACCTGCCGGACCACCTGCGTCATCGCCTTTGGGTCGTCCTTGAAGAACGGCAGGCCGAAGTCGAGCATGGGAATCTCCGCGTCCTTGTGCACCATCTTGCGCGTGAGGAAGTAGAAGCAGGTCATGAAGAAATCCACCTCCCAGCCTTCGTCGGCGACGCGCTTGATGCAGTCTGGGTTGTGCGCCGAAACGCCGGCCAGCACGCCACAGTCGTGCGCCGCCTTGACGTAATCATGCACCTCGCTCGCCTTGCCGGCGGCGAAGAGCCGGTCGGTTGCGCCACCGTGATGGACCATCGCGATGGGCTGGGACCGCTCGACCGCGTCCTTGATCTTCTCGCGCTGCGAATGAAGGCAGAAGAACGACATCTTGCTGCCGTGCTCGCGCAATGGACGGACGTAGGGCAACGCGCGGTCGGGATCGGCGAACTGGTGGGTCGTGATGCCCGCGCGCTCGCAATCCTGGAGGAACTTCACAGTTTGCTCTGGCGTGTAGTAATCCTTCATGTGCCGGTCGGCGTGCTGGCCCGCGTAGGAATAACCGAGGATCGGATTGGAGCCGGCCACGAGCCGGCTGATGCGATGTTTGCCAATCTGGATTGTCGGCATCGGTGCCGGCGCCACCAACTCTGCTGCTCCGACGGTTCCCTTCGGTTGCAGTGCGGTGGCCGCAGCCAAGCCCACAACTTGCGCCAGAAAGCCGCGGCGTCCGGTTACTGTGATTCGATCGTCATGTTGTTTATTGGTTTGCATTGTTTTTTCTCCTCAAGACTCATTTCGTTTTAGGCCACATCGCCTTGATCATATCCACGGTGCAATCCACAAGAACTTGACCGCCTTCGGGGCCGACACGGCTGCTTTGGATCACCGCGCTGTAACCGCCGCCGCGCACGGCGCGCTCGGTGGGAAGGTAGCCGCCGGAATTGGTGGCGAGCTGGATGACAAAGGTCTGCACGGCGGGACTGCGTGCCTTCATCTGGACGCCGTAGTCGGTGAACAGCTCGAACTCGTTTATCGCAATCGCCACGTCGCCCAGACGCAGGACGTGCAGTTCCATTTTGTAGGGCTGCTCGGCGCCGGCCTTCTGGGCTTCGTATCGCTCCACCACTCCCATGTGCCAGCGGTAGTTCCAACGCTGCGCGGGATCTTTCGCAAATTTGGCTGCCTCTTTCCGCGCCTCGGCAACTTCGGCTTCGGTGACTTTGCGATGAGGCAACTCGATTTCTTTCACGCAGTGGCGCAGGACGGCGTCGCTGCGGATGTCTTTGCGCGCGCATTCGTAGGCATCCTCCCAGCCGTTCACAATGCGGCGGGCGACCTCCTCCAGCCGCGTCAGGCCACGCAGTTTGCGCATGCGCTCGTCGGCTGCCTTGCCATACATGAGCCGCGAGGTTTGGTCTCCACCGGCGCCGGCCCAGCCGAGCACGCACAAGTCCTTGCCGTGCCGCTCGCGCAACATCTGCCGCACGGGATGCCAGAAGTCGGCGTGAAGCAAGAGGCCTCCCTCCGCTTCTTGCGAGGGACACGGGACGTTGATCGCCGTCGCGATGAGGCGGTCCTGCTGGTCCCAGAAGAACAACACGTCGAGATTGTGGTCCTCGTAACCTTCGATGCCGCGGAAACTCGCTGTGTTGGTGGCGCCATACATCTTGGCTGTGCCGTCGGCGTAGGTGGCGCGGCGGTTCTGTGCGACGACCGCCTGGCTTTGCGCCCAGCTAACCTTGCCGATCTTGCGTTTCTGCCAGCTCTCAACAATGGCGTCCGCGACGCGCGTGGCCATGAACTCCGCATACTCCGCCGGCTTCATGACGCCGCTCTCCGGCAGCGTGTAGCGGCCTTCGAGCGTCACAGGCGCGTTGTGGGTATGCGTGGCGCTGAGGAAGATATTTGCGAGATCAAAGCCTGGCAGCCGCGGCTTCACCTTCTCGCGAACCTTCTCCATGATTCCGGACCGGATGGCCACAATGTCGCAAGACACAATGATGGCCGCGTCGAGCACCTTGTCGCCGTCGCGCGACTCCAACGCCAGCGCCGTGGCGGTGACTGGTGATTCAACCTTCTTCGAGATGCGCAAACCACGATGACCGTCCAACGCGACCGGTTTGTCGGGGGTGATGCTTGTCGTAGCAGCGCCGATGTGCAGTTCGGACGCCGATGCGCTGGCGGTTGCGAGGGCGATGACAAGCAAGAAGGCAATGTTCGTTTTCATGGCGGTGTTGAAATGGCGCTCAGTTCTGCTTGGCCGGCGGTTTCCAAAGCCCGTTGATGGCCTCGGCCGTGCGATCAACTAGCACTTGGGCGCCCTCGGGGCCAATCATGTTGGCGGCTGCCGTCGCGCTGTAGTTGGTGAAGGGATTGGCATTCAAGGCGCCACCGGCGACTGCACGCGGCGTCGGCACATAGTAGGCCGGTCGCGGGCCGCTGGTCGCCAACTGGATCAGGAACGTTTGCACAGCCGGGCTGCGTGCCTGAATCTGGACGCCGTAGTCCACGAACAGCTCGAACGGATTGGTGGCGATTGCCACGTCGCCCAGCCGCAGCACGTGCATCTCCATCGCGTAGGTTTTCCAGCCGCCCTTTTGCTGCGCGAGGTAGCGTTCGACCACCAAGCCGTAGAAATGCCGCGTCCATGCATCCGTCTTCAATCGCTTCTTCCTGACATCAACCTCCTCGCACACTTTCTTCGCGACGGCGTATTCAGCTTCCGTGATGACGCGCGCCGGTAGTTCCACCTGCCGCACGCGATGAATCAGCGACACATCCGCGCGGATGTCCTTCGCGATCACGCCGGCCACGTCGTCGAACGCGCCGGCGACGCGGCGGCCGATCTCCTCGCAGTAGGTCAGGTCGCGCAGCTTGCACATGCGCTCCTCGCTCTTCTTGTTCACATGCGCCCTCGGAGTCTGGTCGCCGGCCGGGGCGCAGAATCCCAATACGCACACGGACTCGCCGTGCTGTTCGTGGATCAACCGGCGCACATCGTGCCAGAAGTCAGCGCTGACCTTGTTGCCGCCCGCAGCTTGGGCCGTTGTGGCGAGCGAGATGGCGGCTGCCTTGAGCCGCTTCTGCGAGTCGTAGAAGCAGAGGACATGGACGCCGTGGTCCTCATAGCCCTCGACGCCGCGGAACTCCGGGATGTTCATGGCGCCATACATTTTCGCCGTGCCATCGCTATAGACCACGCGGCGGTTGTGACCGGCAACGGCATGGCCCAACCCCCAGGCCACGGCACCCTTCTCTCGGCTCTTCCAAGCCTTCACGACCGCCTCGGCCATTCGCTGATACATCCACGGCACATACTCCTTCGGCTGCATGGCGTCGCCGTAGTCCTTTTCATCGTAGCGGTTCTGGAGAATCACCGGCGCCGCGTGGGTGTGGGTCGCGGCCAGGAGAAGTTTGTTGAGGTCGAAGCCGGGCAGGCGGCCGGCCAGATGCTTGCGGAACCCTTCCTGAATCCCCGGCCGGATGACGCACAGGTCGCACGACACCATGATCGCCTGGTCCACGACGCGTTCACCCTCGCGAGACTCCAAAGCCAGCACGTTGGCGGTCAGGCGGCTCTGTATTTCGCGGGCAATCCGCACGGAGGTGTTACCGGTCAACGGAACGGGCCGATCTGGCGTGATGTCCGCCGTCGCGGCACCAATCCATAATTCAGCCGCTGATGCGCCAACCGACGAAAAGGCCAGTGCAAGCGCCAGGACCATCACACTATTCCGCTTGTTGCTTCGTCGTTTCATAATATCGTCTCTTGGATCGCCATGGGCCTTGGACCATCAAGAACACATCGGTTGCCGCTACTTCGTCGTCGGTTTCCAAAGCTCGCCGATCATCTCCACGGTGCGGTCCACCAGCACTTGGCCGCCTTCGGGGCCGACCATGTTGCTCTGGACCACCGCGCTGTAGCCGCCGCCCGCCACCGCGCGCGCCGTCGGCAGGTAGCGGCCCCAGCCGCCGGTCAGTTCGATGACGAACGTCTGCTCGGCCTTGCTGCGGGCTTTCATCTGCGCGCCGTAGTCGTGGAACAACTCGAATGGGTTGGTCGCGATGGCGATGTCGCCAATCCGCAGGACATGCACCTCGACGGTGAAGGTCGGCTCCTTGTCCTGTGTGCGGTAGCGGTCAACCGTCGCCTGAAACCACGCGCTGCGGCGGCTCTTGTCACCCTTCTTCTTCAGGACTTCGATCTCCTTCTGTGCCTCCGCCACTTCCCTCTCAGTCACCTTGCGCACAGGCAGGGCGAGATCGGCGACTTCGTGCGCGAAGGGAACGTCCGCGCGGATGTCTCGACGGGCCAGTTCGCAAACGTCGGTAACCTCGCGGCTGATGCGGCGGCCGATGTCCTGGGTGCAGGTCAGCCCGCGCAGCTTCAGCATCCGTTCTTCGGCGGCTTTGCGATACATCCGGTGCGGCGAGATGTCGCCGCACGCGCCCGGCCAGCCGAGCACGAAGAGGTCTTTCGCAAGGCCGGCGTGCAACTGTTCCCGCACATCGTGCCAGAAGTCGGCGTTGACAGTGGAGCGAGACTCAACCTCCTGCGAGGGGCATTCCACGTTGATGCCCGCCGCTAGCAGCTTCTTCTGCTTGTCCCAAAAGAAAAGCATCTCCAAGCCGTGATCCTCGCCGCCTTCGATGCCACGGAATTTGAGGTCGTTGGTCACGCCATACATCTTGGCCGTGCCGTCGGCATAGGTGGCGCGCCGGTTGTTGCCGACAACGGCGTGGCCCAAGCCCCAACTCACGCCACCGGGTTTCCGCTGTTGCCATGCGCGCACGCAGACTTCCGCGAGCCGCTCGATCAGGAACGCCGCATACTCGCGCGGCTGCATCACGCCATCTTTCGGGATGTTGTAAGTGCCCTCCTCGGTGACCGCCGAGGTGTGCGTGTGCGTGGCGGTCATGACCAGCTTGCGAGGATCAAACTCCGGCAGTTTCGCGCGCAGTCGTTCGCGCAACGGCTGCGGAATCGCCGGGAAGAAGACCACGATGTCAGTGGAGAGTAGGATCGCCTGGTCCACGCTGCGTTCGCCCTCGCGTGCCTCGATGGCCACAGCGGTGGCCGTGATCGGGTTGTCCACGCCGCGCGAGATGCGCGTGTTGAACTGCCCGGCGAGCGCGATCGGCTTGTCTGGCGTGATGTTGATGGTGGCCGCGCCGATGCGCAGTTCGGCCGCTGGAGCGTTGATGACTGCCAAAGCAACGGCAATTACGCCGGCAATTTCGGACAGGATGGTTCGTTTCGAGCGGAATGACTTCGATGGTCGTCTCATGGTGTTGCCTTTTGAAAAGCACGGCATGTGTCGTAATTCCTACCACGACGGAGCCTCCCGCGGCAAACCCAGCCTTGCGTGCGATTCTGGTTGGAGAAACACGTGTTGATCTCAATCCCCTATTTCACCGGTGTGCCGACAATGAGCAACTGGCCGGCGTAGAACCAGGTGCCTTCGGGGATCGTCTTCGTCGTGAACGTCACCGTGTGCAAGCCCGGTGCTTGTTCGGGCAGATACCAGAAGCGGGCATGCTTGCGGACCTCCCGGGTCGGAAGGCGTTTCATCGTCACGGGCTTGCCGCCGTCTATGACCACTTCGATGACGCGCGCCTCGCCATAGGGAATGTCGCTCATGCCCACCGTGGTGCCATTCCATTTCACGGTGATAGTTTCGCCGACCCGATTGCATTTCACGGCGCCGCGCAGCATGTCGTGAGTGCGCCCTCTGTCGTCGGTATAAACGGCATCCTTGAAGGTATCCACGGGCGTCCATCCCGCGCTGAGCACGGCGTTAGTGATGGGCAGCAGTGACGCGGTCTCCCAGTTGGCGGCTTCCAGCGGCGCCCGCAACACGTGGGCTGGGGCTGGGCCGGTCGCCTTCATCTTCAGCATCGAACGGCCGATGATGTCGCGATAGAGATCGTGACCCGCATCGCCCGGATGGACGCCGTCAGCCGAAAACACCAGCTTGCCGTCCACCGGCGTGCTGCTTTTGAACACGAGGGTTCCTTCCTTCTCGCGTTTCGCGATCTCCACGCCGAGATCAATGGTCGGGATGCCGTAGGCGTTAGCGACGACTTCCATTGCCCGGCCGAAAGGCGTGTTCCTCCCCGCTTGCAGTTCCGGCAGCATCCACTGGCCGATGGTATAGACGAAACAGATGTCGGTGCGCGGGTTCTCCTTCCAAATCTGCCGGACGATGCCTTCGACGGATTGCCGCTCAAAACCGCCACCGCCATTGACCCGGCATTCAAGGAAAACAAGATCGGGATTCTTTGCGAGCACATCGCCGCGCAGCCGGCAGGCGCCGTAGTCGGAGCCGGTGCCGGAAATGGCGGCATTGATCTCGACGATCTGCGCTTGGGGATATTGCGCCTTGAACCAAGCCAGCGTCTTGGGCCGCCATCCCGCAGCCGCCGTGATGCTGCCGCCCAGATAAGCGATGCGCACCGGTCCGCCCACCTGCAACTTAGCGAAGAAGTTCGGCAATCCGTCGCGGGAGCGAAATTCCTCGGCCAGGTTCGCGTCATGGTTGTAGGGCGCAGCAATGATAGCTGTGGCAAGCACGAGCCATGCGAAGGCGAGAGCGATGGAACCTTTGATTTTCATATTCTTCCAGATGAGAGATCCTACGGTCACGCCTTCGGATCGAACTGTGGAACTTTCACACTCTCGCCGCCCTTGAGCGCCGATTGGTGGGCGACGATACCGGAAACCGTCATCGCCAGCGCCTCGTAGATACTCACGGCCGGCTGGCGGTTTTCGAGAATTGCGCTGATGAACTCGTGCGTTAACTGACCGTGCGAGCCGCCGTGGCCTCCGGACGGCATGTTAGGCGGCAGCGGTGGACGTTCCGTGTCGGGCAGTTTTTTCTCGGCGCCGTGGTAGCCGGTGGCGTCGAACCAGCCGCGCTCGCCAAACACGCGGCCCGTCTCCGAAACCAGCCCCTGAGTGCTGTGGGCCATGAGCATCCGCGACGCGCCGCCTTCGCTCGTCTGAAAGAGCGCGATCTCGTCGGCGAACGGGTTGTTGTATTGGTTGCCGCCGGGTTGGTATTTCGCCGCCGTGCCGCGAAAGCCCTGGCAGGAAACCGACGTGAAGCGTTTGCCCGTCACGCCGACGTAGTAAGCCGTCGAGTGCGTCGGATACCAGAGCGGCGGCAGGCCTACGCGCCAGTCCTTGTAGGAACCGATCTGGCTCGTGCTGTGGTGATAATACTCGCCCTCCGAATAAACGATCCGTCCCAAGCCGCCCGCGCGATAGATCGTCCGCATCGCGTGGCAGTCGGCGCGATAGTAGCTCGTCTCGGCCATCATGTATTTGAGGCCGGTCTTCTTCACCGTCTCCACCAGTTGCGCGGCTTGCTCGACGGAGCCAAACGCCGCCGGCACGGCGCACATCACGTGCTTGCCGTGATTGAGCACCTCGATGCAATGCCGCGCATGGCTCGGCGCGTCGGTGGCTACAAACACCGCCTCGATGGCCGGGTCCCTCGCCATCACCTCCAACGACTCGTAGGTCTTCGCGCAACGGCACGCCTTCGCCAGCGCCTCGCGCCGGTCGGCAAACAAATCGCTCACCGCGACGACTTGCACATTCGGGTGATCCTGGAAACCAAACTGCGCACCGAACCGGCACACGCCATAGCCGACGATGCCGACGCGAATCTTGCGATCCGAGACCGGCTGCCATTTCTTCTCCGGCTTCGGCGCAGCGGCGTTGGCGGTGAGCGCGTTGCTTACTAGCGCGCCCAACGACCCCACGCCCACGCTGCGGACAAAATCACGACGATCCATCGGTTGGTTGCTCATGATGTTCTCCTACAGTTTCATTTCTCACACGAGAAGTTCGCCCGCGCGACGCGGAGGACGTTTCCGCCGAGAATCTTCTGGATGTCGTCGTCCTTGAAGCCGCGCTGGACCATGCCGACGGTGAAGAGCGGCCAGTTGGTCCACGCCAGGCTCTGCTCGGCGTGCGGCGCGGTCTTGGCGGTGTCCGGCGGCCAGAGATGTTCCCAGCGCGCGCCCAACAGCGACAGCGCCGAACGGCCGTCGGCCCGCTTGGGCACCTTCTTGCGCTCGGCTTCCTCGTTACGCGATGAATAGCCCACATCCATGCCGATGGCGGTGTGGTCGGCGCCGAACTTCTTGACGATGTATTCGATGTGGTTCAGGAACACGCTGATGTCGCCCGCGCCGCCGAGGAAGCGCGGGATGCAGCAGACACCTGCCAGCCCGTCCGTGTCGCAGATGGCGCGGATGACTTCGTCGGGTTTGCCGCGGAAATGCCGGTGCAGCGACGCGGCGGTCGTGTGGCTCGCGACCATCGGCTTCTTCGACGTCTTCGCCGCTTCGAGGCTCGTGCGCCAGCCGGTGTGCGCCACGTCCACGATGACGCCGACGCGGTTCATCTCCTCGATGGCCGCGCGGCCGAAATCGCTCAGCCCGCCGTCGTTCGGCTCGCCGCAACCGTCGCCCAGCGGATTGCGACGATTGTAGGTCAGATGCATCATGCGGATGCCGAGTTGGTGGAAGATGCGGATGAAGCCCAACTCGTCGCGGACGTTGTTCCACTGCTGCCGCAGCGGCACGCCGTTGGTGGTGAAGTAAAGGCAGAGCTTGCCCTGCTTTTTCGCCGCGACAATGTCGTCCGGCTTCACGGCCTTGAAAAACTCGTCGCGCAACACATCGGTCGTGAACGTGAACCGCGCGAGCCGCTTGATGAGCCGCATCGGGTCATTGCCCTCTTCACCGGCGTTCTGGAAGATGCACGTCACGCCCGCCGCCCGGAACGCCTCCAGGAACTCCTTTCGCTCCGCCGCGTTGGTGGCGCTGCGCGTCATGGACATCTCCTCGCGCAAGTCCACCAGTTCGGCGTCTGATGCGCCCGCCTCGACGGCCGCGCGAAACGCCTCGCCATCCAGCGCGCACCGCGGCGAGAAGCCGTAGGACTCGAATACGAGCGAGTTGGCGTGGAGTTCGAGGCCATGCTCCAGCTCCTTCTGGCTCGGTTTCAACACAGACAACCCGACCTCGCGCGCCTTCTGGATCTTCTCGTTCGGCGGCGAGAGCGGTGATGTGGCGGCAGCGCGCGACGGCCGCACTGCCGCGCCCAGCAGCACTGCGCCAGCGGTCGTTTTCAGGAAACCGCGGCGGGACAGATTCTCGATGCTCATGGCTTCAATCTCCTTTGGGTTCAAAACTTGATCTCGTTCTTCTCGTAGCGGGCCTTCGTGTCCGCGGCGAGCGCCTTGGCGGCCTGCTTCCACGACGCAGCATCGGCCTCCACGCCGCGCACGATCACCGCCACCTCGAACTTCGTGCCGCCGGCCACCGCCGCGTGTGAGTAAATCTGGTTGTAGAGCTTGTGATAGACGGTCTTGTCCCAATAGCCTGTCTTGATGTTCTGGCCCACGAGCGGCTTCGGATACCACGCGAGCATGGCGCGGTGGTTCGCCGGGTCATAGAGTGCCGTCCACTTCGCATCGTCCTTGAGTTTGAAATCGCCGCTGTTGTCGAACTTCCCCTCGACCACCGTGCCGTCGGCCTTCTCCGCGATCCACTCGGTCGTTCGCGGCAACCAGCAGTGCATGAAAGCGTAAAGTATGCCTATTTTCACGTCAGCGGTGACTTCGTAGCGATGTCGTTCCAACACGCAATCGTCGGTCACGATGTAGGTCGCTTCGAGCGCCAACGGCCCCATCATCGAGCGCTTGTGAATCTCCGCGCGCTGGCCGCGATAGACGGCCTTGTCGGTCAGGTCGCGCGGCTGGCCATCCACGGTCAGCGTGACGCTCTTGACCTGTTCGATGCCGCCTTCGTTGTGGCCCGTGCCGATCCACTTGCCGCCTTCCGCCGAGAAAACGGTGCCGTAGAAACCGTTCCTGTCGCCAACCAGTTCGCCCTTGAAGAAGATGCGGTGGATCGTCCACGCGCGGTCGCCGGCAAACTCCACCTTCAAGTCGCGCGTCTCGATGGTGACAATGTCAGGCGGGCCGGGCTTCGGGCCTGCGGCAAACGAGAAGGATGCAGTTGCGAAGAAGGCAGCGAGGAACAGTGTTTTCATGGCGTCAGTGCCGGAGGCATGGCAATGCCCCAGTGTAGTGCCAGAGACGGCGGCCCGGTTCAACAGTAAAACCAACAATTACCCCGCAATCGTATCTGTCCAGGATGGCTCCTACCAAATCACACGAAGCGACGCTGGAGAAACAGGCGGCAGGCTGAAGTCTGAACTCCAATCACACCAATCGAAAGCCGCGGCCACTTCGGATCTCGCCAAACCACATCCCCGATTAGCTGGCTTAATCTCCGCTTGCTTAGAACCTCGCCGACTTCTTCACCGCTTCGACGATCCGGCGGTTGTCATCGCCGCACTCCCAGACCAGTTTCAAGAAGCGCGGCAGGTCCAGATTCATCTTCCGAAGGAACGGCCGGTCGCCGGCGCAGCCATACATCAGGTCCGCCGGCATCTCGCCGCGCAGCTTCAGCCGCGCCTTGGCGATGATGCGCGGCAGCCATGCGATGCCGTCCACCTCGGCGGTCTTCGCCGGCAGACTTTCCATCGCCGCTGTGCGCCCCGTCCACTTGCCACGCATGACGTTCGCAAAATAGTTGCGGCGGATGGCCGCCACCGCCAGCGCCGTCTCAAAATCCGGCTCGCCGTAGCGATGAAAATCGTCCACGAAGTCAAACAGCTCCTGCGCCGTGCAGCCGATGGTGGCCAAAAACGCCGCATCCTTGTCGCCGAACATCGTCTGCGCCGACCGCCGCCCTTCGTTCCACGCCGCGACGCCGCGGTCATAAACCTTCCGGAAGTCTGTCTGCCAGTCGTTGATGTTCATGCTGAGAAATAGAAGGCAGCGATGGAACGTTGTCAATTCCCTTGCGTCGCTGACAAAGCCGCCTCGCGAGGCGCTGAGCCGAGATGCTTGA
This sequence comes from Verrucomicrobiia bacterium, assembly GCA_041667205.1. Taxonomy (GTDB): domain Bacteria; phylum Verrucomicrobiota; class Verrucomicrobiia; order CAIQCK01; family CAIQCK01; genus CAIQCK01. Next base: position 97,862 of record JBAYFL010000005.1, on the reverse strand, counting down.
GCAAGAATTCCACGGCCGTCACCGTTGTGTTTGCGGTTCCGTCGCCTTGCAGATGTATCTGCACCTTCACGCCCATTTCGTCGCCGCGCTTCTTGATGACCAACGCGTGGCGCGGATGATGCACGTAAGCGCCGCGGTTGTTTGGCTCGACGTTCGGCTGGGCGCTGATCATCAGGATCGGCGGGTCGTCCTTGCTGAGCAGCCGATACATGCTGCAATCGTCGAGGACGCGCTTGCCCGACGGCGTCTTGAAGTCCACCTCGCTCTTGAAGTGGTAGAATTCAAAGTGTTCGGCGTCGCCGTGTCGCCACTCCTTCTTGAACTCGCCGACGAGCTTGTCCCATTCCGTCATGTCGTAGCTCGCCTGGCCGCTGATGCACGCGGCGGCGCTGATGCGGCTCGACTGGCGCAGCACGGGATCGTCGCTCTTTGGGGCCGCGAGGTCGTCATGCACCGCCAGCCACAACGACGCGCCCGCACCGGCCGAGCCACCGAAACAGCCGACACGTTTCGGGTCGAGGTTGTATTTCGCCGCGTTAAGGCGCACGAACTGGATCGCCCGCGCCGCGTCGCGCAGGATGTCCTGAATGGGCGCGTGCTGGCGGAACCGGTAGTTGATCGCCATCACCGACGCGCCCGCGTCGCGCGCCTGCTGGAGCGCGTCGCGGCTGAGTTTGGATTTGTCGCCACCAACAAACCCGCCGCCGTGGATGAAGACGACCAACGGTGCCGGCTTGTCGGTCTTCGCGAGCCAGAGATCGAACACGTTGCGCTCGTGCGGACCGTAGCTCACGTCCTTATGGTCAGGCGCGGGCAGTGCGACGGCCTTGGCTTCGCGCCTGCCGGGAAACGGCTGGCCGGACTCGCGGAGTTTCTTCAGATACGCCCGCGCCTCGTCGAACGTGTGCTTGCCGTCCTTGTTCGCGTCGGCATCGGGGTAGCGCTTCAGGTATTGCTGGAGCTGGTCGAGCTGTCGCGAAGCCGGCTTGTTGCCGGAGTCTTGCGCGCCGATTGACGGCAAAAGCGCAAACACCAAAGCGGCGGCAGTGACAAGTAACCGAGGAGAGTAAAGGGAGAGCATGGTCGGTATAAGGCGGTGGCGAAGACTCAGCGCGGAATCACCGGCAGCACGATATGTGATGGATGGGTGCGGTCGTGGTGGATGGTGTTCACGGCGGAGATGACGCGACGATGGTCGCTGAGCGGCTCGCCGGTGTTCGGGTTCACGTCGAAGCGCGGGAAGTTGCTGCTGGAGATGTCCACGCGGATGCGATGGCCCTTCTTGAAAACATTGGAGGTCGGATAGAGCCGGATGGTGAACGGATAGATCGTGCCGGGCTTCATCAGCTTCTCCTTCTTCAACGTCTCACGGAAGCGCGCGCGGACGATGCCGTCGGTGATGTTGAGGTCGAAGCCGCCGGGGAAGTCGCTGCTGGGCGGATAGACGTCGAGCAGCTTCGCCGTGAAGTCCGTGTCCACGGCAGAGGACGAGGCCCAGAGTTTCACTTCGAGTTCGCCGGTGACCTCGATGTCCTCGGCGAGCGGCTCGGTTTGGAAGACGACGATGTCGTTGCGCGCCGAGAGCGGGATCGGCAGCGGCCAGTTCCAGATGTGCGGGCCGCCGCGCTGATCCCACGCGCCTTGGAGCATGATGCCGTCGCCGGAGGAGATGCAGCCGCCGATGGTTGGCACGGGCTGGCGCGGGTCGAAGGTGAAGGAGGTGGACAGCCTCCTTACGTCGGCTGCCACGTGGGGCGAAAGTCCGCCGTTGGGTTGGAGATAATAGTTGGTCAGCCGCGCTCTCGCCGGCGGCCACTCTTTCTCGTTGCGCCAGAATCCGCCGTGGTTGAGCAGGCTCTTGTCGGTTTTGCGGCCGTCGCCGGTGCCCATGACGAAGACGCGGACCTTCGTCGCGAACGGCGCGGTCTTGCCGACGCTGTTGTCGAGGCCCTTGAACCAGCGATCATACCACTCCAGCCGCCACGCCAGTTCGTCGGCGATGGCGGCGTCTTTGCCGAAGTCCACCTGGCCGTGCGATGAGGCGCGCTGGAGGCCGTGGATCCACGGACCCATGATGAGATAGACGGGACTCTTGAGCGCCTTCGTGAGCGCGGTGAAGTTCGCCGTCGTGTTGCCGGCCCAAGAGTCATACCAGCCGCCGACGAGATAGACGGGGATGTCCTTGTAGCGGTCGGCGTGGTCCACGATGTTGTTCTGGAGCCAGAACTCGTCGTCCGTCCCGTGGCGCATCGCCTCGACGAGCCAGTCTTCGTATTCCGGCGAGAACTTCAGCGGCGTCGTGCCGCGCCGGAGCGGGAGGTTGAGCAAGTAGTGGAACCGGTTCTCGCCCATCTCCTTGAGCATCGCGCCTGTGGCTGGATCACGGCCCGCGCGGCTGCCGCGGCCGGCGTTGAGCATGATCCAGTTCCAGAACCGCATCTCGAACGCGCCCGCGTTGCGCATGGACTGGCGGCCGAGGTTGGACATCGCGTCCACAGGAATGACCGTGGCCAGCTCCGGCGCGCGGGCCAGCGCCATGGCGTGCTGCGTGCCGCCGACGTAGGAGGTGCCGATCATGCCGATCTTGCCGTTGCTCCACGGCTGCCGGCCGATCCACGCCGCGCAATCCACGCCGTCGGGGCCATCGTCGGTCATCATGTGCCAGACGCCCTCGCTGGCGAACCGCCCGCGCGTGTCCTGCGCGACGAACACGTAGCCGCGCGCGGCGTAGTATTCGCCAAAGCGTTTGCTGCCATTCTTGTTGTAAGGCAGCCGCGTGAGGATGGTGGGAAACTTCTCTGCCGCGACCGCGCCGTTCTTTGCCGGCAGATAAAGGTCGGTGGCGAGCTTCACGCCGTCGTGCATCGTGACCATGACGTTGGTGTTGACGACGACTTGATACTCAGCGTCACGGGCTGAAGCCAGCGACAACGCCAGCAGCAGCGTGAGCAGTAACAATGACCGTTTCATGGAAGTGTAGTGCCTACTTCTTCTTCATCGCCTCGACGTGGGCGAGGATGGCGTTGCGCATCGCTTCAATGGCCTTGGGCGTGTTGGTGTGACCAGCGGCGACGTCAATGTGGATTCGTTTCCTGCCGGGAATGGCGTTGTAGGCGGCATAGACGCTCGACGGCGGACAAGTCGTGTCAATGAACCCGACCGTGACGATGCCGGCGGCCTTGCTGCGCGTGATGAAGTTCACCGCGTCGAAGTAGCGGACGGCTTCGACAACACTCGGCGGCGGCGTTTCGCCCGTGGCGATGAACTTCGGCCAGCCGTTGACGCGACCCGCCTTGAAGCCGGTGTGGTCGCAGCCTGCAGGCACGCCGGCGGCGAAGAACGTCACGCGCGGGTCGAGGCCGGCGGCGACGAGCGATTGGAAGCCGCCCTGGCTGCTGCCCTGCACAACGACGGTGCGACCGTCCCATTCGGGCTGCGCGGCCAGGAAATCGAGCGCGCGCACCAGCCGCAGGAACATGCTGAGGAAATAAACCGTCTCGCGCGACTCACGGCCGCGGGTCGGGTATCCCTTCAACTCGCCGTTGCGAAGGTTTGCGTAGAACTCCGCCGGCTTGCCGTTGGGGATGCCGTGGGCATTGATGTCGAGCGCCAGCAGGCCTTTCTGCGCCCAGCCTGCGGAGCCGCCGAGGTTGGAGCTGTTCACGCCCGCTCCGTGGACGGTGAGGATGGCCGGCAGACTCTTCGGCTTTGCGCCCGCTGGCTTCGCGAAGTAGCCGCTCACCGGAGCGCCGATGCAATCGGCTTGGAGGTCGAAGCAGTCCACATCTTTCACCAGCGACTTCACCGGCGCGAGGCGCGGATTCACCGGCACGGCGGCGAGCTTCTTCTTCTGCGCCGCCCAGAACTCATCGAAGTCGGCCGGCACTGGCATGCTCGGCTTGATCTTCAGCGGGTCAACCGCCGCGCCACCGAGCGTGGTGCGCGAGAGCTTCTCCGGCCCGACGAATCCAGCACGGCAGAGCAGGAAGCCCGGCTCATCGAGCTTGCCCGTGACGGTCGCGCAACCGCCGGCGAGCTTCACCTTGCCGTTTGTGGTCGGCGGCACGCCATCTTTCGAGATAATCCAACTCACCTGCGCGCCGTCCACGGGCTGCTTGTCGAGGAGGAGCTTGATCTTGAACGTGACAGTCTCGCCCTGTTTGTAGATCGCGTCGGGGCGGTCAGCGATGACGCTGAGGGTGTAGTTGGTGCTAGCGCTGGCCCACGTGGTAACGAGGGCGACGAGGGCGATCAGGATGCGTTGTTTCATTTTTGGTTGGTGTTGAGGTTGAAGTTATCGAGGTGGAACACGGTGGACTTAGTTGCGTTGCTGGTGAAGCCGACCCACGTCAGCTTCTTGAACTGCGGCTTGGCGAAAGGCTGGTCCTTAAACTCGCGCGGCGACTGGCCGGGGACGCGCACGGTCAGCGACCATTTGCCGGTGCTGGCTTTGCCGAGGCCGGCTGTCATCTCGAAATGGACCCACTGGCCCGCCGGCAACTCCATCGTGCTCTCGCCGACCTGGAGCCGGCCGTCGCGGATGCGGAGGTGGATGGCGGTGCGGTAATCGCCCGCGCTCCAGTCGCGCCACTCGAAATCAATCGCGCTCGCCTTCTCGATGCGCAGGTCGAACGAGTTCGAGACGACGCCGTTGGTAAAGCCGGGCTGGTAGTAGAAGTGCGGGTTGTGCGCCGCGGAGAGGCCGGGCGCGTCGGTGATCTTGAGGCTGTGCTTGCCGGCGGCGGCGGTCTCGTCGGTGACGAGGATCGAGTCGCCCTTGTTCTCGGTGCGCAAAGTCACGCCGCCGGGCGGCTTGCCTACGGCGGTGCGCTCGAAGCCGTCGCTGATCTGGATCGGCGGCGGTTCGGGCGGGAGTTCCAGCGCCGGATAGGTCACGCGTTTCGCTTTCGCTACCCACGCGCGGTCGCCATAGACGCCGGCTTTGGACGGGTCGAACGGCTTGAAGCCGAGCTTCAGCGCAGGCGAGCCGGTGCGCAGCCGGAAATCATTCTTCCGTGGCGCGACGAAGAGCGGGTCGGCGACAATGCTCGCGGTGTCCTTGCCGGCCTTCTGCCAGTCCGCGAGCGGTTTGCCGGCGAAATCAATCTTGCCGCCGGCGCTCCAGTAGCAGTTGCTGCGCGAGATCTGCTGCACCTTGCCCCAGTTGCTCGCGAACAGCGGCGAGTTGTTGGTCCAATAGACGATGTTGTTCTCGAACGTGAACGAGAGATGCTCCTCGACGCGCGTCGCCTGAAGCTGGTGCTGGCGGCTGTTGGCGAGGATGTTGTTGCGGACGATGTTCTCGCGGCCGTAATGCTGATGGAAGCTGCCGGTCTTGGTGTCATAGACGAGGTTGTTCTCGAACAGGATGCCGGTGCTACCCTCGTCGGTGTAAAGGCCCCAGCCGCCGTAGCTGTAGGCGTAGATGTCGTGGAAGACGTTATCCCCGACGCGCGTGCCTTGCGACGGGCCAAGCGTGTAGATGCCGCCCATGTCGCTGAGCAGGCCCCAGCCGAGATGATGGACGTGGTTGAACTCGATCTTGTTCCGCTTCGCGAGGCATTCGCCGTAGCCCCACGTCCAGCCGGTGGAGATGCCGGTGTAGAACAGGTCGGCGATCTCGTTGTGCGTCACCCGGTTGTCGCCGCTCTGGCCGACCCAGACGCCGACGGCGCACGGGAAGATGTAGCCGCCGTGGCGGACGATGTTGTTGTCCACCGTGACGTGGCTCGTGCGTTCAGCTTCGTTCTTGGCGATGCCCGTCTCGCCGACGCGCACGCCGCCCGCGCCGAAGTCGTGCAACTCGCAATGTCGCACGACGCACTCGCGGCAACCTTTGCGAAACCAAACGACGTAGGTGCCGACGTGGCCGATGTCGCAGTCCTCCAGCGTCACGTGCCGCGCACCGTCCGCCTGCACTACCGCCTCGATGCCCGCCGCCGCCTGCATCGGCTCGAACCCGCCCGCCGGCGTCAGCCACTGGCCGTGATGGAACGTTAGCCCGCGGAAGCTGACGTGCTCGACAAACTTCCCCGCCGCCGCGTCGCCTGCGATGACGATGAACTTCTCCACGACCGGCGCAACAACCTCCGCGCGCTTCATGTTCTCGCCGGGCCGCGGCTTGTAGTAGAGTGTGCCGTCGCGGGCGAGGAACCACTCGCCCGGCGCATCGAGCGCGGCGAGGAAGTTCTCGAAGACGAACGGATTGTTGCGCCGCCACGGGTTCCAAGGCTTCATACCGCCGCCGGTGGTGACGAGCGTCTTCTCCTGCGGGTCCACGCTATCGAGGAACCTTCGCGTGTTGTCCCAGTTGTGATAGACGACCAGATTCACGTCCTTGAGGTCTTGCGGCGAGAGCTTGTCGATGGTGGCGAAGTCCTCCGCGCGCATCCGGACGGTCTGGCGCGCGCTCTTGGCGCGCGATTTCGGGCCACCGGGCGTAGCGTCGAGCTTCTCCTCCTGCACATCAAGCATGTGGAACCAGAACTTGTTCGGCGTGCGCGCCCGCGTTGCGCGGCGGCCGTTCACGAAGAGCTGCTCGAAATACCATTTCCCCGCCGCCACGTCGGCGACGCGTGTCTTCCAGATGCCGTTCTCGCCACGCTCAAATCCGCTGATGACTCGCCCGCCGCTGAAAACCGGCCGCGCACCCTTCGCCGCCTCGAAACTCACCGGTGCCTGCGCCGTGCCGCCATCCTCCGGCCCGATCACGAGCGGCTCGATGAACGTGTAGCGTCCGCTGGCAACGATGGTGCGGACCGCTTCCTTGAGTTGGCCGGCCGCGCGGATCTTCCGCAGCACGTTGCGCGCACCGCTAAGCGACGCCAGCGGCCCATCGGTGCGGGCCTTGTTCGGTCGCGCGAGCCGACCCGACCAGACGTCGTTGCCGCCAGGCGCGACGTAGAGGTCGAGGGCGTGCGCGGGAATGGAAAGTAAAATGGCGAAAAGGACGAAACGGATGGCTCGCGAAATCATGCACGAGTTTCTCACGCTTGGCGGGCGGGAAGGCAAGCGGATTTCTATTCCGCGTTGAAGTCCAGCACGAGCTTCTGGCTGCCTTTGCGGATGGTCACGACGCCGTTGCCGAAGTCGGACTGGATGAACGGGCTTTCATAGACTTTGTGCGGCGCGTAGTTCACCGGCGCGCCGTCCACGAGAGGCGGGCGCGAGTAGTCGGCGAAGAGCGTCAGCGTTGTCCTGTTCAGGTGGCTGGTGTAATCAAGGCGGCCGCTCTCCCACTTCAACGCGTTGGCCAGGACGGCGTCCTGAAACGCGGCGAAATCCTTGCAGTCGGACTTCCGCGCGACTTCGATGATGACCGGCGAGAACTCGTCCACACATTTCAGCCACTCGCCGTCGTCCGGGCGACCCGTCTTTTTGCGATGCTGCTCCATCGAGTCCGGCTCCCACGCTGTCTTGCCGTCCACCACGCGCACGGCGGCGAACGCCTGCGGCGCTTCGGCAAAGACCCAGCCGTCGCGCTCGACGCGGCGCAACGCGGCGTCGAACCAGACGCGCTGGCCCTTCGCGTTGCTGGCCTTGAGCCGTTGCACGATGAGCACACCGCGTTTCTGCACGGACCAGTGGGCGTTATAGACGCTGCCGCGTTTCGGCGTCAGTGACTGGGTGAAGATACGCGCGGTCGGATGGCCGGCGAAAATCACGCCCTCCCAACGATTCTGGCTGCTGATGGCGGTCCAGTCTTCCTTTGGCCGCGCCTCGACCATGCTTGTTCCCATCACGAAATCCGGCGTGCAGTAAGTGTAGCGCAACAGGCCGCCGCCGTCGGGCCGCAACGGATAGAGTCCCTGCGCGACGAAGAACGGATGTTTGGGGTCGGTGACGTAGTTTGGAATCGGTTCACCTTCTTTGCGCGGTTGCGCGAGGCCGGGCCGTCGCGAGATGTATTCATAGACGCCGCAGCCTGCGGCATCGAGCACGAGGCCCGCGATGATGGGCAACGGCCGCCAGAACGTCGTCGCGCCGCACATGTGGCTCGGATGCTGGCTTTTCGCGCGCCCGAGGCCGAAGTGAAACCACGCCAGCCCGTCCATGCTCGACATGGCGGTCGAGTCGGTGCCGGGATAGCAGCGATGCCGGCTGCCGCCGCGGACGCCGTTGACCTGTTCGATGGCCCAGTCGGCCCAGAAGAGGTCGAGCAGCATCGCAAAGCGCCGACGCAGGACGGGATCGTCGGCGAAGTCGGCGAGGTTATACCAACCGCCAAGCGTGTATTTGTTGTAGCCGGAGTTGCACTCCACCAGCAGGCCCTTGGCGGCTCGCTCGCGGGCGTGGCGTTTGAAGTAGCCGTTGAACGCCGCCGCCATCTGCGCGGGCGTCGTGCCGTCGGCGTAACGGCGGTCCTTGTAGTTGGCGTGCTGCGAGAAAATCTGCGCCGCGCCCCAGAAGCTGGCCCACGCCTGCGCGTGGTGGTTCTCACTGCCCCACTTCCACCAGTCGCGCTCCGGCAGCGTCATCCCCAACCGGCAACGCGGCCCGGCCCATTGCCAGAGCATGTCGAGCAGCGCTGCTTCGGCTTCGGCGCTCATGCGGCCGGGGAAATGTTTGCTCGTGCGGCTGAAGAGAAACCAGATGCGCTCCATAATGTAGGCGTGCCAGTGGAAGTTGCCGTCCTTGAGCGACGCCGGAAACTCTTTCTCGTGCTCGGTCAGGATCGCCTTGTCGGCATCGGCGGTGCGCTCGTTGAGCCAGTAGGCCGCCAACGCGAAGTCCTCGTAGTGCCAGCAGCCCTCCGGAGGATACGGTCGGGCGAGTTGCGCGCGCATCACGGCGTCGCGCCGGGCGTTGGTGTCGGAGATCACACGCTGCGCATTACGCCCGGCGACCGCAAAAGTTGAACCGCAAACCAGCAAAATGAATAACGGCACTGTGAGGCGCATGTCTGTCCTTGTGGCCGATTCGTTTTACTTACTCAAGGCGGCCGCCGCCTGCCTCTCATACCGCACGCGCACCAGCCGCAACATGCTGTCGCGCTCGCCGGTCTTCGGATCGAGATAGTTCTGAGTGCCGAAGCCCACAAGCAATTCGCCGGGGCGGATGCTCACCACATCGGCGTAGCCCGAGCCGGGCGTTGCGTCCACGCAAGTCGGGTCAGTCCACGTCCGGCCGCCGTCGGCGCTGAAGGCGATCATCGCGCCCGGCCGGCCGTAGCACATGACCACGACGCCATCGGGCAACACCGCCAACCCCGGAAACGCCCCCTGCACGCCCGTGCGCGCCGGCTTCGACCATGTGCGCCCTTCGTCGCGGCTCACACTCCACATGATCGGGTTGTCCTGGCAGTTAAGGTCGTTCGCGTTGCCGGTGCGCATCACGGCCAGCCATTCGCCGTTCGGCAGCCGGCGCATCGAACCTTCGTTGTAACCTTCGCTACCGATCTGCTCATAGCCAATCGTCGTCAGGTAGCGCCACGTCCGGCCGCCGTCGCTGGACTCGCACACATAACTGCGCGAGTAGGGCCGGCCGTGACCGTAAGGACAGAGGGCATCGTCTCCTTTGAACCAACCCGCCATGAACGCCGCCAGCGAGCCGTCGCCGCGTCCGATGATCGAGCGCATGAACAAAGGCCCCTTGTGCGGGCCGTGGCCCATCGCCGCTTTCGCTTCGGGCACATGGAACTCCGCCGAGGACTTGCTGAAACGCCGACCGTTGTCGGTGGAAACGAATTGGCCGGCGGCATACCAGCCATCGCGTCCCTCGATCGGCAAACAGCGATACGCAAGGCCCAGCACGCGACCGTCCTTCAAATGACTGCCGCCGATGCCGAAGCCGCCCGTCGCGCCCTGCCATGTGCGCCCGCCGTCGGTGGAAAGCTTGTCCGCGCACAACAACGTCCCGTCGCGCAGTTGCAGGAACTTCTCGAAATGCGTGCCGGGACCGAATGGCTGCGACGGCTCCACGGTCACGCGAAACCGGTCGCGCGGGCCGCGCACCTTGATGGCGAAGTTGCGGTAATCCATGCGCTGACCGGACCGGCCGATGGCGCCGGCGACAAGATGATGCACGCCAGCCGGCCAGCCACGCGTGTCCAGTTCCAGCACGATGCTATCCGCGTCCGGCTTTCTGTCGGCGGCCAGAAACGATTTCTTCTTCGATGCGTCGTAGCGGAAACCCGGTAGCGCATCTTGCGCGGCGATGTAGTAGGGATTCGTCAGTTGCAGGCTGACAACCGACGAGCCGCGCAGGTCTGCGCGAATCGTGATTGTTTGGCCGGCTTCAACAGTCGCCGGCTTCACGCTGAAACCGGCTATTGCCCGGCTGGCAACGATGGCGGCGTCGCCCAAGTCTTCCACAAAGACCCGTTCTTCTTTCACGACGACGGCGAAGTCGTGGCGCGCGACCACAAACGGGCCGGGTGCGGGTCGGCTGCTCGCGAAGAACGCAAAAGTGTTCGTTCCCTCTTTCCAGCCGCGCGTGCTGATCTCGGCGGCAAACGCGCCGTCGCGCGGGTCGCGGTCGAGTTCGCCGTTGTCTTTGAGGTAATACTTCCCCTTCTCCACCATGTAGGCCATGCCGTTGGCTGTGAGCGGGAAACCGGGCGGCGAGTGCTCCTTCTTCACTTCGCCCGCCGTGCGCAGGAGGAAGCTGCCCACTTTGATGCCCTCGGCAACCGCTCGCGCCCGAACCACGAAGGCATCACCCAACCGCAACTCTACTGGCTCGATGCGAAACTCTTCCAGCCGGATGCGGGGCGCCGCCCCCGCCGCAGAAAGCGCAACGGTGGACGCCAGCAAACAGAAGCTCGCCGCGTGAAGGATCGGGCGGCTGATGGCACATAGGTTCATGTCATTGTCCTAACAGCAGAACGGCGCGCCATGCCGCAACGGCCGGCGTTTGAGCTAAACGTCCGTGGCGACGCGCTGGAGATAATCGCCGTAGGCGTTCGGGATGGCGCGCGCCAGCCGCTGCAATTGTGCGGCATCAATGAAGCCGAGGCGATAGGCGATTTCTTCAGGGCAGCAGATCATCAGCCCCTGCCGGTCCTGGACGGCCTGCACGAAGTTCGCGGCTTGAAGGAGCGACTCGTGCGTGCCGGCGTCGAGCCAGGCGATGCCGCGGCCGAGTTGCGCCACGCTCAGTTTGCCGCGCGAGAGATAGACGCGGTTGAGGTCGGTGATTTCGAGTTCACCGCGCGGCGAGGGTTTGAGGTTGCGGGCGATCTCCACCACCTCGCGGTCGTAGAAGTAAACGCCGGGGACGGCGAAGTTCGAGCGCGGTTTCTTCGGCTTCTCCTCGATGTTGACTGCTTTGCCGTCGGCGTCGAACTCCACCACGCCGTAACGCTCCGGGTCGCGCACCGGGTAGGCGAAGATGGTCGCGCCGTCGGTCGTCTCCGCGCCGACGCGGAGGACTTCTGCCAGGCCGTGGCCGTAGAAAATGTTGTCACCGAGGATCAAACACGCGGATTCGTCGGCGAGGAACTCCGCGCCGACCCGGAAGGCGTCGGCCAGGCCGCGCGGCTCGCTCTGCTCGGCGTAAACGAATTTCATGCCCCACTGGCTGCCCTCGCCGAGCAGGCGGCGGAATCCCGGCAGGTCGGCCGGCGTGCTGATCACGAGCACCTCGCGGATTCCCGCCAGCATCAGGCACGAGAGCGGGTAATAGACCATCGGCTTGTCGTAAACGGGCAGGATCTGCTTGCTCGCCGCCATCGTGATCGGATAAAGGCGCGTGCCTTTGCCGCCGGCTAGAATGATGCCTTTCATTTGCCTCCTCGTTTCGCGTAGTTCCGGTCAATCCACTGCTGATAGCCCGCCTGCTGCTGGATGGCGGCGACCCACTCCGGGTGGTCCAGATACCATTGCACCGTCGCGCGCAGTCCCGTCTGCAACGAGTGGCGCGGCGTCCAGCCCAACTCCGTTTTGACCTTCGTGATGTTCATCGCGTAGCGGCGGTCGTGGCCGGGACGGTCAGTAACGTGCTGGATGAGCGACGTATGCGGCCTGTGCGGCGAGGCGGGGAGCAGTTCATCCAGCAACGCGCAGATGCCGTGGACAATGTCGAGGTTGGGCGGCTGGTTGTCGCCACCAATGTTGTAGGTCTCGCCGGTGCGGCCGTTCTTCAGAATGGCACGGATCGCCTCGCAGTGGTCCTCGACGTAAAGCCAGTCGCGAATCTGCTGGCCGTCGCCATAGACGGGGAGCGGGCGGCCGTTGATGCCGTTGAGGATCATCAGCGGAATCAGCTTCTCCGGGAACTGATGCGGCCCGTAGTTGTTCGAGCAATTGGTGATCGTCACCGGCAGGCCGTAGGTGCGGGCGTAGGCGCGCACCAGATGATCGCTGGCAGCCTTGGAAGCTGAGTAGGGCGAACTCGGATCGTAAGACGTCGTCTCAGTGAACGCGGGATCCTTCGGCTTGAGCGATCCGAAAACTTCGTCGGTGGAGACGTGATGGAACCGTGTTGCCGCCGGCTCGACGATCTTGTCCACGAGCCACGCCTGCCGCGCCGCGTCGAGCATCACCTGCGTGCCAACGATGTTGGTTTGCACAAACAACCCCGGCCCGTGAATCGAACGGTCAACGTGCGATTCGGCGGCGAAGTGCGCGATCGTGTCCACCGTGTGCTCGCGCAGGAGCTTGTCCACCAGCGGTCGGTCGCAGATGTCGCCGCGAACGAAAACGTGCCGCCCGTTATCGGGCAGTCCCTTCAGGTTCTCCAAGGTGCCGGCGTAGGTCAGCGCATCGAAATTGACGATCTTCACTGATGGCTCCACGCGGAGCAGGTAGCGCACGAAGTTCGATCCGATGAAGCCCGCGCCGCCGGTAACGAGAACAGTTTTCATGCGTTCAGGCAGACTTCCAGTTGCGCAAGGCAATGGCGACGGCGTCGTGGACCTCGGTCATCGTGATGCCGGCCTTCTCGCGCTTGGTAACGTCGAGGACGCAATTGGAGCGGGGCGTCTTGGCGGCGAGCCGCATGAACTCCGCTTCGTCGGCGAAGAAGTTGAACTCTTTCCAACAGATACCGCTCTTCTTGATCATCTCGGTGATCTCGCGCGTGGTAATAGAGCCAGGATTCGTCATGTTATAGACGCCAAACGGCACGCGCTTGACCCAACAGGCGACGGCAGCGCGGACAAACTCCTCCAGTTGCGAGAGCGAGTTGCGCGCGTCCAGCAGCCGTTCGTAGCGCATCACCTTCGAGATGTAGTTGCGAGCGCTATCCACCTCGTTGAACGGGATGCGGAGCCGCCAGATGTAGCACTGTGGCGCGTCGGCCAGCACTTCCTCGCCGAGCGCCTTCGTGCCGCTGTAGAAGCTGCAGTTGTTCTGACGGAAGGAAAAATTCGGCAGATCAGTTTCCTTGAAACCGCTACCGTCGGGTTTGGCTCCGTTGTAGATGCAACCGGACGAGATGTGACCCCACGGCACACCCGCGCGCTCGCAAGCCGTCCGGATGATGCCCGGCAGCACGACGTTGCCGAACACGCACTCGCTCTTGTGCAGCTCGCAGGCGTCCACGTTGGGTTTGCCGGTGTAGCCCGCGCAGTTGATGAGAAACTCCGGCCGCTGCTCCTTCAGGTGGTTGGTCAGTTCCGCCAGACCGGTGTAATCGAGATCCTCCCGTGGGTAAACCTTGTAAGGAATGCCCGCCTGCTCCAGATGAGCGCAAAACCTCGACCCCACGTAGCCACTGCCGATGAGCAAAATCATATTTGGTTCCAGCCTACCTGTGCATGTCTTTCAGTTCGTTCCCTTCCTTATACCATCGGGCGCTTTTGGACAAGCGCCGTTATGGTTTTCACTTAGGTTTACCGCCATGCAAGGTCGTGATTGCTTTTTTCAGCGGAAGATCCACCCTCTTGAACACGAGACGCATGTTGCAGATGCCCAAGGAAAGAACCATGAAGACCATTGTTGCGATCATCCTCCTCTGCTGTGGATCGGGCATCTTTCTGGGCCAGCCCGCCGCCGATGCCGCGGAGGGGCGCGTCATGATGTTTGGCGACAGCTTGCGGCTCGGCCGGCCGTTTGCCAAGGATCCGTGCGTGCTCAAGCTCGGCGGACGCTATCTCCTTTATTACTCCACCGCGCCCTACGACAAGACGCTCGCCCCACCCGGCGCGTCGAAAGGCTGGGCCATCGGCATCGCCGAGAGCACAAACCTGATTGACTGGAAAAAGGTCGCCGAAATCCTGCCGGAGCAGGAATGCGAAAAGAACGGCCTCGTCAATGGCCGCGCCATCCTCCTCGGCGGCAAGGTCCACTTTTTCTACAACACCTACGGCAACGGCAAACTCGACGCCATTTGCCATGCTGTCAGCGACGACGGACTGCTGTTCCGCCGCAACCCAACCAACCCCATCATACGCGCCACCGGCAACTGGAACAGCGGTCGGGGAATTGACTGCGACGTTATCGAACACGGCAGCAAGCTGCTGCTCTACTTCGCCACGCGCGATCCTTCTATGAAGGTGCAGATGCTCGTTGCGGCAGCGGCAGACCGCCACTCCGATTTCGGCCGTTCGGCGTGGAAGCAACTCGGCGACGGCCCTGTGCTGAAGCCGGAACTGCCGTGGGAAACCAAGTGCATCGAAGCCCCCGCGCCGGTGCGCCACGACGGGAAGATCTACCTGTTCTACGGCGGCGGCTACAACAACGACCCGCAGCAGATCGGCTGCGCGGTCAGCGATGACGGCCTACGTTTCACGCGGCTGTTCGTCGAGCGCCCACTGCTGCCGCACGGCAAGCCCGGCGAGTGGAACTCATCCGAGTCCGGTCATCCCGGCATCTTCGTGGACGACGACGGCCAGACCTACATGTTCTACCAAGGCAACCCCGACCACGGCCGCACGTGGTTCCTCTCGTGGGTGAAACTCGGCTGGAAGGACGGCAAGCCGCACATCATCGGACGGCATTGCGAATGAAGACGATGAGGCAGGTGTCGAACGGCGGTGTTTGAAGCTTGAGCGTGCCTTTCGCGCGGTCCACGACGAGGGCAGCATGTTTCAACGGGATGGCAGGTGCGTCGGGCTTCATCTCTGGTGTGACGTAGCTCGCTTGCACGTCGTGGCCGCGCCATTTGTTGGGCAGGCGGATGGCTGTCGTGATGGCTGGCGCTGGGCGAAGGGTGTCAGTCTCGACGGCGATGTCGCAGTTATTGAGGTCGAGTGTCAGCACCGGGCCGATCTTGTCAGTGCCGAGGTTGAGGTTCACTCCAACGGTGGCAGGCGCATCGGTCTTGATACGCGGATCGATGCCAGGCCAGCCGAGCAATTCCACCATGCGGCGTGCAGCGGTTGCGTCGCGGTCCTTCCGCCAGTAGGTGACGCCCGGTTTGTCGGTGATGATGCGCGCGCCGGGCAGCGAGAGAGCTATCTCGCGCGGCGCGAGATAGCGCTCCGGGCCATAGCGCGTGCCGGTTTGGCCGGTGGCGACGACGCGACCGCCGGCCTCGACGTAGCGGCGCAGTTCGCGGATGTGCGCGTCGGTCAACGTCATCACCGACGGCAGCACGACAACTGGATAGCGCGCGAGGTTCTTCGCGGTCAGGTCTTGCTGGAGCACAACGTCCCACTGGCGGTGCGTGTCGCCGAGGAATTCGCACCAACCGGAGTATTCATCCACGAACTTGTCCATCACGGGATTGAAAACGTTCATCGAGGCGATCTCCGACCACGCGGAGTGGACGACCGCGACGTCGGCGAGGTAACGGCGGTGGCTCAGGCGCGGGGCGTGGGCGCGGATGAAGCGGTTGACGAAGCCCGCGCTCTGCGGCGTGCCGGGCGAGTAACCGTCGAGATACCAATGGCCGAAGTCGGGCAGACCGCGGTTGGCGAGGCAGTCGAACGCGAGGACCTTGTGCAGGTTTTCGTGGCCCGCGCCGGACTTATCCTTGCTGACGTAGATGCTCGGCCAGCAGAACGGCGCGTCGGAGATGGCCGCGCCGAGCCGGGTGACGTAGCCGACGCGGCCTTTCGGCGGCAGGCCCATCGGCCTCATGCCCCAGAAGCCGTGCACCGTGCTCCACTCGAAGTGCGCGATGTCGCACGCGCCTTTCATCAGCGCGCCGCCCATCGGGAACGGGATGGTGTTGCCGAAGATGGCGCAATCGAGTTTCTCCCGCTGCGCCGACTTCTTCGCGGCGGCGTAGAACGCGCGATGATACGCCTGCGCGGTCTCGACCTTGTTGATGATGTAGCAGAGCCAGACCGGGTCTTCGGTCCACTTCGGGTTCATGATGTGCCACCGCTTGCCGCGCGTCTCGAACGGTTTGTCGCGGATGTAGGCGGCGATGTCGAACGTTGCGATGTCCTCGATGCCCATCCGCTCCAACTCGGCGCGCGTGAAATGGCGGCGCATGTAATTGCAGAACGTGTGGAGCGACCAGAGGCCGAACGCGCAGGTGTTGGCGTGACCGAGGTTGGTGTCGCTCAGGTTGTCGGCGTGGATGCCGTCGGGGCGGAGTTTGGGGATGATGCGCTCAATCTCGCGGCAAACGTAATCGCGCATCTGCGGGTTGGCATAATCCACGTCCACGAGCCGCACCGTCTGCCAGCCGCTCTTGCCCTGCGTGTCGGCGGGGCCGGCCTGCTTGCCGCTGAGTTTCGCCAGCTCGCTGCGCTCGGCGATGTCGTCGGTGATGCCGGGATTGCTGGAGTAATCGTAGCTCCATTTGCCATCGAGACCGCGCCGCGCGAGCACGGCATAGAGGTCGTCGGCAGGCTTGCCGTCAGGCGTTGTGAACGGTGGCAGACCGTAAGCCTTCGCGGTCGGGAATGGCGCCCAAGGCACGTCGCGCATGAACGCCTCCAGCCCGAACCATCGCGCGGTGAGCGGTTC
This sequence comes from Verrucomicrobiia bacterium, assembly GCA_041667205.1. GTDB lineage: Bacteria > Verrucomicrobiota > Verrucomicrobiia > CAIQCK01 > CAIQCK01 > CAIQCK01. Next base: position 81,057 of record JBAYFL010000005.1, on the reverse strand, counting down.
CTTGTCCTTCCACCACGGCAGCGACCAGCCGGTATGCTTCATCTTGCCGTCGTCGGTGAAAAACCCCGCGTAATCGCCGACTTCGCCGATATCATAATAGACGATGCGCTTGACGCCGGCCTGCCGGAGTTTCTCACGACCGGCGTTGAGGGTGCCGTATTGCTCTTGCGCGTCGAGGAACCAGAATCCATACCAGCCGAGCGTGCCGACGCCGCGCGCCGCGCCGGGCTGGATCGTCTCCAGCGACTCCGCGCGCAGGCCGACGCTGGCAATCGGCGTGTATTCGTGCCACCACGGTTCAGCGGCCAATGAGCAAAGCGGGAGGATGGCCGCGAGCAAGGAACAAGGAGCGGCGGTTTTTAACCGCCGCCGAAACCTCATCAACAAATGCGGCGGTTGAAAAACGCCGCTCCTTGGGAAGTCGAGCCGCGTGCGTTTTCGACCAAGCAACATCGTCTTCCTACTTCACCGGCTTCAGGATGAGCACGCTGAGGTTGAGTGGCTGCCAGGCGGCTTTGACCGGCCTCACGCTGAGCGAGGCTTTGCCGGCGACCCCAATCTCGATCGTGCCGAGCTTGACGGTTTTGTATTTGTTGTAGTCGCCGGTCTTCAGCGCTGAGGCTTCGAGCTTGGAGTTGCCGACGCTGACGGTGAACTTGCCGCTGCCCGTCGCGGCGATCTCGGCGCTGACCTCGAACTTGCCAGGCTGCGTGACCTTGAACTGCCACTCGATCCAGTCTGCCGGATCCACCCAAAAGCCAACGTTGCCCTCGGCAGCTTTAAGCGCCCCTTTGCGATGGATGTGCTCAACCTTGAGCTTCTTGCCGTGGAGAATCACGTCGTCGGTCGTGAGCATGATCGTGCCGTCGGCGGCTTGGGCGGGAAGTGGTTGCTCGATGTCGAGCACGCCTTTCACCTTGAGCACGACCACGGAGCAGATCGGGTCAGGCGCGGTGGAGGGGACGGTGATGATGACGCCTTCGTTGCCAGAGGCGGTGGCGAGCTTCTTGCCGCTGGCGAGCAAGCTCACGGACTCGACCTTGTTCTTCAAACCGGGGACGAGCAGCTTGCCGTCGGCGGGCCAGTTGAAGACGTGGAGGTAGAGCGTTGCGCCGCCGCTGCCGAGCTTCTTCGTGCAGCGGCCCCACGCGAGCCGCTTGAATGGGCTGGCGCTCGTGGCGTAGATGGCGGCGCTGTTCACCTTCATCCACTTGCCGACTTCCTTCAGCCGTTCGATGCTCGGCTCGGGAATGCAGCCCTCGGCGGTCGGGCCGACGTTGAGGAGGTAGTTGCCGCCCTTGCTGGCAATGTCCACGAGGTTGCGGATGAGCGTCTCGACGGGCTTCCAATTCTGGTCGTAGCTCTTGAAGCCCCAGGTGTCGTTCATCGTCATGCACGTCTCCCAGTCGCGACCGGGATAACCGGTCGCGGGAATATGCTGCTCCGGCGTTTCGGTGTCGCCTTTGTAACCGCCACCGAGCCGGTTGTTGTGGATGAGACCGGGCTTGAGTTTCAGCAGCGGCAGCAGCTTTTCGGCGCGCTCCTTGTTCATGTCGGTCGGCGTGTCCCACCAGAGCACGGCGGGAAACTCGCCGTAGCGGGTCAGGATTTCCTTCACCTGCGGCACGGCAACCTTCTCGATGTATTCGTCCATGCTGCGCTCCTGGGCCTTGTCCCATTTGCCGCCGGAGGCGGAGCCGCCGTTGTTCCAGTCCTGCGCCTGCGAGTAATAGAAGCCGAGCTTGAGGCCGTGCTTCTTGCAGGCAGCGGCGAGAGGCTTCAGCAGGTCTTTGCCGTAGGGCGTGGCTTTCACGATGTTCCAGTCGCTGGCCTTCGAGTCGAAGAGCGTGAAGCCGTCGTGATGCTTGCTGGTGATAACGATGTATTTCATCCCGGCTTCCTTCGCCAGCTTCACCCACTCGTCGGCGTTGTATTTTACCGGGTTAAATTGTTTTGCGAACGCCTGATACTCGGCGCACGGAATCTTGCCGCGGTTCATGATCCATTCGCCGATGCCCTTGATCTGCTCGCCCTTGTAGGTGCCGGCGGGCACGGCATAGACACCCCAATGGATGAACATGCCGAACCGCGCCTCGCGCCACCACTTCATGCGCGCGTCGCGCTGCGCGGGTGTCTCGTCGGCGTAAGGATCGGGCTTCACGATCTTCGGCACGCCGGCGACGTCGAGCGCGACGACCGTGGCGATCTTGTCGGGCGCTTCAGCGGGCAACGTGATGGTCACACAGTTCTCGCCCGCAGTGGCGTCGAGCGGTTTACCGCCGCCGAGCAGGCAGGCTTTCAGCGGTTTGTTCGCGAGCGTGTTGAGAACGAGCTTGCCGTCCTTCGGCCAGTCGAAGACGTGCAGGTAGAGCCGCGTGTTGCCGTCGTCGAGTCTCTTCTGCGTGCAACGGCCCCACGCGAGCGACTCGAACGGGCTGGCCTGCGTCGCGTAGATGGCCTCGCCGTTCTGTTTCATCCATGCGCCAATGGCGTGCATGGACTTAATGCTCTCCTCCGGCACGCTGCCGTCGCCTTTGGGGCCGATGTTGAGCAGGTAATTGCCGCCCTTGCTGGCGATGTCCACGAGGTTACGGATGAGAGTCTCGTCGCTTTTCCACGCGTGGTCGTGCTCGCTAAAGCCCCACGTGGTGTTCAGCGTCATGCACGTCTCCCAATCCACGCCCGGCATGCCGGTTGCCGGGATGTGCTGCTCCGGCGTGATGAAGTCGCCGTATTTCGGGTCGAGCTGTTGGGTGTAGCCCTCGACGCCCATGCCCGACCAGCCCGCTTCCTGGCTGCGGAACAGGCGGTTGTTCATGATGATCGCCGGCTGCTTCGCGCGAACGTCCTTCATCAGGTCGAACGCGCGCCACGCCTCGTCGCCCTGAAAATCCTGCGAGCTGTAGTCCCACCAGAGCACGTCCACATTGCCGTAGTTGGAGACCAACTCGCCAACCTGCTTGTGGAGATAGTCCACGTATTTCGAGTGGTCGCGCTCGCCGTTGGGATACGGCTTGCCCTTGAGCGGATGCGGAAGCTGCTTCGATTTCTCGTAAGCGTATTGGTCGTGGTGCCAGTCAATGACCGAGTGATAAAACCCGACGCGCAACCCCTCGGCGTGGCAAGCCTCGACAATCTCCTTCACCAAGTCGCGGTTGATCTTTGCGCCCGCGTTGAAGTCGCCCGCCTTCGAGTCATACAGGCCGAAGCCCTCGTGGTGTTTCGTCGTGAAGACGATATAGCGACAGCCGGCCTCCTTCGCGAGGCGCGCCCACTCGCGCGCAAAGCCCGGCGTCGGCTTGAACTTCGGCAGCGCCGCCGCCGCGTAGGTGTCGGTGTCGGCTTTCACGCGCTGCTGGATCCACTCCATGCCGCCGGTCTTGCCGACGGGCTTGCCTTCCCAAGTGCCGGCCATGCCCGAATACAGCCCCCAATGCACGAACATGCCGAACCGCGCCTCGCGCCACCATTTCATGCGCGCCTCGCGCTGCGCGGACGTTTCGGCCTCCGAAGTCGCAGCGGGAGCTTTCGGTGACGACGGGGTGTGCTGGCAACCCAGCAGAGGAATCAATCCAAGAAGAACGATGGTTCGGCGCATAAGGTTTCCTTTCTCCAAGCGCGGGCAGACTACCGCATCTCCCGCCGCTGACAACGAGAAAGTGGGCGTGCGCCGCCTCAGCTTTTCCCGGAGGTTCCCACCTTCGCCAGCTTCTCCGCTGCTTCGCGCAACGTGTTCATCCGTTTGGCAAAAACGAAACGTAGTTTCTGCCTGCCCAGCGCGCGGTCATGGTAGAAACTGCTGCCTGGCACCGCCGCAACGCCGGCGCTCTCGACGAGTTGGCGCGCGAACGTCACATCGTCGGAACAACCGAAGCCGGCGATGTCGGTCATGATGTAGTAGGCACCGCGCGGTTTGAAGCAGCGGAAGCCCGCCGATTCCAGCGCAGCCAGCATGAAGTCGCGTTTCTCCACATATTCCAGCGCCAGCCCGTCATAGTAGTCGCGCCCGAAACCGAGCGCCGTCGCCACGCCCTCCTGCAACGGCGCGGGCGCGCCAACGGTCAGGAAGTCATGCACCTTGCGGATGGCGTTGGTCAGGCGCGGCGGCGCGATCGCCCAGCCGACGCGCCAACCGGTGGCGCTGTAGGTTTTGCTCGCGGCGTTGATGGTGATGGTCTGCTCCGCCATGCCCGGCAGCGTCGCCATGCTGACGTGCCGGAGGCCGTCGTAGATGACGTGTTCGTAAATCTCGTCCGTCACCGCCACGACGCCCCATTGCTGGCAAAGCTTCGCGATGACCGCCAGTTCCTCGCGCGAAAAGACTTTGCCCGTCGGGTTGTTCGGCGTGTTGATGATGATCGCCTTGGTGCGCTCGTTGAACGCCGCGGCCAGTTCGCGCTCGTCGAAGCTCCAGTCCGGCTCGCGCAGCGTGACGTAACGCGGTGTCGCGCCGGAGAGGATGCCGTCGGGACCGTAGTTCTCGTAGAACGGCTCGAAGACGATGATCTCGTCGCCGGGATTGATGATCGCCATCAACGACGAGATCATCGCCTCGGTGGAGCCGCAGGTGACGGTGATCATCGTCTCCGGGTCCGCTTCGATGCCCGGATACCATTTCACCTTCGCGGCGATGGCGTCGCGGAGGCGCTTGGCGCCCCAAGTGATCGCGTATTGGTTGATGTCGCCGGCGATGGCGTCCATCGCAGCGCGTTTCATCGCCTCCGGCGCGGGAAAGTCGGGGAAACCTTGTGCGAGGTTGATGGCGCGATGTTGTTGCGCCAGCCGGGTCATGCCGCGGATGACGGACTCGGTGAAACCTTCAACGCGGTGGGAGATCAACGAACGGTTGGCAGTTGTCATGGGAGGTTTCTGGAAGCCGGCAACGCTGGAAACATTCTATGTCACATCTGATTCAATCTCGCCCTCGCGCAACTGCGTGCGGATGCGCTCGCCTTTGCGGACATGGGACGCTGCCGTGAGCACCTTGCCGTCGCTGGCACGCGTGGTGATGCTGTAGCCGCGGTTCAGCACGTTGTGCGGGCTCAACAGCGCCAGCCGGCCGCTCAATTCCTTCAGCGCGTGTTGCCGTTCCTGCCGCCAGCTCTTCATTGCTTGCGTCTGCCGCCCGGCCAGATTCTCCAATCGCTGGCGATACTGCGCGACGCGCGCAGCCGGACTGAGCCGCGCCAACTGCTCGCCGAAGATTTCGATCCGCCCGCGTCGCGCGCTGAACCATTGTGCGGCGGCGTTCTCGATGGAAACCATCGCGTCGTCCACACGCTGCTGATACTGCCGGACGACCTCCGCCGGCCGACGAAACACATAGCTCGACGCCGCCCGCTCCAGCCGGTGCTTGAGCGCGTCCAACGCCGTCTCCGTCTCGCGCTCCAACCGCTGGCCAAGAGCCGCGATGGTTTCGGCGAGTTCCAGCCGTTGTTTCACGACCAGCTCTGCCGCAGCGCTCGGCGTCGGGGCACGCAGGTCGGCGACGAAATCGCAGATGGTGAAATCAATCTCGTGCCCGACCGCCGAGATCGTCGGAATCTTCGAGCGCGCCACGGCGCGGGCGACGACCTCTTCGTTGAACGCCCAAAGGTCCTCGATGGAGCCGCCGCCGCGCGCGACGATCAACACGTCCAGCGGCAAGCGGCCCGACTCGTTCAGCGCGTTGAGTTCATCCACCGCCGCCGCGATCTCCGCCGCCGCGCCGTCGCCCTGCACGCGCGCCGGCGCGATGACGATGTGGATGTTCGGGAACCGGCGCTCGATGATGTTCAGGATGTCGCGAATGGCCGCACCGGTGGGCGACGTGACGATGCCGATATGCTCCGGATACGCCGGGATTGGCTTTTTGCGCGCCGCGTCGAACAATCCCTCCGCCGCCAGCTTCCGCTTGAGTTGCTCGAACGCGAGTTGCAGCGCGCCGTAGCCCTTCGGCTCCATCCGCCGCGCGATGAGCTGATATTGCCCGCGCGCCTCATAGACGCTGAGTTCGCCAAACGTCACGACCTGCAAGCCGTCGCCAAGCTTGAACTTCAGCGACGCCGCGTTGCCGCGGAACATGACGACCGAAAGCTGCGCGCCGGCGTCCTTGAGCGTGAAATAGATATGCCCGCTCGCCTGCGCGCGGAAATTGGAGATTTCACCCTCCACCCAGACCTCGCCGATCTCCGTCTCCAGCACCTCGCGCACCTTGCGCGTCAGCTCCGTGACAGTATAGACCTTCGGCTGGGCCGGTGCCACCGCGTCGGCCAGCATCTCAAATTCATCTTGTCCGGCATCGCTCACGGCGGTGACGCTACCACAACTGTCACAACCTGTCACGGTGGCCGCGATCACAACATCGGCAAAGGAAGTCTTGACCAGCCTCAAGAATGATCTGGCCGCAGCACGGCCGAGGAGATTCGACGGCGGTGCGGCTTTCGGGCTTGAGAATCGGCCGATTCAGGCGTTGATTAGCCGGCGGAAGACGCTGCATGAAAACAAAACCTCTATGAACCCCGTTGCTCTTATCACCGGCGCGTCGCGCGGCATCGGCCGCGGGATTGCGATGGAACTCGCGAAGGTCGGCCACGACCTTGTTATCAACTACGCCGGCAACGCCGAAGCGGCGAAACAGACACGGGACGATTGTGTGAAGCTCGGCACGAGCAAAGTCCGCGCGGAGGTCTGCCAGGCTGATGTTTCCGTCGCGGCGGACCGGCGGCGGCTGGTGGAGTTCACCCGGCAGACATTCGGGCGGCTGGATTTGCTGGTGAACAACGCAGGTGTGGCGCCGACGGTGCGCGCGGACATCCTGGAGGCGGGCGAGGAGAGTTTCGACCGGCTGATCAACATCAACCTGAAGGGGCCGTATTTTCTGACGCAACTCGTGGCGCGGTGGATGGTGGAACAGGCGAAGGTGGGCGACAGCAGCTACAGGCCAAAGATTGTGATCGTCTCTTCCATCTCGGCTTACACGGCGTCGTCGAACCGGGGCGATTACTGCATGTCGAAGGCGGGGCTGGCGATGATGACAAAGCTCTACGCGGCGCGGTTGGCCGAGCATGGCGTCAACGTTTTCGAAATCCGGCCGGGTGTCATCGCCACCGACATGACCGGGCCGGTGAAGGCGAAATACGACACGCTGATCGCCGGCGGACTGACGCCAATCAAGCGCTGGGGCCAGCCGGAGGACATCGGGCGGGCGGTGGCGGCGATTGCGCTGGACCTGCTGCCGTTCTCCACCGGCGAGGTCATCAACGTGGACGGAGGATTTCATCTGCGGACGGTCTGACGGCGCGTCACGAAGCAACATGACCACGAAGCCCCTACCGCATCCGACAGATTGGTTCGAGCTTGTGGCGCATTTGTGCGGGGCAGCGACAGCCAGCATCGGGGCGCTGGCGATGGCGGGATGGGTGACGGGGCTACGCGAGCTGGCCAGCGTGGGTGACGAATGGATTCCCATGGCGCCGAACACGGCGCTGGCATTCGTCGCGCTCGGCACGGCACTGGCCCTGGTTCAACACGGCGGCCGGCGCAGCATCGTGATTGCCAAAGTGCTGAGCGCAGCGGTCGGGTTGGTCGCCCTCGCGCGGCTCAGCGAGTCGGTCACGGGAGTGGACTTGGGAGTGGACCGCTGGGCCCTCAACGTGCCAACGGAATCTTTGGGTCTGATTCCGGTGGGAAAAATGGCGTTTGTGACGGCGCTGGATTTTCTCTATGCCAGTGTCGCGTTGTTGCTGATCGCGTTCGGCCGATGGCGGTTGTTAGCCGAGGCGTTGGCTGTAGTGGTGGCGTTTGTCGGTCTGGCTTTTTTTCTAGGCTACCTCTACCAGGCACCGCTGCTCTACCGGGAGTCCATGATTCCGATGGCTGTCACCACCGCTGCGGCATTTTGTTTTCTTGGCGCCGGCACGCTGTTCTCCGTGGCGAGCCGTGATCTGGCCGCGCGCAGCCGATCGGCGCAGCAATTGAAATTGCAGGCGGCCGCTCTGAACGCCGCAGCCACATCCATCCTGATCACCAACCGGCAAGGCACCATCCTTTGGTGCAATCCGGCGTTCACCGAACTGACTGGTTACACCGCGGCAGAGGCGATTGGGCAAAACCCGCGCATCCTCAAGTCGGGCAAACATGAACCGGCATTTTATCAGCATCTCTGGAGAAGAATCCTGGCGGGAAGAATCTGGCACGGCGAGATCGTCAACAAGCGCAGGAACGGCAGCCTCTACACGCAGGAAATCACCATCACACCCGTGCGCGATGCGCGCGGCGAGATCGCGCACTTTATCGCCATCGAGCAGGACATCACGCTGCGCAAACGCGCCGAAGCGGAGCTGCGCCGGGCCAGAGACGCCGCCGAGGCGGCCAACCGCGCCAAGAGCGTCTTCCTGGCGAACATGAGCCATGAACTACGCACACCGCTGAACTCCGTAATCGGGTTTGCCAATATCTTGCTGAAGAACAAGTCGGGGAAGTTGGATGCCAACGACTTGGGCTTCCTGAAAAGAATCGCAGCAAACGGCAAACATCTGCTGGAAATGATCGGCCGGGTGCTCGAACTCTCCGACATTGAAGCGCACAGAGTGCAGTTGCAAACCGCGCCGGTGGCGCTGGACCGATTGGTCCCGGTGGTCGTCGCCGGATTCGAGTTTCAACTCCGCGACCGGCCCATCACGTTGTCGGTGGAACTGCCCGACCGCATCGCCCCGTTGGAAACTGACGAGGTGAAACTCAAGCAGGTGCTCGTCACTCTCATCGGCAACGCGCTGAAGTTCACCGAGCGAGGCAGCGTTGTCGTGCGGGTGGTGGTGGATGAGAATACCCGCCAGCCAGTCCGCGTGGATTTGACCGACACGGGCATCGGCATTTCCAAAGACCGGCTGGCGGCAATCTTTGAGGCATTCCAACAAGCCGACTCAGGCATGGCGCGCAAATACGACGGTGTCGGCCTCGGCCTTACGCTGGCCAAGGCGTTGTGCGACCTCATGGGCCACCGGATCGAAGTCCACAGCGAGGCCGGCAAAGGCTCGACCTTCAGCGTGGTCTTCTCGGTCCGGCCCGCGTGATGCGCGCGGGGTGGGCATCGCGGCCCAAAGCCACAACTGCCAACCGTGGTGGCGTGAGTTTCCAAACTTACGCGGCATCTACGCAGAAGACCATGAACGAGTTTGGAAACTCGCCTCACCTATGCGGCTGCCAGACGAGACGCGCAAACCGAAGTTAAAAGCGAAGGCAGGCGAGCCCGTTGACAACACCGGGGGCCAGTGCTACGTTGCGCCACCGTTGAATGTTTGGCATGCGTGTGTCACGTCAGCGTAACAGTAGAAGGAAAGTTTTTCTGGAATGAAAGCAGCCAAAGCTGATCGGTCGGGAACATTTGATCACATCACTTTGAACCTAGCCAAAGCGCCGACGGTGGTGCGACCGAGCGGCTTTCATCTTTCACCGCGCGGCATGACGTTTCACAGCGAGCGTCGTCTCGCGCCGTGGACCGAAGTGGAAGTGGAGGTCGAAGTGCCCGGCGAAGGCGTGAAACAACGTGTGATCCGCTGTGCCGGCATTGTCGTTCAATGCGAATCCTCGCCCCGCCACGCCGGCTACGACATCACACTGCTTTTCTTGGAACTCAACAAGCGCGCCATGGCCGATCTCAGCAAGATTTCCCGTCACCAAACCCACTCCACGGCGCATCGCAACGCCGTTGTCGGCTTCCGCGTCTGATCGCGGCCCGCTCGCATAGACTTCCTCCAGCGCCTGCTGCAAACCGCCGTCCAGCAGGGCGCTTCTGATATTCATCTGAAAGCCGGCGCCGCGCCGACGCTGCGGATTGCCCGCCAACTCAGCCCCGCGGACCTGCCCGCGTTCACCGACGAGCAAATGAGTGAACTGGTCCAGCGCCTCCTACCGCCGGATTTTCGTGAGCGGTTCGGACAGCAACACGAGGCAGATTTTCCCCACACGGCCGAGGGCGTCGGTCGCTTCCGCATCAACATCTTCCGGCAGCGTGGCAAACTCTGCATCGCCATGCGCCACGTCAAGGCTGTCATCCCCAGCTTCGACGAACTGCGCCTGCCCGCCGATATGCTCCGCAAAATCGCCTCCGCGCCCGGCGGCATCGTGCTGGTGGCGGGCGCAGCCGGCAGCGGCAAGTCCACCACGCTCGCCGCGATCATCGAACACATCAACCGGACCGCCCGCAAACACATCATCACCCTCGAAGACCCGATCGAGTATCTGTTTGAAGACTGCCAGTCGCTCATCGAGCAACGCGAGATCGGCCTCGACACCGCCAGCTTCGACGCGGCGTTGCGACATGTCATGCGGCAGGACCCGGACGTTATCGTAATCGGTGAAATGCGCGACGCCGCCAGCTTCATGGCCGGCCTCAACGCCGCTGACACGGGCCATCTCGTCCTCGCCACGCTTCATGCCAACAGCGCCGCGCAAGCCGTGGATCGCATCCTGGATTATTTCCCGTCGCGCGAGCGCGAGCAGATTCGCCGGCAACTCGGCGTCACGCTCAACGCCGTTTTCTGCCAGCGGCTGGTGCCCGCGCGCGCCGTCGGCGTCGTGCCGGCCGTGGAAATCCTGCGCTCCAACAGCACCGTGCGGAACCTTTTCGAAACCGGCCAGCTTGAGAAACTCAACGCCGCCATCGAAACCGGCAGCGACGACGGAATGCAGACGTTCAACCAGTCGTTCTACAAGTTGGTGAAATCGGGTTTGATCACCGAGCAGGAAGCGCTCGCCAAATCCACCACGCCGCAGCAACTTGCGATGAACCTGCGCGGCATCTTCCTCGACGAATCGCGTCGGATCATGGCCAGCGGCTAAGGAGAATGAAGAGTGAAGAGTTTCGAACGAAACTCTTAACGCTTAACTAACTCCGTTATCGCTTCCAGCGTCCGTTCCGCCGCGCCGCTGCCTTGAGCAATGACCCGCCGCGCGCGCTCAGCGATCTCGCGCCGCCGATCCGGCTTCGCAAGCAACTCCTCCAGTGCCAGCCGCAACGCCGTCTCGTCCGCCACCTGCACGCCCGCGCCGGCGCGCACGAAGTCGTCGGCGATCGCCTCGAAGTTCTGCATTGCCGGTCCGAACAGCACCGGCGCCCCCGTCGCTGCCGCCTCGATGATGTTTTGCCCGCCGCGACCACACAGACTCTTGCCAACAAAAATCACCGTTGCCGCCTCGTAGAACGCCTTCAACTCGCCGGTCGTGTTCAACAGCAAACAATCCACGCCGGACTGCGGCGGCTGGGTCCGCAACGTCACCCGCACGCCGCAGCGCTCGGCCACCGCGAGCACCTCCTTCGTCCGCTCCGGGTGACGAGGCGCAAGCACCACAAACAACGACGGGAACTTCGCGCGCAGTTCACAGAACACGCGGAACACGATCTCCTCCTCGCCAGCGTGCGTGCTGCCGCAAACCCAGATGGGCCGGTCGTCGCCAGCGCCGCACCCGCGTAGAAACTCCTTGGCCTGTGCGCCCACCGGCGACGGCACCTGCGCTTCGTCGAACTTCAGACTGCCAGTCGTGCACAGCGCGGCGTCGCGCGCGCCGAGTTTGCGGAACCGCTCAGCGTCACGCGCGCCTTGTGCGCAAACCAAGTCGAACGCGCGGAACACACGCCGCGAAAGCCCGTCGAGGCAGCGGTAGCCGCGGAAGGATTTCTCCGACATCCGGCCGTTGACCAACGCCACCGAAACGCCGCGCCGCTTGCTTTGCAGCACCAACGTCGGCCAGACTTCGGTTTCCACCACGATCACCAGCCGCGGCCGCAGTAAATCCAGCGCGCGGTTGGTGCAAGGCAGGAAATCGACCGGAAAATAAATCACCAGCGTCCCGGGCGGCGCTTGTTTGCGCGCGAGCGCCTGGCCCGTCGAGGTCGTCGTGCTCAACGCAATGCGCAGGTCCGGCCAGCGCCGGCGCAGCCGCTCGATGAGCAACAGCGCCACGCGCGTCTCGCCGACGCTCACCGCCTGAATCCACACGAAGCCACCGCTGCCAACCTCGCGGCGGACTTCAGTGGAATAGATGCCGAACCGCTGCCAGAAGCCGCGCGCGAAGTTGCCGCGCCGAAGCATCTTCAATAAATAGAATGGCAACGACAGCATAAAACCGACGGCGAACAACACTTGGAACAAAAGAAGCATCGCGCAGACTTTACCGAGTGAAGAGCAAAGAGTGAAGAAGAGAAACGGCCACGAACCCTAAACTCTTAACTGAAATAGACAATCTTGCAGCCTTCCGACTCCAGCTTGAACTTCAACTCGCTCAGTCCCCGCAGCACCTCGCGCACGGCGGGCTGGCGGTCGCGCTCGACGAAGAAGAGCAGGAAACCTCCGCCGCCCGCGCCAAGCAACTTGCCGCCGAGCGCGCCAGCGGTCAAAGCCCGCTCATAGTAGCCGTCAATGTCAGGATTGCTGATGGTGGAAACGAGAGATCGTTTCAGTAGCCAGCCTTCGTGTAACAGCCGGCCAAACTCACGCAGGTCGCTGCCGCGCCGCAGCACGTCGCGGATGGCAGCGGCTTGGGCGTGCATTTCTTCGAGCGCGGTCTGTTTGTCGCCGGCGCTGGTGACTTGTTGCTGGTGGTTCAGGATGTCCGCTGCCTTGCGCGTTTTACCGGTGTAAAACATCAGCAGTTGGTCGGCAAGCGCCTGTCGCACCTCCGGCGGCGTAACGACCGGATCCACGAAGACGGTGTCGTCGGCGTTGAACTGGAAATGCCGCAAACCGCCGTAAGCGGCGATGTATTGGTCCTGCTTGCCGATCGGCTCCTTGAGCAACTCGATCTCGATCCGGCACGCCTCGCGCGCGAGCTGCTCCGCGCTGGCGTGTTCGCCCTTGAAGGCGTGGAGCGCGTTAAGCAAACCGACGGTGAAGCTGCTGGAGGAACCGAGGCCGCTTTGCGCGGGAATGTCAGCAACGCTGGTGATCTCGACGCCGTGGTCTATGCCCGTCAGTTTCAGCGCCTCGCGCACCAGCGGATGGCGCACCTCGTCGGCGTGCTCGACGATCTCCGTCTGCGCGTAGGCGACGCGGATGCGGTGGTCGAACGCGCGGTTGACGGTAAGAAACATGTATTTGTCAATCGCCGCGCTGGTGACGGCACCGCCGCCGCGCCGATAAAACGCCGGCAAGTCGGTGCCACCGCCGGCGAAACTGATGCGAAAAGGTGTGCGGGAGATGATCATCGCGGTTCAGTGCGCGGCGACGTCCAGACAGACCATCTTGTTCAAGTCGCGCACAATGAGCCGGCCGTCTGCGAGCGCCGGCGGCCCCCACGCGTCGGGGCCTTCAAGCACCTGTGCGCGCGCGAGCGGCTTGTAACCGGTGGTAGTGGCCTCGGCAAGCGTGAGCGTGCCGTTGTCGTTCAGCACGTAGATCATTCCCTGTGCGATCATGAACGGCGCGCTACCGAACTTGTTCTTCGCGCCGCTGGCCCATACGACCTTGCCATCGAGACCGAGACAGACCAGTTGGCCGTCGGGCCGCACGCCAAAGATGTGGTTCTGATAAAAGATCGGCGTCTGCTGCACGGCGCCAAACACCGCCGCCTTCAACCGGAACAGCGGCTCCACCGAAAACTTGCCGCCGGCTTCCTTCACCTGGAGCAACATGCTGCCTGCGTCGTAGCCGCCGGAAAGAAACACGCGGCCATCGCCGACCGGCACAGGTGTCGGGATGTTGGCGATGCTGATTTTCCAGTCGCGCGTGTCCCATAGAATCGCGCCGTCTGTTGCCGACACGCCCGCGACGCCGCCGCTGCCGCAATAGACATACATGCGCTGGCCCTTAAACTCCATCGGCGCAATGGAGGAGTGCGTCATTTTCCATCGGCGCGGGTTAGGTGATTTCCAGATGACCTTGCCGGTGGTGCAATCCACTGCGACAACCAGCGCCTTATCACCGGTGCCGAGGATGAGCCGGTCGCCGTCCACGAACGGACATTGGCCGGCATACCACGGCGGCACTTCCGTGTCGAACTCCCGGACCAGGTTCAGCTCCCAACGAAACTCGCCGGTGTTGGTGTCCACGCAAAGCACCTGGCACTTCGGGCCGAGCGAGATGACGTATTTGTCGGTCACCGTCGGGATCGTGCGCGACATGCCGTGGTTGCGTTTGATCTTGGAGGGATACATGAAACGCCAGATCTCCTGGCCGTCGGCGAGCGACAGGCAACGCAACGCGTCGGCCTTCCCTTCGCGATCGTAGTCGAGCAGGAACACGCGCCCTTTCCAGATCGCCACGCCGGCGAAACCTTCGCCGACATCCATCTTCCAGAGCGCCTTCGGGCCGCTCGCGGGCCAGCTTTTCGCAAGCGGCGTCTGTTCGGTGCTGATGCCGTCCCAGTTCGGCCCGCGGAAGCGCGGCCAGACGCCATTGAGATTCGCGGACGTGCCGCTGCCCTTGACCAGTTTTCCTTCCCACTTCACAGGGCCGCTGGCCTCCGCCGCCTCGCCCTCCGCGCGATCCTCGCCCGGCAGCCGCTCCTTCAATCCTTCGCCATGGCTTCCGAAAAACCAGAATACAATCGCCCCACCGGCGAGAAATGCCGCGACGAGCGGAATGGCTTTTGCGATCAACATCTTGTTCATAATGCTACGCCTGCCAGCATCCTAACGACGTTTTGCGAAAGAGCAAAGCGTTTGTCAACGTCCACAAGCGGCCACGAGCAGCCACTGGTTGAAAGCCGAAAAGCCGTCCGGCCCCTTGTCAGGCGGATTCACAGGCGTTGCACACTACGATGCTTGTGTTCTCAGGCAAGCATCGAAACAGAAGTTCCCGCCCCGTTATCTCGACAGCTACAATTGGCTGCAATTCTTGCCTTGCCAAACAACCCACGCGGAAAAACTCACGGTTGCTCTTCTACTGCAACTTGCCCAGCGCGATTTTGATTTCCTCGAAGTTGGGGAGGTTGCCGGGATTGTCGCTGACCCACGCGTAACGAACGACGCCAGCCTTGTCCACGACGAACGCGCTGCGCTTCGGCACGCCGGACTGGCCGAGGTTTTTGTCGGGCAGAAAGCTGTCGTAGGCGATGCCGTAGGCGCGGGCGACGCTGTGGTCGTAGTCCGCCAGCAACGGCACGGTGATCTTCTCTTTCTGCGCCCACGCCTCCTGCGCAAACGGATTGTCACCGCTGATGCCATAGACGGTGGCGTTGAGGCCGGTGAAGGCGTTCAGGCCCTGGCTGACGTCGCACATTTCCTTCGTGCATACGCCGGTGAACGCCATCGGAAAGAACAGGAGCACGGCGTTCTTCTTGCCAAGGTTGTCGCTGAGCCTGATCTTCTTCGGGCCTTCCGCAGTCTTGGTGGTCAGGTTGAAATCCGGTGCTTTGTCGCCGACGCCGATGCTCATGGTTGTCTCCTCTTGATTTGGTTTTTCTCCCTGGACGGTAAATCCAGGGCTTAACCAAGCACGGCGGCGCGGAAAGTCAAACCCGGTCCACGAAGTCGCGGGCGGTGCGGCTACGCCTGATCGAGGGTAAAGCCGATCTTAAGCGTCACCTGCCAGTGAGCAACCTTGCCATCCTCGATCTGTCCGCGTGTCTCCACCACCTCGAACCAACGCATATTGTGCACCGTCTTCGAAGCCTTGGCGATGGCGTTCTGAACCGCCTCTTCGATGCTGTTCGGAGAGGAACCAACCAATTCGATCTTCTTGTAGATGTGATTGCTCATGCGTGGAATCTAGCATCACTCACCCGCGAGGCAAGCTGTCACGACTGGAGAATTCGTCTCGCCTCCTCCACGCTCTTGCACGTCATGATGTGGACGCCGTGGCGATGGTGGTAGTGGAACAAGGACATGATATTGAATCCGACATCCTTGTAAGGATTAGGAATGACCCTCGTGACGGTATCCACGCCGCGCCGATGGAAGAGATCCATGATCCGGTCAAGGTGAACCGCGCACTCATGGTCCATGGACTCCAGGCCGCTCAAGTCCGTCAACACTCGGCCCCGTGGCTCTATCCCGGCCAAATGTTTCTGAACCTCTTCGCAACATCGCCTCGCTTCCTCCGAGTCAACGTGCCCGGCCCAACTGATCGTGAGCAGATGAGCCGTCGGGTCTATCTCAACGTGGTGCATACTTGCCTTCTCCGTGTCTCAATCGTCATGAACGTGAAATCCATCTCGGTTATTGGCGGGATTAGACGTGCCTCCAGACCGGACATTCATTGCTGCGACGTTTCAGGAGTTGGCGCGGAAAACGCAGTTTAGCTTAACGATCGCTCCGCTTTGCCGTATCCTCCGGGAGTCAGGATTGGACGCTTATGGACTCAACAGCGAATGGAATCTACCGGCACGAGTTCACCGTGCCATCGGCCTCGGTGGACGAGAACGGGCACGTAAACAACGTGGAATACGTGAAGTGGATGCAAGACGTGGCCGTGATGCACTCGGACAGCGTGGGATGCACCCGCGCGACCAGGGAAGCCGGCGCGACCTGGGTGGCCCGCTCTCACCGCATCGAATACCTGCGCCCCGCCTTTGCCGGTGACCAGCTCGTTGTCCTGACGTGGGTATGCAACTTCCGGAAAGTTCGCTCGGCGAGACGATATAAGTTTTTCAGAACGACGGATGACGTTGTGTTGGCGGAAGGCGAAACCGACTGGGTCTTCGTGGATGCCAAAACGGGTCGCCCCCGCTCCATTCCTGAGAGCGTCTCTTCCGCGTTTGAACTGATACCTGAAGAGCGTGAGCCGTAGCGGCTTCTCGCTCAATCATGCAGTCGTTGCAGTCGTTCTCACACGCCCTTCGGCACGGCCCAGTGGCCGGGGCGGTATTCGCGGCGGACGAGCTTGTTGGCTTCGTCATCACCAATGAACCGCTCCTTTTGCGGGTCGAACTGGAGCGTGCGGCCGAGGCGCGTGGCGATGTTGCCGAGATGGCAGAGGCACGCGGAGTAGTGGTGGACCTCCACATCGGCGTTGGGGCGCGCGCCGGTCTTGATGCAATCGAGGAAATTCCGGTTGTGCGTGGCGAGATCGAGCCTGCCCTCGACTTTCTCCACCGGTTTGTTGCGCGCGGCGAACAATTCCCAACCTTTGCCTTTGCCGAGGATCATGTAGCCCTTGGTGCCGTAGTAGCCGTCGCCGTTCTCGTGGCCCTCCTGCACGTAGGGTGCCCAGATGCGCTGCTCGTAGATGAGCTGCTTCTTCTTGCCGCCGTCGAGGTTGTATTCGAAGACGACCGCCTGCGTGTCGGGGAACTGCTGGTCGTCGTCGAAGAAATACTTGCCACCGAGCGCGCAGACGCAGTTCGGGTGGCGGTCGCCGGCGCAGAGGCCCCAGCGTCCAATGTCGAGGTCGTGGACGCCGTCGTTGCCCATGTCACCCGCGCCGAACGCGAACCACCAGCGCCAGATGCTGGGAAGAAGATTGGACCGGTAAGGCACCATCGGCGCGGGGCCGACCCACGCGTCGAAGTCGAGGTGCGGCGGTGGATCGCAGGGCTGCTTCTTGCCGATGTTGCCGCGAAGTTGGCTGTTCCAGACGCGCACAGCCAGCACGTCGCCGATGGCACCGCCGGCGAGTTTCTCGATGGCGGCGCGGACATGGGGGGCGCTGCGGCTCTGAGTGCCGACTTGGACGACGCGCTTGTTGCGGCGGGCGGCCTCGATCATGAGCCGGCCCTCGCGGATGTTGTGCGAGCCGGGCTTCTCGACATAGACATGTTTGCCGGCGTTGCAGGCGAGAATCGTGGCAGGCGCGTGCCAGTGGTCGGGCGTCGCAATGACGACCGCGTCCACGGACTTGTCTTCGAGAATGCGGCGGAAATCCTTCTCGGCCTTGGGCGTTTTGCCTTTCAGCGTCTCGACGTTCTTGACCGCGGCGGCGAGGCGGTTTGCGTCCACGTCGCTGACGCTGGCGATGTTGACGTCGTCGAACTTGGCGAAGGTCTTCAGCAGGTTGGTGCCCATGCCGCCGGGGCCAATGATGCCGAGCGTGAACTTCTCGTTCGCGCTCTGGGCGCGGAGTTCGGTGGCGATGTGAAACGTGGCTGCGCCGGCGGCCAGTGCGGTGGATTGCTTGAAGAACGTGCGGCGGGTGGTTGTGTTCATGATGCTCCAGTTGGTTCAGCGGGGTATGCGGCTAACTAATGACACGACATGCGACAGCCTCGGCCCCTTTCCATGAACCTGTCTTTGTGTGGGGAAGCGATAACTAGGCGCGGCGGTTTTCCAACCGCCGCGCCGTCCTCCCTGCGCAAGCCGCCGGCGGTTGGAAAACCGCCGCCCCCAGTCAGATTCATGGCCCCGATGCGCGTCCAAACTTGGAAGTCGAAACTCCCCATGAACCCGCCTGTGGAGTGGCGAGGGAAAAGCGGCAGAGGACTGCCGCAGTCCAAGACGCTGCCGCGTTGGAGATAGCCCCTCACACATGGGCGCGAGCCTCTTGGACTGCGGCAGTCCTCTGCCGCTTTCGGGCCGCAGGGTGCTTTCAGGTTCAGGGGCACACGGCGCGAGGATGGCGGTCGGGGAATTCTCACCCTGGCCCTCATCATCTAACGGGCAGAGGGAAGAGATGTGCTCGTTGCTGCGTGGCTCACTGAATAGTGTTCGCGTCCGCAACGGAGGAGGGCGATTTCCTCTCCCCATCCGATGGGGAGAGGGCAAGGGTGAGGGGCCGCCAGCGTTCGAGTGCATGGTTACGGTTTCGACTTTGCGGCGCGTTTCTTGCCTTTGCCGCCACCCTTCTTCTTGTTGTCGGCGGGCTGCGCGTTGGGGTCGGGCTTGTTCGGTGCCGGCATCGGCGCGTTTACCGACTTGCGCCAGGCGACGAGCTTGTCATGAAGCTCCTTCGCTTTCTCCGGCATCGTTGCGGCGAGGTTGGTCTTTTCGCCAAGGTCGTCCTTGAGATTGTAGAGTTCGAGCCGGTTGTCCTCGAAAAACTCCATCAGCTTCCAGTCGCCCGCGGTGATGACACCGACCGGTGTGGTGCGCCACGTGTTTGCGCCCGCGCCAAGATAACCGGGAAAGTGATGGAAGATCGCCTCGCGCTTGAGCGGTCCGGATTGCTTCAGCAGCGGCACGAGGCTTTCGCCGTCGAGCGGGTAATTGGCGGGCGGCTTCGCGCCAGCAATGTCGAGGAATGTCGGGTAGAGATCCACGTGAATCGCCGGAGTGCCGCAGGTGGAGCCGGGTTTGGCGACGCCGGGCCAGCGCGCGATGAACGGCACGCGAATGCCGCCTTCGTAAAGGCCGCCTTTGCCGCTGCGCAGCGGCGCGTTGTCGGTAATGCCGGCGGCCTTGGTAATGCCTTCGCGGTCGTAGCCACCGACACCGCCGTTGTCGCTGGCGAAAATGACGACGGTGTTGTCGGCAAGCTTGAGCGCGTCGAGCGTCGCCATGACGCGACCGACGCTTTCGTCCACGCTGTAGATCATCGCCGCGTAGGTCGGGTTGTTGTGGCCGCCGACGCCGGGCTTGGGCTTGAACTTCTCGATAAGCTCCTTCTTCGCGTCGTAGGGCGAGTGGACGCCGAAGTGGGCGAGGTAGAGGAAGAGCGGCTTGTCCTTGTGGCGCTTGATGAAGTCCACCGACTTGTCGGTGAGCCAGTCGGCGAGGTAGGCGCCCTTCGGATAATCCACCTTCGGCTGCGTGTTAAAATCGAAGTGCTTGCCCATCGTCGTGATGGCTTCGTCAAAGCCGCGCTTGCTGGGGTGAAACTCATCTTTCTCGCCAAGATGCCATTTGCCAAAGATGGCCGTGGCGTAGCCGGCTGACTTCAGCGCCTGAGCGACCGTGATTTTCTCCAGCGGCAGGCCTTGGACGTTGTCCACGGGCCGCAACGGCCGGATGCGCCAGTTGAATCGCTCGATGCCGCCGACGGTGTAAACGCCGGTGCGCGGCGCATATTGGCCGCTCATGAGCGCCGCGCGCGTTGGCGCGCAGTTCTGGCAGTGGTGGTAATTGGTGAACCGCATTCCCTGCGTCGCGAGCCGGTCAATGTTCGGCGACTCGTAATACTTCGATCCCTGCACGCCGAGGTCGGTCCAGCCGAGGTCGTCGGCAAGGATGAAGATGATGTTGGGCTTTGACGCTGCGCCAGCCAGCGCAAGGTTCGTCATCCCCAGCAGCAACACAATGGCGCGGGCGATCAAATTCTTCATGGGCGGGTATTCGCTAAGGTTTTGCCGCCCACCAGCCGTCAATCAGCTTGGTCAACTCCGCGACGCGGCCGGGCTGCGCGGCGGCGAGGTTCTTCTCCTCGTGCGGGTCGGCGGCCACGTCATAAAGCTCCACGCCCATCTCGCGGCCGGGTTTCTTCGGCGCGTTGATGTTGGCGGGGTTTGGGATGATGAGCTTCCAGCGGCCGTCAGCGATGCACCAGCGGTAGGTGACGCTGGTGGCCGGCACGCGGATGTCCACGGCGTTGTGCGTGTAGCAAGCGCCGAAGATCGCCTTGCGCTCTTTCACGGTTTGCTCATCGAGGAGGTTGATGCCCTGCATTTCGGCGGCTGGTTTCAGCCCACACGCGCGCAGCAACGTCGGCGCGATGTCAGTGCTGCTGACCGGCGTGTCCACCATCCGCGGCGTGACGCGGCCGGGCCAACGGATCATGATGGGCGTGCGCAGGCCGCCGTCGTATTGCGAGAGCTTTGAGTCGAAACGCGGGCCGGGCTTGTCAGGCGATTGAATCCAACCGTTGTCGGCTACGTAAAGGACGATGGTGTTGTCGGCGAGCTTTTTGTTGTCGAGGTAGTCCATCAGTTCGCCGCACGTCTCATCAAACCACTCGACCATCGCCCAGTATTTGGCGACGTGGAGCGATGGCGTCTTGCTGGTGTATTTATCGAGCAGCCGCTGCGGCGGGTTGTGCGGCTGGTGCGGCAACATCGGCGCATACCAGACGAACCACGGCTTCCCACCGGCCTGCTCGATGAAGTCGTAGATCGGCTGCATTGTCTCGCGGCCGATCTTCAGCCCGTCGTCGCCGTGACGGCCACCTTTGGAACGCTCCTTGGCCGACATGCCGTGCGTGAAGCCGACGCTCGAGAAATGTCCCTGCCACCATTTGCCGGTCTGGAGGCTGAGGTAGCCAAGCTTGGCCAGCTCCCGCGGCAACGCCGGCTGCACATCGAGGAAGTGGCTCATCTCCTCGGCTTGCTTGATAAAAGCGGGATCAGCTTTCTTGCCAGCCGCCTTGCCCTTCGCACCCTTGGCGGCCTTTGCGGCGACCTTCGACAACGGCGGATCGTTGCAGGCAACCTTCGTCTGCCAACCGTAAAGGCCCGTCACGATGCTTGCCAGCGACGGACAGCAAAGACTCGACGGCACGTAGCCGCGCCGGAATACCAGCGACTGCGAGGCGAGTTTGTCTAACCGCGGCGTCTGCACCTGCGGATGGCCCATGAAGCCGTAGTCGGTCCAACCCTGATCGTCGGAAATGATGAGGACGATGTTGGGTTTGTCAGCGGCGCTTATGTTGCCGGCCGCGAATAGCGCGACGGCCATGCACAAGAACAGAAAACACCTTTTCATCAGTCCACCTTCTCGCCGGCCTTGAGTTCGCGGATGCGGACGTTCTTCCAGCGGACCTGAAAGGGGCCGGTGCCTTTCTTGATGCCGTGGACCTGTAGGCCGATCAAGCCGCTCGCGTCGGTCGCGTCGCGGAAATCGGCGGCCGGGACGCCGTTGACCCACGAGCGGATGCGGTCGCCTTGCGCGACGATACGGTAGTGGTTCCACTCGTTGTCCTTGAACGCCTTCTGCGCCTCGGGCTTCTGACTGAAGTCGTCGAGCCACATCGCGCGGCGCGCTTCGTCCCAGAAGTTGCCCGCGTTGGCGCCGGTCTTCATGATCTCGCACTGGTAGCCATGCACCGTGCCGGCCTTACGAACGCGCTTCTTCTCGTCGGTGAAGTCCTTCTCAAAGACATGGCTGCGAATCTGGCAGCCGGAGTTCAACTCGACGTCGCACTTCACGTCGAACTCCAGCACGAAGTCCGCGTAGTCGCGCGTCGTGCAGAGGAACGTGTTCGGGCTGCCCTCGACGGTCCTGCCGACGATGCAGCCGTCCTCGACGCGATACTCCGCCGTGCCGCCCTTGGGCGCCCAACCGGCGAGCGTCTTGCCGTCGAAGATGGGTTTCAAGCCCGCGCCGCCTCCCGTGCCGGTGGGCGTGGCGCAGCCGGAAGAGAAAAGAGCGAGACCGAAGGTCAGTGCGATGAGTTGTGTTTTCATGGTTGGAATTCCTTGTCAGTTCTGAATTGAAGCGGAGGTTTACTTGCGTTGCGGTTGAGCCGGTTGTTCTTCACACGGCCAGTTATCGGTGCGGAACGGCGACGCGGGCAGGCCGGCGCCGTTGAAGAGGTTGCAATCGGGATTGTCGCTCCACGCGTAACGCGCCGCGACCGGCTTGGGCACGTCGGCGCTCGACACGACGACCTTGTCGCCCTCGATGCGTGCGGTGGCGGGCTTCCACTGCTTGTCCTCGCCGGCGACGACGAAGCATTTCAGCGCGCCACCCTTGGCGACGAGGCCGCCGTTGGTGTGCGTGAACGACAGCACGATCTCGTTGCCGCGAATTTTATGCCCGGCAGGCAGCGGGCCGGAGGTGGCGGGGACTTTCTCGCCATAGACCGTTCCGAGCGCCCAGAGCGCGAGCCGTTTGCCGACATCCTGCTTGTTCTTTGGGTGGATGTCCTTCGGGTCGCCGATATCCATCGTGATGGCCATGCCGGTCTTCGGCACGGAGAGCGACTTGAGCATGGACTCGCGCACGAGCATCCAGCCGTCGCCGGGCCGGTTGAAGTTCGGCAACTGCACCCACGCAAACGGAAACTCACAGCCCCAGCGTGTGCGCCAATCCTTGATGAGCAGCGGGAGCTGCTTTGCATAGAGCGGGCCGCCAATAAGGCTGGCGTTGTGCTCGCCCTGATACCAGATCGCACCGCGCAGGCCGTAGGGAAGGATGGGCGCGATCATGCCGTTGTAAAGGTTGGCGGGATGGTTCTGGCTGAGGCGCGGCTGGACCGGCGGGCGTGGCGCGCGCGGAATCTGCTTGCCGGCAGCGCGGGCCTTCTTGGCGGCCTCTTTCCAAGCGGCCTGTTGTTTTTCAAAATTGGCCATGGCCTTCTCCGGCACGTAGGCTGCGTCGTCCTTCGCCCACTTCTCAAACGCCGCCTTCAACGCCGCCACTTTCATCTGCGCGTCCTCGCTTGTCCACGCGGCGATGTCGGTGCCGCCGTAGGAGGAATTAATGAGACCGACGGGCACGCCGAGCTTCTGGTGCAGCTCGCGGCCGAAGAAATACGCCGCTGCAGAGAACGGCCCGACGTTCTCCGGCGTGGTGAGCTTCCACTCGCCCTTGCAGTCAGCCTGTGGCGTGCGCTGTGGATTGCGCTCGACGGTGAACATGCGGAGCTGCGGGAACTTCGCCGCGGCCTTCTCCTGCTCGAAGTTGTTCGAGGACTGCACAGTCATCGCCATGTTCGACTGGCCGGAGCCGAGCCAGACCTCACCGACGAGCACGTCGTTGATGGTCAGCGTGTTCTTGCCCTTGACCGTCATCGTGTGCGGGCCGCCGGCTTTGAGCTTGGCGAGATTCACCATCCACTTGCCGTCCTTGCCGGCCTTGGTCGCCTGGGTTTCGCCCGCGACGGAGACGCTGACCTCCTCGCCCGGCTCCGCCCAGCCCCAGACGGCCACGCTGGCGTCGCGTTGCAACACGAGGTGATCGGAGAAGATCGCCGGCAACTTCACGTCGGCGAGGGCGGGCAGTATCGAGAGGACCAGTGTCAGAACGATGAGTTGTTTTTTCATAGCGGGTCTTGGGGTGGTTCTTGTTGTTGTGGAAACTTAGCGGCGTTTGGCCGGCTGCTGCGGCTCGGCGACGGGCCATGCATCGGTGCGGAACGGCGACGCCGGGATGCCGGCGCGATTGTAGAGATTGCAGTCGGGATTGTCGGCCCAAGCGTAACGGACGGCGGCGGGCTGCTTCACCTCGGGCGACTTCACGACCACGGTGTTGCCGATGATTTTCGCGAAGCCCCGATGCCATTTCTTGTCCGCGCCCGCGACGGCAAAGCCGCGAATCGTGCCGAAGCCACCGAGTCCCTCCGGCCACACGTTGGGCGAATCCACGCGCGGCGTGACCAACGACTCGCCAATCTTCACGACGAGACCACTGTCGGCGTGCTTGAAGGTGATCGTCACTTCGTCGCCGCTGATCTTGTGCCCGCAGGCAATCGGGCCGGACGAAGCGACTCCTTTCTGTTTGTAAACGTCCGCCAACGCCCACATCGCGAGCCGCTTGCCGACGGTCTGCTTGTCCTTCGGATGAATGTCGTCCGCCTCGCCGATGTCGGTGGTGATGGCCATGCCGGTGTTCGGCAGTTCAAGCGTCTTCAACATCCCTTCGCGCACGAGCACCCAGCCAGTGTCCTCGACCGCCTCCTTCTGCGCGGTGTGGAAGTTCGGCAGTTGCACCCACGCGAACGGGAAGTCATTGCCCCAACGCGCACGCCAGTCCTTCACCATCGTTGAGAGCTGGAGGTGATAGAGATGGCCCTGGCCGGCGTTGCTCTCGCCTTGATACCAGATGGCGCCGCGGATGGCGTAAGGCACCAGCGGGGCGATCTTGCCGTTGAAGAGGTTGCCGGGCTTCCAGGCGTCAAGGCGCGGCTCGACGGGCGCGCGCGGCGGACGCCGAGTCTTGCTGCCATCGGCTTTGGCTTTCTTGACGGCTTCCTTGAACGCAGCGAGTTGTTTCTGGTAGGCGGCCTTCGCCTTTTCGGGATCCCACGTCGCCTGCTTCTTCTCCCAACTTTCAAACAGCGGCTTCAACTCGGCGAAATCCTTCTGCGCCGGCAGGCTCGTCCACGCCTCCACCGGCGTGCCGCCAACCGACGAATTGATGAGGCCAACCGGCGCGCCGAGCTTGCGATGCAGCTCGCGGCCGAAGAAATAAGCCGTCGCCGAGAAGCTGCCGACCGCGTCCGGGCTGCACAGCTCCCACTTGCCGCTGCATTTTTCCTGCGGCGTCGGCGACGCGCCGGAGGACTCGCGGAAGTGGCGGATCTTCGGCAGGTTCGCGGCGGCCTTCTCCTTGTCGAAATCCTTCGCGCGGTTGACGGTCATCGCCATATTCGACTGCCCAGAGCCGAGCCAGACCTCGCCGACGAGCACGTCGGAAAATTTTAGATTTTGGATTGTGGATTTTGGACTGCCGGAGACAATCAAGTCGCAAGGCTCGGCACTGGCGCGCATCGGACTGAGCTTGACCATCCACTTGCCGTCGGCGCCGGTGATGCAGCTCTTCGTCTGGCCGGCGATGGTGACGTTGACCTTCTCACCCGGCTCGGCCCAACCCCAGACCGGCACGGGCGTGTCGGCTTGCAGCACCATGTGGTCGGAAAAAATCGCCGGCAACGTCACATCCGCCGCGGCGCGCGGCGCGAGCAGGGCAGCGGCGAGGAGGGAGAGTCCGAGAGTCAGTTCAAGTCGCTGAGTTCGCTTCATGTTTTCGCTTCCTTGTTATTACTTCAGATTCGCTTAAACACCAGAGGCCGCGAATCGTCTCTCTACGCCCACCGAAAATCAAGTCTGGCTCGCGATATGGGTATAATTGGTCAGATTGCCCCCGCAGCCATGAAACTCATCCGCCCGAAGTAGCAAATGGTCTTGGTGATGGCAATGGAGGCGCGGTTCCCGCCTGATCACAATTCCCCTGCGAAAACGCGGCGGAGGCGAGACCCGAAGGGCATTCAGCCTGGCGCAACGGTTTCCGTTGGCCCGCCTGCAGCCTTGTCGGGTTCCGCGGTGCTCTCATCGCCGGCCAGTTCATCTTCGAGAAAAACGATCTGTTCTTGCAGGTAGTCGCCGTAGCCCCAGCCGAGGTAACCGGTGTGGGTTTCCATGTGCAGGATGCGCGCGCGGAACCTCGGATATAGTCCCGCGCCTTCCTTCAGCAGCAGTTTCACCATCTCGTCCAGCACCGATTCCATGCTGTTGTAGTAAGCCTCATTGATGTCGCCAAACTCCCGCGTGAACTCCGTGCCATTCTCCACGTAGGTCAGCATCAGGTCAATCGTCCCCGTCACGTCGCCGGAAGCCTTCCGGTAATCACGGATGGCTTTGCGCGCCTCGCCCAGCTTCAGCTTGCCGAAGCCGCGCCGGGGATAGAACTGCTCGACGATCTTGGCACGATACTTCTCCAACACCGCCCCGCCGCCCGCTTCGGCCGCAAAGCGCGCCTGCAGGAAATCCCGGAACTCCGGCGTGGCCCCGTAAAGGTCTTTCACCAGCGCGACGAGCGCGGGCTTGGTCCAGTCCTGCAACTGCTGGCGGATCGTCAGCCAGCCGGTCGGCGTCTTCTCAATAGTCATGGGGTGGATTGAACACGTGGTGGAGAGAGGAATTCAATGTTGAAGTGACCCACAGTTGATGCAGGCGGACACGTGCCGCGCCACCAGTTCGGCGAATCGCTCCTAGCGCGCAAGGGGTAGAACGGGAATCCTCACTGGCTCTCGCATTTCAACCCCCTGCCGCCCTGATGCAATCCTCCGTCACCAGCTTCGTTGGTAATGGTAGCATCATGCGCTTTCATTCTCTCCGGGTTTCCGCCTCAAAGGATGATTGGCCGGCAGGCGGCTGAGCAGTTCTTTTTGGAATGCCTCCGCCCGGCGCTTTTGATCGGCGCTGGATCGCGTTCGGTCGTTCAGATGCCGCTGGCCCTTGATCTCCGAGTTCTGGAGCGAGTCGGCCCATGCCCGCAATTGCCGCGAGCAGCTTTCCGCCACCAATTTCAAATCCGAGATTTCAGATTTCAAATCGTCAAACCCGGCCCGACGCCCGATGAAAATGAGCATGGAACGGACTTCACCCGCCGAACCGCGCGCGATGTAAATGAACGCCAGCAACTCGTTGGTCGTCCCGCGCTCGAATCCCTCCGCGATGTTGTTCGAGACGGACAGCGCCGCCCGTTCCAACTGGTCTCGCAAACTATACGACATTCGCTTCTGGTTCCGCTCGGTCAGGTCATATACCCGTTCCGCCAGCCGCATCGCCTCCTGCCAAACCGGCAGTTCTTCAAAGCGTGAATAGGTCATGTCTTGGTTCCTCTTGCGAGTCCTTTGAAATCCCTAATCTCAAATTTCCAATCTCAACTCTCCGCCGCCCTGATGCAATCCTCCGTCACCAGCTTGGCGGGGTCGGGATAGCCTTTCGGCACGCCGGGGGCCGTGACAGGGTCGCCTTTCTCGATCTTCGCGGCGACTTCCTGGTTCAGGGCGAGGAGTTGGGCGAGTAAATCTTTCTTCGCGTTGAAGCCGTAGGCGGCCAGCACGGCGGCGTCGAGCGCGGCGTGGGCGTCGCGCAACGGATTCGCGCCGGGAAGTTCCAGCGTGCGGTAGAGCGCGCGCAGGCCGCCCTTGAGTTTCGTCAACGCCTCGGCCCGCACCCGGCGCACTTCCCGCGCGGCGGCGGCCACGGCGTCTATTCGGGCGATGTAGGCCGCGTCCCCGACGCGGCGATCCCCAGCCGACGCCGGGTCGGGGACCCGGCCTACAAATTGCGGCCACGGAAACGTGTCGAAAACGGATTCCGCGCTGTAGCGGAAATCAGATTTCAATTTGCCGCACTTGGTAACAAACCAAAGCCAATGCGCGTGCGACTGGAGAACGCCGGAACTGTAGTCGTCAGCGAAGCCGAAAACCTGGATGAGATTGCTCGGGCGAATCGCCGAGGAGACGAACATGAAAATCGGGCGCTTCGTCACATAAGCACAAGCCAGGAAGCGAGGCAGCGGCTTGATGACGGAAAGCATTTCGGGCCGCCCGAAAGAAAGTTGCCACCAGCGGGAGAGAAATGCTTTGTGATGCGGGCGCATCTTTCCGTCTTTGTCCACGCCTTCCTTTGCCTTGCGCTCGCGGTCTGGGAGCACGTGCGTCTTCACCCAATCGAATGCGCCCGGATATGAGGCCGCCTCCAATTGATTGCGTTGCTCAAAATCAATGACGTAGCGGTCGAGGCTCAGTCCCGTCAGCGCATCCACACCATTGAGATATGGATAGATAACTTCGGCTGATTTGGGGTCTTTCCTCGTGATCGCCGCGAGTTGTTCCTCGGAAAGCAGCAAGCCTTTATGCCCAACCATCTGGCCATTGAAACACCGTTGCGGTTCGGTGTTGCAAGAAAGCGCGCCTGCTGCGCTCACATCAGTCTGGTCGGAGAGTGCGGAGCTGATCTGCTCGCACTCGTTGAAATCCAATTCGTATTCCTTGCTGGCCGGGCCGCTGCCGCGTTTGCGGAGTGGTTTCGCGCCGGCGGAAGATTCGACCTTAAACCAGAGCTTGCGCGTCTTGGGCAGCAGCGCGGCGTCCTGCGTCTTCGCCCAGTTGGCGATGGAGACATGGACGTTGGCCTCGCCCGACCACGGCTGGTTGTCCACGGCTTCCACGATGGTGCCGGTCTTGGCGACGTGGTCGAGGCCGCCCACGCGGGATTGGTTGTTGCGGATGTTTTGAGTGCCGACGAGTCCGGCGCGACCGGCCACGGGATCGGCGGCGGTGCAGGGAGGCAGATGGTCGTGCGCCTTGCGGAACCAATAGACGCAGTAGTCGGCCATGCCGGGCACGTCGGCGTAGGCGCGGCGCAGGGTGTTCACGTAATCCGGGCCGCGTTCGGGCTTGAGCAGCTTCGCGCCGAGGAACGGCGGGTTGCCGATAATGACATCGGCTTTGGGCCATTGCGCGGACAAGCCTTCGGGCATGAGCAGCGCGTCGGCGGCGATGAAGTTCTGGTCGAGGTTGTCGAGCGGCAGCGGTTGTTCGGTGATGTGGAGTTCGTCAATCGCGAGCTTCCTCGCAATCATCATCGTGACCTTGGCGATCTCGACGGCAAAGGGCAGGATGTCGATGCCGTAGAAGTTCTGCGCGCTGAGGAAGCTGAGGCGCATCTGCGCGGCCTGCTTCGCCTCGCTCTTGAACTCGGTTTCCATGCGCTCGAAGATGCGGGCCTCGACGCGTTTCAGCTCGCGGTAGGCGATGTAGAGGAAGTTGCCGGAGCCGCACGCGGGATCGAGCACGCGGAAGTCGTGCAACCGCTCGCGCAGTTCGCCGAGGCGCTTGAGGGTTTTCGCGCCTTCGACCTGTTCGCGCCACGGCGCGGCGATGGTCGGCCCGACGATCTTCATGATGTCGGACGGATGCGTGAAGTGCGCGCCGAACGCGTGGCGCTCGTCGTCGCCCATCGAATGCTGGAAGAGCGTGCCGAAGATTTCCGGCTGGACCTTCGACCAGTTGAACGTGGCGGCCTTGCGCAGCAGGACGAGTTCGAGGTCCTGAATCTCCAGGCGCGCGGGCTGGGCGAAGAGGCCGCCGTTGAAGTAGCGGATGCCCTTGAACCGGCCGCCGGCAACCGGGTTGCGCGTGTTCATCGCCTCGAACAGGCCGCCGATGAGGTCGTAGGCGCTCGCGGGCGTGGAGCAGTCGTCGAGGAGTTGCGAGACGAAATACTTGGGCAGCAGGTCAATGTCCTCGGCAAAGAGGGCGACGAGCATCTGGAGGATGAACCGCTGGGCGGTCTCGCGCGGCACGCCGCGTTTGACGAGTTTCTTGAAGCAGTCGGCGAGGCAATCGGCGGCCTGCCGCGTCACGATCTCGCGGTCATTCTCGAACGCGGGCTTGGGCGCGCCGGGCGCGAGGAAGGCCAGCGGCCCCCAACGCTGCGGCAGGTCCGCCAGCGCAAGCGTGTCCTTGGGCGTGTCGAGGTCGGTGTCGAAATCGTAGATGCGGAACTCGTCGAAGTTGCAGAGGACGACGTAACGCGGCCGGCCGCGCGTGATGCGGGTCCAGTAATCGAAAGCCTGCCGGTAGTGCTTCTGCAATGGCTCGCCCCGCTTCTTCATCTCCACGAGCACGACGGGTTTCCAGACGAAGTCGGCAAACGAAGTGCCGCCGCCGTCCTCGCCGGCCTTGCGGACGCGGAACTCCGGCGAGCCGCCGACATCGAGCGAACCGGGCTGGCCGAAGGCTTGGAAGAGGCGGTCGAGGAAAATCTGCGCCTCGCCTTTTTCATCGCCCTTGATGTGTTGCTGGCACCATTGGACGAACTGGGTGAGTTGCGCTCGGTCGGGCATGGAGTTCTTTTACACGAAAAGCCGGCGCGATGTCGAGCCGGGCGCTGGTGACGGCTTGTTTTCACGCCGCGTTCGAGGCACCATGAAGCCCATGCGCAAAACCGGTTTCCTTCAACAAAGTGTTTCCTGGTGTGTGGCGGTTCTGGTCTGGGTTGTCATGACGGCGGCGGCGGCTGGCAATTGGCCCGCCTGGCGCGGCGACGGCACCGGAGTCTCCGACGAGAAGAACCTGCCCGTCGCATGGGGCGAAACCGAGAACGTCGTCTGGCGCACGCCGCTGCCGGGCGAAGGCAATTCGTCGCCAATCGTTTGGGGCAGCCGCGTCATCGTCACGGCCGCGCTGGATGAAGGCGCGAAACGGCTCGTCATCTGTCTCGACGCACAGAGCGGCAAGGTTCTCTGGAAGACGGAGCTTCTGCCCAACGAGAAGACGCTGCTCTATCCGAAGACCGGTTTTGCCGCCCCTACCCCAACAACCGACGGCCGGCGAATCTTCGCGTTCTTCGACAGCCCGGGCCTGGTGGCGCTGGACATGGAGGGCAAGGTGGTTTGGAAGCGCGCGCTGGGACCGTTCAAGGCGGTGTATAACTTCGGCACCTCCACCGTCCTCTACAAAGACATGGTCATCCAGTCCTGCGACCACAAAGGCGATGCCTTTATCGCGGCCTTCCGGCAGAGCGACGGCTCGGAGTGCTGGCGCACGCCGCGAAAATCGAGCGGTTTCGGCCACTTCGGCACGCCGATGTTGATCCATGTGCAAGGCAAGCCGCAACTGGTGGTGAACGGCGAGCCGGTCGTCTCCTACGATCCGGACACCGGCAAGGAACTCTGGTCCTGTCGCGGGATGAAGGTATGCGTGGGGCCGAGCACCGTGTTCGGCCACGGCTTGGTCTATGCTTCTTCCGGCCGGATCGGGCCGATCATGGGCATTGACCCGAGCGGAAGCGGCGACGTGACCGAAACGCATGTGCGCATGAATCTCACAACCGGCGGCCCCTATGTTCCAACGCCGCTGATTTATCCTCACCTGATGGTGCCGGGCGACAACGGCAAGATGCTTTTCTACGGCGCGAACCATGAACTGGTCGTGGAAGGACAGGTGCGCGACCACTTCAGTTCCTCGCCAATCGGCGGCGACGGCAAAATCTATTGGTGTTCGGAGCGGGGCAAGACCTACGTGATTGACGCCGCCGCCCTGACTGCCACGCCGCCAGCGGTCAAGGTCCTGGCCGTCAACGAAATCAAGGGCGTCTGCCTCGCCAGCCCGGCGGTTTCCGGCGGGCGGCTCTTCATTCGCACACTTGAGGCGCTTTACTGCATCGGGAAGGATCGCGCGCCGGTCGTCGCGCAAAAGACCGAGGCGCTGACCGGCACGTTCGCCGAATTGCGCAAGCGATTCGACGACCATCAGGCTTTCTGGCAAAACGAGAAGGAGGCACAGATTCGTTTGGAGACAGTCGAAGCGATTGCCAAACTCGACGGCCCGGAGGTCATCCCGTTCCTGCTGCACGTGGCCGTGAAGGAGCCGCACTGGGACATCTGCGAGGAAGCGGCCAAATGTCTGGCCCGCAAAGGCCCGCCAGCGATTGATTCGCTGATCACGCTCCTGCCCGACTCACGCCCATTCATCCGCACCATCGCCATCAACGAGCTTGGGCGCTTGAAGGTCGTCAAGGCGGTTCCCGGCCTGCTCAAGGCGCTGCACGACAAGGAGCCGCTCGTGCGCAGCGCCAGCCTCCAAGCGCTGACAAAGATCGGCCTGACCGACACGCCCGACTTCCCCCAAATCGTCACCGCGATGATCGCCGCGTTGTCCACAACCGAGGAGCCGGTGGTCCGCCAGTCGGCGCTGGAAGGCCTGGCCGCAATGGGAAACAAAGCGACCGCCCAGAGACGCGAGGTCATCGAAGCGCTCAAGGTGGTTGAAGCTGGCCCGAATCCCGGTCTGGCCCAGAAGGCCCGCCAGATGCTCTCGCCCACCGGTATTTACGGGCGCTAACGTTGTTCCGACGCCGGCGTGTCTCCTGCCCGCCCTCAAAGTCAGTATGCCAAAACCTGCCTAGCCTGAAGAAGCCGGGTCTTGAGTTGGGGATAAGCGACCTCCTGCACATCCACGTTGTTCCCGATCGCCTCCACGGCCGCCAACGCAGCCGATTGACCCAACACCATGAACACCGGCTCCATGCGGATCGAGCCGTAAGCCACGTGCGAGGCTGACACGCACACCGGCACCAGCAGATTCGCGCACTGGCTCGCTTTGGGCACGATCGAGCGGTAACTGATCGGATAGGGCCGCAGCGCGACGTTGCCTTCGGTCTGCACGTTCCCTTCGTTGCGCACGTTGCCCTGCTCGTCCACGTAACGCTGCACGTTGTGCGAATCCATCCCGTAGGAGCCGAGTCCCACCGGATCGGGCACTGGGCGCTGGCCAAGACAGTTGTGCTCGGTTACAACACAGTCGCTGATCATCCGCCGCGCCTCGCGCACATAGAGCTGATGCGGCCAATGACCGTTGTCGGCGAATTCATCCCTGGCCAGACCCCACCGACGCATTTCGCGGCGAAGTGCCTCGGGGACGCGGGGGTTATTGGCCAACGTCCAGTAAAGCCCCTGCTGATAGGTGACGTGGTCACGGATGATTCGCTCCCGCGTCGCGTAGTCGCCATCCGGGTAGTCGTAGTTCATGCCCGTATTGTCCACTGAGACGGCGTGAATGTTGTTGTTGTCGGTCTTGCGATTGGGCAGGAACACGCCCGGTGACAGGCCGTTCGGGCCGAGTCGCGCCAATGGATCCACCGGAATCTTGTCGAACCCCGCCTCGTAGTAGCGCAGCAGCAATTCGTAGCGAAGCGGATTGTAACCTTCCGGCTTGGTGATCGGCGCCTGATTGCCCGGCTGATCGGTCAGGCAGGTGCGGAAACAGTAAGCCTGGATGCGATGGTCACCTTCGCCTTCGCTGCCGGGACCGCCGTGATGCACGCCGGGCAAAAGCCCGCTCTCGCGGTTGCCCGGCGTGACAAAGGCGTTTACCGGCTTCATGAACTGATGGAAAAAATAATACCGTTCGTGTTGCCGGTGGGGTTGCGCGCCGTTGAGCGTCTCGGTGTAGCGGCTGTTCGGCTCACGGCCGACCGCATAGGAGACACCGGCTTTGGCCATCAAGTCGCCTTCATAACTGGCGTCCATGAACACCTTCCCGGCAAAACTCCGCCCGGATTCCATCACAATCCGTTCAATGCGCCGGCCCTGCTTCACCACGCCGCGCTTCAAGTCCAGACGCTCGCCGTAAATCACCGGCACCTTCACCTCGCGGATCATCTCCAAGAACACCTTCTCCGCCACGTAAGGCTCGAACATCCACCAAGCCTGTTCCTGGTCCCAGCTTTGCCTGCCACGAGAGAGAGCCAGGTAATCCGCGCAGGTTCCATACTTCCAGCTCCGCTCGTTGCGATAGCACTGCCAGACGCGGTGAAAAAACTCGCGAGCCAGTCCGCCGATGGCTTTCTTGACTCCGATATCCGTGGCGCCCAAGCCACCGGAACTCAGTCCACCAAGATGCCGTCCGGGTTCGATCAATACCACCGTCTTGCCCGATCGAGCCACTTGCACGGCTGCAATGACACCGCTGGAAGTGCCGCCATACACCACCACGTCGTGCGTCTCTGCGGCGAAGCAGTCTGCGGCCAACAGCCACTCACCGAGCAACAGCGTGCAACTGCACAGGAACTTGATGGATCGTGAGAGATTCATTGCCATGGACCTTTCTGTCGCCGGACAACGGAGAAACCGCCTGCTCTTTACAGAAGCTCTTTGAGCAAGTGGACGACGACTCCTTATGAACTCGTTGGCGACGAGAGGCGAGCGTAGACACCCGTTGCATCGAAGACAAGCTTCCGGTCAGCCTGGACAACATCTCCTCAAAAACGGATTTCACTTTCAACAGCAACTGAGCCATCCGCCTTCAGTAACGACGTCTTTGTGCTTCTTCAAACGCTCCACGGCGTCCGCATCGGCCGCGACAACAGCCGGTTCGCGATCACATCATCCGGAAACCTTTCCTGCGCCGCGTCCCATGTCAGCGGCCGGCCGAGCCGGCACGAAATCGCACCGAGGTGACAGACAGTGGCCGTGCGCTGGCCGATCTCCGCGTGCGCCGCTGGCAAGCGCCGGCTCAATACGCAGTCAATGAAATCGGCGTGGTGAGTGTGAGCGCCCGAGCGCAGGTGGACCTCTTCCGGGCCTATCTTCGACTTCAGAATCTTGTCCGAACTGGCGCTGATGGCCCCTCCACTGAGATGAATCCAGCCTTCACTGCCCTCGAACTTGACGCCAAAATCCTCCGCGGTGGAGTGGATCAACCGGACGCCGTTTGCGTAGCGATAGGTAATGGTGAAATCCGTCGGCGCGTCGTAAATGCCGCTCGCTGGAAACGCTGCTTTGCCGTCAATGTGCTCCGGCCCGCTCAGGTCGGTGCCCATGCCCCACGAGGCGAGATCAACAAAGTGCACGCCATTGTCGCTGATGTTTCCCTCGGCGTAGTCAAAAATCCACCGGAAGTTGATGTGACACCTCGCCGCCGTATAGGGCATCCACGGCGCCGGGCCGAGCCACAAGTCGTAGTTGAAATCCGGCGGGACCGGCTGCGGCGGTTCGTGTCCGCTGTAGCCGTCGCGGATTTTGATTCCCTGCCCCGGCCCGACACGCACGGTGTGCAGCTTGCCGATGCGCCCGTTGCGCACCAGTTCGCAGCCGAAACGAAACATGTCAATCGAGCGCCGCTGTGTGCCGGTCTGCAACACGCGGCCGTATCGCTTGACCGTCTCGACGATGGCTCGGCCTTCCGTCACCGAGTAAGCCAGTGGTTTTTCGCAATAGACGTCCTTGCCGCTTCGTGCAGCAGCAACCGCGATGACCGCGTGCGTGTGGTCCGGCGTGCCGATCATCACCGCGTCAATGTCGTCGCGCGCGATCAGCTCGCGAAAATCCTGCGTCACGATGCATCCTTTGAAGCGGCCGGAGAACGACTGCCTGCCATATTGATCTTCGATGACGGCCGCCGTGGCTTTCGCGCGCGGCAAATCCACGTCGCACGAGGCCACGACCTGCACGCGCGGATCGGCCAGGAACACACGTGTGTTGCGGCCGCCTTGGAGGCCCGTGCCAATGCAGGCCAGCGTGATGCGTTCGTTCGGAGGCGCGGCGCCGAGGATCCCCGGCTTGAGAATGAACGGCACCGTGACGGCGCCGCGACAGGCGTGCTTTAGAAAACCGCGTCGCGACAAGTTCACACTCATGAGGATCTCCGACGGCGGCATCCGTGGCTACCAACCGTGCTGGTCCGCCTCGCGCTGGGCTTTTTTCAAAACATCCTCGACGGAAACCGGCCGGCCGCCCTGCCGCTTGCTTTCATCGGCGGCTTCCATGAACCCATAAATCTCCAGCGTCTGCGCGGCCGGGACCGGTGGCTTGCGGGTCTGGAAGAACTTCGCGATTTCAGCCACCAACGGTTCGTAGCCTTCGAACTTTCCCGCCGGTCCCACGCCCTTCTCGCCAAACACCATGGCGCCGAATCCAGTGCGGCCTTGGAGGATGCCTCGAAGCGTCCCCACGCGCCCGTCGTTCCAAACGCCGGTTACGATGTCGGCCGTCTCGCCATGCACCCGCGAGACGGTCCTGCAGCCCGGCCCCATGATCGTGAACAGCATCTCGGCGCCATGGATCCCGTAGTAAAACAGATCGGGATGATCGGGAAGAATCGAGACGTTGTTGCTGTAAGCATCGCAGCCCAACACGCGGCCGATCTTGGGATCGTCGTTCATGGCGGCAATGCCCGGGCTGTAGCGCAGCGACGAGCTAGAGAACAGTGGCGTGCCCGTGCGCCGGGCTTCGCGAAAGATCGCTACGACCTCCGCCAACGATGCCGCCACCGGCTTGTCCACAACCACCGGCTTGCGCGCCGCGAACACCGGCTTCACCTGCTTCATGTGCGGCCGGCCGTCAATGCTGGCGATGATCACCGCATCGCTCTTCGCCACCAGCGATTCCACCGAGTCCACAATCTCCACGCCCAGCCCCCGCACAATCTCGATGTTCTTCTGGATGTTGGTGCTGCTGAAAGGAATGTCGGCACTGAAGGCGGGATAGGCTGCGACCACTTTGAGGGCGCTGACAGGTGAGTCGGCTTTCGCGTTCTGGATGATCTTCGTCCACGGCACGCCGTGAGCGTCAAGGCCGATGATGCCGACTTTGATTTGCGCCGCGGGTTCGGCGGCGTTGAGAGTCGTGGCGGCAAGCCACACGGCGGTCGAGAGCAATGTAAAACTGCGCATGCTGGTTCTCCTTGGTTGCCACCCAGTGTAGAAGGTGGGCGGGCCGGCGCAAGCGCGGAATCGAACCACTTGGTTGGCAGCGACCGCTCACGAGGCGTGTTCCGCGTTGACCGCACACAGAAAGAAAACCACGATCGCCAGCCCCGTTCCAACGCCGGCGCGTTTCACGCCCGCCTTAAACCTGACTCGCCATCTCCGAGTCATGCGAAGCGGATTCGCGACAAATGAGCAAGATGTCATCAGATTCAGATGACTATTACAGAAAACGTTTTTGCGCGGGAGTGGTGTCAAACTCCCACCAACCCATTCTTACACCGGTAGAATTCTCTTCGCCTCTTCCATTGTCTTGCACGTCACGATGTGGACGCCATGACTATAGTGGAACAGCGACATGATGCTGAATCCAATGTCCTTGCGGGGATTCGGAATGACCCTCACGATGGTCTCCACTCCGCACTTGTTAAACAGGTCCATCATCCGATCAATCTGAGTTGAACAAGTGAAATCCATGGACTCCAAATCGCTCAAATCCGTCAGCATTCGAAATCCCGGCTTGATATTGGACAGGTGCTGTTGAATCTCCTCGTGGCAACATTGGGCTTCTTCCGGGTCAACGTGCCCGGTCCAACTGATTGTGAACAGCCGGGCTGCTGCATCAAGAGTAATGTGATACATGATGCATCCTGTGTATAGCGACTTGGTTTTGTTAGCAGATCAGAGTAATGTTTCCAACTACGCATTCACCGCAAAAACCCGTGGCGAGCATTTGAAGGAAACATTATGGCAAAACAAAACAGCCCATATGTCATCGACATGCAACCCGGCGAGTATTGGTGGTGTTCCTGCGGGGAATCCGCAAAACAGCCCTTTTGTGATGGAGCACACAAGACAAGAGGCATGGGCCTGACTCCTCTTCGTGCGGTGATCGACAAACCAGGCAAGGTGGCCTGGTGCGGGTGCAAAGCTTCTGGAAAGAAGCCGTTCTGTGATGGTGCCCATCAGAAACTGTGATTGTGGTTCCGGCGTAGAAAAACCAAGCAACCCCTGCAAAACATATGAACAACCCAGGCGCACCAAACACAAACGTCATTTCCAAACCGAGCACACATCTGCTGGGCAGAATCAGAGCTATTCTTGAGAGTGTTGGGGATGGTCTCAATGACATCGAGCTCACTCGCTTGCTCCTGCAAGCTACGCTGCCGACCGAAAAGGGATTCGCATTTCTGAGTTTCGCTGACGGATGTGTGACACTGACTGTCCCTCAGCAGGATTTGGCGAACTGGTATCCTAATAAAGGATGGATAGCGCCGGAGAAGGAAGCGATCGGCAAGGCAATTGCGGAGAAATGCGGGTTTTCGCTCTATGAACCTCCCGATGCAGTGGTCGGTTTCGACGCGTCCGGGGTTCGCCACCACTTGTCGATGAGTAATTTGGCGGAAACCATCGTGATCGCGCACTCTCGTTACTTGAAGATCCGTCTGTTTGACACCAAGGCCAATAGACCACTGCCATTGCCTGAGAATATTCTAGAACAACTTGCCGCTCTGTATCCGAGCTAATTGAAGCTGATCGAAGCCCAGTAGCCCAAAGCGATTCCAATCAGGGTGCTCGTCATGATGAGCCGGAGAGGATTCATCCGCCAGAGCGATCTGCAGCCGAAAACCTTGTAACAGACTGCGCCTGCCGAGCCGCCAATCACGGCACCCGTGATGATTCCAGTGGTCATTCGTGCTCTTGAGAATGCTACTTCCCCCACGTGAGCGTTGCACGGTTAATCAGCATCGCCGCCGGGGCGACCTGATTCTCGATTCCCTTTGGGGGCCGTGCAAAACCTGATGAAGCCTCAAGCGGCAGGCGGGGTTGAACGGATTCGCCGTCTTGCGTTGAACCCGAAGACCCAATTCAACGGACAAGAATGTCCGTCTTGCGGCAAACTTCGGTTTTCGCATTGAATCGCCGGCTGGCGTGGTTACTGTGACGGCATGGAGAAACTGCGGCTGGATTTGTTGTTGGTGGAGCGCGGGCTGTGCGAGAGCCGCGAGAAGGCCAAACGCGCCATCATGGCGGGGCAGGTGTTGGTGGCGGGACAGGTCACGGACAAGCCCAGTGCGGAGGTCGCGACCGATGCCGCCATCGAACTGAAGGCGGAGGAGAAGTTTGTCAGTCGCGGCGGCCACAAGCTGGAGGCGGCGCTCGATCATTTCAAGATCCACGTGGCCGGCGCGGTGTGCGCGGACCTCGGCGCTTCGACGGGCGGGTTCACGGATTGCCTGTTGCAACGCGGCGCGGCGCGCATCCATGCGGTGGATGTCGGCAAAGGCCAGCTCGCCTACAAGCTGCGGCGCGACCCGCGCATCGTGGTGCATGACGGCATCAATGCGCGCCATCTCCAGCGGCAGCAGATCGGCGAGGCGGCGGACATCGTGACGATGGACCTGGCGTTCATCGGGCTGGCCAAGGTGCTGCCGGCGGCGAAAGAGCTATTGAAACCGGCGGGCGGCAAAGAGCCCGGCAGCGGCTCGACAACTTGCGACACCGGGGTTATTATCGCTCTCATCAAGCCACAGTTTGAAGCCGGGCCGAAGGATGTCGGCAAAGGCGGCGTGGTAAAGGACCCGGCGGTGCACAAACGAGTGGTGGAAGCAGTGCGAACGTTTGCGACGAAAGAGTTGGGCCTGCGCTGCGACGGCGTCATCGAGTCGCCGTTGCTTGGCCCGGCTGGCAACAAGGAGTTTCTGATTTGTCTGCGCAGATAACAACAGTCGGGCTGGCAATCAATCCCGACAAGAAACTGGCGCGTCAACTGGCGCGCACGGCGACGGCACTGCTGAAGCGGGCGGGCGTCCACGTGTTAAGCGCGCACGGCGACGTGGCGGCGCTGGCGGCGCGCTCGCAAATGCTGCTGGTGTTCGGCGGCGACGGCACAATGCTGCGCGTGGCGCGCGAGATGAACGGCGCGCAAACGCCGGTGCTCGGCATCAACGCGGGCGCGCTCGGTTTCCTGACGGTCGTGCCAGCGGAGCGCATGGAGAAAGCGCTGCGCGCGGTGCTGGCCGGGCGCTACACGTTGCGCGCGCGCGCGATGTTGAAGATGGACATCGTGCGGCGGGAGCGATGGCTGCCGGCCCACTATGCGTTGAACGACGTGGTCATCTCGCGCGGCGCGGCGGCGCGCATCGTGCGGATGGCGGTCGGGATTGATGGCGAGCCGCTGACGGAATACGTCTGCGACGGGATGATTTTTGCGACGCAGACCGGCTCGACGGCCTACTCGATGAGCGCGGGCGGGCCGATCCTGACGCCGGGAACGGAGGCGTTCGTGATGACGCCGATCTGTCCGCACTCGCTGACGAATCGCTCGGTGGTGGTGGGCCGTTCGGCGGTCGTGGAGACGCGGATTTTGAGCCAGGCGGAGGAACTGGTGCTGACAGTGGACGGTCAGGTGCGGGTGCGGCTGCGAAGCGCGGACACCATCCATGTGCGTCGTGGCAACCGCCAGTTCCAGCTCGTGTTGCCGGAGGGGTATTCCTACTACGAGACGCTGCAACGCAAACTGAACTGGAGCGGCGCGAACGTCTGAGGTCTGCTCACGCGCGAAACGCAAACAGCGATCCCTCAAATCCCGCCACGACAAGCCGTTTGCCTTTCCGCGCGACTGTGTGGCCTTCCGCCTCCAATCGCTTCTTTTGTGCTTCGACGCCACCCGGATATTTCTCGTTGAGCTGGCCGTCTGACTTCAGCGTCCGCCAATGCGGCGTGATTCTGACTTTGCCTTTCGACGCCGCTTCCTCGGCAGCGTGCGCGGCGATCCACGCAAAGATACCTGTGGTGATCGGGCAGCCGAGGGTGGCGTTGTGACGACGAGCGAGCGCGGCCCGAATCTCATTGATCGTGGCCAGCTTGCCGCGCGGCACTTGCTTCATCAACTCATCCACCTCACGCGGCGCGGGCACAACAACCGTGCTTTCGCCCCAGCGCTGGGTCATCTTCCCGGCAATCTCAACAACCTTCGGCAGGTCTTTGTCGTTGTCGAGTTTCGCCTGCCAGGTTTTGCGCCGTTTCGTATTCAATGTCCCAGCCCGACTTGCTCCAGGCAGCCCGTTTCGATCATACCCTCGCGCACCGTGAACACGCCGGGGAATTTCTTTCCCCACTCGACATTCGCGGCGGGGCAATATTGCCGTGAGTTGCCTTCGATCGCCGTGACGGGGCCTATGTGCGCGGCGAGGCCGGCGCTGTGCAGAAACGATTGGCCGGGACACGTCAGGTCCTGCACGCAGAGGAACATGTTGTTCTTCTGCGCCGCCGCCGCCATCAGCAGCGCCTGGCTCTGGCCTTTGCACGCCTTCAGCGCCACGCCGCTGTAGCCCTGCTCGCGCGCCAACTGGAATGTCTCGTAATCCGTCAACGACTCGTCAATCACCACCGGCTTCAGCGCTGCCGCCGCGTGCATCTTGTTTTCCGGATGCGCCTTGAGATCCCGCGCGGTCGGCTGCTCCACGTAGGCGACACGGTCAAACGCTGTCGCGTTGCCTTCCTTCACGCGCCGCAGCACCTCCAGCAGGTAATCCACGCTTTTGCACTGCTCGTTGAAGTCGAGCGAATAGACCCACCGCTCCACGCCGCGCCGCGCCTGCGTCTCGGCCACGACGCGCTCGATGGCCAGCACACGGTTCACGTCCCAATCCGCGTTGTCGCCGTTGAGCTTGATCTTCAGGTGCGTGAGCTGGTCCTTCACGATCCACTCGCCGAGCGTGTTCGGCAGGCCGTCGTTCAACCGCTCCTTCACGTCGGCGTCCGTGAGCGCGTCAAGCGCGCCGATGAGATGATAGAGCGGCATCCGCGCCTTCGGCCGGTGCAGCGAGTAACGGTCGAGAAAGTCGCCGCCGAACGACGCGTCGAGGTAGCGCGCGATGTCGTGGTTCATCCATTCCGCGCCGTAGCAGTCATAGACGTGGCGGCCGTGGACTTTGCCGTAGGCGTCGTGCAGCGCCGCGTCGAACGGGCTGAACACCACCAGCGTGCAGAGCTTTGGCACCGGCTCGACCAGCTTGCACGTGCGGCTCACCTTCGCTGCGAGTTTCAGCGCCTCCGGTTCCATCTCGTGGCTTAACTCCACCGGATGCGCGCAAAGGTCGCAGTCACGCAACAGGCCGGCGATCTTCTCGGCGAGCGCTTTCATCGCCTCCAGCCGCTCTGCTTCCGGGATCGTCTTGCTTGGAAACGACCAGACACTGCCGAGCGGCATCGAGCCGCTGCCCTCGGCCTCGCGCCCGGTGCGCGTGCGGACGCGGATGCGGACGTTCAGCAGCGTGCAATGCGACACCGGCACGCCGCCGAATTTCAGCGGCGTGCGGTAGGCGTGGTGTTCAAAAGTCGTTTCGACCTCGCG
Source organism: Verrucomicrobiia bacterium (assembly GCA_041667205.1). GTDB lineage: Bacteria > Verrucomicrobiota > Verrucomicrobiia > CAIQCK01 > CAIQCK01 > CAIQCK01. Next base: position 39,254 of record JBAYFL010000005.1, on the reverse strand, counting down.
AATGGAGATGTCCGTCGGCAGAGATTTCATGGCCGCGGAGCATAACGGACCCGCGGCCACAAATAAAGAACTGCGTCAACGGACAACGACTAGTAATCAGTGAACAGTGGGCAGCACAGGGCCTTACGGCTTCTGCAACACTGCCTGGATATCGGAGCGGTTCTTGGGCCAGTCGGCGCGGACGGTTGCATCCCAGACTTTTACGTTATCCAGGTGGGCGGACTTGCCGGCGATGGTGAAGCCGACCATGTTCTTGGTGGGGTGGTTGACACCTTCCGACTTGAGGTAGCCGACGGGCTGGTTATCAATGCTGATCAGCATCTCGTCGCCGACGACTTCCACGCGCGCCTGGTGCCACTTGTCGGTGTCGAGGGCGATCTTAAACGAAGCAGACTTGTCCTTGATGCTTTCCTGGATTTGCTTCTTCTCTTCCGGACTCGTGTTGGGGTTTTTGTTCTTCTCGTAAATGTCGTTCTTCATGTTCCCAAACTTGGAGTCGGCGAGTTGAGTCGAAGAGGGCGTGATCGTGGCGCGAATGATATGGCCCGCGTGTGCGTCCTTGTAGTTACTGTCTTCCATCATCAAATGGCAGCCCGTGGAGCCGTCGAATTTGAAGGAGAACTCGGCCACGATGTCCTTGTAGAGAAAACGCGGCTCGGCGTAGGCGTAGGCGCCGTGATGATCTTCGGGGTTCTCCGCCGCGACAACGACGCCATTCTGGATTCCCCAGAATCCCTTTCCCAACCTCCACTTCGGGGGCATCGCGCCGCGCGAGAAGTCATCCTCGAACAGCAGCTTGCCGGGCTTGGCGAGAATCGGCAGCTTCTCGGCGGGGGAAAGCTCCCTGGCGATGTCCACTTGGGTGGCGATGAATTTGGAACTGCCTTCCTTGGGCGGCGTGAACGTGATGGTGACTGTATCGCCTCGCTGGAGGTCTTTCAGTTCGCACGGACGCCAGCCGCCGCGGGTGACTCGCGCGCCCTTGATGGAGAAATGGACGCTCTTGGAATCCAGCTTGTTTCTTGAACCGCCACCGCCTTTGCCGACCGGGCTGAGTTCGGCTTTCACGGTCAGGCTGATGGGAGTCATGTTGACCACCACGCCTCTGAATGGACTTTCGATATTGCTGCCACCGGGATTGGGCACCTGGCCTTGGGCCATCGGACCAGAGACCAGCAGGCACAACACAGTTGCCGCGATTCCAACAATTAGTTTCATGTTTTTCATCGTCATCACTCCTGTTGATTGACCGCATCACCGCGTCGCCGTCCCGAACCAAACCGGGCTGCTCCACGCGATTTCGCCGTCCTTTTGCATCACACGGACGTAGTAGAAGGAAAACCCGGCCGGCGGACGCCCGTCGGTGAACGTAAACTGGCTCTGGCAGCCGCCGCCGGTTTTGCAATGGATGAATTCGTTATTCCGGCAGACCTCGATGCGGTCAATGTCCGCCGGACAATCGGCCTTCACCTCGACCGTCACTTTTGCGCCGGCGAGCTGCTCCGCCTTTTCGCCCATCAAGTGGCCGTTCACGCGCACGTCGAGGAATATCTTCGCCGCCGTGCTCGCGTAGCAGCGCCGCGCGCGCAACGCATCAAGAATCGCCTCGCGCGAAAGCTCCGGCGCATAGACACACGCCTTGCCGTAGCCGCCGGCGTGGTCGGGGCTGGCGATGGAGCCGATGACGATGCCGCGCGCCCAGGCGTCCTGGATGAAATAGCCGCGCGGCGTGGTGCGCTCGGCCTCGCGCGGCGCGCCTTTGTATTCATAGGAGCCGCGGCATTGGAAAATCTCCGCCACGGGTTGCGCGACCTCGTCGGTGAAGTTCCAATCCGTCGGCACGTTGCCCGTGTCGGCGATCTGGTGCGGGATCTGGACGAAGTTGGCTTTCATCTTCCGCAGTTCCTCCCACATCTGCGCCGGCGTGTAGCGCGTGCGGGCGTTCCACCAACGCGGGAAATACGGGTCGGCAAGAATCAGATTGCGATGACCGTAGAAGCCGTAGGGATGCTTGTCGCTGTATTCCTCAAACGTCGAGGTCCACTCCTCCGCCAGGAACGTCAGGAACCGCGGCGGGTCGTAGTTGGCGCGCGCGAGCTTGGCCAAGAAGTTCCAGTGGTAGGGATTGATGTTGTAGCCGTGGTCGGTGGCGGCAGCAAAATCATGCCGCGCGATGTCCCGCATGTTCGCGTAGCTCTCGTCCACCGACTCGTCGCCGCAGCGGTTGCACTGCGAGATGTCGGTGTGATCGTGCAGGTCGCCGAAGTAAAGGTTGAGCTTCTGGCCGTTGTAGCTGATTGAAGGTGTCGGCCGGTCCTCGCCGCGCTCGACGCGAACCGTGCCCGGCGCGAACGGCTCTTTGGGCTCGACAAGCGGCACGAACTCCGCCTTTGGCATGGAGACGGCGGCCGGTTTCGCCGGCACGCTCGCAAGCGACACCTGGCTGTCGGCGCTCTTCGAGTCTTCCTCGCTGTCATACATGATGCGCCGCTCTTCCGATTGGTAGGCGATGACGACCCGCTCGCCGGCCAGCGCGATGGCGGGCCAGCGGTCCATACCGGGCCGGTGCGAGACCAGCACCGGCTCCGTCCATGACGCGCCGTCGAAGCACGTCAGCGTCACGTTCCAGAAACGCGATTTCGCTTTCTTGCCTTGGGCCGCGCCGAGGGTGCGGCACGCGAGCCAAAGCCGTCCCGACGAATCGAATGTCGCTGCCGGCGCCTCCGCGTGCGTCCGGAACACCGGCGAGGTCGCCGCGTAATTTCCCGACGCGAGCAATCCGTCATCGCCCACCTTCGCGATGATGAGCCGTCGAATCTGCGCCTGACCGATGCTGTAGGGCAGCCGTTGCTGGATGCCCTCGTCGCCGGGCCGGTTGCCCATCAGCGCGTTCTCGTAGATCAACCAAAGGTCGTTGCCGCGCGTCAGCAGCAACGGATGCCGGTCAATCGTCGGCGCGCGCGTCAGCCGCGTCTCGGCGCGCCACTCGCCGACGGCTTTGCGACGGCGCAGGAAGACGTCGTAGTTGTTCTGCTGGAAACTGTGCCACGCCACCGCAACCTCGCCGCCCGGCAGGACCGCGACGGTCGGATCGTAGTTTGAACACTCGCCGGCGCTGACGCGTTCCGGTTTCGAAATGACGCCATCACGCAACGACGCCGCAACAATCTCGCGCCAGCCGCTCGCGTTGGATTCCCACGCCACCCAGAGCGTGCCGTCGCGCCATGCGCCCGCCGGCTTCACGTCCACCGCGCCGACGCTGCTGATGCGCACCGGCTGGCCCGGCCCCTCCGCGCCGCACGGCAGCGCATAGATGTCCCAGTTCTTGTTCACCTCCGCCGCGTAGAGCACGAACATCTTGTCGCCCGCCGCCACCGCCTTGAAGCCGAGCAGGTAGAGGTCTTTCGCGCCGAGCGGCTGCCACTGGCCGAGCTTCTTGAACGTCCGGCCCGCGACGGTATAACGCGCGATCTGCATCGTGTCGTGGTTGTCGCGAAAACTGTTCCACACGACATAGACCGAGCCGTCGCTCGCCTGCGCCATCGTCGCCTCGTCGTTGAAGCCGGTGTTTGCCGACACCAGTTCCGTCACCGGCAGCTCGGTTTCATGGAGCGCGATGTCGTCAATCCAGACGCGGCCCGCCGGCGCGCCGTGCGAGGACGGCGCGATGATCTGCAACTCCATCATCCCGTTGGTCGTGACGGGCACGTCGCATTCATACTTCCGCCACTGGTTCGGCAGCTCGTCCCATGCGCCCGCCATCAACCGCGATGTGCCGGCCTTGGCCTTTGGCGGCGGCTCGCCCGGCGGGGCATATCGCAACACCACCTTGGTGCGATTCGTCGCCTTGACCCAAATCTCAAACTGGTAGCGGCAGCCGGCCTTCACCGGCACGCGCTTGCGCAGCACGAGCGCCTGCTTCTCACTCGTGACTTCGCCGCTGAGGCACGTCTTGCCTGAGTGGGCGCGTTTGGGTTCGTTGACCAGCTCGTGTTTTGCATCCGTCTCCCAACCGCTCGTGCCCTCCTCGAAACCGCCGTTGGTGATGAGATTGACCGGCGCAGCCGCCTGCGCCGTGGTTAGGGTTCCGATGGCCGCGAGCCATCCCGCCAGCAGGAACGAAAAAGTGAGCGAGCGCATGACGCGATTTCTACCACTCCGCCGTCCGCGGGTCAACGCGCCGCGTTTGCGCCGCGTTCGCGCCGAAAGGCAAAGTCCAAACGATGGGGAGAGGGCGTTTGTAATCTCGGTTAATGCACCAACTAGCACGGGCGGGCGAGATCATGGGACTACACTTCACAACCTTGGGTCCACCGGTTCACTCTCCAGAGCCAAGACCCCGAAGACGCATTCGTGAACCCGCCGCAACGGTTCTAAACGCACGAAGCGTTCCAACGCTTCGATGCCCAGAGCAAACTCGCGGGACGCCAACGACCGCTTGGCTGACAGACCTCGCGAGCGCAAACGGTCCAGATGTTCAGCGGCGGTGTAGTCAGGGCCATAGATAATCCGAAGGTATTCCCGACCGCGGCACTTCACCGCCGGCTGCACCAAGCCGTGCCGGCCTCGCGTGATGAAGTCGAATGGCTTGATCACCATTCCCTCGCCACCACGCGCCGTCAGTTCCTGCCACCAACGGATACCGTCCTCTTGGCTAGCTGGATCAGTGGTATCCACAACCTTGAAAGGCGTCGCGAGGAACAACCGATCATCCGCACGTGCCAATTTGGTCAGTGTTTCCATGTGCCAGACATGGTCCTTCCCTGTATGAGCAATGCCTTCTGTCGCCAACAGATGAAACGGAGCGAGCTTGAAGTCGGCAATGGAACTGACGCGCCAGCAATAGCGGCGATACGCGTCTGTAAACTGTGTCGCCATCGCCGCGCGGCTGCGGCTTCGCTCCAACAACACGGCTACATCTACGCCACGCACTGCTGTCTGCTGCAACGCTGTCACTGCTTCGGCCAATCCAACCCGAGCCGCCGTGCCGACGGCAGCGTATTGGCGTTGCAGCAGTTCTTGGGCTTTGGCCGACCATGGCATCAGTTCGCAGTCCATGCAAAGCCAGTCGGTCTTAAACTCAGCCCAGAAACCCGCCGCCTCGACGACCGCTCGCACGCGCTGCAAAAACTCGACTTCCAAGGTTGTATCGTTGAAAAACCGCCGTCCGGTGCGTGTGTAGCAAATACCAATGTCTTCGCCAACTACGCCGAAACGTTTGCGCGCGGCGTTTTCATCGCGGCAGACAATGACCACGGCGCGTGATCCCATGTGCTTTTCCTGGCAAACCACGCGCGGCACGCCCTCATGGCGAAAGTAGGCGAACGCTTCAGCAGGATGTTCGAGCAAACCCGGTTCGCGTGTTGTCTCCGTTGGCGACATGGTCGGCGGCAGGTAGATCAACCATTTCGGGTTCGCTGCGAAACGACTCATCACCTCCAGCGCCGCGATAGCATTCTCCTCCCGCACCGTCACGTTGTGGTGAAGCCGGGTCGAGACGATACGCTTGCCAAGCACATCCTCGATGTCAAGTTGGTCGTCCTGTTGCTGTTGTGCGTTGAGTGCCGGCGCCTGTTGCTCCGAAGGCAGGAACGGTTTGGCTGGCTGGCAGTAGGTGCGCGCTGCTGGGACTGACACCAGTTCCTTTTCCGGGTAACGCAACACCGTCAACTTCCCACCGAAGACGCAACCAGTGTCAATGTTGATGGTGCGGTTGAGCCATTCGGGTTCGGGCACGGGCGTATGGCCATAAGCGATCATCGCTTTGCCGCGATACTCAGCCGCCCAGTCGTAGCGCACGGGCAGACCAAACTCATCGGTTTCGCCGGTCGTTTCGCCGTAAAGGGCAAACTCCCGAACGCGCGCCGAACCGCGGCCCTGCATTTCCTCCTTCATGCCAGCGTGAGCCACGACCATGCTGCCGTTGTCGAGGACATAGTGGCTGACCAAGTCATCAAGAAACTCGATGACTTTCTCTTTGAACGCCGCTGGTTCCGGCTCTAACTGCGTCAGCGACTCTGCAAGACCGTGGGTGATCTGCACATCCTTGCCGCGCAATGCGCGCAACAGTTTTATGTCGTGGTTGCCGGGCACGCACAACGCCACGCCCGTTTCGACCATGCTGATAACCAACCGCAACACCTCGACAATTTTCGGACCGCGGTCCACAAGATCGCCAAGGAAAACGGCTTTCCGCCCCGCAGGTGAGCGCACGACGTAGTTTGGCATACCCGGATCGGGTTGGGTGACCACCTCATAGCCGAGTTGTTTCAAAAGCGCGGTTAATTCATCGAAACAGCCATGCACGTCGCCGATGATGTCGAAGGGGCCGTGCTCATGCTTAAGATTGTTCCAAAGCGGCTGTCGCTCGATAAGCACGGCGTCCACTTCCTCCGGCGAGTTCAGCACAAATACGTGCCGAAAGCCCTCCCGTTGAAGCCCACGCAACGACCGGCGCAGTTGCTGGGATTGTTGGCGAATCACGTGTGGACCGAAGTCGCGGTCGCTGCGCTGGCGGTTACGCTCGTGACATATTTTCTCTGCCAGATTCAGCACGATTGCGACAGGCAGGCAATGATACTCACGCGCGAGCGCCACTAGCGGCTTGCGCGCCTCGGGTTGCACGTTGGTGGCGTCCACCACGACCAACTTGCCCGCCGAAAGCCGTTTGGACGCGATGAAGTGTAACACCTCGAACGCCGGTGTCGTCGCTGTTTGACTATTCTCATCGTCCGAAACCAAACCACGGCAGAAATCTGACGACAGCACCTCTGTTTGCTTAAAATGCCGGCGCGCAAACGTGGATTTCCCGCAGCCCGATGGGCCGATCAACACCACGAGCGAAAGTTCGGGTATGGTGATTTTCATCGGGAAAACATCGCCATCTGCGTCGGTGCGCCCACAATCAGATCTTCAGGCCCAACCGGCAAGAATCTGACGGCATACTCAAACCGCGCCGCCACAGCTTCTCCCCAGGCTCGAAACTCTGCGCGCGTCCACTCAAAGCGATGGTCGCGGTGGCGCAGCTTGCCGGCGGGCAGCGACTCGAACTTCACGTTGTATTCCACGTTCGGTGTCGTCAGCACTACTGTGGCCGGGCGGGCGCACTCGAACAGCACACGCTCAAACGCCGCCAGTCGTGGTGCGTCGAGATGCTCGACCACCTCCACGACCGCGGCGGCGTCGAATCCCGCCAAGCGTTTATCGCGGTAGGTCAGTGCGCCTTGAATCAATTCAATGCGTTCCTTCTGCCGCGGTGGCAACCGGTCGAGGTGTAATCGTTCCGCCGCAATCTCCAGCACCCGGTGCGAAACATCCAATCCAACAATCTTTTCGAAGCTTTTCTCCTTTAGCAGAGCCTGTAGCAGACGGCCCTCGCCACAGCCGAGGTCGAGCACCCGTTTAGCACCACCACTCTTTAGCGCCGCCAGCACCGCGCCGAGCCGCTGCTCGTTCAGACTGAGCCGCTCCTCGACGACGGCCTCCTCAATCGCGTGATTTTCTGCCACACTGTCGGGGTTATCTTGGTCCTCCTCTAGCAACTGTGCCAACGCTTGACGGGCCAGCGCGCGCCGATGCTTGAGGTAGCGATGAACGATCTGGTCGCGCTCCGGGTGGGCCGCCAGCCATTCGCCGCCGTGGCGCAACAGCTTCTCCACTTCGTCTTCGCCGACCCAGTAGTGTTTTTCGTCGTCCAGCACTGGAATCAACACGTAAAGGTGCGTCAGCAAATCACGCAGCTTTGCTTCTGCCCGCAGCCGCACCGTAAAGTAGCGACTTGCTCCCCACTCCGGGAATTTCTCATCCAAACCGTGTTGCTGCGCGCTGACGACATAGCCTAGCGGCTCGAAAAGCCGTCGCAGAAACTCCTTGCCGCCGCGGCACGGCAGCGCGGCCAGCGTCGCCTCTAACGGTAGTGGTTTCTCTGCCAGCTCTGGCCGTTCCTTGCTGCGGCCGGCCAGTGCGCTTCGGAAGACCTGCGTAATGGCCACGCTCAGAAATGACGATGCCACGTAAGGCCGGTCGTTCACATACTGGTCGAGCAACCCACCTTCGCCTGCCGGCCCACGTCGATTTCGCACTAGCGCCACCGGGTCCACATCCAACAACAGCGCCGCCGTGCATTTCTCCTCACTGGCTTCTGGATAGAAAACATGGGCGCGTCCGAACGAAAGATCAAACTCGTGGCTCTTGGCCGGGTTCTTGTGCAACAGGAAGCCCAAGTCAGTCGCAGGACGGCAAGTTGCTGTGATTGTCAGTAGCATCGGATTGTTGAAAGACCACTATATCACGGCTTGCGGCTGACCCAGATGGGGGAAGTCCAGACGAGATCGTTGGCACCGACTTGGGCGCGGACGTAGTAGTAAGCGCTCTGGCCGGGCTTCAGCGAGGGGTCGGTGAAGGTGAAGGTGGTCTCGGTTGTGTTGGGCTTGCTCGTGTAAACGAACTGGCCGTCGCGGACGACCTGCACGAGCGCGAGCGGTTCGGCGGCGACGAGCTTGGCCTCGATCTTCGGCGCGGCACTCACTTCGATTTCCTCACCCTGAGGTTTGCCACCGATGCGCGTTTGGATGGAGACCTTGGTTGTGCCGCCGAAGGTGCGGCGGGCGCGCAGGGCGGCGAGGATGGCTTTGCGGCTGAAGTCGGTGGCCCAGACGCCGGCGTTGGCGATGTGGGTCTGGCCGTGGTCGCTGGAGGCGATGATGCCGATGCGGACGCCCTTGGCGAGCGCGTCCCACATGAAGTTGCCCGGCGTCATGATCTTCGCCGCGCGCGGGCAATCGGCGAACTCGTAGTTGCCGCGGACCTGGAAGATTTCGGCAACGCGCTCGTGCTCCTTGTTCCACTTATCCCAGTCCATGCGCGAGCTGGCATCGGCAAGCTGGTGAGGGATGGCAATGCAGCCGCTGTTGGCGAGCACGCGGAAAAGCTCCTCCGGCGAGTCGTCCTCGCGCACGGGCCGGCCGCGCACGTCGGAGATGACGTTTTTGTGGCCACCACGGGCCTCGTAGCTGCCGCCGTGTTCGTAGCCGTAGAGGGCAAGGAACCGGCCGGGAATGCTATACAGGTCGCAGTATTTCTCGGAGCGCCACCACGCGTAGTCCTGGCGCGGGCGCTGGATGCGGTCGCTGCGGTGCTTGAGGATGTCCTGGTCGTGGTCGCTGATGGCGAGCCAGTCGAGCTTGTAGGCGTTGAGCGCGTAACGGTAGCCGTCCTGCAACGAACCGTCGCCGCCGTTGATGCACTGGCTGATATCGGTGTGGCGGTGGGTGTCGCCCAGAAGAAGCCGGTAGGTCTTGCCGCCCACGCTCCACTCGCGCGGCAGCGGTTTCTGTTCGGGATCGGCGGCGGCGGGCGCGACCTTGCCGAGCGTGCCGGCGGCGGCGGACTGTGGCGAGCGCGGTTCGGAACCGAAGCCGCGCAGCGAAGCGACAAAGACATCGTGGTCCACCGGCATCGCGGGCCGCAGCCGCGTGCGGTTATCGCCAGCGAAACAAACAAGGAGGTTGCCGTCGCGGTCGAGCGCGGTGTCGAGCCGCATGTCCTGACGGCCGTTGCTGCGCGGCAACAGAATCGCCCGCGACCATTTCTCACCGTCGTAGCAGTGGGCAAACAGCAGCCACATGCTGTGGGTTTGCGCGGTGCCGCCCCGCTTGGTTGGCGGCGCCACGGGCCGCACGTCGTTCTGGAAACGATAGACGACCCACACCCGATTGCGGCCGTCCACGGCGACAGCGGGATATTCGACCCACTTCGCATTGGGAACCGGCGTCACGTCCATGAACGGTTGCGCGGGCCGCGAGAGCTTGCCGTTCTCCAAACAGGCGACCTCGCTGCGACGCCAGGAATGGAGCGAGCCGCCGGGCGCGGGATGCTTGCCCCAGTCCTCCATGCTCACGTCCCACGCGATCCAGACGCGGCCTTTGGAGTCCGCAGCGACCGACGCGTGCGCCTCGCGTTCGGCGGACGCGGCGACAGGCATCGCAGGGCCAAGCGGTTTGCCGTCGCGGAACTCGCGCAGGTAGATGTCGAAGCTGCCGTTGCGGTAAGTGTCCCAAGCAACCACGATGCGGCCGTCGCGCGCGGCGCAGATGGCGGGTTCCCAATCGTCGCTGGCATCCTCACTGACGTTGGTAGTCGCGCCGAGGCCGTCGCTGCCGAGCTTCGCGAGCATGACTTCATAATGCAGATTGTCGGCGACCGCCTGCCACGCGAGCCAAAGGTCGCCGTTCTTGTCGCGCGCGAGCCGCGGCCAGAAGTCGTTCTGTGGCGAGCGCGTGAGCTGGATCGCCGACTTGCCGGGCGTGCGCGCCCAGAGATCCCATTGCTTGCCGTCGTTGGCGGCCCAGACACACCAGAGTTCGCCGCGACCGTTCACCGCGACACGCGGCTCGTGGAAATCGCCCGCTTCGGTCAGCGGCTCGGCCTTGTCGCCGATGCGCAGCCAGACGCGGTCTTTCTTACCGTCCCAAGCGATGTAAGCGACGGCAGTCCGATCGTCCGGCAGAACGGCAATGCTTGGAAACTCCTCCTCCGCCTCGCCGCCGCTGGTCAGCGATTGCACATCGGGCAGGCAGCGCAGCCGCATGCGTTCATCCATAAAGGACATGTCACGCTGCTTCGCGATGTCGGCCAGCGGCACGGTGAAGTCGCCGAGCTTTGTCGAAACCGTCAACGTAGCCGACAGCGGTGCGTTCACGGTAAGCAGCAGGCCCTTGCCGAGCGTGGAGCGGCGGATGTTGCGGCCGACTTTGATGGTTTCTTTGCTCTGCTGCGTGCGCGCCTGCCACGTTGCGCCGTCGAGCTTGTCAGCGTCCTCGAACAACCACTCGCGCACGGCGACCTTGCCGCCTTCGCTGACGCGGGCCGAGCCGTCCCACACGACAGCAGGGCCGATGGCTTTTTCGTTGAGTGTGAGCCAGAGGGTGAGGTTTTCGCCGCGGGCGGATGCCGCCAACAGCGCCAGTGTGAGACAGAAGGCGGAGGTTTTCACAGCGCCGCGAGTCTAGCGACGCTCACGCAGCTTGACAAGCGCGCGCCCTGAATATGCGCAATAATCCGGCTTGCGCACGGCCCGGTCGTGCCCAATGATAACCGCCGAGTAGATACCATGAAAGCACGACTCGCAATTTACAAAGGCACCAAAGTTGATCTGGCGTTTCCAGTCGCAGAATCCATTACCGCCATCGGACGGGATGCTGACAATGCAGTTCAACTGACCGACCCGCAAGTCTCCAAACGCCACGCCATCATCCACACCAAGGGCAATGCGTGGACCATCGAAGACGCAAACAGCACCAACGGCATCATCGTCAACGGCGCGCGCGTCAAACGCGCCGAATTGAAGAACGGCGACAAGATTCGCATCGGCCCCTTCGATCTGGTCTTCGAATCCAACGTCACCGGCGAATGGGTTCCGTCTCTCGTGATTGACCTGTCACCTAAAGCCGTCCAGCAAACCATCACGCAGGCTCCGAAAATCCCGCCCGCCAAATTTGGCGGCAACCCCCGCGGTTGACACAACGATCCCGCGGGGCATTTCGGCTGCACGCCGACGGCGTTTCACCACTGTCACCCCTTCACGTTGGGCGGAACCCGCGATGGCAGCGCGTTCGTCTTTGCTTTCGGCTCCTCAAAGACTTTCGTGCCGTAGGGAATCGGCGGCTTCGCATAAACCGCCTGACTCATCGCCTCGATCCGCCACCGGCCGCCTTCCTGTTTCAACTCGACCGTCTGGCGTTGGTTCTTGTCCCGAAGGATGAACTCCACCTCGCAGCGCGCGCGGCCTGGCCCCGCGTCGGCCAACCTCGTCGTCGCCACGCCCATCACCGGCGCTTGCGACTCCGTCAGATACTCGCGAAACCGTATTTCGCTCATCTGCTGCCGTGTCGCATCGAGTTGCGGTCGCATCGCGTCGGTAAAGCAATCGAGGTAAGCGCGCGCATCGCCGCGACGGCTGGCATCGAGCATGGCTTGGATGGCGTCCTCCGGCGTCGCGGCGGCGTCGGCAGAACCCGCCGGCCGGTTGCGAGCGGTGAACCACACGCCCGCTCCGATCAGCAACAACGTCAGGACGGTGATAAAATTGCGTTGCATGAGACGAAACTTTGCAGCAGTGGCGGCATTCTGATATAGACTGCGAGACGCGTCAACCATGCCAACGTCTTGGAAACAACTCGGCAAGCCAATCTTCATCGCCGGCATCGGCGCGCTCCTTGCTCTCTACTGGCTCGGTTGGATCAAAAATGTCGGGCCGTTCGACATTGCTGTGCTCATCGCGCTCGTCGGCGGCTACCGGATTTTCGGCGACGCCGTCTGGGGGATGCTCCACGGCAAGATCTCCAGCGACCTCGCCATCGCCATCGCCGCGTGCGCGGCGCTCGCCATCGGGCAGTATTTCGCCGCCGCCGAAGTCATCTTCATCATGCTCGTTGGCGGCTGGCTCGAAGAGATGGCGGTGGATCGCACGCGAGGCGCGATCGAGAAACTCATCCGACTGGTGCCGCGCTCGGCGCGCGTTCGGCGCGGTGACGAACTGGTGGAGGTCGCCATCACCGACATCCGGCCCGGCGATGTGGTGGTCGTGCGGCCCGGCGAGCGGATCGCGGTGGACGGCGAAGTCGCCGGCGGTTCGTCAGCGGTGGACCAAAGCGCCATCACCGGCGAGAGCATTCCCGCCAGCAAAGCGACCGGCGACAAGGTCTTCGCCGGCACGATCAACCAAGTCGGCTCGCTCGACGTTCGCGTGACCGCCGTCGGCGAGGACTCAACGCTCGGCAAGATCATTCATCTGGTCGAGGAGGCGGAGGAGAAGAAAGCGGTCGTCCATCAGCGCGCCGACCGGTGGGCTGTCTGGTTCGTTCCAACAGTGCTGGCGCTTGGCTTGGCAACATTCTTCTTCTCCAGCGGCGACTTCAGCGCGCGGCTGCTGCGCGCCGTCAGCGTGCTCATCGTTGCCTGCCCGTGCGCACTCGTGCTAGCCACGCCGACCGGCATCGCGGCCGGCATCGGCCGGCTCGCGCGCGCCGGCGTGCTGGTAAAGGGCGGCGTTTACCTCGAACAACTCGCCCGCGTCCGCGCCGTCGTCTTCGACAAGACCGGCACGCTCACCGCCGGCAAACCGCAGGTGGTCGAGGTGGCCGCGTTCGGGACCGACGAGCGCGAACTGCTCGCGCTGGCGGCAACGGCCGAGTCGCACTCAGAACATCCGCTGGCGCACGTCATCGTCGCCGAGGCGAAGCGGCGCGGCATCGCGCTGAGGCGGGCGGAGAGATTCGAAGCCGCGCCCGGTCTCGGCATGGTCGCGGAGTGCAACGGTTCGCGCGTCGTCATCGGTAACCGCCAGCTTCTCCAACAACGCAGCGTCGTAATTCCGCCAGAAGCTGAGGCGCGAATCACCCGGCTGGAGGAGGCTGGCAACACCGTCGTGCTGGTCGCGACCAACGGCGCGGTCACCGGTGCCATCGCGGTGATGGACACGCCGCGCGACGACGCGAAGGAAACCGTCGCGCGGTTGCGCGGGCTGGACATCGAGCAAGTGCTGCTCCTGACCGGCGACAACGAGCGCGTTGGCCGCGCGGTCGGCGAACGGCTTGGCATCGCTGAGGTCGGCGCGGGGTTGCTGCCGGCGGACAAGGTTGGCCGCATTCGCGCGCTTCAGCAGCGCGGCCTGCCGGTGCTGATGTGCGGCGACGGTATCAATGACGCGCCATCGCTCGCGGCGGCGGACGTGGGTGTGGCGATGCGCGGGCTGGGCTCCGACATCACCATCGAAGCGGCGGATGTCGTGCTAATGAGCGACGACCTGAAGAAGATTCCGTTCGCCATCGAGTTTTGCAGGCGCGTCGTCTCGACCATCCATCACAACATCTGGTGGTTCGCCATCGGCTTCAACGGCTCGGCAGTGTTCGCGGCGTCGCAAGGCTGGATTGGCCCCATCGGCGCGGCGATCACGCACCAGATCGCGTCGTTACTCGTTGTCTGCAACTCGCTGCGCCTGCTCTGGAGCGGTGAGTGGACGGCGAAACTCGCGGCGGCATGCAAACATCAAGCGGAGGAATTGAAGCGGCTCGCGACTTCCGTCGCGGAGCTTTGCCGCAAGCATCCGCGTGGCGCGCGCGCGACGGCGGCAGGGCTGGTCGTGCTCGGCTGGCTCGCGACGGGGCTGACGGTGATTCAACCGGACGAAGTCGGCGTCTGGCTGCATTTCGGCAAGAAGCAGGCGGTGCTGGAGCCGGGGTTGCATTACGTCTGGCCGTGGCCGTGCGATGAAGTGCCGCGCGTGTTGCCGGGCCGCGTGCAGCGCGTGCAGGTCGGTTTGCGCAGCGTGGAGCCGGCGGCTGCGAAACCGTGGTGGGAATTTCGGCCGATCTCACAGCCGGGCACGAACGTGTTGTCGGAGCCGACGGCTTACGAGTGGAACTACGAACACAAGGGCGGGTTCCAGTTCGTCCCGGAGGAGGCGACGACGGTCGTCGGCGACGAGAATTTTGTGGCAATGACGATGTCCATTCATTTTGTGGACAAGGACCCGGTGGCGTATCTGTTCGCAACGATGGACCCGCCGGCGTTGGTGAAGGCGCTCGCAGAAGCGGCGCTGCGCGACACTGCGGGGCGCGCGACGGCGGAGGAGATGTTGACGACTGGGCGCGCGAAGACCGAGCAGAGCGTGCAGAAGTATTTGCAGGACCGGCTCGACGCGTGCGGCGCGGGCATCGAGGTGCAGGGCGTGCGGTTACAGGACGTGCATCCGCCCATCGAACTCGTGGACGCCTACCGTGACGTGGCGAGCGCGGTCGAGGAAAGGAGCCGCGTCATCAACGAGGCGGAAGGCTACCGCAACGAGCAGTTGCCGCTGGCGCGCGGCACGGCGACGAACACAGTGACGGTGGCCACCGGCGCGCGCGACGCGAAGATCGCCGACAGCACCGGCAAGGCGGAGCGGTTCGCGGCAACGGTGCGCCCGCTCGGCGCGCAGCGCGCGGCGCACGCGGAGCGGCTCTATCTGGAGTTGATGGAGGAGATCCTGCCGAGCCAGCAGCTTTACGTCGTGGACCGCCGCGGCAAGAGCCAGATATACCTGTTGAACGAACGGCTCAAGGCACTGTTGGGGCCGGCCGCGCAACCCGCGCCCGCGCCGGCACGCCCGACGATTCCCGAGGAGTAATATGAAACGGAAACCAGAACTTCTCTCCTGTTTGGCGGTCGCCGTCGTGGCGGCGGCGATCTGGACCTGCTTCCTCACGGTGCGCGAGAGCGAGAGCGTCATCGTCACGCTGTTCGGCAAACCGGTGCGGACGCTCGACGCCGCCGGCCTGGGGTTGAAGTGGCCATGGGAGGGCACATTCCGGTTCGACAAACGCGTGCGACTCTACGACGCAACGCCGTCGGAGTTCCTGACGCAGGACAAGAAGAACATTGTCGTGCAAAGCTTCGTCGCGTGGAAGATCTCCCAGCCGCAGAAGTTCCTTCTGGCCGTGCGCGACACACTCGGCGCGGAGATGCGGCTGCGCGACGTGCTCTGGAGCGAACTTAGCTCCAAACTCGGCGTGACACCGTTGGCGGCGTTGCTTTCGACGAAGCCGGAGGAGATGAAGCTGGATGAGCTTTCCAAGGGGATTTGCGGCAAGTGCCGCGACACGGCTCTGGAACGCTACGGTATCGAGGTGGTGGACGTGCGGATCAAGCGACTCGGTTTTCCGGCACAGAACCGCGACGCGGTGTTCGAGCGGATGCGCGCGGAGCGGCAACGTGAGGCGAAACAGTTCCGCGCCGAGGGCCAGGAGGAGGCGATGAAGATTCGCGCCGAGGCCGACAAGCAGAAGACGACCATTCTCGCTGAGGCGAACCGCAAGGCCGAGACGTTGAAAGGCGAAGGTGACGCGAAGGCGATTGAGATTTACAACTCGGCCATCGCACTGGACCCGGCGTTCTACAAGTTCCTGCGGACGCTCGACGCGTATCGCGGCACGTTGAAGGAGAACACGACGCTGGTGCTCGGTAGTGAGAGCGATTTTCTCAAGCTGCTGACGGAAGGCTCGCAGGCGCTGGGCAACCGCCCGGCCACGCAGAAGGACACCAAGTGAAACCGTTCCGCTGGATTCTCGCGCTGGCCCTCGTCGGCTGGCTTGCAACGTCGGTCTTCATGATCACGACCGATGAGCAGGGCGTGTTGTCGCGATTCGGGTGCGTCGTGGACGACCGCGTGCCGCCGGGCATCCACGTGAAGCTGCCGTGGCCGTGCGACGCGGTGACGCGGCTGAAGGCGCGCGAAACGAAACGGCTCGGCCTCGGCGTCGCGCTCGCGGGACAGGTGACGGGCTGGACGCCGGCGCCGGCGGAGGTGGAGTTGCTCAGCGGCGACAAGAACATCGTCAACGTCGAGCTGGTGGTCCAATACAACATTGCCGAACCGCGCGATTATCTTTTCGGCAGCGTCGCGCCGGAGGATTTGTTGAAGGCGGCGGCGAAGAACGCGTTGCTCGAAGTCGTCGGACGGATGCCGGTGGAGGAAGTGCTTTACGAGAAGCGCGTCGAGATTCAGCAGCGCGTTCAGGAGCGGCTGGCGGCGCTGGCGGGCGGCTACTGCGCGGGCGTCAGCATCAACTCCGTGAACATCCAGCGCGTCTATCCGCCGCCGGAGGTCGCGGCGGCGTTCAACGACGTGGTCAGCGCGAAGGCCGACCGGTTCCGGTTGTCGGAGGAAGCGCACGGTTATGCCAACGACATCATTCCGAAGGCGCAGGGCGAGGCTTACCGCGTCGAGCGGCTCGCCGAAGCTTATCGGCAGGAGAAGATCGAGGTCGCCAACGGCGCGGCGCAGCGTGTGCGGGAGGTGTTCGCCAAATACCAGACCGCACCGGCCGACACGCGCAACCGGCTTTATCTGGAAACGCTGGAGCAATGCTTGTCGAAGGCGCACAAGGTCATCGTGGACACCAGTGGCGGCCAGGCTCCGGCCGGCGTGAGTTTGCTCGGACCACAGTGACAAACGCAACGGAAGGAGTTCCATCCATGAAATCGTTTATACTCGTCAGTCTTCTTCTGGCGGCGGCTTTGGCAACAGCCGCCGGGCCGCAAGTTCCCGCCGACGCCATCACGCTGCGCGTGCGTTTCGGCATGAAGGATGCCGAGGGCCAGGACTGGAGCGGCAGCATCACCGCCACGCCCGGCAAGATTGCCGAAATCCGTGGCTGGCGTTGGACGCCGGTGGACAAGGCTGAGGGAAACTCTTGGACGGTGAAAACGCGTCCCATCCCGGCCCAGAGCAGCGCCCAACGCGAGAAGGTCCGGGCCGGTCACACGATGCCCATCGGCGACAACGGCGTCATTATCACGCTCGCGGATGTGCTGCCGTCGTCAGAAATCGTCATCGCCACCAAACCCGGCGAGGTGAAGTTCAAACTCAGCGACCTGCCCTACGGCAAACGGCTGATGCAACTTCAGGGCAACATTGAGATCGAGCGCGCACCGGCCGCCACCGCTATCGCCCAGACACACGCCGACGAGGATTATCCCACCGCCGTCGCCGACAAGGATGGCAATGTCTATGTCGCTTTCGTCGCCTTCACGCGGGGCAAGGAGTTTCCCGGCGCGCGAGAGACGCTCGCGACGCCCGACGTGAAGCCCGCAAACAACCCCGACAAGGCGCGGGTCATCGCCAAGCCCGAAGACTTCGATTACCTCGCGCAGAAGACCGGCGGCGACCAGGTGTTGCTCCGTGTCCGCAAAGACGGCGTTTGGGGCGAGCCGATTCCCGTGAGCAAGGCGGGCGGCGATGTCTATCGGCCGGCCATTGCGTCCGACGGAGCGGGGCGCGTCTGGATTTTCTACTCGTCGCACGTCAAACCCGACGCGAACCTCGATCACGGCAACTGGGAACTGATGGCCCGCTGTTACGCCGACGGTAAGCTCGGCAAGCCCGTCAACGTCAGCAACGCACCCGGGCCGGACTTCGCGCCCGCCGCGACCACCGATGCCAGCGGCAAGGTCGTCGTGACGTGGATGAGCGGACGCGGCCAGAGCTTCGACATCTTCGCGGCGACGCAGGACGGCGACAAGTTTGGCGCGCCGGTCGCCATCTCCGCGACGCCTGCCAGCGAATGGGATCCCGCCATTGCTGCGGACAAGAAGGGCAACGTCGCCATCGCGTGGGACACTTACCAAAAGGGCGACCATGACATCCACCTCGCGCTACGCGGCCCGGACGGCGCGTTCGGCAAGGCGACGCCCGTCGCGGCGATGCTGAACTTTGAGGTGCGCTCGGCGCTCGCCTACGACGGCCAGGGCGACCTTTGGATCGTCTGGGAGCAGAGCGGCGAGAATTGGGCCAAGGACTTCGGCGCGCTGAAGAAAACAGGGATCGGCATCTTTAGCGGCGGCCGTTCGCTCGGCGCGAAAGTGTTGCGGAATGGCACCGAATGGCTCCAGCCGCCTGAGATCGTCGTCTCGCCGCCACCGCCCGCCGGCAAAGGCAAAGGCAAGGGCAAAGCCCAGGCCGCGAAGTCCGCCGGCGCGAAGCCCAAAGGCGCACGCCAGCAAATGGCGCCGTGTTTCCCGCGGCTCGCCACCGATGCGCAGGGAAAGGTGTGGCTCGCGTTCCGCGGCCGGCCGCCCGGCCCCGAGTGGCGCGTGGCGAGCGGGCCGGTCTTCAACGAGTTCGTCACGCGCATGGATGGCGAACGCTGGCTCGCGCCAATCTGGGTGCCGCGCTCCGACAACATCCTCGACAACCGCCCCGGCTGGGCCGCGCTGCCCAACGGCGAGATGCTCCTCGCCTACTCCGGCGACGGCCGCAGCGCCGTTCATCCACCTTACGGCGGTGGAGGCAAAGGCGCGGGCAAGAAAGCCGCTGGAGCTCGTAGCGCGCCCGACCCGAACAACTCTGTCTTCGTTGCGACCATCAGCCGCGCCGACGCCGTGCCCGCTGCGAAGTTGACTGTGATTGCCGCCAAGAAACCGGCCACTCCCCCATCCTCCGTCGCAGAAGAATTCGCGGCGGCGAAAACGCTCCGCGACTACCGCGTAAATCTCGGCAACGAGACGTTGCGACTCTGGCGCGGCGAATTTCATCGTCACACCGAGTTGTCATCCGATGGCGGCGGCGACGGCACTCTGCTCGACATGTATCGCTACGCACTGGACGCCTCCTACATGGACTGGGTCGGCAACGGCGACCACGACAACGGCAATGGCCGCGAATACTCCTGGTGGACCACGCAAAAGACCGTGACGCTGTTCACGCTGCCGGGCGCGTTCGTGCCGATGTATAGCTACGAACGCAGTGTCAATTACCCGGAAGGCCACCGCAACCCTGTCTTCGCCAAGCGTGGTGTCCGCACGCTGCCCCGCATTCCGCTCAGCGACCCGAAGCTGGAAAACCCGCCGCCTGCGCCCGACACCGAGTTGCTCTACAAGTATCTCCACCGTTTCGACGGCGTCTGCGCCGAACACACCAGCGCCACCGACATGGGCACCGATTGGCGCAACAACGATCCCGTCGTCGAGCCGTTTGTCGAGATCTACCAAGGCTGCCGCAACAACTACGAGCGGCCCGACGCCCCGCGCAGCGCCGTGAGCGAGTCGAAGTCGAAGCTGACCGCTGTCGAAGGCGAGAGCATTGGCGGCTGGCGACCCAAAGGCATGGTCAACCTCGCCCTCAAGAAAGGCTACCGGCTTGCGTTCCAATCATCGAGCGACCACGGCTCAACGCACCTGAGTTACTGTAACGTCTGGGTAACCGAACCGACGCGCGAGGCGATCCTCGACGCGATGAAAAAGCGCCGCGTCTATGCCTCGACCGACCACATCCTCGCCGACGTGCGCTGCAAAGCTGGCGGCAAGGAGCATTTCATGGGTGAGGAATTCACCACCGCCAAACCGCCGACGCTCAACATCAAGCTCGTGGGCGTCAAGCCGCTCGCCCGCGTCACCATCATCAAGGACGACGAGGTGGTTCACACGTTCGAGCCAAACAAGAAGGAAGTTTCGCTCAACTGGACCGATGTAAAAGCGACCGTCGGCAAGACCAGCTACTACTACGTCCGCGGTGAGCAAGTGCCCGACGTTGAGCGCGTCACCGGCGAGATCGTCTGGGCCTCGCCGCTGTGGATCAAGTATCAGCCGTGACGGGCCAAACAAGCTTCGGATCGTTTCCGGGGAGCGCAACGTCCGCCCGGAATGATACCGGTTAACTCAGAAGCTGGCGGTCGAGTGATGGTGCAAGCCACTTTCAAGATGCAGTCGCAGGCGCTGACACTGGCATCGCAACCAGTGTTGCTGTCGTAGGCCCTGCGCTCCAAGAACGACCGCGAAGTCAAGAACATGCGCCCCTTGGTTGCTTGGATCAATGAAATCGAGCAACAGCTACAGTTGTCCTCGGACGAGAAACCTGTTTGCGGGAGAGAGTTGATTGTTTCTGCAAACTGTTTTTTCGACGACTGGATTCTGGGTTTGACGGGCCAGAGCATCAGCGTAGGATATGCGCCAGAGGGTTTATGAAGACGGAAAGTTTAGCGGATGGAGCAGGTAATTTGTTTGACCGCGTAAACAACAAGAAGAAGAGGAAATAGGAAGAGAATCATGGGTATTGGATGCACCTTTGGCATACATGCTTGGGAAGGTTGCGGTTGCCTCAAGTGCGGCAAGATTCGAAACAAAGAGCATGATTGGAGCGCTGACTGCAACAGGTGTTCAATCTGCGGAACCACTCGACGGGATGGCCACGAGTGGCGAGGGTGCAAGTGTCAGAAGTGCGGGAAGAGGCGGAAGGAACAGCACGATTGGAGCAAGGATTGCGAGAAATGCTCCCGCTGTGAGTCAGAACGAAAGGATGCGCACCAATGGAGCGATTGCAGATGTTCCGCGTGCGGGAAAACCCGAGATGAGGGACACGATTGGAGCAAGGACTGCGAGAAGTGCTCCCGTTGTGGATCAGAACGCAACGCTGCGCACCGATGGAACGGCTGCAAGTGTTCCATCTGCGGGAAGACACGTGGCGAGGGGCACGACTGGAGCAAGAACTGCGAGAAGTGCACGATTTGCGGCGTGACACGTGAGAAGGGGCATGACTGGAGCAAAGACTGTGAGAAATGCTCCCAGTGCGGATTGGAGCAGAAGGCGGCGCACCAATGGAACGGCTGCAAGTGTTCTACGTGCGGGAAAACGCAAGATGAGGGGCACGATTGGAGCAAAGACTGCGAAAGGTGCGCACTATGCGGTGTGACGAGTGATAAGGGGCACGATTGGAGCAAGGATTGCGAGAAATGCTCCCGTTGTGAGTCAGAACGAAAGGATGCGCACCAATGGAGCGGTTGCAAATGTTCGGCGTGCGGGAAGACACGAGATGAGGGACATGACTGGAGCAAAGGTTGCGAGAAATGCTCAATATGCGGCCTGACGCGAGATAAGGGGCATGACTGGAGCAAAGACTGTGAGAGATGCTCCCAGTGCGGATTGGAGCAGAAGGCAGCGCACCAATGGAGCGGCTGCAAGTGTTCCGCCTGCGGGAAGACACGTGGCGAGGGGCACGACTGGAGTAAGAACTGCGAGAAATGCACGATTTGCGGCCTGACACATGAAAATGGGCATGACTGGAGCAAAGACTGCGAGCGATGCTCCCGGTGCGGATTGGAGCAGAAGGCTGCGCACCGCTGGGACGGCTGCAAGTGTTCCGTCTGCGGGAAGACCCGAGATGAGGGACATGACTGGACCCAAAACTGTGAGAAGTGCACGATTTGCGGCGTGACACGAGATGAGGGGCACGATTGGAGCAAAGACTGCGAGAAATGCTCCCGGTGCGGATTGGAGCAGAAGGCTGCGCATCAATGGAACGGCTGCAAGTGTTCTGCGTGCGGGAAGACACGTGGCGAAGGGCACGACTGGAGCAAGAACTGCGAGAAGTGCGCGATTTGCGGTCTGACACGAGATGAGGGGCACGATTGGAGCAAGGATTGCGGGAAATGTTCCCGTTGTGAGTCAGAACGAAAGGATGTGCACCAATGGAGCGGCTGCAAATGTTCCGCGTGCGGCAAGACGCGAGATGAAAAGCACGACTGGGGCAAAGACTGCGAAAGGTGCGCAATATGCGGTGTGACGCGAGACGAGGGACACGACTGGAGCAAGGATTGCGAGCAGTGCTCCCATTGTGAATTAGAACGAAAGGATGCTCACCGCTGGAGCGGCTGTAAATGTTCCGCGTGCGGGAAAACCCGAGATGAGGAACACGATTGGTCCAAGGACTGCAAGAGGTGCGTAATATGCGGCGTGACGCGAGACGAAGGACATGACTGGAACAAAGATTGTGAGAAGTGCTCCTGTTGCGGGTCAGAGCGAGAGAATGCGCACCAATGGAACGGCGACAAATGTTCCGCGTGCGGGAAGACCCGAGATGAGGGGCACGATTGGAGCAAGGATTGCGAGCAGTGCTCCCATTGTGAATTAGAACGAAAGGATGCTCACCGCTGGAACGGCTGCAAATGTTCCGTGTGCGGGAAAACGCGAGATGAGGGACATGACTGGAGCAAGGACTGCGAGAAATGCTCCCGTTGTGGATCAGAACGAACGGCCCCAGCGCTTTCATGGCCCGCGCGTTGGTTTACCGCGCAGTCGCGGTCAAGACCAAAGGATGCTCACCGCTGGAACGGCTGCAAATGTTCCGTGTGCGGGAAGACCCGAGATGAGGGACACGACTGGAGCAACGGTTGCGAGCAGTGCGCGATCTGCGGCATGACGCGTGATATGGGGCACGATTGGAGCAAGGACTGCGAGAGGTGCTTAAAGTGCGGCTTCGTGCGGAAAGGATTCCATGTTCTCAACAATCAAGGTGAATGTTCAGTGTGTCATGCCGTCATTCCCCTGACGGTGGGTTACGATGGTTCTCGAGTGATCGAGGTTGGCACGCTGGCAGATCTTCAGGCGATCAATCACCAGTTGGGTGGACATTATCGTCTGATTGCGGACATTGATGCCTCGGAGACGAAGAACTGGAACGACGGCAAGGGTTTTGCGTCTATCGGTTCCGTGCATCGCCCCTTTGCGGGTGTTCTTGATGGCAATGGCCACATCATTCGCAATCTTCACATCAATCGCGGATGGGAAGACGATGTTGGCCTATTGGGGGTTCTGAGCGGTTCGGGGGAAGTTCGCAACGTGACGCTGGTGGACGCAAAAGTGTCGGGCAATAAATTCGTCGGCGGGTTGGTGGGGGTATCCAAAGGCAATATTACTGCCTGCCAAGTCTACGGCGAGGTGTCGGGTAACGAGCAATTCGTCGGTGGCTTAGTGGGGTCGAACTTCGGCAGCATCGCTAAGTGCCATACCTTCGGCGGGGTTTCGGGTAACAACAGATTCGTCGGCGGCTTGGTGGGGCATAACGAGGGCAACATCACTGCATGCCGTGCCTCTGGTGCGGTATCGGGCAATGACAGATTCGTCGGTGGCTTGGTGGGGGTGTCCAAAGGCGACATCACTGAATGCCATGCTTCCGGCAAGGTTTCGGGCAATGAAAACGTCGGTGGGTTGGTGGGACATAACGAGGGCAACATCACTCAATGCCATGCTTCCGGCGGGGCGTTGGGTAATAAACTAGTTGGTGGCTTGGTGGGGTGTAACGAGGGTGACATCACTGAATGTCATGTCTCCGGCGAGGTGTCAGGCAACAAATCAGTCGGCGGCTTGGTAGGTTTTGACAAAGCCACCGTCACCAAGTCGTATTGGGACATCCAAACCACAGGCCAGATGGACTCTCGTGGTAATGGCGAAGGCAAAACATCGTCCGAGATGAAGCAGCGCGCCGTCTTTGTCGGCTGGGATTTTGAAAACGTCTGGCAGATTGAGGAAGGCCAGAGCTACCCCACACTGCGTTGCTTTGCCGAAGGGGGTCGCTCCAAGGTGTTCGCTTAATAGACCCCTCTGTTGACACTAATTGACGTAATCTCGACTGAACAGTCTGCCAAGCACAGGCACCACACGGGTTTTACAGGAAGGGTGGACTGATTGTTTTCTGGGGTGGATTCAGGCACTCTACTGGTTAATGGCTTCCTTGGAATTGATCCGGCCACCCCTCCAAATCCAACCGAGAAGCTGGCGGTCTAGGGAGCGATACTGGATGGCTTCGCTGATGTGATGGGACTGGATGACCTCGCTCATCTCCACCCTTCAGCCCTCAACGCCACGATTTCCCGGGACTTGCCATCCTGCGTCTCCAGAAATCTTCCCCTGTCCACTTCACGAGCACACGCTCGAACCTATATTCAAACATGCCGAGAGTTATTCACCAAACTGTTAGCGGCTGCGCCGGGCAAGCCAAGGTGTCAGCGTCGGATTTCGACGGTAAGCCGGTTGCGGCCGTCGCGGTGCTCGTAGCGCATCTGCTGGACGAACCGGCGCACGAGATGAATGCCGAGGCCGCCGATGGTGCGCTCTTCGAGAGGCAGATTGACATCCGGTTCGGCCGCGAGGAGCGGATTGAACTCGTGGCCATCATCCTCGAACAGCAGGACAATGCGGTCGGATAGAATCTCCACGCGCAGAAGGATCTCGTGAACAACCGTATCGTCGTAGCCGTATTTGAGTGTGTTGGTGGTCAGTTCCTCGATGGCCAGATTAGCGGCGTAGGCCGCCTGGCCGCCGACGCCGTTATCGTTGAGGAATTGACCGGCTGCCTCCATCGCAGAAATCAGGTTGGCCAGACGGTTCTGGAAGCGCGTCTCGAATTTCTTGGCCGATTCCGTATTCATCAAAGCAAGGACATGTCAGCGGCAATCCAACCACCGAGTGCGACGGGCAGTCAGTCTGTGATTCGGTTGGTGCGACGACTGTATGGAGCCGAGGATACGACGACAACTGAAAAAGCACGCGCGGACTTGCCAGCCATCCGGCAGCAACCAGTTTTTTCTGTCCAAGGTTTTGGGTGCTGCCTATAGTGCCGTGTGCTTGCGAGCCATGAACGCAGGCAAGGTGGCGTGCCAACCCCAAACAGAAGGAACGACAAACTGATGACAACACGCGCTGCAGGAACGGTCGCAAACGAGATCGAGAATTGGCTCCAACGATTCGCGAAGGCTTACTCATGCAAAGACCTCGACGCAGTCATGGCCATGATGGATTCTGGCAAGCCGCTGCTGATCTTGGGATCCGGGCCGGACGAAAAACGCTTCAATGCCAGCCAGCTCCGGAAAGGCATCTGCCGCGACTTCTCGCAGGTTGACAAGCTCTCGATGAGTTTCGACTGGATCAAGACCGACGCGCAAGGAGACGTGGCATGGTTTGCGTCCGAAGCCAGCCTCGCAGTGACTGTCTGCAAACAGAAAGTCGTCCATCTGTTTCGCTTCACAGGCGTGTTGGTAAAGAGCAATGAGCAGTGGCTGCTCCGCATGGGCCAGATGGGTTTGGTTGCTGCGAACCAGCACGCGGGCGAGTCCTGGCCTTCCAAGCAATGATCCGAAGCACAGCGAATCACATCGGGTCAAAGTTCCACGCCATGCGCATGGAAGGAAGCGGTTTGGCCGTCGCCTTGTCGCCTGCTGCGAAGAAAACTTTTACCCGGACCTGACCGAATCATGTGGCAAACCTTAAAACGGGTGCTGTTGTCGGTGGTGCTGCTTGGAGCGGCGGCGCTGACCTTGCTGTTGTCCGATCTACATTCGCGTGAAGGCGGGCGAGCAGGAGAATCGGCTACCCGGAGCCAAATCCCTGTCGCGATACTCAAGCATGCCTCCAACGTGCTGCTGGACGAGGTCGAGCACGGCTTGTTGCAGGGTCTCTCTGCCGCAGGTTACAAGAACGGCGAGCGCCTCGCGCTGCAACAGTTCACCGCCGAGGGCGACCTGCCCACCGCCAACGCCATAGCCAAGCTCATCACCGACGGCAGTTTCAAGATGGCGATCAGCATCAGCACGATGTCGCTCCAATGCGTGGCCAACGCCAACAAGGATGGTCGCGCCATTCACGTCTTCGGCGCTGTCACCGATCCGGCCGGCGCGGGCGTGGGCATCACGCAGATGGGCTCCACCAACAAGCCGCCTTGGCTGACAGGCATCGGCACCTTCCAACCCGTGGCAGAAATCTTCCGCGAGGCCAAACGGCTTTGGCCCGGTTTGAAAGTCGTTGGTGTGGTGTGGAACCCCACCGAACGCAACTCGGAGGCGTGCACAATCAAAGCACGCGAGGTCTGCCGTGAACTGGGCATGGAACTGCTCGAAGCCAATGTGGACCAGAGCAAGGACGTGCGTGAGGCCGCCGACTCGCTGGTGTCCCGCGGCGCGCAGGCGTTTTGGACGGGCGCGGATGTCACCGTGCTGAGCGCCACGGCCGCTTTATGCGAGGCGGCCAACAAAGGGAAAGTCCCCGTCCTCTCCAACATGAGCGGCATGGTGAATCAAGGCTCGCTGTTTGACCTCGGCGCAAACTATATGGAAGTGGGCCAGCGCATGGCTGAGATCGCCTCCTCCATCCTCGACGGACAGAACTCCGCGACCATCGCCGTCACCAACTTCATGCCAGAGCGGGTGATGTTGAACAAGCAGGTCCTGAAGAAGATGCGCGACCCGTGGCGGTTTAATGCCGACATCATCGCCCGCGCGACTTTGATCCTTGGCGAGGATGGCCGTGTGGAAAAGGACACCAGCAAGTCCTCGAAGGCTGTCGCGACCGCGCCGCTTCCCGTTGTTTCGCCATCAATCCGACCGGCGAAGATCGGCATCGCCTACTTCGGTCCAGACGAAGGCACTGACAGCGCCATCGCCGGGCTGATGGACGGCCTGCGCAAGCTCGGCAGAATCGAAGGAAGCAATCTCAAGGTCCAAAAGATGCACGCCAGCGGCGAGATCGGCGGCATCGCGGCCATGATCCAGTCGCTGGACGCGAGCGACGTGGACGTCATCGTGCCATTCTCAACGCCAGTGCTCACCGCTGCATGCGCCACCGTGCGACGCAAGCCGGTTGTGTTCACCTATTGCTCGGACCCGATTGCCGCCGGCGCAGGCAAGAGCTTCGAGGATCACCTTCCCTTCGTCACCGGTATCGGGTCATTCCCGCCCGTCGAGGAAGCCGTGACGATGCTGAAGCTGACCTTCCCGAAACTCAAGCGGCTCGGCGCCATCTACAACAACGCCGAAGCCAATTCGGTGAAAGTCGTCTCCGTGCTGCGCGATCTGTGCGTAAAGAACGGTATCGAGTTGATCGAAGCCATCGCCAACAACACCAGCGAAGTGGTGCAGGCCGCGCAATCGCTCGACGCCCGTGACGCCGAGGCGGTCTATCTGCCCGGCGACAACACCGCCTACCAAGCGTTCGATGGGCTTGCGGGCCAACTCGCCGCCGCGCGCATCCCACTGGTGATTGATTCTCCGGATTTCGCCAACCGCGGCGCGTTGGCCGTGGTGGGCGTCGGCTATTACCAGAGCGGCTACGCCGCCGCCGAACCGCTGGCGCGCGTTCTCGGCGGTGAAAAGCCCGCGCGCATCCCGATGCGGAACGTCACCGACAAGAAGGTCATCTTCAACCAAGACGTGGCGCGCAAGCTGGGTATCACCTTCCCGCCGGCCGTGCTGGCCATGCAAACCACCGAAACGCCAGCCGCCGCGCCGGTCACGCAACCGCTGAAGACACAATGGCGAATCCAACATGTCTCCTACATCGAGTCGGTCATGGTGGAGGACGCTATGCACGGGTTTGCCGACGGTCTGAAGGAAGCGGGCCTGAAAGACGGGACGGACTTCACGATGAAGACGCTCAGCGCGCAAGGCGACATGGCCGCGCTGGGTTCGCTTTACGATTCCGCGAAGACCGCGGGTGTGGACCTCTACGTGGTTTATGGCACGCCAACGCTCCAAGTCGCGATGCGCAAGGTCCAGAACACGCCCATCGTGTTCACGGTCGTGGCCGACCCGTTCGCGGCGGGCGCGGGCAAGTCCGACCAGGATCATCTGCCGAACATCACTGGCGTCCATACGCAAGGCCCCTATCGCGAGATGGCGGAGTTGCTGAAGACGCATTTTCCGCAATTCAAGCGCGTCGGCACGCTGTTCTGTCCCGCGGAGGTCAACTCCGTGTCGAACAAGGATATGTTTGTCCGCGAGGCGCAACAGTGCGGTGTGACGGTGGAAACGATGGCGGCCAACACCGCTGGCGAATTGCCCGACGCTGCGCTGGCCCTGTGCGGTCGGAGACTCGATGCCGTGGTCCAGATCATTGACAACATGTCTGTCGCCGGTTTCCCCACCATCGCGCGGGCGGCGGCGCAAGCCCGTCTGCCGGTCTTCACCTTCCAGGGCGCCGCCGTCAAGCAGGGCGCGTCGTTGGCCCTGGCGCGCGATTACTACGACGCCGGGCGCGAAGCGGCGATCAAAGCCGCGCGCGTGATGCGCGGTGAAAGCCCCGCACAGATTCCGTTCTCACCGCCGGCCAAGGTCGAGAAGCTGGTGAACCTGAAGACGGCCCGGAACGTCCGCTTGGTCATTCCCGATGCGCTGCTTCGCGAGGCGAAACAAGTCACCGACGTGCCCCAACCCTGAACCGCACCGTCTATGGAAATCACTCACTCTACCGGCGCTGAACTGTCCGAGATAAAGCTGAAAGGCCGGATGGATGCAGTGTGGAGCGACCACGTTGCCCGCGCGCTGGCCGAGTGCGTGCGCAGCGGTCAGCACGCCATCGCGCTGGACATGGCGGAGGTGGATTACATCAGTTCCGCCGGCATCCGCATCCTCGTGCTCTACTCACGGCAGCTCAAGAGCATCCAGGGACGTTTCACCGTCATCAATGCCTCCATCAACGTCAAAAAGGTGTTGGAGCTGGCTGGACTCAAAGCGCTGCTGCACACCGAAACCGTGAAGTCGGCGGCAACGGCAGCGACCACTGCCGAAACCACCTCACGCAAGGTCGCAATCGCGCAAGACGGTGCGATGGCGGAAGTGTTCGACTTGGAGCCGACGGCGACGCTGCGCGTTGATTGGCCCGGCAAACCAGCGCCGTGGCTCGAAGGCAGGAGTGATCCAGGCACGTGTTCATTGGTCGAGTTCTCCCTCAACGTCATGGGCCTCGGGCTGGGAGCTTTCGGTTCAGGTGATTCATCAGACGCCGAACGATTCGGAGAATTTCTTGCGGCCGCCGGCTCGACGGTCTGCCAACCCGCCGACGGCTCAAACAAACCAGACTACATGCTGCTGCAAGGCGCATTGACGCCGACCATCAAAGTCGCCTACGGGATGTTGGGCCGCGGCGGCTTTGCGCGGTTGCTGCGATTCGACAAGGGCGCACAACATCCGAGCCTGCCGCTCAGCGTTATCGCCAAAGCCTGCCTGGACGCCGTCCAGAGCGACGCCGCTGGCATCGTCATGGTGGCGGAGACGGCAACGCTGGTCGGCGCGTCATTGCAAAAAACACCGTCAGCGCAGACAACGGGACCGAAGCCCGGCAACATCTTCGCCTTCCCCGGCATCAGGGACTGGTTGAGTTTCACGGCTGAGACGGCCTTTGCCAACTCCATCTGCCTCATCGTTGGCTTCGCCGCCAGCAAAGCACGCGCGTCACAGTTGCGCCTGCTCAAACCGCTGGTGGCGTCGGGCGAGCTTTGCGGCCATTTCCACGCCGCGGCGTTCCCTTATCGTCCGCTGCGCAAGGGCAAGGTGGACTTGCGCGAGACGGCGCAGCCTCTGTTCGAGAGCGAACACGTGCTCGGCGTGCTCCACTTGTTAAACGACTGGCGCGAGGCCACCGGCGCGGGCGAAAGCCGTTTCCTGCGCGGCGCCTGCTGGTGTTCGCCGCTGACGACATGAACCTCACGCTGCCATGACTCTTCTCCTCGGAGCACTCACCATCGGATTGATCCTGTCGCTGTTGGCGCTGGGCATCTACATCAGCTACCGGGTGTTCGACATTGCCGACATCACGGTGGACGGCTCCATCACGTTTGGCGCGGCCATCTGCGCCGTGTTAATCGTCAATCGCGTCAACCCGTTGCTAGCCACGCTTGCCGGGTTCGCGGGTGGCGTCGTGGCGGGAACCGTCACGGGCATCTTGCAGGCGAAATTCAAGATCAACCCGCTGCTGTCGGGCATCCTCGTCATGACCGGCCTCTACTCCGTGAACCTGCACGTCATGGGCAAGAGCAACATCCCGCTGCTGTCGGCGGAAAGCCTGACCGTTTGGGCCGAGCACGTGGGACAATCGTGGTTCGGCGGAGCCGAGGTCAATCTCGGCGGCTGGATGGTGAGCACGCGCGACCTGGTGACGCTGCTGACGGTGGTTGCCGTGATCGTCACCGCCTGCCTCGGTCTGTATTGGTTCTTCCGCACCGAACTCGGCACCGCCATGCGCGCTTCTGGCGACAACCCGCAGATGATCCGCGCGCTGGGCGTCAACGTTGAACGCTACCGCATCATGGGCTTGGCGCTCTCCAACGGGTTGGTCGGGATTGCCGGGGCGTTGCTGGCGCAATATCAGGGTTTCGCCGACGCGCAGATGGGCATCGGCATGGTCGTGTGGGGACTGGCCAGCGTCATCATCGGCGAATCGCTGACTGGCTCGCGCAGTCTCGGCTTGGCCATCTTCGGGGCGGTTGCTGGATCCATCTTGTTCCGGTTGCTCGTGGCCATCGCGCTGCGCTGGGGGCTGAACCCGAACGATCTCAAACTGGTCACGGCGCTGTTCGTGTTCGCCGCGCTGGTGCTGCCGCGGTTGTTGCAACAACGGAAGCGCCCCGTCGCCGCGCCGCTAGGTTCGTCCTAAGAGAACGCCCATGCTCACTGTCCAAAACATCTACAAGACGTTCAACGCTGGCACCGCCAACGAGGTCCGCCCGCTGCGTGGCGTCAGTCTCGACATTCCGGAAGGAGCTTTTCTGGTCATCCTCGGTGGCAACGGTTCCGGCAAATCCACGCTCCTGAATGCCATTGCGGGCACCTTCCCGTTGGATAACGGCGAGATCCATCTCGCCGGCCAGAACGTCACGCGCTGGCAGGAGCACCGGCGCGCGCGATTGATTGGCCGCGTCTTCCAAAACCCATTCACAGGCACCGCGCCGAACATGTCCATCGCCGAAAACTTCGCCCTCGCCATCCGGCGCGGTCAGGCACGCGGCCTCGGCTGGGCACTCACCAAGAATCTCATGAACGAGTTGCGCGACCGGGTGAAGGAATTGAGAATGGGCTTGGAAGACCGGCTCGGCAACGCCATCGGCAGCCTCTCCGGCGGCCAACGCCAGGCCCTCACACTCTTGATGGCCACCTGTCTCAAACCGGCGTTGCTCTTGCTAGATGAACACACCGCCGCACTCGACCCCAAGAGCGCGGATCAGATTATCCGCGTCACCGAAGAGGTCATCAAGCGCTACAAGCTGACCACGCTGATGGTTACACACTCGATGCAACAAGCCGTCAATCTCGGCGACCGTATTCTCATGATGCACCGAGGCTCTGTCGCCTATCGTTTCGAGGGCGCCGACAAACAACGATTGCGCGTGGAAGACCTTCTGGCGCGCTTTGAAGAGCTTCGCCGTCGGGAAATGCTGGACGATAGCGTCGCGACTCTGTTACAGGAAGCTTACATATAGTTGGAATTCCGGTGCAACCAACCGCACCCAACGAATCGAAAGCAGCGAAAGGACAAACCATGCTTGAGATCACAGTTGAGAACCATCCGGATGGGCGAGTCCGGGTCGCTCTGACCGGCCGTCTGGACACGCAAACCTACGCGCAGTGCGAAGAGCGCATCCGACCGCTGCTCACCGCCACCACCCGCGTGCTGTTGTTTGACATGGCCGGCGTTGACTACGTGAGCAGCATGGGTCTGCGCGTGCTGATGAAGACCGCCGCCGCCCTCCGCCCCCATGGCGGCCGTTGCGTTCTTGCGCGCATGCAGCCGCCGATCCGCAAGGTCATCGAGATCGCAAACGCCCTGCCCAAGGAAGCCGTCTTCGCCAGCGTTGAGGAAGCCGACCATTACTTTGATGTCATGCAACAGCGTGCCAAGGAAGAAGCCCAGAATCCCACCAAGCCACCACGGTGAAAGAGGTTCCCGCGCATGACTGCGGCCGTGTCACATAACTCATAAGCACACCCGCATCAGGGAAAAATCGTCGTCGAAGGTGTTGGTCTCGTGGATGGCGCTGATGCTGGCCACAATGTGGTCGAGTTCGGAAACGCCTGGAGGCGTCGGCGATTCCAGAAGCTGCACAAATTCTTCATATGACCACAGGGAGCCGTCTGGGCGGAAGATCTCGTAGGCGCCATCGCTGAAGAGATACATCTTGGCGTAAGGCTGAACATCACAGGAGGCACTCTTGAAGTCTGTCCCCTCAATGGCACCAATGATGGTTCCACCCGTTTCCAGAAGGATCGGGCGTGCCGAGGCGGCGTCCTGACCAGTGATCAGCACGGCCGGTGGGTGGCCGCCGGAGGCGTATGAGAGTCGCCTCCGTTTCTTGTCGTAAACCCCATACCAGATCGTGAAATACATGTTGTTATGTTTTTCCATCTGGAAGCTGTCGTTCAAGGCTGTCAACACCTCGCCAGGCTCCAAGAAATTAGTGTTTGGAAGAGTGTGCGAGCGTATGACGTTCATGGCGGAGATGGAGAGCAAGGCCGCACCCACGCCATGTCCACAGACGTCGAGCACATACATGACGAGGTGATCGTCGTCGAACCAATGGTATCCGAGAGCGTCACCACCAAGTTCCGTTGAAGGGATAAAACGCCACTCGGCCTTTTGTTCCCCTGTTATCGGTGCGGGCAGGAGTGATCGCACATAGGCGGCAGCCTCCGCCAACTCGGCGGCCAATTTCTTTTGGCTCTCTACCAAGGCGCGGTAAGCCTCGTTGCGCTGGAGCTGTGCAATATAACCGGCTGAGTGGTATCGAATTCGGGCGATCAACTCCACCTTGTCCGGCAGCTTGACCAGATAATCGTTGGCACCCAAGGCAAACGCCTCCGCCTTGGTCGCAGGCTCTTCTTTGGTCGAAAGCACGATCAGGGGGATGTCGCGGGTCTTGGGGTTCGCTCGGTAAAACTTGACCAGCGTGAGACCGTCCACCTCCGGCATGACGAGGTCTTGGAGGATGACGGTAGGTGCGAGTTCCGTGGCCATTTTCACCGCCTGGGTCGGATCGCTACAGTAGTGAAAGATGATGTCCTTGTCCGCCGCCAACATGCGGCGGACCGCCTCCCCAATCATGGCTTGGTCATCCACAAGCAGGACTTTGATGGTGTGTTGGGTCAACGAGTTCATGAGGCTTGGGCCTTGGTCGTTCATGGGGACAGGCTGTGTCATTGGGTGCTCACTTTCACTCTCACAGGTAATTGGTCGCGCACATGGTCAGTAATGGCGGAGGCGATACGAGGCAGCGGCAACACCTGATCCACCGCGTCCAGGTCCTTAGCCGCCTTGGGCATGCCGTAAACGACACTGGTAGGTTCATCCTGCGCGATTGTGAGCCAGCCAGACTTCCTCAACAAGAGCAACCCTCCAGCGCCATCGCGACCCATGCCGGTCAGTAGCGCGGCTACACCCGTGTAGGGCCAGCAAGCGGCGACGTGCTTGAAGAAGACGTCCACTGAAGGACGGAAGAAACAATCGGCAGGGTCGGGGCAGTAGTTGAGAGTCAGGTCCGGCGCCATGATGAGGTGATCGTTGGTGGCGGCCAGCCAGGCCGTGCCAGGCTCCGGCCGGCATCCGGGGACGGCGGGCCGGACGCGAAGATGCGTCCGTCCGTCTAGCCACTTCGCGAAGTCGGCGGCAAACTGCACATCCACGTGTTGAACAAGAACAAAAGCCGCCGGCAAGCCCTCCGGGATCTGCGTGAGGATTTCGGCCAAGGCTGTGGGGCCTCCCGTCGAAGCGCCCAGCACGACCAAGTGCATGCGCTGTTTAAGATGACTACCAGTTACCGGCGCGTGTAAGGTGGTGATCCTCGACGCGGCATTTCGACCGATCAAGTGGCCGATGTTCTCGATCTTCGCCAACAAATCCTTCGCACCGTGCAGACTGCCATCCTTGCCCAAGATCGGCGTGTTGACGGCGTCCAACGCACCGTGACCCATCGCCTCGAAAACAAGCGAGACATTGCCTTCAACCGTTGCCGTCACAACAAGAATCGCACAAGGCGAATGGCGCATGATCTGGCGCGTCGCATCCACGCCATTCATGGTCGGCATGATGAGATCCATGAGGATGATGTCGGGCCGATCCGATTCGCACTTACGCACGGCCTCTTCGCCGTCGAAAGCAATCCAGGCGATAGTGTGCTCCGGGCAACTCGCCACGGTCCGCCGGAGGGCTTCCACCGCCATTTTCAGGTCATTGACGATTGCAATCCTCATGCTTGTGCTTTTCCGATCAGATCCACTACGGCCTCCATGAAAGCTTCATCGTGAAAACCACTCTTGGTGAAGTAGTAGTTCGCGCCGACCTCGAGGCCTTTCATGCGGTCCTCTTTACGTTCCTTGTAGGAGACGAGCATGACGGGCAAGGCGCTGAACCGGGGATCCTGACGGATGCGCCGCACAAAATCGAAGCCGTTCATTCGAGGCATGTCCACGTCGCTGATGACCAGGCTATACTGGCCCGAATGGAGGCTGTTCCACCCATCCATGCCATCCACGGCAACGTCCACTTCATACCCACGGTTCTGAAGAAGGCGTCGCTCCATTTCACGGACGGTGATGGAATCATCAACAACGAGGATGCGCTTCTGTTTCTTCTGGCCGGTAGAGCCGGAACCGGACCGTATGCTTTCGAATCGCCGGCCGGAGAGAAGGTTTTGGATGGAGCGGAAAAGGTCGTCCACGTCCAAGATGAGCACGGGCGAGCCGTCCTCCATCAATGACACGGCGCTAAGGTCCTGAACTTTGCCCAGACGCAAATCGAGGGCTCTGACGACCAGCTCCCGCTCGCCGAGAAAACGGTCCACCTTGATCCCGTAGCACACTTGCTCGTTGCCGATGACGACGACGGGCCACCTCTTGCCGTGGGCAGCTTGTCCGGCCAGCCCCAGTATCTGCCGGGCGTCAATCAGCCCGACATTCTTCTGATTCAAGCTGACAAATTGACGGCCCTCGACCGTCTTCACTTCGGATGACGTCACATCAAGCAGTCTCTCAATCCTGCCGAGCGGGAAGGCAAATGGGTCGCCCGCAATCTCGACGACAAGGGCGCGCATTACCGACCGGGTCACTGGCATCTCAAGATGAAATTGAATGCCGTGGCCGAGATGGTTCTCAACGCGCACAGAGCCGCTCACCTCGTGCAGGTAAGTGCGGACAACATCCAACCCGACGCCGCGGCCCGAAACCTCGGTCACGCATTCGACAGTGGAGAAACCTGGCAAAAACAGAAAGTCCAGAATTTCGGCTTCGGAGAGTCGGCCAGATGTGTCTTCGGACGCCAAACCCTTGGCCACGATTTTCTTCCGCATCTTCTCGATGTCAATACCGCGTCCATCGTCCGACACCGTGATCGTCAGGCGGCCAGCGTGATGACGCGCCTCCAGCTTGAGCGATCCCTCGGCGGTCTTGCCCGCGGCCATGCGTTCCGCCGGAGGTTCCAGCCCATGATCCACGGCGTTTTGCAGGAGGTGGGTCAAGGGCGCTTCGAGCTTGCTCAGAATGTCCCGGTCCACCTGCGTGTTCTTACCGAGAATCTCGAACTTCACATTCTTGCCGAGGTGCTTGGACAGGTCTCGGATCAAGCGTGGGAACCCCGTGACTCCGTCCGCAAAAGGACGCATCCGGCTGGCAATAGCCTCGCGATAGAGCCGGTCGGCCACGTCTGCAAGCTGGCGCGCAATGAGGTCAAACTCCTCGACGCGCCGCATCGTCGTTTGATGAAGCCGTTCAGTTTTCTCAGATACCTCACGCAGCGTATGGGAGGACTGACTGTTCGATGCAGACGATTCCTCCCGCTGGCGGGCTTTCCTCACCAGGCGGAGCAGTTCGGCATGGTGGCTCTTCAGCGCCGTTAGCGCGTCCGTGAAAGCTTCGAGGCGATGCGCTTGCACGGCCGATTCTCCTGCAAGCCCCATCATGCGGCTCAGGTGTTCGGCCGAGATCCTGACGCCCCGGTCCTGTGCATCCGCACGGGCGGCATCAGGAATTACAGGAGCTTGAGGCGCAGGGGTTAAAGACTCCACCGAAGCTGCGGGCTTCGGTGGTGGAGAAGTGGTTGGCGACGCGGGTGCGGCGCTGGTTGCGGCGGGCTGGGGCGTCGCGATCTTCATCGCCTCCAGGCTGCCCAACAGGCCGTCAACCTCCGTCTGGTGGTCGGCGATCCATTTCTCGAATTCCTGATCAGATAGCTTCGACATCTGAGCGAGCGTATCCACCCCTTTCAGCAAGATATCGGCCTGATTCGAACCGATGAGCATTTGCCCTTTTTGCGCTGCAACGAAACAGTCCTCCAAGGCGTGCGCCACCTTGACCACCGGAGTCAACCCCACAATCCGAGCCGCGCCCTTGACGGAGTGCGCAGCTCTCATCAAACGCTCCAGCCACTGCTTGGATGTTGGGTCTTTTTCGATCTCCAGAAGACCTTCGTTGAGAATGGCCGTTTGCGTCTCCGCCTCTGAGCGGAACAAGTCCATCATCGAAAAGTTGCTTAAATCCTGGTTGCCGGTGTCCGTCATATGACACTCCTTGAAAGACCGTCAAACAGCCGGGTCTCGTCGAGCAACCCGATCTTTTTCCCGGCGACGGTCAGCAACCCTCGCGTGAACTTCTGGAAAGACTTTGCGACGGTGGAAGGAACTGTTTCCATATCCTTCTCGTTGTAGGAAACCAAGCCATACATTTCATCCGCGGGAAAAACCCAACTGACGTTGTCCTTTCTGACCACGCAGAATCGGCGGCTGGTCCTTCGGGGTTCGGCATCCTCCGGAACTTCGTTCTTCTCAATGCCAAGCAGGCGGTTCAGCGATACGCAGAGATGGATTTCCCCGCGCACGCTCACCAGTCCCAAAAGAACCTGGTTGCTGCGATGTGGGATGTGCCTCACCGGACGCACTTCGATGACTTCCATCCAGCAGTGCGCCGGCAGCGCGAGCCACTCCGACATCAACCGGAAAACCTGGACGGATTTCCCGTCGCGGCTGACGACCTCTCGTTCCTGTGCCAGCAGCGACGTCCACTCGCGCAGATATTCTTTTGGCGCTTCCCGATTGAGCAGGACACGTCCTTCTTGGGAATAGGTCGCGCAGTCACGACAATGCCCCAGTTCGACCAGCTTGGGACATGAGCGGTCGCCCCTGACTCCTATGTTGTTCCAGCACGAGTTCTTCACAGCGCCCTCGGTTGTTGTTGAATCCGATCCGCCCTGCGCCACAGCACTTCAGCGCCTGCCGCATCTCCCTTGTGCTCCTTGATCAACGCCAGATGGACGACCGCGTCGTGGCATCGCTCATCCAGATAGATAGCCCGGTCGAAGCATTCCTCCGCGCGTTGAAGATCTTCCAGCCCGTGCAGGACGACCCCCAGCAGGCAATAGGCATCGGCATTCGCGCCGTTTTCCCGGAGCAACCGTTCGCACATGGCCGCCGCCTCGGACAATTGTCCTTGGTCGGCCAACTGCCGCGCCGCTTCAATGGAACTTCCGGGTTTTGGCATTTCGCGCGGCGGCGGCTCCGTTCCACGAGGCGCGACCTGACTCTGTGGCGCGATTTGAACCGGGGGAAGGACTGAGACTCTCGAAGGAGATGTCGTTGTCGCGCTGCTCTGGCTCGCCGCCGGGCCGGCTTCCACCTTCCGAAAATGAAAAGCTCCGCGGGGATTCAATGGCGCGAAACGTGCTGCCAGGAAACACGACGTCTCCGCATGGCCCACGAAAAGCAAACCGTTCCGGGCAACGAGCCGTTCAATAACGCTCATCACACGCGCACGCGCCTCTGCGCCAAGGTAGATCAGCAGGTTTCGGCAGAACACGACGTCGTAGGGTAGCTTGCCGGCAAGGACATGCCGATCCAGAAGATTTCCACGAATGAAACGCACTCCCTGTCGAACCTGGTCCTTCAGCACAAACTGGTTTCCCACCGACTCAAAATAACGGCTGCGCAGCGACGCTGGGACGCCGCGGAAAGAATACTGGGTGTATGCCGCGCGTTCCGCCTTGCGCAGCAAGGCACGGCTGATGTCCAGAGCATCTATTTCATACTCACCGGGCTTCAGCCCGGCCTCCATGAGCGCCATCGCAATCGAGTAAGGTTCCTCACCGCTGGAACAAGGGGCGCTCAGGATCCGCAGCGGTTCGGAGCGCCACGCCGAGCCCCACTCATCGCGGGCATGTTGGTCGAGAGCGGCGAAGGGACCTTTGTCGCGGAAGAACGAAGTCTCCGGTATTACCACGGCCTCGACCAAGGCTTCCTTCTCTTGCGAAGAAGACCTGAGCCTCGCAAGATACTCTTCCTCATCCTCCAGCTTGCAGATGGACATTCGCTCGCGGACGACGCGGGCAAGCTCCTTGCCGCCCAGCACGCCGGGGTTCATGCCGATCGTCTCTGCCAGAAGTTTTCCAAACTCCGTCATCATTTCGCGCTTTCGCCGGATGGATTCTCGCTGAACAACAGCCGTTCGACCTCAACTGGCAGCAGGTGCTCAGGAAGGACGCGCTGGATCATGCCGCCTTCGTCGAGCGCAATCGTTCCAAGATAGGGGGCTTGCCCAGTCACCACTCCCGCCGCAGAAAAGTCGGACGGTTCCTTCTCGACCGCGTCGGTGACCGCTTCCGCGATGAGGCCCAAAACTTTCTTCGCGCCGTCTTTGAGCGTGCGGTCAACCAAGATGATCCGCGTGCTTAGCCGTTCCTGGCAGGGGACGCCCGATGTGAGCGTGCCGAGATTCAAGACCGGGACCACGACGCCGTGATAGTTGAAGAGGCCGGCCACGTAGTCCGGCGTGCCCGGTTGCGGCCTGAGCGGAAGGCGCGGAACCACTTCGATGACGCGCGTGGCTTCCAGTGCGTATTGTTCCTTGCCTAGTCTGAAAAAGATGAAAAGCATAGCGTGTTGCGGGAAGGCCCCGTCGCTGTTTCTGAATCCTTAGAGTTTGAACCTCGCCACCTCCTCCTGCAAAGCCCTCGCGGCTTCGCGCAACTGCTCCGTCGCCACGTTCGACTGTTTCGCCGACTCGCTTGTCTGCTTCGCCCCTTCGCTCAAATGCACCATCGCCTCGCTGATTTGCTCGGCGCCCTGCGACTGCGCCTTCATCCCCTCGTTCACCTTCTCAAACTGCCCCGTCACCTCTTTCACCCCTTCGATGATCTGGCCCAACTGC
>JBAYFL010000004.1:0-291360 GCA_041667205.1 Verrucomicrobiia bacterium | reverse complement strand
GGAGGGTCTGATGGCGGTCGAAACCGGCGCGATGATTCATCGTTGCTTCAGACCCGCCGCCGGGGGTAAACGTTCAACCTATGCGCGAGTTTTTACACAGTCTGGCGCATGGTTAGGCCGCGTTGAACCGCTGCCAGCGCTCCCAAATCTCAGTCGCAATCTTCGCATAGTGCTCCTGTGAACCGGCGATGTCCGTATCGAACCAACGGACAAACTCTTCGTGGACAACTCGACGCACATCATCCACCGAACTACAACTCCGAAGCCGTGGCAGAATCGTGCCTACCTCCGGCTCATACTCATCGTCGTTCGTCTCGAAACTGATACCAACCGGGTCGTGGCGAAACAACAACGCCGAAACCTCGTCGAAAAGCTCACGATACTCCGCCCTCAATAGTCGGCGCTCCTCGACAATCTCCTCACGTGTTCTCGACATGGCGTGTGTGAAGTGGCCTAACATGTATTCGACAACCTAATTGACGTCTTACAACACGACAGGGCGAAGTCTCACGCTTTTTTTTGGCGTGTCCAGAACCTTTTACGCGCCTCGCGGGTTTCATATTGAACCAGCAAACACGAACAGAGCGTATGGGTCTCGCCATCGCCCTTCCGCTCACAGACTCCTGTGCTGCTTGGCGTCGCTCCAGTCGCTGGTGCCGGTGCTGCCGCCGAGGGCGCGGATTTGAATCTCATACAGGCCGCCGGGAGTCAGACCGTTGATCCGGATTGAGCGGGAGGTGGTGGAGTGACCGCCGCTTTGCCACGGGCCAAGGGCGCCTATCAAGACAATCGGTTTCACAATGCAACGGATTGGTTCTTTAATACAAACGATAGGTTGCATATCGCAAACCGTCTCCCACCCTGCCCTAGGTTCCGCGCCTCAGCCATGAGCCATGTGCTTGAAGCCGCCGCCCAAGAATATCAGCGCCAAGAGAATGAGCAGGATCATGAGAAGCGCTGCAGAGACCACGAGACCTGCCAACAACATGTTTCCCATCCCACGCCATACGGAGCGATAGCCCTGCACCTCGGCAACGGTATGGCAGGTGATGACGAAGGACCAAATCCCCAGAATTACTTCAACCGCGCTAAAGGCGGTCAGCATGATCAAAAGGCCGGGATGCGCATCCAGATATGGCGTTTGCTTCGTAAAAAGCTCGCGGCCGGCAATCAGCCACGCGGGAATGAACAGCAGCAGTGCAAAAGCCTGTGGCGCCATGCCCCACCCCACCGCCGCAATCTGT
Organism: Verrucomicrobiia bacterium; assembly: GCA_041667205.1. GTDB lineage: Bacteria > Verrucomicrobiota > Verrucomicrobiia > CAIQCK01 > CAIQCK01 > CAIQCK01. Next base: position 290,116 of record JBAYFL010000004.1, on the reverse strand, counting down.
TGCTGAAGCGTCGCCATGCCTCCAAGCCATCGTCCCGTCCAGCGGATCAGAAGGGAAGAAATCCAAAGTTGCAGCAGCCCGACCAAGGGACCGCCGACAAGCACGATGGCAAACAACACCGCCAGCGGAACCTTGTCGCCGAGATCGCGCATCGTGGAACGGTCAAGAACCTGTCCAATCCCCGCAAGGCAAGCCAGCCAGATGACGCAGTAATTGGGATTCCACTCGACGATGCGGCGGATGGTCTCGCGCGGACTCAGCCAGATGGTAAGGAAGGGATTCGGTGTCATGATAGCACTTTCGTTTTCTCAACGTCCCACTTGTAACACGAGCCAGTAAACTGCGTTAGCAAGAAGCCATGCAGACAGGTTCATGCCAACGAAATAGAGCAGCGTAAGAAAGCCTCGAAGCCGGCGCGTCTGGAATAGATAGCACGGCACCAACACCGGCCATGCAACGAACACAAATGTGTCGTAGTCGTAGCAAAGGCTGCGCTGTCGCAAAGACGCATCGGCATAAACCCAGGCCACCATGAGGATGGCAAAAGCAATCCGAGACGCCTCATCGGCAAACGCGAAGACCTCCACTTCCCGGCCATAGCTGCAAGCGTCTATGAATGACCATACAGCAATCAATAACCACATCATGGCCAAGATGACTCGCTTGTGTGTCGTAGCCTTCACGTTGTCGTTTCCGGCAGAACAACGAACGGCGATAACCGATTGGTGGAGAAGTTGCTTCGTTCCCTCGTTGTCGTCTTCATGAACGCTGCCGCCTAGCTTCTCGCTCGCTCATAAGTCAGTCCAGCACATTCTCGACTGCCTCACCTCTGTAACGGCTCAAAAGCTCCTCTCCCCTGCCCCACGCTCTGCGCCTCAACCGCGAACTTAATGAAAGAGCGCGGCGCCGCCTTTGATCAGTGCGACGAGGATGAGCGCGAGCACCAGAAGCGCCGCAATCGGCACAAGAACCGACAACATTATGTTTCCAAACCCACACCAGGCAGAACGATAGCCCTGCACCTCGGCAATTGTTTGGCAAAGTATTTCAACCGACCAGATGGCCAATGTCACTTCCATCAAACCAATGACGATGAAAGGAATCATAAGACCCGGATGCGCCTCCAAGTGCGGCGTTTCCTTTGTGAAAAGCTCGCGACCGGCAATCAGCCATGCAACTAAGTCCAAAGGCAGGCAGAAAACATACGGCAGGCAGCCCCATGCCAAGGCCGTCCTGAGATGCCTCGTGCTCCCGGTTCCTCCAAGCCATTTCCCTGTCCAGCGAAGCAGAAGGGAAGAAATATAAAGGTGTAACAGCCCGATCAAAGGACCGCCGATAAGCACGATGGTAAACAACACCGCCAGCGGAACCTTGTCGCCGAGATCGCGCATCGTGGAGCGGTCAATGGCTTGTCCAACCCCCGCAAGGCAAGCCAGCCAGATGACGCAGTAGTTGGGATTCCACTCGACGATGCGTCGGATGGTTTCGCGTGGACTCAGCCAGATGGTGAGGAAGGGATTCGGTGCCATGATAATGACCTAACAGGCAGATTGAACAGTAAATGGACCGTAAAGGACGGCAGCCATGCGTGCAGATTGGCCCTTGGCTCTTGGTCTCGTCGAGAAGATTTTGCCGCGATAAGGGGGCAGCCGCGCCCGCAGACTTGCCGACGCGCCAGCCGCCGTCTATCTTCGCCGCGTGGAATTCCGGTTCAGAAAACATTTTCATATCGAGGAAGCGCGCCAGTTGCTCGGCACGCTGCGTGACGCCTTTGGCTTCATTCACACCTCGCGCGATCGGCTCGTCGCTTGTGAGAAGAAACTAGCCAGCCGGCTCACAAAAACCGGCGGCGACGTCGGCGGCGGGGAAGTTGCCGCGCTGCTGCGTGCCATGCTTGCGATTCACGAGGGCATCAGTGGCATCACCTCGCGCGGCATTCAGATCAAGGATCTCGACCGCGGCTTGGTGGACTTTCCGCACCTGCGCAACGGTCGCGAGGTGTTCCTGTGCTGGGAATTGGAAGATGACGACATCGAGTTCTGGCACGAGATTGACAGCGGCTACGCCGGCCGCGAAAGACTGTAGTGGTGGGAGAACGGCTGTTTCATCACCGCCTTATCGCCCCACGCCTCCCCTGCCCCAGTCGTGTCACCGTCCGCGCTTGTCGCCGCGAACAATCACGCCAACAAGAAAGCTGACGATACTGACCACAATCGCGCCCCAGAACCCCGCCCAGAAGTCCGCCACGTAAAACCCGCGCACCACCCGCCCCACCAGCAGGAACAGCGCGCCGTTGATCACCAGCGTGAACAGGCCCAGCGTCAGCACGTTCACAGGCAACGTGATGAAGAGCAAGACCGGACGGACCAGCGCGTTGATGACACCCAGCAACAACGCCGCCACCGCTAGCGAGCCATAGTCGGCGCAACCGATGCCGCCTACCAATTTGGACGCCACCAGCACGGCCACCGCCGTGACAAACCAGCGCGTCAGGAAACTGAGAAATGAGTTCTGAATCATTGTGAGCCTCGATTCTTGTTTGACCGCAGCAACGACCGCGCCATCATACCGGTCCATCTCCTCCAGATAAACTGAAAGTTTGCAGCTCGCTTCGCGCGCCTACAAAACGACGCGTGGCGAGCCACCTGCCCGCCACGCGCCACGGTCGCAACAAAAAGCGTTGTTACTTCAAAAGCGTCTCGACCTTCGCCGTCTTCCTCTGCCCTTCGATGAACTGAGCCAGTTGCTTGTCCACCTGCTGCTTCTTGAGGAACTTCTCGATGCTGTCCTTCATCGCATCGAGCGGACGTTTCTCCGCCGGCTGTTCGCCGGTCTTCTTGATGATGTGGTAGCCAAACTGCGTCGTCACCACTTCACTGACCTCGTCGGCCTTCAGCCCGAAGGCGGCCTTGTCAAACTCCGGCACCATCTGGCCTTTGCCGAAAAACTCCAGGTCGCCACCCTTCTGCTTGCTGGGGCAATCGCTCACCTCGGTCGCCACCTTGGCAAAATCCTCCTTGCCGGTCGTCACGCGCGCGCGGGCCTTCTCAATCACCCCGCGCTTGGTCTTCTTTACTTCGTCCGTGGCGCCCTGCGGCACCGTCACCAAGATGTGGCTGGCGCGAATCTGCGCCGGCTTTGAAAAATAGTCGGGGTGCTCGTCATAGAACGATTTGACCTGGTCGTCGCCGATCTTGACCTTGCTGGCAAACTCCGCCTCAACGAATGTCTGCACCGTCAACATCTGGCGAACGTCCGCGCGAACCTGCTCCGCGCTGCGACCCATCTTCTTGAGCTGCTCGTCGAACATCTTCGCGTCGGGGAAACTGGCTTTGATTTTCGCGATTTGCTCGTCCACTTTCTTGTCCACATCAGGCACCTCTGTCTTGCTGGCTGCCTGAATCAGCAGTTCCTGATCTACAAGCTTGCCCAGCACCTGTCGCTCGTAACCGAGCATCTGTTCCGGCGTCAATTGCGTGCCCCGTTGCGCCAGCATCCGCAGATCGTTGGTCATGACGTCACCAAGTTGGCGCCTTGTGATCGCCTTGTCATTGACCTTGGCCACGGCTTCATCGGGATTGACAGCCGCTGTCGTCGGCGCGGCCGGTTGAGTTTGTGCAAGAACGAACGTTCCGGCGAGTCCGCAAGCAACCACAAGAATCTGCTTCCATGTCTTCAATGTCATTGTTCCTTTGGTTTGAACGCCGCCACACGGGCGGCGAAAGTCGGAAACGCTACGCTTCACCGCGCGGCAGCGCAAGCAGTAACGCCGTGCTGCCGCATTTTTCCTCGACGCCACACGCGCGTGTGGTAGCTTGCCGCCGTGAACGAATCCCTGACCTGCCAGCAACGCCGAGTCCTGGACTTTATCCACGACTGCGCCCGCCGCGCCGGCCGCCCCCCGACGGTGCGGGAGGTCTGCGCCCACTTCGGCTTCCGCTCCACGGGCACCGCCCGCGATCATATCAACGCGCTTCGCGCCAAAGGCATGTTGGAACACCGCCCGCGCGAAACTCGCGGCTTGCACCCCGCGCGGCCCATCCACGCCCTGCCGCTGCTCGGTGTCGTTGCCGCGGGCCAGCCGGTGATGTCCGACGAGAACGTTGAAGGATTCATCAACCTCACCGCGCCCTTCCACGGTCAGCGCAACGGACGGACGTTCTGCCTGCGGGTGCGGGGCGACTCAATGGTCGGCGAGGGCATCTTCGAGGGCGACATCGGCGTTGTGCGCTCGCAACCCACCGCGACATCCGGCGACCTTGTCGTCGCGCTGGTGGACAACGAGGCCACCTTGAAACGCTTCGTCCAGCGCGGCGGCCGCAAGTGGCTCGAAGCCGCCAACCCGAAATACAAGCCGATTCCCCTTACCGAAACCGCGCACATCCTTGGCTGCGTCATCGGTATCCTCCGAAGCTACGAAGGCAAGATCAAGGTCATCCCGGCGTGAGAGATGGCCCACCGACAATGCAAAACCGGATCCGCGAGATGACGATTCGATGCCGCTGGCGGCGCCGGGATGCTTCTGACACTGCCGAGTCGTTCAGGGCCGCAAAGTTTCGATTGCGTTACGAACAGCCGTCGGTATAGTGCGCCACGTGCGGCGGAACCAATTGCTCTCACTTGCACGGCGGCTTTTTAACAATCCCACTGCGCCTTTCCACGAAGAGCGCGTTGCGCGATTCATTCGCGAGTTTGCCATTGCTCGCGGCCTGCGTGTGCGCTCCGACAAGTTCGGCAATCTGATCGTCTGCTACCGGCGCGGGCGCGGCCATCGGCCGGTCGCGTTCGTGGCGCACATGGACCACCCCGGCTTTGAAGTGACCGAGGACGCTGTTGGTGGGTTTGTCATGACGCGGTTCCTCGGCAGCGTGCCCCGGCAGTATTTCCGGCCGGGCGGACGGGTGCGGCTGTTCGGCCCGGACGGCGAGCGTCGCGCAACCATCTGGTCCGTGCCGGATGTGGACTGGAAGAAAGAAAAGCTCGTGCGCCTGCGGCTGAAGGGCGCGGCCCGACGCGGCGACTTCGGCATGTGGGATATTGCGCCGGTAAAAACCAACCACCGATTGATCTGGTCGCGCGCGTGCGACGACTTGGCGGGTTGTCTGGTGTTACTGGCCATGCTGGATGACCTGGTCCAATCGCGCGTGTCGGCAACCGCCTATGCCGTGTTCACGCGCGCTGAGGAGGTCGGCTTCTACGGCGCGATGGGCCTGACGAAGTCGCGCATCATCCCCCGTTCGGCGGTTGTTGTCAGTGTCGAAAGCAGCAAGGAACTCCCCCACGCTCCGATGGGCCAAGGCCCGATCATCCGTGTCGGCGACCGCGCAATGACCTTCGATTCGCGCGTGACGATGTTCCTGGAGGAAGTCGCGGCGCGCGTGGCGCGGACGGACCGGCAATTCGTCTTCCAGCGCCGGCTGATGGACGGCGGCACCTGCGAGAGCACGGTGTTTTGCCACTCCGGTTATCGGGCCGGCGGCGTCTGTCTGGCCATGGGCAACTACCACAACCTCGGCCCTGGCGAACATATCCGCGAAGAATACGTGGATGCTGGCGACGTGCAAAAGACGGTGCAGTTCTTCATCGAGGTCGCGCGCCGCTCCAACGACTACGGCCGCGCCCCGCGCATGTTGAAACAGCGGCTGGAAGCGATCTTTGAGCGAGGCCGCCGCCAACTGCTGCAAACCGCCGCGGCCATGCGCCTGCACGCGCCAGCAACGAGCGCCGTTGCAGAACAGGAGTAGGCTGGAAAATGGTGGGGCGGCTGGGACTCGAACCCAGGACCTACGGCTTAAAAGGCCGCAGCTCTACCAGCTGAGCTACCGCCCCACGGGAATCGCGATCCATTGGGGGCCGGCACTGTGCCAGCGGCGTCACGGCTTGTCAAAAAATTTCCCTCGCCAGCGGCCACGATTCCGCCATGCGTCATTGCCTCTGAGCGCTAAACGTGTATTCTGGCGGCGCTTTCAAAGGAAAACACAGTGCTTGCTACAACCAGTTTCGGGACGTTGGATTGGGCCGTGTTGATCGCCTACTTCGTCGGCATCACGGCCTTCGGCCTCTGGCTCTCCCGCAAGACCCGCACCAGCAACGGCTACTTCCTTGGCGAGCGCAAGCTGCCGTGGTGGGTCATGATCGGCCAAGCGTTCGGCACCGGCACGCACGCGGAACAGCCGGTGGCGCAGGCGGGCGCGACGTTCGGCATGGGCTTCGCGACGATTTGGTTCCAGTGGAAGAACATGCTCATCACGCCGCTCTACTGGCTGCTGGCACCGTGGTATCGCCGCAGCGAGCGCACCACGATCGCGGAGATCATCGAGGACCGTTACGGCCGCAAGCTCGCGTTCGCCTACACCCTCTTCGCCATCGCGTTCTTCGTCTGTAGTCAAGGCGTGATGCTCAAAGGCGCTGGCAAGGTCATTTCGGTGGCCACGGGCGGCGAGATGATCTCCGCCAACGGCGTCGTCATCGCCATGACTGCGGCGGTCATCCTCTACAGCTTCTTCGGCGGCCTAGTGGCGGCGGCTTACACGGACTTCGTCCAGAGCTTCCTCATCATTACCCTCTCCTTCATGCTCATCCCCCTCGGCCTGCTCCAAGTGGGCGGCTTCAGCGGATTGCACAAGGCGCTGCCGGAACATTTCTTCGACCTCTACAGCAGCACCAGTGGAATGAGCGCCTTCACCATCGCCATGCTCGCCATCAACGGCTTCGTCGGCATCACCGCGCAACCGCACGTCCTCTCCCTCTGCGCCACCGGCTCCACCGAGCGCGCGGGCCGCGTTGGCTTCACCTACGGCGCGATGACCAAGCGCTTCTGCACCATCGGCTGGGCGCTCACGGGCCTCATCGCCGCCGCCCTCGTGCTCAAACACGGCGCTCACCTACCCGACGCCGAACACGCCTTCGGTTACGCCTGCCGGGAGCTGCTCGGCCCCGGCCTCGTCGGACTCATGGTGGCCTGCGTCCTCGCCGCCAACATGTCCGCCTGCTCCAACCTCATGGTCAACAGCGGTGCCATCTTCACCCGCAACGTCTGGATCAGCTACATCAACCCCTCCGCCAACGACCGCCAGTTGCTCCGTGTCGGCCGCCTCAGCGGACTGCTCCTGACCAGTTCCGCCATCCTCTTCGCGCTGACCGTCGGCAACGTCCTCCATGCCTTCCTGTTCACCGAAACCGTCGCCGCCCTCTTCGGCGTCATGTTCCTCGGCGGCATCCTCTGGCGTCGCGCCAACCGCGCCGGAGCCGCGGCGGCCACCATCGTCGCCTTTGCCACCTACTACGCCGCGCTCTACCTCACCACCTGCGCGCCAGGCACCGCCGCCAAACCCACCGACCTCTCCACCGCCTTCGCCGCCCTCGCCTCCTGCGACAACCTCTGGGCGCAACTCCAGACAGGCCAATGGATGCTCGTCTATAAATGGCTGCCCGGCCCGTTCGGCTTCGCCATGCTCATGAGTTTCTCCGCTCTCATCGTCGTCAGCCTCCTCACCAAACCGGAGGACGCCGCGCGCATGAACGCGTTCTTCGACCGGATGCGCCGCTCCACCGATCAGGAAACCGTGCCGACCGGCCAGCCCAAACCGCTCGCCGCCGACCGGGGCGAGGAACTCCTCCTGCTCGACGCCGGCACATGGTTTACCGCCGCGCGCTGGCGCAACTTCTCCCGCCGTTACCGCGAAGACCTCATCGGCTTCGGCCTCGCCTGGCTCACCGTCGGCGCAATGGTCCTCGTGGCCTGGCTCGTCATGCAGATTGGAAGATAGAACTTTGTGGCAGCCCGGCGCGGCGGCGTGCAAGGCGAACGTCAACACCTGACATCGAGAATCAGCCCGCTGCCACCATCCAAGCGCGATTCCACAAGTGAGCGCCAGAGGCGCGGCAGAGAATAGCCCACGGCGTAAGCCGTCTACTCACCCTTCCACCATCGCCGGAGGGAGTCGAGCCAGCCGGACTTTGTTTTTTGTAGCGCTTCTGCTTTTTCAAGCAACTCTTTGGCTTCCTTTGTTCGTGGGTCGGCATCGCCTACCTTTCTCCGCCAGCATTCCCACGCACTTCGCGTTAAAGGCAAGGCAGCGCTAAACTCCCGCACGGTATCTGAGCGCTTGCTTTTTTAACTAAATCCTCCCCTCTGATAATCAAGTGCGAGGCCAAGGCCGTGCAAGCTCCAAGGGTCAGGGGGTGATCTGGCCCGAACGTATGCTGGTGAATCTTTATTATGGTTCGCTCTTCGGCTTCGCCCTCCGCGTATTTGCCTTGGATGCCAAGTATTGCAACCAAGGAATAACGGCAGCGCACCGTCTCAGGATTTGCAGGCCCAAGTAAGCGCTCGGACAACTTTACAATGGTGCGCCATTCCGCTTCGATTTGCGGAAGTTGTTGTTGGCCATAAAACTTTTCAGCCAAGGCGATGCGCTTCTTCAACGCGGCAATGTCCGTCTGCGTTGCAGCAGTCAGATTTGGTTCATTGCCCGTGTTGGTCGTCTCGGCACCGTGCGCGGGAAACGGCGCGGCAGCGATTGCGAAGCAAAAGGCCAGGACGGCCGGGACGCGGCGGAGGCAGGAAGTCCCGAAGCGAGAGAGGCGGCTGCCAGCGTTGGCGCTCATGTCGTCGCGGATAGTGCGGAAGCCGCTGGCGCGAAGCAAGTGGATAGGAGAAGGAAGTTGAGAGTTAGAAGTTAAGGGTTAAGAGTCTCGGAATTCTTCACTCTTAACTTTTAACTCTTCACTCGTTCCCCTGCTCTCTCACTTGGCTTGGTTGGCGCCCCGCACGCGCATCTTGATCGCGTAGAGTCCCTTGCTGGCGGTGATGAAGAGGGTGCGCTTGTCCTTGCCGCCGAAACAGACGTTGGCCGACCACTTCTCGGGCACGTCTATCTGCTCGATTTGTTTGCCCGTGCGGTCGAAGACGGTAACGCCGTTGCCGGTGATGTAGATGTTGCCCTCCTCGTCGAGCGTCATGCCGTCGGAGCCGGGAGAGAAGAGAAAGGTTTTGTTCGTCAGAGAGCCGTCGGACCGGATGTTGTAGCGGTAGGTCTTCTTGTCGCGGATGTCGGCGACGTAGAGGGTCTTGCCGTCGGGGGTGCCGATGATGCCGTTGGGCTGCACGAGGTCGGTGGTGACGCGCCGCAGTGTCTTCCGGTCCGGCGCAAGGTAATAAACCTGCTGGCTGTCCTGCGGCATCTTGTCGTGGTCCCACCACGTCCGCTTGTAGAACGGGTCGGTGAGATACATCCCGCCGTCGGGCCGCACCCAGACATCGTTCGGGCCGTTGAACGGCTTGCCCTTGTAGCCCGTCAAGAGCACCGTCACCGTTCCGTCCGGCGCAATGCTCCACAGCTCGTTCTTCTCGTCGGCGCAGGAGATGATGTTGCCGTGCGCGTCAAAGCACATGCCGTTGGAGCGTCCGGCGGGCTGCTTGAACGGCACGAGCTTGCCATCCACGCTCCACTCCATGATCCGGTCGTTCGGCTGGTCGGTGAAGAAGACGTTGCCTGCGGCGTCGCACGTCGGCCCCTCGGTGAACTTGAAGTAGCCCGCGAGTTTCATCACCTTCGCGCCGGGGGCGATGACGCTCTCCGCACCGGGGAGCGGCAACGTGGCGATCAGTCCCGCGCCAATCGCCGCCAATAATAGTTTCATGTTCATGGTTGTCTCCTTGCCTTTGAACCGCCGACCCATCGCGCGCATCCTACCACGGTCGTAGTGTCTTTGCTCTGGAATTTGTATGCCGGTTAGGAGAGATAATGGCCCTGTCATCGAAAGGAACCCTGTCATGGAACACCGCACCACCAACCAGCAGCCGTTCTCCTCGTCCCACACTTCCCCGCCCGCTCGCACCCTCTCCCGCCGGCGGTTCCTGCGCGTGGCCGGCGCGACGTGGCTCACTGCGAACATCGTCCCGGCGCGCGTCTTTGGCGCAAACAACCGGCTCAATCTCGCGGGAGTCGGTGTCGGTGGTGTGGGCTTCAGCCAGCTTCGCGAATGCGAGAAGGCTGGCTTCAACATTGTCGCGCTCTGCGACGTGGACGATGTGTATGCGAAGAAGGCCTTCGACAAGTGGCCGCAGGCGCGCCGTTACCGCGACTTCCGCGAGATGCTCCGCGCGGAGGACGACAAGGTGGACGCCGTTCACTGCGGCACGCCGGACCACACGCACGCCATCATCACGCTCGCGGCGCTCCGCCGGAAGAAGCACGTCTGTTGCGTGAAGCCACTGACACGCACCATCCACGAGGGCCGCGTGGTCGTGGAGACGGCGCGCAAGGCCGGCGTCGCCACGCAGGTGACCGCGCAAGCCAACACCAGCGACACCGCCTGCCGCACGTGCGAGTTGATCGCCGCCGGCGCAATTGGCGCAGTGCGCGAGGTTCACGTTTGGTCCAACCGTCCGCTCTGGCCGCAAGGGATGCAACGCCCGCCCGGCGAGGACGCGGTGCCGGCGAGCTTTGATTGGAAGCTGTGGCTCGGCCCCGCGCCGCTGCGGCCTTTCAAGGACAAGTGGCCCGAAGGCAGCTACGCGCTGGAGCAGGTAAAGGCCGCCGGCAAGAAAGGCCCGAACAGCAAGGGCGTCTATCACCCGTGGAATTTCCGCGGCTGGTGGGATTTCGGCACCGGCGCGCTCGGCGACATGGGCTGCCATTACTTCAACACGCCATTCCGTGCGCTGAAGCTCACGCATCCGACGCGCGTGCAGGCCAGCGCAACGAAGGTGTTCGCCGAGACCGCGCCGCTGGCGGCGATTGTCACGTATGATTTTCCCGCGCGCGGCAGCCTGCCGCCGGTGCGAGTGATCTGGTATGACGGCGGTTTGAAACCGCCCGCGCTCGCCGAGTTCGAAGGTCAAGGCGTGCGGGAAGTAACTCCTCAACACCGCGGTGGTGTAAAATCGTCAGTGCATCGTCAATTCGTCTCGACCGTGCCCGACGGCGGCGCTCTCTACATCGGAGACGAAGGCCGGATGCTTGGCGCGACCGTGCTGCCCGCCTCGCGAGCGGCGAAGTTCGAGAGCATGCCGAAGACACTGCCGCGCCGCGGCGGGACGTGGGTGGAGTGGTTCGAAGCCTGCAAAGGCGGCGAACCGGCTGGCTGTAACTTCGACTGGGCCGGCCCGCTCACCGAAGCTGTGCTGCTCGGTAATATCGCCATCCGCGCCGGCAAACCGCTGGAGTGGGACGCCGCGCGCGCGAAGTTCACCAACGACGAGACCGCCAATGCTCTCGTAAGCGAGCCGTATCAGAACGGCTGGTCACTGGATGCCGTCTAACGCAAAGCTCTGAGCCACGAACCAGAATGAACCATAGCTGTTCAACTGCTGCCCCCCATTACCATGAACCTGTTGGTGGAGCGGCGAAGGCAAAGCGGCAGAGGACTGCCGCACTCCAAGACGCTGCCGCGTTGGAGACAGCCCCTCTCCCATTGGCGCGAGCCTCTTGGACTGCGGCAGTCCTCTGCCGCTTTCGGGTCGCCAAATCACGACGAGACTTCCTGAGAAGCGCAGGTGCAGCACTCGGCCTTCCTTTCATCATCCCCTCCTCCGCGTTCGGCCTGAACGGGACCGTAGCGCCCAGCGAGCGCATCACGATGGGCTTCATCGGCGTCGGCGGCCAAGGTGGTGGCCATCTGCTCGGCGGCGCTTGGACCTACATCCCCGGCGGCTACAGCGCGCGGCCCGACGTGCAAGTGCTCGCCGTGTGCGACATCCGCCGCGAACGCCGCGAGCGTGCAACCCAGCGCGTAAACGACAACTACGCGCAGACGCCCGGCCGCGGAGGCAAACCCTGCGAGGCGTATGTGGATTTCCGACAGGTGCTGGCTCGGAGTGACATTGACGCCGTGCTCATTGCCACGCCGGCGCATTGGCACGCCATCATGGCGATCATGGCCGCAGAGGCGGGCAAAGACGTCTACTGCGAGAAGCCCACGGCCTGCACCGTTCACGAAGCGCAGGCGGTCGCCACAGCGGTGCAACGCTACGGTCGCGTCTACCAAGCCGGCACCCAACAGCGCAGCGAATACGGGGGCAAGTTCCGTCGCGCGTGCGAGTTTGTCCGCAGCGGTCGCATCGGCCGCCTCAAGGAGATTTACGCCTACCGCGACGGCGGCGCGATCAAATGGCCCACGCGGTTTGGACCCGGCCGCCCCGTGCCGGACGATCTCGATTGGGACCTCTACCTCGGTCCTGCGCCGTGGCTTCCCTACGACGGCAACACCGGTTCGCATCGCTTCGACATCGGCGAACTCAACTGGGGTCAGCACCACTACGACATCGTGCAGTGGGCCGCCGGTGCAGACGAAACCGGGCCGCTGGAGTTGTTTATGGACGAAGGCCGCACCGCCTATCGCTATGCCAGCGGCGTGACAGTGTTTGGCAAACCGTATCCCGGCGAAAAGGTCGGCGGCAACGGCGGCGCGTGCTTCGTCGGCACCAACGGTCGCATCGCCGTGGATCGCGACAATCTCATTTCCGACCCGCCCGATATTGTGCGCGAGCCGCTCCGGCCTGACGAGACTCATCTCTACCGTAGCGACAGCCACTCCGGCAACTTCCTGCAATGCGTCCGCACCCGCCAGCGCACCATCTGTCACGAAGGCATCGCTCATCGTTCCGCGAGCGCGTTGCTGCTCGGCGGCATCGAGAAACAATTGCAGCGCCCATTGAAATGGAACCCGAAGCGGGAACAGTTTGTCGGTGACGACGAAGCCAACCGCATGCTCTCCATCGCCCAGCGTCCGCCGTGGCACATCTGAGGAAACGATGAAACGATTCCTCATCATCGCTGCCACTCTCGCCACCTTCCAGTCGCCACTGCGCGCCGCCGACGCAACCGAGGAAGAGCAGATTGCCATTCTGCAATCAGCCGCCTTGCCGCAACAGAAAGACGCGGCGTGCGCGCAACTCAAACGCATCGGCACTGCGCGCTCCGTGCCCGCGCTGGCCCTTCTGCTCGTTGACGAACAGCTTTCGCACTCCGCCCGCTACGCGCTAGAATCCATGCCACTGCCGGAAGCAGGTGCTGCATTGGTCGGCGCGTTGGACAAGACCACCGGCCTCACCAAAACCGGCGTCATCATCTCCCTCGGCAACCGGCGCGAAACTACGGCGCTCCCGGCTCTCGTGAAACTGCTTTCAGATTCCGATTCCGCCTGCGCCTCCGCGGCAGCTTTGTCCTTGGGAAAGATTGGCGGTCCGCAAGCAGTTCAGGTGCTGACCGCCACTCGCTCTAGCGCACCAACCGAGGTTCAGCCCGCTCTCACCGACGCCCTGCTCCGCTGCGCCGAGCAAATGCTGACCAAGCACAAGAAGACGACTGCTTCGGCGATCTACCGGCAGTTCCTCGATTCGAAAGAGCCGCGCTTCCGGACGGCGGCTTGGCGCGGACTGATTCTGTCCGCCGACAAGGATGCAGCATCGCTTGCTCGAAAGGCGCTATCCACAGACGACCGCGCCGTCCAGTTCACCGCCCTGCAATTGGTCGCTGAGATTCCCGGCAAAGCTGCGACCAAGACCTTCGCCGAAGCTCTGCCATCCCTCTCGCCAGCCACTCAGGTTGCGATGATCGCAGCTTTGGAACGCCGAGGAGATGCAGCCGCTATTCCTGCGCTTATCTCGATGACAATAGCCCCGTCGGAAGCCGTCCGCATTGCCGCTCTGCACGCGCTGGCGGTGCTCGCCGACGACTCGGTCGTTCCGACGCTGGCGGAAGCCGCTGCCAAAACAAGAGGCGCTGTGCAGGACTCGGCGCGAGACGCTCTCGACCGCCTTCGCGGCAAGACCATCGCCGGCACGATGCTGGCGCATCTGGCAGCAGCGACACCGGAAGTTCAGACAGAATTGATCCTCTCGCTGGGCCGGCGACGCGAAACCTCCGCCGTCCCCACGTTGCTGAAACTCGCCGCATCTTCCGGCGAATCGCAGCGCGCGGCTTCGCTTCAATCGCTCGCGCTCACGGCGGACGTAGGTGCTGTGAGCGAGTTGGTCCGACTTCTGACAAACGCCGACACTGACGCCGCGCGCGACGCCGTTGAGAAAGCCCTCATCAGCATTTGCACCCGCAGCAAACAGAGGGAAGGCTGCGCCGCGCCTGTGTTGAAAGCTGCCAAGACAGCCCCGATTCCCGCGCGCTGTGCGTTGCTCCGCATCCTCGGCCACATCGCCGGCAGCGAATCGCTTCAGGAACTTCGCGCGGCCACTCGTGACAAGGAACCCGCCATTCAGGACGCAGCCGTCCGCTCGCTCGCCGGCGCGGGCAGGCCCGACGCCCTGCCCGACCTGCTTGCGCTGGCGAAAGACGCGCCTACCCCGCCCCACCGCGTCCTCGCCCTTCGCGGCTACTGGCATGCAACGTCTCTCTCCGACAAACGCCCACCCGCCGAGCGTTTGAAGATGTGCGAAGCAGGTTTCGCCGCGTCGCAACGGCCCGAAGAAAAGAAGCTTGGCCTCATCGAACTGGCAAAAATTCTCGACCCTGACGCCATCAAGCTCGCCGAGTCATTTCTTGCCAATAACGCCGTCCGGGCTGAAGCCGGTTTGGCTATCGTCCAAATCGCAAGCACCATCGCCGGCTCTAATCGCGCTGCTGCCAAGTCCGCGCTGACCAAGCTCCTCGCCACTTCTTCCGACGGCACCGTGCGCGAGGCTGCCGAAGCGGCGCTGAACCAGATAGAACCCGCCTCCGGCTATATCACCGCATGGCAAGTAGCCGGGCCTTACACCGAGGCTGGCAAAAACTACCGCACGCTGTTCGACATTCCTTTCCCACCAGAGGAACCTAACACCAAGCAGGTAAAATGGCGTGCGCTGCCATCGGGCACTAGCGCGGACAAGCCGTGGCTGCTCGAACTGCTCAAGTTCCTCGGCGGCGAACAATGTGTCGCCTACGTTCGCACCAATGTTTATTCCGACAAGCAACAACCCGCCCGTCTCGACATCGGCTCCGATGATGGCGTGAAGGCCTGGCTGAACGGAGCATTGGTCCACGCCAACAACACCGCCCGTCCCATCACACCGGGATCGGACAAAGCCACCATTACACTCAAGCATGGCTGGAACACGCTCCTGCTGAAGATCACGCAGAACAACATGGGCTGGGAATTCTGCGCCCGTATCGTCAACCCCGACGGCACTCCGCTGATTGGCCTCCGCGCTGAGACCTCCCCTGCCCCATGACCACACCACCCCCACGCTTATGAAGAAAGACTGGCCTCTCCACCGCATCGCGCCGTTCGTCCGCTGGACGGGCGAGGTCCGCGTGCCGACGGGCTACTTCCGAAAGCGGCGCTACATCTTCGATCAGATATTCGTTTATGTGCTCAGCGGTTGGGGCGAGTTTCAGATTCGTGGCAAATGGGTCCGCATCGGCGCCGGAGACTTGCTGCTCATCCCCGCCGGCACGCCAACGATGCTTCGCACCGGCGACCGCGAGCCGATGTGGTTCCGGTTCATCCGCTTCGACTACGATTTCGCCGGCGACTACGAAGTGCGGCCGATGGATTCGCTCACGCCAAAAGCCCGGCGCTACGCCTGGCGCACGCCCGCAGCGCCGGCGGAGTTGAAATTGCCCCGCAAGATCAATGTAACCGACGATCCCCGCGTGACGCTGCTCTTCGACCGTGTGATTCACGAGACCGAAACGAAAGCGCCCGGCTACGAATTGATGGTGCGCGCCGGTCTGATGGAGTTGCTCGCCATCGTCCATCGGCGCAGTCGCGGCTGGAAGGAACAACCCGGTTCGCAACAGGTCCATCCGGAACCGGTGCGTCGCGCGTTGGCGTTCATGGAAACCAACGCCGCCAAGCCGCTGACGCTCGCCGAGATCGCGCGTGAAGCGCACTTGAGCAAACAACATTTCTGCCGCGTCTTTCACCGCGCCGTCGGTGTTTCGCCGCTGCGGTTCCTGGTGCGGTTGCGCCTGCGCGTCGCCAAAGGCGTGCTCTGGCACGAAGGCTCCACCGTCAAGGAGGCCGCCATCGCCGCCGGATTCGAGGACCAGCATCATTTCACGCGCGTCTTCCACAAGCTCGAAGGCATCACCCCGACCGACTTCCGCCGCGCCGTGCTCAGCATGGACGGCGCGGCCCAGATTCGCCTCGCCCAAGCCGACTCGCTCCAAGTGCGAGGGCCGTTTTTCACCATTGCGCCGCGATCACCATGAAAACCATCACCGTCGCTAGCACTTTCTCCAGCCTGCTGCTCGCCGCACAGGTTCTTGCCGCTGAACAGACATCAAGACCGATTCTCGTCGAGGCTGAAGGTTTCACCGATCGTGGCGGCTGGACCGTTGACCAGCAGGCCATGGATGTGATGGGTTCGCCCTACCTGCTCGCGCACGGACTCGGCACACCAGTCGCCGATGCGGTAATGAAGATAAAGGTCGCCGTCAGCGGCGAGTATCGCGTCTGGGTCCGCACACGCGATTGGGTCGCGTCGTGGAAGGCGCCGGGTGCTCCGGGGAAGTTCCAACTGCTCGTGAACGGCAAGCTACTGAAAACAACGTTCGGCACCGAAGGCGCGGCGTGGCATTGGCAGGACGGCGGCAGCGTGGCATTGGCAGCCGGCAAAGTGACGCTGACTCTGCACGATCTCACGGGCTTTGACGGCCGCTGCGACGCGATTGTCTTTTCATGCGATGAGAACTTCCGTCCGCCGAATACGAACCCAGCGATGGCGGAGTTTCGCCGCAAGACACTCGGATTGCCGGACGAGCCGAAGGACGCGGGCGAGTTCGACTTGGTCGTGGTCGGCGGCGGCATGGCGGGCTGTTGCACCGCTGTCAGCGCGGCGCGACTCGGCTGCGAGGTGGCGCTGATTCAGGATCGCCCGGTGTTGGGCGGCAACAACAGCTCCGAGGTCCGCGTCGGCTTGTCCGGCCTGATCCATCAGCAGCCGTATCCGCGCCTCGGCGACCTCGTGGATGAGATTGGCCCGGTTGGCCACTGGCCGCTCTACGAAGCCAAGCGCGACCCGGAATCGCCACGGAGCAAACACATCCTCTCCGTCATCGAGCAGCATCCGGAGAAGAAGATCCATAACGCCGGCCCCGCCTCCAACTATGAGGACGACCGGAAGCAACGCGTCGTCGAAGGCGAGAAGAACGTGCGGCTGTTCCTGAACACCCACGTCATTCGCGCCGAGAAGCAAGGTGATCATATCGCTGCCGTGATAGGCAAGAGCATCATCTCCAGTCGCGAGACGAAGTTCCGCGGCCGTATCTTCGCTGACTGCACGGGCGACGGCACACTCGGTTTTCTCGCGGGCGCTGATTTTCGCGTCGGCCGCGAGGCGAAAAGCGAAACCGGCGAATCGCGCGCGCCGGAGAAGGCCGATCAACAAGTGATGGGCACGTCGGTGCAGTGGTATGCAGAGGAGGAGCAACAAGCCTCCCCATTCCCCGACTGCCCGTGGGCGGTGCAGTTTAACAACGAGACGTGCCAAAAGCTCACCAAGGGTGATTGGGATTGGGAGACCGGCATGAACCTCGATCAGGTCACCGAGATTGAGCGCATCCGCGACCACGCGCTGCGTGTCACATTCGGCAACTGGGCGTTCCTGAAGAACCACAGCGACATGAAGGCGAAGGTCGCCAAACATCGGCTCGCGTGGGTCGCCTGCATCGGCGGCAAACGCGAGAGCCGCCGCCTTCTCGGCGACGTGATTTTGCAGGAACAGGATGTCGTCGGACAACGCCCCTTCCCGGACGCCTGCGTGACGACCACATGGAGCATTGACCTGCACTATCCGCACCCGGAGAACACGCGACTCTTCCCGGGCGAGGAGTTTCGCTCCATCGCGCGACACACGAAGATCAAACCCTACCCGATTCCGTTCCGCTGCCTCTACAGCCGCAATGTGCAGAACCTCATGATGGCCGGCCGCGACATCAGTGTGACGCACGTCGCGCTCGGCACCGTCCGCGTGAAACGCACCACCGGCATGATGGGCGAAGTGCTCGGCATGGCCGCCGCGCTGTGCACACAGCACAGCACATCGCCGCGCGGCGTCTATGAACAACATCTGGAGGAACTGAAAACGATGATGACCCGCGGCGTGGGCCGACAGCAAAGCGGCGAGACTTCGTCGTTTCACTTCATCCAGCAGGCGGGCAACGCGAACACAGAAGAAGAACGGCTCGCCCTTCTAAAACAGGCGCGACAGCTTCCAAACCTCGACGCGCGGCTCAGCGACGACCTCGACAAACTGATCGCCGAGGTGGACAGCTACGCGCGCGACAAGAAGCTCGATTACTTCGCCAGGAGCTTCAAGAAGTCGCTCGACTACGATTTTGGTGTCGCGTCCGACTCGCCGTTGCAGCCGATCGTCGCTTTCTACCGTGGCCGGATGCTGACGTGGATCACGCTCGAGTCCGGCGGTTTCTGGAACAACCAGCAGCAGCGCCGCGCGTTGCTTGACAAGGCGCGACATTCCTTCGAGCAAGCCGCGAAGGCGTTCCCGCAAAACCACATCGCCGCGATGTATCTGGGCAAACCATTCCCCGCGCCGAAGCGATACGCCGCCCCCGCCAACGCGCCCGCGTGGGCCGTCCATCAACGCGAGGCCATCGAGCGGCTTGCGGACATCATCGAATGGTGGATTGACCATCGCACGCAGCCCGACGGCCAGTGTGGCGGCGGTTGGGGGGATGATTGTGAGATGTGGCGCTGGTGGGTGCCGGTGCTCATCGGTTTCGACGGGCCGAAGATCACGCAGGCCCAAACGCGTTTCTCCAAGGCTCTGCTGAGCCTGCCACACATGCAGAAAGGTTACAGCAGCATCCTGACTGACGTTGAGCACAGCGCGGAAGACCTCGCTGACACGCTCACGCCGATGATGCACCTCGACCCGGACAACCCGTCCTGGCGCGCCCACGCCCTGCGGCTGGCGGAACTGATGGAGACGCTCTGGACCGGCCGCAACGAGCGCGGTCTGTTGCAATTCAAGAGCACCTACTTCGCCGCCGACCGCGTGGACGCGAAGCCGCAGCGCGCCTGCGACACGGTCTATCACCCGCGCGCCGTGCAACCCGCCCTCCTCTACTGGCAACGCACCGGCGACGCGCGCCTGACCAAGCTCTTCAGCGCGTGGATGGACACGTGGGTGGATGCCGCCGCCCGTGCCGAGCGCGGCAAACCGACGGGCATCATCCCCACCGCGATACACTGGCCCGACGGCGGCATCGGCGGACTCGGCCCCGACTGGTGGGACCCGCAGAACCACAGCGAACACACGCTCTACAGCTTCCCAAGCGCGATGAGCCAGATGACCCACACGCTTCTTCTGACGTGGCGCATGACCGGCAATGACCGCTATCTCGCACCCATCCGTTCGATGGCCGCTGCGCGCCTGAAACATCTCCGCTCGCCCGCGAAGGAAGCTGCGGCCGGAGGCGAAGCATGGTGCGCCTCGCGCATCAGCCTCCCCAGCGTTCTGGCGAAATACAAACACCTCACCAGCAGCGCCGAGTTCGATCCGCTGCTGGCCGCCGAAGGCAACGATCTCGCGGCTTCACTGCGTCAAACTGCCGGCGCGTTGGCGATCAACTTTGATGGCTACACCAGCGAAGTGCGCTACACCGATCGCGTGCTGCGCTTCCCCACGCTCTTCGGCAAGAACGGCATGTTCGAGAAACCCATCCCCAGCTTCCAGAAGCCCGACACCGAGTTGCTCTACCGCACCGTCACAGGCGACCCCGGCGACGCGCTGTATTTCCCGCTCAACGCCGTGCGCTGGCTGACGCCGCCGCGCGACCTTGCCGCGCTCGTCACCGCCAGTGGCGCCGACCGTTTCACCGCAGAGCTCTTCCATTTCGGCAAATCGCCCCGCGCCATGTCCGCCGAGTTATATCTGCTCCGCCCCGGTGAATATAACTTCGAACTTGTCGCGCCGGGAAACGCCAAGCCGTTGACGAGCGGGAAGCTTGTGGTCAAAGGCCCGCAAACGAGAATTGGCTTCGAGTTGCCGGCCCAGACGCCCTGCCAGTTGAGCGTCCATCGCCCGGCGAGGTGATGCGGCTGCTTCGGCCGTGCAGCAGTCGTTCGTTCAAGAGAAGGGCGGGGACCGCCGCTAATCTTTCGAGGTGAGGATTTTCTTCTTCTGAGCCGATTTGATGATGTCATCGAAGTCTCCCTTTTCGATGACAGGCGTGGCTCGCTGGCTCGGCTTGTCTTCGCTCAACACCTTCTTCATGGCGGTATAGATCGGCTGCTCTTTGGCGTTGAATGTCAGCTTCCCGACCGGCGGATTCCCGCGTTTGGTTGAACCCACGAAGGCAATGCATCCGCCTTCCAACCCTTGTTCATAGATGATCTTGGAACCTTCGAAATCGTTCGGCTTGATCGTTTGATAAAGCAGCGCCTTCGCATTCCGCGCCAGATCGCTCGTCCTTCGGCTCAACTCCCTTGGTATGCCGGGATCGGTTCTTACTTTCTTAAGCTCCTCCTCGAAGAAGTAGTAGAAGCGCGATTCCTTGTTCAATCCCAGAAACTCGATCTCGAACGCCCCCGGCCTTGAACCGACGACCAAGTCCATGAATTCCTTGTTGTCCTTGAAAGGCGCCCGATATCGCCCGGACGCGATTCCTTCGTTGATTTTCTTGACTACATCCCGGCTCGTTCTGACCGTGATGCGCACATGCATGTAAACATTCCCTCCCGCCGCAGCCGGAACTTTCGCCGTTGACTCGAACTCCGCGCTGCCGAGTTCTATCACATCCCGCCCTGCTCCTCTTCCCTCCCCGTCCCGCGCCGGCCGTTCCTTTGCCGCGACCACAAGAGCGCAGCCAACGCTCATACTTAGAATGGCGGCAACGAGCTGCGCGTGTCTCAAGGGAGATGTCAGTTTCATAATGCGTCCATTGGGTCGGAGGTGTGATTCTCGCGCTGTCGGACTTGATGATACAATGACGCGCGTTTTCCGCAATCCGGAAAACATCCAAGCACAACAACGACGTCAATCATTCGCCCAACCATGCGACACCCAACGCACACCTGCACACCGCTAACCGCATCCACTACGACGCGATTCTTGTCCATTTACGGCGAGCCGAGAGCCAGCGCATAATGCGGGCATGAATTGCAGACTTGATGTGATTGCGCTGCTTGCCTTGGCTTTCCTTGCGTTTGGGAGCGCGGATGACAAAGCAGTAGAGGCGCGGCGGCAGGTGGCCATCCTCAAGGACTCGGCGGTGGGAATTGACACGGCGACGGCGGATGCTATCGCGGAGGCGCTGCGGCGAGAGAAGTTCGAGGTCGAGTTTCTAACGGCGGAGGCAGTGTGCGATGCGACAACTCTTTCGCCAGCGAGGCATTTCCTCTACGTCATTCCGAACGCGACGGCTTATCCCGCAACGGGAGCCGATGCGCTGGCACGCTATCTCGGCGGCAGAGGCAGCTTGATGGTCCTCGGCACGCCACCGTTCGAGAAGCCCATATGGAAACACGAAGGCCGCTGGGTGGACGGCGCGTTCGTCCGCGACACGATGAAGAACCAGAAGCCGACCCGGCTGCTCTACGATTTCGACAAGGAAGCGCCGGGCAAAGCCGCCGATTGGGCACAAAGCGGCGCCTACCGAAAACACACCGCCGCCGAAATCGTGCCGGGCGGCGTGGAAGGATCGTCGGACTGCCTGAAGATCACCTTTGATTACGAGAGCGGCTCCCCGACCGGCATGGGCGCGAGCATGAGTCCCCAAGCCAACACGGCATCCGGTGGTTTGTTGTGCTTCTGGGTCAAGGGCGACGGGCAGACGGCCCGACTGGCCGTGCGGTTGATTGAGGAGACCGAACCGCTCCAGCGGGGTATCGCCGTCATTTCGATCAACAGGAACTGGACCTATCATGTGCTCCGCGCGGAGGATTTCTGCGTCCGGGGCCACGCCGATCCGTTCAAGGCGCGGCGGCTCTCGTTTGAGTTGGTGGACCGCACTATCACCCCCTACGTGGCCGACGGCAAACACACAGTTTGGGTGGACCAGATCGGCATCGCGCCGCAGCCGTTCTCCAAGCTTGGCGACATATCCCGCAATCCGTTCCCGCTCATCGAGACCGTGTCGCCCGGTTACAAACACTATCCCCTGACAAACATCGGCTCGCTGAAGGCTGTCGGCGACGAGACGATACAGCTGCCCGCTGTAGCGACAGCGGCATCGTGCTACGCGCGCCCTGAAGGAAAAGGTTTCGAGCGCGGCTACAAGTGGCGATGGATTCCGATGGTGCGCGCCTACGACAAGGATGGCGTCGAGCGCGGCACGGCCGCGTGGATGCTGCTGCACCAGGCACCGTTGTCGGAAGGGCCGGCGTTTGCGGATGCCGTGCGGCGTCTGGTCGGCGCGAACATCCCGAGCCAGCCCGTCCCGGCGGAAGGCTCGGTGTGCGCTGTCTGCACCATCGGTGATCCCGCTGCGTTGAAGGAGATGGCTCGCACGGGTTTCTTCGGCGACATGGCGCGGCGGATTTCTGATGGCGTGTTCCTCTCACACGCCGGCTCGGAGCAGTTCTCCTACTGGCCGGGCGAGAAAGTCCGTCTCGGCGCGGCGGTGGTCAATCGCGGCGCGCAGCAGGCAGACGTCACCGTTCGCATCCGCGTTTGCGCGGCCGGCGACAAGAATCCGGTGTTCCAGAGGGAATCGAAGCTGACAATCAAACCGCGTCGCTCGGCGAGAGCGACGGCGTCATTTCTGTGGACACCGAAGAACTTCGACAGCCAGAGCTACGTCGTGACGACGGAACTGTTGCGCGGCGGAAAGGTGATTGATGTCATCTCGCACGAGATCGGCGTGCTCTCGCCGGAGAAGGCCCCGCGCGACGCGTTCGTGACGGCGCGCGACGGCGACTTCTGGCTCGAAGGCCGGAAGTGGTATCCGGTCGGTGTCAATTACTGGCCGCGCTACGCCATCGCGTTGGAACAGGAGGATTACGTGTTCCACTGGCTCACGCCCGGCTTCTACAATCCCGAAGAGGTCGAGCGCGATTTGCGGCAGTTGGAGTCGCTCGGCGCCAACTTCGTCGCCATCCGCGTCCATCACCAGAACGACCGCCGCACGGTGCTCGATTTCCTCCGCCGCTGCCGCAACCACGGCATCCGCGTGTTCATCTTCGTCTCCTCGCACGTCATCACCGACGACCCGCATTATTTCCAGGGCCTGATGATGCCGCATCATTTCCAAGAGAAGGACGTGGCGGAGTTCATCCGCGCGACGCGGCTCGCGGAGAACCCGACGCTGATGGGCTGGGACCTCATTTGGGAACCGGCGGGCTGGCTCTTCGGCGGCAAGTATAGCGGTTTCGGATGGACCGAGACCGCTCCCTATCGTCAGCGGTGGGACGCCGACTGGGCACGCTGGATTGATGAGCGTTACGGCAGCCTCGCCCACGCCGAAACCGACTGGGGCGTGCCCGCGCCGCGGCTGGACGGGCGCGTCACTTCGCCGACGAACGAGCAGCTCAAGGAAGATGGCCCGTCGCGTGTTATGGTCGCCGCCTACCGCCGCTTCATGGACAACCTGATGAGCCGGAAATGGAACGACGTGACGCGCACGTTGCGCCGGCTCGACCCGAACCACCTCGTCAGCTTCCGCCAGGGCAACCTGCCGCCTTGGGACTTCACGCTCACCGCGACACCGAAACACGCGGATTTCTTCGCGATGGAAGGCTACGGCTTCACGCCGACCGCGAAGGGAACCAACGCAGCGGGCTTCATCAACCGCTACATCCATTTTGCGACGAAGGGAAAGCCCTATGTGTGGATGGAGTTCGGAGCGAGCGCGTGGGACCGCGCCGCGATGCGGCCGGGCGAAAAGGAGATCGCGTATCAGGGCCAGTGCCACGAGTTGATCCACCGCGTCGCGTTCGAGACCGGCGCGAACGGCGCGGCACCGTGGTGGCTCGCGGGCGGCTATCGCATCAGCGAGAAGAGCGACTACGGCGTTCTCAACCCCGACGGCACGCTGCGGCCCAGCGGCGCGTTGCTCCAGCAATACGCCGCGCGCTTCAAAACGCCGCGCAGTTACCCGAAACCGGACACGTGGTTCACGATGGATCGCGATGCTCACAACGGCAGCCACTGGCGCATCGCTTTCAACGAAGGGGCAACCGCATTCGGGGATGCCGCCGCCCAAGGCCGCCAACTCGGCATCCGCACGCCGGCCACGGGCACAACCTCCGCCGACACGCCGTTGTTGGCCGTCGGCAACACGAAATACAATAGTCGCAACCCTCCCAAGTATCTCGACGCCGAGTTCAACTGGTTCAGAATCAAGGCCGCCGCCGGCGACTGGATTGAGGTCCGCGACGGCGCGCGCATCCGAGTGCCGCGCAACAAACCGATTCTCGCCACAGCCTCGGTGGGCAATCTGCAAGACGCGACATGGCTGACCCCCGCAAACTGCGCGCCCAAAGCCGGCGCGGTCTATCTCGCCTCGACTGGCGACTCCGCGCTGAAGCTCAAACAACCCATTACGAAGGACACCACGCGCCTTGACGACGCAGAGTTCGGCCAATCGTTCGTCGTGAGCGAAGGCATTGCCTCAGAGACCAAAGTCGAGTTGCAGATGACCGCCGAAGGCCGCGCGTGGTTCGGCGAGAAGCTGCGGTTTACGCTGGAGGTTGAATGAGACCGGGGTTGGTCAGGCCGGATGTTGCAGAACGTGGGACTCGCGATACTGGCGGGGACTGCAATGCTCGAAGGCACGGAAGACGCGGTTGAAGTGCGTCAGGCTGTTGAAACCGCATGCGAAGCAGATGTCGGTGATGGATTTGCGCGTGTCCATGAGTTGCTTCTTTGCCTCGGCGACGCGACGGGCCTGGACGAAGCGCGTGAAGCTTGTCCCGGTGGTTTGGCGGAACACATGCGAGAAGTGCGTCGGCGCCAGACAGGCGTGACGGGCCGCGTCGTTGAGACAGAGCGACGCGTCGCGGAAGCGGCTCTCCACAAACTCGCGGCCGCGCCGGACCTCGACGCGTTCCAGTTTCGCCTCCAAGTCCCGAATCCTCTGCGCGCTCTCGCAAAGCTGCCGTGCAAACAGTTCCAACAGCCGCATCACGCTGGCGAATTGCTTCCGTGGCAGATAGATGGCGTGGTCATAGGCGGCGCGCAGGTCGTGTTCGGGGACCTTCAACCATGCGAGCCGTTTCCGCAGTCGCCGAAACGCCGCCGGCGATTTTGGCTCGGCCAAAACCTGGCCGCTGAAAATGGTGGCCACATGGCGTCCGGAAGCGAAGATGGGCACAGCGATGTCCCGAAAACCCACGTGGCAAGCGTAAAGTTGCGTTGTGCCCGATTTAGCCGCGAGCGAATCATGCCGCAGGTTGCATGCGAGGCAGCGGCGTAGCCCGACGGAATTCGAGCGAATCAGCCTGCAAATCGGATTCCATTCTGTTTCAGAGATCGTGCGCCGGATGGTTCCGCTCGCCGACTTCAACGCCATCACCAAGCCGGTCAGCCGATGCAAGATCGCGGTGAACTCGGTGAACTCTGGCGAGTCCGCCATGTGATCAAAGTCAATGTCTGTGGTTCGGCCTCTGTTCATGCGCGCAAGAAACGTAAAACAAAACGAAAAGGATGTTGAGACGTTTTTTGCGCCGTGTGAGACGTTGATGCGCATGAAGACGAAGATTTGCCACCGTTACCTCCCCGGAGCCACTGCCGCTTTCCTCCTGTGCGCACTCGGAGTGATTTGCCTTGCCGCATTGTGCGCGGCCGACGCACTGGCGAAGGACACGAAAGTGGTGCTGCTGGCCGGCGTGAAGAGCCACAAGCCCGGCGAGCATGAATACGAAAAGACGTTGGACCTCTTCCGACATTGCTTGGACACAGGTTTGAACGTCCGGCGCGTGATCGTCGAACTCCACACCGGCGGCTGGCCGCAGAATGAGAAGACGCTCGACGACGCCGACACGATTGTCATTTTCAGCGATGGCGGCAGCAAGGCGAACGAACCTCCGCTCGTGACAGGCAACCACATGGCAGCGTTGGAGAAGCAAATGAAACGCGGCTGCGGCTTGGTGCTGATTCATTGGACGCTCAATCTGCCGTCGAAGATCGGCAACGAAACGTTCCTGCGATGGATTGGCGGCTTCAAAGACTACGAGAATCCGCCGCGTGCGATTGGCGAACCGTTCCGGCCCAGCGATTGGTCGAAGCAGACGGCGCATCCGATCTGTCGCGGGTTGAAACCGTTCGAGATGCCGGAGGACGAATATAAGACGCCGGAGCGTCTTCTCTCTGACAAACCGGGATTCGTGCCGATCCTGCCGTTCCCCGGCAAGCCGGGCGCGGCGTTGTGGGCGTGGGCTTGGGAGCGCGAGGATGGCGGGCGCGGGTTCGGTTACGCCGGCGGGCACAAGCACGCCATCTGGGAAATCGAGGACCTGCGCAAGGTAATGCTCAACGCCATCCTCTGGACCGCGAAGAAATCGGTGCCGAACGATGGCGTGATTTCGTCGCTGCCCGTGGCCGCCACGACGCCGCCCGAACCGGTGTTCGTGCCGATCAAGATTGACGGGCCAGTGCATAACCCCTCCATCGGGAGTTATTGGTATGGGCCATTCAACGAGTCGTGCTCGCTGGTGGATGTCAACGGCGACGGTCGGCTCGACATCACTTGTGGCGTGAACTGGTATGAAAACCCCGGTCCACGCGGCGGCAAGTGGAAGAAGCACGCTTGCTATTTTGTTGACGCGGAGAGGCGAAACTTCCTGCACGGCCATTGCCACGAATCGGCCGTGGACGTGAACCGGGACGGGTTGGTTGACGTGGTCAATTCGGGTTACCAGCCCGACGTCGCTGGCGTGCTGTGGTATGAGAATCCGGGCCGGCGCGACGGCAAGTGGAACGTGCATCGCCTTCATGCGTCTCCCTTCGTCGAAGGCGTTCTGCCGGCAGACATCAACGGCGACAGCCATCCCGATCTCGTCGTGAACCACTTCCGCAGATATGGAGGGGCGGAGGGCGAAGGCTCCGTCGCGCGCGTTGAGCCGATCGTTTGGCTGGAGTCCATCGGCAAGGAGCCGTGGTTCGTCAAGCACGTCATCGCGCCCGAGGCCGACGATCACGGCATCGGCGTGGGCGATATCAATGGCGATGGCCACCCCGATGTGGTCACCAAACACGGTTGGTATGAAGCGCCGTCAAACCCCGCCGACAGTCCGTGGCGTTTCCACAACGACTTCGAGATGTTGTTCCGCGCCTCGCTGCCGATTCTGGTGACGGATGCGAACGGCGACGGGCTGAACGACCTCATCGCCGGCAACGGCCACGGCTACGGCTTGTATTGGTTCGAGCAGCGGCTCCGCGACGGGAAGCGGACGTTCGTGCGGCACGCCATCGAGGAGCACTACGGCGAGTTCCACACGATGACGCTGGCCGACGCGAACGGCGACGGCAAACCCGACCTCGTGACGGGCAAGCGGTTGCTGGGCCACGACGGCCGCGACGAAGGCGAGTGGGACCCGCTGTTTCTGTTTTGGTATGACATTCAGGGAGGCAAGTTCGAGCGGCACGTGGTTACGTTCAACAATCTCCAGTTCTATCCGGGCCACGAGAACGCCAACGAACCGCCGCAGTTCGCGCCCAGCACCGGCATGAAGATCGTCGTCGGTGACATCAGCGGCGACGGCAAACCCGACATCGTGGTAGCCGGCCGCGGCGGATTATACGCTTTCATCAACCGCGGATTGACGCCCCGCCCGAAATCCACCAACCCCAAAGTGCCTCTCATCGGTGAGAAAAGCCCGGCCACGAAATGAACGTTCGCCTCCTACAACTACAACGGAGCCAATCATGAAACGGAACACACAAATCAGTCGCCGCTCGTTCATCAAGCAACTCAGCGTGGCAGCCGCGCCGCTCATTCTTCCGACGCGGATGTTTGGCGCCGCGTCGCCAAACGCGAAGCTCAACATCGCGGTGATCGGGACGGGGATTCGTTCGCTCTATTTGATTCAAGAAGCGCTCCGGCAGGGCGGCAACATCGTCGCACTCTGCGATGTGGACGCCGCGCAGATCACGGACACAAAAACACAACTCGCCAAGAAACTGCCGGACATCGGCGCCGCCGCGATGGCAAAGGTGAAGGTCTATGACGACTACCGCAAGTTGTTGGAGGCGGAGAAATCGTTCGACGCGGTGATGATCGCGACCGGCAGCCGCTGGCACGCGCCGCTGACGGTCGTGTTCATAAAAGCCGGCAAACATATCTACTGCGAAAAGCCGCTGGTGAACAAAGCCACCGAAGCGCGCGAACTCACGGCGCTGTCACGCGCGAGCAAGGTCGTCACCCAGACCGGCACGCAGGGCGCCAGCGCGAAGACGTTCCGCCGCACGATGGAGATCATCGAGGCTGGCCTGCTCGGACAGGTGCGCGAAGTGCATCTCTGGGCCTGCATGTTTCCGATGTATCCGCCGAGCCACAACCGCCCCGAGGGCGAAGACCCCGTGCCGGCGGGCTTCAACTGGGATTTCTGGCTCGGCCCCGCGCCGCTGCGGCCGTTCAAGAAGGGCGTCTATCATCCCGGCTCGCTCAAGTATCTGAACTGGCTCGACCTCAGCAACGGAATGCTGGCGGGCATGGGATCGCACACGTTCTCGCTGCCGGTCCGCGGGTTGAAACTCGGCGAGCCGACGCGCGTCGAGGCTGACATCACCGAGCCGATCAAGGAAACCTGCATCTCCGCCGCCAGGTTCCGGTATGAGTTCGCCGCGCGCGGCAATCTCGCGCCGGTGACGCTCTGGTGGACCGACGGCAACAAGTATCCGCCCGAACACGTGACCCAAAACCTGTGCGCGATGAGCGGCGAAGTGCCTAAACATGGCTGTTTGTTCCTCGGCGAGAAAGGCGAACTTTACGCCGACGGCTGGGGCACGCACTGCGTGATGAAGTTGAAGAGCGACAAGCACTGGCGCGGCGTGCTCGACCATGAAGCGGCCAAAGCGGTGCCGGTCACCCTGCCGCGCGTGGAGGACGACAATCACATGATCGAATGGCTCGAAGCATGCAAGGGCGGCCCGGCGACGTTCACCAACCTCGAAATCGGCGCGCATTGCTGCCAGGTGTTCCTGCCCGGCATGCTCTCGCTGAGGCTGGGCTGGCCGATTGAGTGGGACGCCGCGAACCTGAGAGTTCCCGGCGCACCCGAAGTCGATCCGTTCATTCAGAAGAACTACCGCATGAAGTGGATGCTGACATGAGGATAAACATGAAACGCAAAAGGCGGCTGTTGGCCGCGTCGGCATCGTTCGTTGTGTTTGCCACCATGCTGTGCGGCGCGACGTGGGCAGCGGAGAGTGGCAAGTCGCAAGCACGGATTCTGGTGCTCACGGGCAACGAGTATCCCGGACACAAGTGGCAGGAGACCGCGCCGTGGATCGCGAAGTTTCTGAAGGTGGATCCGCGACTGACGGTGGACCTGAACACGGATCCGGCGTTCCTGGCTTCTCCGGAAATTGCCAAATATGACGCCATCGTGTCGAACTATCTGAACTGGCAATCGCCCGATCCCGGCGAAAAAGCCCGCGAGAACCTGAAGACATTCATTGCCGGTGGCAAAGGGCTGGTGCTGGTGCACAACGCCGTTGCCGCTTTCGGCGATCAGCGGGTGATGCGCGACGGCAAGTTTGTTCGCATCGAGGAATGCGGCTGGCCGGAGGTCAGGGAGATATTCGGCCGGGCGTGGAACCCCAATCGCCTTCACGGGCACGACCCTTGCGGCCCGTTTCGGGTCGAAATCACCGGCGACAATCATCCGATCACGAAGGGGATGAAGTCGTTTGAGACGACAGATGAACTCTACACCTGCCTGTTCACCGACGGCCGGCCGGTCGAGGTGCTCGCCAAGGCCACGTCGAAGGTCGAGAAAAAGGACCATCCAATGGTCTTGGTAAACCACTATGGCCGGGGCCGCGTGTTTCTCTGCCTCCTCGGCCATGACGTGCAAGCTCTCTCTGTTGCGCCGGTGCAGGAACTCTACCGCCGCGGGACCGCCTGGGCCGCCGGACTCCCGCCGGTTTGCCCCTGACCGCTAACCGTATCCACACAGAAGCTATTCTTGTCCATTTCCACGGAAGCCGCACCGTGGCAGAATGCCAGCTGCAATGCTCCGTGAGAAAGGATATCTGGATATGCTTCAACTTTCAGGACAAGTCGCAATCGTAACGGGCGCGTCGCGCGGTTTGGGACGCGGCATTGCGCTGGTGCTCGCCGAGCAGGGCGCGGATGTGGTTGTGAACTACGTTTCGGCGGAAACGCAGGCGCAGGAGGTCATCGCACAAATCACGAAGATGGGCCGGCGCGCGTTGGCGGTGAAGGCCGACGCCAGCGCAGCCGCCGACGTGGAGCGGTTGTTTCAGGCAACGCTGGAGCATTTCGGCCGGCTCGACATCCTCGTCAACAACGCCGGCACGTCGCAGGCCAAGGACATCTTCCAAATCGAAAGCGACGACTGGGACCGCATCATTCGCACCAATCTCACGAGCTGTTTTCATTGCTCGCAGGCAGCGATGCGGATCATGGCGCGCCAGAAATCCGGCCGCATCGTCAACATCAGCTCCGTCGTCGGGCACCAAGGCGCGTTGTTTGGCCATGTGCATTACGCCGCCACCAAAAGCGGGATGCTCGGCATGACCCGCACGCTGGCCCGAACCGGCGCGCCGCTCGGCATCACCGTCAACGCCGTCGCGCCCGGTTGCATCGAGACCGAACTGTTGCACGAGACGCTCACTGACAACGGCGTCGAGGAGATGCGCGGCAAAATCCCGCTCGGCCTCGGCACGCCGCGCGACGTCGGCCTGGCGGTCGCGTTCCTCTGCGGCGAAGGCGGCCGCTACGTCACCGGCGCAACCCTCGACGTCAACGGCGGGTTGTATATGCGATGAAACTCGGCCTCGGTTTCCATCGCGACCGCATCAGCCGCGACAACTTCCGTTTCGCGCGACAGGCCGGCTGCACGCATGTCGTCGTGCATCTGGTTGAGCGTCTCCGAGAAGGTCTCCCGTCCAGCGCCGACGAGTATTGCTTCGGTCTAACGCGGGCGCGCGGCGTCGTTTGGAGTTTCGAGGAGCTGGCAGCCGTCAAGAAGCTGGCCAATGACGAGGGGCTGGAACTGGAGGCGATCGAGAACATTGATCCGTCGTTCTGGTCCGACATCCTGCTGGACGGCCCGCGCAAGCAACAACAGCTCGAATCACTAAAACGTTTGCTTCGCAGCATGGGCCGGCTGCGAATCCCGATCCTCGGCTACAACTTCAGCCTCGCCGGGGTGTGGGGACGCGTGCAGGGACCGTTTGCGCGCGGCGGAGCGATCGCGTCGGCGTTTCAGCCGAACCATCCGCTGCAAGATCAACTGTTACCGCACGGTCAGCTCAACAATATCGTCTATGACGCAGCCGCGCCGCCCGGCCCTATCGCGTCGGTGTCGCGCGAAGAACTCTGGCAGCGGCTGGCCGTTTTCCTGAAGGAACTCGTGCCGGTGGCCGAAGCTGAGGGCGTCCGGCTCGCAGCGCATCCCGACGATCCGCCGTTGCCAACGCTCCGGCAAGCACCACGGCTCCTGCATCAACCGGAACACTTCGAGCGACTGCTGAGCCTGATTCCGAGTCCGGCCAACGCGCTGGAGTTTTGCGCTGGCACGGTCCAGGAAATGGCCGGAGCCAACGTATATGAGGTAGCGGAGCGATACAGCCGCCAACGCGCCATCGCCTACGTGCATTGCCGCAACGTCGTCGGCAAGGTTCCCGACTATCGAGAGGTGTTCATTGACGAAGGCGACATCAATGTGCCGGGCTTGTTCCGCATTCTGCATCGCAACGGCTTCGACGGCGTTGTCATCCCCGACCACGCGCCGCAGATGACCTGCGCCGCATCGTGGCACGCCGGCATGGCCCACGCGCTGGGGTATCTGCAAGCAGTGTTGAAGAGTCTCTGACCGGAGTCGGGAGAGCTACTTCCCCTTGGGAATCTTCGCCTTGTTCTTCGGCCAGTTGGGATTTGGCAGCGCCTCCCAGACACGGAAGTGGCGCACGCTGCCTTCGACGCCGGCAACAAACATGATGCAGTGCTTCTCGCGGCCGATGCGTGGATGCGCGCCGGTCACGCTCTTGCTGCCGAGCGTCACCACCATCTCGTCGCCTTTGATCTCCACTACTACTGTCTGCCACTCGCCCAGCTTCACCGGCACGGCGGCGGCACCGAGCGGCACGGGCTTGGTCCGGCCCGTTGCGGGGTTGTCGTCATCGGCCTGCGCGCGCAGGCCGGTCGGACTGATGATGGCGCTCCAGACGTAATCCTTCACGTCCGTCCCGCGCACCTGCATGTAACGGTTTTCCCGGCCGTCCAGCGGCACGTCGTGCAGCCGCAACTCGCACTGGATAACCACGTCCTTGAACACGAGACCGTAGCAAGCTGTGGCGGGATGGTTGCTTTCCGTGATCTCGACGCCCTTGAAGACACCATCCACGACCTCCCACCGCCCTCCCTTGGGCGAGACATTGAACCGCCAGCCGCTGTAGCCGCTCGCGAAGCCGGGATGTTTCACCGGCGTGATGGGGTTCGCAAAATCTTCGCTGACGAGCAGCTTGCCCCGCTGCGTCATCAGTGTTTTGGGTAACTGGTCCGCCGCAACGGCACTGAATGCAAATACGGCGAGCACGGAGTGGACAATGGCTCGATGAAGTTTCATGGCGGTTGATGTGTTGATAGATGGAACCGTTGGGTTAAACGATCAAGAGTTTACTGTTGCTCAGGAAGAACAGCATCTTTTCCGCAACTTGCAGGCCCGTGATCGCCTTGAGCGCATCCGCATAGGCCGCAAGCTGACCGGCGTAGATGCTTGGGTCCGGTTTCGCGTCGGTCTTGTAGTCCACCACAACCAACCGCTCCCCTTCCCTGAACAGCAAATCAATGTAGCCTTCCATTAAGCCGTCCGGCGACTGCCAGACAACCGGCACCTCGCGATGAAACTCGTCAGCCACAAGCACGCGCTTCATCAGTTCGTGTGTCAGCGCGGCGCGGATGAACTTCTCGCCCGGCGGAAACAGTCTTACCGCCGCCTCGACGTCGTGCAGGTCGCATCGCGCTAGCGCCTCGTGAACGCCGCGGCCGATCTCCAAGCCGCCGCCCGCTGCGATCTCCGACGCGCTGTCGCGGAGAAACTGCTTCTCACCGAGTTCGTGTGGCGTCAGTTTCTTCACGCCCGCGAACAACGCCGCCTTCTCCCGCTCGCGCCCTGCGACCCATGCGGCGCGCTCCGTGAGCAGCTTCTCCAGCGCCGCGCGGTTGCGCTCATCGGGTTGGCCAAGCTCCACGCGAACGGGCCGGATCTTGGATGCATCCCGCTTGATCTCGGCAACGTTGACGCGCTCCACGTCCGTCGTCGTCTTTGGGTCGAAAGCGCTTCGCAAGACCCTCGCATACTCCCCGCGCTCGCTAAACCATGGCAACACCAGCCAGTCGCGCGCCCGCGTGCACGCCACATAAAGCAGCCGCCGCTCCTCGGCGTCGCCACGCGCCTGCTCTTCGTCCTGCGCTGCATCGAAGCCCAGCGTCTGCCATTCTTTCAGCTTCACTTCGGGCAGGCGCGTCATAGGCGACACCAGCAACCGCTCTCGCGCTCCGGCGGAGGTGCGGACCATGTCGCCCAGCACCACCGCGCCCCATTCCAAGCCTTTCGCCTTGTGAACCGTCAGGATTGAAACCGCGCCCTCCTCGTTCTTGCCGAACTCCGCCGTCGGCGATTGCCCTTCGCCCGCGCGTTCAATGGCCACATCGCGCAGATACCGCGCCAGGCCGCGCAGGCTCATGCCCTCCAACGTCTGCACCGCCCGCGCGGTGTCCACCAACTTGTAGAGGTTGGCCACGCGTTGCTCGCCCTGCGGTTGCAACAGGAACCGCTCCGGAATCTTCAGCCGCGCGTAGCATCGCTCGAGGAATGCCGCATAGCTGTAGCGGTTCCGCTCGCCGTGCAGTTCGCGCAGCAACTGGAACGCCGTGGCGATGGTGCTGTCGTCATCATTTCGACTCCTTACGTCGCCGCCTGCGTCCGCCAGATAATCCAGCGGCCGGTCCTGCACGCGTCGCCACTGCACCAGATCGTCGTCGCTGACACCGAACAGCGGCGAGCGCAGCACGCTGACCAGCTCAACCTTGTTGGCGGGGTTGTCCAAGGCCAGCAGCAGCGCGCAAACCATGCGCACCTCGGCGCGATGGTAGTAATCCTTGCCGCCTTCGACCTGGAATGGGATGTCGTGGGCCTCGAACACGCGCTCGTAGATGTCGAGCGCCGTGTAGTTGCGCAGCAACACGGCGCAGTCCGACCAAAGCGGCGCGCGGCGCTGCAGCTTGCCCGCCTCGTCCTTGAAAGTTACCTCGCGCTGCGGGTTCTTGTGCAGATGCCAGAGGAGTTGGGCAACCCCGCTCGCTTCTG
Source organism: Verrucomicrobiia bacterium (assembly GCA_041667205.1). Lineage (GTDB taxonomy): Bacteria > Verrucomicrobiota > Verrucomicrobiia > CAIQCK01 > CAIQCK01 > CAIQCK01. Next base: position 255,706 of record JBAYFL010000004.1, on the reverse strand, counting down.
CGCGCCGCAGAGCGCCGACGTTCGGCTTCTCGCCGAGTTCAGCCACCGTTTCGCTGTCCGGCTCCAGCAGCAATACACGCGGTTCCGTCGCGCGCCGGCTCGACAGTGATTGAAGCGCGACGTATTTCGGTTGGAACTTCCCGCCGCCCTCCGGCGGCTGGATCAGCCGCTCGAACACCCCGTTGACCCAATCCACCAGCGGCGACGCAGTGCGGAAACTCGTCGTGATGTGCTCTAGCCGGCCTTGCCGTTGCAGCGCGGCCTTCGCCTCCTCATACATCTCGATGTCCGCGCGCCGGAATCGGTAGATGCTCTGTTTCGGGTCGCCGACGATGAACAGCTTGCCCGGCGCGAGCTTCACTTCGCGCCACTCCGCCGCCCTCGGCTCGCGCTCAGCGAGGAAAAACACGATCTCGACCTGCACCGGATCCGTGTCCTGGAACTCGTCCACTAGCAGCCGCTCGTAACGTTGCTGGAGCGCTCCACGCACCGTCCTGTCCTTGCGCAGCAAGTCCCGCGCTTTAATCAGCAGGTCCTCGAAGTCGAGCACGCCGCGCCGCCGCTTTTCCTGCTCGTAGGCGTCAGACGCCCCGCGCAACCAGTTCAACAGTTCACACACGAACCGCTCGCCTGCTTCCGATCGCAACTCCAGCAGGCGCGTCATCAACTCGCGCGCGTCTTGGAGCTTCGTCTTCGCGCTCCAATTCTTCGCCGTCCCGACCCGGTCGAAGAAACCGCTCTTCGGCGCTTCCGGCATTCGTGCGAGTAACGCCAGTTCGCGCTGCTCGGCGTTGAGATGCGGCCATTCGGCAAGCAGCTCCGCGACTTCATTAATCCGCCCCAACATCCCGTCCTCGGGGTCCTCGCAGGACTTGCCGAGCGGGACCAGTTTTTCGGCGATGCGCACAAACTCCGCGGCCAGATCCGCAGAGGGACGGCCCGATGGTTTGAACCCGTCCCAATCCAGCCGGTCGCGCATCCGCACCAACAACTCGCCGAATTGACGCAGCATATCGAGCGACACGTCGAGATGAAGCGCGCGCCACAACACACCACCCAGCGTCGCCTCCTCGTCGGCCCCTCCCACCTGCATCTCAAACCAGTTCTTCCACGCCTGATCGAACAGCATCTCCGCCTCAAGCGCATCAGTGACACGAAACGCCGGATCCACACCCGCCTCCACCGGCCGTTCGTGAAGGATTCCGGCGCAAAAGCTGTGGATAGTGCAGCACTGCGCCATCTCCAGTTCCGCCAACACCCGTGCGTCGAGCTTCGCTCTCTCGATTTCCTCGCGCAACCGCATCTTGAGTTCGCCGGCGGCCTTTTCCGTGAACGTGATCGCCGCGATCTTGCTGAGTGACTGGCCATCACGCACGAGGTTCAGGATGCGCTCAACCATCAACGTCGTCTTGCCCGTGCCGGCCGCCGCTTCGACGAAGCAATTTTCGCCGAGCGAGTTGACGATCTGTTCGCGCGCCTTGACATCGGGCAGCGTGTCGCGCGGCTTACTCATCGTTGTCCTCCGCCGTTGCATCGAGATAGTCCGCGATGGACTCATCGCCGATCTTCATCTCCCATTGTGCCTCGACCGCAGCCCGGGTCATCGCCGTGCCGGCGGCGTCGGCACCGTCGGGCGTAACGAAGAACTTGCCGGCGAGGATACTGCGCATCAGACAACCGAGGATCTCGCGCAAGCGCGGCTCAGCGGCCGCAAGTTGCTCACGATACCAGCCGCGTTTCGCGAACTCGCCGCGCTGCGTGGCGAAAAAGTAGAGACCGCCACCGCACGGCTTGCCTGCTAATTGCTCGGTTGCCAGGATGTAAACAGGAATCTGTAGGGCACGCGCGGAGCAGAAACTGTGATTGCGATACTTGTCCGGTTTGCCCGTCTTGTAATCAAGGACGATGACCTCATCTCCCGGCCCGCGATCCACGCGGTCAATCCGGCCTGCGACGAGCAACGTCGTCTTCTCATCGAGCTTGATCTGCGCGGGAGGCGTGTCGGCAGCACGACCGAACGCCCATTCCGTTGCCACGGGGCTGTAACCGTCAGATGCGTGGGCGTATTCGAGCCGCAGCCAGCGTAACAAGTCAGCGCGGATTTTCTCCTGCGTCACGCGCCAGACGAGCGAATGACCTGTGACACCACGCCCAGCAAACTCCCCCAAAACCTTCATCGCTTCATCGTCCAGCACCACCTCGTTCTCCACACTGCGTGACGGGTCAAGCGGCAGCAGGTTCCCCATCTGGAAACGCTGGACGATGCCCCTCAGCAGTTCGTGAACAAGGCTACCGAAGTCCAGCGCGCTGATCCCCTCCGCGTCCTCCGGTTCCTCAAGTTCCTCGACGCCCAGCACCTCGCGAAGGAAGAAGCTGAAAGGGCAACGGGCGTAGGCTTCCAGCCGCGAGATCGCCCAGCGGTGCTTCGCCGGATCGAACAACCGGCGCACCGCCTCCAGCGATTCCGGCCGCTCCAAACACCCGTCGTAGCCGGTCCAAGTCCCGCCGCTCCAACGCGTGCGCTCCAACAGCAAGCCCGGCACCAATGTCGGCGACATCGCATCGAGCAGAGGCTTCATGCCGCCAGCGCCAGTGCGGCGGAGTTCATCCAGCAGCCGGTAGTCATACTCCCCGCAGTCCAACGGCAACCCTTCCGACGGCACCAACGGCGTCAGCAAGACTTTGCGGACGCGTTTATCGTCGTCCAACGCGCTGAAGTTGCGGACGCCAAGCGTTTCCAGCAACAACGCCGACGGCACGCGCGGCCGGCCCGTCGCCGGCTCAATGCGCGGGAACGTAATGACCAGCCGCTCGCTCGCCGCATCGCAGGCGAGGCGGAAGAGCATCTTCTCCTCTTGGCGGCCGCGCGCCACCTTCTCTTCGAGTCGCGGGAGCCCGTCCTCGGACGGAAGACGCTTGTTTAACTCGCGCCGCTCCTCGTCGAGTAGAATTGGGTCTTCCCGAAGTTGGCGCGGCCAGCCTTTCTCGACGAGACCCGGCACAATCACCATCGGCCAGCTCACGCCGCGCGCCGCCATGATGCCACCCACGAAAGGCCCACCCTCTTGGAAGGCTCCTTCAGACTGCCGCGCCGCCTCGAACACTTTCCGCGCGTAAAGCGCAAACTCGTCGCGGCCCACCGACGCCCGATAGTCGTCGAGCGCGTCGAGCGCGCGCAGTTGATTGAACGCCGCCTCCCGCTCCGATGATTCCGCCAACAGATCCTTCGCCGACACTAACGTCGCCGCGGTGAACTCGGACCACTTGCCCTCTTGTGGCAGCCGTGCCGCCGCGCGGGCCAGTGTCTCGACGAACGCGCCCAGTTCGCGCGCGGCCCCCAACTCGCGCTCCGCGACCGCAGCCTTCGATTCGTCCGCGTGGGATTGCTCCAACTGAAGCTGCTTGATCCGCGTGCGAACGCGATCACGCCAAACAGTCGCGCCGGCAACAACGCCGAGTTCGGCGCTGAGCCGATCCCACTCGGCAGCGTGGGAGGTTGTGGCAGGGGAGAGCGCGGCGAATTCCATGACCTTGGATCGCGCAAAGTCCTTGGCAGCGATATCGAGCAACAGCAGCAACAGACGTGGCTCGACCGCTTCGAGCGGCGCGCGACCCATTGCGAGATGTAGCGGCCAGCCGCGCGCGGTGGCGAGGTCGCGCAGCAGTGGGCCGTAAGGCTCGTCGCCGCGAGCGAGGACGGCAACTTCATGCAGCGGACGGCCGGGCTTCTCGTGGGCAAACGCCATCGCCTCGCGCAGCATCTCGCGGCACTCGCGCGCCTCACCGGGAGCGGAAACAACGGATAGCTGCGGGATGCGCGTTTTGGGCTGCGGAACGGCCGCGCGCTTCGTCTTGAGCATCCCCTCCAGCCAGTCCACAGTTGGCTTTGCGAAATCAAAAGTCTTCTCAGCGAGCCACGGCACGAAGACGGCCAGCGCACATCGCCTAGCAAGCGCGCCCACCAACTGGCGTTGGAGATGGTTGAAATCGTAGAAGCCGTAAAGACACAACTCCTTCGGCTCAAGACCCGAAACCCGGAATCCAGGACCCGAAACCTTCTTCACCGCCTCAGCGAGCCTGTCGGCATCGTCGCCAACGCTATGACCCTGCAACGCTTCTTCATAGGCGGCGTAGAGCACGTCGAGTTGAGCAATCTTTCCCTTGGACAAACCTGCCGCAGCAGCAGCGCGGCCGAGTTTGCCGGAACCGATGCCCGCCTCCTTCAGGTCGCTGAGGGTCGCCAACAGGCATTGGCGAAACCCCGCGCTCGACTTCACCGGCTGGAAGTAATCGCCTTCGTTGACCCTGGCGGCGATGACGGTTTCCGCGATCAACTCGCCGGCGAACGGCGGCAACTGCTTGCAGTCCGGCGTTACCTCCCGAATCAAGTCAGACAGCGTCAGAAAGCGGATGTTGACGTGGTCGCGCAAACTTCGCCGCAAATGAAGCCGCAGCAATGCAGTGGGCACAACAATGATGACAGGCGCGAGCGGACCGTGACGGCGTTTCGTCCCGGCGATGTGCTCGCCGAGCGCGCTCTCCAAGGCGGGAAATGGGCCAACGCGCAGTAAATGCACGCCTTGCAATTACCGCCGCCGGGCATCGGATGCAAACGCAATCTGCTTTCCAAAGAAAAGGGGAGGCCGAGAACCGACCTCCCTTTTTCGGGAATATCTACTACTTACCGCGACGGTGACTACTTCTTCACCGCTTTCCTTGGCGCAGGAACGCGGACGGCCAAGGCGCACTTCTTGTCGCCGTCTTCCTTGTAGGCAACGGTAACCTTGTCACCCACCTTGAAGTCGTCGCACTTTTTCGGTTCGGCCTTCGTGCCGAAGGCGGTCTTGTTGGTCATCGCGATCTTGACCTCGCCGTCCTTCTTGCTCTTGACGGTGATGCAGTCCGGGCTGATGGCGCAGACTTCGCCGGTGATCTGATGCGGCTTCGGTTTGTCTCCACCCTTGGCACCCTTCTCGGCGGCAGACGCGGAGACGGCCATTGCCACGGCAGCGATCAACGACAATCCAACTACAGTCCACAGTTTCTTCATTGCTAGCTCCTCCATTAGTTTTGTTGGTTACTGACACTCTACAAGGCGCGCATATAACAAAGCCCCCACCGCTATACAAGCGATAAAAACCGACAAATAGCGAGCAAGAGAACGGGGGGGGCAGCCATTGGTTTCGAGACGTCTTTGGGCCAGGTCGCCCCTCCCCCGATAGCCAACCACCTGCGGCTCTGCTCCCTTATCGGATTCTCATAGGATCTTCAGGGCCTCCTTGCCTTTCGCGGGCAAGCTGATAGGGTAAACCGTAATGGCGACGAAGGAAGATTTGGTTCCCTTGGAAGTGCGTGTGGTCCTGCCCACCAGCAGCGGCTCGGCAGTGTTTCTCAGCAACGAAGAAAAGACGTTTGTCATCTACGTGGACCAGAGCGTGGGCGCGGCCATCACCATGTTCATGCGCGGCATCCAGAAGGAACGGCCGCTGACGCACGACCTGATCGGCTCCATCTTCGCCGGCCTCGGCGTCCAACTCAGCCGGGTCGTCATCAGCGATCTGAAGAATTCCACGTTCTTTGCCCAGCTCTATCTGGTCTGCGAAAACGAGTTAGGGAAGAAGATCCTCCAGGTGGACGCGCGGCCCAGCGATGGCATCGCGCTCGCTCTGCAAGCCAAGTGTCCCATCTTCGTCGCGCGGCATGTCTTCGACGTAGTGGATGACATGTCAGAAGTGCTTCGCAAGATGAGCGAGGCCCAGGGCGAGGGCGAGGAGGAAGCCGGCGGGGAAGAAAAGTAGGAGACTGGCGCTCCCCACCAGTGGGCCGAGCTTCCAAGCTCGGGCGTCATTGCGAAAACCTCAGCGGGCGAGTTTGGAAACTCGCCCCACTTAAACGGCAGCGGCAGTTCTTCGCCGTGCCATCTGGAGCATCGCCAGCACGCCGCCAATTACCATCAATGTGGCGCCAAACGCATACGGCACCCAGCCATGCAGGTCGAAGAGCGCGCCACCCACCAGCAAGCCCGCGATGCGCGCGATGCTCTCCACACTTTGCTCGAAGCCAAGTGCGCGGCCTTGCTCCTCAGGCGGGGCTTCATGCGACACCAGCGCCAAAAGCGTCGGGCCCGTGAAGCTGTTGCCGCACGCCATCAGCAGCAGCACGCCGAGGATTCCTGCCACGGACGATGCCAGCGGCAGCAGCGCCATGCTCACGGCGAACATCGCCGCGCCTACCGCTACCAGCGGCAGTTCTCCGGCGCGTTTTACCAACAGCCGGATCATCCCGCCTTGCACAACAGCGGCAATGATGCCGACAAATCCGAACAAGAGGCCGATTTTGTTCTGACCGAGGCCCAACTCATGTTCGCAGAACAGAGCGTAAGTGCCCGTGAATAACGAGAAGGTCAGCGTCACGCAGAAGATAATCCACAAGCAAGCGCTGAGCCGCGGCTGCGAGAAGGCGCGCCGGGCGTAGGCGAAGGAAGAGAGTTCATTGGCGTCCTCGCGCGGCATCACGATCGGCGGCGCAGGCAGGAAGAAGACGGCAGCGACACAGTTGAGCAAGGCGATGCCCCCCGCGACGAAATACGGCAACGTGATATGGTAATGGCCCAGCACGCCGCCGAGCGGCGGGCCAAACACATAGCCGAGCGCGATCCCTGCGCCAAGCATGCCCATGCCGTGCGCGCGATTTTCCTTCGTGGTCACATCGGCGATATAGCTTTTCGCCGCCGAGACGCTGCCACCGGTGATGCCTGACAGAATGCGCGCCACGAACAGCCACACAAGCGACGGCGCCCAGCCGAGCATAAAGAACGACGCAGCCGCACCGGCCAGACTGGCGATGAGCACCGGGCGCCGGCCGACGCGGTCAGAGATGCGGCCAAGTATCGGCGCGCAGATGGTCTGTGCAATCAGATACGATGCGAGCACCGCGGTGCAGACAGTGGCGCTGGCGCCAAACTGTTTGACGTATAGTGGCAGCAACGGGATGACAATCCCGAAACCGAGCATGTCAATGAAGACAGTCAGAAATATGATGAGCAGCGAGCGTTTATTCATCGCGTAAAATCGGTCATGGAAAACACCGGACAGTAGCGGAGCGTTTGGGTTGACGCAAAAGGAGTTTTGTTGTCGTTCCCGCTGCGGCACCGCTGCGGCACCTAACGCTTGATTCGACAGGAGCGCCCAGTTATGGTGCACGTGTCATGTCGCGCCGCAACTCGGGCGACAATTGGCAGATCAGAGAAAGGCAGTATGCTTAGAAAACGGATCGTTATTGGAGTTTTGGTCGGGTTGTTGAGCGCGAATCTGGTTGTTGGATTCCGGGCTTATCAGCAGGCCGTGGCCGCGACGGACAACAAGGACGACGCCTACTCGCAGGCGGCGCTGGTCACTTACGTCATGGAGTTGATCCGCCAGGATTACGTGGACGGCGGGAGCCTGAGCTATCAGGACATGGCTTACGGCGCGCTGAAGGGAATGCTCGGCTCGCTCGACCCGCACAGCCAGTTCATGGACAACCGGGGTTACAAGGAGATGAAGAGCGAGACCGACGGCCAGTTCGGCGGCCTCGGCATTCAGGTGGGCCTGAAAGACGGCATCCTAACGGTCATCGCGCCGATCGAGGACACGCCGGCGTCGAGGGCGGGGTTGCTGGCAGGCGATAAGATCGTCAAGATCGAGGGCAAGTCCACGGAGAAATTCTCTGTGCAGGATGCAGTTTACAAGTTGCGCGGCGAACCGGGCACAAAGGTGACGCTCACCATCATGCGGCCGAAGTCGCGCGAGGTGAAGGAATACACGCTCACCCGCGCGATCATTCCGGTGGAAAGCGTGAAGGATCTCAACGGCCGGACCGTGAAGTCCGCCAACGGCTTCCCGTTCGTGGATGACAAGATCGGCTACGTCCGCCTGACGCAGTTCAACGAACCGACGGCAGACGAGTTGGAAGCGGCGCTCAAGAAGCTGGAGGGCAAGGGCATGGAAGGACTGGTGCTGGACCTGCGGAACAACCCCGGCGGGCTGCTGGTCGGCGCGCGCGATGTCGCCAGCAAGTTCCTGCCCAAGGGCCAACTGATCGTCTATACCGAAGGCCGGCAGAAGTCGCAGAAGCAGGAGTATTTTGCCACGGGCAAGGACCGTCATCCTAGCTTCCCGATGGTCATCCTGGTCAACGGCGGCAGCGCCAGCGCCAGCGAGATCGTCGCCGGCGCGTTGCAAGATCTCAAGCGCGCGATCGTCGTCGGCGAGCAAACGTTCGGCAAAGGCAGCGTGCAAAGCATCATCGAACTGCCCGACAAATCGGCCGTGCGGCTGACAACAGCGAAATACTACACGCCCAGCAAGCGGGTCATTCACGAGAAAGGCATCACGCCCGACATCGTTGTGGCGGTTTCCGAGGAAGACGAAATCAAGCTTGCTATCCAACGCAACCGCCCCCCCGGCGCCGAGCCGGACAAGTCGGATGCGCTGGTGCGCGACATTCAACTTGAACGCGCGGTGGACGTGCTCAAGGGCATCAAGGTCTTCACAAAACAAACCAAGAAGAGTGTTGCTGCCGCGAGCGCCAAGTAAGCGGCAACCGCCACGCAGCTCACAAGCGGACTCGTCATGAGAGATCGTCGGCTCGAGCGGCAGATTGAGGTGTTGGACGACTTCCTCGACCGCTGGCAGAGGCTCGGCCGCTACTTTCAACGCGCCGAGCGCGGACAAGCGCCCACAGAAGACCAAGAAGAGGAGTTTCTTGTGCTAAAGGGCGAAATGGCCCAGGACTACCAATTCCTCATGACCGAAACCGGCAACCAGCGGGAGCCGGGCGACCAGACCGTGGAGATTCTGGGGATGATTATGTCGTTGCGAAAGTTGAACGGATTGGGCGAGGCGGAAGTGCATGCGCTGGAAATTGCGTGGCACCACAGCTACATCGTCCTGCAAGGACTGATGGGTCGGCTGAAGGCCCGGAAACTTCAACTTGCTTCCGTCAACGCCCTTGGCTATTACATCGGCCGCGTTCTGCGGAATCCCGTGGTTATCCTGCTCTTGATGGGCGCGGTGGTTGCCGCAGTGTTGTGGTTGATGAATTTCACACAGACCGGCCCGGACAAACTGATCGAACCGCGCGGACCGCGACCGACACAAACGGAGAAAGCCACAGGCTTATGAGTGCGACTGATAAACCAAACCTGACGAAACGAGAAATCGCCTCGCGCATCAGCGACGCGACGGAACTGCAACAGCAGGACGTGGCAGTCATCGTCCAGAAGACGCTTGACACCATCGTGGACGCCCTTGCCGAGGGCCGCAACGTCGAGTTGCGCAACTTCGGCGTCTTCGAGGTGAAGTTCCGCCGGGCGCGCATCGGGCGCAACCCCAACAACCCCACCCAGACCGTCCAAATCCCGCCGCGTGCCGTGGCGAAGTTCAAGCCCGGCAAGATCATGAGCGAGCGCGTCGAGAAACTGACGAAGCCGGCGGCGTAACCCGGCGTGGTAATCCGCGACCCGTTATTCGTGATTCGGCGAACTTGTTAGTCATTCACGAATTGCGCGATGCGCATTACGAATCCCCATCCCCGAACCACCATGTCGTTCCAACCGCTACCAGGCTTCCGCGACTTTTATCCGGACGATTGCGCGCTCCGCAATTACGTCTTCGGCAAGTGGCGCGACGCCGCCCGGCGCTACGGTTTCCGCGAATACGACGGCCCGCCGCTGGAGCCGCTGGAACTCTACACGGTCAAGAGCGGTGATGAGATCGTCGGCCAGCTCTACAACTTCACCGACAAAGGCGAGCGCGCCGTCTCGCTGCGACCGGAACTGACCCCCACGTTCGCGCGGATGGTCGGCGCACGACAGCGCGACTACAAGAAGCCGATGAAGTGGTTCGCCATCCCGCAGCTTTTCCGCTACGAACGGCAACAGCGCGGCCGGCTGCGCGAGCACTTTCAACTAAACGCCGACATTGTCGGGGAGAAAGACGTCGCCGCCGATGTCGAACTCGTGGCGCTGCTGGTGGACGTGCTGCGCAGCTTCGGGCTGACGCACGAGGATTTTGTTGTGCGCGTCAGCGACCGGCGCGTCTGGGGCGGCTTCCTGCGCGGCATGGGTATCGCCGACGAGCAGCACCCGGCGGTCTTTGGCATCGTGGACAAGATCGAGCGCAGCGAGGCGACCGTTACACAGAAAAAGTTTGACGCGCTTGGCGTCCCGGTAGATGCGGCATCCGCGATTCTCAAGTTTGCCGACACGGGCATGTTTGAGAAGGAAGCGCCCGCCGAGATGGCGACGCTGCAACGGTTCTTCGACCTGATGGCTCACAAGGGCCTCGGCGATTTCCTGAAGTTCGACCCGAAGATTGTGCGTGGCCTGGCTTACTACACCGGCATCGTTTTCGAGGCGTTCGACAAGAAGGGCGAACTGCGCGCCATCGCCGGCGGCGGTCGTTACGACAATCTGCTGCAACTCGTCAGCGGCGTGGACATGCCGGCGCTCGGTTTCGGCATGGGCGACGTGGTGCTGTGCGAGCTGCTGAAGGAACGGAAGTTGTTGCCGAAACTGGAAAGCCGGCTCGACGCCTACGTAGTCATCGCGAAGGAAGAACTAAGGCCACAGGCGTTGAAACTCGTGCGCGACCTGCGTGACGCCGGACTGGCCTGCGACTATCCGCTGGTGGCGGCGAAGGTTGGCAAACAATTTGAATCCTCTTCGGCTGCCGGCGCGAAGTTCGCCGTCGTCATCGGCGACGAATGGGCGCAAGGCCAGGCGACAGTGAAGACGCTGGCGACGCGTGAGGAAACCAAGGTGGAAGTGGCGCGGCTGGCGCAGAGGTTGAAGGAGTGATGGAGTGGTGGAGTATTGGAGTGAGGGAAGGAAACTGTAACCCAACACTCCAGCACTCCGATACTCCAATACTCCAAAGCTTATGAAACGGACTCATCATTGCGGACAATTACGGCTGGCGGACGAGCGCCAGCAAGTGACGCTGACCGGCTGGGTGCAAACCCGGCGCGACCACGGCGGCATCGTGTTCATTGACCTGCGCGACCGCGAGGGGCTGACGCAGGTGGTCTTCGACCCACAATACAACCCCGCCGCCGCCGAGGGGTCGCACGCGTTGCGTTCGGAGTTCTGCATTTGCATCCGCGGCCGCGTCCGCCCGCGACCGGAAGGCACCATTAACACGAAGCTGCCGACCGGCGAGATCGAAGTCATCGCCGACCATCTCGAAGTGTTCAACGCCGCCGAGACGCCGCCATTCGAGGTCAGCGACGATACGCAGACCAGCGAAGACCTGCGCCTCCAATACCGCTACCTCGACCTGCGCCGGCCCTCGATGTTCCGCAACCTGCGCCTCCGTCACCAGGTGACGAAGGCCGTGCGCGACTACTTCGACGAACTGAGCTTCCTCGAAGTCGAGACGCCGATGCTCTTCAAGAGCACGCCGGAAGGCGCGCGCGAGTATTTAGTGGCGTCGCGGCTCTTCCCCGGCAAGTTCTACGCCCTCCCCCAGTCGCCGCAGCAGTTCAAACAATTGCTGATGGTTGCCGGCGTCGAGCGCTATTTCCAAATGGCCCGTTGCTTCCGCGACGAGGATCTGCGCGCCGACCGCCAGCCGGAGTTCACGCAGATTGATGTGGAGATGAGCTTCATTGACCGCGAGGACATCTACCGCTTGATGGAGGGCCTGATGGCGCGCGTCTGGAAGACCGCGCTCGGCCGCGACATCCCCACGCCATTCCCGCGCATGACGTTCGCCGACGCGATGAACCGCTTCGGCAGCGACAAGCCCGACACGCGGTTCGGGATGGAGATGGCGGATTTCACCGACGACTTCCGCGCCAGCGCGTTCAAGGTGTTCCGTTCCGTCATTGACGGCGGCGGCGTTGTGAAGGCGATGAACGCCAAAGGGTTCGCCTGCGCCACGCAGGGCCAGATCGAGGCGCTCACCGAGGCCGCCAAGAGCTTCGGCGCCAAGGGCCTCGCCTGGATCAAGGTCGAGGGTGGCAAGTGGAACTCGCCCATCGTGAAGTTCTTCACCGACGCCGAGAGAGCCGCGCTGGCGAGCCGGTTGGAAGTGACCGAAGGCGACCTCATCCTCTTCGCCGCCGACCAATGGACCAACGCCTGCGAAATCCTCGGCCGCATCCGCCTGCTCTGCGCCCAATACCTCCAGCAGACCGGCAAGCTCACGATCCCGGCGGACCGCTACGATTTCCTGTGGGTGGTGGATTTCCCGCTGCTCACGTTCGACAAGGAACAAAACCGATGGATGAGCAGCCATCATCCGTTCACCGCGCCCGTGGCGGAGGACGCGGCGTTGCTCGACACCGACACCCATCGCGTGCGCGGCCAGCACTACGACCTCGTCCTCAACGGCAGCGAGATCGGCGGCGGCAGCATCCGCATCCACCAGCCCGACCTCCAGCAGAAGGTGTTCGACGTCTGCGAAATCCCGCGCGACGTGGCCGAGAGCCGGTTTGGTTACTTCATCAAGGCGTTCCGTTTCGGCACGCCCCCGCACGGCGGCATCGCCCTCGGTTTCGACCGCATCATGGCGACGCTCGTCGGCAGCCCCAGCATCCGCGACGTGATCGCCTTCCCGAAGACCGCCAAGGCCACCGATCTGATGACCCAGTCCCCCGGCGACGTGACCGCGCGCCAGTTGAAAGACCTCCACATCCGCGTCGTGGGCGACGAGGCAAAGCCGCAGGCGTAACGCAGCGCGAAGGTTTCGTTGGGCTAATCTCCAGTTTATCTTCGATTTTCTGAACAGAAGGACGGTTTAGAGACCGCTCTGTCGAGTCTGATGCCGCGCTTGTCATGTGCCCGCCCGATGCATAGTATCCGGCGCATTATGGAGTTCTTCAGTTCTGCCGCCGGTCTCATTGGCAAACTCACTATTTCACTCGGCGCTCGGTCGCTGGGTGAAGAACTCAAGGACATGAGAACCCAGCGCCGCATGGCAAGGCTGGTGGAGGATGCTGTGGACCGCATCGTCGAACAGGTGGAAGAGTATTTGCGCGCGGAGAACGTGAGCGATCATCGTAAGAACATTCTCATCACCGCTCTCTGTGCAAAGCTCCAGCCGCTAGTAGACGACCCACAGCGATTCTTCGCCGGCGATCTCGACGGTTCCCTCATCTTCAAGCGATGCCACCCTAACGATGAACTGCCGCAGGAGATTCGCGATGAACAACTCGGCCAGTTTTACACCGTGCTGTTCCCGCAGATCGCACATTTCCTTGCCGGGTCGCGCATCGCCCTCGCACAATGGCAAGCTGAAGGCTTCCGCGAGGAATTCAAGCGCCTGAGTCAGATTGCGGAGGAGATTCGCTCCATGAACGCCAAAGTTGCCGATATGCCAGGGAACGTAGTAAGTGCCTTGACAGACAAGGCGGACCAGCAGGCCGAAACGCTCCTGCGCGAGTTTGCCCAGACTCTCCTCAATAGCCTTCTGCTCCGGCTCGACCTCTCGCCCCTGCGTGCGGAGCGTGCGCTCTATGGTGCTTTGGGTGACCATTTCGTAATTCCCGGTTTCCGCGAGCGTCTGGAAAATGCAAAGCCAATTGGCGATGAGCAGAGCATCCTAAATGTGCTTGCGGCGCCGGGCGCGCGTCGCATCGTGCATGGCGGTGCGGGCGTGGGGAAAACGACATGGTCACTCTGGCTTCAATCGCGCTTTCTCCGGGCAGATCCAATTCGCTTGGCGGTGGTGCTGCGCTTACGAGCAATAGTGGACATCGAGAAGCATTCCCTCCTTGACTTGCTCCAAACGCAGGCAGGTGCGCACTTACGAGATGCGCTCACGGACCAGGTGCTCAGAAAATGGCACAGCGCGGGCCGGTTGGTGGTAATCCTCGACGGCTTCGACGAAGTCCCTGAAGAACGACGCGACGCCGTGGAGAAATGGGTGAAAGACCTCGCCGTCGTGGCTATGAACACCGTTATCCTCGTCACCTCGCGCCCCATCCAGAGCGGACATCTTGAGGACTTGAAGAAGCCTTGGCAGCAGTGGGACCTGTTGCCCTTTGATGAGAAGCGAATCGTCGAATTCATCGAGCGATGGCATCGCTACCTGCCTGAGAGCGAACTATCTGCGGCAGAACGGAAAGTAGACACTGCCGCGCTGGCCCGCACCTTTTTCAAAGATCCAAGTCTTAAGCCGCTGGCAGACACGCCGCTGATGCTCGGCACGCTGCTGTTCGTCCACCACCGCGACAAGAAGCTACCCAGCGGCCGCGTGGACCTCTACGAACGTTACATTGCCGCCATGCTCGGTCTTCGCGATTCAGGACTAGGTATCCAAGCGCGCGCAACAAAGCTTTCGGATAGGGAAAAGCGCCGCGTGCTGGCCCATATAGCGTTACACTTCCACCTGCACGGGGTGAACGAGGTCAACGACGACACGATACGCGCGCTTGTCATAGAGGCGCTGACAAAGTTTAGATTTGACGAGAATGTAGAGCGGCTACTCCCCGCGCTGCGCGAGCGCACCGGCTTGTTACAAGGGCCTGGAGCTTGGTCATTCATGCACAAGACCATCGGCGAATTTCTCGTGGCGGAGTTGGTTTGCGATGGCACCACCAGCCTGTTCGATAAGCGCCGGCTCGACCGAAAGGAGCTATGGGCGCACCGCCACGAGGATGCGTGGACAGTGGTGCTGTTCTTCTGGGCTGGAAAAACGACTCAACGCGAGTTGGAGGAGTTCATCGGTGATCTGCTGGATGAGGAAGAAGACAGGGCGGCCTTACTCGCACTCTCGTTATTGCATGACCAAGGCGATCGCCTAACGCATGAGTCGCAACGTGGTTTGGCTTTGCGAATGGTTCAGAAGTGGCCGTCGCGCATGAAGAATCGCGGTGGTTCGATTGGAGTTGGCACAACGCCTTGTGTGCCGAGTTTCGCCTATAGAGAATACCAGGCACGAAACTCTGATCTGCGTGGGCTTACAAACGCTTCTTGCATAAACGCCCTGTCGAGACTCTTGAAGCGCGGGGTGTTGGTGTCGGGAGATATGAGCGTTTGCCACAAATATATTCGCGGGCCTTTGACGGTCGCCACGCTTTGGGCCATGAGTGAGAATGGTAGTTGCGTAAGTCTAGACGCGCGGCATGACCTCGGTCACCTACCACAACGTGATCGGGCACTTTATTGTTACAACACGATCGTGACAGAGAATCGAAGCTCGTTGGCAGATTGGTTGAAAGCATTTCCAGAAGGGCGCGAGTGGATTCCCTTGTTGCTGCTCAGTGCTTTTATTGAAAGCGACTTTTTTAGTTCGATTGGAAATGACACCCAAGACGCCCGACCTCGGATTGGACCATTGTGCTGGGAGTGGCGAAACGAATCGGTGGCCAAGGATTGGTTACTAGGATCAGATAACTGCAGGTTTTGGGGTAGGAGTGGCTTTGATTTAATCAAAGTAATCCGCGAATCATTGCAGAAAGATGGCGCAAGCACGTGGGGTGTCAGTGCCGAGCAGCACGCCGATTTGCTGACGTGGTGCGACCGGATGATGGCTCGGCGAGCGGAACTGAAGGCGATCGAGAAGAAGTAGTTCAGTTGTAGTGTCAGTTTCGGCTCAGTTTATTAACTGTCTAAGAATAGCCACGGGGTAGCTCCGACGGGCTTCCATGCCGGCAAAAAGGGCCTCGGAACGTCAAAAACACCATATTTTGACAAAAACAGCCCTTTTGGACGGCCGGAAGCAACCGTTTCCGCCTCTGACAAGGTAAGGTCAGGCTCCGACAAGGTAAGGTCCGCGACGGATAAAACTAAGTCCAAGGCGGATAAAACATCTTCCGAGGGGGAAAAGGTTAAGTCCGAGGCTCCAAAGGTATCTTCCAAGACGGACAATCCCTTGTGCGAGATGGACAAGCCAAAGTCCCCGCTGCCAAAGGCAAAGGCCGGGCCGGAGAATCTCGTCTTCAGGCCGGAGAACGCCTTCGGCCAGACCTCGACGCGATCAGGAGCCTTCTCATTTCTTACGCGCACTCTTGACAGGTGGCTTTCGAGCGCGGCTTGCAGTCAATGATCCGGCCGAGACGATCGAACTCGAACTCGCAGCGTTCCAGCAGCATTTGTTTCAACTGCTCCCGCCCGCGCTGCACCCGCGACTTCGCCCCGGACAGCGAGATGCCCAACTGCTTCGCCAGTTCCTTTTGCGAAAGCCCTTCAAACTCGGTGAGCACCAATGCATCACGATACGGTTCCGGCAGGCTGTAAATCATGCGGCGGAACGCAGCTTTCAGCTCCTCCACCTCGACGTCGTGCGCTGGCGGTTCGGCAGGAAGCGACTCCGGCACCTCGGTTGTTTCCTTGCGCGTGCGGTAGTGGTCAATGATGGCGTTGCGCGCCATGAGGTAGAGCCAGCCTTGGAGCTTCGCCGGGTCCTGGAGCTGGCCGAGCCGGTTCTGAATCTTGACGAACACGTCCTGTAGAATGTCTTCCGCCGTCGCTGGGTCGGCCACGCGCGCGGCGATGAACCGACCCAGCTTTACGGCGAACTCGTCCCAGATGGTTTCGATGGTCGGTGTCATGCAGCTTCCGGTTTCACGGCTTCGATGGTAGACGATGCGAAGTAATCTTCAAAGCCCCGGCCGGGAAACCATTCGCGAATCAACTCGCGGCTCTGCGGTTTTGGTTCAACCCGAATATCTTTGAATCCCACCGTCCTGAGCATCGCCTCCACGTCTTCCACGAGCGTAGCGCCCGCCGCGCAAGCCGCATAAAGCTCCACGTCTTGACGAATGTTCTCCGGCACGAGCGCCAAAGCAAGGACATCCGCAATGGCCAGCCGACCGCCGGGCTTCAACACCCGGAAGGCCTCGCGGAACACGCTCGCCTTGTCGGGCGAGAGGTTGATGACGCAATTGGAGAGGATGACGTCCACGGAGCCGTCGGCAACCGGCAGGCTTTCAATCTCGCCGAGGCGAAACTCGACATTCGTGTAACCGCCGTTCGCCTTGTTCTGCCGCGCTTTGGTGATCATTTCCGCCGTCATGTCAACACCGATGACCAAGCCTTTCGGCCCGACTGCCTTGGCGGCGAGGAAGGCGTCGAATCCCGCGCCACTGCCGAGGTCCAGCACCGTCTGCCCCGGGCGAAGCGACGCGATGGCAACCGGATTACCGCAGCCAAGGCCGAGGTTCGCCCCATCCGGAACGCTTTGAACATCATCCGCCGAATAGCCGACCGCCCTCGATACTGTCGCTGCGTCATGCGGCAGGGTTTGTTTTTCGAGGTTGGCAGAAGCTGGCCCGCAACCGCAACCGCAGCCACTGCTACGCGACGCGACGTTGCCATAATGCTCGCGCACTGATTTTCTGACCGAATCCAACTGCATTTCGTTTGGTTTCATAGTTCCTGTTTCTTTCTCTTCGTTGTGTCCGGTCCAAATGACCGGTCTCCATTTCAGTGATATAGACGAACGAATCGGAAAAAGGACGCAAGACACCTCGCTATAACCTGGAACGTGTGTGATTCCCCCCGATGCGGCGCACACTGACGGCTTCACCTCCGCCAGCGGGTGAAAGTGCGGATCGTCGCGGCGAACAAATCCGGTGAGGCGCGGCCGAGCGCGGAGGCGGAGATGGTGGTGGGGTGATTGTAGCCCACAACTCCGTCGCCGGATTGGAAAATAGCATTTCCCGCCACGGAGGGGCGGGCTACGATTGCGGTTATGAACAGTCCCACTTTGATGACCTGTCTCGGTTTGACTGCGCTGCTAAGCTTCCACTCACTCCTCGCCGCCGACAACGCTCGTGACTTGAACTGGCCGCAATGGCGCGGGCCGCTGGCCAATGGCGTCGCGCCGCACGGCAACCCGCCGGTCGAATGGAGCGAGACGCGAAACGTGCAGTGGAAGGTTGCGTTGCCGGGACGCGGCACCTCGACGCCGATTGTGTGGCAGAACCAGGTGTTCATCCTGACGGCCATTCCGACGGGAAAGAAGGTCGTGGTCAAACCAGATGCTGTTCCGCCCGGTCCCAATGCCCGCATGGTGGACCCGGCGAGCGAGGCGCAGCGGTTCACGGTGATGGCGTTGGATCGGGCGACTGGGAAAGTGCGCTGGCAGCAAACGGCGCGCGAGAAAGTGCCGCACGAAGGCTATCATCGCGATCATGGCTATGCATCGGGATCGCCGGTGACGGACGGCAAATATCTGGTGGCCTACTTTGGATCGAACGGTTTGTTTTGCTACGACCTCACCGGTCGGTTGCTCTGGCAAAAAGACCTGGGCCGCCAGTGGACGCGCTACGGCTACGGGGAAGGCACTTCGCCGGCGTTGCATGGGCATACGGTGGTGATCCTTTGGGACCATGAAGGTGAGGATTTCATCGTGGCGCTCGATGTCCGCGACGGGAAGGAACTCTGGCGGCAGAAACGCGACGAACCGACCGGCTGGAGCACGCCGCTGGTCGTTGAGCACGAGGGACACCGGCAGGTGGTGGTCAACGGCATGAACAAAGTCCGCAGCTATGACCTCTCCACGGGCGAGTTGCTCTGGCAATGCGCTGGCACGACGCTCAACGCCATCCCGTCGCCTGTGGCAGGATCGGGGTTGGTTTTCGTCACCAGCGGTTTCCACGGCAACGCGCTCTACGCCATCCGTCCGGGCGGCCGCGGCGACATCACGGGCACCTCGTCGGTCGCGTGGTTCCGCAAGAAGCACACGCCGTATGTCCCGTCGCCGTTGCTTTATGGGAACCTGCTCTACGTGCCCTCATGGAACAACGCCGTGCTTTCCATCCTCGAAGGCTCCACGGGCAACGCGCTGGTCGGAGCGCAACGCATCGAAGGCATCCAAGGCGTGTATGCGTCGCCTGTCGGCGCCAGTGACCGCGTGTATCTGGTCGGCCGTGACGGAAACGCAGCGGTTCTACGAAAATCGAACAAGCTTGAGGTCTTGGCGCGGAATCATCTGGAGGACGGCTTTGAAGCTTCGCCCGCCATTGTAGGGAAACAGATGTTTTTGCGCGGCAGACAGTTTCTCTACTGTTTGTCGGAGAGCCGATAAACCACCGAGCCGGCGCTAAACATTCCCGCCGGGGACAACGAAGTCGAATTGGCCCATCGCACGGAACTTGGCGTAGCGTTGCTCTAGCAGAGCATCAACTGGGAGCGCGATCAGTTCGCGAAGATGGGTGAGAAGCGCGGCTTTCAACGCGGTGGCGGCTTTGGCGGGGTCGCGGTGCGCGCCGCCGAGCGGTTCGGGGATGATCTCTTCCACAAGCTTGAGGCCGAGGAGGTCTTTGGCGGTGAGCTTGAGGGCCTCGGCGGCCTTGGGCGTGGCGGCGCGGTCTTTCCAAAGGATCGCGGCGCAGCCTTCGGGGGAGATGACGGAGTAGTAGGCGTTCTCCATGATGAGGACGCGGTTGGCGATGCCGATGCCGAGCGCGCCGCCACTACCGCCCTCGCCGATGACGGCGGCAACGATGGGCACGCGCAGGGCCATCATGTCGCGCAGGTTCGCGGCGATGGCCTCGGCGATATGGCGTTCCTCGGCGCCGACGCCGGGGTAAGCGCCGGGGGTGTCAATGAAGGTGACGATGGGGAGGCCGAACCGCTCAGCCATTTGCATCAGCCGGATCGCCTTCCGGTAACCTTCCGGGTGCGCGCAGCCAAAGTTGCGCATGATGTTCTCCTTGGTGTCGCGGCCCTTCTGCTGGCCAACGATGACGACGCGGACGCCGTCAATCGTGGCGAAGCCGCCGACCATGGCGCGGTCGTCGCTGAAGCGCCGGTCGCCGTGCAGCTCGATGAAATCGGTGGCGATGGCAGCGATGTAGTCGAGCATGTAGGGCCGCCGCGGATGGCGGGCAAGCTGGACGCGCTGCCAGGCGGAGAGGTGGGTGTAAATGTCCTCTTTGGTTTCCTCGACGGTTTTCTCCATCTCGGCGATCTGGTCGTGGAGGTCCACCTTTTGTTCGGTGGCCATGCGGCGCAGTTCTTCCAACTTCCGCTCCAGTTCGAGGATCGGCTTCTCGAAATCGTAGGTGATGAGTTTGTGTGCGATTGGGCGCATGGCTTACTCCGTCACTTGCACCGGCGTGCCAGCCGGCAGGATGATGTAAAGTTCCTCGACGTCTTCGTTGATCAGGCGGATGCAGCCCTGGCTGGACTGGCGGCCGATGGTCTCCGGCTCCCAGGTGCCGTGGATGCCGTAGTGCGGGATGTCGAGCGCGAGCCAGTATTTGCCGAGGACGTTCTCCTTGGAGCCGAACGGGATGGTCTGGCCGTCCTTCCACCACGGCGGGCTTGCGATGCGGTCCGTGATCTTGAACGTGCCGACGGGCGTGGTGCTGTATTGGCCGGTGCCGCAGCGGTAGAGCTTGAAGAACTTGCCGTCGTCGGTGACGAGGAGGGTGTTCTGCGTCTTACTGACGGCGACGGCGAACTTCGTCGGCGTTACGCGGAGCCGCTGCGCCGGCTGGATGATGGTTTCGCGCAAGCCGTTGACCTTCTGGATGACCTCGATGGTGGTGTTGTGCATCTTCGCGATGCGGCCGAGGCTGTCGCCGGGTTGCACGACGTAGTCCACCTTCTCCGGTGCGGGTGCGGGCGTCAGCAACAACTGCATGTTCACGTCGCCAAGGGCTTTCTGGATCTCCACAACGAGTTGGGTGTCGTCGGCCTTCGTCAGCAACTCGCGCAGCGTATCGCGCGCCTCGGCGAGCTTCCCGCCGTCGCGTAAGGCCAGCGCCTTCTCCAGCGGCTCGCGGTTGGCCGCGGCCGGCGCGGGAGTTGCAGGCGCGGCGGGCTTAGCGGAGGCCGTGGCAGTCGGTTCCGACGACGCGGAGGGCGCGGTCTCCGCTGGCACGACGATTTGCCTGCGACCGACACTGTAGGCGACCAACGCCACAGCGGCGATCAGCACGAGCATAAGTGCGACTTTGACGCTTGATTTCATTTCGTTGTAAGCAACGCAGAGCGTAGTTTTTTCCGCCGCCGCCGGCAAGCCGGGAATTTGAGCGAACAGGAACAACGCGAAAGCGTATGACTACTTCTTTGTCTCCGGCTCGACGCTGACGCCGCTGCGCTTGAGGATGGTGCCCTCCTGATGACTGAGAGCAACGAGCGCCTTGTTGTAGTCGGCGATGGCCCGGAGTTCCGTGACGCGCGCATCGTTGAGGTCGCGCTGCATTTGCAGGACCGTGTAGGTGGTGGAGGTGCCGGCCTTGAGCTTCTCGATTTCGGCAGCGTAGGACTCCTGCCGCAATCGCGTCGTGGCTTGGCTGGAAGCGATGAGTTTGGCTTTGGCTCGAGCCTGGATGGCCGCCAGTTCCACGCCAACGATGATGTTCTGTTCGGTCTTCTTCAGCGACAACAATGCCTGTTCGACAGCAAGTTTCCAGTGGCGGTAATTGCCGCGCGCGGTGGTATTGCCGAGCGGGACGGTGATCGTCAGGCCGGCCGACCAGGTGGGAAACTCGCGGTCGTAAACGGAATCGAAGTTCCTGCTGAGTTGGGAAAAGTCCTGGTCAATGTTGCTCTGGTTGATTGCGTTGTAGCCGTAACTGGCCGCAAGGTCCACCTGCGGCAGGAGCGAGTTCTTGTAATACTTCAGATTGATGTGGTTCAGTTCCAGTTGCAGCTTGCCCTGCAAATACTCGGGCCGGTTATCGAGTCCCTGGCGGATGCTGTCGAGCGCGTCAATCGGCATGGCCACGACGCTGGGCCGGTCCACCGGCACCAGCATCACCTCGCGAATGGACAACACATCACGGCTGATGAGCTGCTTGTAGGCGATTTCGTTTTCGTCGAACTGCCGCTGCGCGTCAATAAGCTCGCCCTCGCGCTGGGAAAGTTCCGCCTCGGCCTGCACCACGTCGAGCCGCGCCATCGTGCCGACCTCCATGCGTTTGCGACTCTCTTCCAAGAATCGCTTGGCAAGGTCCACCGACAACTCCTTCACCTTGACGTTCTCGATGGCGTAGTGCAGGTCGTAGTAAGCCTGCTTCACGTTCGACACCGTTTGCATGACGAGCTGCACGAATTGCTGGTAGGAAATGTCCTGGTTCTTGCGGGCGATGCGGATCTGCGCGGTGTTCACGTCCCAGCCAAAACCTTTCATCAACGGCTGCGTCACGGTGGCTCCCATGAACATCGTCCATTGCGGCCCTGGCGATCCACTGAACAGGCTGCTTTGCTGCCGCGAGCCGTTGAAACCGAGTGTGTATTCCGTGCCGATGGGCGACAGGCCGGTGAGATTTTGTTGATACGAGTAGGTGCGGGTGTTTGCGGGAGCGATGCTGGTGAATGATGAGGAGCTGAATCCCGGCGGGCGGAGGTTTTCGCTTTCGCTGAGGCCCGTGACCCAGTTGATATCGAAGATGCCTTCCGCAGCCTGCACGTCTGCCGCGCTGATGGCGGGGTTGAGCCGCTGGATGCTGACGTCGAGGTTTTGCTGAATCGCGGACCGCACACCGTCGAGGATCGTCAGGAACCGTTTCGGGCGATTCGGGTCCGTGGTGGCAGGAAGCGTCATGGCGGCGGAATACGGCGCGGGCTTGGCCGGCTCCGCCGCCGGCAATG
Organism: Verrucomicrobiia bacterium; assembly: GCA_041667205.1. Classification (GTDB taxonomy): domain Bacteria; phylum Verrucomicrobiota; class Verrucomicrobiia; order CAIQCK01; family CAIQCK01; genus CAIQCK01. The sequence goes on along the minus strand of JBAYFL010000004.1, from coordinate 233,169 downwards.
AGACTGCAAGCGCGAGAAGCGCGGAAAGATTGGCAGCAAAAAGGTTTCGCATTGCGAAAGACTCCAAAGTTGCGCGGAGGATAAGCAGTCCGCCAAACCGTCGCAATGCAAATCTGACATTTGCCAACGCGCGGCGGTGGTGGCGTTGACTAAATTCCGGCATCGGGAAACCGTTCGCGGATGGTCTTGCGCAAACGGTCGGCATTTTCCGGGCGCATCCGATCGCGCGCGATGAGCCGCTCGGCGCCGTCGAGCAGGGACAGCCAATCCTCCAGCGGCGGCTGCGGGGTGAACTGCCATTCATCATAGCGCCCGCCGCGTGTGTAGAAGTTCCAGATGTCTCCGACGTGGTGGGCATAGACCTCCACCCTCTCGCCGTCAGGCGTGCGCCGTTTCCAACTGATGTCGTTCTTGGGCATAAGACTGGTCGCGTCGCGCGCAACCGCGGCAAGTTGTGACATGTATCCGGATGTTTCACAAGACGGATGCGGTGTGAATCTGCGGCAACTTGGCCGAACTTTGTATTGATGCGCCCAGACGCCCGCCTATAATCCGACGTGAAGAACGCCGAGAGCAGAGGCGAACCAATTGGAAATTCACGATGAATCCAAATCGCAGTGGTGAAGACAACAGACATATTGATATCTCCCGCCGGGAGTTCCTCCGACTCGGAACTGTGGGCGCAGCGGGCCTTGGGTTTTCCCATCGCGCACAGCTTGCCAGTGCGGTTGGCGGCGGACGTTGTGAGTCTGTGATCTTCCTATGGATGCAGGGCGGGGTTTCGCACCTCGACACATTTGATCCGAAACCGGACGCGCCCGCCGAAATCCGCGGCCCGTTCAGGGCGATCGGCACGAATGTTCCCGGCATTCAGCTCTGTGAGCACCTGCCACGCATGGCGCGCATCAGTGACAAGATTGCCTTCATCCGTTCGATGCACCACGCCGAAGGGTCGCACGAGCACGGCATGAGCTACATGCTCAGCGGCTGCAAGCCACTGCCGGGCATCAGCCATCCGGGCATCGGCGCAGTCGTATCGAGGACGCTTGCCCCCTGCGGCGTTGCACCGTGCTGCATCAGCGTGTCTGGCGACGGCCTTTTCCAGCGCGGTTCGTGCGCCGCGTTCAACTTGCACGCGGAACCGGCGAGAATCTCGGAGACCTACGGCAATACTGCTCTCGGTCGCAAATGTTTGGCCGCGCGGCGGCTCGTGGAGGCAGGTGCGCGCTTCGTTACAGTGGAGGAGAACGGATGGGACCATCACTTTCGCGCGTTCAACTCGCTCGCGAATCGCCTGCCGCAGTTTGATCAGGCCGTCAGCGCACTGATCGTTGACCTTGCCAGCCGCGGCTTGCTGGACAAAACGATGGTTGTTTTCGCAACCGAATTCGGCCGTTCGCCGCGTATAAACAACGAAGCTGGTCGCGAGCACCATGCTGGCGTCTTCTCCACGTTCCTTGCCGGCGGCGGCATCTGCGGCGGCCAAGTCGTCGGTGCGTCCGACGCCCGTGGCGAATCAGCGGTTGACAGCCCCATCACACCTGAAGATCTGGTTCGCACGGTGTATCACCAAATTGGTGTGGACGCGGATAAGAAATACGCCCAAGCCTCGTTTGGTTGGCCGCTGAGCATCCTCAACGGTGGGCGGGTGATCAGCGAAGTGGCGTATGGCTTGCGTGGAAACGCTCAAGGTTATGCGTGAAAGCGCGCATTGGCCGGCACGAAGGCATTAACCATCCACTTTCATATGGCAGCACAACCTGTTCTAATTGTGTCGTGTTGTGAATTTGTCTGTTGCGCTTGGCACAGGTTATGCACACAGTTGCAGGCGATGCTTACGCTCCGAAGATGACGAACCAGATGGTATTTGCATGAACAGTCTCTGGAAGGTCTTTACAACAACGATTGGCAAGAAGGCAGTGATGGCCGCCACGGGCGGCGTGCTGCTCATGTTTGTTGTCATGCACATGACGGGCAACATGCAGATGTTTCTGGGATGGGGAGACATCAACCACTACGCAGACTTTCTCAAGTCACACCGGGAGGCACTCTGGCCGTTCCGAACAATCTTGGCGGTGTGCCTGATATTGCATGTGGCCACGGGCGTATTTCTGACCATAGGCAACCGTCGGCGGCGTGAGACACCCTACGATGTGAAGAAACTGGTGGGCGCCAGCCTTGCCTCGCGTATGATGTTGACCAGCGGTTTGATCGTGTTGTGCTTCATCGTTTATCATCTGCTGCATTTCACGATGGGCGTGACGAACCCTGAGTATTTGACCTTCCAAGACAGCCACGGCCGCGCGGATGTGTATAAGATGATCATGACGGCCTTCTCCGGTTTGGCCACCGCGGGTTTTTACGTGTTGGGGGTCGGCACATTGGGTTTCCACCTCAGCCACGGCGTGCGGGCAATGGTGGAATCGCTCGGTTTGCGAATGGAGACATGGGCCAGCCGCATTGACAAGACTTCGACCGTAGTGGCATGCCTGCTGTTTTTGGGGTTTGTCTCCGTTCCGTTGGCCGTGCTGATGGGAGTGCTGAAGTAACATGAAACTCAACGCTAACATCCCGTCCGGCCCGCTGGCCCAGAAGTGGACCAATCACAAGCACGAGATCCGTCTCGTCAACCCGTCCAACAAACGGAAATACGAAATCATCGTTGTGGGCACCGGGCTGTCCGGCGCGTCCGCGGCGGCCTCGCTGGCGGAACTGGGCTACAACATCAAATCGTTCTGTATTCAGGACAGCGCCCGGCGGGCGCACAGCGTCGCGGCGCAGGGCGGCATCAACGCCGCCAAGAACTACCGCAACGACGGCGACAACGTCTATCGGTTGTTCTACGACACCCTGAAAGGCGGCGACTTCCGCGCGCGCGAGGCAAACGTCTATCGCTTGGCGGAAGTCAGCGTGAACGTCATTGACCAAGCGGTGGCGCAGGGCGTGCCGTTTGCCCGCGAATACAGCGGCTATCTCGCGACGCGCTCCTTCGGCGGTGCGCAGGTGTCGCGGACCTTCTATGCCCGCGGCCAGACGGGTCAACAACTGCTGCTCGGTGCGTATCAGGCTCTCTCACATCAAATCAGCCTGGGCGCGGTCAAGATGTTTCCGCGCCAAGAGATGCTGGAACTGATCGTCGTCAACGGCCACGCCAAGGGCATTGTCGTGCGCGACCTTATCAGCGGGAAGATTTCCTCTGTCATGGCCGACGCGGTGGTGCTCGCCTCAGGCGGTTACACGAACGTCTTCTGCCTCTGCACCTCCGGCGGCGCGTCGAACGCCACGGCCGCTTGGCGCGCGCACCGCAAGGGCGCGTTGTTTGCCAATCCCTGCTTCACGCAGATTCATCCGACGTGCATCCCGGTATCAGGCGATTACCAGAGCAAGTTGACGCTGATGTCGGAGTCGCTGCGAAACGACGGCCGCGTTTGGGTGCCGAAAACCGCCAACGACAAACGTCCGCCGCAGGACATTCCCGACAGCGAGCGCGACTACTATTTGGAGCGCACCTACCCGGCCTACGGCAACCTCGTTCCCCGCGACATCGCGAGCCGCGCCGCCAAGCGTGTTTGCGACGAAGGCCGTGGCGTGGGCACAACCGGTTTGGGTGTCTATCTGGATTTCCGCGACGCCATCGCGCGGTTCGGCGGAGAAGTGGTGAAGGAACGCTATGGCAATCTCTTCGAGATGTATCGGGAGATAACGGCTGAGGATGCCTACAAGACCCCCATGCGGATTTATCCCGCGATCCACTATGCGATGGGCGGACTGTGGGTGGACTATAATCTGATGAGCAATTTGCCCGGTCTGTTCGTGATCGGCGAGGCCAACTTCGCCGATCACGGCGCGAACCGCCTCGGCGCTAGCGCGTTGATGCAAGGCTTGTCGGACGGTTATTTCATCCTGCCTTACACCATCGGCGACTATCTGGCTCGCAATGGAGTGAAACGGCCATCGGCCGACGTGCCGGAAGCGAAACTGGCCGAGCAGGAAACCGCCCAGCGCCTCAACAAACTGCTCTCCATCCGAGGCAAGCGCACGCCGGTGGAGTTCCACAAGCAGCTTGGCAAAATCCTCTGGGAACACTGTGGCATGGCGCGTCAGGAAGCGGGGCTGAAGACAGCGATCCAGCAGATCGCCGCACTCCGCGATGAGTTCTGGCAGAATGTCATCGTTCCCGGCTCGCACCAAGACCTTAACATGGCCCTCGAACGCGCCGGGCGCGTGGCCGACTTCCTCGAACTCGGCGAGTTGATCTGCCTTGACGCACTGACACGGGCGGAATCCTGCGGTTGTCATTTCCGGACGGAGTTTCAGACGCCGGAAGGCGAATGCCTCCGTAATGACGCCGAGTATGCCTGCGTCGCGGCGTGGGAATTCGGCGGCCCCGGCAAACCGTCCCAGCTTCACAAAGAACCGCTGGTTTACGAAGAGGCGCACATGGCGCAAAGGAGCTACAAGTAATGAAAGTTACTGTTCGCGTGTGGCGCCAAAAGAACGCGCAGAACGCCGGCCGCTTCGTTGAGTATGAACTGAAGGACGTCACGTCCGACACGTCCTTCCTCGAAATGCTTGACGTGCTCAACGAGCGGCTCATCAAGAAGGGCGAAGAGCCGGTGCATTTTGACAGCGATTGCCGCGAGGGCATCTGCGGCATGTGCTCGTGCGTCATCAACGGCGAGGCCCATGGCCCGGAGTCCAAGATCACCACCTGCCAGACCTACATGCGCAGCTTCAAGGACGGCGATGTCATCACCGTCGAGCCTTTCCGCGCCAAGGCTTTCCCGCTCATCAAGGATCTCGTCGTGGATCGCAGCGCGTTTGACCGCATCATCCAGGCGGGCGGCTTCATTTCCGTGACGGCCGGCTCCGCGCCTGAAGCCAACACCGTCCCGCTGCCAAAATATCACTCCGATTTGGCGATGGACGCCGCCGCGTGCATCGGCTGCGGCGCGTGCGTCGCCGCATGCAAGAACGCCTCGGCCAATCTCTTCGTCGCCGCCAAAGTCGCCCACCTCAATCTCCTGCCGCAAGGCAAGCCTGAGAAAGACCCGCGCGTGCTCGCCATGGTCGAAGCAATGACAAAGGAAGGTTTTGGCGCATGCAGCGTCACCGGTTCCTGTGAGGCCGTCTGTCCCAAAGGCATTGCCACCAGCTTCATTTCCCGCATGAACCACGACTTCCTTACCGCAGCGCTGAAACTGCGGGTGCATAGCGCGCGGGTTTGAACCCGGAACCGGGGTTGCCACAGAACTCACGCTCCCGCCTGTCACACGTCGGCTTCCGATGCCCGTCCTGATCTTGCGCTGAGCGCCGTTCCTCGTAAGATGGGCCGCGATGACTCCGTTTGCACAAACCGCCCGCGCGCTGCCGATCTGGACGCTGCACGACCAGTTTCGCGCTGCTTGGCGCCAGCACAACCGGCTCGTCGTCATCGCGCCGACGGGTTCGGGCAAGACGACGCAGGTTTGCCAGATGCTGCTGGAGGACGGTCGCGCGGGTGGAAAACAGATCGTCGTGCTCCAACCCCGCCGGGTCGCCACCCGCAGTGTCGCCGCGCGCGTGGCGGCGGAACGTGGCGTGCGGTTGGGCAGCGAGGTCGGTTACCAGATCCGATTTGACGACCGGACCTCGCCAGAAACGCGCATCCTCTTTGTGACCGAAGGCGTTCTGCTGCGCCGGTTACAGGATGAACCAGAGTTGCCGGATGTCGGTGCGATCCTGTTTGACGAGTTTCATGAGCGAAACCTGTTCAGCGATGTCGCGCTCGGCTTGGTAAAGCAATTGCAGGCGTCGAAGCGGCCCGACCTGTTGGCGATGGTGATGTCGGCGACCTTGGACGCAGAGCCTGTGGCGAGGTATCTCGGTGACTGCCCCATTCTCCGATCCGAAGGCCGCTCGTTTCCGGTGAATGTCCGCTTTCTGAACGCGCCGGATCGCCGTCCGCCGCAGGAAGTCGCTGCGGACGAAGTCGAGCGCATCCTCGCCAGCGGCAAACCTGGGGACATTCTTGTCTTCATGCCGGGCGTCTGGGAAATCCAGCAGACCATCACCGCCATCCGCGCCAACCGATCAGGAGAGCCGCTCACGCTGTTGCCGCTTTACGGCGAACTGCCACCGGAAGACCAAGACCGCGTCTTCCAGTTGTCGTCGCACCGCAAGATCATCGTCGCCACTAACGTCGCCGAAACTTCCGTCACGATTGACGGCGTGCTCTTCGTCGTGGACAGCGGCTTGGCGCGCATCAACCGCTACGACGCGACGCTCGGCATCAGCGCGCTGCGCATCGAGCCGATCAGCCACGCCTCCGCCGACCAGCGCGCGGGCCGCGCTGGCCGCACGGCGCCCGGCGAATGCCGCCGGCTCTGGACAGCGGTTAATCACAAGGACCGGCCTAAGGTCAACACGCCGGAGATTCATCGCACGGATCTTGCGGGTATCGTGTTGTTGCTCCGCTCGCTCGGCGTGCAGGACATCGCCACGTTCGACCTCGTGGACAAGATGGACCCCGTCGCCGTCCAAGCCGCGCTCGACATGCTGGAGCGGCTCGGAGCGCTCGACATCGCGACCGGCAAAGTCACCGAAGTCGGCCGCCGGATGCTCCGCCTCCCGGTGCATCCGCGTTATGCGCGAATGCTCGTCGAGGCGTCGAACCGCGGATGTGTGCGGACCGTCGCGCTTTGGGCTGCGCTCGTTAGCGGCCGCGACATGATGGTTCGTTCCAAGGAGGAATCCGCCAAGGAGATGCTGGAGTTGTTCCAAACCAACGACAACTCCGACTTCTTTACCTTGGTGCGCGCGTTCAACTGGGCGAAGCAGCGCAACTTCAGCCTCGACGCGTGTCGCCGCGCCAGCATCCACGCGCTCACGGCCGGGAGCGTCGAGGACACCTGGGAGCAACTGCTCGACATCTGCGAGAAAAGCGGCATCCGCGGCGAAGACGGGAAGTTCACGGATGACGACCTCTTGAAGTGCGTGCTCGCTGGTTTTGTGGACCATCTCGCGCGCCGCGTAGACAAAGGCACGCTCGACTGCGTTGTGGTGGGCGGGCGCTCCGGCACGCTGGTGCGCGAAAGTGTCGTCCAGAAGTCCGACCTGCTGGTCGCTGGCGAAATCCGCCAGATCGTCACGCGCGACAAGAAGGAGCTGACGCTACTCGCCCTTGCCAGCGAGGTGAAGCTGGAGTGGCTGCGCGAGTTGTTCGCCGGCCAGCTTGTCGAGAAGACGGAGCATCTCTACGACCGCACCCAGCGCCGTGTTGCCTGCGTGCGGCTGCTACGCTACCGCGATCTAATCCTCGATCATTCGCACCAGAACTGCTCGCATCCGAAGGAAGCGGCGGCGGCACTGGCGAAGGAGTTTCTCGACGACGAGATAGAACTGCCGGAGTGGAACCACGAGCTGAAGCAATGGCTGGCGCGCGTGCGGCTCGTGGCACAGACGTTCCCCGAACTGGAACTGCCGGCTTACGACGACGCGGCGAAGATCGAATGCCTCAGCCGCGCGCTCAGCGGCACCCTGCTCTACAAGGAGGCGAAGGAGCGGCCGCTCTTGCCGGCGTTCCGCGAGCATCTGAACGCGGTGCAGCGCGATTTCGTCAACGATCTCGCGCCGCTGGCCGTGACGCTCTCCAACAACAAGCGATTCAAGCTCGTCTATTCCGACGACGCGCCGCCCGCGATCACGGTCAAGGTTCATGAGATCTTCGGCGTGAAAGAACATCCGCGTATTTGCGACGGCAAGCTGGCCGTGCTGGTCCATCTCACCGCGCCCGACGGCAAACGCCTCGAAGCGACCCAGAACCTCGAAGCCTTCTGGAAGACGGTCTATCCGCAACTCAAGCGCAACGCGCTGACGAAATACAAGGGCGTGGCGTGGTTGTGAGCAGGGAATCAGCGTTACCACTCTTCACTTCATCCCCAGAAAAACTCTGCCGCCGTCCGGCCCAAGATCCACTGCTTGTCCTCCGGCGACAGGAAATCGAGCCGGTCGCGGATGAGCGCGATGCTGGCGTCGTAGGGTTCCTTGAGCGTGTGGAACGGGCAATCGGACGCCCACATCAGCCGCCGCGCGCCGTAGGCTTCGTGGACGCGCTTGATCAGCGGCGCGAGTTCGAGATGCGGCGGCTTCTTCTCGCCAAGCGCGTAGAACGCCGACAGCTTCACCATCACGTTGCGGTGACGCGCCAGCGAGCAAAGCGCGACCACGTCCTCATCGCGAATCGGCCCTTTCGCACCGATGCGAGCCAGATGATCTATGATGATCGGCGTGTCGGGAAACTTCTCGCACATCCGCGAGAGCGCCGGCAGATGCGTCGGGTCAATCAACGGACAGATGGCGAGCCTCTCCTTCGCGCCGCAGCGGAACATCCGCTCCATCCCCTCCCCTTCCAGCCACGCCTCCGGCGTCCGTCCGGCCGCGTGAATGCGAAACCCGCGCACGTGGACGCGCGTCAGTTCCCGCATCGCGTCATCGGGCCGCGGCGCCTTCCAGTCCACGATGGCGATCCCGCAAAACGTCTCTGGCCGAGCGCGAATAGCGTCCAACATGCAACGGTTGTCGAAGCGGTAGTAGCTCATCTGAATGAGGACGATGCGGTTAACGCCGCTGGCGTTGGCGTGGCGCAGGATGTCCTCGGGCAGAAAGCGCGGCATCGCCATCTGTGCAGGCTTGTAACCATCCGCGAGCGGATACTTGCGGAAATCATCCGTCCAGACATGAACGTGAGCGTCAATGTAGTTGCTCATATCAGCGAAGCCTTTCGCTGCTGATTGTGCTGTCACGACCGCAGAATCGCAACGCTGCTGTTACGTCCCCTGCCCTCGCGTTAACCGTGTCCACTTGGACGCGATCCCTGTTCATTTACCTTGGAGCCGTCGGCACTCATGCCGTTTCGCAACAAGGCGAAGCAGGTTGCAGTCTTTGACTCCCCGAAGTAGAACTGGGTTTCCGCGAGCACTCGATTGTTCGCAAAGAATGCCGGTTTTGTCTGTCACGTTATGAGCACGCTGTCACTTCATGAGCTTTCGCCCTTTGTGCGCCTGTGCGGCGAGTTTCAACTCCCACCTGGCTTCCGGCGCAATCCATATTTCATTTACGAGCATGAGTTCATCTATGTAATCAGCGGCGAGGCCCACTACCAGATCGGCAAAATCGTTCATCGGCTTGCTGCGGGCGATCTGCTGCTCGTGCCGCCCGGAGTGCTCACAACATCATGGAACGACTCCAAGCTCCCACTGCGATTCCTGGCGGTCCACTTCGACTTTCACTTCCACGGCAATTACCAGAATCTCCCGCCGCGGTCGTCCCGGCGAACGCCCTTGGAGCTTTCGAGAATCCACAAACCGCCGCCCACCACCCCGAGATTGCTTTTGCCTCGGAAGGTGAATGTTGCGGATGAGCCGGGGGTGAAGTTGCTGTTGGAGCGGATCATTGGAGAAGTGGCCAACAAGCCGCCCGGCCATGAATTGGCCGCAAAAGCCTGCCTGCTGGAGCTTCTGGTCTTCCTCCAGCGCCGCGATTTCCGAAAGCAGCCGGTGCCGAAGCAGTCGCATCAGGCGGTCGAACTCGCCATAAAGTTTCTGGAATTCCACTACACCCGTCCGCTGCGGCTGAAGGACATCGCGACAGCCGCGCGTCTCAGTCCGATTTATCTGGAGCGATTGTTCAAGCGAGCCACCGGACGCTCGCCGATGGCTTACTTGTCGCGGCTGCGGGTTGGCCGTGCCAAACATCTGCTGGGCCGGACCGACATGACTGTCAAGGAGGTGGCCGGTGCCGTGGGTTTCGAAGCGGCCAGCTACTTCACGCGAGTATTCCAGAAACTCGAAGGACTGTCCCCGATGCGCTACCGGCGCATGACACGCGGGCTGGAAGGCGTCGAACTGGCCGTATCGCTGACGCGTTCCCCAAAGACCGGCGGCGGTCCGCACTTCACCCTCCCAACGCGAAGAAGTTGATTCCGTGCATGACAAGGTTGCTTGCGTGCATTCCCCTGCCGCGAACATCCCGCTATGTTATGGGCCATGTTTAAACGAGCGCGTGGATTTGCAGGAGCAAACGGTGCCGAGCGGCGGGCAGCCCGCATTGCAAGCGACGGCTCCGTGGCCACGCGACCGTGGGAAATCGTCACGTTACGAGTAAAATGAGAACACATCCGCCCCAACAAGGCGCGCAAGAGAACCATTCCGCTGCCGATAGCGTCGGACGCGGAGCAACCGAAGGAGAGAAACCGATGAGTCCCATCGCGTTCTTCCGGCTGGGCATTTGCTCAAGATTAGTTCTGACGCTTGCGTTTGTGGCAGGCATGGCAGCCTTTGCTTGCGCAGAAGTCCAGAATGTTAAAACAAATGAAGCAGTCGAGAAGGCGCACCGCGAACTTTGGCGGCGATTCATTGACCCCACGTGGCACACGTTCTACGACCACGCCGGCCTGGATGGCAAGGTCGTCCTGCCGACCGCGGAGGAATGCCGGACAGGCAAACCCAACGCGATGTCCTGGGACATCTCGATTACCGACGGTGCCATGTTCGGCGGGTTCTATATGGACGCGGCCCTCGACCGATGGAAGATCACGAAGCAAGCGGAGGATCGCCAGAAGGTGCGCCGCATCGCCAGCGGCTTGATGAAGCTGGCTGCCGTGGGACAGACGAAAGGCTTCATCGCCCGCGGCTTGACCGCCGATGGCAGCGCGCATTACGCGCTGAGTTCGGAGGACCAAACCCTTCCCTGGCTCTACGGCATGTGGCGCTACGTGCGCAGCGAAGCTCCCGACGAAGCCGAACGCCGACAAGTGAAGGCCAAAATCATCGAGGTCGCGGAGGCCTTGCGCGGTCATGGGTGGAAAATCCCTTGTGACCGGCCGCCGTTCGATTTTCGCGGCTCATTTGGCGGGTTCTCCTGGTGGGGCGCGCCACGTCTGCTTTTCCTTCTTAAGATGACGGCCGACGTGAGCGTCGACAAAGGTTGGGAAGAGCTTTACCGACAGGCGATCGCGGAGAAGGCCCCATCGGGCAAAGCGAGTCGGCTCGACATCTGCGCGAAAGGCATGGTCTCGGCCCTGCAAACGTATCACACGTGGACGGCCTGTCCTGGCGTCGTCGGATTGCGCGGACTGTGGGAACTGGAAACCGATCCCACGCTCAAGGCCGCGTATGAGCATGGGCTTAGGGCCAGTGCGATGGTCGCCGCTGAAAGCCTTCCTCTTGCCGTGCAGTTCGATAACAACGACCAGCAAAACTTCCTGCTCGACTGGCGCGAACTTAACACGCTGTGGCACGAACAGAAATCGGTGAACGAGGTCACCAAGCTGGCCCACGAACAACTTCGCCTGCTCGACTCCCTCTCGCCCCGGCGGGGATACGAGGCCCGGCTGGTGCGCGAACCGATGTTTGCGGCGTGGGTGGTGTCGCTTTGCCCCGATCCGGCAGTCCTGCGGCAGCACGCGCCAGCGATCCTCAAGGCGATCCGCCACTACCGCTACGAGCGCTTGTATATTTCGCAGTTCTTCCCAGGCGAAGCAGCCTATTACCGGCTGAAGCTGAACGGGGTTGCGATGGAATAGGGGCCGTTACCATGGATTCCTGAAATAAGACTGAAATCAAACGCCATGAAAATACAAATAGCCCCCGCCATGAATTCATCCACACCGAATACCGAACCGTCACCATCAACCCAACTCCGAAAGGCAGTTTTCGGAGGTTCCCACATGAATTGTCAGCCCAGACTTCTCATGGTTTTGGTCTTCATTCTCGCGGTTGCGTTGCCAGTTCAGGCCCAGTCCGGGAACCTGTGGGAACTGGGGAAACGCGAGGCCGCCACACACCGGTTCTCCACACTGTTCACCGCGCACGATGTGCGCGATCACCTCGCGTCGGAGGAAGGAATCAACACCGCCATGGACTGGTGCAAGAAGACCGCCGTCACCAAAGTTTACATCGAGACGTTCCGCGACGGATACCAGGCGGAACGCGCGACGCTGCAAACCGCGCGCGACAGGTTCAAGGCTGCCGGCTTCATGGTGTCCGGCTGCGTCACCACCACCCGCGTCGGCAAGCCCTCCACCGGTTGGAAACACCACATCTCCTGCTACACCGACAAGCCGACACAAGAGAAGGTCAAAGCCGTTTTCGAATATACCGCGGGACTGTTTGACGAGATCATGATTGATGATTTTTGGTTCACCGACTGCGCCTGCCCGGAGTGCGACGCGGCGCGGCGGGCCAGGACGGTGACGATTGGCGACCGGAAGTTTCCCGTCGCCGGTGATGGGTGGGACGACTACCGGTGCGAACTGATGGTGCAGATGTCTCGCGCATACGTCCTGGCCGCGGCCAAGAAGGTCAATCCCCACGGCAAGCTCATCATCAAGTATCCGCAGTGGTATGACAATTTCCACCTGCGCGGCTACGAGGTGATCCGGGAAACAGAGGACTTCGACTGGACCTGGGTGGGGACCGAAACGCGCGATTACCTGGACAAGCGCTGGGGCGGCACGGTGCAATACGAGGCTTACTTCATCATGCGCTGGTTGGGCGGGATCGGTGGCGCCAAGTGCGGTGGAGGCTGGTATGACTGGCTGGGCACCACCGAACGCACCTACGTCGAACAGGCCCGCCAGACCGTGATGGGCGGGGCAAAAGAGTCCATGCTTTTTTGCTACGGTGGCCTGCAAAAAGACACCGGGCCGGGAAACATCAAGGCGCTGCGGGCGCACGTTCCCGAATTGCTGGCGGTCGCCAAAGAAGTGGGCCGGCGCAAGCCCGTCGGCCTGGCGGCTTACAAGCCGGCCAACAGCAATCCTGAGAATGAAAAGCGCATTTACGATTTCGTGGGAATGCTGGGGCTGCCCCTCGTTCCCTGCCACGAGTTTCCCACCGAAGCCCCGGCGGCATTCTTTCCGGTGCATGCACTCAAGGATCATGGTTTCGCGGCGAAGCTGGCGACGTTCATCAGCCAAGGCAAACCGGTGCTGATTACCGACGGCTTGCAGGCGCAACTGGCTGGCAAGGTCAAACTGGATGCTCCAAACGTGTTTGTGCTTCCCGTGAAAGGCAATCCCAAGGCGCTGCTGGAATTGGCCCCGCAGGACTTGGACAAACTCCGCGTCCCGCTGTTGCGGCCGTTCAAGGTCAGCTTTCGAGCGCCGAACAAGGTGGCGCTTTACTTGTTCGAGGATGGCAGTTGGGTGGCCGAGAACTTCAATGACGAAGCCGTGTCGGTGGAACTCAACCAAGCCCGTCGCCGTGTGGAAGGCCGGGGCTGGATTCTACGGTGGCAATCAATCACAGAAGATTAACTGTCAGGACGGCACCCGCCGAAGGAACCACCAAATGAATCCATCCGCACCAAGAACCGAATCGCCGCCATCAACTCAATTCCGAAAAGCAGCTTTCGGAGGTTCCCTGAAGACGCTGCAACTGATATTGGCCGGCGTATTCGGAGTGCTAGCGATTACCACCGCCGCCGAAAAGCCAGTCGCCGCACCGCCCGCGGCGGCTTCGAGCGCGCGTGCTGACGAATGCCGCGAAGCAGATCCTCGCCCCGTCTTCATTTTCGACGACGGTTGGTTTGAGGAGCAGGGGTATCGCTGTTGGGACGTGGCGTTTCGCTGGCGAGCCGTGCCGGATGATCTCAAACCTCACACGTGGCTGACGCTCTACGTCGCGCCGGAATGGATTTACCACGTCAAGAGTTACTCGACCGACAAGACCGAGCCAATCCCGCCGCGACGCGATCCCGAATACGAGAAAAAGCACGCGGCGTTGCTGGCATCGCTCGACTACTGCGAGCGGGAGCGTATTCCCGCCATGCTCATGGTTCGGCGTTATGCGAAGCTGCGCGAGGCGGCGCCAAGTTTTGAAACCGTCGAGGGGTTGCTCCAACGCTACAGTTGTGTGAGAGCGTTGTTGTTTGCGGAATTGGGCGGCTCGAAGTTTTCGGACGTGGACCAGGAACATCTGCGCGGCTTCGTCCGGTTGGCGAAGCCTCAAGGGCGGAAGGTTGTGTGGGCGCTTTATCTTCACCGTGGCGCGACGTTGTGGAACCACCTGATGGCGGACCTGCAGTGGCTGGCTTTCTTGCGCGATAACGCCGACGTGATCGTGCCGACGTGGAAGACCGTCGAGCCATACGACAACATGCTAAACTGGGCGGATTGCGTCGGCCTCTGGCTCAGCGGCACGGTCAAGAGCTGGGGATTTCAATTCGACGGGTGGTATTGGCCCAATCAATATGCCGTCGCCCGTGGCAGCCACCGGGCGAAGTTCTGGCCGAAGATTTACCTCGGCAACAGTCCGACGCAGGCATCGGGCAGCACGTTCGGGCCGGCCATCATGTCCACACCGCCGTGTTTGGTGAAGGACACGATGATCCTGGCGGCGCTCTCGGGCGCGAGCTTCTTCGGCACAGAGCGGCTGGTGGCGTTCAGCCCGTTCGATGGCGACGGCAGTCTGCGGTCGGTGCGCGAGAAAACAGCACGGCTGATTCTTCAACGACGACTCCACCGGACGCAGGACCAAGTGGCGCGACTGGTAAAAGTGGCGGCGATCAATCCCGCCACAGACCCTGAGGTTGCCGCCGCCGGCTACGAACATTCCTATGTCTCCCCGGCCGTTCCCAATCGTCTGTGGAAAACCGTTTTCGGCATCGCTGACGGCGGATTGGACATCGTTCCCAACGAAGGCCGCCACTTCGTCGTGCCGGTTGTGCCGGAGAAATCCGGCTGGCCCGCAGCAATTCCAAGACCGCGCTTCATAACCCCCGTCGAAGTCAAGGATGGCTCTTTCCAAACCACGCTTGACCAATGCTATCCGCACCGTTTTATCGCCAGCGATCCGAACGTGCTGGTCTTCGACGCTGGAGACACCATCTACATCACCGACTCGCGCGAGGAGAATCGGACGACGTTGGAGTTCACGCTGGAATCGAAAGCGGCTCAGGACTACCAATGCACGATTCTCGCGCAGGACGGCACACCGTGCGATGTCGAAGTCGCCACCGAGAAGCTGCCGGGCGGCTGGCGCAAGAAGTTCATCCTGTTCGCCGGCTGCTCGGCGCTGTTGCAAACACAAAAACAATGAGGTGGAGCCAGCGGTCTACCCAAACTATGAATAGCAAACTGAACGGAATAATCGCGCTCGCGGCTGCGATGGTCGCTGCCGTGATGCCATCCGCGCTGTGCGCAGACGAGAGCGCGTTGAAATGGACGGCGGACGCGGAAACCGGCCGGCTCACGGCGCGGCGCGCGGAGGAAAAGATGGAGTGGCGGGGCGAGGCTCTGGCGGAGGTGGGATATTGGGATGCCGCCGGCAGGGAGCGTTCGAAGATGCTGACGCCGGGCGAAGGTTGGAAGATTGAGCGCAAACTGGGCGAAGGCGGCTGCAAGCTCGTGTGTCGGCAAGATAAACTAGGGTTTTCCATCGCGCTGGCGTTCGCGGCGAAAGACGATGTGCTGACGGTCGGGGCGCGGGCGGCGGACGTGGGCGAGACGGGCGTGGCGCGGTTGAAGACGCTGCGATTGCTGCCGCGGTTCGGCGCGGCCACGGAAGGTGACGAAGGGCATCTGGTCATCGCGCAGCAATCGGGCGCGCTCTGCCATTTCCGCGACAAGAAGCCGGGCCAGCATTTCGTGTCGGTCTATCAGAGTTCCTGCCAATGCCCTATGCCGCTCTTCGGTGTGGTCCGCGGCAAGAGCGCCGTGGCGGGCATCATCACGAGCGGCCAGTTCGACGCGCGGGTGTGCGTGAGCACAAGCTGGGGGGCGCAGAAGCAATACGCGATTGACCCCGTGTTCACGCTGCGGTCGTTCCGCGAAGAGACGCGCCTGCCGGATGACATCGCGGTGGAATATCACTTCCTGCCCGCGACCGAGGCAAACTGGCTGGGTATGGGCAAGCGTTACCGTCAACTCAACTTCACGCGGCGCGGCATCCGGCCGTTGCGCGAGCGTGCGGCGGCGGCGCCGGGGTTGGCGTATTCGGCAGGCGCGCTGGAGGTGCGGATACGGCTGGGCGTGAAACCGGTGCCTTACGAGATCAAGGAGCAGACGCCGGAGACGGAGCCGCCGATGCGCGTGTTCTGCGACTTCGCGCGCGTGCGCGACATCCTCAACGAGTTTCACCGGCAGGGCATCGCACGAACTGAGTTTTGCCTTGTCGGCTGGAACCGCGGCGGCCACGACGGCCGGTTCCCGCAACTATTCCCCGTCGAACCCAAACTCGGCGGCGAGGCTGCGTTGCGCAAGACAATCAAACACGGCCAGTCGCTTGGCTATCAGATGGTGGCGCACGATTGTTACACTGACGCGTATCGTATCTCGGAGGACTGGAGCGAGGAATACCTCCGCAAGAAGCCTGACGGCCAGCCGCGCAAAGGCGGCGCGTGGGGCGGCGGGCAGAGCTACAACGTCTGCCTCGCGCGGGCCTATGATTTGTTCGCCAAGCGCAACTTCTCACAGACCCGCAATCTCGGCTTCAAGGGGCTGCATTACTCCGATGTGCTCTCCATCATCGGCCCTTTCCCGTGCTACGACGCGCAGCATCCGCAAACGCGTCGTCAAGACGCCGAGGCGACCGTCCGCATCCTGACCTTGGCGCAGAAGACGTTTGGCGGCGTGCAGTCGGAAGGTTCGCTGGACTACACGGTGCCCGCGCTAGACCGGCTGCTCTATGTGGACTGCGACAAATGGCTGCCGCTAATGAAGCGTCCCTATGTGGATACTTGCGTGCCGCTCTTCGAGACGGTTTACCACGGCGTGCTGCTCTACAGCCTCTCAACCGACACAGTGAACAGCCAGCCCGGCGAGGCCGCCTATCTGAAGACCATCGAATACGGCGCGGCGCCGCTCGCGTATTTCTACGGACACTTCCTCCTCGACGCCTCCAAGAACTGGCTCGGCAAACGCGACTACCGCTATGACGACGCGGCGGGCTTGAAGCAGATCGTGACCAGCCTGCGCCGCGTATATGATGACGTGGAGCGATTGAAACACTTGCAGATGGAATTCATCGAAGACCATCGCCAGATCGCCGACAAGGTGTTTGAAACGACCTACAGCAACGGCCAGCGCGTGGTGGTGAACTACCGCGAGCAACCTCACACGCTGCCGTTGGGCACCACCGTGCCTGCGCGAGGCTGGCTGCTACTCGGTCGTTGACGGCCACAGAAACCACACCTTCCTAGTTGATCCGCGTAAATCGTGACCGGAAGATTGTGCCAACCATTGGGCGCTGGCCGTGTTTTGCCGGCGTCTTCTTGCGATAGCGTTGCGGTGATTGCCCAAAGTGTTTCTTGAACACGCGTGAGAAGTAAAACTGGCTGGCAAAACCGCATGCCTCGGCAATCTCCGTCACCGTTTGCTGGGTGCCTACGAGTTGTTGACGGGCCTGTTGCAGTCGGCGCTGGTTGATCCATTCCATCGGACGCAGCCCGGTCTCGCGCTTGAACGCGCGGCCGAAATAGACCGGGGTCAATCCCGCCGCTCGCGCCCAGTCGGCCAGCGTGATGACTTGCGACAGACGCGGCACGACCCATGCCTCCGCCGCCAGGATGCGATCCACCACGTCGCGAGCCGCGTCCGCAGCGGGCAGCAGCGGCGGGCGCAAGTGATTGAGCAGGCCGGCCAGCCATTCCAGGACGGCCCCGGCCATCTCCAAGTCGCGGAAGCGGGACGTGCCGGCTTTGATGCGAAGGACTTTCTCGAACTCACGCACGAACTGGGCCGGATCGCGCCAGGTGTATCGCCGCTTGAACCGGCGGTGCAGGAGTAGGTTTGCCGCGCTGCCCTGACGCAGCGCCAGCGACGCGCTCAGGCTGACGTGCGGCCTAGCGGGGTCGTGGCCGTAGCTGAATTGCTCGCCGCCCCGAATCACCAGCAGGTCGCCCCGGCGCAGGACCATGCGGCGGTTGTTGACGATGGCCCAGCAGGAGCTTTTCTTCACGAAGAAAAAAGAAACCATGTCGGCCGCCAGCCGCGCGGGCCTCACGCTCCACTTGGCGTAGCCGCCGTAGCGCCCAAACCAGTGGACGCGCAGGCCCAGTTCGCCCTGAAAGAGAGGCTTCCAGTCCTTGTGATAAGGCTGCCAGTGCATGGTTGAAATAATGCATGTTTTTCCCGTGCGCCGTCTATGGCAAATATAGCGGCGTTGGGTCAGAATTCGGCCCATGAACTCTGACGCTATGAATCCGAATTCACCTCACAGCCAATCCGACTCCCCCAACCCGAGCCTGCACTCACGCCGAAGTTTCCTTGGATTGACCGGTGCCTTTGCCGGCGCGGCAACATTCGCCGCTGGTTTACCCATCGCCCGGTCGGCACACGCCGCTGGGAGCGATCTGATCCGGCTGGCATTTATCGGTTGCGGCGGGCGGGGCACTGGTGCCGCCAGCCAGGCGTTGAGCACAAGCGGCCCGGTCAAGCTCGTGGCCATGGCCGATCTGTTCGCCGACCGCATCGAAACCAGTCTCGGCCACCTGCTGAAGAACGAGGCGATTCGCGGGAAGATAGATGTGCCGCCGGAGCGGCGGTTCACCGGATTCGATGCCTACCGGCGGGCGATCGAGTCCGGCGTGGACATGGTTATCCTCACCACGGTTCCTCACTTTCGCCCGATTCACTACGCGGCGGCTGTGGCGGCGGGGAAACATGTATATATGGAGAAGCCTGTTGCCGTGGACGGCCCAGGCGTGCGGGCGGTGATGGGCGCCAACGAGGAGGCGCGGAAGAAAAAGTTGGCGGTGGCGGTGGGGTTTCAGCGGCGTCATCAGAATTCGTGCCGGGAGTGCATCCAACAGATTCGCGACGGCAAGATCGGCGACGTTCGCATGATCCGCAGTTACTATCTGATGGGGGGCATTGTCAGCGGACGTTCCAAGACTCCTGAGCAAACGGAGATGGAATATCAGATTCGCAACTGGCTGTATTTCACATGGCTCTCCGGGGATCACTTTGTCGAGCAGACCGTCCACGCGGTGGACGTGGGCAACTGGGTCGCCAACGCGTGCCCGATCAAAGCGCACGGTTTGGGCGGACGCCAGGTTCGCAACGGACCGGGAACCGGGCAGATTTTCGACCACGGCGTGGTGGAATATGAGTTCGCCAACGGCTGTCGCCATCTTGTTTTCGCGCGCCAGATTCCGGGCTGCTTCACGCAGGTCAACCTCTTTGCTTTGGGAACGAAGGGGGAAATGTCCGTGGGTGGCGGCTTGGTGGAACTGGGGAGAGGCAACAGCAAGGCTGTCAACGCCTACCAAGTGCAGCACGACCGGCTTTTCGCCGCCATTCATGCCGGCCAGCCGTTCTTCGAGGGAGACTACGCGGCGACCAGCGCCATGAGCGCGATCATGGGACGGATGGCCCTTTACTCGGGCAAAGAGGTGACGTGGGACGCGGCCCTCAATTCCAAACTGAGTCTGTCGCCGGCCAAGTATGCCCTCGATGCTGATCCGCCGGTCCTGCCCGACAAGGACGGCAAGTATCCCGTGGCCGTGCCGGGAAACACTGTCGCGTGGTAGGCTGCTTAACGGCTGAACGCAGGAGAACGAATTGAATCCGAGCAGGCGAGCGTTTCTAAAAAGCACGGGCCTCATGGTCGCGGGACTGGGGCTTCGGAGGAATGTTCTTGGAGAAACAAGCGCGTTGAAGGAATGGCGCGACGAAGAAACCGGTCGCCGCGTTCGCCGCATCACGCCGCCGTCCATGAAGCACGCTTACGTCGCCTATCACCACGTGCGCGCGTTCACGGCGAACCATCGCTGGATGTGTTTCACTGGAAACAGCGACTTGGGGACGGACATCTACGCTTTCGACCTCCGCACGGAAACAACTATCCGGCTGACGCACACGGGCCAAGGCGGCCTTGCCGGCGTGGTTGCCCGGCGCAACGAGGCTATCGTTTTGTCGGCCGATGCCTATCACCTGCTGAGCGTGCCCGAGGGTAAGCTTCGACGGCTGACGGATCGCGTTGTTGGCGATGGTGGGAACACGGACACCACCGCCGACGGCCGCTACGTGGTGGCCGGTTATATGGAAACGACCGAGGAAGCCCGGAAGCTCCGCGGACAACCGGGATGGGTGGCCAAGCTTGCGCGCCTCAACCTGAAATACACTTTCTTCACCATTGACCT
Source organism: Verrucomicrobiia bacterium (assembly GCA_041667205.1). Classification (GTDB taxonomy): domain Bacteria; phylum Verrucomicrobiota; class Verrucomicrobiia; order CAIQCK01; family CAIQCK01; genus CAIQCK01. Next base: position 213,045 of record JBAYFL010000004.1, on the reverse strand, counting down.
GGAGACCGGCGAGCGAAAGGACTTCTACTGGAACCGCACGTTCCCGGACCATTTGCAGTGCTCACCCACCGATCCCACCCTTTTCAACTACATCCGCTACAGCGCCGCCGAGCGGGACGGCGGCGGCATCTGGCTCATGCGGACCGATGGCCTCATCACCGGGAGTGAATGCGCGGTGGAAGGCGGTCATCATCACATCTGGTCGCCCGACGGCAACTTCGTCTATTACGACTTCGGCGAAGGCCCGCCCTGGGCCTACTGGCGTTGGCACCGCCGCACTCGGAAGACGGAGCAGGTGCTTCCCCCACAGGAGTGGAACTTTCATTTCTGCGTCTCGCCCGATGGGCGCTCGCTGGTCGGCGACGGCAACTGGAGCGACGGCTACATCAACCTGTATCACTTGCAGGGGGACGGCAGGTATCGCAAGGAGCGCCTCTGCAAACGCGTGACGAGCAAGCTGCGGACGGAGGACATGGCCCGCTTCGCGCCCGATGGCAAGAGCGTCTTCTTCAACGGCATCGTGGACGGCGCGCGGGCGATCTTTCAGGTTTTTCGCTAGACAACAACAAAGGAGCATCATGAACACGAGACTGGTCTGTGGCACAGTGACGTATCGGCAGCAATCGTTGGAACGCGCGCTGGAAGGAATCGCGAAGTCCGGCTTCCGCGCCATCGAAGTCGCCTGCATCTCCGCCTACTGCGAGCACATCGTGCCGGAGGCGATGAGTGCGGGCGACATGGACCGGCTGGCGAAGCTCGTCGAGCGCGCCGGGTTGCGCATCGCCAGCATCGCGGGCCACGTGGACCTGGGCTGGCCACTGATGGGCAAACGCGCGGACATCGAGCAGATGCCGAAACTCCCACCCGGCACGGACATCGCGCGCGAAGGCTTCGTGCGGTTGCGCAGCCGCATTGATCTCGCCAGCCATCTCGGCGTCGAGATCGTCAACACGGGCATCGGCGTGACATCCGATCAAAAAGAGGTCGAGAGATTTTACCGCGAGTTCGACGCGCTGCTTGGTTACGCCGAGAAGCGGAAGATCAAGATCGGCCTCGAAAGCCACGCGGGCCTGACGGAAACCGCCGTGGCCACGCTCGCGTTGTGCAACAAGATCGGCCGGCCAAATCTCGGCCTCAACTACGACGCCGGCAACGTGCGGTTCTACTCCGGCCTCGATCCCGTCGCGGACCTGGAGTCGTGCGAGAAGGAACTGCGCGACCGCATCTTCCACGTCCACATCAAGGACCACCGCGGTGGCAAAGCCAACTGGGACTTTCCGCCCCTCGGCGAGGGCGAGGTCAACTTCAAGAAACTCGCCGCCATTTTCCGCCGCGTCGGCTACCGCGGGCCGTTCAGCTTGGAGATTCAGTTCCACGGCCCCGGCACGACCGACCCGACGCCGGAGTTCATTGATGAAGGCATCGCCGCGTCGTATCGCTTCATGCACAATCTCGGATTGGAAAACTGACATGGACGTGAAACACATCGTCTTGGCCCTCATACTTGCGGGCGGTTACCAAACGTTGCCAGCAGCCGACGTGGCGCGAAAAGGTCTGGCGAATCCTTTCTTCGCTATGAACTTCGAGCGCGGCGATCCAAAACTTGCCTCGTCGCGAGAGGCGCAGGCGAAACTGCTGAAGGAGTTGGGCTATGACGGCGCGCTTTATCTGGGGACGCTCGCCGGCATGGACGAAGCGCGCCGCGCGCTGAACGCGGAAGGTTTGGAGATGTTCTCGGCGGCGGTGCAGCCCTACAACATCCCGGTTGATGCGGGCGAGACATGCCCGGCGAGTTTGAAGGAGGCGATCCAACAGTTGAAAGGCCGGAAGACTTTGCTGCTGATTCAATTCACCAGCAAGACCCACCCGGCATCATCGCCCGCGGGCGATGCGCGCGCGGTCGAGTTGGGCCGCGAGCTGGCCGACTTCGCCCGCGGTTACGGCGTGCGTCTGGCCGTCTATCCGCACGTGAACGTCTGGTGCGAGCGGGTGGACCACGCGGTGCGCATCGCCAAACAATGCGGACGGGAGAATTTCGGCGTCTGCTTCAACCTGTTTCATTGGCGTCGCACCAATCCGCACGGCAACCTGGAGTCACTGGTCCGCGACGCGATGCCGCACCTTTTTCTCGTCACCATCAACGGAACCTCGCCGGAGGGAACAAAGGAGACGATGGAACTCGGTTCCTACGACACGTTGGACCGCGGTGCCTACGACGTGGGCGGATTTCTGAAGCCGTTCATCGCGGCGGGCTATCGCGGGCCGATCGGGCTGCAATGCGTCGGCATCAAGGGTGACGCCCGCGACAACCTCACCCGCTCGATGGCCGCGTGGAGAAAAATCTCGGCGCGGCTGGCTGCCGAATAACTAACATGAACGCGAAACCCATCGGCCTCGGCGTCATCGGCATAAACCCGCGGAACATGGGCAGCACGATGACATTGCTTGCGGGCGTGCCCGACCTGCGCTACCGGCTCGTCGCGGCGTGCGCGCGACTGCGTGAAGAGCTGGAGCTTTACGCAAAGCAGGCCGGGGGTCCGTTCACGACAACCGACTATCGCGAACTGGTGCGCCGGCCTGACGTGGACGTGGTGGCGGTCTATTCGCCCGACGCGCTGCACGCCGAGCATTGCATCGCCGCGCTCGACGCGGGCAAACACGTCATCTGCACCAAACCGATGGTGACGAGCCTGGAGCAAGCGAAGGCGGTCGTCGCAGCCGTGCGGCGCAACAAGCGAAAGTTTCTCGTTGGCCAAACGATGCGCTTTGATCGTCAGTTTGCCGCGCTGCGAAAATTCGCGGACGACGGCGACCTCGGCGAGATGATGGCGGCGGAGGCATTCTACATCCACGACATGCGGCCGGTTTATGACTTCACGCCCTGGCGCCTCAAGATGCCGCAGGATCTCATGTATGGCGGCGTGACGCATCCCGTGGACATTCTGCGCTGCTTCCTCGGCGACGTGGCCGAGGTGCATTGCTACGCCGCCAAAGGCAAGCTGACCCCCGCCTATCCGCTGCGGAACCTTTTCTTCCTAAACCTCAAGTTCGCCAATGGCGTCATCGCGCAGGTCAAGGGCCTCTACGACGTCGTCGAACCGCCGCTGCCGATGATGCAGCTCGCGCTCTACGGCACGCGCGGCACCGCCGTCGCCGAGTTTACGGACAACAGGCCCGGCAGATTGCAGATCGTCCGCGACCAGTCACCGAAGGAACCGCAGACGTTGCGCTTCGAGCCGGAGCGCGACACAAGCGTTTATGGCCACGGCGCGACGGTGATCCGTTACATGCGCCACTTCCAGGAATGTCTCGACCAAGACCGCGAACCCAGCCCCAATGTGCTCGACGGCGCGCGCGCCTGCGCCGTTGCCGCCGCCGCGTGGGAATCGGCCGACACGGGCAAGCCCGCGCGCGTCTTCAACGAGTTCTAGCGCCTGCCGCTGGCAGCAAACGATGCATCCAATTTCACCCCTTCAATCACGAAGCAAATGCAACATCCACATTCAAGGAACACACCCATGAAAACATCCGTCACCACGACTCGCCGTTCGTTCTTACAGACCATTGGCCTCGGTGCCGCCGCGCTGGGGCTAAATGCGTCTGCTCACGCCGCGGAGAAGGTCATTCCCGGCTTTGAGAAGACCGCCGCCGGCCCCAATGCCTCCAAAGGATGGAAGCCGGTGTCCGACCGCAAGATTCGCGTGGGCATCGCGGGCTACGGCTATTGTCGTTTCGGCGCGGGGTTTGGTTTTCAGGACCACCCGAACGTTCAGGTCGTGGCGGTTACCGATCTCATTCCCGAACGCTGCGACGGCCTCGCCAAGGCGTGCCGCTGCGGCAAAACGTATCCGTCGCTCGAAGAGATGGTGAAGGACGACAGCATCGAGGCGGTCTTTGTGGCGACCGACGCGCCGAGCCACGCGCGGCACTGCATCGAGGTGCTGAAACACGGCAAGCACGTGGCCACGGCGGTGCCGGCGGTCTTTAGTTCGGTGGATGATGCCGAGCCGCTGCTCGAAACCGTCAAGTCGAGCGGGAAGAAATACATGATGTTCGAGACATCGTATTTTCACGCCGACCTCCACGCGATGCGGCAGATTTACAAGGCCGGCGGTCTGGGCAAGCTGGTCTATGCGGAGGGCGAATACTATCACTACATGGACGGTTCACTGCCTTCCTACAAGGACTGGCGCGTCGGCCTGCCGCCGCAGTTTTATCCAACGCACTCCAACGCCTACTACATGGGCGTGACCGGCGGGAGTTTCACCGAAGTGTCGTGCATGGGCATGCCGAGCGTGGTCAAGCACCTGCAAGCGGCGAACAATCGCTACAAGAATCCGTTCGGCACGGAAGTCGCGCTGTTCCGCACGAGCGAAGGCGGGATGGCGCGGATGGCGGTGAGTTGGGACACGCCCGGTGCCGGCGGGGAAATGGGCCGGATTCGCGGGCAGCGCGGCTCCTTCTACGAGAAGTATGCTGGCCTCGAAAAGAAGCTGCCGTCGTTGGAGCGTCCGCCGCTGCCGCCCGGCGTGCAACCCGGCGGCCACGGCGGTTCGCATGGCCAACTGATGAACGAGTTTGTCACTGCGATTCTGCAAGACCGCAAGCCGCTGGTGGACATCATCGCGGCGCTGAACATGAGCGTCGCCGGCATCGTCGCTCACCAATCCGCGCTGAAAAACGGCGAGTTGCTGAAAATCCCGCAATACAGGTTGTGATTGGCGTCGCTGGCACAGCGACCATCATGAACACGCTGAACTTCATCCTTTTCGCCCTCTACATGGTGCTCACCGTCGCGCTGGGCATCTGGGTCGGGCGGCGGCACGCGGCGAACCCGCGCGAGTATTTTTTGGCGGGCGAGGGGCTGCCCTGGTATGCGATCGGCGGCTCGATCATCGCCGCCAACATCAGCACGGAACACTTCATCGGCATGGTGGGCATCGCCTACGCCGTCGGCTTCGTCGTCGCGCAATGGGAATGGGGCAACGTCATCACCTTCACCGCGCTGATCTGGATTTTCCTGCCGTTCTACATCCGGGGCGGCCTCTACACGATGCCGGAGTTCCTGGAGCGCCGCTACAACGCGCACTGCCGCTACTTCTTCGCCGTCTGCTGCCTTGTGCTCTGGATCGTCGCGCAAATGGCGGTCGTGATGCTCGCGGGCGCGAAGGCAATGCGCGGCATGTTTGACGTGAACGAAACCGTCACCATCGTCGCGCTCGCGCTGCTGGCGGGAAGTTACACCGTCTATGGCGGGCTGCGGTCAGTGGCGTGGACGGATTTCCTCCAGTTCGTCGTGATGATGGCCGGCGGCTTGATGGTGGCGCTCGTGGGGTTGGCCAAGGTCGGCGGGCTGGCGGCGCTCATGCACGCCGCGCCGGAGAAATTCAAGATCACCTACCCGATCACCGACCCTGAATTCCCGTGGCTCGGCGTGTGGACGGCGTTCTTCTCCGTCGGCATCTGGTATAACTGCACGAACCAATTCATCGTCCAGCGCTGCCTCGGCGCGCGCAGCGAATGGGATGCGCGCATGGGCGTGGTGTTCGCGGGCTTCATGAAGATCCTCCTCCCGCTGCTGGTCGTGATTCCAGGCATCATCGCATTCAGACTGTATCCGGGCCTGACCGACAAGGACCTCGCGTTTCCGAAACTCGTGCGCGAGCTGCTGCCGGTCGGTTTGAGCGGCATCGTGATGGCCGCGCTCGCCAGCGGCATGCTCTCGCACATCAGCTCCGTGCTGAACTCGTGCAGCACGGTGTTCACGATGGATTTGTATCGCCCGTTCTTCGGACGGAACAAGAGAGACCACCACATGGTCACCGTCGGACGCTGGAGCGCGTTCTTGATCTTGCTCGCGGCGACGCTGCTGGCGATCTGGTTCACGAAGCGGCAACTGGGCGTCTTCATTCTCATCCAGAACGTCGGCGCGTGGGTCGCCGCGCCAATCTCCGCCCTGTTCCTCGTCGGCGTCATGTGGAAGCGGGCCACGGCGGCGGCGGCGACGTTTGTGTTGTGGTTCGGCTTCCCGTTCACCGCCTTCGTGGAGCACGTCTTGTTCAAGCGCGTATCGTTCTTGATGCCGTTCGACAACTGGCTGAACCGCACCTTCCTCGTCTGGCTCACCTGCATGGCGCTCATGGTGATCGTCTCGCTCTTCACGCGCGCGCCGTCAGCGGAGAAGCTCGCGGGCATCATCTGGTCGCCAAAGATGGCGCCGCTGCCGGCGGCGGAGCGGCTGAAGTATGGCGGCTGGCGCAGCCTGTTCCTGTGGTGGGCGATTTTCGCGGGCGCGGTCGTCGCGCTGTATGCCTACCTCTTCTACTTCCAGTTTTTCGGACCAGCCAAAGGATTGTGACCAACCTCAGACTATGAAACCAAACCAACTCACCCGACGTCAGTTTGTCATCAAGAGCGCCGCTGCGCTCGCCGTTACCGCCGCGCCGTTCGCACTGCCAAGCCTCGTGCATGCCCAGAGCGGCACGCCATCGAAGAAACTCCGCGTCGGCATCGTCGGCGGACGGTTCGGCCTCGGCTTCCAGTTTCACGAGCATCCCGATTGCATCGTGGAGGCCGTGAGCGATCTGCGCCCGGAGAGGCGCGCAGCTTTGCAGAAGACCTACAAGTGCGGCAAGGCATACAACTCGCTCGAAGAACTGGTTAAGGATCCGAAGGTCGAGGCCGTGTTCCTGGCCACGCCGATGCCAGACCACGCGCGCCATGTCCTGCTGTGCCTCGCGGCGGGCAAGCACGTGCTTTGCGCCGTGCCGGCGGCGATGACGCTGGAGGATTGCCAGCAGTTGATTGATGCGGTGAAGAAGACCGGGCTGACCTACATGATGGCCGAGACGAGTTGCTGGCAGCAACTCACCATCTCCGCGCGGAAGTTCCATCAGGAAGGCGCGTTTGGCCGCCTCTACTTCACGGAGTCGGAGTATCATCATCCCGGCTTGGAGGAGCTTTACTTCGCAAACGGCCAGCGAACCTGGCGGCACGGGATGCCGCCCATGCACTATCCCACACATTGCACGTCGCACCTCATCTCCGTCACGGGCGAGCGACTCACCGAAGTCACCTGCCACGGATGGGGTGACGATCATCCGATCGTGAAGGACAACGTTTACAAGAACCCGTTTTGGAACGAGACCGCGCTGTTCAAGACGAACCGCGGGAACTCCATGCGCGTGGCCGTCTGGTGGCGCGGCGCCCAGCGAGGCGGCGAACGCGCCCGCTTCTTCGGGGACAAAATGAGCTTCTACTTCAACGGTCCCAACGGGGCCGAGGCTTGCATTGTTCGCTCGCAGACGAAAACGGAAAAGGACACGGGCGGATTCGTCCGCGCCGCCCAAGTCCTCGAGAAATACGAGGAGGTGAAGTGGTGGAAAACCGACCTGCTTCCCGAACCCCTGCGGCATGACAGTGGACACGAAGGTTCGCACACGTTCATCACCCATGAGTTTGTTGATTCCGTGCTCAAGCAGCGGAAGCCGTTGGTGGACATCTACGAAGCCGTGGCCTACACCGCGCCCGGCATCGTGGCGCACCAATCCGCGCTGAAGGGCGGCGAGCAGATGAAGATTCGACAGTTCGAACTCTAAACTTCCGCCTTCGCGGCGGACCAAAGGGCCTTGAGATTGTGACCATGCCAAACAAATCTGCTTCCAACTTGGATTTCATTTCCGTCAACGCCTCGCTCGCCGACCTGGTCGGCCGCAAACGCATTGAGGCTTCCTGCCGCGCCCGCGCCGCGCTAACCTGCGAAGACGTCGCCAAACTGACTGCCCTTGCTCGTAAACCGGTTGATTTTCTGCCGGCGAAGTTCATGGCGCGGCAGCATGCGTTGCTGAACCAAGTCGGCAAGCGCGTGGCCAAACCGCAAACGGGCGCGCCGGTTCGTGGCGCTTCGACGAAGATGTTCGATGCCGCCACCAAGTCCGGCATGGCGCCGTTGAGCGCGCTGGGGCTGTTCCGGGTCGGCGAAGACGGGCGGCTCTATTTGATCTGCAAGAGCGAGCATTACCACGCTCCACTCGGCCACAGCTTCCCCGGCTACGCGTTGCTGGAGCGCGCGCGCCAACTCGGCATCCCGAACGCGACGCATAACAACACCCGCGGCCAGATTACCCGCCTGCTTGAAGAAGAACTGGTTTGCGCGGCCAACGGACTCGCGCCCGGAGCCGCCGCGGGTTTGGCGAAAGTCCTCGCCAGCCAGGACCCGTATGCCTGCAACCGTGTGTTGAATCTTGAAACCGGCAGCCTCGCGGCCGAGGCGGCGCTGAAGATGATCCTCGCCCGCTTTTACCGGATTGAACCGGGTTTCCCTGAGCCGAAATACTCAGGGCGCGCTCCCGTCATCCTCGTGATGGGCAACGACGACGGCGGGCTTCATGCCAACTACCACGGCACGACGATTCTGATTCAGGCCGCGCGCGGCATGTGGCCGGAGTTATACGCCGGCATCGAGAAAGCGAAGCTCCTCCGCGTTTGCCCGATCCGCCCCAACAGCATCGCCGACCTCGAAGCCGCCTTCGCGAAATGGGAGCGCGACGGCCACAAGATCGCGGGTTTCTTCCACGAGATCGTGATGATGAACTACGGCGGCCGTTTGTTGTCGCGCGAGTTCCTCCAGCGCGCTTACGCGCTCTGCCGCGCGCACGATGTGCCGACGGTGGTGGACGAAATCCAGTCCTGCCTCTGGCACCACGACTTCTTCATGTTCCGCGAATGGGGCCTGACGCCGTCGTTCATCGCCGTCGGCAAAGGTTTTCCTGGGGGCGAATATCCCGCGTCGCGCTTGATCTTCAGCGCCGCGATGGATTGCATGCCGCAGTTCGGCGCGCTCGTCACCAACGGCCAGGAGGAACTGGCCTCGCTCGCCTATCTCGTCACGATGCGCTGGGCGCGCGCGAACGCCCGCGCCACCCGCGCCGTTGGCGATTACTACGAGACGCGGATGCGCGATTTCGCCGCCGCGCACCCGGACAAAATCTCCGCTGTCGAAGGCAAGCGCCACATGACGACGCTTTATTTCAAGGAACTCGACGCCGCGAAAGCATTCGCCCGCCGTCTCAACGAGCGCGGCCTCGACATCAGCACGCAGACCTACAAACAGGATTGCCCGCCCGCCGTGCTCACGAAGATTCCGCTCATCGCCACGCCTGTTGTCGTGGACTTCATCCTCACGCGGTTCGAAGCGGCAATCCAAGCGAGAGAATCAAAATGAAAATAGGAATCCCCAAAGAGATTAAGATCAAAGAAAACCGCGTCTCCTGCACGCCGGGCGGCGTCCGCATGCTCGTCCAGCAAAAGCACGAAGTCTTTGTCGAAACCGGCGCGGGCGTCGGCTCCGGTTTTTCCGACGACATCTACCGCCAAGCCGGCGCCACCATTGTTCCGACCGCTGCCGACGCGTGGGCTGCGGAAATGGTCATCAAGGTCAAGGAGCCGCAGCACGACGAATATCGCTTCCTGCGGCCCGACTTCGTGCTGTTTACCTACTTGCACCTCGCCGCCGAACCGGCTTTGGCGAAACGCCTCCTCGAAAGCCGCACGTGCGGCATCGCCTACGAGACCGTCGAGGTCGGCCGCCGCCGTCCGTTGCTGGAACCGATGAGCGAGATCGCCGGGCGCATGAGCGCCATAATCGGCTCCTATTACCTGAGCAAAGCACAAGGTGGAAAGGGCGTCTTGTTGGGTGGTGTGCCCGGCGTCCTGCCCGGCAACGTGCTGGTGCTCGGTGGCGGCACCTCCGGGATCAACGCCGGCCGCGTGGCTGTCGGTCTCGGCGCCAATGTCACCATCCTCGATGTGGACCTGGAGCGGATGCGCTTCCTGGACATCACATTCGATCACTCGGCGCACACACTCTATTCCAACGAGCAAAACCTCATCGAGCGCCTGGCCACGGTGGACCTTCTCATCGGCGCGGTGCTCGTGCCCGGCGCGGCTGCGCCCAAGCTCATCCGCCGCGACATGCTCAGCCAGATGAAACCCGGCTCGGTGTTCGTGGACATCGCGATTGACCAGGGCGGCTGCGCCGAAAGCTCGCGCCCGACCACGCACGACGACCCGATCTACGTCGAGCACGACGTCGTTCATTACTGCGTCACGAACATGCCCGGCGCTTACGCGCGCACCGCCACGCAGGCGCTCACGAACGCGACGATGCCTTACGCCGTGAAGCTCGCCAATCTCGGCGCCGACCGCGCCCTCGAACTGATGCCGGACCTGCGCCTCGGCCTGAACACCTACCAGGGCAGCATCGTTTATCCCGCTGTCGCCGAAGCCCTCGGCCTGCCGTGCTCGCCCAATCCTTTCGACGCCGCGGCAAAATTATGAAAACCATTCGCTTTGGAATCATCGGCGGCGGCTTGATGGGCCGCGAGTTTGCCAGCGCGGCGGCCCGCTGGTCGCACCTGCCCGACATGGACGTGCGGCCGGAGATCGTCGCCCTCTGCGACAAGGCCCCAGCGCTTTACCCGTGGTATCAACAGAACTTCCCGACGATCACGCAAGTCACCAACGACTACCGCGCGCTGTTGGCGAACCCGCAGGTCGAGGCGGTTTATGTCGCCGTGCCGCACCACTTGCACCGCGAGGTCTATTGCGCCGCCATCGCCGCGGGCAAACATCTCATGGGCGAAAAACCGTTCGGCATTGATCGGCCCGCCAACGACGCCATCCTCGCCTGCGCGCGCCAGCACCCGGATGTCTTCGTGCGTTGCTCCTCCGAGTCGCCGTTCTTCCCGGCGATGCAGCGGCTGTGCGAGCTGATCGAGCGCGACGCCCTCGGCCGCATCATCGAGGTTAACACCGGTTTCCTCCACTCCAGCGACCTCGACGCGAACAAGCCGATCAACTGGAAGCGGATGATCGAATTCAACGGCGAGTATGGCGTGATGGGCGACCTCGGCATGCACGCGCTCCACGTGCCGCTCCGCGCCGGCTGGGCGCCCCGCAACGTGCGCGCCATCCTTTCCGACATCGTCAAACAACGCCCCGACGCCGCGGGCCGGCTCGTGCCTTGCAAGACCTGGGACAACGCCGCGCTCTTTTGCGAGACGCTCGACCCCGCCACCGGCGAGCCGTTCCCCATGAGCATCAAGCTCCAGCGCATCGCGCCGGGCCAGAAGAACCATTGGTTCACCGAGATCAGCGGCACGAAAACCTCCGTGCGCTGGTCGAGCGTCCGCGCCGACATCCTCGAAGTGCTCGACTACAACGGCGGCGAGCAAGCCTGGACGCAAATCCAGACCGGCCACGAGACCGCCTTCCAGAGCATCACCGGCGGCATCTTCCAGTTCGGCTTCAGCGACTCGATCCTCCAGATGTGGGCCGCGTTCCTCCACGAACTGGCGCACGGCAGGCCGCTGAAGAAGTTTGCCGGCTGCGTCACGCCGCAGGAAACGCACCTGCACCACAAGATTTTCACCGCAGCGCTGAAATCGCATCGCGCCGCCTCCGTCGTGAAGATTGACCCCGACTGACATGTATCTCGGCATAGACATCGGCTCCACCTCGCTCAAGGCTGCGGCGTTCGACGCGCGGCGCGGCCGGCTGCTCGCGCAAACCGAGCAGCGCCTCACGCTCGTCGTGGACGACACCGGCAAGCGCGAGCAAGACCCCGCCGCGCTCATCCGCGCGCTGTGTGCCGCCGCCGGCTCGCTGCGCCGTCAAGTCGGCAACCGCTGGGCCAAGGTGCGCGGCATCGGCCTCGCCACGCAGGGCGGCAGCACCATCCTCGTCAACCGCAAGACTGGTGCGCCCTCGACGCCGATGATTCTGTGGAACGACACGCGCGCCTTTGGCCACTTCCACAAGATTGTCGCCAAGTTCCCGCCGCGCTGGTGGCGCTCCTTCTCGTTGAGCGACGGACCGGGCATGGGCCTCGCCCGTGCCCAGTGGATGCGCGAAAAATGGCCGCGCCTGTTCAAGACCGATCCGCTCTGTGTCGGCGCGGGCGAACACGTTTATTTTGTGCTCACCGGCGAATGGCGGCAGGACGCCTGCCACGCGCTGCAATCCGGCTGTTACGACGCGGTGAACAACCGTATCACCACGCGCCCGCTGGCGGAGCTTGGTCTGCCGACGGACTTCTACGCGCCGCTGCGGCAAGAACACGAGACGCATCCGCTCACGCGGGACGCGGCTGCCATGCTGCAACTGCGTGCCGGCATCCCGGTGGCCGGTCCCTACAACGACCACGAGGCCGGCTATCTGTCGGTGCTCCACGTCTCGCGCCGGCCGCTCGAATGTTCGCTCGGCACGGCGTGGGTCGGCAACTTCGTCCTCCCGCCGACGTTCGCGGGCGGCGCGCCGTTCCAGATTTGCATCGCCACGCCGACCGGCAACGGCCGGCAGGTCATCATGCCACTGATGACCGGCAACGTGACTTTGGATTGGGCGCTGTCCACCTTTGTCCACGCCGACCACAAAACCGCGCTCGCGAAGGCCGACGAAGTTCTGTCCAAACAACTGCTGCCGCCGCCGGGCCTCGTCGCATTGCCGTGGCTCAATCGCCCCAACGCGCTCCGTCCCGCGCAAACCGGCTCCGCTGCGTTCTTCGGCATCGGCCCGGCCACGACACACGCCGACCTTTTCCGCGCGGTGGTCGCCGCGATGACCTTCGAGTTCGCCCGTGTGTTCGACCGCGTCGCCAAGTCCAGCGCGGTTGACAGCCTCGTGCTCTGCGGTGGCGCCGCCAAGAGCGTGCACGTCCGCTCGCTGTTCGCCGCGCTGTTCGCGCCGATGCCGATTCATCGCGTGATCGAAACCGAACTGATGGGCACGCGCGGCTGTCTCTACGCTTTCGATCCGCAGATCGCGCGCGCGCCCGTCGCGCCGGTTCGGTGCGATGCCGCCCTCGACCGGAAGGCACTGGCCGGAGCTTTCGCCCTCTACTTGGAAACATTTGACCGCCTTTACGCTCATGTGAAAGCCGGTAAACCCTACACACTCAAACAATGAACAAATCAAAGATCGGGCTGTTGCCCCTGTATTTGAAGTTCTACGACGACGTTTTGCCGGACCTCGTGGCCCAAGTCGCGCCGTTCGTCCACCGCGTCCAAGCGCACCTCGACCGCGCCGGACTGGATGTCGTCGTCGCACCCATCGGGCGGACGCGCCCTGATTTCGCGAGTGCGGTGGAACGGTTCGAGTCGGAGGGCGTGGACGCGATCGTCACGTTGCACCTCGCCTACTCGCCATCGCTCGAATCCGCCGGGGTGCTCGCCCAATCGCGACTGCCCATCGTCATGCTCGACACGACGCCGGATCGCGACTTCGGTGGCCACGTGGACCCGATGCGCCTTCTGGAAAATCACGGCATCCACGCCGTGCAGGATTTGGCGTCGGTGCTGCGTCGGCTGGGCAAACCGTATCGCGTCGTGGCCGGCCATCTCGACGACCCCAGCGTGATCGAGCAATGTGCTGAGGCGGTGCGAGTGGGGCCGCGCGGCGGTTGGTGTCCCGCCTTTAGGCGGCCGGCGACGCAGAACCGCCCAAAGGCGGGACACCAACAAGAGGCCACACGGGCAGCGCAGTGCTTGCGCTCAATGCGTGTCCTACGCATCGGCGGAATGTTTCCGGGCATGGGCGATTTCGCCGTGTCCGACGACGTGCTCCAGAAAGTTCTCGGCATCACCGTCGAGAACATCGAACCCGCCGGACTCGCCGATGCGGTCAACGCCATCAGAGAAGACGCTGTCGCCGCCGAGATCGCCGCTGACCGGAAACAGTTCCGCGTGGAATGCGACGAGGCGGTCCATGCGCGCTCCGTCCGCATCGGGCTTGGCTTGCGCCAATTTCTCGACCGCGGCGGCTTCGGCGCGCTCAGCCAGAATTTCCTCGCCTTCAAGGAATCCACCGGCCCTGTCAACTCGGTGCCGTTCCTCGAATGTTGCAAGGCGATGGCGCGCGGGACCGGCTACGCCGGCGAAGGCGACGCGCTCACCGCCGCGCTCGTCGGCGCTCTGTTGCAGGGATTCGGCGCGGCCACGTTCACCGAAATGTTCTGTCCCGACTGGGCCGGCCAATCGCTGTTCCTCTCGCACATGGGCGAGATCAATCCCGCCGTCGCCGCAGCGCAACCTCTGCTCTACGAAAAGGAATATCCGTTCACCCGCGCGCTGAATCCCGCGACGCTCGCTTGCGCGCCACGGTCTGGACGCGCGACGCTGGTGAACCTCGCCCCCGGCCCGAACAACAGCTTCCGTCTCATCACCGCGCCGGTCGAAGTGCTCCCTGACGGCACACATCCCGACTTGAACCGCTGGGTGCGCGGATGGATTCGTCCCACGCTGCCGCTGGCGCGGTTCCTCGAAGAGTATTCGCATCTGGGCGGCACGCACCACAGCGCCCTGTTGTTTGGCGACCACGTCGAGGCGTTGGCCGCCTTCGCCTCCTTCCTGAAACTCGAACACTGCAACATCTCCTGACTATGAACGCATGGAACGCTCCCGCGGAACGCGGTTACAACCGGCGGATCTTTAACGAGGAACTGAACGACTTCCTCCCCGCGACAATCTTCGACGCGCACGTCCACGTGGCGCCACCGGACAGATTCCTGCCCGGCGCGCCGTTCTCCTGCGGCGGCGTGCCCATCACGTCCTACACCTACAAGGAGCTGGCAGCGGACTTGAAACTCGCTTTCCCCAAACGACAGGTCGAGGCGCTCTGTTTCGGTTTCCCGGACCCTAAACTGAATCACGAGCGCAACAACGCCTACGTCGTCGGCAGCGCCGACTTTCGCCAATTCTTTCCGCTGCGCCTGCTCGATCCGCGCCGCGACAACGCCGCGTTGGTCAACAGCGACATTGACCGCTACGGCTTCCTCGGCTTCAAGCCGTATCCCGATTACGCGCGCCCCGGCGACATCCCGAACGCCGAAATCCCGGAGATGCTGCCGGACTGGGCGATGGCCATCGCGCACGAGCGCCGCCTGCTCGTCATGCTCCACATCCCGCGCCCTAGGCGGCTGGAAGACCCGCTCAATCGCCGCCAGTTGCGCAAGCTCTGCGTCCGCTGGCCCGGCGCGAAGATCATCCTCGCCCACATCGGTCGCGCCTACTATCTGCGCGGTGTCACAGGCTTGCTCGACGACCTGCGCAAGCTGCCCAACCTCTACTTCGACCTCGCGATGGTCCAGCACTGGGAAGTGATGGCCTACCTGTTCCGCCAAGTCCCCATCGGTCGCGTGCTCTTCGGCTCGGACATCCCCATTGCGCTCGCGCAAGGCAAGTCCGTCGAAATCAACCACCAATACACCTACGTCACCCCGCGTCCGTGGTCGCTCTCGCTGTGTGACGAGAAAAAGAAACTGCAGTTCACCTCCTTCCTCAACGAGGAACTGCGCGCCATCAAGCGAGCCGCCGAAACCGCCAAACTTTCCCGCGCTGCCATCGCCGCGCTGTTCTACGGCAACGCACGAGCGTTGGTCGCCGGGGTTGCGGCGCGAACAAAGCCAACACGGACGTGAAGACCATTTGGATCGAGGAGAAGCAACTGGCCCGAGCGCTCCAGCGCAATGAAGCGTTCTGGAAGGGCGAACTCGATCAAGGCCCGTTGCTGTGGGTGACTGCGCCCGGAGCGAAGCCTTCGCAGCCGGTGCCTGAGCCTGCTTCGGAAGATGAGCTGTGGATGAACGTGGATTATGTGATGGCGGCGACCGATTGCGCCCTCGGCGGCACTCACTACGCCGGCGACGCGCTGCCGGTGTTTTGTCCGTGGTTGGGACCGGACCAATTCGCCGCATGGCTCGGCGCGGACCTCGAACTCCGGCCGCGTCAGAACACTTCCTGGTGCAAACCGTTCGTGCAGGATTGGGCCGAGCATCCACAACTGCGGATTGACCCGGAGAACCAGTGGTGGCGGCTCTACCTGCAATTGCTGCGGGAGTCGGTTCGTGCCGGCGCGGGCAAATGGGTGACCGGCTATCCCGATCTGCACACCGGCATTGACGCCTTGAGCGCCATCCGCGGTCCCGAAAATCTGGCTATGGACATGGTGAACAATCCAGATGCCATCCATCACGCCATGCGGCAGATGACTGACCTGTGGAAATTCGTCGTGGACACGGTTTCAGAGATCATCCTGCCTGCCGGACAAGGCACGTCGAACTGGACGATGGGCTGGAGCAACGATCGTTTTCTCTGCGTCGGGCAAAACGATTTTTCGTGCATGATCAGTCCGGCCATGTTCGAGACATTCTGCGGGCAGGACAATCTGGAATGTTGCGCCCACGTGGATCACACGCTGTATCACCTCGACGGCCCCGGCGCGTTGCGGCACGTGCCGTTGCTGTTGCAATGGGAGCGGCTGGACTGCATCCAGTGGATTCAAGGCGCGGGCAACCCATTGCCCTCGCAATGGCTGGACCTCCTGCGGCGCATCCAAGCCGGCGGAAAATCCATCCAGCTTTACTATGGAGGCGACCACGGTGGCGACGCCGACTTGAAACACGAGATGGATGTCCTCTGCGGCGCGCTGGACCCGACGCGGTTGTTCATCTGGGCAAACACAGATTCGGCGCAGACCGCGGAGGACATCGTTCGCTACAGCCGCCGCGCCGGTCTGCAACAATCACGGAAACACTAAGGAATGAAACTAATGAATAAACCAATTCCACACGGAGCATGGACGACAATGAAACACCTGATGACTATCCTGTTTGGGCTTCTGGCTTCTTCCGCTTGGGCGGCCACCGTCCAGGAGCGCTATTACGGCCACGACGCCGTGCATGACCAATATGGCGTCATCGCGCCGTGGTATCAGGGGCTTAACGGTCAGTGCGATCTGCGCGTGCGCATCGCAGCAGAGACGCTCAAGCGTTATCCGTGGACCACAGCAACCAACGCCATCGCCGCTAATCCGCATTACGTTTTCACCAGCACATGGCGGATCGAAACCAATGGCGTCATCCGTCCCAGCAATCCCGGCGATTGGATGAACGGCGACCTCGGCCAGCGGGCAACCAGCGTGTTGAACGGCTTTGTGGACTACTACCGTTACACCGGCGATCCCGCTGCCATTGCCCACGTCACCTACATGGCGGATTACATTCTGGATCATTGCTTGACGCCAGCCGATCACTCATGGCCGGGCTTGTTCATTAGCGTGCCGGTCAAAGGCAAGGCCTACCACAAAGCTGACCCTCGCGGAATGATCCAGCTCGATATCTGTGGCTCGACCGGCGAGGGCCTGTTGCGTGCGTATCAGCTCACCGGGAACACGCGCTGGCTCGAGGCAGCGAAACGTTGGGCGGATGTTCTCGCCGCAAAATGCAATCTCAATCCCGGCACCGAACCGTGGCCGCGCTACGCCAATCCCGACGATGTTGCGAAGGCATTCTCTGAGTTTTACAAAACCGATTGGCGGAAGCGCCCTCTCTTCAACAAGCAAACGTCCGGCGTGGTTATGATCGCGCGTTTTCTGGATGAGGTCATCCGGCTTGGCTACACGGGCAAGGCCAACGCCATCGTGGCCGCGCGCGACGCGGGCCGGCGCTACCTGCGCGACAGGCTGCTGCCGGCGTGGTGGGTCAACGACACGTGGGGCCGCTACTTCTGGGACTGGGAAGACCCGGTGCAGTCGTGCCTCATCACCTCCGAGGTGACGCGATACGTCTTGGACAACAAAGCCGAATTCTCCAACTGGGGCTACGATGCGCGGAACATCCTCACGCTGTTCTTCAATCACACCAGTGTCAGCCCCAGCTCCAACGGCGACGTCTATAGTGGCGCCTGGGCGTATCCGGAATCATTGAGTTGCTGCGGGCGCTCGCTCTGGTATAGCCCGATGATTCACGCGCCCGCGTTCGCGCAATTCGCCGTGGAGACGGGCGACGACTGGATGCGCGAACTGGCCTACCGCCAGATGGTGCTCCAGACCTACGACATTCACGAGACGGGCGTCTCCGAAGACAACATAGACGGCGGCGCCATCGTCAACAATGGCTGGCTGAACATCGCTCATGCGCTGCCGCTGCGGTTTGTGCTCGCCGGCATCGGCTGGTTGCCGGAGGAACTGGGAGCCAGCCGGGAGAATCACATCGTCCGCTCGACGGCGATTGTGAATTCGGTGACTTACGGCGGTGGACGGATCGAATACACGACCTTCGACGCGCCGGAGAACACCACCGAAGTGCTGCGTCTCGCGTTTGCGCCGAAGACAGTGACGGCGGATGGAAAGGAGCTGAAGCGACGGGCAAACTGCGACGCCAACGGTTACGCAGTGAAACAACTTCCCAATGGCGACGCCATCGTCACCATCCGCCACGACGGCGCGAAGAGAATTGTCATCACCGGCGATGATCCGCAACAGGAGATCAAGAGCACAGCGTTGGTGCATGAGTTCGAGGGCAACCAAGTCCGCCTGATCGGGAGCGTGGGACCCGATGGTGGCTTGGCCGATGTCTATCTCGACGGCCAGAAACAGTTGGTTCACATAGACGCATGGAACCCGGCACCACGAGGCCGTCAGTTGCTCTACTACAAAAACGGCCTGCCGCAGGGCTGGCACACGCTGAAGATCGTGCCGCGCGACGAGCACAACCCGTATTCGAAGGACAGCCGCGTCGCCCTAGAGGCCGTGCAGTTCTCCAGCGCAAACAAGGCGCACGGTTTTCCGTCTGGCACCGGGCCTGTGGAGACTCAGCGGATGGTCTTTGGCTGCACAAGCGGGAATGACTACTGCGACTCGCAAGGTCATAGTTGGCGGCCCGCCACCGAGTTTGTCACCCGCACAGGCCCCGGCGCGGACTCGGTGGTCACGTCGTGGTGGCCGACGCCCACCACCAACGCGATCAGCGGCACGTCAGAGCCGGAACTCTACCGCTACGGCATTCACGGACGTGAATTCTGGGTGAACGCGACCGTCGGCCCCGGCAAGTATCACGTGCGGCTGAAGTTCGCCGCCGCGCGCGGCCTCGACATGCGGCTGAACTGCTTCGACATCCTCATCAACGGCCAGCGCGTCGTGAAGAAGCTCGACGTTGCCGCCACTGCCGGTGGGCCAAACCGCGCCGCCGACCTCGTCTTCAACGACATCGCGCCGCGCAACGGCGTCATCGAGGTCCGGTTCAAAGCCGCGCGCGTTGCGGACGGCGACAAGCTCTTCCGTGGCGAGGCGTTCGTCCAAGCCCTCGAACTCGGCCCCGGCAACGGCGGCAAAGGAGCGCAGCCCGTTTCATCAACCGCGCCGGAGCCGACGGGCAATCTGCTGATGAATCCTGGATTCGAGGAGACAGAACACGGCGCAACGATGCTGCGCGGCTCACAGCACGACAAAGCAGGGTGGACGTATCAGTTCGCCGGGCCGGTGAAATCCTACATCTGGCAGGAGCGCGACTACAGCCGGCATCCGGCGTGGGGCTTGCCGGAATTTCACACCGGCAAGGGCGCCATCCGCACTCACTGCGACGGCAACGCCCACACGATAATTTCCCAGGATGTCGAAGTCACACCGAAGACGGCTTACACGGCGTCAGTCTGGGTGCGCGCCGCGGACCTGCATGGCAAAGGCTTCGGCCACGATCCCAAGGACTCCGCCGGCCTCATCGTCTGCGAACTCGACAACGCCGGCAAGGTGCTCCATAAGCACGCCAAGATCGAAACCAGAACCGCCGGTCTCTATCAGCAGTTGGTCCGTCGTTTCACCACCGGCGCGCGCACGATCCAAGTTCGGTTCATCCTCGATACAGTCATCCACTCTCCTTATCAGGAAGGCCATGTGACCTACGACGATTGCACACTGACGCAAAGCTTTCCCTAAGCACCGGATTTCCCCCACCCGCTAACCGCATCCACACAGTCGCGATTCTTGTCCATTTACGGCAGGACATTTCATGGCCCATACTGGCGTCAACTTGTTTTGCCAGGAACCAATTATGGATCGTCGCTCGTTCATCAAAGCTGCCGCGCTTGGTGCTGTCCCCCTGCCCGCTCTGCGCGCGCTCGACACGAAACAGTTCCCACTCGAACGCATCGGCGTGCTCAAGACGAAACCGGCGCGCGACATTGCCGCGTCGCGCATCGGCATCGGCATGGAATGCCTCGACCGGCGGATGTATCTGCCCGAAAAGACCTTCGGCCATCTCACCGCGCTTGGCGCAAAGTGGGCGCGGCTCCAGACCGGCTGGTCGCGCTGCGAGACGAAGGAAGGCGTCTATGACTTCGCGTGGCTTGATGACGTCGTCAATCACGTCATCGCCGCCGGCGTGAAACCGTGGTTCAACGTCGGCTACGGCAACAAACTCTACAGCCCCGACGCGCCGCACGAGTCCGCCGTCGGCCAGGTGCCGCTTTACGATGGCGAGCGCGGCGTCAACGCATGGAAAAACTTCTTGCGCGCGTTGGCGGCGCATTTCAAGGACCGCGTCGAGCACTGGGAGATATGGAACGAGCCGAACATCTCCGCGTTCTGGCATCCGAAGCACCAGTCGTCCGCAGTGGAATACACCAAGCTCGTCGCGATTAGTGCCGAGGCCATCCACGCCCGGTATCCCCAGGCACAGATTGTCGCGTGCGAGAGCGGCAAGGAGAGCGAATTCTTCGAAGCCTGCCTCCAAGCTGGCATGGGCGCGCACATCAACTGTTTTTCCATTCACCCTTACAACCCGGAGCAAGTCCCGGAGTTGAACTACGCGGTGTCCATCAGCCGTCTGCGCGACATCGTGCATCGGCTCGCGCCCCACGTGCGTCTCTGGCAAGGCGAGTGCGGCGCGCCGGCGCACACCACGGGCCATGCCGACGCGTCTTGGATGAAGCTCTGGAACATGAACGAGGAGAACCAGGCGAAATGGCTCGTGCGCCGGCTGATGCTCGACGTGTTCATGGACATAGATCTCGCGCAGTATTTCCACCTCTGCGACCTGATGGAGAAACCATACCGTCAGGCCAGCGGCGCAGCGCGTCCGCCAGTCATGCTCGGCATCCTCAACGGCAAGACCTACACGCCGAAGCTCGCCTACGCCGCCATGCAAAGCATCGCCACCCTCTTCGACACCGACACGCGTCCTGAGCCGGCCTACTACTGCGCGTTGCAACCTGTTGCAAACGGTGCGGCGCTGCTGGAGCCATACACCATGCTCTTCCGCCGCCGCGGCGCGCCGATGCTGGCCTACTACCAAGCCGCCAACGTGCAGGACGCCACGCCCGCTGTGGCCGTGGATGTCGTTCTCACCTGCGATAGCCGATCGAAAAAGCCCGCCGATGTTTTACGCGAGCCGGTGCTGGTTGATCCTATCAAGCGAAGCATCTACGCACTGGCCGCACCCGACCGCATCACAGCCAAGGGCCAGTTCCGGCCGACGTTGCGCTTCAAACACCTGCCGTGCCTCGACTATCCTCTGCTGGTGACCGACAAATCGGCCGTGAGCTAGGCTTCCATGCCGGTTCAACAAAAGGACAAAGCGATTATGATTACGACTGCTTTCAAGAAAGCGTTTCTCTGCGCGCTGCTCAGCACATGCGCGGCGTGGACGGCTGACGCAGCCGAGTTTTATCAGGTGCGCGGCGGGATTCCCAACAGTCAGCACTATTTCAAGGCGAATGTCGTCGGGAACCAATACCTGTTCTTCATCGGCAATTCCGTGCTCGCCGGCACGGGGCTGAAAGATGCGAACCTCCGCTACTCGTTTCAGATGGTTAAAGGCTTCAAGAAACACTTCCCGCAGGCGGGGATGAACGAGACGCGGCACATGCAACCAGGCGGCAGTTGGTTCAGCCTCTACCGATGCAGCCGGGGCCAAGCGGTCTTCGGCGAGGTGATCTGCAGCGGGCATCTGGCGATCCTCGACTTCGCTGCGGACGACAGGAACGCTGACATCAAACAGGTGAAGCTGTCGCTCGAAGGATTCGTCCGCCAAGTCACACTCTACCGCGCCACGCACAGCCAGATGCTCGTTTACTCGCTCACGCCCGAGATGCTTCAGGCATACAAGACAGGCAAGACGCCC
Source organism: Verrucomicrobiia bacterium (assembly GCA_041667205.1). Taxonomy (GTDB): domain Bacteria; phylum Verrucomicrobiota; class Verrucomicrobiia; order CAIQCK01; family CAIQCK01; genus CAIQCK01. Next base: position 191,093 of record JBAYFL010000004.1, on the reverse strand, counting down.
GAGTATATCCGGGTCAGCGAACAGATCGCCGAGCATTATGGCATCCCCAGCCTGAATCTGGCCCGATATGCGGCCGATAAAATCATCGCTGGCGAAATCTCTTTTGAGAAGTTCTCCGCCGACGGCATCAACCCGACCGACGCCGGCGCAAGAATCTACGCCGAAGCCGTCGCGAAGTTCGTGGACGCGCTGATGGCGGCAAGTCCCATCCCGGACAAACCCAAGTCCTACAAGCTGCCCGCGCCGTTGTTCCCGGAAACGGACGACAACGGTCGCATCGTCGCCTACGAGGATCAGGAGGTGAAACAGTCCGGCAACTGGAAACCGGGACAGGTCAGCCCGATTGGTCCGTTCCGCCACGTCCTCGTCGCCGATCAAGCCGGCGCGTCGCTGACGCTGAAGTTCAAAGGCTCGGAGATTGGCATCATTGACGTGGTGGACAAGGACAGCGCGGACTACGAATTCGCCGTGGACGGCGCGCCCTTTCGCAAGCTCGCCGCGCCGAAGGACGTGACCGGCCCGACGATGCGTCCAGTTTCATTGGCCAAAGGGTTGGACCGAAAGGCCGAGCACGAACTCGTTCTGAAGGTCGCCTCGCCCGGCATCGCGCGGATGGGCGGCTTCCTGCTCAACGGCACCGTCGCTGACGCCTTCGCCGGCATGAGCACGCTGGAGCGAATTGATGTGATCTACGCCGCGATGGACCCGATCAAGTATCAGCCCCCGGCCGGCCGCTTCGCGAACATCCCGAAGACGATGAGCAAGCTGCGCGACGGCGGCGAGCTGCGCATGGTGCTCCTCGGCGACAGCATCATGGGCAACACTTCCGGCTCGTCGTTCGAGCTGTTGCTCATGCGCGATTATCCGAAGTGCAAGATCGTCAAGATTGCGTCCCTGAGAAGCAGCACCGGCTGCAAATATTATCGCGAAGACAATCGCGTTCAGGATTACGTCCTGAAGCACAATCCGGATCTGCTGGTCATCGGCGGCATCTCCAACGGCGGCGACGCCGAGGCCGTCCGCTCGGTGATTCAGCAAGTGCGCGCCAAGAAGCCGGGCACCGAAGTGCTGCTGCTGACGCCCGTCTTCGGCGCGATGCGCGACGAGCACATCCGGACGTTCACGCGAGAGATTGACACGACGACGAGCAACTTCCGCCACAACATGCAAAAGGTCGCGGCGGAAGAGAAATGCGCCTTCTTCGACATGACCGGCCCGTGGTGGGCGTATATCCAGGACAGCGGCAAGACCTACGGCTGGTTCATGGGCGACGCCGTCCACGCCAACAACCGCGGCTGCCAGATCATCGGCCGCCTGCTGGAAATCTGGTTCAAGGAGTAGTCGAACGCTCCCTACGACGCAGGACGAAGCCCGGTGGACTGATACGAACGTAGGAACTGGACGGCGCTGTCTTTGTCCGCGAACTGACCGTCGATCTTGTCGCCGTTACTGTAGCGGACTTGGACTTCGTATCTGACGACGGGCCGTGCGCCATCCGTTTCGCTGTAGGCTGCAATGAAGGCGATTGCTTGTTCGAGAGTTCTGCACTCCCTCGCCGCGCCGTGAAGCGGGAGCACGCGAACCAACTCAATGCGACGTGTGATGGCGCGGTCGAGCGCGGCTATGAAGGAATTAACCTCCTGCGTATTGATTTCCCGCAGCTTCCCGGCAACGCGGCCCTGCTGCCTCGCGGTCAACCGCTCCCAAGACCGGACCTTGCGGGCAAACTCGACGTCAGGCGTCTCCTCATCGAAGGCAGCATTCACGCCCGCCGCGCGAAAGGCCTCAACCACGGTATCGTGTGGGAAGTAGAGCACTTTGAAACCCAACGACCGCAACTGCGTCAGCGCCCCTTCCGTGAAGACACCGGCGACAATGACACCGATAAACGGTGCCGCCGTTTGATGCGTGAGCAGCAGCGGTAGAATCGCTCCTTGGATTTCCTGCGCCTTGTTCCGGGAATGCTTTGTATAACGCCGCCACGCGACCTCGATGAAAGCCACTGGCGTGCCGATCTTGTCGGGAGAGCCGCCTCTTTCGAGCACGAAGTCCAAGTCGTGCGTGTTGCCATGAAGGTCCGTCCAACTAACCTTGTTGCCGCTGCGTGCGGGCCTCGGCCCTCGTTTGTCCACGTAGAGGCTGTGTTTGTTTGCGAACTGTTCCAGAAGCGGTTCGACGGCGGCTTCGATGACGTCGCCGATGATCTGGCCGAACTTGTGAGCGGGAGATTTTGCCATAAGCTATCCTTGAACCCACAGGCGGCCTTCGTGGAGCGGCACGCGATGTTTGCGATTCTTCCACTTCACATTCCGGTCGCGAGTTTTCTCGAAAGCATACGACTTGAAGCCGGCGGCTACGGCGAGTTCGCCAAGCCATTTGTCAACGGGCACGTAGATGCCGTAAGGCGCCGAGTCTCCAACAACAAAACACACCAGCGCGCCCTCAACCGTCACGCGTCGCAATGCCTGCCAGACCTTCGCCATGTCCTCGAAATAGGCGGCGATCATTGTGTGATATGTCTTCTTCCCACCGTGATGTTCCCTCTCGGCCTCCAGGCGTTTGCACGTGCCGACGATTTCCTGCCGGATCGGCGCGAGCAACGGCTGATCGAGAATGCCGAAAGTCTCGCCGTTGATCTTGGCCACGTGCTGCGTGCAGGAACGAATGAGGTGCCTCCTCACGGCTTCTTGAAGGTCGCCCCATCCCTCCACCTCGCCGAGGAAACTCATCTCAAGCCGCGTGGCATCGGCGTAGTCGTAGTTGTTGGTGTAGGGAGGCGAGGTGATCACGAGGTCCGCCCACTTGTCCAGGACCGGCGAACACGATCTGGCGTCGGCCGCGTGCAGAACTGCTACCGGCCCGAACTCCTCCCGCTGTCGGGCGGCCATGTCGTTGGCCATAAGATAGACCTTGGTCTCGAACGCCTTATACGGATCGGCCGATTTGGCCTTGGTCTTGTTCGGCAGCACATATTGCCACTGCGCTGTGCCGACGGGGGAGCATTCGCGCAGGATGGACACCAAGGTCAGCCAAGTCAGCTCCGAGTTCGCTGAGCCGTCCGCAATTTTCTGCCACGCATTCCTCAACGAGTCGAGACGGCTGAGAACATCCGGCGGAAAACATTTCCCGATGAGCACGGAGCATCCTTCAGAGCTTCGCTCGTGCTTCTTTGCGTATTGCAGCACCGCGAACGCGTAGTCGCGGAATGCCTTCGGGTTCTCCCGCCAATGCAGCTTCGCCCGCGCCACGCGCGCCACAAACGGATGCGCTTCGACACCGGCCGCCTCGATGCCGCAGCGTTCGCCTTCCAGCAGCACGGTGCCGGAGCCGGCGAACGGATCGAACACCCGTGTTCTGCCTTTGGCAATTTCCCGCAGCATGACCTCTCTCGCCCAAGTGGCAGAGAACCCCGCCGAAAACCGAAACCAGCGATGAATTGGCAAGGAGAGATTGTCGCTGAAGGTGGAGGTCGTGTTGGTCTTGGGGCTGGGCCGTTGCTCGCCAACGAAATACAACTGCATTTGCTCGCGCACTGCGCTGGGCGCGGTCGAAGTTGGTGCCTTCTTTGCCATGTGATAAGGGCACGCTAACAGAATCGCGCTGGGCGAAGCAAGCGCCGGGCTATCGTCAAGGCTGCGGAGGCCCTTGCTCCGGCTCCTTCACCTCGTAGCCAATCGCCTCATAGCCCTTCAACCGTTTCTCAAACATCCGAGCGAAGATCGGCACGCTGCCGTCCACGTAATCGTAAACTTGCACTTCGCGTTTGGCATCGTGAAGCCGGTGCAGACGCCCGACATACTGCTGCAAGGTGCCGCGCCACGAAATCGGCATGGCTAGAAAAAGCGTGTCCAGCCGGGCATCATCGAAACCTTCGCCAATGTAGCGTCCCGTGGCGATCAGCACGCGCTCCTCGCCATCGCGAATGGCAGCAAGTTTGTCGGCAAGTTCCTTGCGCTGCTTGACGCCCATCCCGCCCCTAAGAATCATAACGTGCTTTACCTTCCCGCTGAGCCGTCGGGCGAACTCCTCCACGTGCTCGGTGCGTTCGGTGAGTAACAACGGTGACCGCCCAGACCTCATCGCTGCAATGAGGTCAGCAAAGATCAGGTCATTGCGGCACCTGTCCGCAACTAACGCTGCGTAGAGTTCATAGATTTCCGGCTTGGCGGGTTCAGGTGCGGTGCGGAAGTTCGTGTCGCGAGGGATGACGTAGTGATTGAACGGCCGCGCAGCCGCCTGCTCCTTTGCATCCACGCGGAAGCGAATGGGACCACTTTGCATGAACAGGATCGGCTGATGGCCATCCTTGCGAATCGGCGTGGCGGTCAGACCGAGAACGAAACGCGCCTTTGCCTCACGCAACACCTGCTCGAAGCTGAACGCGGAAATGTGATGGCATTCGTCCGCGATGATCTGGCCGTAGTCCGCCACGAGGTCTTTGACCTGGCCTTTGCGGTTCAGGCTTTGAAGAACGCCAATGTCTATAATGCCCGTCCGGTGGTTCTTGCCGCCGCCAATCTGTCCGATACTCTTGATCGGAAGGTTGAGGAACACCGCGAGCCGTTCGCGCCACTGGTCCATGAGTTGGCGACGATGCACCAGCACTAACGTGTTGACCTTGCGCGCCGCGATAATCCGCGCAGCAACCACGGTTTTGCCGAAGGCCGTCGTCGCCGAGAGAATACCATCGTCATGGGCCAGCAGCGCATCCGTCGCTTCCTGTTGTAGCGGACGCAGTTCGCCGTGGAACTCCGCCTCGATGGTCTTGCCTGTAAATCGCTCGTCCTTGACCTCCACCTCCACCTTGTGCGCCTTGAACAACTCCAAGACTTCGGTCAGGCAGCAGCGCGGCAAGCCGACGTGATTCGGGAACTCGGCCGCGCAATGGATGATCCGCGGCTTGCCGAAGGTGGACAGGCGCATCGCTTGGGCACGATAGAACTCCGGATTCTGAAAAGCGGCGAGACGAATCAAGCGGTTCAGCATCGCCGACGGCAGGCCAGCTTTCTCCACGTAAACCAAGTTGCTTCGAACGATCCGCACCGTCTTTGGCAGCGGTTCCGAAATCGGCGATTCCTTCTTCCTCTTCGAGGGCGGCAGCGTCCACGGCTGCTCGTCTGCCTCATCCGTCGCGAGACTCAACCGAATACCGACAACACGCCCGGCGCGTTCAGCCTCGCGCACGATGGCTTCGACTTCCGCAGGCCGCATCCGGCGAACTGACGAGAGATACGCCCACTGGTCGTCGTGCGGCGCGATATTCTCGTCCACGAACACACTGTTGCCTTGGCTGCGCGGATCGTGCTGTAGCGGAAGAGCAATGAGGTTGCCGAAGCCACCCTTGGGCATTGTGTCCTGGTTTGGAAACAGGCGGTCGTATGAATCCAGTCCCACCTGATGCCGACGCTCCATCGTCCGCGTCAAGATGGCCGAGCCGAGTTTGCGGGCGAGGATGGCAGGAATCGCGGAGTCGAAGAATATCCAAACGTGCCCACCTTTTCCCGAGCGCGAGCGTTCCAAGGCGGCAGGAACATGTCATTCCGCGCATGTAGCCAGAAAAGCCAGAGCGTCCTGTTGCCAACTCGACTTGTCGAAATCCGCCGCGAGAAACCAGCACGTTTCGTCGAGCAAGAGCGGATAAACCCCGACGATATGTTTCCCAGTCAGATGGTCGTAGATAACCCGGTCAGTCAACGGGAACAGCTTCCGCTCAGCTTTCCCTGCGTTCTTGCCGCGGCCGAACCTCCAATCGCGAATGCAAGCAGGCGAGTAGCCAGTCTTCCCATTTCGCCCTTCCCAACGCACGGCATACACATCTTCTCGTCCGTGGAACAGATGTCGAAACAACTTCACCTTGGCTTCCGGAGATGACAGGTTGGTGAGCGCTCCGTCAAGTGAGGTGCCTTCAACCTTCGGCGGCGCAGCGGGCGGTAGCTGGTGCAAACCAAGCGCATCACGCAACCGAGTGTTCTCATCCCGCAAACGGGCACACTCAGCACGCATTGCCTCAAACTCCGCGCGCAAGTTTTCATCTGTGCTCATAACAAGGCGCGATTATCACACAGTCGAACGGGGCATCAAGGAATCCCGCGTTAATAACCTCTCCACCTACAAGCATAATACGCTACCGCTAACCGCATCCACACGGATGCGACTCTTGTCCATTTACCAGCGGGCATCGGTGCGCCACAATGGCCGCAATGATGAATAGCGAACTTGCCGGCAAGATCGAACGAACCGTCGCGCTGGTCCTTGCGACAATCATTGCGCTGCCGGGATTGGTGGTCGCCGCCTCCACTGACAAGGACTCGTCCCAGCAGATGACGGCGAGCGGCAAGGCGAATTCGGTCCCGCAGGGATATGTTCCGCCGCTGGTGAGCAACGGCAGCCTCTCGATGCTGGTTGACTACCAAGGAGGCCAGTCCCAGCGCGCGTATAGCCGCATGACGCCGGGCATTTGGTGGGCGGGACGCCGATACGGGCCGCCCAATGACCAGCTTATCCCGTTCGGACATTTCGAGTCGGAACTGAGCGTTGATGGGACACGGTGCGCGGCGCCGGCGGCGTGGACGCAAACGCTGGACACAAAAACGGCGGTTGTGACCTGCCGCAACGATTACGACAACGGTCTGTCGGTTGAGACCACCGTGTTCACGCCGCTCGCCCACGACTTGGTCGTGGTGAAGAAACGGTTTGTCGCGAGGAACGCCAGCGTCCGCTCGGTTCGCGCGACGTTCAAATACCAATTCACGCCGCCGGGAAATGAGAACCGTGTGCCGAGGCGCGTCACCGGCGCCTACGCGTGGAGCGACGCGTCGCGGAGCGCGGAGTTCCGTTATCAGGCGGATGGGCATCGGCCGTGTGACGGCGTTATTTCGGTCTTTTCGGATGAGCCGGTGACCGCAGCCATCAACAAGCAGGCGGTTGCGTTGACGTCCGATATCACGCTCGATGCGGCCAAGCCGGTGGAGGTGACGACCTGCCTGCTGTTCGCGGACTCGTTGGATGGCAAAGATTATCTGGAGCGGGCGGCAAAGCTGCGCGAGCTAGTGCGGCAGGAGGGCTATGACGGCTTGCACGCCGCGCACCGGAAGGCGTGGGCGGCGTATTGGGGCGAGTCGTATGTGCGTGTCCCGGACGAGCGGCTGGAGAAAGCCTACTGCACGGCGCAATACCACCTGCGGGCCAACGCGACGAAGTGGTCGTTCCCGGTCGGGATATTCAACACGCACTGGGCCGGCCGGTTTTTCGGCTGGGACGAGATGTTCTGCTATCAGGCGCTGGTCAGCAGCAATCATCGCGACATTTCGCGGCGTTGTCCTGAGTTCAGGTTCGCGGGGCTGCAAAAGGCGCTCGACCGGGCCAGTCACTACGGCAAGCCGGGAACGTATGGCGCGCGTTATCCGTGGGAAGCGATGGAGGACGGTTCCGAGGCGGCGCCGCCCGGCTTTTGGATGGAGCACGTTTTCCACATGTCGAACATCGCGCTGTCGGCGTGGTTCCAGCACCTCTATGCGGACGACGCGGCCTACCTCAAGAACACCGGCTATCCGGTGATCAAGGAGTGCGCGCGGTTCTTCCTCGCCAACATGATCTATGAGGCTCCCGACGGTGGGATGTTCATCGGCAAATGCACCGACCTCGAACGGCTCGGGCCGGCGCGGCAGAATCCGTTCATGACCTCCTGCGGCGCGATCTACACGCTGGAAGCGGCGGCGCAGGCGGCTACGCTGCTCAAGACCGACGACGGTGAAGCCGCCACGTGGAAACACGCCGCCGCGAAACTGCGCGAGTCACTGCCGCACAACGGCGAACGCTATGTCCCCTACGCCGGCTGCAGGGAGGAGAGCGTGGCGTCGCTCGGCGGACTCTTCCCGTATCCGCTGTTCGATGAGACCGACACGCGCCAGCGAAACGCCGTTTATCATTTCGTCGCGAACGGCCGCGCGTCGGGCAACATGTATCCGGTCGGCAACTCGGTTTGCGCGTGGTATGCGGGCTGGATGGCCGCCGCGCTGGCCATGCTGGGCGACAAGACGGAGCCGTTCAAGTTGCTCAACGAAGCTGCGGCTGGCGCGGGTTGTTTTGCAGAGATGTTTGAGATCAACGAAGCGAAGGTCGCCATGCACCCGTGGTTCTCGACCGCGTCGGGCAACGTCGTCTATGCGCTCAACCAGATGCTCGTGCAAAGCCGCGGCGATCAGATTCGCATCGCGCCTGCCGTTCCCGAAGCGTGGAAGGACTTCTCGTTCAAACTCGCCTGCCACGGCAATCTTGCGGTGGAGGTCGTTGTGAAAGGTGGACGGCTCACGAAGCTGATGCTCCTGCCAAACGACGCCATCGCCACGCACCGGCGAACGTTGGTTCTTCCGTCGAGTCTGGTCGGCAAAGGTTCGCTCAACAGCCCGGCCGTCAAGGCCACAACAGGCAAGGGAAGCAACTCGCTCATCAATGTTGAGTTCAAAGGTCCAACAAACTTGATCGGAGACACAAAATGAAGCCCCTATGGATTTGCATCGTCGCGCTGTCGTCCCTTTGGGTTGCCGCCCGCGCGGAGGTTTACACGCTGAAAGACCAGCAGGTCGAGGTGGCGATTGACGAGAAAGGCAACCTGGTCTCGCTGAAGAACCCGCAAACCACACACGACTACGCCGCCGGCAGACCGCTGTGGCGGCTCTATTTCGACCGCAAGGACGGGCAGAAAGAGAACGAGGTTGCCGCGCCCGAGAATCAGCCCGCGATTGAACAACAGAACAATCGCATCGTGCTCCGCTATGACTCGCTGAAGGCTCGCGGCGCGAACCTCCGGATGAAGCTGGTTCTGAGCATCCGGCTGGAGGACGGACTGGTTCGTTTCGGCTCGGAGGTTTCAAACGACGAGCCGCACACGATCATTCGCGAGCTGCACTATCCGCTTGTTGGCGGTTGCCGGTTGCCGGCCGACTGCAAGTTGCTGACGACGCAGCGCGGCGGCCAACTCTACGCGAATCCGACGGGCCACATCCTCGGCGTCGGCAACAGTCCGCCCTACATGGCGCCGTCGCAGTTTTACCGCCAGATGGACCTGAAGTATCCCGGTCACACATCGGCGAACTGTTTTGCGCTCGTGGGCGGCGCGCAGGGGTTGTATCTCGCCAGCCACGATCCGGCGTTCCAAGACACGTGGCACGGACTGCGCGTTCATCCCGACGCGGCGGGCGCGTGGACTATGCTGGAGGCCGGCCTCTACAAATACCCGAACTGCGTGGAAGGGCTGTCGTGGTCGTGCGACGCGAACGTGATCGCGCCCTACTCCGGCAGTTGGCATCAAACATCGAAGTTCTATCGGAAATGGGCTGACACTTGGTGGCGGCAACGCGAGGCGCCGCTGTGGGTGCGCAAGATGAAAGGCTGGCAGCGCCTGATTTTCGTTCACCAGTATGGCGAGCAGTTCTTCTCGTTCAACGACCTGACCGGCCGCATACGCAAGGCCGGCCAGAGCGTCGGCTGCGAAAACGTGCTGGCGTTCGGCTGGTGGAAGGCCGGCATGGACAACGGTTATCCGGACTCGTATTGGGTGACCGACGCCGAGCAGGGCGGCGACAAGGCTTGGGCGCAGGCCATCGCCGATTTCCGCAAACAGGGCGGCCGGCTGATGCTCTATTTCAACGGGAAGCTGATTGATACCGCGAGCGCATTCTACCGCAACGGCGACGGCAAGAACGCCTGTTACCACGACAACACCGGCGCGCACTACACAGAGCAATACCGCTTCAAGGGACTCGGCACGTTCACCGGCCATCACAATTCGCGGACGTTCGTGGTGGCCGACACGCGACGCGACGAGTGGCGCAAGCAACTCCTGCGGATGGCCGACCGCGCGATCAGTTTCGGTGTGGACAGCGTGTTCTACGACCAGTTGGGCTATGCCGAAGCCTCGTCGAACTGGGACCTCAGCGGCGAGTTCGCGGTGCCGAACACCCGCGTCATCGCCGACAAGGCGGAGACGTTGAAGATGATCCACGATTATCTGGACACGAAGGCCAGCCCTGACTTCGCGCTCGGCACGGAGCACTGCACGGACGTGACGGCCCAGCACGTGGACTACATCCACAACATCACCGGCGCGACCGGCCCGACGGATTTCACCGAGTGGATTCGCTTCACGTTCCCGGAGATCATCCTGTCCGACCGCGAAATCCGCGACGACACCGACGTGCCGCGCCGCGTGAACCACGCGCTGCTCAAGGGCCTGCGCAACGACATTGAGATCTACCGGTGCCGCGACCTGATAGACAAAGCGCCGAACTACCAGCGTTATCTGGCCCAGGTCAACCGGCTCAAGGACAAATATTGCGACCTGCTGCTGCTCGGCTCCTACAAGGACACCGAGGGATTTGCAAACGACAACCCGAAGGTCAACGTCCGCTGTTTCATCAACGGGAATCGCATGGCGGTCGTGGCGACGCAGATCTCCCCAAAACCGGCGACGGCGTGCGTTCGCGTGCCGGGCTACACGTTTCAGGAATCAAGCTGCCTCGGCGAGGCCAAACTGGAAACCATGCCTGATGGCGGTCAGTCTGTGCGTCTCGGCCAACACGGTCTTGCCGTTCTCGTTTTCCGTAAAACTACCCCGCCGGCCGCCGTGACCGACCAGCAACTGCGCGCGAAAGCTGAGGAGGCGTGGCGGGCGGCGTGGGACCGGTTCTACGACGACCGCACGCACCTCTTCTACGACTACGTTTGCAGCTACGAGCCGGCCAAGCGCCTCGCCGCCCTGCCAACGCCGAAGGAAGCCCGCCGCCAATATCCCAACCCCAATGGCTGGGGCACCGGCATGGAAGATTGCGCCATCAGCGGCGGACTGATGCTGTCCATGATCTGCGACCGGTTCGCGGCCACCAACGATGCCGCGCTGCGCCCACTCGCCTCGAAAGTCTTCGCCGGTCTGGCGTCGCTGGTCACGGTGAGCGCGACCGAAGGCTTCGTCAGTCGCGGCATCTGCCCCAGCGACCGCCGCTCGCACTACCCCGAGAGTTCGCGCGACCAATACACGTGGCACGTCTATGGCCTGTGGCGCTACTACCACAGCCCGCTGTCGCAGCCGGAGGAGAAGGCCGCGATACGGAAAATCATCACCGCCATCTGCCGGCGGCTGGAGCGCAATATCGTCGCCACGAAGAATTACAGCATCGGCAAGGACACCGGCACGTTCGACGGTATTGTGGACAAGATGTGGGAGAACATGGCCCACGAGATCGCGCGCCTGCCGATGATCTACGCCATTGGCGCGGACATGACCGGCGATAATCACTGGAAGGAACTCGCCCGCCGTTACAGCTCCGAAGCCGCCACGAAGTCGAAAGTGGAGTCCACCAAGATTCCTTACGCGTTGCTGCAAGAGCAAGTGTCGCTGGAGGCGCTCTATCAACTGGAGGATTCACCGGACTTGAAGCGCCAGTGGCTGGAGGCGATGCAGTTAGTGGCAAACCGGGCGCAGGTCTTCTTCGCCAAATGCCTCAAATACCAGCCACCGTCAGGCGCGCCGTTCTGGTTCGACTGGCGGACGTGGCCGCTTCGCAAGTCGTCAATCTACAAAGTCCCCACCCGCCCCGACGCCATCCTTACCGAGGACCGCACGATTCGCGAGCCAGCCGAAGCCGCGCTCGTGCAGCTTCTGATGCCCCAGCCATCGCTGACCTCGGAACAGCTCGCGCTGGTGAAACAGATGATCGCCCAAGTGGACTACAACAAAGTTGTTTTCTACGGCCACTACTACACGCAGGCCGTCTATTGGCGCGCAGTGCGACTGGGCGTGCTCAAACTTCCGACCGCGCAGCGAAACTGAGAGAGTAAAACACGAGGAAGATGGGGATCGAACAAGTAGAGGAGAAAGAGATGATACTAGGTCAAATACTGAGATGCTTGCCTTTAGGCTTAGGACTGTTCGCTTTGACGGCGGCAGCTGCGCCAGAGCGCGTGACGCTTCGCCCGCAGGACACGGGGGAGGCACTCATCAACCCTGGCATGGGTTGGGTGACGCATTTCTATTCCGGGCGCACCGGGAATTACGGCTATCGGCTGGAACCCTCGGACGCCTTGGACTGGTTTCCGGGATGCTCGGTGGTTTACATGCGCATCCCATGGGCATTTGTCGAACCGGAAGAGGGCGTGTTCAACTGGACCGTGTTCGACACCCCTGCGCAACGGTTTGTCGCCAAGGGCAAGAAGATGGCCCTTCGCATCAACTGTTGCGAACACTGGATTCCATGGGCCACGCCGAAGTGGCTGATGGAGAAAGGCGCAAAGGGGGTCTGGTTCATGAAGGGGAAAGGGCCGCAGCCGGACGGCCAGCTTTGGGAGCCGGATTACCTTGATCCAATCTATCTGGAGAAACTGGAGGCGCTGATCAAGGCGCTCGCTGCGCGGTATGACGGCAACCCGAACGTGGCATTTATTGACATTGGCACCTTCGGCCTGTGGGGCGAAGGGCATACGATATTCAGCAGTAAGCTTTCGGCAAAGATCACGGAAACAGCGGTGAAACAACAGATCGATCTCTACACGAAGTATTTCAAGAAAACGCTGCTGTGCATCAGCGACGACGTCGTCGGTCCCGCCGCGCCCGGCACGAACTTTCCCATCACCGAGTATGCCTTTGCGAGAGGGGTCTCGCTGCGGGATGACAGCATTCTGGTCCAGCGTCCGCCGAAGAGTTGGTATCACGCGGAACTTGCGGGCCGCTTCTGGCCGACCCTGCCGGTGATCGTGGAGCATGAGCACTACGGGCTTTCAAAGGCAAGCCAGGCATGGAGCGGCCAGCGGTTGCTGGAATCGGTGGAGGCATACCATTGCAGCTATCTCTCTATCCATTGGTGGCCACAGGAATTTTACCGAGAGAACAAGGAGGCGGTTGAAAAGATCAACCGGCGTCTCGGATACCGCATCCAGTTGCGTGAGATCACTTATCCGGGCACCGTGGAAATAGGTGAACGCTTTGCCGTTCAATGGACGTGGGCGAACGCGGGCGTGGCCACCTGCTATCAAGGCGGGTTTCCGGCGCTGACACTCAAGAACGCAAAGGGCGGTATCGTCGCGGTGCTGGCGGATGGCGCGTTCGACATGAAAACCCTTCCGCCCGGCGCTTCCGATGTGCCACCTCAGAAAACGCACACGAGCACCTTCAACGTTGGCTTCATGACGCCAAAGAAGTTCTTCAACGACTTCACGTTGAAGATGGAGCAGCGCCCGGGCAGTGATTTCTATGCGGGTCCGGTGACCCCGGCGACACGCCCGGGCACCTATGACCTATGTGTGTCGGTCGGTCTGGTGGACGGCACACCTGTGTTCGCGCTGCCGCTTGCCGGAGATGACGGACAACACAGGTATAAGATCGGCACGCTTACGGTGAAGGAACCGTCGGTGCCGGGCATAGAATTGAAGTGACCAGGGCAAATCAAATGAAACGAATCATGACGATTCTGGCAGGAATGATGTTGGCCGCAGGAATGGCGTTCGGCGAGCCGGTGGGTTACTGGCGTTTTGATGGCGACCTTTCCGCCGAGGGCGCGCCTGCGCTCGCCGGCAAGGCGGGGGTATTTGAGAAAGGAACGCGACCCGTCTTTGATGCAGCGACGCCGGGATCAAACATCTGGTGCGGGGCGACGTTTTCGGTCGTGAATCCGGCCAACCGAAGTTCGTTGCGGTTCGTCAACGAAAGCGTGGCTGGCGCGGGGAGTCCTGTCGGCGGAGAGGTGATTGTTGCCGGGGCGGATGCGAAGACGAAGCCGGGCGACCTGACGGTGGAGGCGTTTGTGAAGATGAAGCGGCAGATGCCGCGTCACGCGCTCATCGCCAGCAAGCGCCGCAACGGTCAGACGGGCGCGAGTTGGTCGATCTCGATTGATCCGCAGGGCATGGTCCGCGCGCGTTTCGACACGCAACCGGGTGCAGATTCGAAGAGCGGCGAGGGATTCAACCAGTCGTTCGGCTCGACCGGCAGCGTGGCGGACGGCGCGTGGCATCACGTGGCGCTGACGTTTGACCACGCCACACAGGCGGCGGTCATTTACGTGGACCACGTGCGATGCGGCGGCGGCGTCACGAAGGGGCCGCTGGTGTATGACGACGGCGCGTTGGTGTTCGGGCGCGGGCTGGACGGCTGGCTGGATGAGGTGCGGTTGAGCGCAGAGGTGTTGCACCCGGAGCAGTTCTTGCGAACGTGCCGGTTCTTCTCCGACATGAAGCCGCGCGTGCCGACCGTGGCGATGCTCGACCAGACGCCGACGCGTGTGCAGACGTCGCTGAAGCTCGATTGGGCGAAGGTCGGCACGTTGAAGCCCAAGAGCGTCAGCGAGATCAAGACCTCGATGTGGTCGCTGGGCTGCGAGACGCTCGACCGCGATCTGGCCGACTGGGACGCTTACAAGGCGTATCTCGAACCGCTCGGCATCCGGCACATTCGCCTGCAAGGCGGCTGGGGACGGACAGAGAAGCAAAAGGGCGTCTATGATTTCGCGTGGCTGGACCGCATCGTCGACGACGCGCACACGCGCGGTCTCGCTGTCTGTCTGGAAACTTCCTACGGAAACCGGCTCTACGAACCAAGGGCCGCGCTCGGCCCCGGCGGCAGCTTGCCCCAAGGCGAGGAGACGCTCGCCGCTTGGGACAAATGGGTCGAGGCGTTGGCGCGGCGTTACTCGGCCAAGGGCGTCGGCGAGTGGATGATGTATAACGAGCCGAACCTCGTTAAGAGCAACACGATCGAGAAGACCACGGCGTTCAACATCCGCACGGCGCAGATCATCAAGCGCGTGGATCCGAAGGCGCGCATCGGCGGGCTGGTCTCGGCCGGCGCGAATCCGGATTTCATCGGCGGCTTTCTCCGCCTCCTTAAAGAGCAAGGGAAGCTTGGCCTGTTCGAGTGGGTCATCTATCACCACTACAGCGGGAATCCCGATGCCACCTACGATAGGGTGGAGAAACTCCAAGAGTTGGTGTCTGAGCTTGCGCCGAAGTTGCGCTTGTGGCAGGGCGAGGCTGGCTGCGCTTCGGAGGAGGTGCAGTTTGCGTTGAGCGGCGTGGACTGGACCGAGTTGTCGCAAGCCAAGTGGAACGCGCGCCGCATGCTGGGCGACTTGGCGCGCGACATCCGGTCGTCGGTATTTACGATCTCCGACCTGAGCTACCACAAGGACTTCATCTCCCGCTACGGCCTGCTCAAGACCGACTCGAACAACGCAATCATCAAGGTCAAGACCGCCTACTATGTCGTGCAGAACGTCGTCTCTGTGTTCAACGACGCGGTGGAGCGCGTCCCGAACGCAGCCGTCACCATCGAGTGCGAGAAGAAGCTCACGGCCCATGCGTTCTGCGACAAAGCCACGGGCCTAAGCCTGATCACGTTCTGGGACAGCGCAGGCATTCCCTGCAACGAATGCACGCCCATCAAAGCGCAGTTGACCATGCCCAACGCCAAGTTCAAAGAGCCGGTCTGGCTCGACCTGATCACAGGGAACATCTACGCGATCCCAGCAGACAAAATCGCCGCCGACGGAGCCAACACCATCTTCAAAGACGTGCCCGTCTATGACGGCCCAGCCGCCATCACCGACAAGAGCCTGTTGAAGTTCGAGCCTGCAAGGCTGAAGAAGAAAGCCAAGAACCCCATGGCAGCCGCCAGCGATTGAGGCTCGCACCAGTTCCCGCTAACCGCATCCACACGGACGCGATTCTTGTCTATTTACGTCGAGGTGCGCCACGAGCACACTGGATGGCATGAACACGTTCCATGAACTTCCTATGAATCGAAAACCACGAATCCACATGGACTGGCGTGTCCTGCTCTTCTTGCCGTTGTTTCTCTGTAGGCTGTTTGCAGAAGAGACGCCAACCTGCGTGAACGTCTCCCCAGAAATCATCTCGCCCGACCAGGGTGCGATTCAGAACGCCGGCGTCGGCACTGAAATCTGGAATGGAGACCCTAGCAATGGCGTAACGAACCTCGTCAAATACGCGGTCCGCGTCAGCGACCATGCGGTCAACTCCATGATCCGCGTCAGTTGGGCTGATTACGAAACGAAAGAAGGGGAATACCGCTTCCAGAAGATGGACAAGCATTTTGAACACTGCATCCAATACGGCCAGAAGCTCAACATCGGCTGTTTTGTGACGAGCGCCGGAGGAAGGAGCATGATCGCCGGCGCCCGGTGCTCGTATCCGGCTTACGTCCATGAAGCGATGCAGAACAGCGCGCAGAAAGACGTCACCTCCCCGTTGTTCACTGACAAGAAGAACCTCTGGGAGCCGAACTTTGAGAACCCATGTTTCTTCGAGCGGTATGACGCGTTGTTGAAGGCGTTCGCGGCATACCTGGAACGGCCGCAGACGTTTGGCGGGCGGGCGGTTCAGCGCAAGAAGCTGGTCCGCTGTATCGAAATGCGCCACTTCGGCTTCTGGGGCGAAGGCGCGTATCCGAAACACCTCGTGCCTGCACACTCCAAATACTTGATCCAGTTTGCCGACGCGTTCATCAGGCACTTTCCCGACATACGAATTGTGGTTCCCACCAATGGGATGGTCTATATCCCTTCGGTTTACGACGCGCTCAAGGATTACCATTTCCACCTTCTGTCCGCGAAGAACAGCGTCGGGTTGCTCGGAATTTTCCGCGACAACTGGGGCTGGGATGAACGATCGAGCTATTATCAGAAGATCTATTATGCATCCAACCGATACGAAAAAGACGGCGTCAAGATGTATGAACTCCTTCGCGACCGCTGGAAGTTCGCGCCGCTTGTGGGGGAACCGGGTCGCACCGGCCCGAAAAAAGACTGGCACCCCTATTCCTGCCTGCTCGATCAGGTGAGGTATCTGCACCCGGTTGTCATCCGCAATTGTAACGTGTCAGATGGCGCGAACGCCTTCAATCCGACAGGTTACAGCATCTTCAACGACCCGCAGGCACTGGACAACTTCCACCGGATGTATGCGATGATCGGTTTCCGATACCTGTTCACTTCCGCCAGAATCACACGGCATAACGGCGGTTTGGAGATCGCGACGGACTGGTTGAACATCGGCCTGACACCAACATACGACCAATGGAAACTCCGGTTCTTCATCGAAGACGAGACCGGAAAAGAAGTCTGGACCGGCTTTTCATCGCTGGATCTGCGGACGGTTTTCCCCGACGAGAACACTCCGCCGGGCGTTGTGGATGCGCGCAAGGCGAAGACGCATACGGACCGTTTTCCGAACGTCCCTGAAACTGGAAAGCTGCACCTCCAGATTGTTGATCCCGACGGCATCTCCCCACACATGGCCTTGAGCATCAAGGGAAGAACTGCAAAAGGGGCGTATTTGCTGGCCAGAGGTTTGAGACAAGATGCCCGGTGAGAATCGAGACTGGTGTCTGGCGTGTCGCTGGATTGCTGGCCCGAAAACAGAACACGATGAATGTTCGATTTGTGCGTCACCCGCTAACCGCATCCACACGGACGCGATTCTTGTCCATTTACCGCAAGGCATCGGGTGCTCCATAATGGCCGCGATATGGAAACCGAACTGAACGGGAAGATCGCGCTCGTGACCGGCGCGGGACAAGGCATCGGACGGGCCATCGCGCTCGCGCTCGCGGCGCACGGCGCGACCGTGACCGTCAACGATGTGAAGCGCGAAAAGACCGACAAGGTCGTCGCGGAGATTGTTGCGAGCGGCGGTAAGGCCGTGGCTGCATGCGCAGATGTGTCACGGCGCGATGAAGTGGAGCGGATGGTCGGCGGCATCGTGAAGCGGTTCGGGCGACTCGACATCCTTGTCAACGGCGCGCGCGTGGAGCCGCCACGACCGGCGGGGATGTCGCCGGAGGATTGGTGGGACCGCGTGCTCGATGTGGACTTGAAGGGCGCGTGGCTCTGCTCGATGGCCGCGCTGGAGCCGATGAAACGCCAGCAGTTCGGCCGCATTATCAACATCTCGTCCATCCAAGGCTATATGGGCAACGCCGAGGAAGAGTGGATCGCCTATAGTTGCGCAAAGGCCGGCATGGGCGGGCTGACGCGCTCGCTGGCGCAGGCTGGGCTGAAGCTCGGCATCACCGCCAACGCCATCGCGCCTGACTACATCGAGACCGAAGTCATGGAGGCGCGTTGGGGACGCGAGAAGATGCGCGAGTTTGCCGCAGGTGTGCCGATGGGCCGCGCCGGCCATCCGGAGGAAGTCGCCGAGGCAGCCTTGTTCCTTGTCAAGTCCGGGTTCATCACGGGGGAAACCATCTTCATTACCGGCGGACGATTTGTGATTGGCAAGCAGTAGCTCGACACCAATCGCGAATCACCAATCACCAGTTGCCAACCACCATGAAAATCACCGCAATCAAAACCTTTCTTTGCGACGCCTATCGCACGAACCTGTCGTTCGTGAAAATCGAGACCGACGCCGGACTGCACGGCTATGGCGAAATGACGCTCGAGTTTCACGACCGCGCCATCCTCGGCTGCATCGAGGACCTCACACCGTCATGGCTTGGACGCGACCCAATGGACATCGAGGCGCTGTGGCACGATTCCTACCGCGATGCTTACTGGCGCGGCGGGCCGGTGCTCTCGACCTCGCTTGCGGCGCTGGATATGGCGTGCTGGGACATCAAGGGCAAGGCGCTTGGCCAGCCTGTCTGGCAACTGCTCGGCGGCAAGTGCCGCGACCGCGTGCGTTGCTACGCCAACGCTTGGTTCTCGCCGGCGAAGACGCCCGCTGAATTCGCCGCGAAGGCCAAGGAAGCCGTCGCGCGCGGCTGGAAGGCTTTGAAGTGGGACCCGTTTGGCAGCGCGCACCGCGACATCAGCCGCGCCGAGCTGCTCAACGCCGTGCGTTGCGTCGCGGCGGTGCGCGAAGCGGTGGGCGACACCGATTTGCTGATCGAGGGCCATGGCCGGTTCAACATCGAGAGCGCGCTACGTGTGGCCAACGCCCTCGCGGAGTTCGACATCTTGTGGTTTGAGGAGCCGCTCTTCCCGGAACTGCTTGACGCGCTCGCGGAATTGAAACGGCGCGTGCCAGTGCCGATCGCGGCGGGCGAGCGCATCTACACGCGGTTCGCGGCGCGCGAGTTCATCGAGAAACGCTGCGGTGATTTCATCCAGCCCGACATCAGCCGCGTGGGTATCAAGGAACTGCGTGTCATCGGTGGCATGGCGGAGGCGGCGGGCATCAGCTTTTGCCCTCACAACCCCACCGGCCCGGTCACGAACATGGCCACGCTGCACATCGCCGCTTCCACGCCGAACTTCTTCCTGCTGGAAACGATGGCGAACGATGTGCCGTGGCGCAGCGAGTTCAGCGACGAGGACGTGCGCATTGTTGATGGCGAAATGCTCATCCCGACGCGCCCCGGCCTCGGCATCGAGCTGAACGAAGAGGTGATCGCGAAGCATCCGCCAAAACGCCATCACCTCCGCCACTATCGTGGCGACCTCACCGCCATCCGGCCCGCGGACGCAAAGGAGTGGTTCAAGCGTTAAAGCCGCAAGCGAGGCACGACCATGAAGAAATTGGTTCTCCGTATCGCCTCGGTGCTCGCGTTCGCGACCGCACTTGCAGGGCAGGCGCGCGAGGTGGAGATGGCTACATTCTATGTCGCCACCTGCGGCAACGATGCTTGGTCTGGCAGACTGGCGAAGCCGAACGGCGGGAAGAGCGATGGACCGTTCGCAACGATTGAGCGCGCGCGCGATGCGATTCGCGCGATGAAACGAGACGGCGGCCTGCCGAAGGGCGGCGTTGTCGTGGAGGTTCTCGCGGGCAGATATGAGCTTGCCAAGCCGGTTGAACTCGCAGCGGAGGATTCCGGGACTGCTGAGTCGCCTATCGTCTATCGCGCGCGGCGGGGCGATACGGTTCACCTCAGCGGCGGACGCGTCGTGACTGGATGGAAACCGGTGACCGATCCGGCGGTGGTTGGCCGTTTGGATCCGGCTGCGCGCGGCAAGGTGTTTCAGACCGACCTCAAGGCGCTGGGCATCACGGAATACGGCGACTTGGGCTTGGACGCGGCTGCGGAACTACAGTTGTGGCTGGCCAGGGTTGACAACCAAGCCGAGGACGCCATCGGCAGCGCATTCGCCAGCCGGGGCAAAACAGTCCAGCCGCGATTGGAGGTGTTCTTCAACGACCAGCCGATGGAACTGTCGCGTTGGCCCAACGACGACTTCATCAAGATTCAGGAGGTGCTGGGCAAGACGGAAATCAATGTCCGCGGCACGAAGGGCTGCAAGGAAGGGATCTTTGTCTATGAAGGGGAACGGCCGAAACGCTGGGGGAACGAAACAGATGCCTGGGTCGTCGGCTACTGGTTCCGCGACTGGGCCATGCAGCGGCACAAGATCGCCACGCTCGACACGGAGAAGCGCATCATCACGTTGGAGCAGCCGTTTCACTATTACGGCTACCGGAAGGGGCAATGGTTCCGCGGTCTCAACCTGCTCTGCGAGATTGATCAACCGGGCGAGTGGTATGTGGATCGCCGGACCGGGATTCTTTACCTCTGGCCGCCCGGCAACATCGAGCGGGGACGTGTGGAGGTGTCGGTGGCCCCGGGACTCTTTACGCTGAAGGACACGTCGCACGTCACCATTCGCGGGATGCTGTTCGAAGCGGCGCGCGGCACGGCGATCTCCATCAAGGGCGGACAGCAGTGTCGGGTTGTTGGCTGCACGTTCCGCAATCTGGGCAACCATGCCGTCACCATCTTCGACGGCAAAGAAAACGGCGTCATCGGCTGCGATATGCACGGGATGGGTGGTGGCGGAGTCTATCTCGTCGGCGGCGACCGGAAGACGCTCATGCCGGCGGGGCACTTCGCCGAGAACAACCACATTCACCACTTCGGCCGCTGGGACCGCATGTATCGGCCGGGAATTTTCATGAGCGGTGTAGGTCTGCGCGCCTCGCACAACCTGATTCACGACGCGCCACACTCGGCGATCCTTTTTGGCGGCAACGATCACATGATCGAGTTCAACGAAATCCACAACGTCTGCTTCGAGTCGCACGACTGCGGCGCTATCTATGCTGGCCGGAGTTGGACCTTGCGCGGTCATGTGATCCAGCACAACTACCTCCACCACATTTACGGAAAGTCAGGCGGCCCCTGCAACGGCATCTACCTCGACGACTTGTTCTCGTCCGCCACCGTGCAGGGAAACATCTTCCACCAGGTCCTGCGGCCCGTGTTCCTCGGCGGTGGACGGGACAACATCATCCAGAACAACGTGTTTGTGGATTGTCCCAAGGCCATGCACATTGATGCCCGCGCGCTTGGCTGGTGTGGTCCTCATGCCGACGCACGAATCAAGGAAGCCAGCGAGAAAGGCACCATCGCCGGCGTCCGCTACAAGGAACCGCCGTTCAGCACGCGCTATCCGCAACTGGTCAACCTGCTCGACGACGAGCCGAAGAAGCCCAAGGGCAACATCGTCCGCCGAAACATCTTCTGGCAGGGCCAGGGTGAGAACCTCCGCCGTGTGGCCAACGGACAACCCATCAAAGACACCTGGTGGGATGCCATCGAACCCAAGATCAAACCGTTGGTGAAACTCGAGAACAACCTGATCAACGAAGACCCGAAGTTCGTTGATGAAAAGGCCAGTAACTTTCAACTTCGCGAAGACTCGCCGGCATGGAAGCTTGGCTTTCAGCGGATTCCCGTGGAGAAGATCGGGGTTTATAAGGACGATTGCCGGGCGAACTGGCCAGTAAATCATCCCGTTCGTGCAATGGCTACTCCTGCAACGCGTAAACTCTTGTTTTTAGGCAATAGCATCACCCGCCACGGGCCAAAGCCGGATATTGGCTGGACTGGCAACTGGGGGATGGCGGCCAGCGCGGAGGAGAAAGACTTCGTCCACATCGTTGTGCGCTCGCTTCCCAAGAGGACGGGCGCCGCGCCGGAGGTGATGATCAAGAACATCGCAGAATTCGAGCGGCAATACGCCACGTATGATGCGGAGGCGAAGTTGAAGGATGCGCTTACGTTCGGCGCCAATCTCATTGTTCTTGCCGTTGGTGAAAACGTGCCCGCCCTGAAAGACGACGCAGCCAAGCTCCAGTTTGGAAACGGTCTGCGGAAGTTGCTGCGGGGTTTGAAGGCGGACAAGAGCCCCACCCTCGTCGTGCGAAGCTGCTTCTGGCCGAATCAGGCCAAGGATCAGGTTCTCAAACAGGTCTGTCAGGAAGCTGGCGGTATCTTCGTGGACATCGGTCGGCTGGCCAAAGACGAATCCAACTACGCGCGTTCGGAGCGCAAGTTCGCCCATGCTGGCGTAGCGGCGCATCCGGGTGACAAGGGTATGGCGGCCATCGCCAGTGCGATTCTGGACGCGATCAACAAGCATCAAGGAAAGAAGTTGAACAAATGAGAGAACTGAATGTGTGTGCGAACGTGATTGTAGCGGCCAGCTTGCTGACTCTGGCCGGATGGGCGTGGGGCGCGGAAGCTCAGGACGCGAAGCCCCGCATGAAGCTCGGTGCGTATTATTTCGCCGGTTGGGCGGGCAAGTGCGCGTTTGACGACGGCACGCCAGAGAATGCTTGGGCCAAAGGAATGCCGACACATTACACCAAGAAGCTGGCCACGGAGTTCGCGGGCCGCACACCTCTCTGGGGCTGGCGCGACGACACGCAGGAGTTGATGGAGCGGCAGATCGCCCTCGCAGCGGACCACGGTGTGGCGTTCTTCTCGTTCTGCTGGTATTGGCACGACAACAAAGGCCCGATTAACGTCAAGTCCATCGAGGACGACCCGAAGCATGCGCCGATGCGGCTGTTCATGCAGGCGAAGAACAACAAGCGGATGGAGTTCTGCCTGCTGGTGGCGAATCACGGCGGGTTTGAGATCGTCGGACTGCAGGCGTGGAAACAGGCAACCGACTATTGGTTGACGCTGTTCAAGCATCCAAGCTATCTGCGCGTGGAAGGCAAACCGCTGCTGGTGATCTTCTCGCCGCGAGGCGCCAACAAGGAGGGGCTGGCCTACTTGCAGGAGGCGGCTCGCAAGGCGGGTTTCCCCGGTGTGGCAGTCACAGGATGCGCCAGCGGCAAATCCGAAGACGGGTTTTCGCTGCGCACGCACTACAACGTGACACCGAAGGGAACGTGGGCCAGCAAGGACTCCGAGCGGCACTCCTACCAGGAGTTGGTCGAGGCAAACATCCAAGCGTGGCAGGGCACGCCCGGACAACCATTCATCCCGGTGGCCACGCAGGGATGGGACCGGCGGCCGTGGGAGGGAATCGGTGGGCTTGGACCGAGAGGTTCGCAGGTGTCGTGGTATTACGACAAAGGCACGCCCGAGGCGTTTGGCGGGATGTTGACGAAGATGGCCCAGTGGATGGACAAAAACCCAACGCAAGTGACCAAGGACCGGCTGGCGCTGATCTACGCGTGGAACGAAATCGGCGAGGGCGGCTGGCTGGTGCCGTGCAAGAACGACCCTGACGGCGCGTATCTGAAGACCATCCGCCGCATTGTTCTGGGCAAGTGAAACAGCCAATAGGAAGCATCTTGTAATGAAAACCAAACACACGTGGATGCCGGTTTGCGCAATGCTCGCGATGGGCGTGCTCGCGCTCTGTGCTGGAGAGAAACCCGGCAAGAGCCGTCCGCTGGTCGGAGCTATCCGGTGGGACGCGTGGTATGGGCCGCTTCCCGCGTCTGCGCGGCCGCCGGAATCGGTCGAGTTTCCGGGGTTCAATACCACGCGCAATCGAAAGGTGAGCCAGGATCCCGGCAAGGAGACGCGCTGCGCGCTCGCGGCAGAACAGTGGCGTTACCGGTGGCCATTCTTCACGACGCTCGCGCCGGACGGGAGTGCGAAGGATTTCAACGAGAACAAGCCGGAGGTGATCGAGCGGGAGATCGAGTATGCCGTCCATGCCGGGCTGAGCTACTGGGCGTTCACGGCGTATCCGGAGAACTGTCCGCTGAGTTACACGCTCAAGACGTTCCTGACCTGCAAGAACCGCGACAAGCTCAAGTTCTGCCTGTTCCTGCCGATGTGGCCGGCTTACGGGCGCATCGCGAACGAGGAGGTGGAGCGGGCGTATTGGACGCACGTATTGCGGATGGTCCGCCAACCCAACTACCTCAAGGTCGAGGGAAAACGGCCGGTGTTCTACCTCGGCTTCCTGAACGACCAACTGGCCGAGAAACTCCTCAGTGGGCCGTGGCCAAAGCTCTGCGCCGAGCTGGCGAAGTGCGGCTTCGGGAAACCGTGGGTTGCGATCTGTCACGGCCCTGCGAAAGCGGCGAAGCGGTATTGCGACATGCTGCAAGCCGACGCGCTGAGCCAATACGCCGTCGGCGGCAGCGCGAAGGCGGGGTCGTTTTCCGAGCTAGCCGCGCGCGCGGAGAAGTTCTGGGAGGACTGTGCCGCCACGGGAGCGAACGTCGCGCCCATCTGCATGGCTGGCTGGGACCGCCGTCCGCGCGTGACGAACCCGGTCTCGTGGGAGGACTATCACCTGAAACCAGACGCCTTCGAGCTTTACTACAAGTCCGGCACTCCCGACGAAATCGCCGCCCACATCGGGCGCGGCGTGTCGTGGTTTCAGAAACATCCCGCCAAGAACGGCGCGGGACTGGTGCTCATCTATGCGTGGAACGAATTCGACGAAGGCGGCTGGCTCGCTCCCGCGCTTCCCCCGCCCCACGGCGAAGGCACGGCCCGTGTTGACGCGCTGCGCAAGGTGCTTGTGGCGAAGTGATGCCACACGCACCGACCGCTAACGGCATCCACACAGACGCGATTTTCGTCCCTTTACCATCGGGCGGCGCGTCGCACATACTCCGCCGCATGAACTCGACACGCGTTCTTCTCCTGACAACGATCGCATTCCTGACAAGCTCGCTGGCGATGGCGGCCTGTTTGGAGACTCCGCGCGGAGCACTGACGGTGGACGAGCGCGGGTTGAGCCTCGCGCCGCGCGACCCGGCGTGTCCGGCCATCGTCGCCCACGGCGGGCCGATGTGGTCGCTGCGGCTCAAAAGCGCCTCGCGAGAGGTTTTGCTGCTGTCCACAACTCAGAAGCCTCGGCAGGAAATATCCGCCGATGGCATCCGGCTCGTCTATGACAGCGTCACCGACGGCACGAACACTTGGAAGGTCGGTCTGACGCTGGATTTCCGCTGCAAACAGGACGCGTTTAAGATCAACGGCGAATTGCGCAACGACAGCGATGGCGTGATGGTTCGCGAGTTGACATGTCTCGCGCTTTCCGGCATCGCGGCTCCACCGGAGACGCATCCGTTGCTCTGGCCGAACGGGCTGGGCCAGCGGTTTAGCGCCGGCAGCAAGCCCGGCGAGCGCACGTTCCCCTACCCCGGACGGACAGGCACGATGCAATGGTGCGCGTTTGCCGGCGAGCGTGGTGGCCTCTATGTCGGCAGTCACGACGCGACTCACGGCGCGAAGACTTTTGTGTCGCGGTTCGATCCGAAGACGCGGCAGTCAACGTTGGCGATCCGTTATCAACCGTTCTGTGCCAGCGGCGGACGCTGGACATTGCCGCCGACTGTGTTGTTGCCCTACAACGGCACATGGCATACAGCGGCGCGATTCTACCGCGAGTGGTTTGATTCGGTCGCGAAGGTGCGTCCGCAACTCGATTGGGTGCGCGACGCGTCGGGCTGGCTGTTGTGCATTCTCAAGCAGCAGAACGGCTCGGTGATGTGGGATTATCCCTCGCTCGAAAAACTCGCCGACATCGCCGATGAGCGCGGCCTCGATATTCTCGGCCTGTTCGGCTGGGCGCACGGCGGGCATGACCATCTCTATCCCGATTACATCCCTGACCCGCAGATGGGCGGCCCGGAGGCGTTGCGGCGCGCGCTGAAGGAAGTCCGCCGCCGCGGCAAACGCTCCATTATCTACGCCAACGGCCAGTTGATGGACATCGCCACGGAGTATTACCAGACGCAGGGCAAGGATCAGGCCGTGCTGCGCGAAGACAGCACGCCCGTGCGGCAGGATTGGCAGAAGTTCAGGAGCTTCCCCGCCGTGAAATGCGCGCTGGCGTGCCAAGCGGCAGAGGGCTGGCACAAACGGATGCTGGAGCTGGCGCGGCAGGCGCAGGAACTCGGCGCGGACGGCATCCTGTTCGACCAACTCGGCGTGACCGGCCCGATGGCGTGTTGGGCCAGGAACCACGGCCACCCGTCGCCCACGATGGTCTATGCCGGCGAGCGCGCGGCGTGGGTGCGGCGCGTTGCCGACGAGATGAAACGCATCGCGCCGGAATTCATCGTAATGACAGAGGGCATCCACGACAGCGTGTTGGATTCGGTCCCGCTATTCCACGGTTGCATGGTCGGCGTCTTCACGCCCACGGAAAAGGAACTGTTGGCCGGCACGACGTTCCCGGAAATGTTCCGCTACACGTTTCCGGAAGTGCTGACCACGCAGCGCCACCCGACGCCGATGTTGAACCGGCTCGCAGCCAACTACGCCTGCGTCTATGGCCTGCGCTACGAGATTGAGAGCCGCTACGCTCCCGATGTCCGCTATCTAAACGAGGGCGTGATCCCCATGCGAACCGACTACGCCGACATCCTGAACCCGCCTGACATTGCGATGATGGCCGCCACGCCGCCCGCCGAGGCGACTCGCTACCTCAAGCAACTGGTCGAGTTCCAGCGGCGACACGCGGCGCTGCTGTGGCGCGGCTGTTTCGTGGATGACCAAGGTTTCCAATTCAAAGGCGAGCGGCTCATCGCCAAAGCCTATGCCGCCGGCAATCAACTCGGCGTGCTCGTCTGGAATCCGACCAATAGGCCCGCGACGTTCTCGCTGGCCGTTCCGAAAGCCCGCCTCACCACCACCGCTGAACCCGAACGCGATCAAGTCGAAGCCTTCAGTCCCTTGCCCGCTCAATCAGTCCGTTTGCTCGTTTGGCAAAAGCAATAATGCTGAACACTTCACGCTCCCCGCTTATACTCCCCTTCATGAAATCATCCATTGTCCTCCTTGCGTCCCTCGTTGCCACCGCCGCGTTTGCTGCCGAACCGGCCGGCTACTACAACCGCACCATCTTTACCGATGACTTCAGCAGTAACGGCTTCGGCCCGCGCTGGGGACACTACAAGAGCGGCAGCGTCGTCAAGGACGGCGTGCTGGTCGGCATCACGCCGGAGAAATCCGACCATTCCGCGGTGGACTGCGTCCGGTTCCCGGGCGAGCGTGACCTCGAAGTGTCGGTGAAGTTCCGCTTCGTCAGCGCGAAGGCGAAGAGCTTCAACGTCTGGTTCGACGACAAGGACTACAAAGGCTCCCACGCCGGCCACATTTGCAGCGTCAGCGTCAGCCCGGCAGCCGTGAACATCTCCGACGCGAAGACAGGCAATTTCTGCAACGCCATCTACGAAAAGAAAAAGTCGCCCGCAGGACTGAGCGACGCGGACAAGGCGTTCCTGCTCACCAAGACCAAGCGCCTGCCCGTAAAGCTGACGTTGCAGGACTGGCACACGCTTGTCGTTCGCACCAAAGGCGACGGTGTCGAAGTCAGCCTTGATGGCAAAGCGGTAGGCGCATTCCAATCCGAAGGCATCGGCCACGATCACAAGACGCTGGTCAGCCTCACGACCAATCCCGTGGACGTGCATTACGATGATTTCAGCATCAAGGCCGGCGGCAGCGCTGCGACCAAGCCCTGAGACCAAGTCCTCTCACCACCCAACGCCCCACGCAAGAGGATTTGGCTTTGACCAGCCAGATTATCAACCTACAATGCACAGTATTGCGGTATGAGAACGAGGAGCCGTGTGACAGAACGCTTGCCGACGCCGTTCCTCCGCCAAGACCAGTCAATGCAAACTTAGTGGGAGTTTATGAGCCAAAGAATTACGTTAACCATGCCGTCGAAACTGGGATCCATCGTTGTTTCCAGCACTAAATTCCAAGCGGCGCTGCACAGAACCTCGGATGTCTATGTGGGTCCGCTGGCGGAGCCAGCCGATGCAGGCGGGACATTCCGAGATTTCGGCGCTACCGCCATTGCGATTCTGGGAACCCCAGTGGCTCTGGCTGCCGTCAAGGAACTGTTCGGCTTGATCAGGCTGGCCATTCAGGAAGCGCATAATACGCGGCGATCCCAAGATAAACACCGCCTCGAACTCGCCAAAATGATGCTCATCATGGGTAACAAACACGTAGCCATCAATCTGGACAGCGATTTGCACCAGATTGAAGCCATTGTGGCGGATGTCGAGGCAGAGGTTGTGCAGCAAATCAAGTAGCTGCGCGGCACCACACGATAATGGGAATCATCGGTGGTTTTGTTCCGCTCAATTTCGCTGTCGGCTACAACTTTCCATATTCGCGCTTACTCAAAGCTATACATTTCTTCTGCGGCGAACACTCTTTCGAGTTGGCCGCTGGCGAGGCCCCAGGAGCGGGATTCAAACTACCCAGCAATTTTCCTTTTACGGGAAGCGATGAGGAGTTTGAACACTTGTGTGTCCTTCTGACCTACCTGCACGAGCAATTTCACGCACGCCACTTCACCGCCAGTCCACTCGGATTGACGATGTCTTTCATCGGCGGACGGCAGTATGCGTATATCTCACACTACCTCGAAAAATGGGGCGAGCGCATGGCACGGGAGCCTGCGCGAGAGTTGCGTCTGCCTCTAACGAAGTATCATGAGAAAGACCCAGAGATCCAGCAGATCAACCAGACACGCCACACTTTCAGTCTTCTCCAATTCTTCCTTACAGGTGGCACAGGAAACCTGACGTTAGGAGAGGCTAAAGATACAGTCTTCCCTGCATTCGCACATGAGATGGAGACGCTCTGCCGCACCGCCTTGGGCAAAGCGCAATCATATCCGGATACACGCCTGTTCGCACGCCCCACCGATCCCGTCGCAATCGGCGCCCTGACGGGAGAAGCAGTCATCGAAGGACTGGCTCGCTGCAACGAATTCCTCACGGTGGCGCTACTCGACGCGCCAATAGAAATCCTAAACCGCTACCTCGTCCTAAAAGCACACGGCGTCTATAAAACTGCGATTGTCGTTTTGGAAAAAATGCTCGATGTGAAAGCCCCGTTCTCGTGGAGGCTCACGGCTAAGCTGGCGGACTGGGCGCTCCATGCACCCTTGCTCCCTTTCTTGTTACAAGACCGTGATGTTGTCGCACTTGAGGAGTTATTGCCGGCGTGGCGTTTTTTCTGTCTTGTTAGCCGGTTCAAGCAGCAAGGTTTCACACTTTCAGATTTGGACAAGGACGAACGACACGTGGCTAGAGTTCTCTTCGAGGGACTTGGTTGGGAGAATCCTTGGCAAGTAGCACAACGCATCCGTGAAGCTCATATCGCGCAACCGAAGTCCATATTGACACGGCATTATGTCGAAACCCTTCACCTTGGTGCCGTTCTGCGAGAAACTGATTCAGCAGTGCTTGCCTATCCAAATATAGGCGACCAAGGGCACCGGCTCGGCGCGCTCTACAACATTTTCCCGGATCGTATCGCCCCTGGCACCACCGGAAAGCTCACGTCCGAGCCGAATTCGCATTCAGTTATCATAAGTGTGTTGAGCGATGCGACCGTTGACGCGCTTCTGCAAGATGCCAACCTTCGTCGCTCGTTGTTCTTCGCTCGTTTACTTGCATCTTTCATCAAAGGCATGCCTACGCCCGGCACATTGGTTGGCAAGAATCTTGTCAGAATCGTCGGGCGAAGCGCGGCTCTTAGACTTCTGAAGTCAATGGGCTGGACCGACGATGAGAATGGTTGTCTGTGACCCGCCTCAACCATAGACACCTTTTGGAAGACGATTGAGCAACCGCGGCGGGAAGACTTCATCTCCTGCTGCATCAGAAAGAACATCGGCCATCACGCCGGACCGGATGAAAGCCGGGGCAAGTCCCAGCACTCCAAGGACACGCTTGCCGCTAACCGCGTCCACACGAACGCGGTTTTCGCCTCTTTACCACTCGGCGCAGCCTGACGCATACTGCCGCGCATGAACTCAATACGTCTTGCTGGTCTCGCGGTCCTCGCCAGTCTGATGTTCGCGTCGATGGCGTCCACCGCTGACGCGACGCCGAAGCGGCTCAAGCGCGCGGACAGTTTCTTCGGAATCCACTTCGACTTCCACGCGCGGGCCGACGACACCAACATCGGCGCGAACACTACGCCGGCGATGGTCGAAAACATCATCAACCTCGTCCGGCCCGACTATCTCCAGGTTGATTGCAAGGGCCATCGCGGCTTCTGTAGTTATCCGACGAAGGTCGGCCATCCAGCGCCAAGCATCGTCGGCGATCCACTGCGCGTCTGGCGCGACGTTACGGCCAAGCATGGTGTCGGCCTCTACATGCACTACTCCGGCGTGTGGGACTCCAAAGCGGTCGAAGAACACCCCGACTGGGCCGCCATCAATGCCAACGGCTCCAACAGCACCCGCGCCACGTCGTTCTTCGGCCCTTACGCTGAGAAGTTGCTCATCCCGCAACTCCGCGAACTCGCCGGCGACTACGGCGTGGACGGCGTGTGGGTGGACGGCGAGTGCTGGGCATCGGTGCCGGATTACGGCACGGCGGCGCTGGCGGCGTTCCGCAAAGCCACCGGCATCACCAACGTGCCGCGCAAGCCGGGCGACCCGCACTGGTTCGAGTTCCTCCAGTTCAACCGCGAGCTGTTCCGCAAATACATGCGTCACTACATCACCGCGGTGAAGAAAACGAATCCCAAGTTCCAGATCTGCAGCAACTGGGCCTACACCGACCACATGGCCGAGCCGGTGAGCGCGCCGGTGGATTTTCTGTCGGGCGATTATTCGCCACAGGACAGCGTCAACTCCGCCCGGCTCTCGGCGCGCTACCTCGCGCGCCAAGGCAAGCCGTGGGATCTCATGGCGTGGAGCTTCAGCACCAAACCCACGCGCGCCCAGAAAACCGCCGTGCAGTTGCAGCGCGAGGCCGCCGTGGTGCTAGCGATGGGTGGCGGCTTTCAAGCTTACTTCACCCAGAACCGCGACGGCTCGGTGCGCCTAAACGAGATGCCCGTGATGGCCGAGGTGGCGAAGTTCTGCCGCGCCCGGCAGGCGATCTGCCATCACGCGCAGGCCGTTCCGCAGGTGGGCCTGCTGCTCTCAACCTCCGACCAGTATCGCCGGGCGAACGGACTTTTCTCGCGCGACCTGACGCGGATCAACGGCGCGCTCCACGCGCTGCTGGATGGCCAATGGTCGGTCGAAGTGCTCGGCGAACACCAACTCACCGGCCGTCTCCGCGAGTATCCCCTCATCGTCATCCCGGAGTGCGAGCATCTCGACGCCAAGTTCCGCAACAGCCTCGCCGCCTACGTCAAAGCCGGAGGCAACCTGCTGCTCATCGGCCCGAGCGCTGCGAAGCTGTTCGAGCACGAACTCGGCGGGAAGATCGAAGGCGAGACGAAGATCACCCCGTATGGCCGGGGCAAGATTGCTTGTTCGAGCTTCAGCGGGCAGACTTATCTGCGCGAACGGCCAGAGGCGTTGCGGTGTTCGCTGAACGATCTGGCGCGCCAGCTTTTCCCGCAGCCGATGGTGGAGGTGAAAGGCTCCAGCGACGTGGATGTCTGCGTCGCGCGCAACCACGGCAAACTCCTCGTCAACCTCATCAACACCGCCGGCCCCCACAAGACGCAGTCCATCCTCGAAACCATCCTGCCGGTCGGGCCACTGGACATCACCATTCGCCTGCCCCGCAAACCCGCCGCCGTCACGCTCGAACCCGGCGCCCGCCCGCTGGCGGCTACTTACCGCGACGGCCAACTGCGGCTGACCGTCCCGAAAGTCGAGATCCACGACATCGTTGCAGTGCAGCAGAAGTAACGAAGTTCCTGTCGCTAACCGCGTCCACACAAACGCGATTTCCGTCCCTTTACCGCGAAGCAGCGCGTGACACATACTGGCGCGCATGAATCGCTGCATGACGCGCCGCAATTTTCTGCAGGCCACCACCGCCGCCGCGCTGGCATCGGTGGCGATGACGCCGAAGCGCGGGTTGCGTGCGAAGGTTGTTCCCGCCGGCGGCGCGTTGAAGATCGAGATCAACGGCACGGTCTTCGAGCCGCTGGCGTTCCGATCGTTCAGGCCGGAGGAGCGCAACATCCACGAGTTTTATGACGCGGGCCTGCGGCTGATGAGCGTGCTGCACACGGGAATGAACTGCACGCTCGACGTGCCGTATTCCAAGTTCGGCGAGGTCTGGACCGGGCCGCGCCAGTATGATTTCGCCGCGTTCGACCGGCAGATGGAGTTGTTCCTGCGGCACGCGCCGGAGGCGTATTTCAACATCATGCTCCAGCTCGACACGCGGGACTGGTATCTGCGGGCGCACCCGGAGTGCTCGAACAGTTATTGGAACCTCGTCGAGATGGCCGGCCACGCGCCGTGGCGCGAGGACACGGCGGCGGCGTTGCAGGACATGCTGCGCTACGTCGAAGGCAAATACGGCGACCGCGTGTTCGCCTACAGCCTGTTCTGCGGCTCTTCGACGGAGTGGTATACGAACTCGCACAGTTACCGCGGGCCGGAGGCGCAGATTCGCGAGCATCCGGTCAAGGAGGCGTGTTTCCGCAAGTTCACCGGCGACCCGCAGGCGAAACTCATGCCGCTCGCGGAGCTGCATCGCACGTCGCACGGCGCGTTCCGTGATCCCGTGCAGGACGCGGCGGCGCTGCGCTACTGGCGGTTTCATCATGAGATCATCGGCGACACGATTCTGTATTTCGCTCGGCGCACGCAGGAGGTGTTACAACATCGGAAACTGCTGGGGCTGTTCTATGGTTACCTGAACACGCTTGGCGGACGCCGGTTGCTGGAGGAGGGGCATCTGGGCTACGAGCGCGTGTGGCGCTGCCCGGACCTCGACATGATCTTCGCACCGGCGAAGGGTGGCCAACCGCGCAGCTTCGAGGGCGCGAGCGGTTACCTGCAAACCGTGGACTCGCTCGGCCTGCACAACAAGCTCACGTTCCAGGAGATTGATCACACCACCTATATCGCACCCTTGACCGTCGAGAACGGCCGGCGCATTCCCGGCTCGAGCTCGAAGCTCAAGGACGAGTTCCAGACGCGCATGGTGCTGCGTCGCGAGTTCGCGTTGACGCGCGTGAAGCGCACGGCGTTCTGGTGGTTCGATTTCTTCGGCGGCTATTACTACGCCCCGCCCCTGATGAAGGAGGTGGCGAACATGGTGCGCGTTCAGGAGCGGTTGAAAGACGTGCCGATGCGTTCGGCGGCGGAGATCGCGGTCTTCGGCGACGTGGCGTCCATGTATCACGCCTCGGCGCTGGTGCCGTTGAGCGACGATCTGCTCGTGCGGCCACCTGATGAACTCGCGCGCATCGGGGCGCCCTACGACATCTACACATTCTCCGACCTCGACCACAAACGCCTGCCGCTCGCGCAATACAAGCTGGTCGTCTTCCTGAACGCCTTCCTGATTCCCCGTGACAAACGTGAGTTCATCCGCGCCAAACTCCAGGCCGGCGGCCGGACGCTGCTGTGGATTTACGCACCGAACTACATCCAGCCGCGCGGCTTTTCCACCGACGGCATCTCCGAAATCACCGGCATCACCGTGACTGGCCGTGAAGGCGACGAGAGCGCGGTGCAGGTCGGAGATACGCGCTTTGGCTTCAGCAAGAAACTCTCGCCGCTGTTCGAGGTTCGCGACAAAGACGCGCAAGTCCTCGGCACCTACGTCTCCAACGGCGCGCCCGCGCTTGCCGTCAAGAAGCTGGCGCGGCATACCTCCGTCTATAGCGCCGTGGGCAATCTGCCCGCCGCCGTCTATCGCGAGATCGCCCGCGCCGCCGGCGTCCACATCTACTACGAAGGCCGCGACCCCGTTTACATCAACAACCGTCTCCTCGGCATCCACATGCAAAGCGATGCGGCGCCAATGATCAACCTTCCGTCGCGCAAACCAATGCGTCTGGAGGAACTCTTCGACGGCGGCGAAGTCCGCGTCGAGAACGGCATCTGCCGTCTGCCTCATCAACCCGGAGCAACCAAACTCTACTTGCTACCATGAAACATCACACACACATCCTCACGCTGGCCTGCGCCGCTCTCGCGCTGGCCGTCTCATCTCCTTGTCGCGCCGCTGTCTCGCCGGAGGCACCCATCCTCACGCCAAAACCGTCGCCGAAGCCGCGCATCAATGGCGCGAAGGTGTTCGGCGTGCGGCCAAGTCATCCCATCCTCTACACGATCGCAGCGACGGGTAAGCGGCCAATGCAGTTCTCCGCTACGGGCCTGCCGGACGGCGCACGACTCGACGAGCAGAGCGGACGCATCAGCGGTGCGATCTCGAAGTGCGGAACCTACCGCGTGACGCTCCGCGCCAAGAACGCACTGGGCCACGCCGAGCGCGAGCTGCGCATCGTCGTGGGCGACGACATCTGCCTGACGCCGCTGTTGGGTTGCAACACTTGGGGCGGTTGGGGCGCGAAAGTCACCGATGCGAATCTGCGCGCCGCTGCGGAGGCGATGGTCCGGCTGGGACTGATCAACCACGGCTGGCAATACATCAACATTGACGACGGCTGGCAGGGCAAGCGCGGCGGCAAACACAACGCCATCCAGCCGAACGAGAAGTTCCCCGACATGCGCGCGCTCACCGACTACATCCACAGCCTCGGTCTGAAAGCCGGCATTTACTCGACGCCGTGGGCCACGACCTACGCGGGGTTCGTCGGCGGTTCCAGCGACGACCCGCAGGGCGCGTGGGAGAAGCCGAAGCGTCCGCGCGACGGCTGGCGCTGCGGCAAACATTTCTTCGAGTCCAACGACGCGCGCCAATGGGCGGAGTGGGGATTCGACTACGCCAAATACGATTGGGGCATAGACAGCGTCGAACTCACCCGCCGCATGGCCGACGCACTCGCGGCGTGCGACCGCGACATCGTGCTTGAGTTGTCCAACTCCGTGCCGCTGAAGCTCGCCGCCGATTGCGTAAGATTGTGTCAGTTGACGAGGACGACCGGCGACTTGATTGACCTTTGGGACCGCTCACAGATGGAACCGTCCGTGAGCCGCTGGGCGGTCGGCATTCGCGAAGTGATGCTCGAACACGATGCCTACGCACCGTTCCAGCGACCGGGCCATTGGAACCACGCCTGCAACCTGCGTGTCGGCCTGCTCGGTGGCTGGCGGGACAAGCCCCTCACTCCCTCGCGGCTCACGCCCGACGAGCAATACTCGCACATCAGCCTCTGGTGTCTCTGGAGTTCGCCGATGATCATCGGCACGCCCATCGAGCGGCTCGATGAGTTCACGCTGAGCCTGCTCACCAATGACGAGGTGCTTGAGGTCAACCAGGACCCGCTGGGCAAGCAGGCCGTGCGCACCGAGATCGCCAACGGCGGCGAAATCCTAATCAAAGAGCTTGAAGACGGCACGAAGGCTGTGGGCATCTTCAACCCCGGCTCGGCAGCAACAAAGCTCACTGTGCAATGGTCGCAGCTCGGCGTGCGCGGCAAACAAAAGGTCCGCGACCTCTGGCGTCAGAAAGACCTCGGCGTGTTCGATAAGGAATTCTCGACCGTTGTGCAACGCCATGGAGTGGTGATGGTGCGGCTGACGGCGAAGTGATGCTGGCCGGTCGTTTTCGTCCCTTTACCGTGGCGCCTCACCTCACGCATACTGCGCAGGATGAGAGCTAGCACCATTTTCACGTTGGCGTTTGTCATTGCGACCGCCGCTGACAGCCACGCCGCCGACACCAACGCCACCATCCGCCTCCGTAGTTTCCTGTGCGAAACGCCACTCGGCCGCGCACATAGGCCGGCGACGGTTTCGGCTGTGATCGAGAACGCCGGGGATGCGGCTGCCAAGGTGACGGCGCGACTTGTTCTTCCCACAAGCATCAAGACGGTCAGTGGCTCCACGAACACGGTGGTGCGAATAGAAGCCGCCGGAGAGAAGACACTGACTTGGAAGATCGAGGCGGCCGTAGCTATGTCATACGAGTTGAAGCTCCAGCTTTGTGTCGGTGGCTTGACCGTAACTAACACCTCCGTCGCGATGAACTTCCTCCCGGAGATGAAGGCGCAGAAGCTGCCCTACATCCCGGAGCCGACGCCGGTGCAGACGAAGATCCTCGTCGGCGCGCACAACTGCCCGTTGTGGGAGGCCGACAAGCCGCAGATGTGGGCCAACATCCTCAAGCACCCGGAGCGCACGCCCGCGCTCGGCTTCTACGCGCAGGAGAACCCGGAGGTCGCCGACTGGGAAACGAAATGGGCGGTCGAGCACGGCGTCTCGTTCTTCATCTACTGCTGGTATCGCGCCAGCCAGGGCGAGCCGGTGAAGCAGCGGTTCGGCAGCGCCATCCACGACGCGCTGTTCAAGTCGCGATTCGTGGACAAGCTGAAGTTCACCATCATGTGGGAAAACCAAAGCCGCGGCACCTCCGGCGTCGCCGACGAGCGCGACCTGATGACCAACCTCCTGCCGTTCTGGATTGAGAACTACTTCAAGCATCCCGGCTACCTGAAGGTGGACAACAAGCCCGTGCTGTTCATCTACCGGCCGGAGTTCCTCATCAAAGACCTCGGCAGCATCGAGAACGTGCGGCGCGCGTTCGACCGGATGCGGCAGGCGTGCCGGGACGCGGGCTTCGCGGGGCTGTATCTGCTCGGCGAATATCGCGGCCTCGACGCGCGGCATCTGGCGCTCATGAAGCAGCTCGGCCTCGACTACACCTTCGCGTATTGCTGGGGCATCCCGAACAGCCCGACGCCGCCACAGGCCATCGAGGCGCAGATGCAGGACATCCGCAAGACGCAGGAGCTGGGCGTCCTGCCACAAGTCGTCACCGTCTCGCAGGCGTGGAGCGGATGGCGCGACGAGGGCAGCATCTGGAAAATCCCGCCGCAAGGCTTCGAGAGGCTGTTGCGCCAGGCGAAGGACTTCATCGGCAAGCTGCCGTCCACCGAACTCGGCAGCAAGATGCTCATCCTCGACAACTGGAACGAGTGGGGCGAGGGCCACTACATCGCGCCGTATCGCGAGTATGGCTTCGGCTACCTCGACGCCGTGCGCAACGTCTTCGCCGACGCGCGCGAGCCGCACGTGGATCTCATCCCGGAAGACATCGGGCGCGGCCCCTACGACACCGCCTACTGGAGCCAGTCGCGCCGCGACAACGACCTGCGCAAACTGACCGCCAAGAAAGTCCTCAAGGCCGGCGCTCCCGAGGATGGCCTCGTCGCTTGGTGGGCGTTTGACGAGGCGAAGGATGCTCCCATCGCGCTCGATTACTCAGGCCATCGGCTCGGCGGGACGATTCGCAACGCCACGCGAGCCAAGGGACTCGACGGCAACGCCCTCGTCTGCGCGGGCGGCTGCGTCATCGTCGAGAACAGTCCCCTGCTCTCTCCCACCAACGCCCTGACCATCGAATGCTGGGTCAAAGCCGACGCCGGCCCCCTGCGCAACAACTGGATGGTGAACCGCGTCTTCGGCGGCGACCCGTCCGCGGGCTATCGGCTGGGTGTGGTCGAGGGCAAACCGTGCTTCCAGATTCCGCTGAAGCCTTGGACCCATCATCTCGCCGGCAACAAGCCACTGCCCACCGGACAGTGGGTCCACCTTGCCGGCACGTTCGACGGCCAGACGATGCGCCTCTACATGAACGGCGAAGAATGCGGCACGATGCCCCGGCCCGGCCCGGTCAAACCGAACACCTTCCATCTCTGTCTGGGCAACTACGAGATCGCCCACCCCGCCCACTTCAACGGCTTGCTTGACGAGGTGCGGCTCTACTCGCGCGCCTTGACAGCCGAAGAAGTGCGCCGGCATTATCGGGCGATGTCAGGACGGCCCTGACCCATTCGCGTGGGATTTGAAAGCAGAACACGATGCAGTCTTATAAGTCCGCCAAAGCATTAAAACGTGCCGGATGGTTCGGCCTTCTGGCAATTGTGTGGTTGGTTTGCCCGCGTGCGCCTGCGCAAACGAACGCGACGCCGGATCTACAGATCACAGACCTTCACGCGACTTCGGGCAAACCCTATGTGGCGGCTCCGGGTGCGTTCGTGCCCGATGGTCTGCAATACATTGATCGCGACTATACGTTCAACTTCATCCCCGCCTTCCTCAAGGGCCAGACGCTCATCAGGACCGCCGGCAACGACAAATCCATTCTCGAAGATCAGCCCTGCCTGAGCTTTCGCGCGAACGTGCCGGTGACGGTGTATGTGCTTTACGGTGACAAGCTGCGTATCTTGCCGGACTGGCTTCGGCAGTTCACTGACACACGGTGGAAAGTGACACGAAAGGACACGAACGCGGCGACGTTGAAAGGCTTCTTCACGCTCTTCTCAAAAGAGTTCCCCGCCGGCGTTATCAGCCTCAACGGTAATCTGTCCAAGCAGATGGCTGAAGATGCAGAATTCAAGCGTCTGAAGGGCAGCACATTTTGCATGTATAGCATCGTCGTTGTGGCTAAACACTGACGGCGAGGAATGCGGCACCATGTCCCGCCCCGCCCCGATCAAACCGAACGCCTTCCATCTCTGTCTCGGCAACTACGAGATCGCCCACCCCGCCCACTTCAACGGCCTGCTCGACGAGGTGCGACTCTACGCCCGCGCCCTGTCCCCCGATGAACTCCGCCAGCATGTTCGCGCGATGCCGAAACGACCTTGACGCAGCAACCATCTGTCAACTGCCAATTACTTCTGACCGCCGGCACTTTCTTGCACTGTCCCGACGGAAAAGCCTCTGCGTGTGTCGCAGCCCAATGCTCTGCATCACTAGGCGGAAAGCGCCCGCCGCAGGAGTGGACGCGGACTGTGATATGCGCATCCGCAGGATGCAGTTGTTACGATTCCTTTGGCCTCACATCGGATGAAAATCAATCTGGTCGAGGTCTCTGGGAGCCTCTGCATCTCGCAACTTGACAAACTTTCCGACGACTCGCCCATCCTGCGTTGACAGAACTACAAAGTTCGGTTCACTCTGAACACCATCGATATGCCAGTTAGACTGCAAGAGCATCAGCAGGGTTTCCAGCGATTCCCTGAACTTCGTGTCGTCCCTGAAGTCTATGATAGGAAACGCTCTTGGACAGACAAGGCTGGGACGCAACAGGGTAATTATTCGATCAAATGAGTTAGCAGACTCAAGAATGTTAAGCATTATCTGCGTCTCGTCAAACACCGTCCTCTCCGAAACATGGTGGTCTGGCTCCGGCGCCCAACCAGCCTTCCATGTGAATCCCGGAGAAGCGACAAGCAGCACATTCCTACAGCTCATCCCATACGCGGCCACTACATGCCATGTCGTGTTCTCTGTCTGATCCAAGACTACCGCGCACCCGCAGTTCGTAAGGGCGGCGGCGAGCTTGTATGCCCACGCTTTGTGTTCGGCACTCTCCCAACTGTAACAGATGAACACAGACAATGGATCTTGGGACAATTTCTTGCAACGTGTTGGATCCGCAGTTTCAAGCTTTGGGGCATGTTCGCTGGGGATCGTCATCCAGTTGCCTCCTGTAATGACTATAGACTCATCTGCCCCCAGCTCTTGCCGCTTGTTCAACCCAAGTTCCGAAGTTGTTGTATCCATCGTCGCTCACCCAGTCGTAGGTCGGATACAACTCGCTCAAATAACGTCGGGGGTTTGAATTTGTAATGTAGAAGTGCTCAAATGGATTCCGACCGGGGGAATCGGCCATGCGAGTTCTTGGATCAACCAGTTGGTGAATGTGGACACCGAGTATGCCTTTCCCTTGCTCGTAACTTCTCAGTATCTCGTAGCCGACCCAAGGACGACCAAAAGTCTCGGCTCCAATCAGGACAACCGTCACAGACGCCCCGTCTAGCTGGTTGTTGATCCAGCGTTTGATCGCATCATCCCCTTGGCGTTTCAGTGATTCCCACGAAGCGTGATCAATGAAACCCGCTTCCTCGTAATTCTCTTTAGTCATGCCACTTTTCCTGACTTGGCTAGCTCGAAAAATATCTCTGTCGTAATAAAAGCTGAAAAAGACTCTTCTTGCCATAACCGCTCCTTTCATTTCGCCGGGATCAGCCACATGACCATGCTGATGACGCCGATGATGGCACTATGGAATAGCAGCACCGTTGTGCTTCGCAGAGATGAAAACCAAGAATCACTGTCGGTAGCCACGGCTCGCGCGTTCATCGAGAGCTCAGTGGCAGTTCCCTGTCTGGCCTTTTCATAGAGCGACCTGAATTGACGCTCTTGAGACAGGTAGTAAGCATCCAAACACCAGAACATGACGCAGGGGAAATAGCTGACTACGACGAACGCACGCTGCGCGTCCTTCGCGGCAAGCGCGAAAAGTGCGGAGACAAGCGTGACCGACCACCCTCTGATGAGAAATGAGTTTCCGGCCATTCGTTTGATGACAGCTTGAATCATCTCCAAGTGTTTGAGTTTCGCTTCCATAAT
Organism: Verrucomicrobiia bacterium; assembly: GCA_041667205.1. Lineage (GTDB taxonomy): Bacteria > Verrucomicrobiota > Verrucomicrobiia > CAIQCK01 > CAIQCK01 > CAIQCK01. The sequence goes on along the minus strand of JBAYFL010000004.1, from coordinate 150,642 downwards.
CAGTTCTTCAGCCAATCCACCAATCCAATCCGGCGTTCGCCAAGCTCCACGTAGTAGGGGCCACCGGCAAACGTCTGATACTCACTCGTGATAGCTGGATAAATCTGGAGATACTCGTTGCCACTCCAAGTCTTTCCGGGATCTGAAATTGGCAGTATCGCAATGTGTTCCAAGTATTTTGCGGCGTCGCCCAATCCTAGTTCCCAGTTGCACCATTTGGATGCAACCGCGTCATCGGTGGCCAACAATACAAACTTGCGGCTATCCTTAATTTTCTTCTTAAGCTTTGCGGCAGTTTGTCCGCTGGCAGCCGCAGACATACTTGAATCCAACCAATCAACATAAACATAGACTCCGAGCGTGTGAAAAAGGGCGATCACTTTTCGGACCAAATCTCTGTCTGAGTGTTTATGGGAAAGAAACACTGTGCATTCAGTTGGCCTTGGGGGACGCAAACTCGCGGTAGCAACAGCTTCATTCACGAACGCAGCAGACTTCGCCATCACAACCGATTCCTCTATTTTTCCGAGCAGGTCTCGACTGATGAAATTCTTCATAGAGGTTTACTATTTCTGGTCTGCGACAGTTTCTTCTTCGCCCCTCGGCGAGCGTTTATTCCCGCCGAAGCGCGGTGGATTGTTCGCTGTTGGTTTATGGCACCATACACTCGACGGCACTGCACCATTCGCTCTGGGCGTCGCCGAGGAGGGCGCAGACGCGGAACCCATACTGCGTGCCGCTGACGAGTCCTTGGGGGATGTAAATGCCGCGCAGGCTGGGACTCGGAAGTAATTCAGGCTAATCATCTTTGCCCTCTATTTCTCCAATAGTCGGAGTCTGAAACTGGCCCCGGCCATTGTCCAGAAGGTTTTTTTGAGGCGTGTCTGTCAGTCGTCAGCCAACGGACACCCGGAAGGGAAACCACGGATGAACTCAGATGCACACGGATGAGAACACTGACCCGGAACGCCCCCCCGAATCCGTGTTTATCTGTGTTCATCAGTGGCTAAACCTCCCCACCTTTACACGTTGCCGAGAGTTTCGAGGGATTCGTCTTGGAGGGCTTTCTCCATCAGCGGGAAAGCAATCTGCTCCTCGTAACGAAAATGCACCCGCAGCATGACGATGGCCATTCGGAGGAGGTCTTTCGCTTCAGCGACGTTGCCAGCGCCCGCCAGTTGGGCCAGCAGATTGTCCTTTTCTTGATGGTCCAAGTGCAGCCGCTCGAACGGCTGTCTATCCTTCACGATATGGTTCAGCGCCGAGAACGCCAGATGCTCCTCCTTCTCGCCGTGTTTGTGCAGCAGCGGCTCCAGCAGGCGCCCGATCAACTTGACCTCGGCGAGTGTCTTCACATAGGGCATCACATGCTCGACCTGGTCAAATGCGGCGACGAAGATAGCGTGTTCTGTGCTAAGGGCGTCCGTAATTCGCATGGCGCCAGACTACAACACCTCTCTGGCATTTCAAACCGAATCCCCCGCCTCAACGACTGGGAAAAAGAATTGTGGGAGGCCCCTTGCTTGCGCAAGAGGAACGACCGAACCTCCGAGTAGGCCGATCGCCTGAGGAATCACCTCCCACAAAATTAAATTCCAAATATCAGCACTCTGCCTCCGCGTCACCCCAAAAATGGTAGTCGCATTCATAACGCGCGAACATACTACACTTTCCTCCGGGCCGCTAATGGCGCCCACACCGTTGCGATTTTCGTCTCTTTACCACGAGGCGTGGTGTGCTCATAATACGGCGCACGTGAAAGGCTTGTTTCAGGATTATTTTTCGGACGTCGCGAACCGGTATGCGGACTTTCGTCCGCGGTATCCGGCAGCGTTGTTTGATTTTCTCGCCAAGCTGGCGCCGCACGACGGATTGGTGTGGGATTGCGCGGCGGGCAATGGCCAGGCAACGGTTGATCTGGCTCGGCACTTCGCGTGGGTGATCGCCACCGATGCGAGCCAGAAACAGATCAGCGCGGCGATGCCGCATCCGCGGATCGAGTATCGGGTGGCGAGGGCGGAGGAGAACGGTTTGCCGGATCATTCGGTGGCGTTGGCCATCGTGGCGCAGGCGTTGCACTGGTTTGACTTGCAGCGTTTTTACGCGGAAGTGAACCGTGTATTGCAGCCCGGAGGCGTGCTGGCGGCATGGGCCTATGGGATCATTAGAGTGGAAGGCGATGCGGTCAACCGCTTGGTGCAGGAATTCTACACCGTCACGGTAGGCCCCTACTGGCCGCGGGAACGCCGGTTGGTGGAGGATGGGTATCGCACGCTCCCATTTCCTTTTGCCGATATTCCGGTGCCTGCGCTTCGCATGGAGGCGAGTTGGACCCTGGAGCAGTTACTCGGCTATTTCAGCACATGGTCTGCGACGAGCCGTTTCATCAAAGCCAACGGCCGCAATCCGATTGAGCCGCTGGCCGCCGCGCTAGGCCGCGTGTGGGGTCCGATGGAGTTGGCGCGTTCGGTCGCGTGGCCGTTGTCGGTCCGGGTTGGCCGCACCCCTCAAGGCGGACGCTAAACCCTCGCGGCAGGTTTCTGCTAACCGCATCCACACGGTCGCGATGTTCATTTTGTCACCGCGGGGTGTGGCCTTGCTCCACCAACGCGCAGCAGTTGACGGAGTGATCGCCGCAGTCCTTGCAGGAGTGGACCCACTCGGTTTCCTTGCCGCCCCGTTTCAAGACGAGTTTCTTCCCACAACCGGGACAAGTATCGGTGGCGATCGGTTCGAGGACGGAACCGCGGCCGGGTTTGGTCGAGAGGTCGCGTTTCGTCATTACCATCACCGTCTTGCACTTCGCGCACATCATCGCCAACGAGGCGGTGTCGGGCAACGCAGCAAACTGCTGGGGTGTCACCTGCTTGTAGGTCAGCGCGTGTTTCGTGCTGTAGTCATAGCCTTGAGCTTGCGCATCAGCGGCGGCGAGAAAGGCGAGACCGATGATGAGCGCGGTTGTCTGCATAAGTGATTTCATAAGTTCTCCGATGCTGCTATTCACGTCACAGCATTAAACGTCGCAGCGCGAAGAAACCCTCACACTATTTATGTGCAGAAGGCAGAGGACCAAGGGGGACAGGGTGAACCTTACTTTGCAGAAGGCGGCGATTCCGAAGCCGGGTGGCGATCCATCCACGCCTTGCCCAATTGCTCAAGCGACTCGGGTTGAAACTGCTTCTCAGCCAGCGCAACGACCGCCCGCTCCTCGTCGCAAAAGTGATCGCGCAACCTGCGCATCGACATCGACAAGAGGCTTTTTGCCTCCATAACAGACCACGCCTCCCGTGCCTGCTTCAGAAGGCTGATGCACTCCCAGTGGTTGGTGTGAAAATGAGTGAGTTTGCCTTTATCCTTTTCCTTTTTATCCAAGGCCGCAAACAGCAGGGTCTCTTCCCCCTCGGCGTGATCAAGCAACAACCCCTGCGCTATGCGGGCGAACGCGCTGATCTCGGCGCAGGTTTTGGCATCGGGCATCGCGCGCTCTATTTCGTCGAACGTGGCGCGAAGAAACATGTGCTGGCTGATGAGAACATCGGTGGCTTTCATAGGACTGCTCCAAGTTTCAAGATGCGGAACTGCTATCACGTTACACCGTTCTCTTTATGCCAAGCCAGCGAATTGTCCTGCCCTCCCCGCTCGCCGCTAACGCCATCCACACGGTCGCGATTTTCATCCCTTTACCGCAGGGTGTGGCGTAGCACATACTGCGGCGCATGAGTTCGACTCACGCCCCGAGCAATTTGCAGGCAGCCACCGCGCAGACTCCGCCGTTTCATCGGCACTACAAATGGGAGCTGCTGTTCCTGCTCTGCCTCGCGTTCTTCTTTCATCAAGGCGACCGCGCCATCTTCGGCGTCGTGCTGTCGGGGATTCGCACCGACCTCGGGTTGACCGACGGGCAGCTTGGCATGGTCGGCTCGGTGCTGTTCCTGATGCTGGCGCTGACGATGCCGTTCGCCGGATATATCGGCGACAAGTGGAAGAAGAACTGGATCATCACGGCCAGCCTGATTTTCTGGAGCTCGGCGACGGTGTTCACCGGCTGCGTGCAGGGCATCGTCGGGCTGATTCTGCTGCGCAGCGTGGCAACGGCGGGCGGCGAGGCGTTCTACGCGCCGGCGGCGTATCCGCTGATGGCGAAGTTCCATCACCGCACGCGCGCGATGGCGCTGTCGCTGCACCAGGGCGCGCTCTACGTCGGCGTGATGACGAGCGGTTTTCTCGGCGGGTGGATCGCGCAAAACTGGGGCTGGCGCTCGGCGTTCTATGTCTTCGGCGGCTGCGGCATCCTGCTGGGCATCATCTTCATCTTCCGGCTCAGGGACACGCCCGACCCGACGCCCACGGACCCCGCGCATGCCCCCGGCATTCCGGCCATGTTGCGCGCGCTCGGCGTCATCTTCCGCATCCCGACGGCGCTGATGCTGACGACGGGGCTGACGGCCATCGTCTTCGTCAACAACGCCTTTATGGTCTGGGCGCCGGAGTTCCTGCGGGAAAAAGCCGACCTCTCGCTCACGTTGGCGGGCGGTTACTCGATGTTCTGGCATCACCTGCCCGCGCTCATCGGCATCAGCATCGGCGGCCCGCTGTCGGATCGGTGGGTTTTGAAACGTTCGACGGCACGGTTGGAGTTGCAGGCGGTGGCGATGGCGCTCGGCATGCCGGCGATTGTGTTGATGGCACTAGCGCCGACTCTGACGATGGCGTGTGTCGGGCTGGCGTTGTTTGGGTTTTTCCGCGGCCTGTATGAATCGAACACGCACGCGGCGATGTTTGACGTGATTGAGCCGCAGCATCGCGCCTCGGCGGTGGCCATCTCGGTCATGCTGGCATTTCTGGTCGGCTCGACCTCGCCGTGGTTACTAGGCAAGAGCCGTGAGATTTTCGGTGCCGCCCACGGCCTCTCGTATGGCTTCGCGGGCTTGTCGGTCGCCTACCTCATCGGAGCCGCCGCCGTGACCGCAGCGCGCGTCTTCTTCTTCCGCAAGGACCGGATCGTCGAGCCAGTCTGAGACAGCACACGCGCACGGGCCGGAGAGGATTGAACAGGGAAGACGGGAAGAAGCGAAGTCAGAGTCGTGCTGAGCCGGTCCTTCTGCGCAGCCGTTTAAGTGGGGTGAGCTTCCAAGCTCGCCGGGTGCTGTGGATGCGAGAACGGTGGGCGAGCTTGGAAGCTCACCTCACTTCATAGGCTTGACCCCGTCGGATGTTTTGCCACCTGACCCATTGCCCAACGGTTCTCTTCCCGTCTTCGCGACTTCCCTGTTCAACTCCGTCGCGGGAACACGCGAAAGCTCGCGCGGCAAGGGAATGGACGTTTATACTGTCGGCCCAAAGATGAAACAGATCGCCACACTTCTCGCACTCGTCACACTGGCTGCTTCGACGTTCAATCTGCTGGCTGCCCTGCCCTCTCCGAAGCCGAACATCGTCTTCATCCTCGCCGACGACCTCGGCTATGCCGACCTCGGCTGCTACGGCGCGAAGGACATCCGCACGCCGCGCCTCGACCGATTGGCGCGCGAGGGCGTGCGCTTCACGCAATTCTACTCCAACGGCCCCGAATGTTCGCCCACACGCACGGCGTTCCTGACGGGCCGCTATCAACAGCGCGTCGGCGGGTTGGAGTGCGCCATCGGAATCGGTGGCGTTGGGCGATACGACGATGCCATCCGACTCGCAGTTCGGCACGAGTTAGGCCTGCCCGCCAACGAACCAACGCTGGCCCGGTTGCTGCGCGACGCCGGCTATGCCACGGCGATCACCGGCAAATGGCACCTCGGCTACGAGGAACAATTCGCGCCATCGCGACACGGTTTCGACCACGCCTTCTACGCGCTCGGCGGCGGGATGGACTATTTTCATCACGTTGAAGACCCGCCGGATTACGCGCCCGTCTTGCGACTGAACGGCAACCCTGTGAAGCGCCGCGGCTACGCGACCGACCTATTTGCCGACGAAGCCGTGCACTGGCTGCGCGAACGCGCCCCGCGCGATGCAAAACGTCCTTTCTTCCTCTACGTCCCGTTCACCGCACCGCACTCGCCATTCCAAGCGCCTGACGAGGAGCAATCCGCGCCGCTGCCCGCCGATTCGGAGCGATGGAAGCAAAGCAAAGCGCCGCCGCGCGTGTATGCGGCAATAATCGAACGAATGGACACCGTGATTGGGAAGCTGCTCGACACTCTTGACCAACTCGGTGTGGCAAAGAACACGCTTGTCATTTTCGCTAGCGACAACGGCGGCACCGCCAGCGCCCGGTCATGCGGCTTGCGCGGCATCAAGGGAACGACATTTGACGGCGGCATTTGTGTGCCCTGCTTCGCGCGGTGGCCTGGCGTCTTGCCGGTCGGCGTGGAGCGCGCAGAACCGGCACTGACATTCGACCTCACCGCCTCCATTGCCCGCGCTGCCGGAGTGACGCCACCGCGGCCGTTCGACGGCGTGGATGTGCTCGGCGCAATCGCTCGCAGCGAGCCGTTGCCCTCGCGCGCGTTGTTCTGGCGCGGACGTCGCGGCGAGCGAACGTGGCGAGCCGTGCGGGAGGGCGCCCTCAAATATGTTTCCCATGCCAATGGCCCACGTGTGGAGGAGTTCCTCTTTGACCTCGCTCACGATAGTGGCGAGCAGAACAACCTCCTGACCGAGCGAGTCAGCGACGCAGTGCGGCTCAAACAGAAACTCGCCGCATGGGAATCCGACGTGCGCCCGCAGCGGTGATGCCGCCGCTTGTAGCTTGAACAAATTCCAAACGACTGAAATAAATGCACCGTTCGACTCCAGCCATGACCGGAAGACGAAGCAATGAAACATTATAACCGCCTAATCCATCGCTCCAGCGTCATTCTACTGGCGTTCACCTGTGTCGCCGTCACCGCGGGGGCTGCCGACGACCTTCGCGCGGAACTCAAGAAGTTTCCCTTCAAAATTGTTTACGAGACGTATCAAAACGGCAATTGGGAGATCTTCCAGATGAACGCCGACGGCTCGGAGCCGGTCAACCTCACCAAGACGCCGAAGATCAACGAGGGTTACCCGCAGGTGTCGCCTGATGGCAGCAAGATCGCGTTCACCGTGGACGAAGGCGACGGCGAAGCGAAGGCGCGCAACGTTTATATGATGAACGCGAACGGCACCGGTCGCACGCTCGTGGCCAAATGCGCCCGCTACCCATTCTGGAACCCAAAGGGCACCGCCCTCTGCTACCTACCTGACGAGCAGCAACAGTTCAGCATCCGCGATTACGCCTCGAAGGGCGTGTGCGTCTTTAACCTCGCCACGCGCCGCGCCACGCCACATCCGAACACGGAGCTTCATCACCTCTACAACGCCGGCTGCACAGCGGACGACAAATGGATTCTTTCCACCGTCCACGCGGGTATGGGCTTCAAACACGGCATCCTCGCCATCGCCGCGCACGGCAAGGAAGTTTTCAATCTCAAGATTCCCGGCTGCCGACCCCACGTCAGCCCGGATGGGAAGCGCGTCGCTTGGAACGCGAGCGATTTTGTAATTCGCGTGGGCGACCTGGACTTCATCGGGCCGGAGCCGAAGGTCATCAACCAGCGCGACGCCGTGGCCTCTGCCAAACCTGTCGAGGTTTATCAAGCAGCATGGTCGCCTGACGGCCGCTACTTGGCATACACCAGCGGCACGAAGACGGAAAAGAAGCTTGGCCTTGCGCCAGAACTGATCGGTGTCGAAGCGCCCGGCTGGAACATCTTCGTCGCCGACGCCAGCACCAGCAACCGTTTCGTGCAGGTCACCACCGACGGTCACTCCAACAAGGAACCCGACTGGGATCCCCTGCCCACGCGCAAATGACTGCTCACTGCGCTTCATCTCCAGTCGCGAGACTCTTGTTGTTGGCTTGTTTCGCCATCGGCCTCGTGTGCGGTTGCGGTGTGGAAGATAAAAGCAGCGCGCCATTGGTGGCGTTGCCAACAATCCAAACCAAGTCCGGTTCGAAAATGGTGCTGATTCCCGCGGGCGAGTTCGTGATGGGCAGCGCCCGCGGCAAACCTGACGAAACTCCCGCGCACAGCGTTCACGTCGATCCGTTTCTGATGGACTGCACCGAAGTCACACAACAACAATTCGCCAAGCTGATGCGGGACAATCCTTCGCCATCGCACTTCCGCGGAGCCGACCGGCCCGTCGAGCAGGTTGGCTGGGGCGAGGCCGCGCTCTACTGTAACCTCCGCTCGAAGGACGAAGGCTTGGAGCCTTGTTACGACGAGACGACCGCCAAGTGCAACTTCGCCGCCAGCGGCTACCGTCTGCCCACCGAGGCGGAATGGGAATACGCCTGCCGCGCCGGCACCACAACCGACTACAGCTTCGGCGTCGACCCGCGCCTGTTGTCGCAGCACGGATGGTTTGCGGAGAACTCCGGCAAGATGACGCAGCCTGTCGCGCGCAAGAAACCGAACGCTTGGGGCCTCTTCGACCTGCACGGCAACGTCGCCGAGTGGTGCAATGACTTCTACGACGCCACCTACTACCCGAAAAGCCCGTCCGCAAACCCGCGCGGTCCCGACGACGGCGAGCGTTACGTCCTGCGCGGCGGCGCGTGGAACTCCGCCGCCGAGCGTTGCCGCTCCGCCGCAAGGCGCTACGAAAGCCCCGGTTTCCAAGACGCGTGTTTCGCCCGCGACGCCATTGGCTTCCGCTGCGTCCGCCAGCCTGCCGCCGCGGCCGCTGTGCGATAGCCAATATGCCAAGACCGACGTCCAAAACCACGAAGCGACACGCGCCACCCTCGCGGCTGGGCAGCGCTCCGGTTAAGCATCGGTTGGCGCAGCGGGAGGCGTGGTTGCGGCAGATCGCGCCCACGAGCCTTTTCCACGTGCTGTTCGACCACCTGCCGGGGCTACACTTCTTCGCGAAGAACCGGCGGGGCGAGACGATGTTCGCAAGCAGCAGCGTCCGCAAACTCTACGACCTGCACGATGAAGCTGATGTCATCGGCCTGACCGACTTCGACCTGAACCCACCCGTCATGGCGAAGGGCTACGTGGCCGACGACGCGCGGATTTACCGCACGGGCGAACCGGTGTTGCGCCGCGTGGAGCTGTGGTGGGACGCGCGGGGCATTCCGGACTGGTATCAGGTGACGAAGCTGCCGATTCGCTCGCGGCGCGGGGTGATCATCGGCATCATGGGCGTGCTGCAACGCTACGAAGGCGGCGTCCACCTGGCGATGCCTTGGCGGGAGTTGGACGCGGCGGTGCGCTGGATCCGGGAGAAGTTCCGCGGGCCGGTGAACGTGGCCGATCTCGCGAAGCTCACCGGCATGTCGCCACGACAGCTTGAGCGGAAGTTCCACGCCATCCTCGGCGTCTCGCCGCAGGAGTTTCTCATCAAGACCCGCGTCCTCGCCGCGTGCCACGCCATGCGCCAGAGCGGCGCGGCGCTGGCCGACATCGCCACCGATTGCGGCTTCTACGACCAGAGTTCGTTCACGGAGCACTTCCGCCGCTACGTAGGCCAGACGCCGCGGGAGTTCCGCCGCTCTATGGCTGGTAGTTGAAGAGATCGCCCAGCGAGAAACTCTTCCCGGTGGCGTGGTTGAGCGCGCGCAACACTTTGGACTGCGTGTTCAGCGTCAACTTCCTTCCCTTGCAGGCGCGGGCGACCATCTTGTGCGTGATCTGCTCCGTCGAAGCCGTCACGAGATCGTGCGCCTTCAGGCCGTGCTCCTGCATGAGCCGCGTGATCGGCTGCTCGCCGAGGTTGCGTTCGATGTCGGGGGTCATGTGGCCGGCTTGGGTTGAGTGGGGGTTCGAATAAAACACGCCGCCACGATTCCCACCACAGCGCAGGCGGCAATGAAGAGCCAGCCCGGCGTGTAGTCCTTCGCGCCGTCCTTGACGATCACCAACGCGCTAAAAATCTTGGTGGCGAAGGCCGCCGCGACATAGCCGCAGCAATTCACGAAGCCCATCGCCCTGCCATAGACCTCCGGCGAGAAAATCTCCGCCGGCACTGCCAAGATCGGCCCCCACGCCATGTTGGCGAAGAAGCCCATGCCGCACAACGCCAGCACCAGCAGGCCGGGCGCGGCGGTCTTGAGCGAGGCAAGCAGCAACACAAACGGTATCAGCCCGACGAAGCAGACGATGATCATGACGCGGCGGTTATTGCGGAAGAGTTTGTCCGACAGCCACGAGGACGCGACACTCCCCACCGCCGCCGCGACGAAGTAGAGCGAGTTCCACAAGCCCATCGTGCTCAGCTTGAAGCCAAACGTGTCCGAAAGGTAGAGAGGAATCCAGACCAGCGTTCCCCAGTAGGCGATCTGGATGACGATGTCCACGACAAGCAAGGCGATGTAACTGCGGCTCTTGAAGAGGTCGAGGAAGCTGAAACTCTTCGCGGCCTTGATCTGCTGCTGGGCGTTCTTGAAATCGCCGCCTTTGAGGATGCCCGCCTCCAACTCATCCTGATACGAGTGCTCCAGTTCCTCGCGGGTGATGTGCTTGTAATTCTCGGGCCGGTCAAAGACGAAGATCGCGATCAGTATCAGCGGCACGATGCCGGCGGCGGCGCTGAGGAAGAAGACCGGCCGCCAGTCGCCGAGGCAGACCGTGAGTTGCGTGGCCACGATGCTCGCCCAAGCCGGCGTCAGAATCCACGCCAGCGAGAGCAGCGACTGCGCCCGCGCGCGGCCCTCCTTGTTGAACCAGCGCATCAGGATGCGCGCCGACGGGACCAGTTCTGTTCCGATGAGCAGGCCGAAAAGCGCCATCCGGTAGAAATACTCCGACGGCGACTTGATCATCCCCATCCATGCGGCCATCAACGACCACGTGACGATCGAGATCAGCAGCAGCCGCTTCGCCCCGAACCGGTCGGTCAGCACGCCGGAGATGACCTGCGCGGGCGCGTAGAAGATCATCATCAGGAACGCCCCCGTCCCGATGTCCGCCGTGCTCAGGCCAATTTCTCCTGCAAAACGCGGCGTCAACACTGTCGCGATCACGCGGTCCAGATACTGGATGCTGTAGGCGAACAGGAGGACGCCGGCGATTATCCAGCGATAGGGAACCCGCCCGGTCATTTTGCCGACTGGCCGCCTTTCGCCCGGACACCGCTCATCGGGTGCTTGCAAACAGTCTCCCACGCCAACTCCTGCAACAGGCGGTTCAGCTTGTCATCGTAGGCCGGGTTCTTTGCGAGAACGGATGGCATCGGCAACCCGACGGGACTGCGGCGGTAAATGATGGCAAAATGACAGTAGGTCGCCAGCACCTGCGCCGGCGCCGTGGGATGACCCCAAGAGTCGCGGAAAAGTTCCGACTGTTTTGCGAGGCCGGACGCTTTTCCAGCGACGACCTTCTCCCGCAGCGCCACCACCGCCTGCCCCGCGGGCACCGTGACGATCACGTCCTTGCCGAGTCGCTTGTTGATGGCGCGGACAAATTCATCCACGTCGTGGTCGTAGCGCGCCTGGCTCTTTCGCAACTCCGCAAGATTCGTGGCGTCGTGGTCAAACCTCTTCCGCGTCTGGAGCGGATAGACGGGCACATACTCGTCGTTCGGCAGCCAGTATTCCTGAACCGTGATGCGTATGTCCGGGTTGTGCTCCAACGCCAGCTTCGCGAACTTCTCGATTCCCTCGTCGGGCAGCCAGATGATTTCGCGCGTGTCCCCGGGAACAGGCGTCACGGCCTTGAGGTCCTTCGGCGGGACCACCCAGATGGGCGAGAGCGTAAGCACGTCCACCTTGCCGGCGCGCAGGGCTTCCTTGGCTTTGTTCTTCTCCTCCGACACGTCCCAATGCTGGATGACGCGCGAGCCGCCGATACTCGACGCGCCGGCGATCTCGTGCTCAATGCCGGCCGCCTTGGCCATCTCGTCCAGGATGCGAACCACCCAGACGTGAAAACTGTGGCCGCATGTGAAGACACGCTGCCCCTTCGGCGGGGGCGGAGTTTTCGTGTCACCACCGGCTGAAAGCTGGGCAGTCAGGCATAGGCAGACAGCGGCCATCGCCAACTTCAAGGTGAAACATGTTCTTCTGTTCACAAGCGATCTCCTTGTTGGATTAAGCATTCCACGGCACGCGCATGACGCGCGAAAGAAAACGGTTGGCGGTGTCGTCGTTGACGAAACGCTCATGCGCCGGGTCCCAGCGGAGCTTGCGGCCGAGCCGCAGGCAGAGGTTCGCGCAATGCGCCGCCGTGTGGCAACGCTGCGCCAGTTCAGGATGCGACGCCGTGAGCCGCCGCGACTTGATGCAGTCGAGAAAGTTCCTCACATGGTCGTTCATGTTGGCCCAATCCACGCGCGGCGCGGCCTTCACACGCAGGATGGAAACCGGTTCCGCCGTGATCTCGCCCGCATCGGAAATCTTCACCCAACCTTCGTCGCCGTCGAAGCGAACGCCCTTGTCGCCGGAGTCCATGATGATGCGGACGCCGTCGGCATAGCGCGCTTGGACGTTCACGACGAACGGCACGTTGGCGAAGCCGCCCGGCTCCGGCCACGTCGCCTCGCCCTCAAACTCCACTGGCCCGGAGGATTCGCTGTTGTGCGCCCACTGCGCGATGTCGAGGTAGTGCGGCCCCATGTCCACGATTGGCCCGGCGCTCGTGTCCCAGTTGTTTCGCCACAGCGCGACGCGGACCTTGGAATACGGCGCCCACGGCGCCTGCCCCAGCCAGCGGTCGTAGTCAAACACCTCCGGGTCGGGCGCAGGCTCAGGCGTGGCAATGCCGTTGCCACCCCATCCACCAAACGACATCGTGATGGTGCGCAGCCGGCCGACCATGCCGCCTTTGACGCCCTCGGCGACGAAACGGTAGGCACCGTTCGACCTCCGCTGCGTGCCGCACTGCCAGACGGTCCCGTAGCGCGCCATCGTCTCCACCAGCATCCGCCCCTCGCCGATGGTCAGCGTGAACGGCTTCTCGCAATACACATCCTTGCCCGCGCGCGCTGCGAGCATCGAAAGCACCGCGTGCCAGCGGTCGCCCGTGCCGATCAGCACAGCGTCAATGTCCCTGCGAGCAAATAGCTCCTCGTGGAAGCGCGTGGCGACGCAATCACTGTTGCCGTAGTGCTCGTCCACCATTTTCTTGCCGCGCGCTCGCCGGTCGGCAAAGCAGTCGCACACCGTGACGCAGCGCACGTCTTCCTGCTTGAGGAAATGGCCGAGGTTGCTCGTATTGCGGTTGCCGAGGCCAATGACGCCCAGCGCGAGCCGGTTGCTTGGAGCCACTGCGCCGTCCTTGCCGAGAACCGCCGCCGGAATGATGCAGGGCACGACCAGCGCGGCTGCGGACTTCAGGAAAGCGCGGCGGGAGCTTTTCATCAGTAAGCCCCAAACTCGTGCGCCGCGTCGAACATCGCAATGATGTTCTCCGGCGGAACGTTGGACTGGATATTGTGAATCTGATTGAACACGTAGCCGCCGCGGGGACTGAAGATTTGCATGCGCTCCTTCACGTGCTCACGAATCTCCTGCGGCGTCGCCTTGCCGAGGACGCTCTGTGTATCGCAACCGCCACCCCAAAACACCAACTTGTCGCCGAACTCCTGCTTGAGCCGCGCCGGGTCCATGTTCGCGGCAGAAGTCTGCACGGGGTTGAGAATGTCTATGCCAGCCTCGACGAAATGCGGGATGAGGTTGTAGATGGAGCCGCACGAATGCAGGAAGACCTTCCATTGCGTGTTGGCATGAATCCAGTCGCAGAGTTTCTTGTAGTGAGGCTTGAGCATCTCCGCCCAAAGCTCCGGTCGGATGAACTCGCCGCGCTGTGTGCCGCTGTCATCGGCCGCGATGCCCCACGCAAAGCAGCAGTCGCCGACCGCCTCATTCGCGAGCTTCAGGCACTTGATCGTCGCCTCCACGGAGCGGTCCATCATCTCGTGGCAGGTCTCCTTCTCCGTCATCAGCATCATCATCCACTCGTCGGTGAGAGCTTGCGTGACGTTGCTGCTCCGGTCGGTGATCAGGCTCAGCCCGAGGAAGCAAACGCCAAAACCCCAGCCGAGGATGGCGTAGTCGGTGTTTCGGTGTAGCGAACCGCCGTAATGGCGCATCAGATCCAGATGCTCGTCCGTAATGTCGGAGATGGGACGGAACTTCTTCGGGTCAATCCGATCGCCTTGGTTGAACGACACGTCATCGAAATAGTAGCCGCCCTTCGGCATCTGGAACGACGTGGGTGAACCGTCTTCGTTGAGCAGCAGCCAGTTGCCGGCAGCATCCTCGCCAATGCGCGTGCCCGGCGGGAAGAGCACCTTCGTGCCGTCGAAGAGCTGCCGTGGAATCCACTCCTTATTCGGCCGCGACATCGGCAGCACGCAGGACAAGTCCAGCGGCACTACATCCGCATGAAGGCGTTGCAGCACCTCGTCTTCGAGCGCCGCAATCATGAAACGCGGATCAAGGACTTTTGTGGGTGTCTTGACGTCGAGTTTTCGCTTCACCTTGTCGTAGGCGCTGACGGCGATGGTGGAAGCTTTCATGCCGCCGAGGTCAATCGGCACTCGGTCGGGAACCTGACGGTTGACAGCTTTAAGCACTCGTTCGCGCGAAGTCATAATGGTCGCTCCTTGCCTGGCTCACTGCTCCTTTGGGTGGGTATTGCTCTGCGAAGTTGGCTGCTCCTCCAGCGCGCGAACCACAAAGGTCACAACGGTCAACGCCGCCACAGCGACCTTTGTTCGCCGGATGCTCTTTTTCATGAAGCTCACCATGGTTGTTTCGCAACCGTGCCGCCTTCCTGTCAAACGATTCGCCGCGAAGCGTTTTAGCGCAACACCCCTCCCAACGCAAGCGGCGGACGGTAATTTCGTCAGGCCCATTTGTGTTTCTGACGCGGTGTTGTAGTGTAGCGCCATGAAAATCACGGACATTCTGACGGTAGAACACATGGTTTTTCGAGCCTTCTTCGACTACGCAGAACGCGTCCTGCCCGATTTGAAGACTGTCGCCGAAATCACACTGCTCGCCCGCTTGGCTGAGAAGTTGTTGCACAACCACGGCGAGTCGGAACAGAATCTGGCGTATGCGGCCCTGGATCACATGCTGAAGGAGAAAGGCCACCTCAGCCGCCTATACTCCGACCACCGGGAAATGGACGCCCGCATGGAGCAGGTGTGCATGGCGAAGGACCTTGCCAAAGCGCGGCAACTCATGCAGTCGGCGATGATCATGTCTCGCGAACACTTCCGTTTCGAGGAACAAACGGTGTTCCCGCTGATTGACCAAGTCCTCCAAAACGAGTCGCTCGTGAAACTCGGAGAGGCGTGGAAGCAGAAATCTGCAGGTCTAACAGGCTGAGTATTGCAACAACCGCCCTCCGCAGCACGCCTTCAGCGGCTCACCCGCTGCACATGAGAAGTTGAATCCCGCTGCGAGAGACGGCACAATGCAGCGCATACATGGTCATTCGGCCAACCATCTATAAAGTCGGCCAGACGCGATCGTCTCGTTAGCGAAATCGCGGCAACACTTGAACACACAGGTCAGGAACACACGAATGCTCGCGCGTTTGATTCCCTCCCTCGCATTTGCCGCCGCTGCCATCGTGAACGCGGCTGGTGAGCCGAGCGCTTCTCTGACCCAGGCTCGCGCTGCTGATCTTCAATCCAGTGTTCCTGCGGTGCGCGCAAACGCCGCAGCCGCGCTCGGTCGCGCCGGGGAAAAGTCGGTGGTGCCTGCGCTCATTGTGACGTTGAAGGATCCGGAGAAGAGTGTGCGTTGCGCAGCCGCCAAAGCGTTGGGCAGTCTCCGCGACTTGCGCGCCGCGCCAGCTCTGACCAATGCTCTCAGCGACAATAACAGCAACGTCCGATTCTACGCCGCCCACGCGCTGGGAGAGATCGCCGACCCGAAGGCCGTCGACGCGCTGCTGGCCGCATTGTGCGACGCCGAATGGTCCGTGCGCAATGAGGCCGCATGGGCGCTGTGGCAGACCGGTGATGCAAGAATCGCCGCCCCCCTCGCGGCGCTGTTGAAGGAAAAACACGCGCCTGTGACGCACATCGTGTGGCTGTTGCAGCAGGTAGGCGGGACACAAGCCGTTGCGCCGCTTGCCGCGCTGCTCGCGGATCGCGAGACGGAAACTCGAATGCGGGCCGTGAACGCGCTCAGCGAGCTTCGCCCGCCGCAAGGTATTGATCCCCTTGTCAGTGCACTGAAGGACAGCGACGCCGGCATTCGCCGTGCGGCTGCCGAAGGATTGCTCAGAATCGGCGCCGAGCGCATCGAGCAGCCACTGACGGAACTGCTGGCGCGTGAAAAAGACCCTGGCGTGCGCGCGGTCGCTGAAAAGGCTGTCGCGAAGATGACGCGGTCGGAGGCGCTGGCGGCGCACTGGAGCTTCGACGACAAAGGCACCGAGGTTGCGAAGGACGTCAGCGGCCGCGCAGTGGACGGCCAGATCAAGGGCTGCACCGTCGCGGAGGGCAAGGTCGGCGCGGCACTGCGATTCGGCAAAGGCAAGTTCATCGAATTGGGCCGGACACAGAAACCGTCGGTCGCGAAGACGCCGTTCACGATCATGGCGTGGATCAAGACAGACGCACCCACGGGCGTGGTTGTGGCGCGGGGCGGCGCAGCGTGCGGCTTCTCGCTCTACATCAAGGACGGGCTGCCCAAGTTTGGCATCCGGCGATCACAATCGGCTGAGGCAGACGTTGTCGCGGGCCGTCAGAAAGTTGGCACCGATTGGACTCATCTGGCAGGCGTCGTCCGCGAAGACCGGCTGGAACTTTACGTCAACGGCAAGCTGGCCAGCACGGCCAAATGCAGCGGTTTGTTGCCCGGCAACGGCGGCCAGGGAATGGAAATCGGTTTCGACGTGAGCAACAGCGCGGTCGAGATCACCGACGCGTTTGAGGGTATCATTGATGAGGTGAAACAGTTCGATGCCACTCTGTCGGAGAAGGAGATCGCCAGACAATGCCAATGAAGCTCACAGGAACAATTGTCACCTTTGCCTGCCTGCTGCTGACGAGCGCACATGCGGATGTTGCGGAAACCGCCGCGCAAATGTTGCGCGCCAGCGGCGCCCCCGGTGGCATCTGCGCGGTCGTCGGCGTTGCGGATGCGGACCTCGCGCTGGCGATTGCGAAGCAAGGCAGCTTCGTCGTCCACTGTCTCTCGCCGGACGCGAAGACTTGCGACGCGATGCGCAAGGTCATTCGCACCAGCGGCCTCTGTGGAACCGTCTCCGCCGACGTGCTTCATGGCGACCAACTGCCCTACACTGACAATCTGGTGAACCTGCTCGTCGTCAACGACGGGAGCCGCATTCCAAAGGAGGAATTGCTGCGAGTATTGGTCCCTCGTGGTGCGGTGTTCTCCGCCAATCCAAACTCCAAAATCCAAAATCCAAAATTGCAGAAACCTTGGCCTGCCGACATTGATGAGTGGACGCACTACCTGCACGGCGCCGACGGCAACGCCGTCGCCAACGACCGCGTGGTCGGCCCGCCGCGGCATCACCAGTGGATCGCCGGCCCGATGTGGCTGCGCAGCCACGAAACCGATTCGAGCATCAGCACGCTGGTGACCGCGCAAGGCCGCTTATTTGCCATCATGGACGAAGCGCCGATCAGCCTCGTCGGCCAGCATTCGCTGCCGGACAAATGGTTTCTCGTGGCGCGCGATGCGTTCAATGGCGTCGTGCTCTGGAAAGTGCCGATCCGGCGCTGGGGTTGGCGCGAGTGGAAGGACACATGGTTCAACAGCCGCCCCGGCGACATCCCGCTCAACATCCAGAAGCGTCTCGTCGCGGCCGGCGACAAGGTCTATATCACGCTTGGCTACCAGGCGCCTGTCACTGAACTCGACGCACGCACAGGCGAAATTCTCAAGACCTACGCCGGCACGGAGCGGACGAACGAAATCCTTTACCAGAACGGCACACTGATATTGTCCGTCCTGTCGGCCGACGGAGTCAAAGTCATGGGTGTGGACGCCACCAGCGGCAAGACGCTCTGGACAACCGCGAAGTGCTTCAAAGGCACCACGACCGACTACATCAAGTGGGTTATCACGCCGGTCAGCCCAACGGTTCCAAAACTCGACCCAGCTCTGAACATCGCGACCGACGGACGCGTGGTGGCGCTGATTGACGGGCCAGAGATCGCTTGTCTCGACGCGCGGACTGGCACGGAGAAATGGCGCGTGGCGTTTCCCGCAGCGGACGACGACAGGAAGGCGGGCAAAATAGAGGGCAGCAGCGACCTTTGGGTCGGCGCGCTGATCGTTCGCGATGGTGTCGTCCTCAATGCAAGCCCCGGCAAACTCGCGGCGTTCTCAGCCGACACAGGCAAGCTGCTTTGGAACCAGCCGAAGCAGTTTATCCAACACCTCTGGTATGAATGGAAGGAAGTCTTCGTCATCGGCGACCTCGTGTGGACGTGGAGCGCGGAACTGGACACAATGACGTTCGAGGGCGGCCCCAAAGGAAAGCAGCGCGAGCTTTGGCCAAAAACAGTAAATGGCTACGATCTCAAGACCGGCGCGCTGAGGAAGGAAGTGCCGACCGGCCCGATCTTCAAGGCTTATCACCATCACCGCTGCTACCGGAACAAGGCGACCGTCCGCTACATCCTCGCCAGTCGGCGCGGAACCGAATATGTGGATTTGGAAAACGGCAACCACACCGTCCACAACTGGGTCCGCGGCACCTGCCACGTCGGCATGATGCCCGCCAACGGCCTGCAATACGTTCCGCCGCATCCGTGCGCGTGCTACATCGAAGAGAAGCTCAACGGCTTTCTCGCGCTCGCGCCTGCGAGGCCGTCGAACGTAAAGCGTGGAGGATTGAGCGCGGAGCGTCTCCAACACGGCCCCGCTTATGCGGAAATCCAAAATCCAAAATCCAAAATCCAAAATCTCTCCGACTGGCCCGCCTTCCGCCACGATTCCGCGCGCACCGGTTCGGTGAACACGCAGGTGCCGGATGATGCGCAGGCTTTATGGAGCGTCAAGCTCGGTAGCGACATCACGCCGCCCATCGCGGTAGGCGACCGCGTCTTTGCCGCGCTGACGGATGAACATTACGTCGTCTGCCTAGACGCGCGCGACGGCAAGAAGCTTTGGGAGTTTGCCACTGGCGGGCGGATTGATTCGCCCCCGACGTGGCACAACGGCACGCTTCTCTTCGGCTCAGCCGACGGCTGGGTTTACTGTGTGCGCGCCAGCGACGGCCAGTTGGCATGGCGGTTCCGTGCTGCGCCGGAGGAGCGGCTCATCGGCGCGTTCGGTCAACTCGAATCAGCGTGGCCGGTCCACGGCAGCGTGTTGGTCCAGGACGGTAAAGCTTACCTCTGCGCTGGACGCTCGTCGGAACTTGACGGCGGCATCCACATTTACGCGCTCGACGCCGCCACGGGCCAACTGCTGCACCAGACCAAACTCGAAGGCCCCGACTACGCCGTCAACGCCGCCGGCAAACTCGCCATGCGTCCACAGCCCGCCGACGGGCCTGCCGAGTTTGACACAAACCACAAGCTGCCGATGGGCGCGCTTTCCGATGTGATGATGAGCGACGGCGCCCGCATCTACATGCGTGCCACGGCATTCGACGCGGCGCTGAAACCGCAGCGGGGCAAGCCCGACTTGCTGCCACGCAGTGGCTATCTCGACGACACCTATTTCAAACGAACGCCGTGGACGTTCGGCGGCAACGACAGCTACGGCAACCTCATCTCTCACGACAAGCAGTCGGTCTATTTCGTCCGCCAATTTGATTCGCTGAAGGGCCTCGACCCGACCGTCTTCTTCACGCCCGGCGCGAAAGGCTACCTGCTGTTCGCGAAGAACGTCGGCGCGAAGAAAAACACGTGGTCGTTGCGCGTGCCGGTGCGCGTGCGCGCGATGGCGCAGACGCGCGACCGGCTGTTTGTCGCCGGCCCACCCGATGTCGTGGACGCCAAGGATCCGCTCGGCGCATTCGAGGACCGGTTGGGCGGCCTGTTGTATGCCGTGGATTCAACCACCGGCAAGAAGCTCGCCGAACAGAAACTCGACGCGCCGCCTGCGCTCAACGGCATCGCCGCCGCCGCTGGCCGGTTGTATATCGCCACGACCGACGGCAAACTGGTGTGCATGGGCCGTCGCTGAACAGTGCAGGAGACTATGAAATGAATAGACGGACGCTTTCCACTTGGATTCTCACTGTCGTGCTGGCTGTCAGCGCCGCTGCGCAGGAGGCGCGGCAGATTCTTGAAACGACCGGCGTCAAAGGCGGCCTCATCGTCCACGTTGGCTGCGGTGACGGCAAGCTGACCGCTGCTCTGCGGGCGAATGACAGCTTCATCGTCCATGGCCTTGATACCCATGCAAAGAATGTCGAGGCGGCCCGCCGGCACATTCAATCGCTCGGACTTTACGGCAAAGTGTCGGTCGAGCAGTGGGACGGTAAGCGGCTGCCTTACGTTGAGAATCTCGTCAACATGGTTGTCGCGGAGCGTCTTGGCGGCGTCAGCATGGACGAAGTCATGCGCGTGCTCGCGCCCAACGGGATCGCTTACATCGCAGGCACAAAAACCGTGAAGCCGCAGCCCAAGGAAATGGACGAGTGGACGCACTATCTCCACGACGCGAGCAACAACGCCGTCTCGCACGACACGCTGGTGGCTCCGCCGCGGCACATGCAGTGGATTGGCGGCCCGCGTTGGTCGCGGCATCACGATCACATGTCCAGCGTCAGCGCGATGGTGACGGCCAACGGCCGCATGTTCTCCATTGTGGATGAAGGCTCGCGCGCGGCCATCTGGCTGCCACCGCAATGGTCGCTGGTCGCGCGCGACGCGTTCAACGGCACAATCCTCTGGCGGCGGCCCATCCCGGAGTGGAACACGCACTTGTGGCCGTTGAAGAGCGGGCCGAACCAGCTCCCGCGGCGGCTCGTTGCGGTCGGCGACCGCGTTTATGTCACGCTCGGCATCAACGCGCCCGTGACCGCGCTCGACGCCTCAACGGGCAAGACCGTGCGCACCTACGAAGGGACGGCTCACACCGACGAAATCCTGCTCACCGATGGCACACTGTTCCTGCTCGTCGCCCCGTTCGCCAACAAGTGGCAAGCCTACCGGCATACGCAGACTTACGTTTGGGACAATACGCAGCGGGCGAACAAGGAGTGGGCTTGGGATCAGGAGGCGCGGCAGATTGTCGCAATGGACGCCGCCAGCGGCCGTTTGCTCTGGAAGAAACAACAGCGCACTGCGCCGCTGACGCTGACAGTGGATCGTGAGCGTGTCTATTTCTACGACGGTGAAAAAGTCGCCTGCCTCAGCCGCAAAGATGGCGCGCCGGCTTGGGCGTCGGAGCCGGTTGTGCGCAAGCAGCCGTTCCCGACCGGCTACGGGCCGACGCTGGTCGTGCAGCAGAACGTCGTGATGCTCTCGGTCGAGCAGAAGGCGATGACCGCGCTTGACGCAGCCACGGGCAAGACGTTGTGGTCGTCGGCGCACTATCGCGGCGGCCATGCGTCGCCGGACGATCTGTTCGTCATCAACGGCCTCGTCTGGTGCGGGCGCGTCGCCGACGGCAAGGACGATGGCCTATTCACCGCCCGCGACCTGCGCACAGGCGACATCAAGGTCGAGTTCATGCCCAGCGCGACGAACTACTGGTTCCACCATCGCTGCTATCGCGCCAAGGCGACCGACCGCTTTGTCATCTGCTCGCGCACCGGCACCGAGTTCGTGGACCTCACTGCAAAAACGTGGGACATCAACCACTGGGTCCGCGGCGCATGCCTCTACGGCATCATGCCGGCCAATGGGATGGTCTATAATCCCCCGCATCCCTGCGGCTGCTACCTTGAATCAAAGCTCTTTGGCTTCAACGCCCTCGCGCCTGCGCGGAAAGGCGTGGAGCATGCCGCGTCGAGCGTGGAGCGTTTGGAGCGCGGACCCGCTTACGCGGAAATCCAGAATCCAAAATCCAAAATCCAAAATCCCGAAGACTGGCCCACCTACCGTGCCGACGCGGCTCGCAGTGGCTCGTCGAAAACAAAGGTGCCGGTCGAACTGAAGCACACATGGCAAACTAACCTTGGCGGCAAACTCAGCAGCGTCGTAGTCGCCAACGGGAAACTGTTTGTCGCTTCGATTGATACGCATGCCGTCCACGCGCTCGACGCGGCCACAGGCAAGACACTGTGGAGTTTCACGGCCGGGGCGCGCGTTGACTCGCCGCCTACTATCTGGCAAGGGCGCGCGATCTTCGGCTCGTCAGACGGGTGCGTTTATTGCCTGCGGGCGGAAGACGGCGTGCTCGTGTGGCGGTTCCGCGTCGCGCCAGTTGACCAGCGCATGATGTCGTTCGAACAACTGGAGTCGTCGTGGCCGGTCTCCGGAAGCGTGCTCGTGCTGGATGGCGTCGTGCATTGCGTCGCGGGACGCTCATCGTTCCTCGACGGCGGCATGAGGCTGCTCGGTCTTGACGCGAAGACGGGGCAGAAAGTTTACGAAACAATCCTCAACGACCGCGATCCGAAGACGGGCCAGCCGCTGCACGACTTCGTCAAGCAACTCGACATGCCCACGGCGCTGCCGGACATCCTCTCCAGCGACGGCCGCTCGATCTACATGCGCGCCCAGGCGTTTGACCTCAAGGGAGCGCGCCACGAGTTCGCGCCGATGGATCCGAAGGAGCAGACCGGCGAGGGCGTGCATCTGTTTTCGCGCAGCGGTTTCCTCGACGGCGACTGGTGGCATCGGTCGTTCTGGATGTATGGCAAGGGCGTTTTTTCCGGCTACGGCGGTTGGTATCAGCCCGCCAACTACGCTCCCGCCGGCCGGCTGATGGTCTTCGACGACACGCTGGTCTATGGCTTCGACCGCAAGCCGGAGTCCATGTGCAACGCGTCAGTCTATGAATACTTCCTCTACGGCGCCGACAAACAGACCTCTGCCGACCGCATCGTGCGCGTCCAGAAAGCCACCGGAAGAATCAATGCCGCCTCCAGCAAACGCTCCGCAGTCTCGTCCGACTGGGCGACGCGCCGGAAGTTCTCCATCTCCGAACTCACTGCCGCCGGCTACAAGTGGGCCGAGGGCGACATGCCGTTGCAGGCGCGCGGC
This sequence comes from Verrucomicrobiia bacterium, assembly GCA_041667205.1. Lineage (GTDB taxonomy): Bacteria > Verrucomicrobiota > Verrucomicrobiia > CAIQCK01 > CAIQCK01 > CAIQCK01. The sequence continues at coordinate 127,572 of JBAYFL010000004.1, read as the reverse complement.
ATGGCGCTCGCCGGCGGCGGGCTGTTCGTCGCCGGGCCGCCGGACCTTGTCAACGAAGAGCGGGCTTTCAAGAACCAGGACGACCCAGCCATCAAAGCGAAGCTCGTCGAGCAAGCCGCCGCGCTCGAAGGCAAACGCGGCGCGTTGCTGTGGGCGTTCTCGGCCGCCGACGGCCGCAAACTCGCCGCATGGCAACTCGACTCGATGCCCATCTTCGACGGCATGGCCGCGGCCAACGGCAGGCTGTTCTTTGCGAGCACCGACGGCAAAGTCGTATGCCTCGGCAGCGAAGGCACCGCTCTGAAGCCCGCGCCTGATGCGAAGATGGCCCCGCTCGACATCAGCGTAAAGGCGACTGACATCCAACTGCCGTCCAAGGACGCGGATTTCGCGAAGCTGCAACAAGCGCGCGTTTTCCAGACCGAACTCGGCTACCGCGTCGCCGCGGACGCGAAACAGATCGGCATGGCGTTGAAGAAACTCGACGCGCCGCTGACCGGCAAGATCACGCTCAAGTGCAAACTGCAATTCACCGGCGTCGCGGGGCTGCGCAACGGCTACCTTGCCTTCGGCGACAGCGCCGACGAGTCGAAGCTGGTGAAGTGCGGCCTACGCGTCGCGATGAAAACCGCCGCGATCATCCAAGGCCCGCTCAGCAAAAACAAGGGTGCCACGACTGCGTATGAGATAGACGCAGAAAAGCCCCACGAGTTGGTTGTGACAATGGATCAGGCCTCAGGCGTGGTGACGTTCAAGAGCGGCAAGGCCACTGTGACTGCAAAGCTCGCCAAGCCGATGCAGAGCATCACGCACGTCGGCTATTGCACCAATCACGCGACGGTGGACTTCAGCCCGGTGGAGACGGTCGGGAAATGAGCGTCTGGCAGTTTTGCGAGAGAACGACCATGAACCCAAAACTTATTGCTATTGCCGCTCTGAGTTGGCTCTTGCCGTTTCAAGTGCGCGCAGCCGACGCGAGCACTCAGGCGCAACACCTTCTGGGCGCCGCCGGCGTCAAGGGCGGCTTGATCGTCCACGTCGGCTGTGGCGACGGAAAACTGACGGCGGCGCTGCGCGCCAACGACAGCTTCATCGTCCACGGCCTCGACACCGACGTCGCCAGTGTCACAACGGCTCGCAACGTCATCCAGTCGCTTGGTCTATACGGTGTCGTGTCGGTCGAGCAGTGGAGCGGCGAGCGGCTGCCTTATGCAGACAATCTCGTCAACCTCGTCGTGGCGGGCGGCGAGTGTCGCGTGGCGAGTGACGAGATTCTGCGCGTGCTCGCGCCCAACGGCGTCGCCCTGATCGGCGGCAGGAAGATCGTCAAGCCGCGGCCCGGCGATATTGATGAGTGGACGCACTTCCTTCACGACGCGGGCAACAACGCCGTGGCCCACGACACGCGCGTCGGGACGCCACGTTCGCTGCAATGGATGGCGCCGCCGTTGTGGCTGCGCAGCCACGAGACGCCGTCGGGCCTTCAGGCGATGGTCTGCGGCGGCGGGCGGGTCTTCTACATTTTCGACGAAGGGCTGGTTGGCATCACCGACCAGCGGTTGCCGGAACGTTGGGCGCTGCTATGCCGCGATGCCTTCAACGGCAAGCTGCTCTGGCGGCGGCCGATTGAAAAATGGGGCTGGCCGGAGTGGGCGACGGATCGGTTCGCCACCACGGACTGGACAACGATCACCGGAGGCCGGACGGTCGTGCCCGACGAAAACCAGCGCCGGCTCGTGGTGGATCGCGACCGGCTCTACGCGACGCTGAGCTACCGCGCGCCGTTATCCATCCTCGACGCGACGACCGGCAAGACGCTTGCGACCATCCCAGAGACCGCGCCTGTCCGACAGATCATCGCGGCGGACGGCGTGGCGGTGGTTTATTCGCAGGACGCGAAACCGGAGACGGAACCGGTGAAACGAAAAGGCAAGGGGAAAGGTAAAGCCAAGGACGGCCCGCCGGGCGCGTTGATCGCCGTTCAAGGCGCGACGGGCAAGGTGTTGTGGCGTAAACCGATTCCCGCGCTGCACGCGCTCTCGCTGGCGATTGATGGCGGGCGCGTGGTGTATTTGCGGGCGAAGACGTTAAGCGCTTTCGACCTGAAGACAGGCGAAGAACGCTGGCAGGCCGAAGTTGCCGAGGCGAACATTCAGACTCTCGTGGCCCACGACGGCGTCATCGCACTACTCGGCGGTAAAAGTTTGGAGGCTCACGACGGAGCAACCGGTAAGCTGCTCTGGAGCAAGGAAGTTCATCTCGCGCACGGCCTCGGCAGCGAGGGTCTCTACGTCATCAACGGCGTCGCGTGGCCCGACATGCTCTCGGTGGACGACGAGCAGAACCCGGGCGGCAAAAGCCCGAACGTGTTGGCCATCGGCTACGACCTGCGCACCGGCGCGGAGAAGAAGCGCCTCTTCGTGAAAAATCTCCGCAGCCCGGAGCATCATCACCGCTGCTACCGTAACAAGGCCACGGAGCGGTTCATCATCAGTTCGATGGAGGGGCTGGAGTTCCTCGACGTGCGCGGCTCAGCGCACTCGCAGAACAACTTCGTGCGCGGCGCGTGCAAACTCGGCGTCATGCCGTGCAATGGGATGGTTTACGTGCCACCCGATCAGTGTTTCTGCGATCCCGGCGCGAAGCTGCTCGGTTTCACGGCCATAGGCCCGGCCACGGCAATTCAACCGGTGTCGGACGGACAGCGGCTGGAGAAAGGGCCGGCCTACGACCCAATTTCAAATTTGAAATCTCAAATCTCAGATTCACAAGACTGGCCGACGTTCCGTCACGACGCAGCTCGGCACGGCTCGACTCCGGCTGCCGTTCCAACCCCACTGGCGGAACACTGGCGCGTGAAACTCAGAGGCGGCCTGAGCCAGCCGGTCGCGGCGGGCGGCCGCGTCTTTGTCGCCTCGCGTGACACGCACACGCTCCACGCGCTGAACATGGAAACGGGCAAGGCCGCGTGGACATTCGTGGCAGGCGGACGCATTGATTCGCCGCCGACTCTCGTGAACGGGCTGGTGCTCTTCGGCAGTGCGGACGGTTACGTCTATTGCCTGCGCGCGGACGATGGAGCGCTGGCTTGGCGGTTCCTGGCCGCGCCAAGCAAACGGAACATCGTCGTCAATGACCAGATCGAGTCGGTCTGGCCGGTCCACGGCAGCGTGCTGGTAAGCGACGGCGTCGCTTACGCCACCGCGGGTCGTTCGACCTATCTCGATGGCGGCATCCGCCTCTATGCGCTCGACCCAGCGACTGGCAAGCTCCTGCACCAGAGCACGCTGGCCGGCCCGTTCCCGGACGGCAAGACGATGCGCGAGGTGTCGTTCTACATCACCGGCGCCAACTCCGACGTGCTGGTCAGCGAAGGCGGCGCAATTTACATGCGCCAGAAGCGACTGACGCCCGCGCTGGCCGAGGTGAAGTCTGAGGACCTCTCCAACAAAGGCGAGCGAGACGTGGGCCTGCACGTGTTCTCGACCGCCGGCCTGCTCGACGCGTCGTGGTATAACCGCACGTTCTGGATGTATTCGAAACGCTGGCCGGGCTTCCAGCTTGCCAACCAGGCGCCCAAGAGCGGCCAGTTACTCGTAGTGGACGGCGAAAGCACCTATGGCGTGAGCGTCTTCTATCGCCGGAACGTTCACACCACGATGTTTTTCCCTGCCAAAGAGGGCTACCTGCTTTTCGCTGACAAGAACGCCAACGAGCCACAAATTGTTGGTGAAGCTGGCGCGCGCAAACCCGTCGTGTGGCTCCCGCAGTCGGACTACGAGCGCGGCCGTGGCCGTCCTGTCGAGAAGCTCGACAATCCGGCGTTCGGTCTCGACAAGATGATCGGCTACACGCGGGCCGAGCCGCCGCTCTGGAAACTCTGGCTGCCTGTGCGCATCCGCGCCATGGTCAAGGCCGGCGACACGCTCTTCGCGGCTGGCACGCCCGACGTGCTCGACCCTGCTGATCCCTATGCCGCGTTTGAGGGCCGCAAGGGCGCGAGCCTCGTTTCCGTATCCGCGAAGGACGGCAAGAAGCTTGCGGAACTCCGATTGACTGCGCCGCCTATCTTCGATGGCATGATCGCCGCCTCCGGCCGGTTGCTCGTGGCCTTGGAGGACGGCAGTCTGCTGTGCATGGGGAAGGAATGAGATGCATCTTATTCACGTTGGCTGCTGCATCAACGGAGCCGCGACCGCGGCCTGCTTCCAGCCCTCATGGATCGCTGCCCCGACTGGAAGCCCAGCACAACCCAACCCAGGCTCTACGTTCTACCGACTGATACCGCGCTCGCTTTTCTCAACGAACGCCACGAGATGATCCAATTCCGGCGAGTGCGGCAGCTCCGCCTTGATCCTCTCCAGCGCGTTACGGACAGTGTCGTCTGTGCGGAAGAGCATCTTGAACGCTTTGCGAATCTGCTCGTGCACCTCGCTGCTCATGCCACGCCGTTCCATGCCGACCTTGTTGACGGCACGGCAGACGGCAGGGTTGCCATCGGCCATCATAAACGGCGGGATGTCCTGCACGACCTTGGAGCAGCCGCCGATGATCACCATCTTGCCGATGCGGCAGAACTGATGCACCGCCGCGAGGCCGCCAACAACCGCGTAGTCTTCGACCGTGACATGACCTGCGATGGTCCCGCAGTTGGAGAAGATGACGTGGTCGCCGATGGTGCAATCGTGCGCAACGTGGCTGTAGGCGAGGAAGTTGCAATGGGAGCCGATGACAGTCTTGAGGCCGTCGCCGGTCGCGGTATGGACGGTGACGCTCTCGCGGAAGGTGTTGTCGTCGCCGATCTCCAGATAGCACTTGTTTCCGGCCTTCCATTTCAGATCCTGCGTCTGCAGACCAATGCAGGCGTGTGGATAGAAACGGTTGTTCTTGCCGACGGTCGTCAGCCCGTCGAGGACAACGTGGCTGTGCAGCCAGCAGCCCGCGCCGAGCTTGACGTTCGCGCCGATGACGCAATACGGCCCGACCTCGCAGTCGCTGCCGATCTCGGCCCCCGGTTGAATGACGGCGGTAGAATGAATAGCCATCGCAGTTTATCCGTGGATGAGAAACAAGAGTTCCGCCTCGCTGACGACCTCGCCACCAACCTTGCAGGTGCACTTGGCGCGGCCGATGTTCCGCCGTTGCGCCGTCAGTTCCGCCTCGATGAGCAACTGGTCGCCGGGCGTGACCGGCTTGCGGAACTTCACGTTGTCGGCGCTCATAAAGTAAGCCAGCTTGCCGGCATTCTGCCCTCCCTTCAACAACATGATGCCACCACACTGCGCCATCGCCTCCAGTTGCAATACGCCGGGCATCACCGGATGGCCGGGGAAATGTCCTTGGAAATACGGCTCGTTGATCGAGACATTCTTGATCGCCACCGCCCTCTTCTCCTCCAGCTTCAGCACGCGATCAAGCATCACGAACGGATAACGGTGCGGCACCATCTTCAACAGCCCCACCGAGTCCACCTCGCCCGCGTCACTCACCGGCTGGGGCGTCGCCTTCGCGGGCGCTGCGGTCACCTCGGCCGGCGGGCTGGGCCGCTTGGCTGCCTTCACCGCGAGCTGCTTCGTCAACTCGTAGTTCACCGTATGCCCCGGCCGGATCGCAATGATCTGCGCTGCCACCGGTCGCCCGAGCAAATAAAGGTCGCCGATGATGTCGAGAATCTTGTGCCGCACAAACTCATCCCGGAACCGCAGTTCGCCCTGCGTCAACACCGACTCCCCGCGCACGATGATCGCGTTCTCCAGCGAACCGCCCTTGATCAGGCCCGACTTCATCAGATGCTCCACCTCGTGGAAGAAACAGAACGTCCGGCATGGCGCAATCTGTTCCGCAAAACTCTCCCGATCCACGCCCAAGCTGAAATACTGCGAGTCCAGCCCGCCCACCGGGAACGAAATCGTGCAGCTCACTTGCAACCGGTCCGCCGGCAACATCACCACCGTTGAATCGCCCTGCTTGAACCAGATCGGCTCCGTGATCTGCGCCACCTCGCGCTGCGCGCCCTGCTCCACCAAACCGGCCTCGCGAATCATCTTCACGTAGGGGCTGGCACTGCCGTCACCCACCGGCGGCTCGTTTGCGTCCAACTCCACGATCGCGTTGTCCACGCCCAGCGCATGAAACGCCGCCATCACATGCTCGATGGTATGCACGCGCATGTTGCCCTTGCCGATCGTCGTCCCGCGCGTGGTCTCCACCACGTTGGCCACCAGCGCCTCAATCTCCGGCTGGTCGTCCAGGTCCATCCGCTTGAACCGGATGCCTGTGTCCGCCGCCGCCGGCTTGAACGTCATCGTCACCGCGTTGCCCGTGTGCAGGCCCACGCCGGAGAACGCGACCGATTTCTTAAACGTCTGTTGTTGTTTGAACATGGTGTAATACCGTCTGGTTTCCTTGCAAAACGCGCGCCTCCTTTATCATACGCCTCCGCCAATGGCAAGAGCCGCCACGGGAAATGTGTCGCCCGTAGCGCGGTGCGGCGACTGTAGCGACCGCCCCATCGTCAGCATAGCGGTCAGGTTGCATTCAGCGACGTGGATGTAAATGCCCGCGGGATCGTTGCCCCTGCCTCCACGCCGCTCCAAACCAGAACCATCTCGCCGGTCACGAATAGGCGGGAACACCGCCCATGCGGCTTTCCGGCCGGTGGGCCTGAATGCGGGCGGAGCTTGACCGGGGGCGCGCGGCTCCCTAGAGTCTGCGGTTCAATTTAGCAAGAATCGAAAGGATATTTGGTTATGGCAGAATCAGGCGAGTCCAAGCTCCCCGTGCAGGTGTCCGGCGAAACGCTCGGCCCGTGCAAGCGGCTTTTGAAGATCGAGTTGCCCACCGCGACGGTGGAGGCGGAGTTCAACCGGGTGACGAACGATTATACGCGCTACGCGCGGCTGCCCGGCTTCCGGCCCGGCAAGGCGCCGCGCGCCATCGTGGAAAAACGGTTTACGGCTGAGATCGAGCAGGAAGTGCAGAAGTCGCTCATCCCGCGCGCCTATCACGAGGCGCTGGAGCAGCAGTCGCTGCGGCCGGTCGGCTATCCGGAGATCAAGGACGTTCAGTTCGGCCGCGGCAAACCGCTGGCCTTCAGCGCGGAGCTGGAAATCGAACCGGAATTCCCAATGCCGGACTACAAGGGCATCCCTGTGAAGCGGCAGAAAGTGGAGGTGACCGACGAGGACGTGGCGAAAGCATTGGAGGCGCTGGCCGAGCAACGCGCAGAGTTGGCGGACGTGGCCGGCCGCCCGCTTGCGATGGATGATTTCGCGGTGGTGAACTTCACCGCTGTCAGCGACGGCAAGCCGCTAGCCGAGATCGCGCCCGACGCAAAGGCGATCTCGGAGCGGCAGAATCTGCTGTTGCTGATGGGCGCACAGTCCTTCGTGCCTGGATTCTGCGAGCAGCTCGTCGGCGCGGCCGTCGGCGACAAGCGGGAGGTGCAGGTGGACTTCCCGGCGGATTTCCAAGTGCAACCGCTCGTCGGCAAGAAGGCGACGTATTCCGTGGACGTGATCGGCATCAAGACGAAGAAGTCGCCGCCGATTGATGACGCGTTTGCGGCGTCGTTTGGCAAAGACCTGACGCTGGAGAAGCTCAAGGAGGCCGTGAAGGTGGACATCACCCGCGAGCGCGAGCGCGGCGCCCTCAACGACGAGAAGAACCAGATCGTGGAAGCGCTGTTGTCGCGAGCAACGTTCGATCTGCCGCCCCAGATGCTCGCCGCCGAGACGCGCAACGCCATCCAGAACCTTGTCCAAGAGAACACCTCCCGCGGTGTCACGAAGGAGACGTTGGTCGAGAAGAAAGACGAGATTTTCCAGTTCGCCAGCAAGAGCGCCGCAGACCGCTTGAAGGCGTCGTTCATCCTCGGCCGCATCGCTGCGCTGGAGAAGATCCAGATTCAGCAGGCGGAGGTGGACCAGCGGATTGCGCTGCTCAGCTATCGCCACAACATCCCCTACCCCAAGCTCCGCAAACAACTTGAGGAGCGCGGCGGCATCCACGAGATCGAGGAGGAAATCCTCATCGGCAAGACCCTTGAGTTCCTCCTCGCGAATGCTAGTGTCAGCCAGCAATAGGGCACCAACATGAACGAGTCCAATCAGATCCTTATCCCGATGGTGGTCGAGCAAACCGGCCGCGGCGAACGCGCCTACGACATCTATTCGCGGTTGATGAAGGACCGCATCGTCTTCATCGGCACGGCGATTGACGACCATGTCTCCAACATCATCATCGCGCAGCTCCTGTTCCTGCAAATGGAGGATCCGAAGAAGCCGGTGCATGTCTATATCAACTCGCCCGGCGGCAGCATCACCGCGGGACTCGCCATCTACGACACGATGCAATACATGACCACGCCGGTGAACACCTATTGCATCGGCCAGGCCGCCAGCATGGGCGCGGTGCTTCTCGCCGCGGGCACCAAGGGCCACCGCTTCTCGCTGCCCAACGCCCGCGTCATGATCCATCAGCCTTGGGGCGGCATGCAGGGCACCGCCACCGACATCAGCATCCAGGCGAAGGAAATCCTCAAGCTCAAGGATCAGTTGATCCTGATCCTCGCCAACCACACCGGCAAGACGGCCGAACAAATCGCCAAGGACAGCGAGCGTGATTTCTTTATGAGCGCCGAGGAAGCGAAAGCCTACGGCGTCGTGGACGAGGTCGTGAAGTCCCGCCGCGACGTAGCGCCGGAAGAGGCAGAGAAGAAATAACTGTCGTAGATTCTCTCATGGCCAAGACCTCCGCCAACCTCACGATGTGCAGCTTCTGTGGCAAGGGCCACGGCGAGGTGAAGAAGCTCATTGCCGGCCCCGGCGTTTTCATCTGCGACCAGTGCATCCTTGTCTGCAAGACCATCCTCGACAAGGAACTCGGCGAAGAAGCCAAGACCGAGGTCAAGCGCGCCCCGCTCAGCCTCAACGTGCCAAAGCCGGCGGAGATCAAGCATCAGCTCGACGAATTCGTCATCGGCCAGGAGCAGACCAAGAAGGCCCTCGCCGTCGCTGTCCGCAACCATTACAAGCGCATCCAGCAGGAAACGAAGCCTCCCGCTGAATACGCCTCCGCGGAGAAATCCGCCGCCCATCGCCACAGCCACCACGATGTTGAGATCGAGAAAAGCAACATCCTCCTCATCGGCCCGACCGGCTGCGGCAAGACGCTGCTGGCCCGCACGCTCGCGCGCCTGCTCGACGTGCCGTTCGCCATCGCCGACGCCACCACCCTCACCGAGGCCGGCTACGTTGGCGAGGACGTGGAGAACATCATCCTCCGCCTCCTCCAGAACGCCGACTATGACGTGAAGCGCGCCGAGGTCGGCATCGTTTACATTGACGAGATAGACAAGATCGCCCGCAAGACCGAGAACGTCTCCATCACCCGTGACGTCAGCGGCGAAGGCGTCCAGCAGGCGTTGTTGAAAATCCTCGAAGGCACTATTTGCAACGTCCCCCCGCAGGGCGGCCGCAAACATCCCCATCAGGAATACATCCACGTCAACACCCAGCACATCCTCTTCATCTGCGGCGGCGCGTTCGTCGGCCTCGACAAAATCATCCAGCGCCGCCTCGGCAACCGCACGATGGGTTTCGGCGTCCGCCACGACGCGCACGGCCAAGCCGAAACATCCGAAATCCTCGCCCACGTCGAACCGGAAGATTTGCTCGGCTTCGGCCTCATCCCGGAGTTCATCGGCCGCCTTCCCGTCATCAGCACCCTCTCCCCGCTCAACGAGGACGACCTGGTCACCATCCTCACCGAGCCGCGCAACGCCATGACCAAGCAGTTCGCCAAACTCTTCGCCATGGAAGGCGTGGACCTCAAGTTCACCGCCGACGCCCTGCGCTCCCTGGCCCGCTCCGCCATCCGCAAAGGCACCGGCGCGCGCGCCCTCCGCAGCCTGCTGGAGAAACTGATGCTCGACATCATGTATGAACTCCCCGGCCGCGACGACGTCGCCGGCGTCACCATCAACCGCGCCGTCGTGGATGGCAAACGCGCCGCCATCATCCGCAAGAAGACCGGCAGCGAAGAAGCCGCCTGAACCGACAGAACAAATGTCCACATCCGTTACGCAACGGGCTTGGAAGCCAGTTCCACATCGTTGAAAGCGCCGCTGCCGACGTATTTCGATACGGCATCAACTGAATGCTGAATACCGGATACTGACTACTGATTACTCAGCCTCCGATTTCCGCTTTGCCACGACGGGCAAATTAACTTGCAGGCATGACGGCGCTGTGAGAATAAAGGCGGGTTTCCAAACAGGAAGTTTCGTCCAATGACTTTAAGCGATATCTTAAACGCAGAGTGCGTCCTCACAGAGATGCACGCGACCGACCGTTGGCAGGCGATTGACGAACTGCTCGCGCAACTCGTCAAAGCCGGCCGCATCAAGGCTGACGATTTGCCCGCTATCTTGCAGGCGGTCAAGAAGCGCGAAACCACCATGAGCACCGGCATTGGTTTCGGCATCGGCATTCCGCACGCGACGACCGACCTCATCGGCGACGTCATCGGCGCCTTCGGCCGATCAAAGACCGGCATTAACTTCGACGCGCTCGACGAACAGCCGGTGAATCTCATCGTCCTGTTCCTCGTGCCGCAGGGCCAGTTCCAGAAACATCTCCACACGCTGGCCAACATCGCGAAGTTCCTCCACGACCGCCCGCTCCGCGAGAAACTGCTGGCGGCTGCCAACGCCGACGAGGTCGTGCAGATCATCCGCAGCCAGAAGGCGTGACCCGTGATCCTTAACGCGTAATACGTAATCCTTGCCTTACGCATTACCCGTTGCGCATTGCGCATCCTTCTCATGGAATCCGTCCAACAACTTCTTGAGCGTCTCGCCACCGGCGTTATCCGCCAGACCATCGGTGCAGACGGTGCGGCCAACGTGCGGCCCTGCGGCAATCCAAGGTTCGGCGACTACCAAATCAACGGCCTGCTTCCCATCGCCAAGGCTCGAGGTGAAGATCCACGTCCGCTCGCCGACAAAGTCGCCGCCTCGCTCGCGTCCGCGCTCGCTGACCTTGCTGAGCCGCCGACCGTCGCGGGAGCGGGCTTCATCAACGTCCGCCTGAAGCCCGGCTTTGTCGGCGCGCTCCTGCCGCAAGTGCTGGCCGATCCGCGCCTCGGTGTGCCGGCCGCGTCGCCCGCGCGCGTTATCGTCATTGATTTCAGCGCGCCCAACGTCGCCAAAACGATGCACGTAGGTCACCTCCGCAGCAGCATCATCGGCGACAGCATCGCCCGCACGCTGCGGTTCCTCGGCCACCACGTCATCGCCGACAACCACATCGGCGACTGGGGCACACAATTTGGCTTCCTGCTCCACGGCTTCAAGCAGGAGAAACTCGACCTTGCCGCCTCCGCGGATCCCATCGCCGAAATGGAGCGTGTTTATCGCAAATATTACGGCGCGTCCGAAACCGACCCGTCCATCCGCGACGCCGCGAAGGCCGAGCTGGTCAAACTCCACGAGAACGATGTCGAGAACCTCGCGCTTTGGAAAAAGCTGCGCGACCTCTCCATGCCGGCGTTCGAGCGCGTCTATAAGCGTCTCGGCGTCCGCTTCGACCACACGCTCGGCGAGAGCTTCTACCATCCGCGGCTTGCCGGCGTCGTCGCCGAGCTGAAGGCCAAAGGTCTCGCTGAAGACAGCGAAGGCGCGGTCTGCGTCTTCTTCCGCGACGTGCCACAACTGAAAGACAAACCGTTCCTCATCCAGAAGAGCGACGGCGCGTTCCTCTACCCCACCACCGACCTCGCCACGCTTCAGTATCGCGTTGAGGAGTGGAACCCCGGCGAGATCATCTACGTCACCGACTCGCGCCAGAAGCTCCACTTCGAACAGCTCTTCACCGCGACAAGGCGATGGCTTGTAGGCCGGGTGCCCACACCCGGCGCGCCGCAGGCCCAAGCAATCGCCGCGTCAGGGGACGCGGCCTACATAGGTCCGAAGCTGGCGCACGTCACATTCGGTTCCGTGCTCGGCGAGGACAACAAGCCGATCAAGACCCGCAGCGGCGAGCCGATCAAACTGGAGGAACTCCTCGACGAAGCTGAGCGCCAGGCACAGGCCATCGTGGACGCAAACTACGCCGACCTCCCGGAGGGCATGCGCCGCGAGATCGCCCGCGTCGTCGGCATCGGCGCGGTCAAGTATGCCGACCTCAGCCAGAACCGCGTCAACGACTACGTCTTCAGTTGGCCCAAGATGCTCGCCATGCAGGGCAACACCGCGCCCTACCTCCAATACGCCTACGTCCGCATCCGTTCCATCTTCCGCAAGGGCGCGGAAGCCGCGGGCCAAGGCGGCGGGAGTTGGGAGATGGGGGTTGGGAGTTGGAAGAGTGGAAGCGTCGCGCTCACCGACGCGGCCGAGTTCGACCTCGCCAAGTTTATCCTCCGATTCCCGGAGGCCATCGAACTGGCCACGGAGGACTACCGCCCCAACTTCATTTGCAGCTACCTCTACGACCTCGCGGGCAAATTCAGCGTCTTCTACGAACGCTGTCCCGTCCTGAAGGCCGACGAGCCGGCCCGCTCCTCGCGCCTGCTCCTCTGCCAGCTTACCGCCGAAGTCCTCCGCAAGGGCCTCGACCTCCTCGGCATCCAGACCATCGAGCAGATGTAAGCGGCAGGGCCGAAACTCCAATTTTCAAAACCAAACCCCAAAGAAGCTTCACGCCTCAAGCTCCAGCGACTTTCGACACATATTGAGGTGTGGTGGTTTGGAGCTTCGCTGGTGCTTCGAGTTTGAGGCCAACTCGGCTGGGAAGCTGCTGAGAAGCTGCTGAGAAGTGACTTGACGGTAAAACAGCTCTTCGGCAGTATCCCGTCATGGATCACACCCGCGTGATCAGACGAGGCGAACTCTGGTCAACGGGTGACACGCTTCACAAAAGGCCATGAGCAGTTCTTCCACTAAGGAATCCTCTGTGCCGCGTTCGTTGCGCAAGCTGTGGCTAAGTTGCGCGTGGCAATTCATCGGGTTGCTCGTGCTCGCTGTTTTGGTAGCTCTAGTTTATTGGCGCTCCCACTGCTTGCACAAAGATGATTATCAAACGAGCGTGACGAAACTCACCGCGGCGAGCCTGCAAAGTTTTCGCCTGCGCTTAAGTGAGTCCAACTCGGAAATCGAACTGGCGCAGGACGGCAAGGCGGTGAGGGACGTGGGTGCGCTGGCAGCGGCTCCGTTCGGCTTGGAGAAGCAAGCAAGCTTCAAGGGCACACTCAACAAATACCTTGCTGTGGCAAAGGGGTTGACGGCCGCGTTTCGTTCGCGTCGCGATGATTTGCTGGCGCAGTTTCAAACCGAACACGGCGGAGCGCTGCGTTCGCTCCCCATGAGCGCGGTAGGGGTTGTGTCCACGAATTCGAACTGGCGCTGGCGCTTTTCGGATTTGGAATATCAGGCATTAGCCGCCCGGAAGAATGTGGACTTCTGGTTGAATCTGCAAAGAACGCTTCCAAGCAAAGGCTGTTTTGCCCCGCAGATGACCACCGAAATCATTGTAACGGGCGATGGCAAGCCAGACGCAAAGCAACCCCTCGTCGAGCGCATCATCGGGCAGTCCCTCGCGGAGGGGATGCTGATGGCCAAGCAATCGCCCGGGAAAGACGAACTGCCCGTGCCGGCGGAAGCGAAAGCCCAGATGCAAGCCTACTTCGCGACCGCGCTCCGAGAAATTGCGGCGTCAGCCGCCGTCACCAACTCCCCCACAACTGTGGAGCAGCTTCTGAACACCAAGTCGGAAAACCTGAACTGCGAACTAAGCGAAGTCGTCCAAGGCGAACTAGGCGGCCTTTGGCTGCTGGGATATTACCGCTGGTTTGAGATCATCTTCTGGGTCTGGTTTGGAGTGATGACCAATGGCCTCATTATCCATGGCTATTTCTTGGTCGGCGCGAACCGAGGTTCGATCTATGAGCCGCGTGAAAGCTTGCGCGTATTGGCCAAACTCTTCTACGCGCCGCTCCTGGCGTTGGCTCTGTTCTTTCTGGCAACGTTCATCAGCGCGGGGCAGGAAGCCATCGCATTGGGCAGCAGCTCGCCCGTCCAGTTGGGGTTCGCTTTCGTGTTGGGACTGTTCCCCAACCAAGCTTACCAACTGTTGAAAGATTTGGCGACGCGCTGGTTCAGCGAAAAGATCAGGGCTGGCGCGACGCGCAAGGCCGAGCCGAAACCCATCGCCGCCAAGATCGCCACGGGCGACGAGGTCACCGGCAGCAAACCGAACATCGAGCGGCTGAAGAACAACGTCGTCAACATCGCGACCGCTTGCCTGGAATCGCAATGACCCGCGACTGCCTATGAAACACTTCGTAAAACAACATCACCGGCTGCTGGCACTGTGTCTGGCAGGGCTACTGGGCATGACAGAGGGATGTGTGCCGGCGAAGGTGCGGCTCGCTGCCGTGAGGGATGTCACCACGCTCCAAAGCGAATTGGAAAAAGAACAGCAGGCCAACGTGCAGGTGGCGGAATCGCTCATCCGCGAAGTGCTGGCCCAGCAGCGGTCGGCGCTCCGCTCCCAATGGCGCGAGCGCCGCCTAGAGCTGATCACGGAAGCCCATGTGAAATTCGCGGCAAAACTCGACGAACAGCGTGCCCGCTTGGTTTCAGATCTCGGCAAGGCGCTCGACCCGGTGTTGGGTAAGCTGAAGATGGAACTTGAAGCAGAGCGCGCCAAGGGCGCGACCGGCACAGAAAGAGCCAACGCGCTCGCCTTGCAACTATCCTCGACGCTGGCAGTGGCCCAGCGCGAAACGGCGAAAGCCGAGGAGGAGATTCAGAAGAAAGGCAACACTCTGCGCGACGAACACATTGCCGCGATCAACGACCGTTTCGCCAAGCCACCCCCGGAGATTGAAGGCGGACCCACGGATGCGGAACTCGAGGCGGTAATGAAGCCCATCCGGGAACACTCCGACCAACTGAAACAGGTGTTCAAGACCAACCTCGACAGCCTCGCCACCTACATCCAGACCGACGCCCCGTTCAAGCTGTTCTTTCAGGGATTCCTTGGAGAGAACCTCTACAAACTCGTGCAGCCGACGCTGACCTCAACGATGGACGGTTTGCAGTCCAAACTGACCGCTAAAGCGGACGATTGGGCCAAGAGCTTGAGATCCTCGTTGCAGGACAAACTAAAAACCTCAACCACAAACTGATTATGCCACTTCTATTCAAAGAAGAATACTTCGCAACCGTCCGGCCTTACCTGCCGGAGGACGCCCGCCGCATCCTCGACAACCAGTTGCCGGCGATCAAGAAGAGCATCGAGGCCGAGGTGGACAAGTTTGCCAAAACTCTCGGCGAAGAAGTCAAAAAAGAGGTGGAAGACTTCCAAAAGGGGCTGGTCCAGCAACAAGAAGAATTCCTGAAAAAGGTCACGGCCAATTTTGCCGAAGCCGTCAAGAAAGGCGCAAGTCCGGACGAGATTGCGGCGGCCGGCAAGGCGCTGCAAACGGCCGTGGACGATTACAAGAATCAAGTGAAGGGCTGGGGCGAAACCGCCCGCAAAACGCTCCTCATGGCAGTCAAGGCCGCGGGCATTCCCATCCCGCTGTAACGCTACGTCGTAACCAACGACGTCCAGGAGATGCCGGACGGCGACACGGCAAAACTCCAACAAGTATCCAACACACCTTGAAATTTGGTAGTTTGAAGTTTCCCAGATACTTGGAGTTTGGAATCTGGAGTTTTCCTTCCACCAGTCGCATCTGCCTCTTGCGCGGCGGCGGGGGTTTCGCTATTGTCGCCGCACTTTATGAACAGAGATCACGTCAAACTTTTCATTCCGGGACCGGTGGAAGTCAGCGAGAAGACCTTTCGGGCGATGGGCAAGCCGATGATCGGCCACCGCGGCGCGGGGTTTCAGGAGCTTTACGCGGCGATGCAGCCGAAGCTCCAGCAACTGCTCTATACGAAGAACCCCGTGTTCCTCAGCACTTCCAGCGCGTGGGGCGTCATGGAAGCCGCTGTGCGCAACCTCTCGGTGAAGCGCGTGCTGAACTGCTGCTGCGGCGCGTTCAGCGACAAGTGGAACGACGTCTCGCTGCGTTGCGGCAAGGAAGCCGACGCGATGAAGGTGGCGTGGGGCGACCCGATCCTGCCGGAGATGGTCCGCGAGAAGCTCGCCACGGGCCGCTACGACGCGATGACACTCATTCACAACGAAACCTCCACCGGCGTGATGAACCCGCTGCCGGCCATCGCCGAGGTGATGAAACAGTTCCCGGACGTGATGTTCATCGTGGACAGCGTCAGCTCGATGAGCGGCGTGAAGATCGAGATGGACGCGCTGGGCATTGACGTGTTGCTGGCGGGGATGCAGAAGGCGTTCGCGCTGCCGCCGGGGCTGGCGGTGTTCGGCGTGAGCGCGCGGGCGCTGAAGCGCGCGGAGACGGTGCCGGGCCGCGGCTACTATTTCGACTTCCTGGAGTTCAAGACGAACCACGACAAGAACATGACGCCGAGCACGCCGGTGATTCCGCTCATCTACGCGCTGGCGGCCAAGCTGGACGACATCTTCGCGGAGGGACTCGACGTCCGTTTCGCGCGCCACCAACAACTCGCCGGGATGGTGCGCGGCTGGGGCCAGCGCAACGGCATTGGGTTACTCCCAGCGCCGGCCTATCAGTCCATCACGCTGAGCTGCTTCGACAACGGCGCACGCGCCGGCAGCCAGGGTCGCCGCATTGACGTGCCGAAGTTCCAGAAAGCACTCAAGGAGCGGCACAAGATTCTGATTGATGGCGGCTACGGCAAGATCAAGGGCCTGAGTTTCCGCGTCGCGCACATGGGCGACGAGACAGTGGAAACGATCAACGAACTGATCGCCGCGCTCGACGACAGCCTGAAGGGACTGTAACAGACCGCTGCCGGGCAGTTCGCAGCCCCGCTCATCCGTCGCGAAGGCACGACTTCATGGCTTTGCCAAGCATGGGAGCCGAATGCGCCCTTTTTCCGCATGGTAACGGCATATCTCCTTGACGTGCGCGTAGCTAACCCCTACATAAAGTGGCCGTATGTTGGCTGACGTGTGCCGTGTGGCATCGTTGCCAGCAAGGATAGAGTGGAATAGATAGATCAGGTAGTCATTAACACTGGCCACCGCGAAGCATGTTAAGCAAACTGTTAGGGCTGTTCTCGAACGATATCGGGATTGATTTAGGGACTGCAAACTCCGTGGTTTACGTCAAAGACCGCGGCATCGTCCTGAGGGAACCCAGTGTCGTTGCGATCCAGGCTGGCACCAGCAATGTCCTCGCTGTCGGCGAGGAAGCCAAGCGCATGGTGGGCCGCACGCCCGGCAGCATTGTGGCGATCCGTCCGATGAAAGACGGTGTGATAGCCGACTTCGAGATCACCGAAAGCATGCTTCGCTACTTCATCCGCAAGGTGCACAACCGGCGTTCGATGGTCGCGCCCCGGGTGATTATAGCGGTGCCCTCGGGCATCACGGAGGTGGAGAAGCGGGCTGTTAAGGATTCAGCAACTCACGCAGGCGCCCGCAAGGTCTATCTGATTGAGGAACCAATGGCTGCAGCGATCGGCGTCGGAATGCCGGTGCAAGAACCTGCAGGAAACATGATCGTGGATATAGGCGGAGGCACGACCGAAGTCGCCCTGATCTCGCTGGCTGGCATTGTATTCAGCCGGAGCATCCGGGTGGCGGGCGATGAACTGGATGAGGCGATCATCCAATACATGAAGCGTGCCTATAATTTGATGGTAGGAGAACGCACCTCGGAGGAGATCAAGATCCGGGTTGGATCGGCCTTCCCCTTGGAGCAAGAAATGACGATGGAAGTCAAGGGCCGCGATTTGGTTGCGGGGCTGCCCAAGACGCTCACCGTCACATCACAGGAGATTCGCGAAGCACTTTTGGAACCGGTTTCCCAGATTGTCGAAAGCGTGCGCATTGCGTTGGAACGCTGCCCCCCCGAACTCGCGGCTGACCTCGTGGACCGAGGCATCATGATGTCGGGCGGCGGCGCGTTGCTGCGAGGCATTGACAAGCTGCTGGCCGAAGAGACCGGACTGCCCATTCATATTGCGGACGATCCGCTCAGCGCAGTCGCTGAGGGAACCGGCCGCGTGCTCAACGAACTTCAGTTTCTCGAGAAACTCACCGCCACCAACCGTGTCTAGCCGGCGCTGCGCCGGATCCGCTGCCCAATGTAGCATCATATCGCCCGCCAAAGGGACGCGATAGTCCCCGCCTGAGAAGGCATGTTACGACGAAGTTATCTGGCGTTGCTCGGCACGATTATTCTGAGCCTGGTGCTTTACTTTGCGCTGCCCGCGGGGCCGTCGCTGAGACTGAGGTCACTGGTCACACAGCTTTTCTCCCCCGTGCTCTCAATGAGCGCGGCCTTGCAGCACTGGTGGGACGCCTCCCGTCAGGAAGTCCAATCCCGCACCGCCCTGCTCGAACAGAACCATCAACTTCGCGAACAGATCGCTCTCCAAATGCAGGACCGGCTGCGGCTGACGGAACTCGAGGACGAAAACCGCCGCCTCCGCGACATGGCCGGATTCCGGCAAGCTGTCGGCTCGCGCCTGAAACCCGCCCGCATCACTGGCCGCGACCCGTCCAACTGGTGGAAAACGATCCTTCTCGACATCGGTTCCAACGATGGCGTCTCGGAAGGCTGTGCCGTCGTGACCACCGCCGGACTTATCGGCAAGACCGTTGCCGTCACGCACACCATGTCCCGCGTGCTGCTCATCGTGGATCCGAATTGCAAGGTGTCCGGATTGGTCCAAGAGACACGCAGCCCCGGCATCGTCGAGGGCGTTTTCGAGGGACTCGGCACAGCACCCGGATGCCGCATGGATTTCATCGGCCGCGACGCCAAGGTTTTTGCAAACTACACCGTCATCACCAGCGGCCTTGGCGGCGTCTTCCCGAAAGGCATCCGCATCGGCACGCTGGAGGCTGCCGCGCTCAACGAGTCGGGCCTTTACAAGAGCGCGCGGCTCAAACCCGCCGTGGACCTGAACCGTCTCGAAGAACTGTTCGTGATTTGCCGGTAACATGACCAAGACATTCCTATTTGCGTCGGTGGTGGTGGCGATGGCGCTCCAGTGCGCCCTGGCCGCCGTCGTCAACGTCGCCGGTGTGAAGCTCGACCTGATGCCAGCGGTGGTGGTCTTTGCGGCGCTGTTCGCATCCTGGGATCGCGCGCTCTTCGTCGCCGTCGCCTGCGGCGTGCTGCTCGACGCGCTGTCGTTCCAGGCACTCGGCCTGAGCGTCGCGCCACTGGCCATCGCCGCTGCTGTCATCAGCCATTTTCAACGCGTCCTTTACCGCGACAACATTCTCCTGCAACTCGCGCTCGGCGGCGGAACCTCGCTCGCGGCCTCGGTCTGGACATGGCTGCTGCTCCGCGCCGGCGACACTCCCCTGCCCTTCGAGTTTGGGATTGCCGCGAAGATGGCGCTCATCGCGCTGTTGGCCGCCCTCGGCACGCCACTCCTGCTCTGGCTGCTCAAGGGCGCGGCGCGCTGGTTCCGGCAATGGCCGGGCGAAAAAGAAGTGGAGGTCTTCTAAATGCGGCGAATCTGGCAGGAGATTTTCCGGCGTGAGGAAGGGCGGTTGATGCTGCTTGGCTTGGCCATCGTCGGCTGCCTGTTCATGCTGGCCACGCAACTTTTCCAGCTCCAGGTCGTGCAGAGCGCCGAGTTCGGCGCAAGCCAGGAGCGCCAGAGCCAGCGCCTCGTTGAGATTCCCGCCGTGCGCGGCTTGATCTACGACCGCAACGGCATCTGCCTCGCCGACAGCCGCCCCAGTTTCGACGCGGTGATTTATCTCGAAGAGCTTTCCGACGAGTGGCGTGAGCGCGTGCGCCAGGAAATCCGCCGCCACGGCAAACGACTCGAACCCGGCCGCCGCGAACAACTTCTCGCCGAACTGGTCCGCGAGAAAGCCGGCGCGTTTGGCCGACTGATCGGCGTCCAGCCGCAACTCGACGAGCGCGCCATCCGCATCCACGCCTCCGAGCTGCGCCCGTTACCGCTCATCCTCTTCCCGGACCTGAACGAAACCGCCGTCGCCATCGCCAACGAGCATTATCCACTGCCCACGGGCATGGCCATTGAGGTGAACCCAGTCCGCCGCTACGGTTTCAAGTCGGGCGACCAAACCTATCCGCTGGCGGCGCACTCGCTCGGCTACGTCACCCGTAGCAAACCCACACTGGAGTTGGACCAGAGCCTGCCAACGTTCACGCAGGCCGAAGTCCGTGGTGTCAGCGGTCTGGAGATGAAGTTTGACCGGGAGCTGCGGGGCCGGACTGGTTCGAGGACGATCCTCATCAACGCGCGCGGCTACAAGGAGCGAGAGTTGGGTGTGCAACCGCCGCAGCCCGGACACGACCTTGTGTTGGCCCTCGACGCGCGCTGCCAACAGGCAGCCGAGCAGGCGCTGGGCGAACACATCGGCGCTGCCGTCGTGATAGACCCTAACAACGGCGATGTGCTCGCTCTTGCCTCCAATCCCACCTTTGATCCGAACAAGTTCATCCCCCATGTTCGCCGCGAGGAGATGGACGCGCTGATGAAGGATCCATCCAAGCCGCTGGCCAACCGCGCCGTCAGCGAACAATACGCGCCCGGCTCTACATTCAAACTTGTCGTCGCGCTCGCCGGCTTGGACAGCGGCAAACTCTCGTCTGCCTCCGCCGCGTTTTGCAGCGGTGAAGTGCAGGTTGGCGGCCAGTTGAAGAAGTGCTGGATCAAGTCCAAAGGTGGCCAGCACGGCGCGGTGAACTTGCGCTCCGCCATCGTCCACTCGTGCAACATCTTCTTCTACGAGCACGGCATGGACATCGGTATGGGGCCAATCGTCGCGATGGCCAAGCAGTTTCACCTGGGCGAACGCACAGGCGTTCCACTGCCGCGGGAGGCGCGCGGTCACCTGCCGGACCTGACGCGCCGCCACCGACCGGCCGAGACCGCCAACATCGCCATCGGACAAGGCGAGGTTGACACGACACCATTACAGATGGCCTGCGTCACCGCGGCCATCGCCAATGGCGGCACCGTGATCGCGCCGCGGTTGGTCAAGAGCATCCATCAGCAAAATCGCGACGGCGGGATCGGGACGGCGGTCGAGGAATTTCCCCCGCGCGAACTCGGCCGGCTCACCGTGCGCCCGCAATTGATGGAACTGGTCCGCAAAGCCATGCTTGGCGTTGTGCAGGATGCGGACGGCACCGGCAAGAAGGCCGGTGTGCCCGGCGTTGAAGTCGCCGGCAAGACCGGCACCGCGCAGGTGATGGACACGCAGGCCAACATCATTGGCCACCGTGCGTGGTTCGTCAGCTTCGCGCCCTACAAGAACCCGAAATACGCGCTCGCCATCATGCTCGAAGACGGCGACAGCGGCGGCCAGACAGCCGCGCCGGTTGCCGGCAAGATTTACGCCCATCTGTTCGGCGTCAGTCAGACCAAGGACACCGCCACGAAGCCGCAACGCCGGCCGCTGGCGCTCGCGAGAGGAGGCAGACACTAAGATGTCCCGCGTCCTGACTCCTTGGAGCGTTTTCAAACACCTGTCGTGGCTGTCGCTACTGACAATGCTCGCGCTCGTCGGCGCCAGCGTGTTCGCCATCTACAGTGCCACCTATCGCGGCGAAGACGTGGCGAACGCGCCATTCTGGAAACTACAGGCTATCTGGATCGGCGTCGGGCTGGTGAGCTTCGTGGCTGCGGTGGCTATTGACTATCGTCAGATCGGCAAGTGGACGTGGGTGCTTTACAGTGTTTGCGTGCTGCTGTTGCTCGTTGTGCTGGTGGCGGGCACCGAACGCTACGGCGCGCGGAGTTGGCTTGGCATCAGGGGCCTCGGCATCCAGCCGAGCGAGTTTGCCAAGATCGGCCTCGTCTTTGCCCTGGCATTTTACCTGAGCGACCCCGAACGAGACGCGCGCAGCTTCAAGACGCTGGCCATCTGCCTGGCGCTGCTCGGTGGCACCGTGGCGTTGATCCTTCTCGAACCCGACCTCGGCTCGGCGGCGGTGCTGTTGCCGATGGCGGCGGCGATGATGTTCGTCGCAGGCATCCCGCTTCGTTACTACTTCGGCGCGCTGCTGGCCGTCGCGATTTTGGGCGCGGTTCTATACACCAACCTGCTCGGCTACCAAGCCAAGAGCGAGGAGTTCCGCCGCACGTCGCCCGACAAGGCGACCTACACGCAACGACTGATCGAACTGCAGCGGCAATACATTTTGAAGCCCTACCAGTGGGAACGCATCCTGGTGTTCCTGAATCCGGAGCGCGATCCCTACGGTTGGGGCTGGAACCTGCGGCAATCACAAATTGCCGTCGGTTCCGGCGGTATCACCGGCAAAGGCTGGCTTCAAGGCACGCAAAACGTGCTCGGCTTCCTGCCGCGGCAGGTGGCGCCCAACGATTTCATTTTCTCGGTGATCGCAGAAGAAGGCGGGTTCGCCGCCTGTGGGCTGGTGTTGGTTGGCTACGCGGTGCTGCTGCTGAACGGGCTTTGGACGGCCCTGGCAGCGCGCGACCGCTTGGGCCGGCTGCTGGCTACAGGCATCACTGTCGTGCTGTTTTGTCACGTCTTCGTGAACATCGGCATGACGATCGGCCTGGTGCCGATCACGGGCCTGCCGCTGCCTTTGCTGAGTTATGGGGGGTCGTTCGTGCTGAGCACCATGGTCGCGCTCGGTATTTTGCAGAACATCCGCGCGCGACGAACGACGTATTGACCGGAGAAACAACACATCATGAATGAACCAACACCACAACAACACGAGCAGGCGCCAGCGCAACAGCCGCCGCCGGCACAACAACAGCAACAGCGCCCGCAGCAATCGCGCTCGCAGCAACATCGCCAGCACCAGCATCGCCGCCACCAGCAGGGGCAGCATCGCCAAGGGCAACAGCAGGCGCAACCGCAACAGCCGCAGCAGCAGCAACAGCAGGAAGAGCCTAAGAAGGAGAACTTCCTCACGCGCGGCGTGCAGCACATCAAGCGCATAGCCAGCAACCTCGTTGACAAGCTCGTGGGACGGCGCGTCAGCTCCAACAAGGAAATCATCATCAACGCCGAGCCGCTGGAGACTCGCGTCGCGGTGATGGAGAACAACCAACTCGAGGAACTCTCCGTCGAGCGCACCACCGAGGAACGCCTTGTCGGCTCCATCTTCAAAGGCCGCATCAAGAACTTGGAGAACGGCTTGAAAGCCGCTTTCGTGGACATCGGCGGCGAGAAGAACGGCTTCCTCCACTACTGGGACATCATGCCCGCGGCGCTCGACTCGAGCATTGAGGCCGTGGACCGCGGCGGCAAACGTCGCGAGCAGCCCAAGCAACGCATCACCCAGCGCGACATCCCCAACCTCTATCCGTCCGGCAGCGAGATCGTCGTCCAGGTCACCAAAGGCCCCATCGGCACCAAAGGCCCGCGCCTGACCACCAGCATCAGCCTGCCCGGCCGCTACCTCGTCCTCATGCCCTTCAGCGACCAGAGCGGCATCTCACGCAAGATAGACGACGACCGCGAGCGGCAGCGCCTGCGCAAGATCGTTCGCTCCCTCTCCATCCCCGAAGGCATGGGCGTCATCATCCGCACCGTCGGCGAAGGCCAGAAACAGCGCTACTTCGTGCGCGACCTGCACCTCCTGCTCACCGCGTGGCGCCAGGTCGAGGAAAACATCAAGTCCAAGCCCGCGCCCTCCTGCGTCTATCAGGAACCCGACCTCATCGAACGCACCGTGCGCGATTTCCTCACCGAGGACATCAGCAAGATCGTCGTGGACAACGAGAAACAGGCCGAGCGCATCCGCGAAATGATCGGCCAGATCAGCCGCCGCTCGCGCAACAAGGTCAAGCTCTTCACCGATCCGGAGCCGATCTTTGAGAAGACCGGCGTCGAGAAACAGATCGAGCAGGCCTTCCGCCGGCAGGTCTGGCTCAAGTGCGGCGGCTACATCGTCATTGATGAAACCGAGGCGCTCATCTCCATTGACGTCAACACCGGCCGCCACAAGCCCGGCCGCGACCAGGAGCAGACCATCCTCCAGACCAACCTCGAGTCAGCCGACGAAGCCTGCCGGCAGTTGCGCCTCCGGAACATCGGCGGCCTCGTCGTCGTGGACTTCATCGACATGAAGAACCGCAAGCACCAGCACCAGGTCTATCAGCGCATGCGCGAGGGCGTCCGCCGCGACCGCGCCAAGACCCACATCCTGCCCATCAGCGCCCTCGGCTTGCTCGAGATGACCCGACAGCGCCAGACCGAGAGTGTCATGTCCTCCACCTTCGAGGATTGTCCCTACTGCAAGGGCCGCGGCATGGTCAAGACCGCCCTCTCCATGTCCGTCGAGATCCAGCGCAAGGTCAGCGAAGTCCTCCGCCGCCACCGCCCCGAACACTTCGACCCGCAGAATCCGCCCGACATCCAGCTCTGCGTCTTTGTTCACACCGACGTGCTCCAGCGCCTGCGCAGCCAGGACGAGCACCTCCTCATCGAGCTGGAGAAGAAGTTCTACGGCAAGCTCAGCTTCCGGGCCGACCCAACCTTCCACCTCGAGCAATTCAAGATCGTCAACCTCAAGACCAACGAGGAACTGAAGTAACCAGCCGCAAATCTCAACCCAAGCCCGCCATCGTCGCCCACCCGGCGGCGGTGGCGGCTTGGCGTTGGCGGCACACGGCAGAGAAGCAGACCGGCAGCAACAACGCACAAAGCGAATCCCAACGGGATTCAATCCATCAGCCCAGGGTTGCGAGGCACGAGCCACCCTGGGTGAACGTCCAGGAAACATCCCCACCCTGAAAGGGTCGGATCACGCCCCCCGCCGTAAATCAACGACTGTTTCCGGCAAATCGCAGCGAAAGTTACACCCCATCAGACTATTGGCAGCCCTCCAAATCTTCCCGTTTAGCTATTTGCTGCACCGATCCATTAACAAAAAATGGCGCATTTGCTGGTATCAATAGACAATGGTCAGAAGCTGTATCTATTTTAGGCACGATGGAAGGACCACAATTCTTTACCTTTGAACCACTAACTTGAGGTAGCCATCGTAAGGATCTAGCCCACGAATCAGCCGGCTCATCCGGAACGAATTTCCTAATACAAAAATCCTTTGGTCCGAACATCCATTTGGAATTCTTAATCACTCGCATCAACAATTCGAGCACGTCTCGACGTGGAGGTTTTGCAACCATATGAACATCAAGAAGCCGTTTTGCTTTCCCGGCTGAGTCCAAACCGAGGGTCACAACAAACGGTTCAACAAACAGAATTCGCATAGCCTTTTCACCATCCGCGTTGCATGACCAGAAATAAGCGGGGAGTTTGATAAAGTCTGATAGCACTGCAACGCATGTATGTAGCCACATGCCGACTTGAGAAGGATTTGCTTGAGTCAAAAGACCCTGCATTTCTTCCGCTGAAAGCTCTCTGTCAACATGGGCGGAAATCTTGTTTCGTGAAATTGACAGCAGACCACCTTTCTCGATTGTTGAAATCCTCAAAAGTTGCGACCTCATTTGATTGACAAGTTGTCGAGACCCCGCAGGCAGCCGGCTTGCTGTGCTTGGATTATTCTCCAAGTCATTTGCCAAATCTCGAATCGCTTCAACCAAGGAATGCAAAGGCGTGAGCAGAATCTTCAGTCTTCTCCTGCGCTTTTCTTTGGTCTTGGAGCGTCCAGCCGTCTGAAGCAACAATTCAAGGTCACGCAAACATTCCACGCAGCGAAACAACTTCTGTGCTGCAACGTTCGCAGGTTTCCAAGTCTGCGGCTGAACTTCTGTTGTTATGTCGGCCAGCTTGCGAACTTGATCGCTGTAGACTGGTTTATCTCCTAACCACGCCATCACCGGCTCTTTTGATGATGTTTCTTCTACCATAATTTCCGCCTGCCTCACGCGCTCGCAGGCATTAGAGAGAATTCTTGACGTGTCCTTTCACATCAGATGATTTTCCCAAGCGCATGACGGAGATAACAAGTCACCTGGATATGAGGCTGTTAGTTGGCACGTCTTTCCACTGACCGTCATTCACAGACCATTGAAGCGGCCCCCACTCCCCTTCGTGGACTCCAATAGACTTTCCGATCTCAAGTCGGAGCTGCTGCGCCCCGGCGGGAAGTTTCAGCGTGACGAAACGATGAAGTTTCTCGGATTCAAATTCCAGCATGCGTCCGTTAATGGTGAAGCGCAACCGCTCGCTGCCGTAGGCAGCCGCAGTGCGCAGCTTCAGTGACTTCACATTGGGGGGAAGGATCAGATACCCGCTGAAGCTAACGGGTGTTTCCTTGCTCGGAACACTGACCTTGGTGTTCTTCCATATTTGCTTCTCGCGGCCAATCCTCAGCAATAAGCCGGAATCACCCTTGCCGGAAAGCTCGGCGTCCTTCAATTCTTCTTCCACTTGTTTCTTCGTCACATTGATTGCAGTTGCTTCATCAATATTGGCGCTGGCCATTGCCCATTTCAGCGCTGTCGCCAAATCGCGCACGTATTGCTGCTTGCTGCCGGCGAGGCTTTGCAGATAGCGGGTAGTCGCCATACGCGCGGCGGGCATTGTGACATGACCATCTGGCGGCTCACCTGCCATGACTTGCTTCCGAATCGCATTCAGAGCATTGGCGTCTTCGAGAAGGCCGGACTGCATCGCCACCTTAAGAGCCGCATCCAGTTCGCGCAGGTATTGTTGGGCCGCGAGACTATTGGTTTGATCGTATCTGCGCTTTGCCGAAACAGCCCAACTGGTCTTGAACTGAACCGCCGCCGCAGGCGTTGATGGCTCTTCAGCACCGGGCGAGAAGGCGGGCGACATTTCAATCAGCAAACAGGCGAGGAGTGTCCGAAACCTGACAAGGCGAGTTTTCATGGTGTGTCCTGCGCGAAGTGTTAACCAACAGCTTCATCGGTTGCAATATTCGATTTGAAAACGTCGTTTGACGAACCGCGCCCTCCGGGCGCGGTGGCTGTTGTTGAGTCCCATCATAGCGCGTCAGGAGTTCGCGCTCCACCTCTTCCTGTAGCGGCGGTGTGTCACCGCCGGTTGTTTCGTCATCCAGCATCGGCGGTCATAGACACGCCGCTACAGGGTCACACGTTCCGGCGCAGGGCGAGGATGAGGGTGTTGTAGCTGTCGAGGAGTTGCTGCACCTCGCTCTGAGTCGGCGGGTCGCTGATGGTGATGTAGAGCGGGCTGAAGCCGTCCACGTTGCGCGGCGTGCCGTTGATGGCGGCACCGATGGCGCTGTTCATCGCGTCGGTGGTCGGTTTGTCGGCCACGGCGTTGTTGATGGCGTCGGTGACTTGTTGGGTGGTGGGACGTGCCTCTACCTTCTCGTCGAGGCCGTTGAATTGGCTCCGAAATTCGTTGGCGCGAAGTTCGGAGTTGTCGGGTGGAAATTAGGGGTCGTAGGGCATGGGGGGAGCTTTCAGTTTTCAGCTATCCGCTATCAGCCGGAGAGGTCCCGCTTCCAGCCTCAGCTATCAACGATCAGGTTTTGGCTGACGGCTGATAGCTGATGGCTGATAGCTAGGTCGCGGCGCTCAGCCGCCGACGGTGATGCTCTTCTCATCGCTCCAGAGGCCGACCTGCTGGTCGTCGAGGCGGTAGATGGCGCGGTATTTCCACTTCGCAGGCGTGGAGGGCTGGGGGGTGGTGTCAAGGTAGCCGGGCGTGGTGTCGTTGGCCAGGAAGTCGAAGCCTTTGCCGTCGCCGCGGTCCACATGGATTTCGATCATGTCCAGGAACGCCGCGTAGCCGCCCCAGTTCCAACCGACGTTGATGCCGGTGGCCGCGCGCGTGAGTTTGAGGGCCGGCGCGAGGGTGGTGAAGTCCGGCGCAGTCTGCTCCGCGCCGACGAGGCCGAGGTCGCTGCCGATGGCTTCGGTATAGCCGCCGCTGTCCTTCATGAGCTGGACGAGTGCGAAGACGCGGTTGAGCGCGCCGGTGTTGACGGCCACGACGCCGGTGGGCGGCGTGGGCGGGGTGAAGACCGGCAGCGCCATGAGCGCGGAGCCGTCGCCACTCTGGGCCATTGTGGCCGCGTCGGTGCAGGCCAGCGACCAAGTGCGCGCGGCCGGGAGCCAGGACTGGAGTATGTAGATCAACCAGCGGCAGTCGGCGATGGCGGCGGTCACCTGTTCGGTCGTCAGGCCGAGCGCGGTGGCGTAGCTGGCCAGTTTGTTGCGCTCGTTCTCCAGCCAGACGATCTGGTTGGCGATCCTGTATGGATAATATAACTGTCTCTTCATCTTCTTTCCTTTCGTTGGTGGTTTGTTGGTTTGCTGCGAAGGCGGCTGATAGCCGGCGTCCCCCGGCTCAAGCTGATAACTGGGATTCCCCCAGCGGCTGTTTTTGTCGTCCAGCCGGAACCCGGCGTCTAATCGGATGGTTTTCATGCATAAATGGCGTATTCGGCCTCAAAAGGGATGATTTTGCCGCGCCGGGGGATGCATCCCCAGCGGCAGGGGATGAATCCCTTTTGCCGGGGGATTCCTCCGGCCTGCCGAGGGGTCAATCCCTCGCGGCAGGGGATGAATCTTTTGCGCCGGGGGATTCATCCCTCGCGGCAAGGGATCAATCCCTCGCGCCAGGGGATTCTCTTTTTTTGGCAGGGGATGAATCCCTTGCGGCAACAGAACAATCCCTCGGGCCGGGGGATGCATCCCTCGGCACTGGAAAAGCATCCCCTGCGCCGAGGGATGAATCCCTTGGGCCGCCAGAAGCATCCCTTGGGACAGGGGATTCATCCCCTGCGGGCGCGGAAGCATCCCTTGGCGGAAGGAATTCATCCCCAGCGGCTCCAAAGGCATCCCGCAGGACGCTCGAAGCATCCCGCGGCGCGGTGCAGTCATCCCTCCGCGCGCCGCAACGATCCCGCAACGCACCGCGACATCGCGGCGGCGCTGGGGTTGAATGCGGAGCGGCCGGCCTGCCGTCCTGGGAGCGCGGGCATCCTGCCCGCCTTGCCGCGCAAACCAATGGGAACCTTCTTCGTGTCGCGGATCACTCGATGAGCAACCGAAGGCGGGCAAGATGCCCGCGCTCCCAGGCGTGCGATGCAAAAGCGCGGGCGCAGGAACGTGGACGGCGCAGCGGAGAACAGGAACGGGACCGTCGAGATAAAACCCCTCCCCCGGCGCCGCATCCAACCGCCCCTCAACACCCCAAACTGTTTTCACCGCCTCCATCGAGAGCATTCTTCAAATCAAAGCTTACGACGGCGCGCATATTCCCACAGCCGTCGCGCAACGCGCAATTAGGAGATGCCCTGATTTTGGTATCAGGGAATTCCTGATGCTCTCGCCTCTGGAAAACCGCTTGCCATCAACAGCATCGAAGAGGAAACTCCCGGCCGAGGTGAAAACGGGCAACAGAATTACTTCCGCATGGCCGCCTTCGGCCCCAACGGCTGGAGCCCCTGGAGCGACATCGCCCAGTGCAGAGTGGCGTAGGAAGAACGAACGAAGAATCAACAACAACGCATCCCGGCGGGAGTGAACGCCCGCCGGGGCGCAGGACTCGACTTTCATCAAAGCTCACCGCAATCAACACAAATCCAAACATGAAATCATCTGAGGCTATGCATATCCGGCCAATCCGCATTCCTGACATAAATATCCCGGTTCTGCGCGATCCGGCGATTGTCGCTGGAGAACGGCAATCGGTAGTTATGCACCATTTGATGAGTGGAGTTGCCA
This sequence comes from Verrucomicrobiia bacterium, assembly GCA_041667205.1. Lineage (GTDB taxonomy): Bacteria > Verrucomicrobiota > Verrucomicrobiia > CAIQCK01 > CAIQCK01 > CAIQCK01. The sequence goes on along the minus strand of JBAYFL010000004.1, from coordinate 97,844 downwards.
CTTTTGATGCTCTTAAAAAAGCGGTTGCGCAATTAGTGGCCGACGCGCCTACCGACCACGACGTGGTGATTGCGGCTTTTGGGATAAGTGTTGTTAATGTTCATTTTCTCCAACCGCATTCCTTTCTGTTTTCTGGTTTCGACGAAGATGGAAATAAAACTGCTGTAGTCGTCCATTACTCGCAAATGGTAGCGCGCGTGGTTTATCTACCGAAGCGCGGCAAGAATCGTGTCATCACAGGTTTTGCCGTTGATAAGCAATGAAAGGCATCGGTTGATATTGTCCATTTGCTATTAGGTCCCAAACAAACATGGACTCACTCCTAAAAGCATTCTCCATTAGTTTCCTCCTCCGAAGTATTTTCTCCGGCATATTCTTCGTGATTTCCTACCGCGTGGCTTCGCAAGATCCTCTGAAGATTACGACCATAGATGGCACGACCATGTTCCCTATAGTTCTACCAGTCGCACTATTTGCTGGCGTGATCGGTTACGGCATACATCGCTCGTTGATCCATCCATGGCTCGAGTGGTTCTTCGATTCCAAGACCGGGATGAAGTGCCGAGACAAAATCCCTCTTATCAGCAAGAACACGGTAAGGACACTCTTATGGCGCTGGAACCTAAGCGCAGAAGGTCTGCCTGCCGACCAAACAATAATCAACACACACATCAGTGTATGGGGAGACTTCATCCATCTTCAGTATGTTTCTATGCTGTGCATTGCCCTTGGGGCGCTTGTTGGAGTCTTCACTGCTTTACCGAATACTCATCAGCCTTACTGGCCATTGATCAATCTTGCAATTGTGCTTTTCATTGCTGGCTTCGTATCTAACTGGCGACATTATCGTGTTATTGATTGTGCTAGAGACCCCTCCAAACTACTCGAGACGGAATCTTGAATTAGGGAAGGCAGATACATGGGTTGGCAAGCTTCCGCCTCGCGACGTTGTTGAATGATTTTTCGGCAGCCCGCGAAACGTCTTGGCGATGAATTCCGAAGATGATACAAGCGGGGCATCGGTTTTCTGCGTCCGTCATCATCAATCTGAAAGGACAAATCGGAGGGCTGCTTTTAGTTGCCACCTATCTGCACTGGCTGTTTGCGAAGGACGCAAACACGATGAACAAAGACAAAACGTCGGCCTGACAAGGCGCACCCCCACCCTGCCCGCTCGGTCTGCTACTGCCTCACTTTGCCGACGAGGATGAGCTTGTCGTCCTGGATGCCGACGCTGGCGAGCCGGTCGAGAAACACCGCGACCTCCGGGTCGTTGGCGGCGTTCTTGGCGAGGTTCTCCCGTTTGACCGCGTTCAGGATCTCCGCGGGCAACGGTTTGCCTCTCACGTCGAGGGACTGGAGCGTCACCACGAGCGTGCCGGTTTCCATCGTCGCCCGCACGGTGGCGGAACCGTTGAGGTATCGGCCTTTGAGGTTGCCCAATCCCGGCATCGCCGACATGGCATCGAGCGGCATGCTAAGCTGGCACCCGACGCTGCCGTCCTTGATCGCAAACCAAACGCGGCCCTTCCACTGGGACTTGCTCGCGTCGCCGGCGATGAGCGCGTTCAGTTCGTCAGCCGTCAGGATCAGCAAAGAGGACTTGCCGGCGTCCATCGCGGCCTTGAAATCCTTGACCCGTTTTTGCAACGCCTCGTAAACCGGCCGCGACACCTCGATCTTGGGCAACTGCATCGGACTGGTGTCCGTGTATGCCACGGCCAGACCGGCGAACTTGCTCAGGCCGTAATAAGTGAGCGCACCCACGCCGATGACCGACAAAACCGTGATGATGATGGCCGTCAGGCATCCATAGAACAAACATCCGCGTTTTTTCGGCGCAGCGGTTGTCGCGGCGGCCTGCACAGGGGGTGGTTCATTCGGTGTGCTCATGCGATTCTCCTCTCGTTGCCAGCGCCATCATGCCCTTCATTGTCGCGCGGTCAAACTTTTTGTAAACGCATTTGCCGCCGTGCGTGACTTTGCGGTTTCGTGTCATTAAAGTGTCCGCGACTATAGACGATCTATGAGGAACAATCGCAGTTTCCTGCTGGCAATCGTGCTCTGCGCCACCGTGGCGTGCGAACCGGTAAGAAGGACGGATATCCATGAAGCCGTCCGAGCCGGCAATGTGACCAAGGTCAAACAGTTGCTGGCTGTAGCGCCGGCATCGGTGAATGAGAAAGATTTGCTCGGCGACACGCCGCTGCATCTGGCGGCGCAAGCAGGCAACATGGAGCTGGCCGAACTGCTGCTGGCCGCCAAGGCCGACGTCAACGCCAAAGCCAACGCCGACTGGACGGCGCTGCATTGGGCGGCTTATTGGCGCAACAAGGACATGGCAGAGTTGCTCCTGCGCAACGGAGCCGACGTGAATGCCCGAAATAGTGTCGGCTACACGCCTTTGTATTGGGCGGTCTGGCGCAACAGTAAGGAACTGGTCGAGTTGCTGCTCGCGCACAAAGCCGACGTCAACGTCAAGGACTACGATCGCCGCACGCCGTTGCACTACGCCGTGTTGTGGAGCAGCACGAACGTGCTCCAGACGCTGATTGCGCACAACGCGGACGTGAACGCCAAAGCCACCGGCGACGTCCTGCCGACCGGGAACGCCATCACGCCGCTGGATGTCGCGGAACGGTATGGATTTCTCGCCAATGCTGAGTTGCTCCGCAAATACGGTGCAAAACGAGAGACGATGATCTTCAATATAACAAAGACGAACAATCCTCCTGCGTATAAACCCTCGACAATCCCGCGCCCGCGACGATAGATATAACGCCGGACAACGCGCCACCTGCGTTCGCTGTCCAAATTGAAAACGATGGCGTTCCGGGTGATTATTATCGCAGACAACATGCTGAAACGATCTCATGTCATCTACACCGGCCGTGTGCAAGGCGTCGGCTTCCGTTACACGGTCCGGCAGCTTGCGCACGAGTTTGATGTCGTTGGCTATGTCCGGAACCTCGACGACGGACGCGTCGAGATGGTGATCGAAGGCGAGGAAGGGGAACTGAACCGGTTCATCCAACACATTGGTGAGAGCGACCTCTCCCCTTACATCCGAAACGAAACCGTTGAATGGCAGCCACCAACAGGCGAGTTCCGCAACTTCTCCATACGACTGTGACACCCGCCATCGAGATCAAAGGCCTGACCAAACGCTACCGCACCGGCTTGCGGCGCGAAACAGTGCTCGCGTTGGATCATCTGAATTTGCAGGTGGAGCCGGGTGAGGTCTATGGGCTGCTCGGTCCAAACGGTTCCGGCAAGAGCACGACGTTGAAACTGGCGCTCGGCCTAATTCGCGCCACCGCCGGCGAGGCGAGAATCTTCGGCAAGCCCTGCACGTCGGTTGCGTCGCGGCTGCACGTCGGTTTCTTGCCGGAGAATCCGTATTTCTACCGCTTCCTAACCGGCGCGGAGACGCTGATGTTTTACGGGCGCCTCTGCGGTATGAGCGGTGCCGCACTCACCAAGCGCGTGGACGAACTGCTCCAGCTCGTTGGCCTGGCCAATGCCGCGAGCCGGCCGCTTGCCGGTTACTCGAAGGGCATGCTTCAGCGCATCGGCCTCGCGCAGGCGATGGTGCATGACCCGCAACTCCTGCTGCTCGACGAGCCGACCGCCGGCGTGGACCCGATCGGCTCCAAGGAAATCCGCGACCTCATCATCCGGCTCCGCGCGATGGGCAAGACGGTGTTGCTCTGTTCGCATCTCCTGACCCAAGTGCAGGACGTGTGCGACCGCATCTGCATCCTGAACCAGGGCCGCAAGGTGCGTGAGGGCCGCGTGGACGATCTCCTGCGCGACCAGAAGCGGCTGTGCATCACCGTGGAGAACCTGCCCGAAGCGGCGCGCGCGCAGATTGCACAGTGGGTCGAAGACTGGGGCGCGAGCGTTGTCAGCATCGAAAACCCGCAGACGACGCTGGAGAGCCTGTTCCTCGATGCCGTCAAGGCGCAGCAACCGCCGACGCCGCCCACCAAATCATGAGCACCGCGCCCATCCAGCCCGATGTCGTCTATTTCAACCTCGGCCGTGTCTGGACGATGGCGTTGAACACGCTCATCGAGATGACGCGGCAGAAGGTGTTCTACTTCATGATCGTCTTTGCCCTGCTGATGATCGGCGCGGCGAGCTTTTTCAGCATTTTCTCCTTCGGCGAGGAAGCCCAATACATCACCCAGCTCAAGTTCATTAAGGACACGGGCCTCGGCGCGATCAGTGTTTTCGGAGCTATCATCGCCGTCGTCGCCACTGCGCAGTTGCTGCCGGCGGAGCTGGAGAATCGCACCATCTATACCATCCTCGCCAAACCGGTGCATCGGCTGGAATTCTTGCTCGGTAAGTTTGTCGGCGTGGCGCTGCTACTGGCAATCTCGGTGACGCTCATGGGATCGTTGTTCCTCGGCGTCGTCTTCATCAAGGACCAGCATCTCTCCGCCGCCACCTACCACGAGACCGTTGAGGCGGCCGAAGGCGCTGTCGCCGGTTCGCCGGACCTAAAGCCCGAAGCGAAGCAAAAAGTGCTCAGCGAGGCACAGAAGCGCGCGGAACAAGGCGCGGCGGAGATTCACAAGACCGCCGGCTACCGCGACATCGTCAAGGCGATGACCACCACGCTCTTCAAGCTGCTGCTGGTCGCGGCGATCACGCTGATGCTGTCGAGCTTCGCCACCTCAATGGTGTTTACGGTGGTGATGTCGGCGATGCTCTACTTCTCCGGTCACTTGGTGCCGGTGGCGCAAAACTTCTACGCCACCAGCAAGGCACCGCTCGGTAAGTTGATGGCGGGCATCGTCAACTGGATCGTGCCAAACCTGGCGGCGTTCGACGTTGCCGACGATTTGTTCGCCGGCGACCCGTTGTCGTGGCTGAAGGTGCTGAAGATTCTTTCCTACGGGCTGTTCTACCTGATCGTAATGCTCACGCTCGCCCATCTGATCTTCCGCGAGCGCGAAATCTGACCACATGAAACGCAACTGGGTGCTGATTCCGTTGCTGCTCGCGCTGACTGCACTGGTCAAGGTGCCGTTTGAGGCGGGCATGGCGGCGGACCGGCCGCGCGCCGCCGGCGTCGGGCTGAACCTGAAAACGCGCGAAATGATTGGCCAAGGCATGTCGCTGGCACTGCTCGGCGGCTTCCGCGCGCTGGTGGCGGACTTCCTCTGGATTTCGGCGCACGCTGCGTGGGAACGAAATCGCTGGTTCACGATGCGACAGGATTTCGAGGTCGTCACAACGCTCCAACCGCGCGCGATCCTGTTCTGGGACATGGCGAGCTGGCATCTGGCATGGAACGCCAGCCACGCCGCCTTCCACGATCCCAACGAGCCGCGGCTCGCGGTGCGTCTCCGCGACCAGCGGCATTGGATTCGCGCTGGCCGGGAACTGCTCGAGCGCGGCATCGCCAACAACCCCAACAACGCCTTCCTCCACGAGAAACTCGCGTGGATGCTGCACGACAAGTTACAGGACCTTTGCGGTGCCGCCGACGCCGCGCTCAAGGCCGTAAAACTCTGCCAAGACTGGCGGCGCGGCTATCTCCAGCGTCTGGCCGGCTACTGGCTCGAAGACTGCGCACGGAACGTCGCGCCTTCGCGCCTCCGCGAAACCTACGATTACTGGCGGCAGCTCTGGCTCCGCGAATACGCCGGCAAGCCGCGCGAGCACTGGGATACCATTGACAGGAACATATCCCGCCGAATGGTGAAGCTTGAAGAGGAACTTTCCATCCCAGAGCCGCAAAGACTCTTCCCAAAACCGCCCCCCTCTGCTACTGTCCCCCGCGCCGATGAAGATTGCAATCCTCGGAGACATACACGCTAACCTTGAAGCTCTACAGGTGGTCTTGGCTGACGCCGAGAGCGAGAAGGTCAATGAATACCTGTCGGTAGGCGACATCGTCGGCTACGGTCCCAATCCCAAGGAGTGTCTCCACATCATTCGCGACCAACTCAAGTGCCCCTGTGTCCGCGGCAACCACGACCATCTAGCCTCAGCCAATCTCAGCACCATGAGCTTCAACCCCATCGCCGCGGAGGCGATCGGCTGGACGCGCGAACAACTTGACGACGCGGACAAGAAGTTCCTCGCTGACCTCCGTCTTGTGCGGCTCGTGCACGATTTCACGCTCGTCCATGCCACGCTCGACATGCCGCAAACCTGGGGCTACGTTTTCGACCGGCTCGCCGCCGCCTCCTCGATGAGCTATCAGACCACCAGCACTTGTTTCTTTGGCCATACCCACGTGCCGCTGGCGTTCATCAAGGAAGGCCCCGTCCGCACCGAACACGGCTGGACCACCGTTGATATCAAGCCCGGCTGCCGCTACTTCATCAACGTCGGCTCCATCGGCCAGCCTCGCGACGGCAATCCTAAAACCGCCTATGTGATCTACGATACCGACGCCAAGCGCGTCCAGATCAAGCGCCTTGACTACGACATCGCCGCCGTCCAATACAAAATCCGACAGGCCGGCCTGCCCGATAAACTTGCCGTCCGCCTCGGCCTTGGCAAATAGCCGCCCGTTGTTTCTTCCTGCGTGAAAATCCTGGTCGTCAAGCCCAGTTCCCTTGGGGACATCATCCATGCGCTGCCCACCGTGCGCATCCTGCGGCGCGCATTCCCACAGGCTGACATTGCATGGCTCATCAACGAGAACTTCGCCCCGATCCTCGACGGCTGCCCGGTCATCAATCGCATTATTCCGTTCGCCCGGCATCGTTACAACACGTCGCACGGCATGGTGGAACTCGCTCACCTCCTCGCCGCGTTGCGCCGCGAACGGTTCGATTGGGCCATTGATCTTCAGTGTCTGCTTCGCAGCAGCCTCGTCACACTCGCCACCGGCGCGCGCCGCCGCACCGGTCTTGCCGACGGACGCGAAGGCTCCCCGAATTTCTACAACGAGCTGATCAAAGTTCCCACACCCCACATGCACGCGGTGGACCGCTACCTCATGCTGCCGCGCCAGCTTGGCATCCAGGTGGACCGTGTGGAGTTTCCGCTCACGCCCGACCCGCGCGGCGCAAAGACGGAACGCGAGAAACTCATTCTCGTCAACCCCGGCGCACGTTGGCCCACCAAACGCTGGCCCGCGCCGCGCTTCGGTGAATTGCTCGCCCGCCTCGCTGCCTTGTGGCCCGATCACCGGCTCGCCATTATCGGCAGCTCCGACGAACGGATCACTGCGGAAGCCATCGCTGCCGCAGCTCATACACCCGTCGAGGTGCTCGCCGGACGCACAACGCTGCCACAGTTGGTGGACCTGATGCGTCGTGCAGCGCTCCTCATCTCCAATGACAGCGGTCCCCTGCACCTTGCCGTTGCCGTCGGCACGCCAGTCGTCGCCATCTTCGGCCCGACCAATCCCCGCCAGACCGGCCCCTACCCCGCCGCCGCCCACGCCGTGCTGCGCATCTCGCTTCCCTGCTCGCCCTGCATGAAAGCAGAGTGCAGAGACACGCCCGAAGTAAAGTGTCTGACCCAGATCGAAGTGGAACAGGTCGTGGCCGCCGCGCAACGGTTGATGCGAAAGACTTAAGGGCACCTCAGGGTATTCACATCGGGGAGAGTGCTTCTCCTTTCTGCCCTTCCATGTCTTTTCCTCCACCACCATCACGGGGATCGCTTCACGACACTGGACGCAACAGAACGTCATTCCAAGCAATTCTCGTTGACTGGGTAAACGACTCCGAGCTTGTCCACGGGGATCGAGCGCGCTAACTTCCTGCAACAATGAGCGACCAATTTCCAAGGTTTTTCAGACTGAAACAGATTTTTGACGCGCCGAGCATCGGCGATCCGGCGGCAGCCACGCGCGAGGCGATGGCAGCTTTGCCCGCGGCAAAGTCCATCCGGTCCGGCATGACGGTGGCGGTGGGCGCAGGCAGCCGCGGCATCACCAACTACGATGTCATCGTCCGCACGGTATGCGACGAGTTGAAGAAGCTCGGCGCGAAGGTCTTCATCGTGCCAGCAATGGGCAGCCACGGCGGCGCGACGGACGCGGGCCAGCTTGACGTGCTCGCGCACTACGGCATCACCGAGCAGGCGATAGGGGTGCCGATCAAGAGCAGCATGGAGGTCGTCGAACTGGGCCGCGACCCGGAGCTTGGGTTCATCGTCTATCAAGACAAGAACGCCCGTAGCGCCGACGCCATCGTGCTGGTAAATCGCATCAAGCCGCACACAGATTTCCACGGGCCGATTGAGAGCGGGTTGATGAAGATGGCCACGATCGGCCTCGGTAAACAAAAGGGCGCGCACCAGTTCCATCAGGCCAGCGCGAGGATGAGCCACGCGAAGGCTCTGGTGGCCGTCGCGCGCGAAGTGTTGAAGCTTAGCAAGATCGCGTTCGGCGTCGGCATCATCGAGAACCAGTTCCACAAGACCGCGCGGATCGTCGCAGTGCCGACGGCAACGATGGAGCAGGAGGAGGTCGAGCTTTTGAAAATGGCACGGTCGCTTTTGCCGCGGCTGCCGTTTGACGAGGTGGATCTGTTGATCGTGGACGAAATGGGCAAGAACTTCAGTGGCACAGGCATGGACACTAACGTCATCCGGCGCGAGATAGACGGCAGTTTCCTTAAGCCCGCCCCGAACGCCGCCCGCCGCCTCTACGTCCGCTCGCTGCATCCGGACAGCTACGGCAACGCCGCCGGCATCGGCATGGCCGATTTCATCCACGAGCGGCTCTACCGTGCGGTGGACACGAAGGCGACATGGGTGAACACAATTACCGCGTTGACGCCGGTAAACGCGCGAATGCCGATGCATTTTCCGACCGACCGCGAGGCGCTGGAGGTGGCGCTGGCCACGAGCGGCCTGCCGGACACGCGCAAGGTCAAGGCGCTCTGGATCAAGAACACCCTGAGCTGCGAGACGGTGCTGGCCTCAGAGGCCTACCTCGAAGAACTGGGCCGCCGTTCCGACCTGCAGAAGAAGACCGAGCCAGTGCCGCTGGCGTTTGACGAGCGCGGTGATTTTGTGCCGGTGTTTTAGCGGACGGCTGAGCTTCAACGCCTTTGCATTGCCGCGGATGCGTAGAAAGCGGCGGAGGGCCGTCGCAGTCCAAGACGGTGACGTGCGGTTGTTTGCCCATCCCTCAGACACGCAAGCGTTTTGGACTGCGCCAGCCCTCTGACGCTTCAAGGGGCGAGTTTCCTCACTCGGATGGACAAGTCGGGGCGTCAACAAGGATGTCGGCGCTGCGGGCGGAGTCGTTTTTCTTCGGTCAAGATAGCGCGAAAACGCTCAAAAATAGTGCTTGCCGGCTGGGGGCTGTTTGGCTACTTTGCGCGCCCTTTTGGCGTCTCCGGCCGGGTGGTCGGGGATGGTGTAACGGGCAGTTGGCAAGGCTGTAAGCACAAGGAACCTCGCCGACTGCGATGTAGCTGGCAACGAATCGTGACGCAGAGTCGGGATTAGAGGTGTAGCCCGTTGCTGGTCTGACGTGGCTCGGTCGGTATGGATGTTGGGGCCGATCGGGTCTGAGGTGATGTAATGCGGTTCAGACGTATTGTTCTTGTTGTATTGAGTGTGTTCTTTGCATATCTGGGATCGGAGCGGGTGGCGGATACAGCCACGTCGGTCGGGCGTTGGATGACGGTCACCGCTTACTGTTCCTGCTCAAAGTGCTGTGGACGGCACGCTGCGGGCTATTTCGCCAGCGGCGAGAAGGTGTATTGGGGCGGTGTGGCGGCCGATTGGCGGTTGCTGCCGCCGGGCACAAGAGTCGAGATCGAAGGGTTCATTGGAACCTTTCAGGTCGAGGACACCGGTCGTGTGATCAAAGGATCACGGCTGGACATCTGGATGCGAACTCACCGGGAAGCGAAGGAGTTTGGCTGCCAGAAGCTTTGGGTGGCAAGGAACTGCGAATAAAACTTAAGCCGGAGCCGGTATGGCTCCTGTTTGAACGCCGCGAGGCCCGCAAGGCTTCGCGGCGTTTGGCTTTCTTGAGGATGATGCGGTTGTCTGCTCATCGCGCGCGTTTGCCTTTGCAACGGTTTCAGCTAGACTGCGGCCGTCGTGAATTTGCGTTTGCATTCAACTCAATGGGTGCTGGCCCTGCTTGGCGCAGTGGCAATGGCGGCGGAGCAGGCGCCGAAATTCACGCCCGGCAAACCCGCAACGGTGGAGGAGAGAGAGAGCAAGCCGCCGCCGACCTTCCTGTTGAAGACCGACGCGGACCTTGATGCGTTGATGGCACAGGGCAACCAGTTTGCCTCCATCAACCAGCACGGCCCGGCAATTGAGATTTTCCAAGGCGTGATCGAGAAGGCCGAGGACCGAGTCGTGGCGGCGGCAGGTGAAAACACTGAGGCTGGGTCGAGCCGCTTGTTTGTGCCGGCGTCAGATGCGGCACGGCATGCGTTGCTGTGTGGGACGAAGGGGTTGCGCGCGGAATACGCGGCGCGGTTCGAGGGACAAGCGGCGGCGCAGGTGGACGCGGCGCTCTCCGCGGGTGAACCTGCGGCGCTGGCGCGCGTTGCAAGCAGATTTCCCGCAACGGTAGCAGCGCAGCGGGCGCGTTGGTGGTGCGCCGCACTGCTGGCAGACGAGGGCGATTTTGCATCAGCGGCAGCCGCTTGGGAGGAGTTCCTTGCGCTTGAGCCAACGTTCGGCTGCGCAGACGCGGATCTGCCGCTGACGCTGGCACAGCATACGCTTGCATTAGCACGGAGCGGCCAGCTTGTCCGCGCGCGAGCAACACTGGCGCGGCTGGAAAAGGAGTCGCCCACAGTGCGACGGAGTTTCGGCGGCTCGGAGCAGCATGTCGTGGAGTTTACACGGCGCGCGCTGGTGGCGGTGGCAACGGCAGTGGGTGATGCGGCGCTGCCGGAAGCTTTCGCGCCGACGCCGCGGTGGCGGACGCAGGCGGACTGCGAGGTTGCGCCGTTCGCATGCGCCAACAGTGGTCGGGTATTCATGCGGACGTTGAAGAGTGTCGCTTGTCTGGAAATCACAACGGGGAAACGCTTGTGGGAAATGCCCGCGCCGATGCAAACAGCAGCTTCCGGGTCTTCATCACGCGGCCATATCACTGGAACGGCTTCGGAGCGCGAGATCGTCGGCCAGCAGCGATTCCTTGTCGCTGCGACGCCAGAGATGGTTTGCTTTGTGGAGAACTCACCAGCCGGCGGGTCGAACATCGAGGCGCGGGCCATGGTGGTGATCGGCGGCCCCGGTCCGGTCATGCCGCAGACAAGCAAGTATGCCGGCAGCAGCCAGCTTGCGGCACGCGACGCGCGAAACGGCCGATTGCGCTGGCGCGTCGGCCAAGGCGAAGGCCGCGATGAGTTTTCGCGGGTGGCGCGATGGATCAGTCCGCCAACAATCGTTGGTGACCGGGTGTTTGTTATCGCGTTGCACATCCAGTCGTATCACCTCGTCTGCCTCGACACAGCCGACGGGCGGACGCTGTGGCACAGGCTGATTTCACACCGTGCGGAAGGCGGCCTCGCATGGCAAACGGGGGCGGATCTGGCGAGCGCGAGCGCGTTGCAGGTGACGGCCGGTCGCGTCCTCTGTCTCACGAACGGCGGCGTGTTCGCCTGCTTCGATCAGCTTACAGGAGAGCCTCGCTGGTTCTGCCAATACGGTGCTCTTGTCGTTTCCGGCGTCAACGTGATGCCACCCGCGAGGCTCGCGGCGGTCAATCCGATCCTCAGTCACGAACAAACTGCGGTGATCTTGCCAGCGGACACGGATCAAATAATGGCTTTCGACATCGGCACGGGCCGCATCCTGTGGAGGCAACCGCGCGAACAACAACGATTCCTCGCGGGCATCGTGGCGGAGAGAGCGGATACCAGAACGTTGGTGATTCTCGGCGGAACGAGCGCGGCGGCGCGGGCGCTGGGTGACGGCAAGCTGGTGTGGGACACACTGCTGGAAGCCGGCACGGGGCGACCGGTGTTGCGGCACGGAACGCTCTATGCGTTCACGCGAAGCCGCGGCGCGGTGCAGCTCGACGCACAGAGCGGGCGGGAGCTTCGTTCGTCGCCGGTGCCGGCGGGGGAATTTCGTCACCTCGCCGACGGAGGCTCGTCGTTGGTGGTGATCGGCAACCGTTCACTGGCGATGCTGCGCAGCTTCAGCGATGCGATCGAGGAAATGACGCGACGCGTGGAATCGGCGCCGGACGACCCCCGTCGCTGGCAAGAGCGCGGGGAGATGAACTTGCAGTCGGCGCGGATAACAGAAGCTATGGAGGATCTGACAAAGGCGCGGGCGCTTCAGCAGAAGGCGCGGATCAGCTACGCGGAGACGGATGCGTTGCTGTTCCGGTGCAGCATGGAGATGGCGGGCCGCGATTCCGCTGGGGCGCTGGCGTGGCTTGAGCGCGCGGGCGCGTATGCCACCACGGCTGCCGCGCGCAGCGAGCGTTGGTTGCGGACGGCGGATGCCTGCGAGGCGCGTGGACACTGGAAGGCTGCTGGCGAAGCGTTGCAGCAGATACTTGACCACGAGACGGCCGCGTGGCTGGACGTGCCGGCAGGCAATGATCCGACCGGTGCGCGACTGGCAGGCGGGCGCGCGTTGAACCGGTCGTTGGCAGCGCAGCAGTTGGAGCAACTGGTGAAGGCGCGGGGCCACGCCCTGCCGCCTCGCGCCAAGACAACCGCACGGCGGCGTTTGGCGGACGCTATCAAGCATCACGATGGACATGCGATGGCAGAAATCGTCGCATCGCACCCATCGGGCGAGACGCGGGAGCAAGCGTGGCTGGCGCTGGCGGCGCAGCATTTTGCGGCGCGCGAGTTTAACGAGATGGCGGACACGCTGTTGTGGTTCTTGCGCGCCGAGCCGGAAGCTAAACGCCGAGGCGACGCGGCACTCGGCGTGGCGCTGGCGGGCATTCGTTCGGGGCGCGGCGGCCTGGCGAGACAGGGACTGACTTTGCTGGAGGCGCTGCCGCCGAAAACGCGGGTAAGTTTTGGTGGCGTCAACGGCTCGGCAGTGGAGGTGCGGCAAACCCTATCGCATGAAGCGCCAGTGGTCGCTGCAAAAGAGACGGAGCCGGGAAATGAGGGGGGCATCAAGTCGGGGCGGGAGGTCAGTTTACTACCGGGCGCGGGCGACCTCGCGGGTGGACGGCTTTTTGTGGAGAGTCGCAGGCTCGTGCGCGTCGCGGTGGATGGCTTGCGGGTGCTGTGGACATCGGCGGAGGTGACGGACAAGCGGGGCGCGTTGGATTCGTCGCCCAAGGCGGCCGTGGTGGGAGACACCGTGCTGGTGTTTCGCGGCAGCCAGGCTATCGCTCTCGATGCCGACACAGGCAAGCTGCTGTGGCAAGAGCGCGGCGTGAGGCTTGAGAATCTGTCGGAGACACCACGGAGCGATGTGTTTCGGAAGATGGTGGCGATGCTCGCTGCACCAGGCCGGCCAGCGACGCCGAGCTGGCGGACGATGTTTGTGGCGGGGAATCAGCTCTTTCGCGTGAAAACGTCGGGCGAGATCGCGTCGCTCTCGGGTCGCAGTGGTGAAACGGTCTGGTCGGTTCGGCTGCCGGAGGCGTCGGTCGCCTGGGCGACAGCGAGCGTGCGCGAGTCCGGGCGTTATCTTGTGCTGGTGGCGGCTGGCGGTGGAAACGTCGTAGAAAATCGCGTGGCAGTGTTGGACATGCAACACGGTCGGCTGCTTGCGGTATGGGACGTGCCAAAGGACCGGTCGGAGTTCACGATTGCCGCGAACGGGCGTGTGCAACTGATCGAGAGCAACGAGGTGGCGAGCGGCGACCGGAAGTAGAAGCCACGACAGGGCCAGAGGAGAGCAGCAATTGACTACGGCGAGGCCGGCTGAATCTGGATACGAACCTTGAATTCGCCATTGCCGTAAGTGCTGCCGCTGTCATGCGTGGCGATTCCGAGAAAAAGCTCGCCGTCGGTTTCGACCTTGTCGTTGTAGCGCTCGCCCACCTTGAACATCGGGCCGCCGGCGTTGATGCGGCCGAGCAGGGAGCCAATCTGGAAATTCTCGTTCCACGCGCCGTAGTTGGAGCTGCCTTCAGGGGTAAACTGCGTGCCGCCATAGTTGCGATAGCTGACGGTGCCGCTGGCGTTGATGACGAGACGGTCGCCGCGTTTTACGCGCACGCCGGTGGCGATCATCCGGCCGGCAGTGGCCTTCGCGGGGACGGACACGGTGCGCGAGATCTTTTGCGGCTCGGCCAGTGACATGACAGCGAGGTCTTTCTTCGCCACCTTGAGCGGGCCAAACTTGGTGGCGATGGCGAGCACCTCAAACTTCACCGCCCCCACGATTGTGAACGTTGGCGTTACCACTTCATCGTCTTCGCACGGGACATCGGCCTCCTCATCCAGCACACCGATTTCCTCGATGAGCTTGTTGGCACGCTCCTTCACCTCCTGGTCGTCGGAAAACGACGCCTTGCGCAGCTCGGTGTAGGCCATCCGACCAAGCTTGCCCAACTCGACGGTCGCGGCGTCGCGCGCGGCAAAATCCTTGCTGCCGAGATCGGCGATGAGCTTGTCTATCCGGGTCTTCAACTCGCGGTCGGACTTCTTGCCAACGCGGATTTTCACCACGTCGTCCAGCGGCACGGTCAATGTTCCATAGACCGTGACGACCTCGACGTTCTTGATTTCCAGCTTGCCGACGATCTGCGTGCCGTCACGCAACGTAAAATGCGCCGCGTCGGCGCGTTTGATGACGGTGGAGGCGGCGGGTGCCGCGGCATGGGCACCGCAATCGAAGGCAAGGAGCAGCGCCATGAGCAGGGTGGAAGAAGAAAGATGATTCATCGGCGCCATCATAGCCGGCGAATGGAGTAAATCAAGCGGGCTTCTGGTTGCTTCTGACTGTCCCTCGGCAGGTCGGCTCCTCCCTCACGAAACCGAAAGCGAATTAACAACTTCTCTACCTTCTCTTGACCAAGATCTGCCGGCGGGGAGGACCATGGAGGGAACGGGCCTGAGGAGGGCACCCGATGGTCCCTGGCCCCGCCGGCGCAATTTTCGGTTGCTGGCGTAACGCGCTGCGCGCCACGTCAGCAAACTCCTACGAACTGGCGGCGGTGGGGGACGTGCTCGCAATACCCGCCGTAGTCATCTGGGTCTGAACATTGTCAAAGGTGCTCGTGGTCTGCGTGCCCACGGCCTTGACGACCAGGATGGCGACAATGGCGATCAACGCCAGGACCAAGCCATACTCCACCAGTGATTGCCCGCTCTTACTTGCTTTACGAATCAATGTTTTCATTGGTTGTTGTCTTCCTTTTGCTGTTGGCGCTTTTGCGCCTCAAATCTCGGCTAATTCTGCGCACACTCTCACTTTACATGCCGCAAGCTACGTCATGAGTCCAAATCTGTAACGTCGGGAATAAAAGAGAACATCAATCGGGAATTTCCCGACAGACGGTAAGGGTGATGAAACCGCGTTTGGCGCCGCTCTGATGGCTGTTGCACAACGGGAACAGAAGTGTGTTGCGGCGCCGTTCAGCGATTGATCGGCTTGATCGCGCGTTCGTTGCGAACAGGCGGAGCGTCGCCGCTGTGGCGGACCACCAACGGTTGCTCGGCGGCGTTGAGGCGGATGAGAAGCAACTTGCCGCCGAACTCGACCGTCCCAAATCGTCCCGCGTTGATTCGCTTCGGTAGCGGCTGCGCGGCAGTGAGAGTTTCAGCGCGCAGATCGTTGACGTAGAGATCCACGCCGGCGCGTGTGTAAATGCGAAGCGCGCAGACCTCCGTGCGCCGGAGCGGGCGGTTGCTGGCATCGGTGACGACGAGCCGTTGCGCCGCGATGTCCGGCGTGTCTCTTGGTAACGCCGGCAGTAGGATGCTCTCCATCACTTGTGGCGCAACGCCGCGCCGACGGATGACGGTGCATGGCGCAGGATCAATCTTCTGGAGGCCCGGCGAGAACCATCCTTGTCGCGGACTGAACGGATCGTGCGGCACGCGCTGCCAGCCGCGCAGCACTTGGACTTCGACGTCAGCATCCACCGGGTAAATGGCGAGGTTGGGACGGTTTGCGTTGGAACTAAAACACACCTTCGTCTGGTCGTGGACCTCGACGGTGTTCGGCGGCAGCCAGTGAAACAGTGTCTCGTAGGTATGCTCGCCACTACCGTTCAGTAGGTCGTGCAGAACCCAATAGTCCGGCTTCGCGAAGAAAATCTCGCGCCGCTGCGTCACGGTCTGCAGGTTCTGCGGTCCCCAGCCGTCGTCATAGACGCCGGAAGCGAAATCGAACGCGTCGTTGGAAAGCCAATTGCCTTCGAGTGGCTTGGCAACGGTCCACGAGGAACGGCGCGCGCGGCGGTTCTGGCCAAGGCCGTCCACAAGCAGTGTGTTGTGCGTGATGGTGCTGCTGAAGTAATCGCGCCAGAAACCCGGCGAGTTGCTGTAAACGCCCATCTCATCGAGCAGGTGGCTGCCGAAGCCGTAGAGCACGAAGCTCAGCTTGTCCTCGTGCTGGTGCTCTATCCCGAACGGCCCCGCGCGAAATGCCAGCGCCACATCAGTTCGGCGCCAGCCTGCGCCGCGCGGAATGGGTTCACTGTAGGCGCGAACTGTAATGTTCGTGCGCCCCAAACCGCGCATGACGTAGATGCCGGCCCACGGCGCGGCGGTGGAGGCGCTCGCGGGCGGTTCGCCTTCGCGGCCCATCGTAATCATGTAGCGCAATTGCTCACGCCGGCGCTCGCCTTTCTCCGGCGGATAAAACTCCAGCGCCCTCATCAGCTCAGGCGCGACATAGGCCGGCGCCCAAGTGTCGCCGAACGCCGGCACTGTGCCGTTGGGCAGCAGAATGCCGGCCAGATACTCCGTCGCCCGCGCCAGCGCGTCACGGACGGTGTAACGCAGCGGCACGCCGTTGGCCGCGGCCAGCGCGACCATGTTTCGCAACGAGGCAATCGCGATGCTTTGATAACCCGGCGCAAGTTCCTTGAGCGCGCCGTCCGGATATATCTCTTCGGCGATGAACCGCTCCGTTTCGTCGAGCGCCCACTGCCGCCAACGCCCCGCCTCGCGAAGTTCCGGGAAACAGGCTGCGATGGCATGAACAGCTTCGAGCTGGACAAGCCGCCGGTTCACCTCGTCGGGATTGCGAATGCTGAAGCGCGCTTTCTGGATGATCGCTTTGAAGAATGCGGCGAGCGTGTCCGGCGTCACGGCGGGCGACTGGAGGAAGTAGTTCAAACCGTAAATCCACATCGTCGTCGAGTAAGCCGCCGTGAGCCGCCGCCACGGCGACGGCGTGGCCCGCTCATTGAACACCGAGGCTGCGGGATTGCGCGTGGTCCAGTCCCGGACCTGCGCCGCCCACTCCTGCGCATACTGTTCGTTGCCGGTGGTCCAGTAGGCCGGACCAAGCACGTCACGCCACCAACTGAACCGGTTGATGTAGAGCACCAACGGCACCTGATAATCCGGCATGCCGTCAGGCAGCTTTGCTGGCAGGTATTGCCAGTCAATCCGCCCTTCAAATCGGACCGCCGCGCTCGCCGTTTTGAACTGGTGCGTGAGGATGGCCTCCGCCGCTTCCAGTAGCGCAGCCGGCGGCGCGTTGGTTTGTTGCGACGGCTTCTCCCACCAGTTCAGGAACCACGCCGGCGAGCGACGTTGACGGAAATGCGCCAGCAGCGCGCTCTTTGCGGCGGAAAAGTCCTTCGCGTCCACGGCTGCCTTAACGGCGGCGAGTTCCGGCCGTTCCAACGCGAACGCCTCGAATAGCTCGCGGTCGTTTTCAATCGGCACACGCGGGGCGAGTTCCTGCGGAGACGCAGCGGAAGCAACGATGGTAGTTGCCAACCAGATAGCTGCAAGGAGCGCGCGCTTCATAGTCTGGGAGACACGCTACCGCCGGAACTCCACTACTGTAACGGAGTGGGCCGGCGCGGTAAGTTGATAGGTTGCGAGTCCTTTTGTGAGCTTGCGCGTCAAAGGTGCCAGTGTTTTGGTGTTCTCGAAGTCGCGCTTCTGCGCCGGGATGCCGCCGTTGAGCGTCCACTCCTCGGCGGCGTGCGGTTTCCATTTGCCGAAATCGAGCGTCAGGGTGAAGTCTCGCTTCAGATCGCGGTTCAGGACAGCGACGCTGTATTTCGAGCCAGTGCTGTTGCGAACAGCGAGCACGTCGAGTGATGAATTGTCGCACGCGACGCCAACCCTCTTACCGGTCATGCGCTGCCGGTAGATCGCCAGCACGTCGCCGAGGGGCGTCAGGAACGCGCGGCCTTTGTCATACTGAATTGCGCCGCCTGCCCAGCCGTTGATCAGATCCGACGCGCATGCGTAGTCCACAAAGCCATCCTGCCGAGCCAGCATGTGAACCATGCACGCGCCGAACAACGCTGCGGCCTTCGACCAGTTGTGGAAACCCTTCTCGTTGAGATTCCATTCGTTCAATGTCACGCGGATGTTGCGGCCCGGACACTCTGTCTTGATCAGTTCCTTCAGGTCGCGGAGGAACTTCTCGTAACGCAACGGCTCGGCCATCAGCCCGTCAAACTCGCCGTGGTTGGTGTAGAGATGCTGCGACAGGTAATCAATCTGCCCGCCGATCTGCTTGAGCACGGTGCGATCCCAGTTGAGGTCGTGGCCAACGGCAATGAACTTGATGGTTTTATCGGCGGCTTTCATCGCCTCAATGTAGTCGAGACAAGTGCGCGCGTAGGCAGCGGCGTTGGTGTGGCCTACCTCCCACTTGCCGTAGATCTCGTTGCCGAGTTCCCAATACTTCACCTTGTGGCCACGCCGCTTGCAGTAGCCCACCCAGTCGGCGGCTTCCTTCGCCGTCGCACCGTTGCCGCCCACGTTAACGCAGATGACCGGCTCGGCGTGAAGCGCGCGGCAAACCGAAATGAACTCGTCGGTGCCAAAATCGTTCGATTCCACCGGGCCTTTCGGCCAAGCCATGTTGGGGCGGGCAGGCCGGTCGTTGCGTGGGCCGATGCCGTCGCGCCAGTGATACGTTTGCGCGAAATTCCCGCCCGGCCAGCGCAACCACGTCGGACTGAGCTGTTTCAACAGCGGCAACACCGCGGGATTCATGCCCGCGGTTGTTGCGGAAGGCACCAGCGTCGGCGCGCCAATCACAAACGTCCCCTCCCCTCGCACCACGAACCGCATCGTGCCGGGCGCAACCTCGACCGGCGCGTTCATCGTCTGTGTCGCGAAACGGCCCTTGATGCGCGGCACGCGGGCCTTGCCGCGATTTAGCACGCGCTCGCCGTGCGCGAATGCAAACTCGATTTCGCCGCTGAACCGCGCCGTGTTAATAAACGCCGTGCCGCGGTAGCGCTTGCCCGGCACGCCATAGATGCCTGTCAACTCCACGCCCACCTCGCTGCCGCCGGGACTCAGGTGGACCGAGTTGTTCGTGCGCGTGACCTTCGCCGGATCGCCGAGCACACGCCAAAACCTCCCCAACGGCGCGTCCACGGTCGCTGTGTCGCCGAACTTCCGGTCCGGCAACACCTCGGCCCACAGTCCGCCCTCAATGCAAGAGTGCATGTGTTCGAGGAACCCGCCGAACAACTTCGGGCTGACCTCGACCGTCGGCTTCGTGACGGTGTCAATCTTGACCGTGACCTCTTCGGCCGCGCGCAGCGGCACTGCAAGGCAAAGGGCAAGCAGCAGAGCGGAAATGGTTTTCATGAGCCGCGCTGAGTGTAGTCAACGCTACCCGCGGATTGCAACTCCGGTCGCGAGAGCGGATTCAGCCAAGAGCAGCCCCTCACCCTTAAACAATAGCGCCGCCGACCAGGATGCCAGTGCTACAATTCCCGGCGTGGGCCCCAATCAAATGCGCCCTTCTTCAACGCGTAGATGAAGCCGACAAACAGGATGCCGACAAACGCCAGCATCGAGGTGAAGATCAGCGTGCCGGTCTGCGACTCCTTCAGCAGCGACTTGAACACCACCGCCCACGGATAGAGAAACACCACCTCGATGTCGAACAGGACAAACAACATCGCCACGACGTAAAACTTCACCGAGAACCGCCCGCGCGCCGGCGTGATCGGCAACATGCCGCACTCGTAGGCCGTGTCCTTGATCGCCGGTCGCCGCCCCTTCTGGCCCATCAGCGTGGACATCACCAACAGACCCACCGAAAACGCGATGGCGACAACGATCAACATGCCAATCGGAAGATACTGGTCAAATTCCGGACTCATCACGCCGCGACGTTACGTTCACTGCACAACCGAGGCAAGCCCGAAAAACCGGAAGGGAGCCGCTCTCAGCTTTTGCCGCAGGTATCAGTCAAAGCCTGACTGCACTAACTAACCTCCGTCCCCCGTCCATCTCACGTCTTTCTTGAAACGTCCCCTGCCCTCCCCTAGCCTCCTGGCATGGTCTGTTTGCTGCTGGCGGCAACTCTGAATGTGGCGTTCACAGTGACGAACGACACGGCGGTGCCGCGTCATCACGCGCTGGTGGCGGCGGAAGTGCCGTTGGCTGCGGGCGCGACGGCTGATGCAAAGCAGCTTCGCGTGGTCGGCTACGACGAGTTGTCCGTGGCAGCGCAGATCACCCCACTGGCCCACTGGCCGGACGGGTCGTTGAAAACCGTCCAGGCCATTTTCACTGCCGACCTGGAGCCTGGCGAAACCAAGACGTGGTCGCTCATTGCCGGACGTTCGACTACCCGGCAGCGGGAAGAAGCACGCGCGGCCACCGAGGACGGCATCCTGCTGCTGAACACGGGTAAGATGTATTACCCGGTCGGCAACCATCTCGGCCCGCTCACCATCGAGCTGGCCGGGGGCGCGCCGTGCGTCGCCACGCCATCCGAACGCGAGGTCGTCGAGGAAAACGGCCCGGTCCGCGCCACGGCCCGCCGAGATGTCTGGCTCGCGTATAGTGGCAAGAAACGGCTCCACTGCACGCAGCGATATTACGTCACCGCTGGCCAGCCCGCTGTGCGCGTGACGACGCGCATTGAGACGGCGGACGGCGCCGACGCCACGCCGGTCAAGTGCGTGTGGCTCGCCATCCGTCCCGCCGCGCAACACCGGAAGTCCATCGTCCTCGCCACGGCCAGCGGCACCCACACCCTCGCGCCCGGTGACACGCGCCGCTTGGAGCAGCCGAAGGTGGATGCGCGGCTCGTCTCCGACCGCCAGCATCCGGGCTGGCTCGACTTCCGTGCCGACGCCAGCGGAATGTTGTTCGCGGTGAAACGTTTCTGGCAACGCGCGCCGAAGGCCCTAGAGATCAAGGCCGACGGAACCGTGCGCTACGAGATCCATTCCGCCGCCGCCCCGCCGCTGCGCTTGACGGCCGGCGCGGCGTTGGAGGATGAGTTCCTTCTTTGGTTCCATCCCGCCGGCGAGAGCTTCGACAACGCGGTGGCGGAAATGAACCAGCCGCTGAGAGCTGTCATCAAACCGACCGTCACGAAGCCGTGACACGTTTCCAGAACTCCGCCAAATCCTCCGGCAACGGCGCGCGCCATTCCACCGGCTCCGGCGCGCCATACGGCACCACGAGCCGGATCGCGTGCAACGCCTGCCGCGGCAGCAACAGTTTCTCCAGCAGCGCCGGCGTCACGCCCGTCTCGATGAACGTCAGGTAAAGCCGTTCGTCGCCGCCGTAGATCTTGTCACCGACCACCGGATGCCCGACGTGCGCCAGATGCACGCGAATCTGATGCGCCCGACCCGTGTGCAAGCGCGCGCGCAACATCGTGAACCGCTCCGCCCGCTGCTCCACCCACCATTCCGTTTGCGCGTGCTGGCCGTCCGGCTCGACACCGCGCTTGATGGCCACCTCGCGGCCGGTCGCCAACCCAATCGGCGCGTCCACGAGGCCGTGCTCCGCGGCCACGCGCCCGTGGACGATGGCGAGATATTCCTTGAGCACTTGTTTCTTCAAGAACGCCCGGTGGAGTTGCGCCGCCATCGCCGAGTCCTTGGCGATCAACATCAGCCCGCTCGTCTCGCGGTCGAGCCGGTTTACCATGAACGCTTCGTTGCGGCCGAGGTAGGCGCGCACGCGCCCCACCAGACTGGAGAGCGGACCGTTTTTCGACGGATGGCAGACGAGATCGGCCGGCTTGTTCACCACCAGCAGCCGGTCGTCCTCAAACACAACATCCACCAAAGGCGTTTCGCTCACGTCGCCACAGTAGCCGACTCCTCTCCTCTGGAAAAGCCATGCTCGCAAAAACTTTGCCGAGTCTCTACTATCCGCCTCAAAGGAACTGACTCATGAAATCTTGCATGACTTTCCGCCCGTTCCGCCGTTCCATCACCCTCGTCGGCTTGTGTGTCGCCACAGCCGCTCTCGCCGCCGACGGCTTGCGTCTCGCCACGTTCGACGTGGACGCCACGCCACCCGTCGGCACGATGCTCGCATACGATCCGGTGGTCCGCGTGGACGAACTGACGCTGCGTTGCCGCGGCATCGTGCTACTCGGCGCGGGCGAGCCGATTGCGCTGTGTGCGGTGGACTGGATCGGCATCGCCAATGAATCCCAAGACGCTTTCCGCGAGGCGCTGGCCAAAGCCACCGGGACGACGACGCAGCGCGTCGCTGTCCATACGCTCCACCAGCACGACGCGCCCGGCTGCGATTTTGCGGCGGAACGGTTGCTGAAAGAAGCGGGCGTGAAGAACCTCGAACGCTTTGAGAGCACCTTCCATCGGAAGCTGCTCGCACACGCGGCTCAGGCGGTGAAGGAATCCATCGCCAAGGCGCAACCGATCACCCACTGTGGTTGGGGCGAAGCCGACGTGAAGGAGGTGGCCTCCAACCGCCGCATCCCCGGCCCCGACGGCCGCATCCGCGCCACCCGCTACACTGCCTGCAAAGACCCAAAGCTCCGCGCTGAGCCGGAAGGCGTCATTGACCCACGCGTCTCGCTCCTGAGCTTCTGGAATGACGAGAAACCGTCTGCGCCCAAGCCCGTGGCCGTGCTGAGCTACTACGCCTGCCATCCGCAGAGCTACTATCGCATGGGCATTCCCAGCCCCGACTTCCCCGGCATTGCGCGCTTCTTCCGCCAACAAGCCGTCCCGGAGGCGCTCCACGTCCATTTCACCGGCCCCGGCGGCAACCTCGGCGCGGGGAAATACAATGACGGCTCCCGCGAGAATCGCGTCGCCCTCGCCCTCCGCCTCGCTGACGGCATGAAACGCGCCTGGGACGCGACGCAGAAATTCCCCGTCACCGCCGCGCGCATCCAGTGGCGCGTCGAGCCGGTGGCGCTCCCGCTCGCGCCCCATCTCGATGAGGCGAAGCTGCGCGAAACGATCACTCAGAAGAAAGACCCCAAGGCCGCCGTGAACGCCGCCGACCACCTCGCATGGCTGCTGCGTTGCAAGAGCGGACATCGCATTCCCATCTCGATGCTGGGCGTCGGCAAAGCGCGGGTGTTGCACATGCCGGGCGAGCTGTTCGTGGAATATCAACTGGCCGCCAAGAACATGCGCCCCGACCTCCACGTGATGATGGCCGCCTATGGCGAATACGGCCCCGGCTACATCGGCACAACGCGTGCCTACACCGAAGGCGGCTACGAAACCAGCAAGCCGGCATCGGCTGTTGCGCCGGAAACGGAGGCGGTGCTCATGACTGCCGTGCAAAAACTGTTGGAGGCAAAGTGACCCTAAAACAGTTGAGAACAATCCTCATTGTAACGGTCATCGGTGCCGCGCTTGGCACTGACGGCTTCGCGCAGGCTGCAAAAACAGCGGCGACCGGCGCAAAGCACCCCAACATCCTCTGGCTGGTCGGCGAGAACATCAAACTCGACCTCGGCTGCTACGGCGCGAAACTCGTCCGCACGCCAAACCTCGACCGACTTGCGGCGGAGGGCGTCCGCTATACACGCGTGTTTTCCACCAATCCGGCCTGCGCGCCAAGCCGCTCCGCGTTCTTCACCGGCATGTATCAGACCACGACCGACACGCACCCCATGCGGTCGCACCGCGCCGACACGTTCCGCCTGCCGCCGGGTGTGCGGCCGGTTACACACTGGCTACGCGACGCCGGCTACTTCACCGCCAACATCAAGACCATCGGTGACCGCAGCATCGGCACGGGCAAACTCGACCTCAACTTCGTCAACGAAGGCCCCATCTACGAGTCCGACGACTGGACCGCGCTGAAGTCGCGCCAGCCGTTCTTCGCTGTCGTCAACTCGCATGAAGTCGAATACGATATCTACGATCGCCAGAGCGCAAAGAAAGAGCGCGTCGAGTGGGTCGGCGAGCGCGAGCATCCGCAGATCGCCACGCCGGAGAACGTCACTCCCCCGCCCTACTATCCCGACCATCCCGTCGTGCGTCAGGAATGGGCGCGCTACCTCAACTCCGTCTCCGGCATGGACCGCCGCATCGGCTGGGTGCTGGAACGGTTGCGAGCCGACGGGCTGGAGGACGACACGGTCATCATCTTCTTCGCTGACAATGGTCGCCTCGACGCGCGCGGTATTCATTGGTGCTACGACAGCGGGCTGCACGTGCCGATGATCGTCCGCTGGTCGAAAAACTTCCCAGCACCGCCGCAGATCAAACCCGGCTCTGTCAACGGGCAGGTCATCAGCGTTCTCGACGTGACTGCCACCACGCTCGCCATTGCTGGCGTGCCGCGACCACCACTAATGCAGAGCCGTAATTTTCTCGGCGCGCAGGCAGCCCCACCGCGCAAGTATGCCTTCAGTGCCCGCGACCGGATTGATGAAACTGCCCTGCGCATCCGCTCGGTGCGCGACACGCGCTGGCGTTACATCCGCAACTTCACCAACGGCCCGACATTCGCCTCGCTGAACCGCTACAAGGAGAAATGCTTCCTCGTCATCCCGCTCATGCGCGAGCTACAGGCACAGGGCAAGCTCACCGGCCCGCCCGCCGACCTGATGGCGCTGCGCGGCCCCAGCGAGGAACTCTACGACGTCGAGACCGACCCACACGAAATCCGGAACCTCGCGAGCTCAAAGCAGCCGGAACACCGCGAAGCCCTGCTCCGTCTCCGCGCCGTGCTCGACACCTGGATTGTCGAAACCGGCGACCGCGGCGCGATTCCGGAGCCTACGGAAGTCGTCGCTCCGTTCGAGAAGGAGATGCACGACTGGTTCGGCACGCCGGCATGGTATCAACAAAAGAACCGATAGACCTTATGAGCCTGACGAAATTCGCCCTACTGTTCGCAGTCGCTCTGTCGAGCAACCCGCTTGGAGCCGCGGTTGAACCAGTCGCCATCCCTACGTTTCATTGCATCGGACTCTACTGGTCACCGCCGGGCGGCGCGGCGGACAAGGATGTAAAGGTCCGTTATCGCCGGCAGGGCGCACCGGAATGGAAAGAGGCGCTGCCGATGCGCTACAACCCGATCCCCAAGACCGACGAAGACCTTGCCGACTACCGCGGCAGCATCGTTCACCTCAAACCCGCCACCACCTACGAAGTCCAACTGACCCTTGCCGGCACGCAGACCTCCACGAATCTCACCGCAACGACGTGGAGCGAAAAGTTCCCTGTCGGCGAAATCGTCCGCGTGACGAACCGCGACACGCCGCTGACCGTCACCGAGTCCGGCACGGCGACGGCATGGCGCGTCTATGACGGGCGGGGCGCGACGATTGACGTGCGGCACCAGCACGACTCCTGCATCACGATCAACGCTTCCTACGTCATCCTGCGCGGCTTCACGCTTAGAGGCGCCGGGGCGGCCACCAACGTCCTCAGGAAACCCATCGGTGCCATACGCATCGAAGGCGGCCACGACATCGTCATCGAGGACAGCGACGTCTCTGATTGGGGCCGGCTCAATCCCAAGACCGGTTTCGGCTTCAACTGCGACTCCGCCATCCTCTCGTTCAGCGCCGACCTTAAACGCCTCATTGTCCAGCGCTGCAAGCTGCATCATCCAACCCACGATGGCAGCACCTGGTATGAGCCGGTCTATCCCACACACACGATGGGACCGCAGTGCATCTCGCTTTTCAACACCGCCGGCAACCACGTCATCCGCTACAACGAGTGTTTCTCTGACCTCGACCACATGTATAACGACATCATCGGCGGCGGCAGCAACGGCAGCTTCCGCGGCTCGCCGGGCCACGACTCCGACATCTACGGCAACCTCGTGAGCCATTGCTGGGACGACGGGTTGGAGGTCGAAGGCGGCAACCGCAATGTGCGTGTCTGGGACAACTACATTACGCAGAGCTTTCAGATGATCGGCAACGCGGCGACTTCCATCGGGCCGCTCTACATCTGGCGCAATGTTGTCACGCACAGCCAGAAACAGCCCAACGACGGCGGCGGACATTTCTTGAAAATGGGCTACGCAGGCAGCGAAGACTGGATGACCGGCCACCAATACATCTTCCACAACACCCTCTTCCGCTCCGACGAGTGGCTCCCCGTCGGCGGCTTCGGCGGCAACCGCATCGTCAAGCACACCGTCTCGCGCAACAACATCCTTCACGTCCGCAGCGCCGACGGCCGCAGCCACAGCGATGCGAAACAGAACACCGACAACGATTACGACTATGACCTCTACAACGGCCAAGTCCCCGCCGACTGCGAAGCGCACGGCGTCCGTGGCGAACCAATCTACGTCCCCGGCGCCGGCTTCGATGCCACGACCAGGATCGGCCGTTTTCAGCTCACGCCCAACAGTCCCGGCGCGGGCGCAGGCCAGCCGATTCCCAACTTCAGCGACGGCTACACCGGCCAGGCTCCCGACATCGGCGCTCACCAGCGCGGCGCGCCGCTGATACGATACGGCGTTGGCGCGAAACAACCATGAGCACTTTTGACTGCTCCACTGAAGCCTCCAACCTTGACAACAATGAAACGACGCGCGTGGATCAAGACAACAGCCCTCTTCGGAGCCGGCTGGATGCTCGGCACCGATGGCAACCGCACCGCGCACGCTGAAGCCCCATCCGCAGGCGCGCAGTTCTCGACTCACGATCTGTTCGAGCAATACGAGCGGCGTTTCGCCGAGGCACGCTTACGGATGCCGGATCGAAAGCCGGCCGTGCCAGCCGACCGCGACGCTATCGTTCGCGTTACCAAGGACTGCCTCGGCATCCGCGACGAGTGGGTTCCGAAGGTTCAGGCGGAGAAAGTGCGCGAGGCGGTCTTTGCCGGTGGGCGCATCGAAATGCTGCGCTCCTCCTCATGGGCCAACGTGACCGGCACGGCGCTGCTTTACCTGCCCGCTGACGCGCCCAACCGACCGTTGCCACTGGTAATCTTGTGCTGCGGGCACGGCAAAGGCGGCAAGCTCGCCGACGGCTATCAACGCATGGCGCGGCATATCACGCAGCGCGGTGCGATGGTCCTGTGCCCCGACAACCTCGGCCAGGGCGAACGTGTCGCGATGGGCCATGGTGATTGCGTCAAGCCGTTCGCGTGCGGCACAAGCGTCCAAGGGTTGATCATCATGGAAACGCTCGGCTGGGTCGCTTGGGCGCTGAAGCAACCGCGGGTTGACCCGCGCCGCGTTGCGGCCATCGGCAACTCCGGCGGCGGCACGCTTACGGTTTTCCTGGCGGCACTCTGTCCGGAGTTGGCCGTGCTTTCCTCCTCCGGCTATCCGAGCACATTCGAGTTCGTCGCGCGCAAGGAAAAGAAACACTGCCACTGCAACATCCTGCCCGGCGTGGTGGGTCAGTTGGAAATGTGGCACCTGTTGGGCAGCTTCGCGCCGCGCCCGCTGTTCATCTTCCAAGGCGATGGGGATTCCCTCTTCCCGCCGGACCTGTTTTGTCACACCGCCCGCAAAGTCCGGCATGCCTATCGCGCGCGCAACGCCGAGAAAGCATTCGAGGCCCACATCATGGCCGGTGGCCACTCGTGGGACGCTCCACGCAACGTCGCCTTGGGTGATTTCCTCGCCCACCGGCTTGGACTGAAGCGATCCGCGGCCCGCGCGGACGAAAAGGAACCACTTCTCTCTGAAAAAGACCGATGCGTGGATCCTTGGCCGGCTGACGCACTCACCACCGATCAGTTGGCTGAGCAACTGGCTGGCCGCCGCATTGACAACGGTGTGCGCCTATGGGACGTCTTCCCGCCAACCGTGGCACGCGATTTCCCGCTGGAGAACATCGCTCAACGCGGCTCCACGCGCCAGATTCTCGCCCAATTCGAGGCGTTCCTACGCCAGCCGGGCGCAAGGGACAAATCCAAGTCGCGGTGATAAAGGAAACAGGAAAGGATGCCATGAAACACATTCTTCGCAACAACCTCATTTCGACCACTGCCGTTGTCCTCGCAGCTCTCGGCAGCCTTGCCGCTGATGGCGCAAGCACCGAAAAGCTGCCGAAAGTGACAGTGTCCAATCTGCGACGCGTGTTCCACAACGGCGAGCACAACGCGTTCACCGATCTCGTGCGGTTCAAGGGCAGGTTTTACCTGACGTTCCGCAGTTGCCCGGACGGCCACATGGTTCATCCGACCTCCTCGATCATCATCCTCGCCAGCGACGACACGAAGGAGTGGCGGCAGGTGCATCGCTTCAATGTCCCGTTGCGCGACACGCGCGATTCGCACTTCCTCATCTTCAAAGACAAGCTTTTTGCCTATACAGGCACGTGGTATAGCGGCCCGACGACGCTCGCGCGCGAGGACTACGACCTCAACAAACACCTCGGCTACGCCGCGTGGACCGACGACGGCGTGAAGTGGCACAGTCCGATCATGCTCGAAGGCACCTTCGGCCATTACATCTGGCGGGCCGCCGCGTTCGGCGACAAGGCGTATCTCTGCGGCCGGCGAAACATCGGCTTCAACATTACCGCGCGCGGCGAAGGCAGGAAGGTCGAGTCGCTGATGCTGGAGAGCGACGACGGCCTCATCTGGCGCAAGCGCGCCGTGTTTCAGGAGATTGCCGGCGACGAAACGGCGTTTCTGTTCGAGCCGGACGGCAGCGTGCTCGGCGTGGGCCGGCGTGGCAGCGCCCCCGCGCAACTGCTGCGCTCGAAGCCGCCCTACACAAACTGGGACCGCAAAGACCTCGACCGCTACGTCGGCGGGCCGCTGATAACCAAATGGGGCGACCGTTACGTCGTTGGCGGACGGCACTCGACGAAGGCCGGTCCGAAGACCTCGCTCTGCTGGCTGGTCGGCGACCAGTTGCACGAGTTTGCGGAGTTCCCCAGTGGCGGCGACAACTCCTATCCCGGCTTCCTCGAACTCGCCCCCGGTCGCGCGCTGGTCTCCTACTACTCCAGCCACGAGAAGGACGCGACAGGCAAAACGATCACAGCGATCTACATGGCGGAGTTGGTGATTGAGAAATGAGTCGTTGAAAGGAAAGCTCCGATGAAAGACTTCTCTCGCCGAGCCATGCTGAAGTTGGGAACCGCCGGGTTCGCAGGGTCGGCACTGCCGGCTCTTACTTCAGCGAACGACACCACCAGCAAGACATGCGACGGTCTGTGCAACGCCGCCATCTGCATCCGCGCCCACCAACTGATGAGCGTCGTCTGCGTCCTCGGCGGTGCGAAATGCCCGTTGATGGAATCGGCCAAGGCGCGGGAGGTTTTGCAGCGACTCGGCAGCGACCCGACAACCGCCATTCGCCTGATGTCGAACGCGGACGAGGTTTCGCATTACACCAAGCTGAGGCCGACAGCGAAAGCCTCGCCGGACGCGCAAGAGGTGTTAAACCGTAAGTGCGACCTCGACGTGCTCCAGCGACTCGGCCTCGCCCCGGGCGACACGCGCCGCGCGCGCTATCTCTACGAGTTACTCTTCAAGAGAGTCGAGACACCGAAAGGCATCTGCGCCCACGACACGCCGGGATGGGAAGGTTGTTCGTTGGCGAAAAGCGGCGCGTATGAGCGAGTGAGAGCGAAGGGCTGGAAGGCGGTCGTCTATTTGCGGACGGACCAGGAGCGTGAGCAATACCGCCGCCGTAATGTCCAGCGCGTCGAGAAGGACGAGCGACTTTTCATCCGGCCGCATCATTTGATGTGCTTGTCTTGCTGGTATGCCGGCGGCAAGAACAAGTCGCCCCGGTCAAACGACACGTTATTCGAGATATGGCAACGCATCCGCCGCGAGCCGAACGTGCCCATCACGCTCGTCGAGGGCACCTGCATGGCGTGCGATTGCTGCGACGGCTTCCATCCGTCCAACGGCCGCTGCGTCCATTCATGCGGGCTGATCCGCGACTACAAGAAAGACCTCGACGTGTTCCAGAAGCTCGGCCTGATGCCCGGCGCGACGATGAAGGCGCGCGAGTTGTTTGCCCTGCTCTTCCAGCGCATTCCGTCCACGCGCGACATTTGCGCTTACGGCGACGGCATCGAACGATCCGAGGAATGGAAGATTTGCAGCGGTCCCGACGGCAATCCGGGCTACGCAGCGACGCGACAAACCGGTATCTTCAACTGACATGACCATGAAACCCTCCCTCAACATTACACTCACCATTCTCATCGCTCTAACCACTGCCTCTGCCGCGCCCGCTCCGAAAGCACCGCCCTTCCGCGCCAGCGCGGCTGCCGTGGACATTACACCGAAACAGTTCCCGCTCAACATGCCGGGAGGTTTCAGCGCAAACATGGCCGAGAGCGCGCACGATCCGCTCCATGCCCGTGCGCTTGTGCTCGACGACGGCGCGACCACGCTCGCGATGGTCGTAGTGGACAGCCTCGCCGTGGCCCCTGAAACCGCGAGGGATGCGAAAGCCCTCGCCTCGGAGCGTTGCGGCATCAAACCGGAGAAGATCCTCGTCTGCGGAACTCACTCCCACAGTGCGCCGTCGTCGAACTCCACCAACGGGCCGGCACCCGCCGTCGCGTATCGCAAACTGTTGGTCGAGGGAATCGCCGAGTCCATTGTTCGCGCCCACGGCGCACTGCGCCCCGCTGCGGTTGGCACTGCCGCGCATCCGTTGCCGGATGAAGTCTTCAACCGTCGCTGGTTCCTCAAACCGGGCAAGATGCCGCTGAATCCCTTTGGCAAGCTGGACAAGGCGAAGATGAATCCGGGCACCAGCCCCGATGTGCTCGACCGCCCCGCCGGCCCGACCGATCCCGACATCACGATCCTCTCGGTGCAGGACGCCAGGCGCAGGCCGCTCGCGCTGTTCGCCAACTACTCGCTCCACTACGTCGGCCACACACCGAAGTCATCGGTGTCGGCAGATTACTACGGCGAGTTTGCGCGGCTCATGCCTTCGCGAGTCAATGGAGACACGAACTTCGTTGCCATGATGTCCAACGGCACTTCCGGCGACATCAACAACATCCCGTTCAACGTCACACGACCGCCGCGCGAGCCGTTCGAGCAGATCCGCATCGTCGCGCAGAAGGCCGCCGACACCGCGTGGTTTGCGCTTCGGAAGATCGAGAAACACAATCCCAACGTGCGTCTCGGCATGATCCAGCGCGAGGTCACTTTGAAGTATCGTCGTCCCACCGCCGAGCAACTCGCCGAGGCCAAAGCCGTGGTTGCCACCAAGAAAGCCGAACGTGAGAAACTGCCGCGTCTCGCCGAGAACTACGCCCGCAGCACCATCGCCGCCGCCGAGCGCAAGGACGAGACGACCACGGTCATTGTTCAAGCCATCCGCATCGGCGACTTTGCCGTCTGCTGCATTCCGTTCGAGACTTTCTGCGAGATCGGCCTCGACCTGAAGAAGCGCAGCCCATTCCCGCAAACGATGGTGGTCAGCATCGCCAACGGCCGGCACGGTTACCTGCCGACGCCCGCGCAGCACAAACTCGGCGGATACGAGACCTGGATCGGCACCTGCAGCGTTCAGGAAGACGCCTCGGTCATCCTCACCAACAACTTGCTCGATATGCTGGCCCAGTTGCGGAAGGAACAATGAAACATAACCCAGTCAATTTCGTGCGTGCCGCCGTTGCAGTCATCATGCTTTTGGCGCTCACTTCTGGCTCCGCTGAGGTTACGCCAACAACTCCGCTACTTCGCGCTGGCGCGGCGACCGTTGACATCACGCCGAAAGTGTTTCCGCTCAGCGTGCCGGGCTTGTTCACGCCCAGAATGGCCGAAAGCGCGCACGATCCGCTCCACGCCCGTGCTCTCGTGCTCAACAACGGCGCAACGACCGTGGCCCTGGTTGTGGTTGACAATATTCAGGTGGCGCAGGAAGCAAGTGATGAAGCCAAGGCCATCGCCTCGAAGCAGTGCGGCATCGCCGTGGAGAAGATTCTGGTCGCGTCCACTCATACCCACACCAGCCCACCCTCCAATGTCAAAGCCGGCCCCGCACCCGAGGTAGCCTACCGAAAGGTCCTCGTGGCCGGAATCGCGGAGTCCATTGTTCGCGCGTACGCCGCGCTGCGTCCCGCAGGGGTAGGCGCCGCCGCGAGTTCCTTGCCGGAGGAAGTGTTCTGTCGCCGCTGGTTTCTCAAGCCGGGCAAGATGCAACCGAATCCGTTTGGCCAGATGGACAAAGTAAGGACGAACCCCGGCACGAGTCCCGACGTCCTCGACCGCCCGGCAGGCCCCACCGATCCTGATGTGACTATCCTCTCGGTGCAGGACGCGAAGTCGGGCAAGCCGCTGGCCCTGCTGGCCAATTACTCGTTGCACTACGTCGGCGGCGTGCCCGAGGGGGTGATCTCCGCCGATTACTATGGTGAGTTTGCGCGAGTGATGCAGTCCCGCATGGGCGGCGGCGACGTCGTCGCCATCATGTCCAACGGCACCTCCGGCGACATCAACAACACTCCCTTCCTCGTGAAGCGCCCGCCGCGCAAGCCGTTCGAGCAAATTCAGATCATCGCCCAGAAGACTGCCGAGGCCGCGTCATGTGCGCGTGCCACGATTGCGAGCCATCGTCGGGATGCGCGCCTGGGCATGATCCAGCGTCAGGTGACGCTCAAGCTGCGTCATCCCACGGCCCAGCAGATCGCAGAGGCGAAGGCTGTGCTTGCTGTGAAAGACAAGGCCCAGCGCGACAAGCTCCCTCGTCTGGCTGAAGCCTACGCGAATCGCACGCTATCGCAGGCCAAAGCTCCTGAGAGTGTGACCGTGCTGGTGCAGGCTCTGCAAATTGGCGATTTGGCCGTATGTGCCATTCCGTTCGAAGCGTTCGCGCAGATTGGCCTCGATCTGAAGAAACGCAGCCCACTGCCGCGCACCATGGTCATGGGCCTCGCCAACGGGAACAACGGCTATTTGCCCACCCCCGAGCAGCACAAACTCGGGGGCTACGAGACCTGGCTGGGCAGCAATCGCGTGCAGGAAGACGCCTCCGTCATCATCACGAACAATCTGCTCGAAATGCTCGCGGAGTTGCGGAAGGAAAAATGAGACTCGCTCGTTTCATACTCACCGCCCTCTTGCTGGTTCCGCTAGCCGCGCTGGCCGAGGAAGCCACGATTCGGGGCGAGCCGATCATCAAGGATGATTTTGAACGATGCACGCCCAAGGACAAGATCCTGAACGACGAAAAGCGGCGCGGCTTCTGGGACCTGCGCTTTAAGACATGGGGCGACAACAATATGCTCAATGGCAACCCCGATGCGCCGGACATCACCTTCGACCCAGCGCTGAAAGGGTTCTATGACATTGAAGTGGAATCCCGCGCCACCGACCGCGCGGGCGGTTTTGATCTGAGACTTTCTTCGGAGACGGAGTTCACCGTTCTCAATGTGCCGAACGAAGGCGCGACCGAAAAGAAACACTTCAACATCTGGCTGCCGTTCCGGAAGAACGTCAAGCTGGACAACGAGAAGCTCATCATCCGTTACACCGGCAAGGCCGCCTACATTGACTCCTTCAAGTTTGTTCCCATCGGCAGGTTCACCAAGTTCCGGCCGCTGGCCGGGAACGAACCCGGCCCTTCCACCGGCGTGATCTGCAAACAGATGGGCCGATACATCGGCTGGCCGACGATTGTCAGGACTTCCAAAGGCGAGTTGATCGTGACCTTCTCCGGAGATCGGGACGCGCATGTCTGTCCTTGGGGAAAGACGCAGATGGTCCGCTCCGCCGACAACGGCAGGATATGGTCAGACGTCGTCACCATCAACAACACACCCTTGGACGACCGCGACACCGGCATCATCGAGACAAGCAAGGGGACTCTGCTGGTCAGTTGGTTCACGTCGGTCTATTTCGAGCAAGGGAGTTGGCTGCGTGCTGCCTACAGGCAACACGCGGCCAAGATCGGCCCGGAAACCCGGAAACAATGGCTCGGTGCCTGGGTGCGGCGCTCCGAAGACAATGGCAAGACGTGGAGCGTTCCGTCCAAGACAACCGCGTGCGCGCCGCACGGCCCGGTTCAGTTGAAGGACGGCCGGTTGATTTATGTCGGCACCGGTGGCGGGTCCGGCCCCTCCGATCGCATCGTCGTGGAGGAATCCAAGGACGACGGCGTGACCTGGCAGCAGATCGCGAAAGTGTCGTCGCCGGCTTCCTTCTACGCCGATGAACCGCACGTCGTGGAATGCAGCGACGGGCGGCTCGTGGCGATGTTCCGCAACGAACACCCGGACATATCCGAGCGGTTCCTCGGCCAGTCGGAAAGCGAAGATGGCGGCAAGACTTGGAGCATGATTCACCGCACAGAGATGTGGGGCTATCCACCGCACATCATCCGGCTGAACGACGGGCGGCTGCTGGTGGTTTACGGACACCGCCGCAAGCTCTATGGACAACGCGCCTGTCTTTCCCACGACAACGGCCGGACGTGGGACCTCAAGAACGAGATCGAGCTGATTGATGATGCGCCGGATGGAGACTTGGGCTATCCGGCTTCCGCGCAACTCGGCGACGGAACCATCCTGACCATCTACTACCAAAAGGACCAGCCCGCTGACAAACCGTGCCTCATGGCCACGCACTGGCGCCTGCCCAGCATCAAGTAAGAGTCAGCGGTTTTCAAACGAGCAGCGTTATATCCGGCTGGGAGCCGCGCCTGATTCTGTGGAGACGGAAGCGTCTCGGAGAAGAAAGGACGAATGACATGAACGCACGAACTCTTTGGTCCAGGATTCTGATGATTGCTGGCGGCATCGCAATGGCGGTTGGTGGCCTCGACCCCTTGGAAGGAGCGGTTCTCATTCTCCCCGGCAGCGGATTGATGGCGCTCGGCGCCTACCTCGGCCAAGTCGAACGCCGGGTGATCGTCTGCAAGGTGTGGGCGTTCATCCTGATCGCGATTGGAGTGGGGGCGATGTGGGGGCTGAGCATGGTTGGCGGCTTTGGCGGTTCTTCTGGACGTTCGGGCTGGTGGGGACTGCTGATGCTGCCGTATTTGATTGGCTGGTCCATGGACATGTGGGGGCCGGGATCTCCGCGCTGGCTCGTTCTGCTCGGCGTCGCGGTCGGCCTGTGGTATCTGAATCTGATGTTTCTGGCCAAGGGTGGAGTGGGCATTATCTGCGGCATCGTCGGCGTGCTGACCATCGCGGGCTGCATTTATCGATTGATTGCTAGGACCAAAGCGATGCCGGCGGTGGCCTGATCCGCTCGTTGAAGTGAAGCAAGGCGAAAGACAGGAGCACGCCGTAAGTAGCCGCCTCAGGGAGTAACGCAGCTACTTTTCTTGTGGCGCGGGGACGACGGGTGGTGGCAGGCTGCCGCTTGCCATGAAGAAGCTCTGCATCCTCTCTCTCGCCGCCCTCCTGCTGGCTCCGCTGGCCGTCGAGGCGGCTCAACTCCACGCCGGCGTCGCCAAGGTGGACATCACGGACCGCACGGTGCCCGTCAACGACCCGTTGTTCGCCAAGGCGCTGGTGCTGCGGGATGACACGACCACCGTGGCCATCATCACCGTGGACGCCGTCGCCATTGGCCAGCTTGGCCGGATCAAGAACGACTTCCTCGGCAACGTCCGGGCGCAGCTCCAGAAGGAGTTCAACATCCCGCCGTCGAACGTCCTCATCAATGCCAGCCATTGCCACGGCATCGTGTGCAGCGACTACGAAAAGCGGGCCGTGCAGGCGGTGAGGGACGCATGCCGGAACATGCTGCCCGTCAAGGTTGGCGCTGGGCGCGGTCACGAGAACCGCGTCTCGGAGAACCGCCGGCTCAAGTTGAAGAACGGCAGCGAATCGGACGTGCGCCATGCCTACTCGGTGGTCCCCGACGAGCAGGTTGCAGGCATCGGCCCGATGGACCCGGAGATCGGCCTGCTCCGCCTCGACAAACAGAACGGCCAGCCGCTCGCGGTCGTCTATAACTTCGCGGTCCATCCCATCCAGACCGTGCCGAGCCGCGGCAACACGGCGGACATCACCGGCTTCGCTTCCAAGGCCATCGAGGACGCCCTCGGCGACGGCGCGCTCGCCATTTTCCTCCAAGGCTGCTGCGGCGACATCAACCCGGCGCAATACAAGGACGTTCACAATCCCCGCGACGCCGAGCCGCTCGGAAACCTGCTGGGCCTCAGCGCGCTGCGTGCGCTGCGGAAAATCCAGACGCGCGACGACGGCGGCCTGCGCGTCATCAACGAAGTCCTCGCCCTGCCCCGCGCCGCCGACATGGAGCAGCGCATGGCCGCGATCGAGGCCGAGCAGACCCGTCTGCTCAAGTCGTTGCGGGGAACCAGCCTCAACCTGAAGAACTTCATGGCGCTGTTCGTTCAATACAACCTCGCCACCAACTTCCCGTCCTATTCCAGCCACCGCTACCTGCTCGACAAATCCCTTGGCCGCGACGACCTCGCCAAACTCGACGCCGAGAACCGCGCCAACATGGAGCGCTACATCCAGAACATCCTCACGATGGAACAGCTCACCCGGCTCCAGGCGAACCTGAGCCTTCTCAAGATGCATCACGCGCAAAACGTCGCCGCCGGCAAACCGACGATTGATGTCGAGGTCGTGGGCCTGCGGGTCGGCGACTTCGTGCTCGTGACGTTCCCCGGCGAGCTGACTGTCGAGATCGGCCTCGGCATCAAGAAGCGCGCCCCTGCCCCGTTCACCTTCGTCGCCGGCTACACCAACGGCTACATCTACTATGCGCCCACCGCCGAAGGGCGGAAGAACAAGGGTTTTGCGCAAGAAGACTGCGACTGCCTGCTCGCACCGGAATGGCAGAAGCTGTTTGAGGACAAAGTCGCCGCCGTGCTGAAGAAGCTGTGAGCGATTGTGGCGTAGTGACACTCCAATGAAATTCCATCAAGCACTCCAAGGCGCGGCATTCCTCGCGCTCGCGTGGTCGTGTTCATCAGCATCGGCAACCGACTGGCCGATGTATCGGGCGGATGCGGGGCGCAGCGGATGTTCGGCGGAACCGTTGCCGGCGAAGCTGGAACTGCAATGGACCTATCGCAGCGCGACGCCACGGCCGGCGTGGCCGAGTTCGGCGCGCATCTCGTATGACTTCGCGCATCAGCCGATCCTGATGGGCAACACGGTGGTGCTCGGCAGCACGGCGGATGATTCGGTGGTCGCGCTCGATGCCGGCAACGGCGGGGTGCGGTGGAAGTTCTTCACGGGCGGGCCGGTGCGGTTCGCGCCGGCGGGCTGGCGGGACCGGGTGTTCGTGGCGAGCGATGACGGCTGGCTGTATGCGCTGGCGCTCGCCGACGGGCGGGTGTTGTGGAAACATCGCGGCGGTCCCGACGCGAGGATGTGCCTCGGCAACGAGCGGATGATCTCCCGCTGGCCGGCGCGCGGTGGGCCGGTGATCGTCGGGGAGACGGTTTACTACGCGGCGGGCATCTGGCCCAGCGGCGGAGTTTACATCCATGCGCTGAATGCCGAAACCGGCCGGGTGGTCTGGACGAATGATCGCACGGGGCAGTTGTATATGCCTCAGCCGCACGGGACGGCGAACGCTCACAGCGGCGTCGCGCCGCAGGGTTATCTGCTGGCCGCGGGCGAGCATTTGTTTGTGCCGACGGGCCGCGCCGTGCCCGCCGCGTTTCGCCGCGCGGACGGCGAGCTGGAGAATTATCTGCTGCAAGAGAACGGCTCGATTGGCGGGGCGCGCGCGCTGGCAGCCGACCAGTATGTCGTCAACGGCGGATGTTTCCTGGAGCAGGCAACGGGCAAGCTTGCCGCCCGCGCGGGCCGCGGGGTGTTCAGCGTGCAGCCCGATGGCATCCTGCAATTCACCGGCTCGCAACTGCTGGCCTACCGCTGGGGCGAGGTGGAGACGAAGGACAAGAAGGGAAACACGACGCGCTCGCGCGGGCTGAAGAGGCACGCGCAGGTGGATCTGACGCCTGACTCCGATGCGATCCGCCGCGCTGCGCTCGCCGCCGAGACGCTCAAGTCGCTGAAGCCGCTGTTCCGCACCGACATCATCTTCAAGGACACCGATCCCGCCGTGGCAAACCAAACCGGATTGGAACGCGTTCTGGCGCAGACGCGCCCCGACGTGGAGCGGCTCGGCGCGAGCGTCACGCCGTTCATGGCCGCGGCGTATGAGCGCACTTGCGAAGTCATCGCGGCCGGCAACGAAGCGGTCTGCGGCTCGACGAACCGTGTTTCGATCGTGGATTTGAAGGAGAGCCGGGTTCGCTGGACACGCAAGGTGGAGGGAAGCGCCGTTGGATTGGCGGCGGCGAACGGCACGCTGCTGGTCTCGACAACTGCGGGCATCATCTATTGTTTTGCCGAGGGAGAAGCGGCGCATACCGTAACGCGGACACTCCTGTCCGCGCC
Organism: Verrucomicrobiia bacterium; assembly: GCA_041667205.1. Lineage (GTDB taxonomy): Bacteria > Verrucomicrobiota > Verrucomicrobiia > CAIQCK01 > CAIQCK01 > CAIQCK01. The sequence continues at coordinate 59,291 of JBAYFL010000004.1, read as the reverse complement.
ATCGGAGAGTGACAAGACTCCGCGGACAGGAGTGTCCGCGTTACAATCTGAGGCGAAGGAGATCTTGCAAAAGAGCGGCGTCCGCGAGGGATTCTGCCTCCATGTTGGTTGCGGAGACGGGCGGCTGGCTTTGGAGCTGGCTCGCAAGTCCAAACTCCACGTCATCGGAATCGAAAGCGACCCGGCCAGGGTCAATCGCGCGCGGCAAACCCTGGCCGATGCCGGCGTGTATGGCAAGCGGGTGGCCATCATCGAAGGCAAGTTGGATGAAACACTTTTCCCGCGCTACTTCGCCGACCTGATCGTTTCCTCCGCCCCACTGGATGATGCGCTGATCGAGAAGTTGCAGCGTCCCGACGGTGGTGTCGTCTGTTTGGGGACGCCCGGTAATCTCGCTGTGCGCCGCCGCGGGCCGTTGAAGGGCGCGGGGTTGTGGACTCACCAGAACTCCAACGCTGCCAACACGCTCTGCTCCGACGACGCGCTCGTGCGCGGGCCGCTGGAGATTTCCTGGTATCACGACGGCGCGATTGAACTCCCCGATCGTCACGCACAGACCCCTGCCCCGTTGTTTAACCGCGGCGTGTTGGTCGTCGAGGGCGTAAATGGTCTCAGCGGTTTGAACGCCTACAACGGTCGCCCGCGCTGGGTTTATCCCGTCGCCAAGATCTTGAGTGACTGGGATGGCGTCCACCACGACGTCGGCGTGGGCGACGCCGGCAGCAATTTCTGTCTCGGCGACGACGCTGTGTTCGTGCGGACCGGGCGGCAATGTTTGAAACTCGATCTGGCGACGGGCAGGAAGCTGGCAGAGTTTGCGACGCCAGCCGACGCCACGTCCACGAACCGCAACTGGGGCTTCGTCGCGTATGCGGACGGCGTGCTTTTCGGAACCGCGCTGAACGACGCGCATCCAGTCAGCCCGCGCTACAGTGGCATCCGATTGCGGACCGAGTCGGTGCTGTTGTTCGCCTTCGACGCGAAGACCGGCAGGCTGCTGTGGCGATACAAACCCGAGCACTCCCTGCGTAACAACGCCATCGCCATCGCCAACAACCGGCTTTACCTGATAGACCGGCCGCTGGCCCTCGCCGACCGCATCACCGAGCCGAAGCCGAACGGCAAACAAGGTCCGCTGCTAAAGCCCGGCGATCAACCCGGCGGCACGCTCGTCGCATTGGACGCACGCAGCGGTGCCGTGCTGTGGAAGGCGAACGACGATGTCTTCGGAACGCAGTTGGCGGTCAGTTCCAAACACGGCGCGCTGCTGATGTTCTATCAGGCCGTCAAACACAAGTTCTTCAAACTGCCGTCCGAAGTCGGCAACAGGATGGCGGCGTTGAGCATCACCAACGGCCAGCGGATTTGGGACAAAGCCGCCACCTACAAAACGCGACCGATCATCAACGGCGACACGATCTACGCCGAAGGCGGCGCGTGGAAGCTCAAGACCGGCGATGAGGTTCCGTGGAAGTTCGAGCGCTCTTACGGTTGCGGCCAGATCGCGGCCAGCCGCCACCTGATGTTGTTCCGATCCGCGACGCTCGGTTATCTCGATCTCTCCCGCGACGCGGGCACGGAGAACTTCGGTGGCATCCGGCCTAGCTGCTGGTTCAACGCGATCCCCGCCGGCGGCATGGTGCTCGTTCCCGACGGCTCCGCGAAGTGCGCGTGCAGCTACCAGATGCAAGCGTGGCTCGCGCTGCAACCGGCCGAGGCTCAACAAAGGAACTCGCAATAAGTCACACCCGCAGCCGATCCTATGCACCTCAATACCATCCTCACCCTTGCGCTGGCGGCGTTTCCTTTGTCGGTGTTGCTGGCCGCCGAGCAACCGATCACGCTCTGGCCGCAGGGCGCTCCGGGCGCGCTCGGCACGACAACGAAAGACATCCCCACGCTCACGCCACATCTGGCGGCCAAGCCCAATGGCTCGGCGATGCTGCTCATCCCCGGCGGCAGTTATTCCGGCATCTATGAAGGACAGGGCGACCCGTTTGCCCGCTGGCTCAACGAACAAGGCATCAAGGTCTTCGTGTTGCGTTACCGGCTCGGCAGCGCGGGCTACCGGTATCCGGCGCAGTTGCAGGACGCGGTGCAGGCGATGCGCCACATCCGCAAGAACGCCGCGCAGTGGAAGATCGCGCCGAACCGCATCGGCGTGATGGGCTTCTCTGCTGGCGGACATCTGGTTTCGACATTGATCAACCGGCCCGAGGACGGCGAAGTCGCGTCTTCGGACAAGGCAGAGCGTGTGAGCGCGCGGCCCGACCTCGCGATCCTCTGCTACCCTGTCATCAGCATGATCACCAAGCCGCACGTCACTTCGCGCCGGAATCTCATCGGTGTGTCTCCCAACGACGAACTCATCCGCAAGACATCGAGCGAGCTGCAGGTGCGACCCGGTCTGCCGCCGTGTTTCGTCTGGCACACGGGCGAGGACAAGATGGTGCCCGTGGATCACAGCCTGTTGTATGCCGCCGCGCTGCAACAACACGGCGTGCCACACGACCTTCACATCTACCAGCGCGGCGACCACGGCACCGGGCTGATGGGCACGGATCACCCGTGGATGAACGACCTGCTTTTCTGGCTGCGCGCGCAGGGGTTCGTCGAACAGTCCCGACACGAGTGAAACACGGTGTTTCACCCGCGAAACGGCTCGCACCGTCCGATTCGAAGTCGAAGCAGAAACTCGCGTTGCGGCTTCTTCGCCCTAATCCACCTTCAGCGCACCGATGGGAACCACCGCCATTTCCGCACTGTTGTGGTTTCCGCCGCGTCCGCCCGTGTTGGAGTAGCCGACGTAGAGTTTGCCGTCGTGCTCGGTGGCGCAGGGATACGACAACGAGGCCCGCGCGTGCGATTCGCCGGGGCCTTCGGGAAACACGGCGGGCCGGATGATGAAGACTTTGCTAAACAACGATTCGCCGGGACGGCTGACCGCGATGGTCAAGGGCGAGCGCCGTCCACCGCTGTCGGCCGTGGTGGTGCAGACGAGATAGCGCTGGCCGTTGCTGAGCGTGCCGGCACATGGCTTCGACGTGGCCATCGGAAGGTTGCTCGGCGCGGACTTGGTCCAAGTGCGACCGTAATCTTCGCTCGACGCCACGAGCGCCAGCGCCTTCCCGCCGTAGCGTGCGATGTTCAACACGCGGGAGCCGTCCACGATGATGGCCGACTCGCCCCACATCTTGATGCCATCAGGTGCCGGAATGGCGATAAACTCCCATTTGGTGAGGTCATCACCGTGGCTGATGGCGACTGCGGCGGGATTCGTGTTCGCATCCGAAAACTGCTTCGCGCGGATGCCGGCCATGATCCAGTTGCCGTCGCTCATCTTCACCGGCTGGTTGAGCGCCCAGAAGCCGCCCACGACCACGACGCCCTTCGGCAGCCACTTGTTCGCGGCTTCATCCAAAACATAAGCGCGCGTGTGGATGCGGCCCATCCGTCCGTAGAACGCGCCGTGAAACGCCCAAAGCGTGCCGCCGTGCGAAAGGAAGACGCCGTGGCTGACCGCAAGGTCCGGCGCGTCGGTGCCGGTGTCTATGGTGAACACATCGCTCCACGTCCGCCCGCCATCCTCGCTCACGCGACCGCGCGCTTCCTCGCTGGCGGTGTTCTCCGCTCCTTTGTTGTGACCAAACGAGGCGTAGAGCTTGCCTTTGTGCCACGCCAAACCGACGCCATGCAGCCAGGGATAGCCGTCTTTTCCCGACTCATGCTTCTTGATGACATGAAACTCCACGCCTTTGAGCACCGGAATCTCGGCGCTCTTCGGCACTGCGCCGCCACTCCATATCTTCACCGGCTCGACGACTTCGATCTTGTGCGGGGTCGTCTGCTTGTCCGCCATCACGCGGATCGCAGCCGGTGTCAGCACACCGCGGAAGAGCGACATCTCATCGAGCGCACCGAGAAACTCCTGCATCGCTCGCCTGCCGTCTTGCACGCCGCCGATGGTCAGCGGCGCGTCGGTCGCCGCGACGGATGACGCCAGAAGGCCCTCCGCTTCCTGCTTGCCGTTGATGTAAAGGCGACCGTGTCCTTTCTCGACCGTAACGGCGACGTGATGCCAATGGCCCGGCCGCGGCTCACTCTGCGAAGCGATGGTCTTCCACCCCTTGTGCGAAAGATAGAACCGAAACCGGTTGTCCTTGTCGAGCATCAGGCCCCACTCGCGCTGGCCGGCCGAGTAGGCGTTCTTGGCGACGATCATTTGTTGACTGCCGTCGAGCGCGTAGGGATTGACCCACGCGGCGATGCTGAAGGTGGCATTGGTGAATCGGAACGACGGCGAAGGCGGCACGCTCACGACGCAGTCATCAAACTTCATCCCCTGCCCTTCCACGCCCGGCATCTGCTGTAGTGCGCCTTTCACAGTGCCAGTGTGATTGCCGACCGAGTCCGCAACCTTCCGCTCTCGAACTTCCTCGAACGACCACTGTGCCACGGGTGATGCTGCTCCATCTGCCGCGCGCGTCTCCAAGGTTGTCAGGCTGACTACCGCGATAACGACAGCTTGGCCGAGGAATGTCATTGTTTTCATTTGGATGGATTCTTCGTTTACATGTTTTCTCGCGGGATTGCGACCTCGCAGTGTAAACTGCCGCCTTTGCTATGAAGCACACCCTAATACTCCCGCTCGCCGCGCTGCTGTTCGCTGGCGTGAGTCATGCAGCGGAGACGCCCGCGACGCGGCCGTTGCTGTCGCGGGCGGACCTGCCGGCGCTGAAACGGCTTGATCGGCCGCAGGTCTTCGCAGCGATCGGCTCCTTCGATGAGCGGGGCTTGACCGAAAAGGAGTTCATCCGGCGGGCGCTCGATCTGCTCGATGCGCGGCGCGTGCCCGGTTTTGCCGAAGCCCGTGCGGCCGGCGATGTTTCCAAGGCGCTCGACGCCGTGGCCCGCGCCTGCCGCGGCGGCCGGACAGCACCACGCAAGTCGAAGGTCAGCGCCGCGTCACGCACGGTTGCTGACGACGCACTGGAGAACCGTTTCAGTTTCTACGGCGAGAAGCATCAGTTACCAGCAAACATAGATTGGGACTTCAACCCCGGCACGGCGCACTGGGGACATGACCTGAACCGTTTCAGTTACCTCGACCCGTTGACACAGTCTTACCTCGCGACCGGCGACGCGCGCTACAGCCGCAAGGCGGTCGGGCTGATTCTCGACTGGATTGCGAAGAACGATGTCGGCCAATGTTTCCGGGGCACACGATATGCCTTCGGTTCATATCTGAACAACGCGATCCACTGCGCGGTGTGGAGCGATTGCGTGAAGACGCTGCTGGCGGCCGGACAGGTCACGCCGGTCGAGTTGATGCGCGTGCTGAAGTCGTTGCACGACCAACTCGCCTACCTGGAGGTTGTCACCAATGGACACGCGGGCAACTGGCCGACCATTGGCTGCCAGGGCATGCTGTCCACGCTGGTCGCGCTGCCCGTGCTGCGGGACACCGACCGGTTTGCCGACTACTGCGCCTGCACGATGACCAGCCAGATCGCCGAGCAGGTGCTGCCTGACGGCGCGCAGGATGAACTGACCCCGCATTATCACCGCGTGGTCGTCGGCAATCTGCTGTCCGTCATGCGTTCGTTGCGCGCCCTCGGACGCGACCTCGATCCGCAGACGGTGCAGACGCTGCGCAAGATGATTTATTACCAGCAACAGACGACCATGCCCGACGGCAGCAAACAGGCGGCGTTCAACGATTCCGATCCCGCCAACGCCGGCAACCTCCGCCCAACACTGACCGAGCTTGGCCTGAAAGAGTTCCTGTCCCCGCCGGAGCACCTCGGCTCGGAATGTTTCCCCTATGCCGGCGTGGCGTTCCTGCGCCAACGCCAGGACCATGGCGATCTCTATCTCGCGTTTGACGCAGGCCCCTACGGCCGCTCGCACCAGCATGAGGACCGGCTTGGTTTCTGGTTGTTCGCCTACGGCCGCAACCTGCTGGTGGATCCAGGCCGGCATCTCTACGACCACTCCGCACGCTCGTTCTACGATTACCTGAAAAGCACCACGGCGCATTCCACCATCAAGATTGACGGCGAAAATCAGCACAGCGCCGGCAGACGCGACACGTGGATTGCCAAGAAACCGCTCGACCTCGGATGGCGGGTGCGCGAGGGCGACGTTCGCGCCTCCGGCGTCTATAACCTCAGCTACGGCAAGGACAACCGCATCGCGGTCGTTCATCGGCGGGAGATCGTTTTCGTCAAAGAGCGATGCTGGGTCGTGTTCGACGCTGTGGAAGGCACGGGCGAGCACTCGATCGAGTCGCGCTTCCAGTTCGCGCCGGGCACACTCCGAGTCGCGAATGGAACGGTCTGCACCACCTACGACGACGCGAACCTGCTGCTGAAAGCCGCGCCCACCGCGCCATTCACCGACGTTCATGTCGAACGCGGGCAGGAGAATCCGCGTGGCGGGTGGTATTCGGACAGCTACGGCAAGATCGAGCCGGCGCCCGCCTTGTCGCAGACGCTGCGAACGCGGCTACCGTGGCGCGCGGCCACACTGCTATTCCCATACAAGGGCGTAACGACGCCCGAGGTAGCGTTCAACTTCGATGGTCGCCGCACCGAGATTCAGCATCCGGACGTCGGCCACGTCTTCGTCGAATGCTCCTTGCCGTGATAAACAACTCGCTTGGCCTTGAAGAAGAAACACCCCATCCTGCACGAAACCATGAAAACGCTTCTGTCCATCCTCACACTGATTGCCGTCACCTTGGTCGGCACCGCCGCCGAGTTCTATGTCGCCACGAACGGCGATGACGCCAATCCAGGCACGAAGGCGAAGCCGTTTGCCACGCTGGAGCGCGCGCGCAATGCAGCACAAGTGGTAGCAGGCAACCCAATCGTGGAGGGACTGCAATGAATTTAAGTATTACTCGACGCACCGCCGTGAGAACGTTGTTCGGATTGGCCGGGAGCGGCATAGTGCCGGCGTTCGCGGCAAGTCGCCGAAACGATTCGACAGAGAGAATTCACACTCAGGTTTGCGTGATCGGCGGCGGCAGCGGCGGAACCGGCGCGGCACTGGCGGCGGCCCGCGGCGGCGCAAAGGTGGTCTTGTTGGAACGCGAATCCATCCTCGGCGGCACGGCCACGTGTGCGTTTGTCAACGTGTGGAGGCCAGTCACCGGCGGTTACGGCATTACGTTCGACCTTTTCAAGACCATGGCCGAGGATCCGTTAGGTGTCACATTGCCGCCTGATTGCGACTTGGATGCGTTCTATGCACGGACCCAACTCGGCCCGCGGCTGATCAACGGGAAGAATGTGAAGCGAGGCGCTGGTGTATGCTTCGAACCGCGCGCGATGGACTATGCCGTTCGCCGTCTCTTGGACGCCACAGGTTGCTGCCAAACACTGCTGGCCACGACCTTCTGCCGCGCGCATGTGGACAACGACACCGTCAAGGCCGTCGAAGCATGGTTTCCAGGCAAGCGGCTCATGATCGAAGCTGACGTGTTCATTGACTGCACTGCCGACGGCGATGTGTGTGCCGATGCGGGATGCGATTACCACATTGGGGAAGACCCGCGCTCGCGCTACAACGAGCCGCACGCGCCCGAAAAAGCCAATGTGGTTCTCAACGGGATGACACTCTGCTATCGCATCACCGATACCGGCGTAAAACAGAAGCCATTCCTTCCCAAGGGCGTGGAAGAGAAGAGTTGTCCCCTCAGCGCGTGTTTCGATCGGATGCCGAACGGTGATATCGTTGTCAACGCCGTCGGCATGATTGGCGGCAACGCCATCGTGTGTATGGAATACAGCGAGTTGATGCGGGAAGCACATCGGCGAGTCTTGGCGCACATGCACCATCTCCAGCAGTTGCCGCCGAATCATCAATGGGCCAGCGCCGCACGGGGCAAGGGCTGGGGAACATGGGCAATCTCCGCCATCGCGCCGCGAATCGGAGTGCGCGAAACTCGCAGGTTTCTCACCGAGTATGTGCTCACGGAAAACGACTGCATGGGTGGCCTGGCACAGCAACAACACAAAGATGTCGTTACCGTCGCCGACCACCATATTGACATTCATGGTCGCGCTCACCGGCAGTCCATTCCCTTTCCCAGCGGGCCGTTCGGCATTCCTTACCGGTGCCTGCTGCTCAAGGGTGTGAAGAACTTGCTGATTGCCAGCCGGGCTGCAGGCTTCTCGCACATTGCTGCGGGAGCCGCCCGCCTGCAGCGCACCATGATCACACTCGGCCAAGCCGCCGGCAATGCCGCTGCCATGGCTTCGCAGCATCAGATCACCGTGGGACAGGTTGATATGGCCGAATTGCAGTCCCGGTTGAGAAAGCAGCAAGTGGACATCGTTGCTCGGTCGGAACAGGGATAACTCAAAAACATCACAAGATCATGCACAACTTCGCTAAACTCTTCACTGTCGCCGTGCTGGCCATCACGTGCCAAGGACTCTTAGCCGCCGACGTTTTCGTCGCCACGAACGGCGATGACGCCAATCCAGGCACGAAGGCGAAGCCGTTTGCCACGCTGGAACGCGCGCGGCACGAAGTTCGTTCCCTGAAAGCCCGCAATGCTCAATCCGCCATCCGCAATGGCGTGACCGTGTTCCTGCGCGGCGGGACGTATCCCATCACAAGACCGATCGTGTTCACGCCGGAAGACTCCGGCACCGAGCAGTCGCCCATCACCTACCGCGCGGAGACACCGGGGGCGGTGACCATCAGCGGCGGCTTGCGGATCGCAGGCTGGCGTCCCGAGAGCAATGGCGTCTGGCGTGCGGATGTCCCCGAAGTGCGCAAGGGGAAGTTCTATTTCCGCCAGATGTTCATCGACGGTCGCCGCGCTGTGCGGGCGCGCAGCCCGAACCATGGCTTCTTCCATGCCATCGGCCTGATCACGAAGCCCGGTTACACGAATGGGAAGGCTGACGGGTTCTACTATGCGGGGAACGACGTGACCGGAGACATTGCCGCTTGTCCGGACACACTGCTCGTGATCTATGAGAGCTGGCTGTCGAGCCAGCATCGCGTCAAGGAGTTCCGACCGGAGACGAAAACGGTCATCGTGGAGCGTCAGATGGCATGGTCCAAGGCCCGGGCTCGATACCTCGTGGAAAACGCGCCGGCCTGCCTGGATGCTCCGGGCGAATGGTATCTCGACCGCCAGACGGGGATCGTCCGCTACATTCCCCTCCCGGGAGAGGACATGCGCAAGGCAACGGTCATTGTTCCCGTGACGCCCTCTCTGCTTCAGTTCAAGGGCGATCCGGAGCGTGGCGCGTACGTAGAACACCTCCGCTTCCAGGGTCTCACGTTCGCCTATGCGGATTGGACCCCGCAGGGGCGCTCGATCACCGGCGGCCAGGGGCGATGCCCCACCGGATTCGAGACCCCCGACATCGCCCTCGAATCCGGTGCCATCTCCGCGATCGGTCTCCGGCACGCGTCCATCGAGGACTGTGAGATCACCCAGGTCGGTGCGCACGCGGTCGTCCTGTTGCAGGGTTGCGCCGACAACTTGGTCCGGAAGTGCCACATGCATGACCTGGGCGGCGGCGGAGTGTATCTGTTCTGGCAGATACCCGGCAACAAGTACGGTTGGAAGCCGCGCGGCGAGTTCGACCACGTCGAGCGTAACGTGATCGACAACTGTTTCATCCACGACATGACCCACGTGTGGAACGGCGCCGTCGGCGTGCTGACCGGGCCGTGCGCCGCCAACAACCGGATCACCCACAACGAGATTAGCCATGGCGACTACACGGGCATCTCGGTCGGCTGGGGGTGGAGCGCCGACAAGAAGTTTGGATTCTACCAGGATGGCAACGTGGTGGAATACAACCATATACATCACGTGATGAACTACCTGCTCGACGACGGCGCAGCCATCTACCTCCTCGGTCGGCAGAAGGACACGCGAATCTGCTACAACTGGATACACGATGTGCGCTCCTACTCGGGAGGATATGCCAATGGCCTCTACCCTGATTCTGGCACGTCGGGTGTCCTGTTCGAGGGCAACGTCATTCATGATGTCCTTTGGGGTTTCGCGGGTAACGGGGGACATGAGTGCATCGTTCGCGATAACATCTTTGCATTCTGTCAGCAGACCGGCGTCAGGACCGGTGAGCATTGGTGGGACGTGCAGGTGAAACACAATCCAAACCCTATCGTGTTCAAGCGTAACATCGTGTACGAGGACGGCGGCAACGCGGCGCTAGTATGGACGGGCAATAGTCCCGCCGCCCAGGTGTCGAGTAACAACATCTATTGGGCCGGCGCCGCCCACGCGGGCGAGAAGCTCTTCTTCGGCAAGGCTCAACCGCTCGTGACCTTCGCGGACTGGCAGTCGAAAGGCTACGACGCCGGATCGGTCATGGCCGATCCCCTGTTTGTGGACGCCGCCCGACGCGATTTGCGCCTGCGTCCAAACTCGCCCGCCCTAAAGAAGGGATTCAAGCAGACGGACCTGTCGAAAGTCGGTCTCTACGGCGACCGCAATTGGACATCGCTGCCAAGCACGACGAAGCACGCACCCATCGCGCCCCTGCCGGGCCCGGGATCATCATTCGAGTGGACCTACGAAGACGAGACGGCCGGGGCCGCCCCCGTCCATTCCGGCGAGCTTGCGCCGGGCCCCGCCGATCTGCAACGCAGGATCGTGGTGACGGACACGGATGCGGCATCCGGTAAGCACAGCCTGATGTTCGTAAACGGGAAGAAATCGGAGCGCTACCTCTTCTTCCCGTTCCTGCACTACCCAATCGGCGTGGATGCCGGCCCCATACGGGCCTCCCTTCGTCTCAAGATGCCCTCGGCCACTCCATCCGCCATGTGCCTCGAATTTCGCGACTACAAGAACGCGGGCGTCAAGTCCTTCCAAGCCGGACCGCATATCCAGATCGATGCGCAGGGCGTGCTGACAGCCACGAAGAACGCCGGCGTGAACCTCAAACTCCCCCGCGACGTCTGGGTCCTTCTGGACATGGCGTTCGTCATGGGCAAGGGAAAAGCGAAGACGTTCGACCTGACCGTTACGGTCCCGGGACAGCCGCCGCAAGTGTTCCGACACGTCCCCTATGCGGACCCGGGTTTCATGCAGGTCGGCCATATCTACATCGTCAGCACCGGTCCCGATGGCGGCGTGTTTTTGATCGACGACGTCTGTGTTTCGACATCCCAAGGAAGCGAGTAGCGTCTCGTGTCTCCAGGTCGAAGGTTTTTTTGAGGGCACTTGAAAAACGCCGATAAAGCCGGCGGAGAGTAGAGAATGGAATACCAATGAAATACAAAGGACCACCGATGAAACACACCCTTATCGTTTGTTTTGCCGCGCTTTTGACAGGCGGCGTGAGTTACCCGGTTGATACGGCAGCCTCCACATCGCTCTACGTAGCCACGAACGGTGATGACGCGAATCCCGGCACGAAGGCAAAGCCGTTCGCGACGCTGGAGCGGGCGCGTGATGCGGCGCGCGGCGCCAAGGCAGCGGAGGCGGTCACGATTTATTTGCGCGGCGGACGACATGAATTGGCGAGGCCGTTGGAATTCACGGCGGCAGATTCGGGAACGAAAGAGCGGCCGGTCGTCTGGCGCGCTTACCAGAATGAGAGGGCAATTATCAGCGGCGGGGCGCCTGTCACAGGTTGGCAACGGCATGACGAGAAGCTGTGGGTCGCCGACGTGCCGTGGGTGCGGGAGCGCGGGCAACCGTTCTATCAGCTTTTCGTCAACGGCCACCGGCGCATCCGCGCGCGCATGCCGAATGAGGGAAGTTATTTCTACACAAAGCGGCTGCGGCTGACCACCGCGGCGCATCCATTGTGCCTCGGCATGACTTATCGGGAGAGCGACCTTGGCTCGCTGAAAGACACGACCAACGCGGTGATCGCACTCTTACACAATTGGGTAAGCTCGTTCAACTACGTCGGCAAGTTCGAGCGCGAGCGGCACCATCTCACCTTCGCGCGCCCGGCAGGCGTTTTCTTCCTTGGCCCGGAGGTGCGTTACTACGTCGAAGGCGTATTCGAGGCGCTCGACGCGCCGGGCGAGTGGCATCTCGACGCAAGCAAGGGCGCGCTCTACTACTATCCGCTGCCTGGCGAGAACCTTAAACGCGCAGAGGTCATTGCGCCGCGGCTTGCGACGACGCTGGTGGCGTTCCGGGCCGCGCCGGAGACGGGGCCGTTCGTGGAGCATCTGGTTTTTCGTGGCATCTCTTTTCAGCACGCTGACGCGAACCTGAGCCGCGATTACCCGCACAGCGTGCAGGGCGCGCATACGCAAAAGGGCGCGCTGTTTGCCACCGGCCTGCGTCACTCGATAATCGAGAACTGCGAGTTCACGCGGCTGGGTGAACATGGCATCTCGTTGCGCGAGGGCTGCGTCTCGAATGTCATCCGCCAATGCCACTTCCACGATCTTGGTGGCGGCGGCATCTACCTATCGGAGGGCGCGCCGGCGAAGACCAACGACTGGTATCTGACCGCGCACAACGTCGTGGACAACAATTTTATTCACGATGGCGGCAAACTGTTTCGTGCCAGTTGCGGCGTGTTCCTCGGCGGCAGCGCGAGCTACAATCAGATCACGCACAACGAAATCTGCGACCTGAGTTGGATGGGCGTGCATCTGGGCTGGAGTTGGACCGGGCGCGCGCCCGCCTACACGCACCACAACGAGGTCGGCTGGAACCACATTCATCACATCGGCAACGGCGTGCTCAACGACATCGGCGGCATCTATACGCTCGGCGTCTCGCCGGGCACCGTGCTGCATCACAATCACATCCACGACGTGACCCGCTTCGAACGTGGCAAGGAGGGCTACGGCGGCTGGGGCATCTATCTCGACGCGGGCAGTTCGGAGATTCGCGTCGAAAACAACATCGTCCATGACACCCGCGACGGCGGGCTGCACCTGCATTGTTACACCTATCCATACGGTGATGTGGTCGCGAACAACATCTTTGCCTACAGCGACGAGGGCCAGTTGATGCGAAACGCCAACCACGAGCCGGACACCAATCACGCCCATCTCGAACGGAACATCGTCCACAACGCCAACCCGCGGATGTTGTGGGGCGGCAACTGGAAGGACGGCAGCAAGTTCACCGCGGACCGCAACTGTTACTGGAGCGAGACGACGACCGCTCCCGACTTCCTGAAGCGGTCGTTCGCCGAATGGCAGAAGAGCGGGCGTGACCAGAACTCCATCGTGGCTGATCCACGTTTCGTTAACGCGAAGAAGCGCGACTTTCGCCTGCGGCCGGACTCGCCAGCGCTGAAGCTGGGTTTTCAGCCGATTGACATCACTGCCGCGGGGTTACACGGGCCGGCGTCTTGGCGCGCCATGCCACGGCGTATCACGCATCGCGTGGTGGAGCGTGCCGCGAAGCCGGCGCACCAGAAGATGTTCGCCGATGGCTTCGAGGATTACGATGTAGGCGAAACTCCACCCGGCGCAATTCCCAAGGAAGGCGGCGCGGAGGCGGCGGTGACGGATCGCGAGCCGGCGTCGGGCCAGCGTTGCCTGCGGTTCGTGGACGCACCCGGCGCGACCGCGTGGAAGCCGCATTGGTGCGTCAATCGCACACCGGGCAGCGGCAAGGTGCGGATGCAGTGCTTCGTGAAAAACGACACGGCGCAGCCGGCGATGTTTGACCTGGAATTCCGTGATTGGTTTGGCGGTTCGCAGCCGGGGCACACCTACGCCACCGGCCCGCACCTGCGCTTCAAGCCCGACGGCACCGTGCAAGCCGCCGGTCAGCCCGGCCAACCCGCATGGGCTGTAGCCGGCAAATACGAACTGGGCCGATGGCTGCGCGTGGAGGTCGAATTTGAGGAAGGCGACGCGAAACCCAAGACCTACACACTACGCCTCACCAACGCGGGCGATCCGACGGTCACGAAGAAAGACCTGCCCTTCCGCAGTCCCGTCTTCAAGCTCTGCACGTGGTGCGGCTACTCCGGCGTGGACACCAAGCCGGCGGTGTTCTTCGTGGATGACATTCAGTTTGAGTAGGCGGCAGGCGGTAAGCCATGATTCTCTGCGCTGGAATGCAAACATGAACCATACCCTACGACTTCTTGCCGCAGCCTTGGCACTGTTGTGCCAGTTGCCTTTTTCGGCAAACGCTGCGAACGAAACCAACTGGTATGCCCGCAGCTTCTTGCTGCTGCACTTGGACCATCACACCACCGACAAGGTGGAGGTGGGTCGCGATGCCGACCCGGCCGAGACGGCCCGGCTTATCAATCTGGTGAAGCCGGACGTCATCCAGATCCATGCCAAGGGCGCGCCGGGCTGGACCACGTATCCGAGCAGAATCGGCCACACACCGCCTAAGCTCGCCCGCGACGTGATGCGGGTGTGGACGGACATCGCCCACAGCAACGGCTACGTCTTCTCCGCCTACTACAACATCGGGCGCGACCGTGAGATCATACGCAGCCACCCAGCGTGGAACCGCGTGCGCGCGGACGGAAAGCCCTACGACAACATGCTCTGCTACCACTCGGGCGTGGCCGAGCGCTATCTCTGGGCGATGATTGACGAAATCATGGATCGCTATCGGCCAGGAGGCTTCTGGTTCGATGGCTCCTGTTTCACAGTGATGAACTGTTATTGCGCGAAATGCCGCGAACGGTTCCAGCGGGAACACAAGCTCGCAGCACCTGCGAATTCCAAGCAGCCCGGTTGGGCGGCCTACAAGGAAATGCAGCGGCAGATTTACCGTGAGTTCTGTGCGCAGACCGTTGCCCGGATCAAGAAGCGCGATCCAGGTTGCCTGGTCGCCATCAACTGGGCCTACGCCTTGCGCATGCCCGAAGAACCGCCGCCCGGCGTGGATTACTCCACCGGCGACCTCGGCAGCATGGTGGACGATCTCGCGCCCGATGCCATCTGGTATGACTCGCAGGATCGGCCGTTCGATTTGATGACGACGGTATTTTATCACGACTCCCAAGGCGCGCAGCTCAAGCCGCGTCTCCAATTGGAACAGGAAATGGGGATCATCATCGCCCACGGCGGACGCTACTTTGCGTGGGACAACCCGACCCCGGAGAGCGGCCTCATCGCCGACCGCTACGAAATGATGGGGCGCGTGGTGACGCCGTTCCTGCGCGCGCGCCAGCCGTGGTGCCTCGGAAGCCGCGCGCTGCCGGACATCTCCATCTTCCACGGCGCTGCGGCCCACTACGAGCAGAGCGCCGCCAGCCCGGTTGCTTTTCCGCGTCAGAACTCACCATTGCTCGCCGCGTGCGAGGGCCTGCGCCGCCTCCATCTTAGCCCGGAGATGATTTCGGATCGCCGCCTCGAACAAGGCGACATCCGCAGCCGCTTGCTGTTCCTGGAGGACACTCTTGTCCTGACCGACGCCAATCGCCGCGCCCTGCACCGCTACGTGGAGAACGGCGGCCGGGTATTGCTGACCGGCAAAGCGGTAAGCGCGGCCCGACTGGTGGACACCAAGCCTCCAGCCGCATCAGTGCTGACCCGGTATGCGCTCGGCAAAGGTGAAGTCTTCTGCTTGCCACAACCTCTCTTTATGTCTGCCACCAACAGTCTCCCCATGAAACCGGGCGAACTCCTGCAACAGATACTGCCTTCAGCGGAACGGCTCCTGACCACGGATGCGCCGGGCGCCGTCGAGTTGCTTCTGCGGGAAAGGGACAGCGCAACAATACTGCACGCGGTGAACATCGCGCCGGGCAAACGCGAGCGCGACCCCAAGGCCCTCAGTTTTCTCAATCTTCACATCGCGGCGTTGCCGCCGACGTCCGCGTGTCACGTTTCAGTGCGATTACCGCAGCGTCCACTTTCCGTCACGCTCCAGCCGCAGGACAAACCGATAACGGGTTGGACCTGGCGCGAGGGTTGGATGCAGTTCACCTTGCCCTCTTTTGAAACACACCAAATGGTTGTCATTGTCCCACTGAAAGAGAAGCCATGATCAAACTCGCCCTTGTAGCCCTGTCGCTAATTCCGATTGCCGCGTTGAACGCATCCGATCTCTACGTCGCGCCAACCGGCGATGACTCCAATCCCGGCACGAAAGCGAAACCGTTCGCGACGCTGGAGCGGGCGCGGGACGCCGTCCGGCAATCCAAAATCGGAAATCCAAAATCTAACATGGAGGTCTTCGTCCGCGCCGGAACCTACGAGTTGACGAAGACGTTCAAGCTCGCTGCCGAGGATTCTGGCTCGGAGAAGGCGCCGGTGGTTTACCGGGCGTATCCGAAGGAGAAGGTGTTGCTCATCGGCGGCAAACGGATCACGGGCTTCGTGCCGCACAAGGGTCAGATTCTGAAGACCGATGTCGGCGCGCAGGGGTTCACGAATTACTTCCGCCAGCTTTTCCTCGATGGGAAACGGATGCAGCTCGCGCGCTACCCGAACTACGATGCGGTGAATCCCAACGGCGGGTTCGCTTACGTGGACGGTCCATTGCCGAAAGACTCGGACAAATACAAAGAGAAGCCGGAATATCGGCCACGGCAGATTTGCTACAAGCCGAGCGACGCCCGCTCGTGGGCGCACCCAGAATTGGCCGAGGTGATTTATTTCCCGTGGCACAACTGGCTGAACATCAGCGTGCCGGTCACCTCGGTGGACAAGGAGCAGCGGCTCATCACGCTGACTCGCGACGTGAAGACACACGCGGGCTATCCCGGCGGCGTCCGGCCGGGCGACCGTTACTTCGTCCGTAACTTGTTCGAGGAACTCGACTCGGCCGGCGAATGGTTCCTCGACCGCGAGAAGCGCACACTCTACTTCTGGCCGCCGAAGCCACTCGCCGGTCTCGAAGTTTACGCACCGACGACGGACAGCCTCATCGAGATCGGCGCGAAGGCCGAATGGATCACCATCCGCGGATTCACGATGGAGTGCTGCGACGGCTACGCGGTTTCGCTGCGCGGCGCGAGCAACTGCCTCGTCGCGGGCAACACCATCCGCAACACGGCGGGCGGGCGGCTCGGCGGCGGTGGCGGCGTGTTCGTGGACGGCGGCGCGAACTGCGGCGTCGTCGGCAACGACATCTACGACGTGGGCAACATCGCTATCACGTTGCGCGGCGGCGACAGGGAGACGCTCACGCCGGCCGGGCATTACGCCGACAACAACTACCTCCACCACATCGGCGTCCTCAACGCCCACGGCCACGGCGTCATGATGGGCGGCATCGGCCTGCGCGTCTCCCACAACCTCATGCACGACATCACCCGCTCCGGCATCTTCGGCGGCGGCAACGATTGCGTCGTCGAATACAACCACATCCGCCACGACAACCTGATGACCGAGGACACCGCCGGCTACTACAACGGCGGCAACTGGCACAACCGCGGCCAGATCGTCCGCTACAACTACGTCCACGACACGCTCGGCTACGGCCGCCGCGGCGGCAAATGGGTCACGCCGCTCTTCGCCTGGGGCATCTACTTCGACGACGACGAGAGCGGCACGCACGCATACGGCAACATCGTCGCCCGCGTCCCGCTCGGCGGCTTTCACGTCCACGCCGGCCGCGACAACATCGTCGAGAACAACATCATCATTGATTGCGAGAAGCAGCAGTTCCAGATGTCCGGCCACGACCCGGTGCACAGCCAGTGGTTGATTGATAAGAAAAAAGAGGAGTTCGCGAAGTTCCAGAAAAACCCCGCCTACGCGAAATATCCCGCCGTGCCCGCGCTCGATCTGGAAAAGGCGTGGCTGATGGTTGGGAACAAATTCCGCAACAACATCATCAGCTACCAGGGCACCAACTCGATGCTCTACACCTACTCGCAGGACCGTTGCCCCGAACAGAACGAGACCGACCACAATCTCGTCTGGCACCACGATCAGCCCATCACCGTCCAGCACAGCACCGGCTGGAAGTCGGCGAAGCTCTCATGGGAGGAATGGCAGAAGGCCGGCCACGACCAGCACTCCACCGTCGCCGACCCACTCTTCGTGAACGCCGCCAAGGACGACTACCGCCTTGCGAAAAACTCCCCCGCGTTCAAGCTCGGCTTCAAGCCCATCCCCGTCGAGAAGATCGGCCCCTACAAAGACCCGTTGCGCGCGAGCTGGCCCATCGTCGAGGCCGAGGGCGTGCGCGAGCATCCGCAGCCCATCGAGATGGGACCGCTCTGGCCCGACAAGGCGCCCATCGGCGATGGCACGTTCGAGACCACCAACGCCACCGTCACCGTCTATCTGCCCGCGCCCGCCAAAGCCAACGGTGCGGCGGTCGTCATCTGTCCCGGCGGCGGCTACCAGCGCCACGTGACATGGAACGAAGGCGATCCCATCGCCCGCTGGCTCACCGAGCACGGCATCGCGGGCATCGTGCTGGAATATCGCCTGCCGCAAGGTCGCCCCTTCGTCTCATTGCTCGACGCCCAGCGCGCCATCCGCACCGTCCGCTCCAAGGCCGCGCAGTGGAACCTCGACCCGAAGCGCATCGGTATCATCGGCTTCTCCGCCGGCGGCCACCTCGCGTCCACCGCAGGCACCCACTTCGACGACGGCGACCCGAAAGCCGCCGACCCGGTCGCCCGCGTGAGCTGCCGGCCCGACTTCACCCTCCTCGTCTATCCCGTCGTCACCATGGGCGAGCTGACCCACGGCGGCTCGAAGAAGAACCTGCTCGGCCCCGACCCGAAGCCGGAACTGGTCCAGTTGTTCTCAAACGAAAAGCAAGTCACCGACAAGACCCCGCCGACGTTCCTGACCCACGCCATAGACGACAAGGCCGTGCCGGTCGAGAACAGCCGCCAGCTTGTCGAGGCGTTAAAGTCCCACAACATCCCCGTGAACTATCTGGAACTACCAAACGGCGGCCACGGCCTGAACGGCTGCAAAGGCCCGCTGTGGGAAGAGTGGAAAGCGAAATCCCTCGAATGGCTCGCCGCACAGGGTTTCACCATGCACGGCAACCCGCCTCGCGCGGCAAAATCTCCGTGACCAGCCGATGGCTGGCAATGGGCGCAACCTGCGACAGCACAGCTACCGTTTCTTCAACCGAGCAATCACGCGGTCGAGCTGTTTGCTAACTTCCAACCAAGCAGCGTCGCGGTCCTTGTGCTGCTTGATCGGTTTCCCATTCGGCTGGATCGCCTGAATCCGACCCAAATCTAGCTTCGTGAAAGGACAGGCCCGCACCACGATTGGCACGATTGCACATTCGCCCGCGGCATCCCGTTCCAAAGCTCGCTTCATCTCCTTCTGCATGCAGTAGTCGGAACGAATGAAATCGTTGCTCAACAGAAGAACTATGATGGCCGCTTCCTCCAGTTTTCCGAGGATTTCGGCCTCCCACTTCTGTCCAGGTTCGATACGCGTGTCATCCCAAGCTGTAATCTCACCTTTGCGTTCATAGGCCGTTAGTGCTCCACGCAACTCATCGCGAAACAATTCGTCTTTGTGCGAATAGCTGATAAAGAGCGAATGCCGTTTTCGTTGGCCACGCCTATCTTGCTGAAACAGAGTCAATTGCTCAACATCCTTGCGGCGAGGTGCGCCTGGAAGATCAACACCATCGAGCAGTTTCTTCACAGAAACATCTCTTAACTCGTCGCCGACCTCCACAGCGATTGTTTCTCGGCGGGCGCGCTCGTATTTCAGCAGCAACTCATGCTTCACATGAGAATCGGGAAAACCAGGGATCGGAACCATTTCGGTCACCGGTAGTTTTTCGTAGCTTCCATGAATGTGTTCAAAATGCTCGCGAATAATGCCCAACAGTTCGCGCTGGCCGCTGCCGACTCCAGCCACGCGGATCGTGACGGTGCGACCTTGAAGGTCACCGCGCACCACCGCGCGGCAGTTCGCACGTTCCAGCACGACGCCTGTGCGCCACGCGAGCTTTGGCTCGCGGTGGACGTATGTTTCAACGATAAAGCGAGGCAGCAATCCCTCCGGGAACGCTGCATCATAACGATAGATAAAACCGAGACATTTCTTCGGCGGGAACTGCGCGTCCAGTTTGGGTTCCTTCTTGGTGAGCAGTTCCGGAATGAGGTAGTGTTCGCCCTTGTCATCGAGCGGATGGCAGAGTCGGAACTTGCGCATGAGAGCAAGCAGGTAGGGATGCAATTTCACCGGATACTTTCTCGATGAAAGCACGTCCGCGAAGGTCTTTACCGTGAACTTGCCACACGCTTTGCGAAGCGTGCGAGAATTAAGCATCTCGTAAATGCCTTTGGTCACCCACTGTGGGTTCAGCACGCCAAACCCGCGTAGTGACTCCTCCTTGCGATAGGACAGCATCAACCCCAAATCGTGGAGGCTCTCCGCAAGATCTTCCTGGTCTTTCGGATTAGCGATCCCCCGCTTACTGCAAAAGGCACAGAAGCTGTCAAAGCTCAGCCAACTCTTCTTTTTCTTCGGCAACTCTTCTTTAATTCGTCGCCATTCGGCCGGCCAAGCGGACTTCAGACCAGATAGTTTCTTCGCTTGTCGGCAAATATGATCGCGCAATTCACGAATGCCAAAGCCACTCTTGCTGTCGGTTTCCAAAAAGACTAGGCCGCGGCCATATTTCTCGCGCAGCAATTCACGGTTCAATTCGAAGTGGTAGTCGTCCCACTTGTGCAAGAGCACGAGCACAGGCGCGTCGCCCCCGAACGACCGCACCAACGAAAGCCAGTATTCCGCGTCATGGTCTTCGGTGCCCTCGCGGCCGGAGATAAGCATTAGGTAAAGCGCCCGCTCGGTCATGAAAAACCGGTGCGTGCCGTGCATGATTTCCTGTCCGCCGAAATCCCAGACGTGTGCGCGCACGTCTTCGCCATCAATTCTTGCTGGCCACTTCGTAATGTTGATGCCAGGTGTGCGTCTAAACTCCTTGTATTTGTCTGCAACTAACCGATGCACGAGCGTCGTCTTTCCCACGCCACCTCGACCCACAAGGATAAGCTTGAATTCGTTTAGCGGCTGCCGATCTTCCGGCCCTTGGATCCGGGCGTAGTAGGTGAGGATTTTCCATGGATCATCCGAATCAACAATCTCAGTGGGGAGGCGAAGCGCAGGGTTGCCTCTGATATTCAAATGGCGCAGTGAGCGAAGCTGCAGTATAGATGTTGGCAACGATTCCAACCGATTGCCATGCACGCTGAGGTATTGGAGATGAGCCAGTTCGCATAACCACTCGGGCAGTTCAGTTAACCGGTTGTTAAAAAGATATAGTGTTTCGAGGTTTCGGAGCCCCCGAACCCAATCTGGCACTCGCGTTAAGCCTAATCTTGCGATCGCCAGTTCTCGAAGATTGACCAGAGAGCCAATGACCTTGTCCGCTGCGGAGACCGAGCCGCTATCGATACGCAAAAGCTCTAGTCGGACCAACCGACTGAGACTCGTTGGAACGGCTTGTAGTGGATTAGAGTGCACGTCCAGCGAACGTAATTCCGTCAGTTCGCCGAGCCAGACGGGCAGTTGGGTGATCTTATTCCGGTGGGCATTCAGTTCCTTGAGCCACGTCAAGCTGCGTAAGCTTTCAGGGAGATGCAGCAGACTTAATCCGTCCAGATCCAGTCTTTGCGCACGTGCTCGCCGGCACCGGACGATGAGCCGCTCTGCTTCCGCTAGTGCTTGTTTCGGGCCAAGATAGAGCCTGCGTATGGTTTTTCTCATGTTTCCGCTGCTTGCTGATGTCAGTCCGACTCAATCACGTGTGCGACGCTGCGGCTTGGCCCGCGGCCATCGGGAAAGAACATGCCGGATGTAGTCAACCAGGAGCTGATGATCGACATCCTTCGGGCGACTCCAGATGCCCTGCGTTCTATACCTGTTCGAAAACTCTGCCGCCTCCTCGTCTGTGCACATGCGCGAATAGATGAGGATGGCCATTCCATCGAGTTGGGGGAAATTCTTGCGGATGTCATGTGCCAAAGAGATCATTTCGTAGTTGTAGCGAGACCGTTTCTTCTGATCTTCTGTGAACGCACGATCCAAGATTAGAAGCCGGGGAGGAGTCTTGGACTTGAGCAAGCGACTCAGCAAAGTTGCACCTTCGCTGTGTTCCTCAACCTCGAATTCTGGCGCAAGTCTTCGCATTGATGCTCTTAGGACGTGGCGATCAAGTGCTATATCGTCAGCGATGAGAATACGAATTCTCTCTTTCATATGCGTTCTCAAATTCGTGAATTGGTCTTCTGGAACTTAGGTAAATAAATCTGACATCGAGCACCTCTGCCCGGAAAAACCTCCATGCTGCCCCCCATCAAGGAGAATAGGGTCTTAGCAATCACCAATCCGAACCCCATGCCTCTCGGATTGATGGGGACGGAATACGGCTCTCTAACATGTTCAATAACTTCCTTCGGAAATCCGGGACCGCTATCCTCTATTTCCACTACCACTCCTTTGCGGAAGGGGTCGTAGTGGGGTGCGATCTTTATCCGCTTGTCGGATTTCTCTGGGCAACCGTAGCCGATAGCGTTCCGCAGTAAGTTCCCGAACCCGACTTGGAGCGCGATCCTGTCACCGAGCACTTTCGGCAGCTTCGGTGGTGGATTCATCTCAATCTCGATGCCCATTTCATATTTCGTTGGTCCCACCGCCCACCGGCACTGATTCAATACCTTGATTAGATCAATCTTCTCGTTTCGGATCGACTTCGGATCTGCGGAAAGTGCGCGAAGATGCTCGATGTTTTCCCAAGCGGCGATCGAAAGTTGCTTTAGGTGTTGTAGCGTTTCGATCACCTCCTGAACCTGTGCAGCTCGTCTTGTGGCAGGCAGCTTGTCCAATTCACCGAGAGAGGAAACAATATTGTCAACAGACGGCGGAAGAAGGTCGATTGGCTGTTTCGCATCGTGCAGGGTGGCGCGAGACAGAGCACCAAGGATCAAGCCTTGATTGCCACGCATCAAGCGCGCTTTCGTTTCCTCCAACTCGCGAATGCTGTTCTGTAACTCGGTGACATCATGCACTACAAACATGGCGACTTGGCTTTCCGGATCCTTATGAATCTCGAAGCTGTTCTCATAGCTCAAACGAAGCCACCGCTCTTTTCCGGCCAGTTTGAAAACGATTGGCGTTTCAAGGGGGATGCGTTCATATCCTTGTCGCTGGGCGCGCATGCGCACTCGATCCACGAGGCCAGAATAAGCACCAAGTAGCTTCCCTTGGTCTTCGGGCTCGACCTTTGTCAACAAACGACTGAGCACCGCCCCAACATGCGCGGAAGGATCCCTGAGGCGGTCTTTCGCTGGTATCGCGAAAATATCCCAAATCGAATCGGTGACATCCACACGATCTGTTTTTTTGTGCCAGATGATGCAACCTGTTCTTGCTAAGGCCTGCGCCTGCTTGAGGTGCGACTCTTCGCTTGCATCGTGCAGGATTCCCATCACTCCAACGACCTTCCGCCCGTTGTTCGCCTCCACTGGCGACACCTCTGTGCCGCTAGCCATCGCCATGAGGTCGGCTATACTGTCTGAGGCGAAAACTGGAGCTTTGATCGTGTTGATGCGCCATGGCAGCGGCTGGCAATCCGGCTCGAACAGCTCGTGAAACCAACCGCTTGATTTGCCAGACTTCATCACTTTTTGTTCGAGCTTCAGAAAGGCAGCGACCATTTCTGGATGGCGTTTGAAGAAATCTTGGTCCTTCTTGCCTATGACGTCTCGCGGGCTTCTGACTCCGAGAAACGCAGCAAAGTTGCGACTTACGAAAACATACCGCCCCTCCACGTCTTTGACGTAGACCATCTCCTGAAGGTGGTCGACAATCAGATCCTTGTAGAGTGCTAGTGTTTCCCGCCCCTCGGCTTGTGCCACACGAGCCTCGACGTAGGGGAGAAGCAGCGCCAGCAAGCGGACGTCCTCATGATTAAAAAAGTTAGGTTGGAAAGACTCTAAGTTCAGCAAAAACTTTCTTCCTTGCGCGGTGTGAAACCTAAACGCGATCTCACTGCGCGTTCGCTTATGCCCAGCATGATAATGACGCAGCTTATGGACATTCGGAGCGATAGCGTGATTCTTTCCCGATCGAAGGAGATCGTTGATAAAGCCAGGCGATGGAAGAGGATCTCCTTCTCGAATCTTCCTTGGCAGCGGCCCCCACTGTGCCAAGCACACGAGTTTTCCTGAGCGACGATCTGGGCCGATGAAATCGCCGCGATCCACTCTCAGTAGCTTACATGCCAAATCCAAGACCGTGCGGAGTATCTTATCCACCGAAACGCTTGGTCCGACCCTTTGCCCCAAGTCTTTGATGACATCAAAAAAACACGCCATTTCCGAGACATTCTCAAGCTTCCCTTTTGCCATCCGCCCCAAAGCCGCGTTTGCTTCCGACAACTCCATCAAATGAGGTTTGCGCTCCCGCGCCGGAGATATTTCCACGTAGCGGTTAATAGTCAAAAGTCGAGAACTGCGAGTCTTCATCTCCTCAGCGCGTTGATCAACTCATTCAGTTTCGCGATCACCGTCGGCAGGTTGGTTCCAGGAGAAAGCAACTGAACGGCGTTGGTGTTGCTGCCCATGCTTATGCGTGCCATGTCTAGTGCGTGCCGTTTCCCGCCCGCAGGCCTCGTCGCCTCCTCTCGATCTTGCGACATCCTTGGCGTATCTGCGCGAGCGATTTGTGGCGAGCTTACGCCGATCTTGAACGGGCACAAGATTTTTCTTGTGGCGCGCGGCCTGCGGGCGGTGGCACTCCGTGGCAAGTGTTTCAGCAGTCTGCCGACCGGATGGAGCCGCTCGCACGGTGGCTCTTCCCCGCCGTAATGCACAGGAGGGGGCTGGATTACCAGACCTTGGCCGGCTTCAGGTAGATGACGCCGGGCTTGATAAGCTCGGCCAGCGTGAGGCCGCCGAATCCCGTGGCAGTGGTGCTGAAGGTGGCCCAAGGCATTTCGGGATCGCAGAGGATGCCGAGCCGGGCCGCCCAGTCCGGGTTGCACAGGAGGACGGTCGCGCGCCGCACGGCTTCAGCGACCTCCGGGTCGCGGGCCATGCTGCGATCATACTCGATGAACACCAGCGGCATCGCGGCGGCCTTGGAGTTGGTCCAGGGATCGGTCAGCGGCCACCAGACGCCATGCTCCCGCGCGGCGAGCAGCCCGCGCTCACCCTTGATGTGCCAGCCGTAAATGCGGCGGATCTTTTCTTTAAGGGCCGGGTCGGTCGTCCAGTGCCAGACCCAGAGGATGGCCTCGTGGTAGTAGTAAACGTCGCCGAAGTCGGTGACGTTCACCGGGCTGCTGCTGGCCTTGGCATGGTGGTGATGGATGGGCCGGCCGTCTTCCCGCCAGTTATCGAGCAGGAACCGCACGGCGCGCTCGGCAACCTTCAGGTCCTCGTCCCGGCCCGTGATCGCATGGAGCGCGCAGAAGCTCATGCCCTGCGTGCCGGTGGCCACGCTGTAGGGGACGGTCATGTCTTTGCCGCTCCATCGTCCGTTGGTGAAGGCGCCCGAAGGCAGTTGCCAGCGCGCGGCGTAGTCGTGGGCAAACCGCTCAAGGGCCTGGCGGTAGAGTTTCTTGCGCGCCTCGTCCACGTAGGGCCATGCGACGGCAAGGCACGTGGAGATGGAGCCGACGTCGGCGGTGTTGGTGGTGCCGCTCTGCGCTTTCTGGATTTGCTCCGCGGTCCGCTTGGCGACCGGCTTGTTGGAGAAACCCGATGACCAGGCTCCGTTGGGGAGCTGTTCGCCGACGAGCTTGTCGAGGCACACGGTCACCGCGTCGAGGTAGGCTTTGTTGCCGAAGATCTCATAGCCCGCCAGCAGCGTGCGCACGGGGTAGGACGAGCGATACCACTCGGAGGAGTTCGGGTTGAAGGAACCGCTCTCGGTTTGTTGGGCCAGCAGC
Source organism: Verrucomicrobiia bacterium (assembly GCA_041667205.1). Lineage (GTDB taxonomy): Bacteria > Verrucomicrobiota > Verrucomicrobiia > CAIQCK01 > CAIQCK01 > CAIQCK01. Next base: position 33,490 of record JBAYFL010000004.1, on the reverse strand, counting down.
CAATCGCAGTAGCGTTTCAACGCTTTCCTCGTGTCGGGCTGGCCGCAGGCGTTGATCTCCACGAGCGTGGGGACAAGCTTCGGCGGCGCATCGGGGAGCGCGCGGTGCACACTGCGTTGCTTCGGGCCGCGAATGATCATCGAGGTGACGGCAAAGTTCACTCCTCCCTCGACGGGAACGATCCCGATGCGGAGCCTCTCGTCCTCGACCGTCGCGGGAAAAACCTTGCTGACGAACTTCCCTTTGGGAGTCGCCAGCTTTGCGACGACCACCTGCCCTTGGGCCAGGACGCTAAACGGTCCGTGCGCGTAGTTGGAGTCGCCGAAGGTGACCTCCACCTCGTAGCGGCCGTTGTCCAGTCCCACCGTGAACTCGCCGCGATCTCCATGAACGAAGTCACGGTGCAGCAAGTCATCGCCGCCCCGATCGCGCATGCTCAAGGCCCGGCCTTTCCAGAAGAAGCGGGGATCGGAAGGCTTGGCCTCCACGGGCAGGAATCCCGGCGCACAGGTGGCCGCAGGGCCGAAGTCTATCTGATAGACGACGTTCGTCGAATCAGCCGACGCAGCGGCTGCCCCGCCCAGCACGAACAGAGCGGCAAGAATTATTCTCATGCTGTGACTCCTCACACGCGGAGTGTAGCCGCTACGCGTGGCGGGACAAATCAATTTGTCGGCACGTCTCGCGGGAACGGGATTTTCTTGTAGCGTGGAGACGCCGGGCGGTGGCACTCTGCCGGAAGCCAAAAGGAGTTTGCACAGGCGATGTTCAGTCACGCGCGCACGAAAAGGAGAAACGTCATGAGTCACCATCGAATGGTCCTGGCCCCGGTCATCGCCCTCATGCTGGCGGCGGCGGGCGGCGGCGCTGCGGATGTTGCCACTGGCGCGGGCGCACGCGCGGCGGTCAACGACAAGCCGGCTCGCGTGCGGCTGGATGCCGCGCTATTGACGAAACGAAACGTGATCTTGAATCTGGACGGGGGCACGTTCGCGCGCGTGGATGTGCTGGGCGAACGGCTGTTCCGCATCCGCTACACCACGTGCGCGCAGTGGACGGAATCGGGCCTGAACCGCTACGGCATTTTCAGCACGGTCTTTCCCGACGTGGCGTTTGAACGGACGGAGAGCGGCGGCGTTTACACGATCACGACGAAAGGGGCCAGGCTCACGATCAACCGCAAGGACGGCGCGATTGCTCTGGCGGCGGCTGACGGAAGTGCGCTAACGCAGCAGGCCGCGCCCGTGTTTGAAAGCGGCGGCGGCTATGATGTGCGATTCACGCTGGCCAAGGAGGAGCGCATCTACGGCTTGGGCGATGTCAGCCGCGAGAACATCATGCGCCGCCCCGGCGTCTATGAGTTCTGGGTGCGCAATGTGAAGGCGTATATCCCGATCCCCGTGGTGTTGAGCAGCCGGGGCTGGGGCCTGTTGATGAACACCACGTGGCGGAACACGATGGACATCGGCAAGGGCGATCCGGACCGGATCGTCTGCACCGCGCCCCGGAGCGATCTCGACTACTATCTGTTTTGCGGGGCGGATTACCGGAGCCTGCTCGACACCTACACGTCGTTCAGCGGGCGCCCTGCCCTGCTGCCGGTGTGGGGATATGCGTTCACCTACGTTTGCAACGAGAACATTGATGCGTTCAACATGATGAATGAGGCGCTCACGTTCCGGCGCGAGGGCATGCCGTGCGATGTCATCGGACTCGAACCCGGATGGATGTCGAAGAACTACGACGGCTCCACCGCCAAGGAGTGGCATCCGCAGCGGTTCCCGATCCCGAAGTGGTCGCCGAAGGGGCCGCACACCTTTCTCGGCGCGCTCAAGCGGAAAGGCTTTAAGCTCAGCCTCTGGCTCTGCTGCGATTACGATTTGGGCGTCTATGAGGAACAGTTGTTGACCGGACAGAAACCGGTGAAGACGCGCGCGAAAGCCGCCGCAGTAGAAGGTGATCCCGACGACTTTGAAAAGGATGAGCATCTGAACAAACCGAAGGGCGCGAAGAAGAAGGTGGCGGCCAAACGAGATGAGTCGCGGGCATTGGAACCTTGGTTTGAGCATCTCAAGAACTTCGTTGATCAAGGTGCCTCGGCGTTCAAACTCGATGGCTCCAGTCAGGTGCTGGAACACACGGGCCGCAAATGGGGTAACGGCATGACCGACGAAGAGATGCACAACCTCTATCCAGTGATCTATGCCAAACAGATGGCGCGCGGGTTCGAGGACCACACCAAGCGCCGTTCCATGGTTTATTCCGCCGGCGGCTACGCGGGCGTGCAGCAGTTTGTCGCGAGTTGGGCGGGCGACACAGGCGGCGGCCCAAAACCTCTGGCCTCCATGCTGAATCTCGGGTTATCGGGACATTCCAACCACTCCTGCGACATGGATGTCTTCAGCATCGAGGGCATTCACTTCGGATTCCTCCAGACGTGGGCGCAACAGAACAACTGGGCCTACTGGCGTCAGCCCTGGCTGCTGGAAGATGCGCAGATCGCGGCGTTCCGCGCGTATGGGCAACTTCGCTACAAGCTGCTCCCCTATCTCTACTCGACCGCCGCTGAAGCCGCGCTCACAGGCTATCCGGTCATGCGAGCGATGTCCTTGGTTTATCCGGATGATCCGGCTTGGGACGCGAGCCGGGGTCAATACATGCTGGGCGATGCGCTGTTGGTCTCAGCCTTCTCCAAAGAAGTCCGCCTGCCGAAAGGCACATGGACCGATTTCTGGAGCGGCAAACGTCTCGACGGACCGGCGACGCTCCCCGTGCAAATCACGCCCACGCAGGGCGGCGCGCTGCTGGTGAAGAGTGGCGCAATCATTCCCACATGGCCGGCGTGCGATCATGTCGAAAAAGGCTGGTCGCCCGAAGTGGGACTGCTCGTTTATCCGGCGGCAAGCAGCTCCTTCACGTTGTATGAAGATGACGGCGAAAGCCTCGCCTATCGCAAAAGCAAGTTTGCCCGGACGCGCCTGACCTGCGAGACAACCGGAAAGACCGTCAAGTTGACCATCGGCGGCCGTGAAGGCAATTATGACGGCATGCCCGCGACACGCGATTTCACCGCGACCATCCATTTGTCGGCGCGCCCGCATACCGTCACGCTCGATGGTGTCACGCTGACGGACTGGCAGTGGAGCGACACAACCTCCACCGCCACGATCAAGATTCCCGCGTGTGGCAAGATTGCCAAGACGCTGGTGTGCGAATGAGTTGATCTGTGTTGACTAAAGAGATGTCCTCAGATGTTCTGAACGAATGCGAACTACCATGAATCTTCCTCAAAGCTATCGTATCGCCATTGTCGCAATCATGTTCACGTTCATCGCGACCTTCGCATGCGCCGCCGACTTCTACGTCGCCCCCAAGGGCGACGACGCTAACGCCGGCACGAAGGACAAACCTTTCGCCACGCTGGAAGCGGCGCGTGACGCAGCACGGAAAGCGGGCGCGGGGCCGCATCGCATTGTTGCGATGCCAGGAGATTATTTTCTGGCGAAAACGTTGGAACTGGACGCGCGCGACAACGGCCTGACCATCGAAGCCGAGCCTGCCGGCAAGGCGACAATCTGCGGCGGCACGCTGGTGACGGGTTGGCGGCGCGATGGTGAGAAGTTCTGGTGTGCCGACCTGCCAGGCGCGAAGGATGGCTCGTGGGATTTTCGTGCGCTGGTGGTGAATGGGCGGATGCCGGAGCGGGCGCGGATGCCGGAGACGGGAACGTTCCTCCATAAGAGCGTGTTCGACGTGCGCTGGCTGTCGTCGGTTGGCGGCGGTTGGGAGCGCAAGCCGACGCAGGAGGAGTTGACGACGATGCTTTACGACGCGAAGGACATCCCGGCGACGCTCGAACCGAAGAACGCCGAGGTGCGCGTCTATCACATGTGGGACGAGTCGCTCTGCGGCGTCGCAAGCAACGACACGGGGAAGCATCTGTTGACGTTCTCCACCCCGGCGCGTTCCCCGGCCGGTGCGTTTGGCGTGAAGAAATACTCGATCTTCAACACCCGCGAAGGCATGACGCGGCCCGGCCAATGGTATCTCGACCGCGCGGCGGGGCGGGTCGTTTATTGGCCGTTGGCCGGCGAGGACATGACGAAGAGCAAGGTCGTCGCGCCACGGTTGGAGCGGGTCATCCGGATCGCCGGCAACGCGAAGCAGACGGTGGAGAAGATCACGTTGCGTGGACTCGCGATTCAGGCGACCACCACGCCACTGAAGTCCGGCGGTTTCGGTGCCTACGCCTTCGAGGGCGCGCTCAGCATCGAGCGGGCGCGGCAATGCGCGTTGGAGAAGCTGGAAGTTTGCAACGTCGGTGGCCAGGGCATCGTCGCGCGGCTGGTGACCGACTGTCGCATCAGTGACAGCCACATCCATCACACCGGTGCGTGCGGCATCAAGGCAGACGGTTCGGCCACCCTCATCGCGCGTAACCACATCCACCACGTCGGCGTGTATTATCCGAGCGCGGTCGCGTTGTCCGCGTCCACCCACAACTGGCGCAAAGGTGAGAAGGGTTTTCACCTCCAACGCAACGAGATCCATGACACACCCTACAGCGGCATCATTGGCAGCGGCGGCAACCATCTCATCGAGGAGAACCTCATCTCCCGCGTCATGCGCGAACTGCACGACGGCGGCGCGATCTACGGCGGCATGTCGCGCTGCATCCTGCGCGGCAACATGGTCCGCGACGTGGTGAAGATCGGCGAAGGCTACGGTGTGTCGTCCTACTACCTCGACGAGGGCGCGCAGGACTGCATCGTCGAGCGCAACGTCTCCGTCGGCGTTGAGCGCCCCACCCACAACCACATCGCCCGCAACCTCATCATCCGCGACAACGTCTTCATCGCCGAGACGAACATGACGCTGTCGTTCCAGCGCAGCGGCGGCTGCACGTTCCAAGGCAACACGCTGTTCGTCCCCGGCAACATCACCATCGGCCAGCCGAGCGCGATCAAGCTCTGGACCAACAACGTCGTCTTCCGCAACGGCGTGGACAAAGCCGGCGCCCCGCAGGCGTTCACGATCAACGACGCCATGCCGCCCGTGACGACACCCGCGCGCCGAACATATTCGGCTGCCGTCGAGCGCGTCGCGCAGCCGCCCACGTTGGATGGCGAGATCGGCTGGGACGAATGGCCACGCGCGATGCTGCACCTCGACCGCGAGCCGTCGCGCTGGAGCGCCAGCGGCGCACCGGTGTATGCCAAGCTCGCCTACGACGACCAGTGCCTCTACGTCGCCTTGAACGTGACGATGTTCGACGTGACCAAGCTCACCACCGGCACGAAGTGGGGCAAAAACGATGGCGCAGAAGTCTGCATCGCCGGCAAGACGCCCGACGGCAAACTCGTCACCTTCGTCGTCCACGGCTTCGCCAACGGCACGTTCGAAAGCGTCACGCTTGCCGGCGCGCCCACCGACGCCGCCGAACGGCTTGGCAAGGCCGTTCGTTTCGCCGCCAAACCCTACGGCAAAACCATGGGCGGCTGGCGCAGCGAATGGGCGATCCCGTGGGACGCCCTCGGCCTGAAGCCAACATCGAAGCAGAAGATCGCTTTCAACCTCGGCGTCCGGCACACCGAAGCCGGTGTCTGGCGCTGCTACGAAGGCACGCTTCGCCAGAACTGGCGGCTCGATCAGGCGGGGACGATACAGTTGAAATAGGAAAGCACCTTATGAAGAACATCTCTCGCCGCACCGTGTTGAAGTTGGGCGCCGCCGGGTTGACCGGCTTCGCACTTCCTTCCATCTCATTTGGAAACGAAAAGGCAGGTGCAAACGCCGGCACCGCACGACACGCAAAGTTGGCGGGACTTCTACAGAACGAGGACTGCACGAATTTCTTCGGCTATCAGGACTTCCCGGATGGAAAGGCCGGCGAGATTGTGGACCGCTACGTTGACGTGCTGGCTGGCGCGGGAGTGAGCGCACTGATGTGCAACACGAACGCGCGGCGGACGAACTACCGCAGCAAGGTCTGGGAAGCCTTCTGGGATGGATACGACCCCAGCGGCCCCGACAGCCAGCCCTTCCTCGCGGCCGTCCCCGAAGCACGGCGCAAGAGTTACCGGAAGCTTGTTGGCAACATGCTCGAAGTTCACAGGCAAGGAGTGGACTACCCGGCGCGAGTCGCCCAGCGATGCCGCCATCACGGCATCTCGCCGTGGGTCTCGCTGCGGATGAACGACGTTCATGAGAACAACAACCTCGATCATCCGTTTCACAGCGCGCTCTGGCGCAAGCCAGAGCTTTTCCGGCAGGGACATCCGGGCTACTACGCCCGCGCGTTGGATTATGCCCATGCGGAGGTGAGGAACCACTACAGAGCATTGATCGCCGAGACGCTCCAGCGATACGACCTCGATGGCTTGGAACTGGATTTTCTGCGCGAGCCTTATCTGTTCAGCAAGGGCAAGGAACAGGAGGGCCGCCAAATCCTGACCGACTGGCTGCGGGGCATCCGCGCGCTGGCCGACGATGCCGCCAAGCGTCGCGGCCACGCCGTGAAACTGGGCGTGCGTGTCCCCTCTTGTCCCGATACGGCGCTCGGTCTGGGACTCGACGCGCCAACGTGGGCGAAAGAAGGTCTGGTGGACCTCGTGGTGGCCGCGCCTCGCTGGTCAACGCTGGAGTTCGCCATGCCTCTGGGAAAGTGGCGCGAGCTTCTTGGAAATCGCGTGACGCTCGCCGGGGGACTGGAGGCACACTACTGCCCCACTCCCACCACGCCAGCCCGTCCCGTCACACGTGAAGAGGCAACGGGCGCGGCCGTTGCCGTCCTGTCGGGCGGAGCGGATGTGGTTTACCTCTTCAACTACTTTCAGCACGGTCACCCGAAGTGGCCGATCTCGGAGTATCAACGCTCGCTGAAGACGTTTTCCTCCCTCGATGTGCTCCTGAAACTGCCGCGCCGTCATGCCGTGACATTCCGCGACATCACAGTTCCCGGTGAAACCTACCGCGCCCCGTTGCCGGCGAGCGGGACACAGCTTTCTTTCGCCTTGCCGCTTGGTCCTACGCCTTTGCCCGGCTGGCAAGCCGAAGCGACAATCGAGGTCGCAGCTCAACGTGCGGAAGACGCGCCCCCGACCGTTTCCATCAACAGCGTCACAGGCACGCTCCGCAGCAACGAAGCGGCGAAGAACGGGAGCCGTCTGCTGACCTACGCGCTTCCGCTGACAGCTCTGCCCGGCAAGAACCGCGACACCATCGCCGTCATGGCAGCGGGCAAAAACCCCCTCAAAGTCCAGCGGGTGGAGGTCAGCCTGCACCCCGGAGGCTAGTGCTTTCATCAGAATATCTAACACCAAAAGCAGATAGGCGGAGGAGCAAGGCATGAAATGGAACGACGCGATTTCGGCGGCTTGGGCATGGTTCGTTTTGATCGCCGTCGCGCTGAGCGGCACCACGTGGGCCGAAGAGGTTGGCCGTCCCCAGCCAACACCGGTTGCAACGGCTCGTGGATCGGCGCTCGTCGAGAAGGCCCTACAGACGATGGGCGGCGCGGAGGAGATCGTGTTCGCCGTTCGCGACCTGTGTTCCGCCTACCAATGCTATGCAACCTTTGGTGAGTATGCGGACGAAGAGAAATTCATATACGCTCCGGACGGGTCGCAGCTCTGCAAACTCAACCTGCGCACCCGGCAGGTCATCGTGCTGCTGGATGATCCGAAAGGCGGCGTCCGCGACCCGCGGGTGCATTACGACGGAAGCAAGATCCTCTTCTCATATCGCAAAGGCGGCACGCATCACTACCATCTCTGCGAGATCAACACCAACGGGAGCGGGTTTAAACAACTGACTTTCGGCGATTACGATGACGTTGACCCAGCCTACCTGCCTGACGGCGGCATTATTTTTTCATCGAGCCGGTGCAAGCGGTTCATTCCCTGCAATCGCGTGCAGACGGCGATACTCCACCGGATGGACGCGGACGGCGGCAATATGATGTGCCTTTCCGCAAACGTGCTCCTCGAAGACCGACCGGCGGTGCTGCCGGACGGGCGGATCATCTACACGCGGTGGGAATACACGGATCGTGCCAGTGAGAAATTCCGCGATCTGTGGGTCATGAACCCCGACGGCACCGGACAGATGGTTGTTTTCGGCGGCATGGCGCGACCCTACCCACATTTTTTCGCAAAGTGCGACGCCCTGCCGATTCCCGGCACGGATGGCAAAGTCGTGTCGGTCTTCTCGCCAGCACTCGGCCAGCGCGAGAACGCGGGCAACGTGATGGTTGTTGATCTCAAAGCTGGGCCGGACGATTGGTCCGCAGCCAAGCAGATTAGCCCCAAGGTGGATTTAGAGTGGAGTATTGGTTTGGGGCGTGGGCGAGAAGGGTTCAGAGACCCGTATCCGCTGTCAGAGGATTGCTTTCTCGTCGCGAAAGACAAGAGCTTGCTGGTTCTCAACGGTCATGGAGAGACTCAGGAGTTCTACCGGGCGGAGAAGATGGTTCACGATCCGCGGGTGATCCGCCCCCGGCCGCGCGAACCGGTGATCACCCCGCGTAGCGATCCGCAAAAAGACACCGGGCACCTGGTCTTGGCCAATGTCTATCAAGGACGCAACGTCAAGGGGGTCAAGCCGGGCACGATCAAGAAGCTTCTTGTGATTGAAGACCTGCCCAAGCCCGGCAGCAAACACGGCCTGCCCGGTCATCACGGCGGACACATCACACTCCACCGGGTCTTGGGCACGGTTCCGGTCGAACCCGACGGCTCGGCCTCGTTCGAGGTTCCGGCCTTGCGAGCCGTGTTTTTCGTAGCGCTCGACGAAAAGGGGCTGGCGGTGAAACGGATGCAGAGTTTTACGATGGTGATGCCCGGCGAAACCCAGGGCTGCGTGGGTTGCCACGAGTCCCGCACGGGAACCTACCGCCCCGGCGCTTTGATGGCGGTGAAGCGTCCCCCGAGCCGAATTGAGCCTTTTGCCGGCGTGCCCGAAGTGTTCGACTATCCGCGAGACATTCAGCCAATTTGGGACAAGCACTGCGTCACTTGTCATAGTGCCGAAAAACCCTCGGGCCGTGTGGTGCTCACTGGAGACAATAACGAGTGGTTCACGCAGAGTTACTTCGCGCTGGCCGCGTATGATCAAATCAGCCAGGCCTCCGGCTGGGGGGAAGATGGCAACAATCCGCCCTATGGGTTTGGCACGGGGGCCAGTCCGCTGATGAACAAAGTAGATGGCAGCCACCACGGTGCAAAACTGACGAAGCATGAATACGACATGGTGCGCTTGTGGATCGAATCTGGGGCGGGTTTTACGGGCACCTACGCGGTGTTTAACCACCCGGAGAACGCGGTGGCGACACCTTTGATCACTTCGAAACCCGCGCTGGGAAAACCTGTCCAGCCGATCGTCGAAAACAGTTGTCTGACATGCCACGGTTCGGTCGCCAATCTGGGGCGACGCGGCAAAAAGCAAAGCGACGACAAATGGTCCAACGGCAAACCGCCTGAATGGCTCAACTTGCCCCTGTATTGCTGGAACCTTTACAACCTTTCGTATCCGGAAAAGTCCATGATCCTCCTGGCACCGTTGGCCAAAGAGGCGGGCGGCTACGGATGGTGTAAGGGCAAGGATGGCCAGTCCGTCGCCGTTTTCCGCGATACAAACAACCCCGATTATCAGACCATCCTTCAGGCCGTTCGGGCGGCCAAGACGCGACTGGAGAAGTTCGGGCGGCCCGATATGCCGGGCTTCCGTCCCGGTGATTACTATGTCCGCTGGATGAAGCGTTTTGGCGTCCTGCCCGAGAGCTTCGACCCGGCCAAAGACCCCATCAACCCATACGAAACCGACAAGGCGTATTGGCGCTCGCTGTGGCACCACCCGCCTTCTGTCAAAACCGCCTCGGCAGCCAGTCGAGTGCCCGAAGGAAAATGACCCTATCCAGGAAGCTTTCGTGAGCATGAAGAAACGTATCGCAATCTTGACCGTGGTCATGGGCATAGCCGTTGGGATGACCGCCCAAGCCGAGCCTTACCACAAAACCTCCGACGCGGTGGGCTACAAGTGCATCTTCAACCATGAGTTGTTGATCATCAGCCACAACAAGACCAACAGCGCGCAATACATCAAATCCTACATCGAAAAGCTCAAGGACACGGATGTGGATGCGGTGATGTGCTGCCCCACCATGTGGCGCGCGAACCTGTTCCCGTCGGACGTGGACCCGACGTGGAAGAAATACCGGCCGGAGCAGCCGTTGAGCAAGTTCCGGTCTTGGGATTACATCATGCGCTACCTGCACGCGGGCGGCGACCCGGTGAAGGACACGCTCGAAGCCTGCCGGAAGTGCGGGAAGGATTTCTTCATCTCCTACCGCATGAACGACCACCATTACGTGACCGACCTCGCATGGCCCAGCCACAACGCCATCTGGCGCGAACACCCGGAGTATTGGCTGGGGGATTCGGACACGTCGCCCTACACGAAGAAGGACAACGTCCGGCTCTTCAACTATCTGCTGCCGCCGGTGCGCGACTACTACTTCGCGATCTTGCAGGAGCTTTGCACGAAATACGACGTGGACGGCGTCGAACTGGATTTCCAGCGCTTCCCGAAGTTCTTCCCCAGCGACAAGCTCGACGAAGGCGCGCGCGTGATGACCGCGTTCGTCAGGCGCATCAAGGAGATGATGGACCGCATCGGCCGCGAGCGTAGCAAGTCGCTAAAGCTCTGCATCCGCGTGCCGGAGACGCTCGCCAAGTGCCAGGAGGCCGGGCTGGATGTGCCCGGCTGGGACGCGGCGGGATTGGTGGAGATGATCAACATCTCGTCGTTCTACAATCACACGATGGAGTTGGACATCGAGGGGTTCCGGGCGAAGACGAAGCGCGCCAAACTCTACGGCGAGATGAACTACGTGACGTATCAGAACAGCACGGTGAGCAAGTTCGCCCGCCGCTACACGACCATCGCCATCTACCGCGCGTCGGCGTTGAATCTCTTTCACCGTGGCGTGGACGGGCTGAGCCTGTTCAACTACGACTACGTCCCCGAAAAGCAACGGCTTCCCATGGCCGAGGGATTGAAGCGGATCACGGACATCGAGTTTCTCAAGACCCAGCCGAAGGACTACGTCGTCTATCGCGGCTTCGGCACCTTCCCCGCCACCAACGAAAAGATGCTCGCCGTGATCATCCCCGACAACACGGCAAAGGTGAAATTCGCGCGCGCTGTGCTTCGCATCGAGACGAGGAAGAGTTGTGCGGAACAGCAGATCGGCGTCCAGCTCAACGGCAAACCACTCGAATCTATCCAGCACGAGGATACCGAACTCTTCCCGCCCCTCGCAAAGAATGAGGGCTATGCGACGCGCGACGTGCTCAAGTTCTACGCCGTCCCGCTCGACCTGCTCGCCCCTGGCAGAAACATAGTTGAGATCAAGAACCTCGACAGGAAGAAGGGGTCCTGTCAGTTCGTCTCGCTGGAGATCGCGCTCTACCGCTGACCACCTTCGGCTTCGTGGAATCTCGATCATCGTAGCGCAGCGCGTTTCGCTTCGCCGTGATTTGCATTGACGGGCATAGGCAGCGGCGTAACCTGTCGCCATTCTTGGAATGGCTTCAAGACCAGTTATGGCTATCAGCAACGTCGGATTCAAAACCCTTATGAAAACCTCACTCCTCTCACTATCCATCATTGCAGCGCTCGCGTTCACCGCTTCAGCGGCGGAAAAGAAAGCCGTCGCGCTCCACCCCACCACCCAGACGTTCTTCATCTCCAACGTCGAGTGCGACGCCTGTGTCGCCAATATCACCGAGTCCATCAAGAAGGTGAAGAGCGTCACCAAGGTTGAGAAGCTCACGCCCAAGAGCGGCTATGCCAACGTCTCGTTCGATTCGCACGCGGACAGCTTCCAGCAGATCGCCCAGGCGATTGCCGACGCCACGCCGGTGCATGGCAAGAAATACGCCGCCTCCATGAAGCTGCGCATCCCCGATTACGCCAAGGAGGACAACGCCGCGAAGGTGGACGCCATCTTCGCCAAGTCAGCGGCCTTCGTGAAGGTGGAGGCGACGGACAAGGAGAAGGGCGAGTTCTTGATGAGCTTCCTGCCGCTGACCGTGGACGCGAAGAAGACCGGCCCGCAAGGCTGGAACGGCGGCCGGTTCGGCCATCCGATCCATGACGCGCCGCCGAAGGGACTCGGCCTCACGTTCAGCATCGTCCGTGAAGGTGCCACGCCAGCGGGCAAGGCTGCTGCGAAGAAAAGGAAGTAGCGCCTCAAGCCGCATCCAATTCAACCAACGCGCGCTGCCGGCATCTTGCCGGCAGTTCGCTTTTCAGCCCCAATACCGCGAGCCAGCGCGCTCACTCCAATCACAAGTCTCTAGCGCCGCAGCCCGACAGCCTCGATCACCCCTTTTGCTGCCGCGTCTCCTCGTTTGGCTTGGCCCTCTAGGAATCTACGGACGACTTCGGCCTGACGGCTGTCCACGGCAATTGCATTCCTGAAGTCGGCTGCCGCCTGATTGTGGTTGCCTTGCCTATACTGCACAACCCCCCGGTATTGCAGCGTCCTTGCCGAGGCGGGATCGAGGGCCAGGCCTTCGTTGAAATACCGTATGGCAGCCGAGCAGTTGTTTTTCCGATAGCTTTCCACTCCCATCCAGTAGCAGGTTTCGGCGTCGAAGGGGTTGATGGTGTAGAGACGGGTAAACTCTGCGAGTGCCTTGTCGTAGTCGCCAAGACCGTGGAGGCGCATGCCCTCCTTGCGGTGTTTCACGGTGAAGGTCTCGGAACCGTGGAGTTCCTCCGGTTTCAGTGTGCGCGAAAAGTCCAGACCTTGCTTCAAAAGATCTGCCGTTACCCGGCTCGGGAAACGCTTCCTGAAACCAAAACCGGCCAATCCTCTTGTCTCGGCCACACGGTTGAAATGGTAGCGGTAATAATCGAATTCGCCAGTGCCTGTCCATTCGGGAAAGTAATTGCGTGTGGAAGAACGGAACCCGTGGATTGGAGAAATTCCGTAGCATTTTTCGAAGGTATGAAACAATTCGTGCAACAGAGTGCCCGGTCGACTGAGTAGCCGTGCTGAGACGATCAACCGGCCGCGTTCGGGTCCTGTAAGCAAGCCCGGCACCAGAGGCATCAACACGGCACCCCCCAAAGCGGTGGCATATCCTCCCCGCGTGGTTCGCAATTGTTTGTCATCCCAATACCAGAGGAAGGTATCGTAGCGATCCAGGTTCTGGTGGAATATTTCCGCCGGATAAGGAACCAGGGATTCCACGACGGCTTGGACGACTTCGACGGAGTCGGACTCGTTATTCAAGGTAGCGGAGGCGCTCAGCTCCGTCACAGTGGCATCCAATTCCATTCGAGTAAATTCAAGACTCACTCTCCCAGCACTGAGAACTTCAATCATCCGTGCGCATGCCTCCTGAGACGATTCGGCCGTCGCCTTGAGATCGGGCGGGAATCCGGCCTGAACACGACCTCCCGGGAAAGGCGCGTCAACTTTGGTGAACATTACCAGGATGCGGTGAGTCACTTCGGGTCTGATCACTCCAAGGGCGCGGCGTTTCTGGACTGTGTCCATTATGCTGAAGCCCCGGTAATAATGGTCGAAGGAATTGCGGAAGGTGGGATTCTTGGTGAGGAACTGCTCGACAGACCCGTAGTATTTCAACGCTTCCTGCCACTTTTTTGCGCCGAAAGCCGCATTGCCCCGATCATATAGTTGCTGCGCTTCGGCAAGGCTATGTGGTGGCTCCATAGCCGTGGCCTGCAATACAAACACGAAGAGAAGGCAGACCACGCAAGCATGAAGGGAATCTCCGAAAACTGCTCTCCAGCGTTGGGTTGATGGTGGCGGTTCGGTTCTTGGTGTGGATGGATTCATGGCGGCTGCTTTCATCAGTTCACAGGAATGCTGGGATGAAACTAAACAAGCGAATCATGGGCGGCATCATAGCGACTTCCTCGCTTCCGTCAACCGGTGCCGCCAGCACCCCCCGTTGCTCTCCTTAGGCTCTTACCTTGAAGTGGTCGCCATCGGAGACGATCTCGACGTTACCATACACTCCGGTGACATGGGTGTTTCCTCCCGTGTCGCTGCTCATAGCCTCGTCGTCGCTCCGAAGAAACTGTTGGCCCTGCTCCAAAACAGAAGTAACGCCCGCAGTCCCAATCCAATTTAACCAGCGCGCGCTGCCGGCGTTCATCCGTGCCACCTCGACGAGGTGGCCATCACTCAGCCCGGCGTCGGCCGGTTCCTCCGGCCTACGCCGGGTATCCATCCCAAGAGGGTATCCGAAAGTATTTGTTGTGACGGATAAAACCTCTTCCGTGACACAAAAGGTAAATTCCGGGCCGCCCCCCCCTTTGAAAGCCACCCCAGAAACGCCCCGCTGGCGGGCGCTGAGGCCCATTTACAGGCCTCTGCGGGGCAACTGGAGGCAAATTGCCGTGATACGGAGGCGTGCAGATGGCGGAGTGAGAGTTGTTCGGTTACTTCTTCGCTGTCCGGCTCGTCTAGGGCAGTGTCGTGGTTCTCACGACTTCATTGCCGGTCTGGCCAGCAACGCGCGAAACTCTTTCAACTTCGCTGCGTCTTCGGGCGGCATCGAGTCCATCAGTTTCAGCACTTTGGCGGGATGGGCGGTCGCTTCTTCCGCAACCCGCATCGGCGCGTCCACCACCTCGAAAAGATGGCGGTCCACCGAGCCACCAATGAATGGCAGGAATAGAATCGCGCATATCCGCTCCATCGCGCCATCCACCTTCACGAAACCGTGAAGTTCGCACTTGAGAACGCCGGGTTGCAGCTCCCGGTAGCGGAACAACAGGATGGCGCGGCCCGACTGCGGCGTGTCTTCCTTGTCCGCGCCCTCACCGAAGTAAAGTCGCTCGCCCGGCACGACCCGAAGCGGCCAGAGATAACCGGCGGTGCCCTTGCGGTTGTCGCCAAAATAAGAACCGTCCGGCTGTCGCTCCCTGCGGTAGTCCGCGATCTTCAACAACTGCGCCACGATGGAGCTTTGGCCGAGGTGGCTGATGAGATACTCGAAGATGTCGTATCGCGCGTGGAGCGTTGGCTCGGGCATCCGGATGTTTCGGTAGAGTGTGTAACCCGGCACGACCTGCCGCACGCGCGCCTGCGCCGCCGCGTCGAGCTTG
Organism: Verrucomicrobiia bacterium; assembly: GCA_041667205.1. Classification (GTDB taxonomy): domain Bacteria; phylum Verrucomicrobiota; class Verrucomicrobiia; order CAIQCK01; family CAIQCK01; genus CAIQCK01. The sequence goes on along the minus strand of JBAYFL010000004.1, from coordinate 18,340 downwards.
TCAAAAGGAATCAGCGACGCCGGCTTCTCCGCCGCAAGCGCAAGACTGGCCCCGGTGGTCAGGGCCACAGCCAGCAGGACGCAGATGCAAATCGGTTTCGTAAGCACGCGGGTCAAGGAACCACAGAGAACCGTGCACCGCAAAAAGTTTTGCAGAAGATGTTCTGATTGGCTGAGGGAAGATGGGGGGGGGAGAGAGAAAAAAGCTGAAACTTGAAAGCTGAAAGCGGAGAGCGGAGAGCGGAGGGCTGAAACCTCATCACGGGTGAATTGCAGGAGTTTCTTTTTCAGGTATCATCGTGCAGGATGCTCTCGACCATGAAATTCATGCGCAGGAATCTTATGGGGGGGGGATGGGAGATCGGAGATTGGAGGTTAGAGATTTGAAATTGGCGATTGGAGTTTTGGTTGCGGCAGGACTGGCGTGCGTCACCGCTGTCTCGGCGTTGGCCGCCGAAGACCTTCGCGAAGAACTCAAGAAGGTTCCCTACAAGATCGTTTATGAGACTTATCGCGACGGCAACTGGGAACTCTACCAGATCAACGGCGATGGTTTGCAACCGGTCAACCTCACCCAAACCCCGAACATTCACGAGTGTTTCCCGCAGGTCTCGCCCGATGGCAGCAAGATCGCCTTCATCGCGGACGAGGGTGAAGGCGATGGGAAGGTGCGCAGTGTTTGGCTGATGAACAGGAACGGCACGGGCCGGACGCTTGTCGCCAAACACGCCCGCTGGCCGTTCTGGAATCGAACGGGCACCGGCCTCTGCTATATCCCCGACGAGAAGGAGCAGTTCAACGTCCGCGACCCCGCCGGGAAGGGTTTATGCGTCTATGACGTTGCCACGCGCCGCGCCACACCACACCCCAACCCGGAACTTGAACACCTCTACAATCTCTGTTGGACACCGGACGCGAAGTGGATTCTCGCCACCGTCTCCGGGGCGATGGGCCACAATCACGCCATCCTGGCGATTGCAGCGCGGGGGAAGGAAGTTCTCAGGCTCAACTATGCCGACGGCAACCGCATCGGCGGCTGCCGGCCTGACATCAGTCCCGACGGCAAGCGCATCGCGTGGAATTCGAGCGACTACACGATCAGCGTCGCGAACTTGGACTTCAGCGGGCCGGGGGCGAAGGCCCTCAATCACCGCATCCTCGTCAAGAGCCAGGAGCCGGTGTTTGTTTATCAAGCCGACTGGTCGCCCGATGGACGCTACATCGCGTTCACCAGCGGCCCGAAGGCGGAGAAGAAGCTGGCCCTGTCGCCGGCGATCATCAGCGTCAAGGCGCCCGGCTGGAATATATGTGTCGCCGATGCGAACGGCTCGAATCGCTTCGTGCAAATCACCACCGATGGCAACTCGAACAAGGAACCCGACTGGACTCCCCTTCCCTCCCGGAAATAAGGAACGACTCCACATCTTCTCCGGCACAGATGCTGCCATGGACATAGGAAGACAAATCATTTAGAACCCCAGCCGAAAGGAACCGCCATGAAACCGACCACGCCTAAGACCAGCTCCAGATCATCAATTGGACTCGAAACAATGGCTGCCGAAAGTTTCCCCATGAATCGGCGGGACTTTCTGGAGAGAAGTTTGGGAGCGGCTGTGGCAGGCGCTGCGGGCGGTGGATTGGTCATCGCGAGCGACGCGCCGGATCACCCCGGTGCCGCCGGCACAGTTGCCGACATCCCGCTGCATCCGCGGGACATCAAACTCTGCGTGAAACCGGTGATGACGAGTCTCATTCATTCCTCGGAATGGCAGGGGCCGTGCCGCTGGACTTCGGTGAAGCCGGAGGTCGAGAAGGCCAATGTGGAGAAGTCCTTCGCCAGTTGGTCCCAGCAGCTCAAGTCAAAAGGCCTCGGACGGCCGGAGGATGTGCGGTTGCTGGAACCGGTTCACGTGATCTTCAGCGAAAGCTGGGTGCTGAAACCCGACCAGATCGCCAAGCTCGCCCCCGACAGTGGCGAGACGGATGTTTATTTCATCATGCCGAGCGGCAATGCCCGCGCGTCCTACGAAATCGGCAATATGTTTGCCAAGCCGATCCTGTTCGATCGCAACAGTTGCCGGACAGCCAGCATTGCCGGTTATACGCTGGCCAAAGGGAACGAGGCCTTTGTGCCGGGAGAGGACATGGATGTCACCACACTGCTCTCGCTGTTGCGGGCCAGGAAGGTGTTTCGCCAGACGACGGTGCTCTATCCCACCAATGGCGTGCCGTCTTTCTCGCCGGACACGGTTTGGGATTTTGAGGATCTCCGGAAACGCCTCGGCGTCACCGTGAAAACCATCCTCTATAAGGAGATGACCGATGAGATGAACCGCCTCCTCAGCGAGCGAAATAAGCGCGCCATGCAGGACGCCACGGAGTTGGTGCGCAAGGCGGACAAGACGTTTCTCGAACAGCCATTGGTGGTCCGCAGCATGTTGTTTGACCAGTGCATCCGGAATCTTATGGCCCGTCACGGGTGCAATTCGTTCACCATTGATTGCTTTGAGTTCTGTCCCAGCCGGCTGCCGCAGCAATGGCTCGTGGTGCCCTGTCTGCAACATGCGTTGTTCGGCAACGAGGGCATCGCCTCGGCATGCGAGGCGGATTTCGGAATCCTTCTGGCCGTGCGATTGCTGATGAGCGTATCCAATAAGTCGTGTCACGTGGGCAACGCGGACCCGAGGCCCGGCGGCAATTTCAGGATCAACCATAGCGCCCCGAGCATGAAGATGAACGGCTTCGACAAGCCGGACCTGCCCTATCAATTGGGCCGGTTCTGCCAGCAGGGCTGGGGAACGAAGGTTGTCATTGACTTCATGAACAACGCGGAGAAGACGGTCACGGTGGCCCGAGTGGACCCGACGGCCAAGAAACTCATGGTGCTTAAAGGGACGCTGGTCGGCTCCAGCGGTTGGGGCCAGGACCTGCTGGGATGTTCTGTAGAGGCGGTCATCAAGCCGCCCGCAGGCCGGGCCGACGAGTTCATGAGGAGACGGCTGATTTATGGCAACCATCTCTCCTGGGTTTACGGCGACTACACCAAAGAACTCAGGGCTCTCGGCGAAATGCTCAAGCTGGAGGTGGAAGTGATCAGTTGAACGTTGTGAGCTTATCTGATGACGATCATGAAATTCATGCGTAGAAATCTTTTGCGGTGGTTGCTGGTAATGGTTTTGTCGGTTGCGGCAGGAGTGGCGCAGGCCGCAAGCGTGAAAGTGTATGCCTTCCATGCGGGCATCCTGAAAACTCAGACACAATACCTGCTGAAGGACACTCGCGTTGGAACGCCGATGGATATTCCGGTTCCATTCCTCGTAATCCAACATGGAAAGGAATGGGTGGCGTTTGATACGGGATGTAACGCCCAGGCGGCCAGAGACCCCGCCGGGCATTGGGGCGAGACGATTGCGAAAGCCTATATACCCGTGATCAAACCCGAGGAGGAATTTCGGGAAGCGATCAAACTTCTGCGGCTTGCACCCCGCGACTTCAAGGCCGTTGTCATCAGTCACGGCCACATTGATCATGCCGGGGCGATTGACAATTTCCTGGGCACAGGCGTTCCCATTTATTTCCAGAAAGCGGAAATGCGTGAGGTAAGAAAGGTCGTGGATGCCTCCACAGCGGGCGCGGCTTATTGCCTGGGCGATTTCAAGCATCTGAAGGAACTTAACATCCGGGAGATCGAAGGAGTTTTCGATGTCTTCGGAGATCAAACGGTCATGGCCTTCCCCACCCCGGGTCATACACCCGGTCATCAGTCCCTGTATGTGAAGCCCTCCACAGGCAAGGCGTTTATTTATTGCGCCGATGCTTTGTATGCTTTGGAGAATATGGAGCGATTCGTGGCGCCGGGGCTTGCGGCGGACATCCCTGGCGCGATGCAGAATATGCATTGGTTTAAGTTTGAAGAACGGAAAGGCGTGAAGATCGTCCCTTCCCATGATCCTGGATACTGGGCAAAACGTGCCTGGGCACCCAAGGAACTGGTGCCGTAAGAAAGAGCCCCAATGGGCCATAAATATACATTTCGTTGTCCCGCCTGCGCCTACCTAGCCAAAGTCTTCGGAGGTCCCAATGCCGGCGAACTGGTCACGACGACGATCGTCTGTCTGGATTGCAAGAAGCTGTTTGATATCGTGACCGGCAACCCCCTCCAGATTCCTGGCGAGAAGCCGCCGAAGCGTCGTTGTCCGAAGAAGGCCAGTCATCGCATCAAGGAATGGAAGAACGGCGACCCCTGCCCCATCTGCGACACTGTCATGGAGCAGAAGCAAATGACCAAGTCGTGGGATTAACGGTGGAGACGGATGCGTCCCAACTGTCTCTCACACCGCTGCCTTGCCCGGCACTTTGAAGGAGGGAGGGTCTTCCCCATAACCGCGCTCCGCACGGCGATCCAACCAAGCCTTGCCAAGCGTCTCCTGAGATTGCGGTTCAAACGCGGCCTGCGCCAGCCGAACCACTAATCGTTCTTCTTCGTGGAAATGCGCGCGGAGAATGCGGAACGCCAATAACAAATCGCTGCGGCCTTCCTGCACAGAGAGGGCGGTCTGCGCCTTTCTCATCAAGGCCATGTGTTCCCGGTGGTCCGAGCTGAGGTGGGAGGTCTGCCCCTTTTCTGTCAGCAGCGCATCCAGGGGATGAAACAGCAGGCTCTCCTCGCACTCCGTATGCTCGCGCATCAATCCTTCCACCAACCTTGCCGCCATGCTCACTTCCGCCTGCGTTTGTGCTTTGTCCAAGGCCCGCTCGACGGCAACAAACACTGTTCGAAGAAACATATGCTCATTCACAAGCACGTCAGTTACATTCATAGAATGCCATCCACTCACTTCACCTCGGTCTGCTCTCGGCGCGCGAATATAGTTCCTCGCGAGTCCACCGCAACTGGCTCTTGGCTGCGTCCTCTCCGTGCGGTCGGATGAGGCCGAGCGAAAGAAGAAGAGGAAAAGGACGGTGGGCGAAGGGGACGCTGTCAGCTTTCAGTTCCCAGGTTTCAGCCGGAACTGACAACTGATAGCTGGGAGCCGAGAACTGGGAAGGATTTTCTTGTGGCGCAGGGACGGCGGGCGGTGGCACGCTGACGGCTCAACTCATTTCTCAAAATGAAAGCATCACTACTCTCCCTCGCTCTCGCCGCTTCCGTGCTGACCTCCCTTGCCGCCGACACACCGCTGCCAAAGCTGGACCTTGGCGGTGCGCGCGAGGAACACATCATGATTCCCATGCGCGACGGCACGCGCCTGTCGGCTTACGTCTATCTTCCGCCGGGACAGGGGCCGTGGCCGGTCGTGTTCGAGCAGCGCTATGCCGTCATCACGAGCGCCGGCTCGCGCAAGGAACTTGCGGCGATGGCCTTGCACGGCTACGTCGCGGCTCGCGTCAACTTCCGCGGCTCGCAACTCTCCGAAGGCGTCTGGCGTGGCTACCGCGCGCTGGCTTGGGGCGAGTTGCGCGACGGCTACGATCTCTGCGAATGGTTCGCCACGCAGCCGTGGAGCAACGGCAAGGTCGGCACGTTCGGTGGATCGCAGGCCGGCTTTGCGCAGAACTTCCTCGCCGTCACGCGCCCGCCGCACCTCGTCTGCCAATACATGACCGACACCGGCCTCAGCCTTTACCACGAGGGCTACCGGCTCGGCGGCGCGACCAAGCCGGAGCGTTTCAAGAGGATGGACGCCGTCGCGCGCGATCACGCCGACAACCGCGCGCTCATGGCCGAATGGTTTCGCCATCCGACCTACGACGATTACTGGCGCGACGAGGATTGCTCGCTGCACTTCGACCGGATGAACGTGCCCTGTTTTACCATCGGCAGTTGGTATGACTTCATGAGCCAGGGCAGCATCCAGAGCTTCATTGGCAGGCAGCATCGTGCCGGGCCGCAGTCGCGCGGCAAACAGCAACTCATCATCGGCCCGTGGCTCCACGGCGGCCTGCCGAAGTCGAACAAGATCGCCGAGATGGTATATCCGGAGAACGCGCAGTTTGACACGCCCTCGCACATGCTCCGCTGGTTCGACCATCACCTCAAAGGCGCGAACAACGGCGTCGAACAGGAGCCGCCCGTCCGCTACTACGTCATGGGCGCCGTGGGCGAACTTGGCGCGCCCGGCAACGTCTGGCGCACAGCCAAGGGCTGGCCCGTGCCAACGCGCGACACTGCTTACTATTTTCACGAAGGCAGCAAACTCGATACCGCGAAGCCGGCCGCAAAGACTTCCGCCACCAGCTACGTGAGCGACCCGCGCCAGCCGATGGAGATTCCGTTCACCTCGTTCCCCGGCGCGCGCGACGCGCGGAAGTTCGAGGAGCAAAAGGAAGTGCGAACCTTCACCACCCCGCCGCTCGCCGCGCCCGTCGAATGGACCGGCAAGGTGCGCGCAGAGCTTTACGTCACCTCCACGGCGAAGGACACGGATTTCATCGTGCGTGTCACCGATGTCTATCCCGACGGGCGCAGCATCCTCATCGTGGATTACGTGCGGCGCGCGCGGTATCGCGAGGGCTTCGAGAAGGAAGTGCTGATGCAGCCGGGAAAGATTTACCGCGTCGCGTTTGACGTCGGCTCCCTCAGTCAGATCTTCAACGCGGGCCACCGCATCCGCGTGACCGTGGCGAGCACCGGCGCGCCGTTCTACGAGCCTCAACCACAGACCGGCGAACCGCTGACCATCGAGTTTCCCGCCAACGCCGTCACCGCGACCAACACAGTCTTCCACCAAAGCACCCACGCCTCGCGCGTGATCGCGCCAGTAGTGAAATAGGAGTCGTGTTGAAGTCGCGTGTCGCTACAATGCCGCCAAGCCTCTCTATGAAATCCTCTGTCTGCTTTCTACTGGCGCTAGTGATGACCGCAACCGCGATGGCCGGGCGGGTCGTGTCGTTGGAAAATGACGTGCTCCGCGTGGAGTGGGACGCGGGGCGCGGGACGCTGGTTTCGCTGAAGGACAAGGCCACGGGGCGCGAGTGGCTTGATCCTGCCGTGGCGACACCCGCTTACACGATTCAGTTTGCTGATGAGAGAACGCCGATTTCGTCGGCCAGCGCTACGGCGATCAGTGCCCGACAACAGGAGGCCGCGGTGGTTATCGAGGGCACTCACGACAAACCTGCCGCTATTACGGTGACATGCCGATTCCGGCTGGAGAAAGGTTCGCCCAATTTGCTAGGACGCATCTCCATTCAATCAAAGGCGCCCTGTCGCATCGCGGAAGTCCGCTTTCCGCTGGTAACGCTGCGATTGCCGTTTGCCGGGAACGGCGAAGAGGACCGGGTCTTGTGGCCGGAGTGCGACGGGACGTTGCTCAGCAATCCGAGCGTGAACCGACCCGACCGAAAGTTCGCATATCCCGGAGTGGCTTCAATGCAGATGATGGCGGCGTTCGATCCGGCGGCGGGATTATATTTGGCTGCGCGCGACCGAGAGGCGCACACGAAGACGTTCTGCACCCGGCGCAACGGCAAGGGGCTTGAGTTGAGCATCGCCCACGTATTGCCGCAGTCGCCCGTGAGCCAGTGGGAGCTTGGCTATGACGTGGCGTTGGCGGGACCGCGACCGTCGGCCGGCCTCAAGAAGATCACTTGGGAAGCGGCGGCCGATCTTTATCGCGAATGGGCGGTGCGGCAGCCGTGGTGCCGGCAGACGATGGCGCAGCGGGTGGCTGCGGGCGATATCCCGAAGTGGATCACCGAGCCGACGTTGGTCTTCACTTACTCGCTGCGCGGGCAGATGCAGGACGGGAAGCCGGGCGATCGGCTGCCGTTGGTGGTCGAACAAACGGAACGATGGCGCAAGGTGGTGGGCGCGCCAGTCACGGCTCTGATCATGTCGTGGGAGAAGCTGGACACGTGGGTCACGCCCGATTATTTCCCGCCCTTCGGTGGTGAGAGCAAGTTTGCGGCGATGACGCGTGAACTTCACGCGCTTGGACATCACACGATGGTTTATCTGTCGGGCCTGCACTGGACGTTGCACAAGGACATGGCCGGCCCCGACCGCCCACAAGTGCTGGTGGATCAGGAGGCTGAGTTCAACCACCGCGGCCGCGCCTCGGCAATCAGCGATGCGAAAGGCGAGGCCGTCATCAGCGGGACGCCGGATAAGGGCGTCGGCCAGACCGCTACGATCTGCGCGAGCACGGCGCTGGCGCGCGAGATCCTGGCGGGCACGTCGCTGCGCTGCCAGCAGTTGGGGATGGACTGCGTGCAGGTGGACCAGATCGTCGGCGGCGGGATGAAGGAATGCTACCACCCGCGACACGACCATCCGCCGGGCGGCGGCACTTGGTGCAGCCGGGCGCTGTATCGCTTGTTTGAAGACATCCGCAAGACCGGCAAGGCCCGCGACCCGAACTTTGCGTTTGCCATTGAGGAACCAGGCGAGTTTTACCTGCCGCTGCTCGACACGTATCACGCGCGCGACCTGCATCAGGGACGCTGGCCGCGGTCCGGCGCGGGCGTGCTGGGCGTGCCGTTGTTCACGCACGTCTATCACGATTACCTCGCTGGCTACGGCAGCGAGGGCTGCTACGTCTCGGAAAAGCCCGGCCGGCTGGCGCTCTATCAAATCGGCATGAACCTCGTCTGCGGCAAGATGCCGTCGGTGGCCATCTGGGGCCGTTGGTGCGAGCCGGAAAAGGTGGACGCGCCGCAGCGCCGGCTGCTGAAGGCGCATCTGGATTTGTGGCGCGGCCCGGCCGGCGAGTTCCTCAACTTCGGCCAGCGCGTGGCCTCGCCGGAACTGGATGTGCCGCCGCTGGAGATGATTTTCACCGAGAAGGACGGCAAAACGCGTCGCGCGCTGTCCGTGCCGTCGGTGCTGCACGCCAAATGGAAACTCGCCGACGGCCGCACCGGAACAATCTTCGCCTGCGTCCACGACAAGCCGGTCGAGTTCACCTTCGGCAAAGAGAAGCTGAGACTGGAACCGGGCGAAGCAGCGTTCCGGAAGTGCGAGTAAATACAATCTGCGTGGCGACAACCCCGTCGCGCGCAGCCAGATCATCGCCCGTCCGCGCCGGATGGGCACCAACGCGGACGCTTGGCAGGCAGCAATACTTCAAGGACGCGATCGTGGTTCCGGGTATCTGGGCATTGTATTGGAAGAAAAGTTGTTGAAATCATCCGGCGTGATGCCTATCGTTCGCGGCGCTGTTGGCCGGGAAACCGGTCGGCGCCGCCCCTATCGTCTATCGGCTAGGACATTGGATTCTCAATCCAGTAAGCCGGGTTCGACTCCCGGTGGGGGCGCCAGTTTTCACCCCGACGCGGTGGTCGGGGTTTTTGTTTTAGCCATGTCAACGCATCGCGGCCCAATTCTCAACGTGGGCGGCCACGGCGTGCTGCGCACGATGGAACTGCGCGAGCCGTTGGGCCGCGGCACGATGGGGACTGTCTATGTGGCGCGTGTCCATTCGGGCGCGCCGGTGGGAACACCGCCGAAGATCGCTGTGCGCGTGCTCAGCTCGCGGTTCCATCGCGATCCTGCTTTCATGAGCCGGTTCTACGCGGACGCGACCGCCGCGTGCCGGCTGCAACACCCGAATCTGGTCCGGGTGCTCGATGTTGCCGAGGTCAGCGGCCGGCATTGTCTGGCGATGGAACTGATCGAAGGCGAGACGCTCGACACACTGTTGGCGCGCACCGGCAAACTAGCCGAACCATCTCTGATTGCCATCGGGCTCGCCGTCGGCGGCGCGTTGCGAACGGCGTGGCTGCAGCAACGGCTGTTGCACCACGACATCCGGCCGCAAAACATCTTCATGGCCGGCGGCAACGTCGTGAAACTGGCCGACATCGGCCTGGCGCGCGGTGTGACGAACGAGGCGGGGCATCCGTTGCCACACACGCCCGTGAGCGACCCTCACTATACCGCGTCGGAACTGACGATGGGCGCTCGTGCGCGGGATTGCCAAGGCGACATCTACGCATTGGGCGCGACGCTCTATCATCTGGCGACCGGAAGAAAACCGTTTGGCGAGCACACGGGCCCAAAGGTATTCCTGCAACAGCGCGAAGGCTGGCTGCCGCTGGCCAGGGAGATGAACCCATCGCTCTCACAAGGCTTCTGCGCCATCGTGGAGAAGATGCTCGGTCGCGAACCGCAAGACCGTTACATCGGCCATGAGGCGCTCGTGGCCGACCTGAAGACGCTCAGCGAGGGCGGCAGGCCGTTGGCAGCGGTCATCGAGCCAGGGCGCTCGGTGATGACCCGCTTGAAGCGACCGCCGCCTGCAACTGCCCCGCCAGTGGCCACGCCCAACAAGCGTCCGCCGACGACCCGCCCTCCGGCCATCGCTGCCGCGCGCGTCGAAGCTGCCGAAAAGCCGCATCACCACCCAACATGGATGACCACACCGGTCGTCATTGCGGCGTGGGTGATGGTGTTTGTGCTGATCATCGCGTGCATCCTGGCTTACGCCCATCGCAACTTCAAACAGCGCCAGCTTGATGAAGAAGCCTTTTCTTCCATGCACCAGCGTCAGATTGAGAACGCCGCCGACGCGGCCGCCACCAGAAAACTTGTGGACGCCGACGATTACGCAAAGAAAAATCCAAGCGATGTCGCGGGCATCGTGGACCGGTATGAACGGGTGGCTGAGTTCTACTTCACTACCACCGCCGGCCGCACCGCGGAGGAAGAGGCGAAGAAATGGCGCGCGAAGCTGCCGAAATGATCACACCTGCTGCAACCGCAACTCCTTGCCCGGCCGCCGGCTCTTCCGCCTTGTTTTCGGCGCATTGCGCGACTACGATGCCAGCCATTCAGTGGCTGTCATAAGATGCCGGACATGAGTCAACAGAACACAGACCGGCCGGTTGAGACTCCAACCAGGCGACATGTGAAGACCGAAGACGACTTCTTCAGGAACCGGAAGGTTCTCATCACGGGCGGGCTGGGGTTCATTGGGTCCAATCTCGCCCACCGATTGCTCGATCTGGGGGCGAAAGTGACACTGGTGGACAGCCTGATCCCGGAATACGGCGGCAACCTGTTCAACATCGAGGGCATCCGGGAGCGCGTCTGCGTGAACATCTCCGATGTCCGCGACCCTTATGCCATGCACCACCTCGTGGAGGGACAGGACCTGCTGTTCAACCTCGCAGGACAAACCAGTCATCTGGACTCGATGAGGGCGCCGGAGGTGGATCTGGAAATCAACTGCAAGTCGCAGCTCTCAATCTTGGAAACTTGCAGGCATGTGAACCCTGCCATCCGAATTGTCTTTGCAGGAACGCGCCAGATTTATGGGAAGCCCAAATACCTGCCGGTGGACGAGGCGCATCCCCTCCATCCCGTGGACGTCAACGGCATCAACAAGATCGCCGGCGAGATGTATCACCTGCTCTATTGCACAATCTACCGGATTCCGTGCTGTGTCCTGCGGCTGACCAACACCTACGGCCCCCGGATGCGCGTCAAGGACGCCCGGCAGACCTTCCTTGGCATCTGGCTACGGCAAATCATCGAAGGCCACCCCATCCAAGTGTTTGGCGACGGCACCCAACGACGCGATTTCAACCACGTGGATGATGTCGTGGATGCTCTGCTTCTAGCCGCTTCCTCCGACAACGCCGTCGGCAAGGTTTACAATCTTGGCAGCGCCGAAGTCATTTCCCTCAAAGACCTGGCACTGCTTCTGGTCGAAATGAATGGTGGCGGCCACTATGAGATCGTGCCCTTCAGCGAAGAGTTGAAGAAGATAGACATCGGCGACTACTACAGCGACTTCCACAAGATTGAGGCCGAACTCGGCTGGCGTCCCCAAGTGGGCCTGCGCGAAGGGTTGAAGCGGAGTTTGGAATATTACCAGCACCACAAGAAGGCGTATTGGGATTGAGCTATTTTCTGGCGAGGACAAAGACGGATGTTCCCAAGGGAAGACGCAGGCCGCTGCGCAACAGGCAATTCTCAGCCTTCACACAGGCTGCAAGCAGTTGATTCAGTCGCGGGGAGATCGGCGAGGCAACATCCGAGAGTAGCTTTCCGTCCGACGCGCGCGGCGGAAACCGGCGGGTGAAGCTACGCCAAAGCAGGGCGGGCAGAAACCACGGCAGCAGGCGGTAGGTTGCAAACTCGACAGTGAATCCCGCGCTTCTGAGCAGTCGCACAACCTCGCCACGCCGGTAACGCCGCCGGGTATGCACGGCTGCGTCGTGGGCGCCCCAAAGCGATTCGAAAGCCGCCACCTGCATGAGCAAGAGACCGCCTTTTCTCAGACCGCAGTGCAGGTTTCGCAACACCGCGTTCTCATCCGCCACAGCGCGGTGATACAGGACGTCCATGAACGTGATCAGGTCGTATGCTTCGGTCCCCACATCATCCGTTGCCAGATCACAGCGCACCACCCGGTCGAGGCCGCGTCTTGCGGCCCCCTCCAACGCCAGCGGGTGCATGTCGCAACCGGTGACCGCGCCAAACGGCTGCATCAATTCGCAAAGGCGGCCCGTGCCACAACCTGCGTCGAGGATGTCCAGAAGCCGCCCCTGTTTACGTGCCTCGCAGCGCACCGCATGGATGACGAGGTCGTGCAACCCGACATACCACCAGTGGCGATCTTCCACCGCGCGCATCGCATGGTATTCGTCCGGTTCCATCGTTTGGATGCAGCCTGTGAACCCACAGCACGGGCCAAGACCACTCCGCTTATTGGCGGGACATGGCCACGGGCGGACCGGCGTGCTGCTGAACCATCCGTTCGATCTGGGCGATGTTGAAACGGAGTTGCGCGTCGAACTCCCGGAACGTCGGAAGCGATGCCGCTATTTTGTAGTGCTTCAAGGCGTCGTCATATTGTTTCAGATTGGTGTAGAGCACGCCCAGCGCCAGATGAGACTGCTTGTGGGTGGGGCTGATTTTGATCGCCTTGTTAAACCACTCGATGCTTTTCTTCGTTTGTCCGAGTCCGTTATACGCCACGGCTTTGTTAAAAAGCAGTTTGCAGCTATCAGGGGCATACTTCAGGCCCATCTGGGACACCAAGAGGGCTTCTGCATAGTTGCCCGAAGTGTTTTCCATGGTTGAAAGATTCTCATAGCCACCGATCAATGCCGGCTCAATTTGCAGTGCTTTCCGGAAGCACGCCATGCCCTCCTTCGACTTCCCATGCTCGACATAAGCCACGCCCAGATTCATCAGCGGGCGGAATTTGCCGGGGCTTTTCGCTACTGCATCCTTCCAAATGTTGATCTCTGACCGCCACACCTCGTTTCGCACAACCGTTGTCGCCATCAAAGCCAGTATCCACACACCCGCACAAGCCGGGACGACATACTGGATGCCGCGGCGGTCGGCAAAATAAGTTCTCATCATGTCAACGCAACAAGCCAGCGCCGCGAAAGCGCCGATGGATGCGATGTAGCAGCGATGTTCTGCCATCAGGTCCGGCAAGGGAACCACGCTGGAAGACATCGCCAGCGTCACGAAATACCAGAGCACCGATCCAAACACCAAGGAGCGGCGTGCATCCTCCTGACGCCTGTAATACCAGAACCACGCCCCTCCAACCACCCCGACAATCCACATCACCGAGCCAATAACTTGCATGTCCAGTAGCGATTTCGACAACGGATATTGCCAGTCCAGATTCAGCCCGACCGGGACAAGGATCAATCGGAGATACGTCAGGACGGCGCTCAATTGCGTCAGGGCGTAATGGTATTGGTAATTCGGGTCGGAATACGGGTTGGTTATATTAAAGGCAGCAACAACACTCGCATTGCCGCTCTGCTGCGCCCAGGACGTCAGCATGATCAACACAGGAATGAGCGGGAGACAAAGGAAATACGGCAACACCCGCCTCCAGACGATTCCCATAGGGATCCCGGTGACGAGCCAGTCCAAGGCGACAAGCATGAACGGCAGGGTAAACAAATCCTCTTTCGACAGCATCCCGACGATCAGCCCGATGACCGAGGTCCAACGGAAGAAGGCCGCCGTTAGCTTGCTCGACGTGGAGTATGCAATCAAGTAGGTCAGGATGGTGAACAGGTAGAAGAACGCGGACAGTGAAGTAAACCGTTGCACAATATAGGTGACCGACTCGGTTTGCAGCGGATGCACAAGGAAAAGGAGCGCGGCGAGAAACGCAATGAACCCTTCGGAAACCGCCGTCAACGAGCCGGATTTCCGCGACCCGCTGAGAAGATGCAACAGGACCATGAAGAGCAGGACGGCATTCGCGCAATGGATCGCGATGTTCACCGCCCGGAACCCCCTTGGCCTCATCTCATCAATGATGTAGTTGATATAAAAGGTGAAATACGTCACCGGGCGCAGAATCATATTTGTGGAAATATCCGGATCCAGACCCAATCGCTTCGAGGAAGTGGAGAACGCGACAAAGTCGCCATTCCATACAAAACTGTGGGCGTCTCTTACCAGCGGGTTGTCCACAAGGTAGATGTGGTCATCGAAGACAAACGGAAACGACAACGTGTGCCCGTAGAGCAACACGCCTGTGACAATGAGGATAACGACGGCAATGCTATGGAATCTGGACTTGTTCATTGGCGCGCTGCTGGCGTGCAGGTATGGGCCGGAGGGCCGAGAAACGGCCCGACCGGACTGGCACGTCTTGGGAATGCCGCATTTGCACGTCGCGAACGATGAACTGTGGATCACTGTTCACGTGCATGTAGTTGCGGCCCACGTATTCGCCGACGATGCCAATGGCGAGCAAGACCAGTCCGCGGAAGAACCAGTTGGCGGCGTTGAGCTTCTGGTAGTCATCCGGATCTTTGATCCATGGCGTCAGCCACGCCACCAACGTGTAAAAACCATAGAAGAACCCCACCAGCGACATCACAACTCCCAATAGCGCCACGAGCCGCAACGGATAGAGGGAGAACGCCACAAACATGCTTCCCCAGAGTGAAACCAGTTTGCTGAGGTTGTAACCGGACTTCCCCTCTTTGCGCTGCTCATGCTGCACCGTCACCACGCCGATGTTGCGTGTGATCCTGAGAATGATGGCATCCAGATAGGGATCGGGGCCGGTGTATCGGATGACTTGCTGCACCATGAACTTCGACAGGATCTTGAAGCTCGATAGATAAAGGCCGGCCGGCTTGCCGAGCGCACGCGTCGCCATCCAGTTGTGCAGGCGACTGCCCAGGTTTCTGAAAACGGAATGCATCTTGGTCTCGTAGCGTGTATAGACCACATCATGGCCTTCCTTGGCTTTCGCAACGAGTTTGTGGACCTCCAGCGGCGGATTCTGAAAATCGTCGTCCATGATGACGCACCAATCACCCTCGGCATAATGAAGCCCCGCCATCACCGCATTGTGCTCTCCGAAATTCCTCGTCAGCGAGATATAGTCTACCGTGTCCGGATGCCGTTCACGGAGTCGCTGGCAGGCTGCACATGAGCCATCGCGGCTTCCATCGTTGACCAGCACGAGTTGCAAACGGAAGGAGGAACTCAGCCCTTCAATCAGTTCGTCGCACAATCGTTCGATCGTCGCCTCGGAGTTATACACTGGTATCACTATCGAAAGCGTAAACATGGTAGTCTTCTCGGTTATCAAGTGTGCGCTGAATGCAGGACACGGCGGACCTCGGCCAGCACTTTTTCCGGCGGCTCCGTCTTCACAACGAACCCCGCTGCGCCCGCCTGCAAGGCCGCGACGCCGTAGGCCATCTCGTTGTGCATGGAAAACACCAGGACGGGGAGGGACGGATGACGCGCCTTGATCTCCTTGATGAGATCAAAGTCCATTCGCCCTTTCAGGGAGATGTCAGTGACCACAACATCCGGCTTGGCAATCTCCACCTCAGCCATCACTTGTGGCTTGTATTCAGCCACCCCGCACACCACAAGGTCTGGCTGGGAATTAATGAACTCGCGCAGTCCTTCACGCACCACGGGATGTTCATCAATCAGCAGAACCTTCCGCTTGCGCGCCTTGATTTCAGATGTCGCTGCCGTCGTCATGGCCACTGTCTTTCCACGCATGCAGTGTCCGCCAAGCCGCCTTCTTGGGGTAGTCAGGGCATCTATGACTCGTCCTATCGGGTAGAACCCTAGGGTCAACCCTTATATCCCCTGAAATGGCCGACTTCGGGAAAACAAGGCCCTCAAACGGACTACCCCCTGCTCAGACTGAACCTCTCGCCTCCAAACTGCCCGCCTGCACCGTCAGCCGCTGCTTTCCTCTTTCACCCAAAGCGTCGCCTTCTGAATCATCTCGGCTGCGTTGGCTATTTGGAGCTTCATCTTGATATGCGCCCGATAGGTTTCCACCGTCTTGAAGCTCAAATGAAGCTGCTCCGCAATCTCCTTCGTGCCCAACCCCTGCCCGATCTTGCGGAACACCTCACGTTCCCGATCACTGAGCCGCTCGATGGGAGAAACATCCCGCATCAGCTTCGACCCGCTGGCTTGGGCGAGCATGTGATGGGCGATCTTGTCGCTCACGTAGATGCCGCCGTCCAAAACCTTGCGAATCGCCGTCAATACCATCACCAGCGGCGACTGTTTCATCACGTAGCCGCCCGCCCCCGCCCGCAAGGCGCGCTCGGCATAGAGTGCCTCGTCGTGCAACGACAACACCAACGTCAGCAGTTCCGGATACCGCGCCTTGAGGTTCTTCAGCAACTGGATGCCGTCGGAGTCCTTCAACGAGATGTCCACGATGACCAGGTCCGGTTTCAGAGAGCCGGCCAGTTCCAGCGCACCGCCTGCATCCACGGCATGACCACACACCTCTAGGTCCTCTTCGTTATTGATGATGAGGCTCAGCCCCTCCACCAGCACCGGATGATCGTCCACCAGCAACACCCTCGTCCGCGACCGGACGGCACGCATCTTCTTCGATTCCGTCATATCGTGCTCATCACCTTCGTCCTGCTCTCCGGCTTCGACGCCGCCAGTTTGAAGGTGCATCGGACCAACGTTCCCCGCGTCGGCGCGCGCCGGAACTCCAGTATTCCTCCGATGACCTCAGCGCGGTAGCGCATCGTCTCGATGCCCATGCCTTTCTGCTCCGGCATCACGTCCGGCATCCCCTTCCCGTCGTCACGCACCTCAAGCATCGCCGTGCTCCCGGAAGCCTGCAGTCGGACTACAATACGCTTCGCTCCGCCGTGCCGGATGGCATTGTGCACCGCCTCCTGCGCGATCCGATACAAATGGACCGCCACCACGTTGTCCCCGATCAACACCTCCTTCTCACATTCGAACTTGCACTCGACGTGAAATATCTCGCGGATGCTCTTGGCCATCTCCTCCAGCGCCACCATTAGCCCGTTCGACTCCACTTCCACTGGCTGCAAACCCCGTGCAATGCTCCGCGCGTGCGCGGTGGCCTTGCTGACCAACGCCGTCATCTTCGCCACCTCCGCTGCCTCCTCGGGTGAATGGGCCGCAATCTTGCGCTCGATCACCTGCCCCATGAAAGCAATCCCCGCCAGCTCCTGGCACACGCTGTCGTGGAGGTCGTGGCCCATTTGCTGTTGCTTGCGGTCGCCAATCTCCAAGATCGCCTGTTCCAACCGCTCCCGCTCGCGGATGTCCTGCCGCAAGATCATGCTCGCAAACGCCACGATGATGACCGCCAGCACGCCGCCAAGAATGATCAGCCCGTTCGCCAAAAGGATACTGTCCTGCTGAATCTCCTTCCGCTCTGCCAACAACTTCCTCTCGTGTTCCAACATCTGCTTCACCATTTCCATGATCAAACTCACGCGGTTTCTGCCCTCACCCGCGCCCACCACGTCTTCAGCCGCGGCAAACCCCTTCTCCTTGCGCATGGCAATCAGCCTGGTGGAATACGCTACTTGCTGCTCGATCAGCTTTTCAATCGTATCCAGACGCTCCTGCTGCTCGGGCTTGCCCTTCGTCAACTCCCGCACCTCGCGAAACTGCCGCCCCATCTCCTGCTGGGCCTCTCGGAACGGATCCAAAAACTCGTCCTGGCCGGTGATGATATAACCCCGCACGCCGGCATTCATCCGGCTCACCACGTGGCGGACATCCCGCACCTCCCCCATCACCTGATACGTGCGCGCAACGTCCTCGGTGTCCTCGATCAGCCGCTGTGTGCTTAAAAAGGAAATCACCGCGACGGCCGCCATGACACCCAGCGATGCCGCAAATCCAAGTGTGACCTTTCGTGTGACTGTCAGTTGCATAACGCGTATTGCAAAATATTATTATTCCGTTTTCCTCACAATGCCAAGAACCTTTGCGCCGCCGAGAGCAATCTGGGCGCAACTTGGCACCCGCGCCATCAAGCCGTGAGCCAGAGTTCATCCCAGTGGCCGTTGTCGCGAGCTTCTTCCAAACCATCCAAGTGGCGCAGGCCGCCGCGGGTCCAGAACCGCCCGGG